>JAYQSQ010000016.1:0-292629 GCA_038146985.1 Alphaproteobacteria bacterium
AGCGTTCCGGGTTCCGCGAAATCATCTTGGTGACGCCGTAAGCCATGAGCGATCCGGGCGTCGCGCCGGCGGCGGGCAGAATCCCGACGAAGAAACCGAGGGCGGAGCCGACGGCGGTGCCCTTCCATGCCTTGGGGAACTCCCTGATCTCGCGGATCACCGTCGTCACTTTCAGACGCGCTTCGGTCATGGTGATGTTTTCGTGGGCGGAATTGATGGTCCAGATCATCTCGCCGATGCCGTAGACGCCGATCGCCAGGACCAGGAAACGGATGCCGTGCGAAAACTCGGTGATGTCGAAGAAAATCAGCCGCGGCTCACCCGAGACGATGTCGAAGCCGACCGTCGCCAGAACCAGGCCGAAGGCGATCGAGAAGATGGTCTTGGGAATGTCGTCGCCGCCCAGACCGACGAAGGTCGCGAAGGCCAGAAGCATCAGCGCGAAGATCTCGGGATTGCCGAAATCGAGCGCGATCGTCGCGAGCGCCGGGGCGAAACCGGTGAACAGCACGTTGGCGGCGGTCCCGCCCACGAAGGAGGCCAGGGCGGCGGTGATCAGTGCCTTGTCGGCTTTGCCGGCCAGCGCCAGGGGCCGCCCGTCGAAGGTCGTGGCCACCGCCGTCGAGGCCCCGGGAATCCCCAGGGTGATGGAACTGATCGCGCCGCCGTACATGGCGCCGTAGTAGATCGCCGCGAGAAAGATCATCGGCGAGGTGGCGGTCCCCGTCAGGTCCTGGATGACGAAGGTGAAGGGCAGCAGGATCGCGACCCCGTTGACCGAGCCCAGGCCCGGCATCGCGCCGACGAACAGGCCGACAAGCACGCCGAGGAAGGCCAGACCGAGATTGATCGGCTGCAACGCCTGAACGACACCATCGCCGAGGGAAATCAGGATGTCCATGTCAGCACGGCTCCCGTGTCGCGCTTGGATGCGGTGCGGCGCCGGTTCGAGGGACGAGGTGAGTCACGGCGAACATCGCTCAGAGAAAGATCGCGTAAAGGGGAATGAACAGCGGCTCGAGATATCCCTTGGGAAGCACGATCCGCATGGCGACATCGAAGAAAAAGAAACTGAACACCGGAACGCCGAGGGCGATCGCGGCGGTGCGGCGGATGGAATGACGGCCGAGGATGCGCAGATAGTAGATCAGGAACAGGAAAATCGCGCCGTAGTACCCGATCACATGCGTGAGGCCCATGAAAACGATCAGGCTGCCGCCGACCTGATACAGCATGAACCTGGCGCGCGGGGTCAGAAACGGCTCGGTGGACTGGGACGGCGGCGACTTTCGGCGCCACCAGTTGATGGCGATCCACACGCAACTGATCAGCATCATCAGGGAAAGCCAAAACGGCCAGAACCCGCTTCCGGGGCCTTCCCCGTCAATGAAGCCGATATTGGCGAAGCGGACCGCGTCGGGATCCCAGCTTGGACCCTCGCCGCTTTTCCACATCAGATAGATCGTAAGGAGCCCCAGCAGAACGGCCGTGACGATTTCAGCCCGCCGCATGATACGGGGCTCCTTTCATCGCGATAGTCACAAGGAACCGTTTACTTGATGGCGCCGGAGGCTTTCAGGATCTTCTCGTGCCGATCCCGCTGGACCTTCCAGTAATCCTTTAGGCCGTTGCCGGCGAGGAAGTCTCCCATCAGCGATTGCTTGGCTTTGTACTTCTGCCACGCCTCGGACTTGTAGACCTTGTCGAAAAGCGCCGTGTAGTAGGCCAGCGCCCCATCCGACATGCCCGGCGCGCCGACCACGGCCCGCTGCATGAAGTAGGCGAAATCGCCTCCCTTTTCCTTCAGGGTCGGCACATCGGGGAACATCGGCAGCCGTTCATCGGTAAACGCGACCAGCGGCACGACGCTGCCGGCCTCGTAGAAGCCGAGCGCCTCGGACGGGTTGTTGACCGAGGAATGGATCTGCTTGCCGGCCAGGTCCTTCGCCACCGCGCCGCCGCCCTTATACGGGATGTACTTGATGCTCAGGCCATAGGCGTTGTTCAGGTGGTCGGTAATGATGTTGTCCTCGGAGTTCTTTCCGGTTCCGCCCATCACCCAGCCGTTGCCGCGTTTCTTGGCCTCTTCGAGGAACTGCTCGAAACTGGTGATGCCGCTGTCCTTGTGAACCCAGAGCAGAAACGTGTCTTCCGCCATGCGGCCCACCGGCGCGAACTTCAGAATGTCGACCTTGAGGCCGGGCTGGCGCAGAGGCGTGGTGAAGAACGAATTGAGCGTCACCATGATCGTGTGATCGGGATCGCCGGCACTGTTCATATGCACCAGAGCTTCCGCGCCGGTACCGCCCGGCTTGTTCGTCGGCACCAGCGGACGGGCGGAGAGATTCTCTTTTTCCACGATCGACTGCATGAGCCGCGCCATCTTGTCGGCGCCGCCCCCCTTGCCGGCCATGATGACAAAATCGATTGGCTTGGTCGGCTCGAAGGATTGAGCCGGAACGGTCATTGCCGCCATTGCAGCGGCAGCGGCAATCAGTGTGTTTCTTCCCAATGTAAATACGGACATGGTCGGTCTCCCTTGAGTAATTTTTTATCGTTTTGGGCGAGCTCATGACTCCGAACTTAGATTGAATGCGTGAAGAGACTCCCCCGTGAACTCAGAAAGCGGCTTCGACCGTGCGAGATGGTTGGCGCGGAGCCGCCGTATGTTGACCGCAACATCACAAGTTTAGCACCAAGAATCGCAGACGCGATATTCTTGACCGAGGAATCCGCGCCTGTAAGCTGGTTCGTTTTCCGGATCGCGAAAAAACCGGGCGGGATTTGCTCCCGCCCGCCAAATATGGATTTTTAGAACAGCCCTTCGATCTTGCCCTCGTCGTTCAGCATGATCTTGGTCGCCGCCGGGACGCGGGGCAGGCCTGGCATGGTCATGATCTCGCCGGCGATGGCGACGACGAACTCGGCGCCGTTCGACAGCCGCACCTCGCGGATCGCCAGTTCGTGCCCGGTCGGCGCGCCCTTGGCGTTCGGGTCGGTCGAGAAGCTGTACTGGGTCTTCGCAATACAGACCGGCAGATGTCCGAGGCCCATATCCTCCCAGGTCTTGAGCTGATTCTTGACATTGGCCGGGGCCGTTGCGTCGTTGGCGTGGTAGATGGTCTTGGCGATGGTCCGCACCTTCTCGAACAACGGCATGTCGTCGGGATAGATCGGCTTGAAGTTGGCCTTGCCGCTGTCGGCGAGTTCCTTGACCTTGCGGGCGAGATCCTCGGCCCCGGCGCCGCCGTCGGCCCAGTGGGTGCAGGTGATCGCCTCGACCCCGTGCGGCGCCAGGGTCTCGCGGACTGCCTCGACCTCGGCGTCGGTATCGCCGGAGAAGCGGTTGAGGGCGACGACCACCGGAACCCCGAACTTCTGGGTGTTGGTGACGTGGCGTTCGATATTCACCACGCCGCGGCGCACCGCCTCGACATTCTCCTGACCCAGATCCTCGCGGGCGACGCCGCCATGCATCTTCAGTGCGCGCACGGTGCCGACCACGACCGCGACCGCCGGCTTGAGCCCGGCCTTGCGGCACTTGATGTCGAAGAACTTCTCGGCCCCGAGATCGGCGCCGAATCCCGCCTCGGTCACGACATAGTCGGCGAGTTTGAGGCCGACTTTTGTCGCCATGACCGAATTGCAGCCATGGGCGATATTGGCGAAGGGGCCGCCATGGATGAAGGCGGGATTGTTTTCGAGCGTCTGAACCAGGTTCGGGGCCAGCGCGTCCTTCAGGAGCACGGTCATCGCGCCGTCGGCCTCCAGCTCGCGGGCGTAGACCGGTTTGCGCTCGCGAGTGTAGCCGACAATGATGTTGCCGAGCCGGCGGCGCATGTCCTCCAGGCTGGTCGACAGACAGAAGATCGCCATGATCTCCGAGGCGACGACGATGTCGAATCCGTCCTCGCGCGGAAATCCGTTGGCCGGGCCGCCGAGCGAGCCGGTGATCGAACGCAGCGAGCGGTCGTTCATGTCGAGCGCCCGGCGCCAGCTGATCCGGCGGGAGTCCAGACCCAGGGCATTGCCCCAGTAGATATGATTGTCGATCATCGCCGCCAGCAGGTTGTTCGCGGCGCCGATGGCATGAAAATCGCCGGTGAAGTGGAGGTTGATATCCTCCATCGGCACGACCTGGGCATAGCCGCCGCCGGCCGCGCCGCCCTTGATGCCGAAACAGGGGCCGAGGCTGGGTTCGCGCAGCGCCATGATCGCCTTGTGGCCGAGCCGGTTCAGCGCGTCGCCGAGCCCGACCGAGGTCGTGGTCTTGCCTTCGCCCGCCGGGGTCGGGTTGATGCCGGTAACCAGGATCAGCTTGCCGTCGGGGCGGTCCTTCAGCGAGTCGACATAGTCCATCGACACCTTGGCCTTGAAGTGGCCATAGGGCTCAAGCGAGGTGGCGGGAATCCCGAGGCCGGCGCCGACCTCGAGAATTGGCTTCATCTTCGCTTCGCGCGCGATTTCGATATCGGAACCCACCATGATCCGGTCCTCCCCAGATGTTTCTTGTTGCTTGGCCGAACGGCGCGCCCGGCGATCGTCGCGTGGACAGTCTCGCGAATGCCCTTGCCGCATTCTCCCGATTTCGACGGGGATTCGCCAGCACCCGTCTTGCACATTGTGAAAAAATCAGGCTGCTGCGCGGTCCCGACCCCTACCAGAGCGCCTTTGTCAGATCGCTCAGTGATCGTTTCTGATTTCCGGCGGCATCGAAGTTTTCCGGCGCGAGCCACTGCGCATGGGCGGCACGCACGCCCGGCCATTCCTCGTCGGTGATCGAGAACCAGGCGGTATCGCGGCTGCGGCCCTTGACGATCAGGTGGTTGAGGAACTCGCCCTCGTAGCGGAACCCGAGGCGCAGGGCCGCCGAGCGTGACGGATTGTTGAAGGCGTTGCACTTCCATTCCAGCCGCCTGTAGCCGAGCGTGTCCATCACATGATGCATCATCAGCGACAGCACCTCGGTGGTCCGGGGGCCGCGCTGCCAGGCCCTGCCGAACCAGATATTGCCGATCTCGGCGACGCCGAATTGCTGGCGGATCTCCATGAAGCTGCCCATGCCGCCGAGAGTACCGGTGGCGTTGTCTCGGTAGCCGACGAAGACCGCGTCCTTGGCCTTGGCGACGGACTCCAGCCACGGTCGCATGTCCTCGGCGCTGGCGAAGGGGCCGTAGCCGAGATAGTCCCAGATCCGTTCCGGCTCCTTGCCTTCGATGCCGGCCTGGTAAAGGTCGGCGAGATCGCGCGCGGCGTCGACCGGATCGAAACCGACAAGCCGGCCCTTCGCCTTGGCCCCCGTGAAACCGTCCCAGGCCGTCTTCGTGACCGGTACATTGCCGATCGGGCGGCGGCCGGCGGCACTGGCGAGTTCGTTGGCTGATGGCATGGTTTTCTCCTCAGACTGCCGCGGCGCCGGCCACGGGCGAATGAATATGCGCGCCGCCTAGCAGACCACCGTCGGCGCCGATGAAGATACCCGAGGGCACCGCGTAGATCGACGGGGCTGCGGCCGGCGTCCAGGGGCGTGACGGCGCGACGGCGTTCAGCGCGGCGGCGCTGGCGGCATCGAGCCGGCCGTCATGGGTGATCCGGTCGACCGTGCTGACATCGATCCTGGGCTGGGCCAGCGCGGCTTCGAGATCCATGGCGAAATCGTTGGCGAAGGATGCGAGCTGAAAGACCGCCGGCATGATCCTGCGCCCGCCCGAGGCGCCGAAGCCGAACCAGGGCTTGCCGTCCCTGGTCGCGATCATCGGGCACATGTTCGACAACGGCCGCTGGCCCGGCGCGATGGAATTGGCCCGGCCGGGGCGTGGGTCGAACCAGTTGATGCCGTTGTTCATCAGCACGCCGCTCGTGGGCGACACGAAGCGGGAGCCGAAACGCGAGAGCAGCGTGGTGGTCATCATCACCATGTTGCCCTCCGCATCAGCGGCGCTGATATGGGTGGTGCAGCTCCGGTCGCCCGCGTCGCCCGCGTGACCCATGGTCTCCAGCCGGCGCTGATACGCGGCGATCAGGCTGCGGGCATAGGCGGCATAGGCATCGGCGCCGGGCGCCGGACCGGAAAACGCCGGCAGGGTCGACAGCGCGTCGGCGAAGGTCGGACCGGCGGTCAGGCCGGCGGCGAGATTGTAGACGGCGCCGCCGCGCCGGACCGTCAGCGGATCGACAATGCGCGCCTCGTAGGCCGCGAGATCGGATTCCGACAGGCACCCGCCGGCGGCCCGGACATCGCCGGCGATGGAACGCGCGATCTCTCCCTCGTAGAACGCCCGTGGCCCCTCCGCCGCCAAGGTCCGCAGTGTGTTCTTGAGATTGCCGAGAGGCAGGTGGCCGGGATCGATATCCGCCGCCGCGGCCGGCACCAGGCCGTTCGGCAGCCAGACCGCCTTCGAGCCCGGATAGCGGCCGAGCAGACCGGCCTCGGACGCGACGTTCAGCGTCGTCCACCAGGTCACCCGGTGGCCCCGCTCGGCAAGCGCCAGCGCCGGCGTCACGAGATCGCGCCAGCTCTTGCGACCGAAGCTTTCCGCCGCCAGGGCGTAGCCGGCGACAGTGCCCGGTACCGCGACCGATTTCGGCCCATGGAAATTCACGTCACCCACGACCGCAGGCCAGCCGAACAGGTCCGCTCCCTGGCTGCCGGTCAACGGGTAGTCAGACGGATCGAGACCCGTCGGAGCGATCATCCCGAAATCCACGACCCGAACCCGCTTTTCGGCCGCGATATACGCGACCATGAAGCCGCCGCCGCCCAGCCCGCTCATCCACGGCTCGGTGACCGTCAGGGCGAGCGCGGTCGCGATGGCGCCGTCGACGGCGTTGCCGCCGGAATCGATCATCGCGGCGCCGACCATCGCCGCCTCGATCTCCTGGGAGACGACCACGCCCTTGGTCCCGCGAATGGCGGGCTTCGACAAGGTCCAGGTTTCGAAGGGGACGTTGGATGGAACGGCGCTGGGCATGTTCTTGTCCTTTTGATCGATAACGGCTTTTTCCGGCGGGCGGCACACCCTATCTTTAACGGCATGAGAGCGGACACCCAGCCTATCCCGCCGTCAAGGCCGAATTGCCCGATGCGTATCGGCGTTCTGGCCATGGCCGCGTTTCTGATCGCGGCCGGCCCGGCCTGGGGACAGACCCAGCCGAACCCCCAAGACGAGATCCCGAATAAGGTCCTCGGGCCGGACGGCGAAGAGATCACCGATGCCGAGTGCAAGAGGCTCGAAGGGGCAACGGCGCCGATCCAGCGTATCGCGCGCCTGGAGGGTGCGATGTCGGTTCGCAACCTCGAAATGACCTATTTCGGTAAAGCTTTGCATGGCTTGACGGCCGAGGACTTCGCGCTGCTGCGCATTCTGAAGCCGTTCTGCGACGGCACGCCGTCCGAGATCGACAAGGTGATCTTTGACCGGCTTGAGCAGAAGGTGAACGAGGCGCGGAACACCCGCGACAAGGCGGTCACCTGGATCAACGACGCCACTAAGAAGCTCGACGCCATGGAGCCGAGCCCGGAGGCGATCCGCGAAGTGCACAATACCTGGGCCGAGATGGAGAACCGCCGCCTGGAAATGCTGGCGTCGGACCAGCGGTACTTCGCTGACTACCTGACCGAACGGCGCAACGAGCTTTACGCCGGGGAACAAGCCCGGCCCAGGGTCCTGATTTCGCCCTTCGATCCGGGCCCGACGATCCCGCCGGAGCAAAAGGAATAAGCCCGGTATCGGATGATTTTTGCAGCTTCGCGTTGACGCCCCGGGTTTGCGGGGGTATTCGACGCGCATGGTCGATCTAGCGCCAAATCTTTCGCGACTTCTGCGAATGCCCAACGCCACCGCCGAGGCCTTGTAGCCTCGATCGCGCGACGGGCGGCGGACCGCCCCGTATTCGTAAAATCAGATCGACCGGCCGTGCAGGCCACAAGAGCACATCATGACTGTTTTCGACCATCCGGCCCGTCCGGAGATTTCCAATCCCATTGCGACGCTGTCCTGGAGCGGCGAGTTTCGCGCCACGCTGGTCCTGGCCTGGCCTCTGGTGCTCAGCCAACTGGCGACGGTGGCGATGTCCACGACCGATGTGGTCATGCTCGGCTGGCTGGGTCCGGTGTCCCTGGCGGCGTCGACCCTGGGGACCAGCGTCATTTTCCCGTTCGTCTTCTTCGGCATGGGGGTCCTGACCGCGGTGGCGGCGATGTGTGCCCAGGAACTGGGCGCGCGCCGCTACCGGGGCGTGCGGCGGACGGTCCGGCAGGGCCTGTGGATCTCCGTCATGATGGCGCTGCCGTTCACCGTGTTGATCTGGCATGGCCGCGAGTTGCTGATCCTGATGAACCAGGATGCTGCGACGGCGGCGCTGGCCGAGCCTTATCTGCGCACCGCCGTCTGGTCGCTGCTGCCGAGTTTCGTCTATGTCGTGTTTCGGAACTTCGCTTCCGCACACGGCCGCCCCCGCGTCGCTTTGGTGGTGACGGTGGTGGCGATCTTCGTGAACGGACTTGCCGATTATGCGCTGATCTTCGGCAAGTTCGGCTTTCCGCGATGGGAGTTGTTCGGCGCCGGGCTGGCGACGACGATCATGCATATCTTCATGGCGGCGGCGATGCTGGGTTATGTGCTGTGGGACCGACGGTTTCGCCGGTATCGCATCCTCGGCCGGTTCTGGCGCTCGGACTGGCCAAGGTTCCTGGAACTCTTCCGGATCGGCGTGCCGGCCGGATTCATGACGCTGGCCGAGGCCGGTATGTTCGCGATCGCGGCGTTCCTGATCGGACCGTTCGGCTCGGCGCCGCTCGCGGGTCACGCGGTGGCCCTGCAATGCGCCGCCGTGACCTTCATGGTGCCTTTGGGAATCAGCCAGGCCGCGACGGTGCGCGTGGGCCTCGCCTGGGGGCGGGGCGACCAGACCGGCATAGGCCGCGCGGGGGCGACCTCGCAGGCCCTGGGCTTTGGTTTCGCCGTCCCGGCGGCGGCGGTGTTCTGGATATTCGGGCGCGAGTTGACAGGGCTGTACCTCGATCTCGACACGCCGGCCAATGCGCCGGCAATCGAATTTGCCGTCAGTTACCTCGCGGTGGCGGCGGTCTTTCAACTCGTCGATGGCGGCCAGGCCATCGCCGCCGGCGCGCTGCGCGGCCTCAACGATACGCGGGTGCCGATGATGCTCGCCTTGTTCTGCTATCTCGGACTCGGGTTCGGTTCGGCCGTGGTGCTGGCGTACGAATTCGGTCTCGAGGGCGCGGGCGTGTGGACCGGCCTCGCGATCGGGCTGGCGGCGGCCTGTCTTGCCTTGGTCTGGCGGTTTGCCGCTCGGCGGCGGTTCGGCCTCGGCCTGCCGCGCCGGGCGCTCGCCTGAGAGCGATTCAGCCGATATCGGACAGCCCTGTGGCGACGACTCGCTCGTACGGCATATCTCGGCTGATCAGCCCGCCCGAGATCAGCGCCGCTTTCAACCGCACCACCGGGGTCGCCGGCAGCGCTGTGGTCCGGGCCCAGACGCAGGTGTCCCGGTAGCGGTTGATGATCCGGACAAGGGCGGCCCGGCTCAGGTCGGGAAAATACCCGGCGACAGCCGAGGCGAGGGCCTCCGCCGTCTCGGCGAACAGGACGGTCTGGGTCTTCGCCATCGCCCGGGTCATGGCAAGGCAGGTCT
This sequence comes from Alphaproteobacteria bacterium, assembly GCA_038146985.1. GTDB lineage: Bacteria > Pseudomonadota > Alphaproteobacteria > Thalassobaculales > Thalassobaculaceae > JADHLJ01. The sequence continues at coordinate 9,658 of JAYQSQ010000016.1, forward strand.
CGCGGTTTTCCTCAGCGAAACGGCGGGTGGTGTAGAAGGTCGTGTAGGCGGTGGCGCCGCGCTCGGCGAAGGCATGCCAGAGATGGCCGTCGCCGGAGGCCAGCAGGTCATCGGTATAGGGCTCGAAAAGCTGTACCACGTCGAGCGCGCCGGCGCGAAGCGCCGCCACGTTGCCGGCCATGGTGCCGTCCGCGACCCGGTTCAGCGCCGCCGGATCCAGGCCGGCGCGTTGGAGATCATCCTGGAAGCACATCCAGGGCGTCGGCACCTCGCTGACCGTGCCGATGCGGAGATCCTTGAGATCGGCGAAACGGAAGCGCGGGTTCGGTTCCCGGCCAACCAGGCTGAACGGCTCGCGCCCGACCACCATGCAGAAGCAGACCAGCGGGCAGTCCGGGTCGCGGTCGTGATGCAGCATCACCCGCATCGGCCCGCCCCAGGAAACATCCGCCTCGCCCTCCAGCAACGCTTCGGCGGTCCGGTGGGTGGCCGGCGAGGTCCGGATCTCCACCTCGATACCCTCCGTCGCGAAGGCCTTGCAGGCATCGGCGAGATAGTAGGGGATATAGGCCGCCGCCCGCATGTTCTCATAAAGGATGATCGGCCGTGTCATGACGTGCGTTTTCCGCTTCTCAGATAACTGGTTCGGGCGCCGCCGACCTCGGCCACGGTCATCTCCTGGGAGTAGCTGCCCGAGGATGCCCGCTCGGTCCGCTCGCGCCAGGCGGGGACCGGACCGCCGCCGACAAAGGCTTCCGCGAGCGGTCGGCCCATCGCCGTGTCCGGCGGCTCGATCCCAAGGCCGTGCAGCATCGTCGGCATGATGTCGACAATGCCGGTCGGGACCTCGAAAGTGGTCTCCCGGCGCATGCAGTCGCCGCCGATCACCATCAGATTGTTGATCTCTGTCCGCTGCAGCCCGCCATGCATGCCGCCGCCGAGGGGGATGTCGCCGTTGTCAGCGCAGCAGAGCCCTGGATAGCCGAAACCGTTAACCCCTTCCGAAGAGCGCATGGTGTAATTGATGTCGGGCGAACGCTCGTTGAGGCCGTTGATCAGGCCCATGGGCAGCGCGCCGTTGCCGCCGTCGCGGGTGAAGGTGAGGCCGCACCAGTCCTGCTGCTGGAGGAAGGCGAGGACCTTGGCCACCAGGGCCGGGTCCCGGTCGCGCACGGTGATCTGGCCGGATGAGCTGCGTTTTACCGCCACGTCGACGCCATTGCCGAGCGCCTTGCCGGCCTTGAACCCCGCGTCCTTGAGCGCATCGATCACGTTCACCTGACGCGTCACGGTAATCTGGGCATGGTCGGAGGCGGCGATGATCTGCCATCCGGCCGCCCGGCCCTCTGCCTCCCACCAGTCGAGAATGCGCCCAAACCCGTCGTCGACACTGCGCACCGCGATGTCGCTTTCGGGCGTGCCGATGCCCTTGTAGTGGTAGGAGAGGTCCGGCTCGTTGTACCAGATCACCTGAATGTCGGCGTCGTGGTCCGGGATCATGTGCTCCAGCAGCACGCGCGTCGCGTAGTCGGCGACGGCGGTGTTCGGCAGGGTCTGCTCGGGCACCGGGCCGAAACGCCGGATGACGGCGTCGAAGTCGGCGGCCGGGCTCGACACCTCGGCGCCCCAGATCGAGAAGACCGGCTGGCCGAGCGCGGCGGCGTTGATGTTCAGCAGCCGCGCGTTGCCGATCTTTCCGGTGGTCAGCACCGCGTATTTCCGGCCCGCGCGGGCCATCACCTCGCCCAGGTTTTCCGCCTTCTGGAGCCTGCCGTAAACGTCCTTCGCCTTGGTCATCCGAGGCGTGTCCGAGGTATCCATCGGCCCGTCATAGCCGAGGACCGGGTCATAGAACGCATTCGCCATGATGCCGTGACCGGCACCCGCATTGGCGCCTTCCGCCAGTGTTGCGCCACCCGCGAACGCGCCGGTCACGAAGCTCGAAACCTGGACCCGGGTTTCCGAGGGAAAGGCCGAGGTGCTGTTGGGAAAATCGCACCAGGCGCCTCGGAACCGGTGCAGGTTCGGCATCAGATCCGGACGGATCATATCCCGCCGCAGGCCATCAAAGAGGACAAAGAGGAATCGGGTGCGCGGCATGGACGGCTCCGGCGGCGGGGACGGAACGTCACTATGGCGAGGCTTGCGGGTCATGAAAAGACGCCTCGCGGCCGGTTCCGGATATCAGGTCGTGTTCAGTCCGGCCGATTGCCGCCGGGCAGTCTGGCATTGCCGCGGTAGAGCTCGATGAAGGCCCGGCGCAGGTCCTCGTCATCGGCCATCGCGGCGAAACGGCGGGCCATGGCGTCCATGTGGGCGCGGACCGGCGCCTCGTCGCCACCGGAGAGGCGCGGAAAATAGTCCCGCGTGGCGACGTCCATGATGAACTGCTTGAGCACGACCTCGGCGAAGTCGAGGCCGGTCGGCCGCAATCCGCTGAAAGTCAGATGGATCGAAAGTGGCCCGAGACTGGTTGCCTGATGAAACATGCCCCTTGGAAGATAGAGCAGGTCTCCCGGCTGCAGGTCGATCGCGCGGAAGCGGTCGTGTTCCCGGGCGTGGCGTTTCAGATGGTCGTGGTCGATCTTGAAAAGATTGGAGGCGACCATGCCCTTGGCGACCGACGTGCCGACGGTCCAGCGCTTGGTGCCGTGAAGCTGAAGCACCACGACCTCGTGGTCGTCGGCGTGCAGGTCCTGAGCGTCCCGGCGGTTGGGCGAGATATAGGCGTTGACCCCGGTCCGCGCCGACAGTCCCCTAGCGATCTCGCCGGCCATCGCGGCTACCGTCGGATGGATCGTGTCGATCTTGTTGACAATCACCGGCCCGCCGCTCTCGAGCAAGGCATCAAGGCCCTCGGCCAGCGGCTGGTCCCGGTTGGCGGCCGGATCGATATCGACGAAGGTCCGATGACCCTCGTTCCGCAGGGGCTGACCGCCGAGGATCGCGCGCCAACCGCCGATGGTTTCGAGACCGGTCTCCGGCAATTTCCGGGCCGTCAGATGCAGCGGTTTGCGGGCGAAATGTTCTTCCTCGAACCGTTCCGGCGAGATCGGATCGATCAGCGAGGTCCAGGAGAAATCCAATAGCCGGCCTCCGACCGTGTCAGTCCCTTCACCGTTCAGCATTGCGAATTCACTCCGCGATTTCAATCGAGGCGGGCGGTTTTCCGGCGCGGTGGCGCGCGGCGATCTCGCGGTAGCCGGTTTCCAGGGCGCGGACATAGCGGTCCCGGTCGAAAAGCGGTGCGGTGGCGTGGGCGGCGCGGAGTTGCTTTCGCAGGGTCTCGAGGGCGCCCGGCGCCGCGCAGAGGTCCACTGCCTTGGCAACGAACGAATTCCAGTCTTCGGTGATCAGATCAGCGGCGCCGGCGGCCCGCAGCACGCTCGCGGCGACACGCGAGGCGAAGGCATCACCGGTCCTGGTGACCAGCGGACAGGCCCGGGACATCAACTCGGCCGCGGTCGAATGCGCGGTATGCGGGAAGGTGTCCAGAAAGAGGTCGGCCAGCGGCAGCCGCGCCAGATGGTCGGCGTGGTCGGGCCGGAAGCGCGCGAAGATCAATCGGTCCACGGCCACGCCCCGGCGCCGGGCGGCGGCGCGCAGATTGGCCCCGTGGGGCGCCGGCCCGTCCAGCAGCCAGAGCACCGCATCCGGCACCGCCCGCAGGATCGCGCACCACGCCTCGAAAGCCTCGGGCGTGATCTTGTAGGCGGTGTGAAAGGCGCCGAGCACCAGCCGGTCCTCGGGCAAGCCCTCCTCGGCCCGGTTCGGAGGATCGGCCCGGCGGCCTTCGGCCGGCACCGGCAGGTAGCAATGCGGCATCCAGACGATGTGCTCGGCATAGGCCGAATCGGTGCCGGGCGCGATGGTGACGTGGTCATTGACCAGATAGTCGTGCAGACCGCCGCTGGTGCCCGGAAACCCGAGGAAATTGACCAGGACCGGCGCCGGGCGCTGGGCGATCACGCCGGGATGGCCTTGGGAGTAGCCGTCGAGATCCACCAGGATCTCGATACCGTCGGCGACGATCCGGTCGTGGATCTCTTCTTCCGTCGCCTGGGCGAGGGAACGAAAGTGCTCCACGCAATCCCGCGCCCGGCGATGGATCTCATGCGTCCCGTGATCCCGGGTGGCATAGGCGAACACCTCGAATTGGGTTCTGTCGTGGCGTTCCAGCACCTCGATGATGCAGCGCCCGACCGGATGCTCGCCGAAATGTGGCGAAAGGTAGCCGAGCCTGATCCGGCCCGCGCCGCCGCGCGCGGCTCGCGCCTGCCGAACCGGCGCCGGTATGGAGGCGAAATGGGCATCCGCCGTTGCGCGGGCCGCCATGAGCTGAACATTCGGATCGGCGCTCCACGCCAGGGTAAAGGCGGGTTGCGCACTGGCCAGGCCGGCGTCGAGGAACAGGTCATGGACGCGGGAAAGCAAAGCCAGATCGCCGTCCCAGTCGCATTCCTGCCGCCTGCACCACATCAGGCCGAGCAATGCGTCCCCGGTCTCCGGCGCGGCGGCGAGCGCCCGGCGAAAATGGTCCGCCGCCTCCGGATTGCGCCACAGGCGCCTCAGCGTATAGCCGGCGGCGGTGCGCAGCCGCGGGCTTTCCTTCACGCCGAGCGCGGCGGTGAGGATTGCCAGGGCGCTCTCATGGTCGTTGCGGGCGCCGAAATGGCGCGCCGCCTTTTCGACCAGAGCGATGGATCCGGGGTCGGCCACGCAGGCGTGCCGCAAAAAGCGCGAGACCTCCTGCGTCCGATCCCTGGTGAGATCCGCGCGGCGTTCCAGATAGCGGGGCGTCCCGGGTTCCAGCAGAAGGGCGCGCCGGTTGGCGGCGCGGGCAGCGGCGATCTGGTTCTCGCCGCGCGCATGAAGCGAGGTCGCGTGCCAGGCCAGCGCCAAAGTCGGATCGATGATGGCGAGAAGCCGGTGCCGCCGGGCCCAGTCCGCGGGCTTGTCCAGTCCTTCTTCCACCGCCGCCAGGTTGATCCGCGCCGCGCGGCCCGCCGGCGTGACGATCACCGCGCGCCGTAGATGGTCCTTCGCCGCCTCGGCATCGCCGGCCGCGTTCTCGATCAGGCCGGCCAGCTGATACGCCGCGCCGGCGATCTCCGTCGAACCGTGGAAAAGCGACCGGCAGAGCGCCTTGGCCGCGCCGTGCTCTCCGGCTTGGAACAGCGCGACGGCGGATTTCAGGCGTTCCGGTTGATCGGACATGGTTTCGGCTTCGCGTTGGTCGGCACGGGGGGTGTTTAGCACTCCATGTCTCCGGCGTCCCGGACCTTCCTTTGCGCGACGCGGTCGGTTGTCGCGGGGGCCGGCGGCGGTCTTGCGCTCGCCTGCGATCCGGGCCAGTAAGACCGGGACAGCGAGGGAGCGCGCCATGTACCGATCAACCGACACCCAGAAGGAAGAGGCAAGGGTCTGGTTCGAGTCCCTGAGAGACCGGATCTGCGCCGCCTTCGAAGCGGTCGAACGAGACCATGACGGCCCGTTCCGGGACCGCGCCCCGGGACGCTTCAAGCGCAAGACCTGGCAGCGCGAGGGCGGCGGCGGGGGCGTGATGTCGATCATGCAAGGCCGGGTCTTTGAGAAGGTCGGCGTCAACGTCTCCACCGTGATGGGCGAGTTTTCCGAGGATTTCCGCAAGCAGATACCCGGCGCGGCGGAAGATCCCCGCTTCTGGGCGTCGGGAATATCCTTGGTCGCCCACATGCAATCGCCAAAAGTGCCGGCGGTTCACATGAACACCCGGCACATCTCGACCACCCAGTCCTGGTTCGGAGGCGGCGCGGATCTGACGCCGATGATGCCCGACGACGCCGATACAGAAACCTTCCACGCTGCCCTCAAGGCCGCCTGTGACGCGCATGATCCGGCCTACTATCCGCGCTACAAGAAATGGTGCGACGACTATTTCTTTCTGCCGCACCGGAACGAGCCGCGCGGCATTGGCGGGATTTTTTACGACCAGCTTGGCGAGGATTTCGACCGGGATTTCGCCTTCACCCGGGATGTCGGCGAGGCGTTTCTCGATGTCTATCCCCGGATCGCGCGGCGGCATATGAACGAGAGCTGGACCGAGGCCGAGCGCCATCACCAGCTGGTCCGGCGCGGCCGCTATGTGGAGTTCAACCTGATCTACGACCGGGGAACCCTTTTCGGCCTGAAGACCGGCGGCAATACCGAGGCCATCCTGATGAGCCTGCCGCCGGAAGTGATCTGGCCGGCGCCCAACATGGACTGATCCCGATCTATTTTACTTATAGGTGATCGATGCCGAGCCAAGGCCGGAATAGTCGGCGCGCACGGTCATGCCGTCCGCCGCGAAATCGACGCCGTTCCAGGACCCTGTCGTGATGATGTCGCCGGCCTTCAAACCACGGTTTGCCAGGACCGGTGCGCGGGTGCCCACATGGCTCGCCAGCCAGGCGATCAGCGCGAAGGGATCGCCGCCCGGAAATCCCTTGTCCGCGGGCTTGACGGTCCCGCCCAAGGCCAGGGTCGCGGTCAAGGATTTCAGTGCCGTGTCGCTGGGCAGGGGGATTTCCGGCCCCACGACCAGCGCGTGGTTCGACTGGTTGTCGGCGAGCGCCCAGTGCCGGTCCTGGACCGGCCAGCCGGCATAGCGGGTCTCGACGACCTCGATCGCGACCATGGCGGTGGCGACGGCCTCGCGGGCCTGGGCGCCGGTATAGGGACCGCCGCCGGGCGGCAGATCGCGGGCGAGCCGGAACGCGACCTCGCATTCCACCGCCTTCAGGCGCAGCGCATTGGGAAAGGTCGCGGGCGAGGTGAAAACCCGCGAGGCGAGAATCGGAGCGCAGGTCTCGGGAAAGTCCGCGGCGGCCGGTCCGACCTTCCAGGCGCCGACCGGCTCGCCGGAAAGCGTGACCGCGGCATCTTGGATCGCGTAGGCCGCGGCGACGCTGTCCGGCGCACTCGCGCCCGGAAAACCGGCAAGGGCGGTATTGCTCGTCCGCGCGTCGATCAAGGCTCGCGCGGCGGTCTCGGCGGTGCTGGTCATGATTCTTCCCCCTGGTTGTCGATTGCCTGGCGCGCCCAGGCGAGACAGCGCGCGCGGTCGCCCCGCATGCCGTCGGCGATCCATCGCTCTTCGAGCGCGGCGAGAATCCTACCGAGCTGCTGTCCCGGGGCAAGCCCTAGTTTGATCAGATCGGCGCCTCGGATCGGAAAGCGCGGCGCGGTCCATGTTCCGGCAATTGCCAGGGCGTCCGCCGCCGCGTCGATGGGCGTGTCCGGTGCCGCTGCCGTCATCAGCACGGCGTCGGCATAGCGTTCCGGGCCCAGCCGGTAAAGCCGCGCCCGAAATTCATCGGGGCCGACGGCGAGATCGATCCGGTTCTCGCGCATCGCCAGCAGCCGGTCCCGTTCGGCATTGGACAGGCGCAGACGGTCGATCGCGCCGTCCGCCGTCGGGTGAAGCAGCGCGGCGAGTCGGCGCAGCGCATCGGGGCGTCCGGCCATGAGCCGGTTTTCCAACTCGATCAGCCGCAGGAATCCCGGAATGTCGGGTTGCTCGGAAAACAGCGGTGCGAGAATTCCGGCGGCCACCATCGCCTGGACGACCGGTACCGCGCCGGGTGCGGCGAGCAGCTTCAGCACCTCGTTCCGGACGCGCTCTCCCGACAGCTTTGCCTGCAATCTGGCGCCGGTTCGGCAGGCTTCGAGGCCGTCCGGATCAATCGGCTCCCGGCCATACTGCGCCTGAAAGCGGAAAAACCGCAGGATGCGCAAGGCGTCTTCCGCGATCCGCAGCGCCGGGTCGCCGACGAAGCGGACCCGGCCGTCCCGCGCGTCCCGGAACCCGCCCGCCGGGTCGAGAATCCCGCCGTCCAGGTCCATGTAGAGCGCGTTCATGGTGAAATCGCGCCGCGCCGCGTCGGCGGCCCAGTCATCGGTGAAGGCGACGACGGCGTGACGGCCGTCGGTTTCAACGTCTTCTCTCAAGGTCGTCACCTCGAAAGACCGGCCATGACGGATGGCGGTGATGGTGCCGTGCTCGATGCCCGTCGGCTTGACGACAAATCCCGCCGCCTCCAGCCGCCGGGTGCTTTCCTGTGGCGGATGCGTGGTGGCGATATCGATATCGGTTTCGAGCGTTCCCATGACCGCGTTGCGCACGCAGCCGCCGACGAAACGTGCTTTGCCGGCCCGCGCGTCCAGGGCCGCCATCAGGGCCAGCACGGTCCCGTCCGCCAGCCACTTCGCCCGGATCGTGTCAGCCGTTGGCATCGATCCCGTCGCCCGTCACGGCGAGCAGCAGCTCGGCGAGATTGACCAGCATGCCGGCCGTCGCGCCCCAGATATACTTGTCGGGATGCGGGAAGACATAGAAATGCCGGATCATGTTCTGCCATTCCCGGCTGTGGCGCTCATGGTTGGAGCGGTCCAGAACGAAGGAGAGCGGCACCTCGAAAACCGAGGCCACCTCCACCGGATCGGGCGTCAGGTCGAAGGGCGGCCGCACCAGGCCGACGATCGGCGTAACCTCGAATCCGGTTCGGGTGAAATAGGTGTCGAGACGCCCGATCACCTCCACATGGCGGCGGTCGAGACCGATTTCCTCCTCGGTTTCGCGCAAAGCGGTTTCGATGTGGTCGGCATCGCTCTCCTCGACCCGTCCGCCGGGAAAGCTGACCTGCCCGGCATGGTGCGGCAGATCGGCGGAGCGTTCGGTCAGCAGGATCGTAGGCTCGCCCTCGCGGCCGACCACGGGGACCAGCACCGCTGCCGGCCGGTTTTTCTCCGGGACGGCCATGCCGGGGTTGAGGCTGTGGTCGCCGCGCGGCACCACCGTCGACGAACGCCGTTTCGGCGGACCGTCTCCCGCCGCCGCGACCGCCCGGCTGAAGGCGTCGCTGAAGTCTTCGAGGGTCAGCATTCGGGATCGACCGGGCCCAGTGGAAAGAATTCGCCCTTGCTCCATACGCCGTAAACCCTCTCTGCGCCGACCTCGCGTTCCCTCGCGAGCTCCGCCAGTTCATAGAAGACCGAGCGGGTCAGCCGCGCCTCCAGCCCGTCCCGGATCAGAATATAGGGACTCGGCTCCTCCGTCTCGGGATCGATGACGACCCGCAACGGGTGATCGGGCCCGCATTCCACGTCGGCGTCCAGGTTGGTCCTGAAACGCAGCAGGTCGTCCGACCCGTCGTCGGAACGGCCTGCGAGATGCGTCACCTCGACCGCCGCGAACGGCGCGTCGTCCACGTCGATCAGGCCGCGTTCGACTGGGGTGACCAGCCAATAACGGCCGTCGGCCTCGCGCCGCAGCACGGTGGAGAACAGTTTGACCAGCGGCATCCGGTTGATCGGCGTGCCCTGATAGAACCAGGTTCCGTCCCGGGCGATGCGCATCTGGAAGTGGCGAATCCGCTCCGCTTCACGCAACTGGGACTTGCCCGAAACCGCGTCTGCTATACGCTCTAGGTCCGAAGATGGAGATTGAGGTTGTTTGTCGCCCATGGCCAACCGATATCCTAGTCTGGTTTCAAGTCGCTTAACGCCGTTAGAAACCTCGTGAGAGAGTATACACCCATGTCCGACTCCTCCACCCTCGATAGCACGTCCCAGGATCGCCAATTGGCGGAGATCGACGCTCTCGGCGACCGGATGGCCAAGGTGCGTCAGCAGGTCGAGAGCGTCATTTTCGGCCAGCAGCATGTGGTGGATCAGGCGCTGATCACCATTCTCGCCGGCGGCCACGGGCTTCTGATCGGGGTTCCCGGTCTGGCGAAGACCAAGCTGGTGGAAACGCTGGGTACGGTCTTCGGTCTGGCCGACAAGCGTATCCAATGTACCCCGGATCTGATGCCGGCGGACATTATCGGCTCCGAGGTGCTCGAAGAGGACGCCTCGGGCAAGCGGAGCTTCCGTTTCCTGCCGGGCCCGGTTTTCTGCCAGATCCTGATGGCGGACGAGATCAACCGGGCCAGCCCGAGGACGCAATCGGCATTGCTCCAGGCGATGCAGGAGCAGACCGTGACCGTCGCCGGGCACACCCACGAGCTGCCGCGGCCCTTCCATGTTCTCGCCACGCAGAATCCGCTCGAGCAGGAAGGCACCTATCCGTTGCCCGAGGCTCAGCTCGACCGGTTCCTGCTGCAGATCGATGTCGGCTATCCGGACGCCGCATCCGAGCGCCGGATGCTGCTGGCCACAACCGGCGCGAGCGAGGAGAGGGCGAGCGCGGTCATGTCCGGCGAGGAACTGATCGCATCGCAGGCGCTGTTGCGCCGTCTGCCGGTGGGCGAGAGCGTGGTCGAGGCGATCCTGGCGATCGTGCGCGCCGGACGGCACGAGACCACGACGGTCGACGAGGTGAAGCGTCATGTCGCGTGGGGCCCGGGGCCCCGGGCCAGCCAGGCGCTGATGCTCGCGGTTCGGGCCCGAGCGGTCATCCAGGGCCGGATTTCGCCGTCGGTGGACGATGTTCTGGCCTTGGCGCACCCGGTGCTGCGGCACAGGATGGCGCTGAATTTCGCGGCGCGGGCGGAAGGCGTCGCCCTGGACAGCGTGATCGACCGGCTTTGCGAGCGGCATCTGTGACATCGTGTCCATCGTGATCAGACATCAGGCGGAAGCGCTCGCCAGCCGGCTTCCACCCCTGCAGGTACAGGCGGAGCGCATCGCCGCGACGGTGGCGCAGGGCCTGCACGGCCGCCGCCGCGCCGGCCAGGGCGAGAGCTTCTGGCAGTTTCGCCACTACGAGCCGTTCGACGAGGCGCGTCACATCGATTGGCGGCGCTCTGCCCGTGGACGCGACGTCTTCGTGCGCGAGAACGAGTGGGAGGCGGCGCAAAGCGTCTGGATCTGGCGCGATTCATCGCCTTCCATGCGGTACCGCTCGCGGCGCGACGTGCCGGAGAAGGCAGAGCGCGCCGACGTGTTGGCGGCGGCCCTGGCGATTCTGCTGGTCAATGGCGGCGAGAATGTCGGTCTGCTCGGCGAGGGCATGCCCGCTCGGGGCGGACGCGTCGGGCTGAATGTTCTGATCGAGGCGATGACGGTTTCCGGCGGGGGAACCAGCGCGCCGCCGGCCGAACCCTTGCCCCGGCATTCCTGCGTCGTGCTGATCGCCGACTTCCTCGAGCCGATCTCGGTTTACCGCGCCTCGATCGCCGCCCTGGCCGGGCGCGGCTGCGTCGGCCACTGCCTGCAGGTTCTGGATCCGGCGGAGGAGGGTTTTCCTTTCGCCGGAAGAATCCGCTTCGAGGGCACCGAGGACGAAGACCCGCATCTGCTGCGGCGCGCCGACCGGGTGCGGGACGAGTATCGCGAAAAGCTGACGCTGCACCGCGAGGAGTTGAGGGATCTGACCGCCACTTTCGGCTGGAGTTTCGCCGCCCATAACACCGACCAGCCGGCGGACGCTGCGCTGCTGGCGCTCTACGGCGCGCTGTCCAGAACCGTGGTCTGGGGGTAGCGGCGGATGTTCGCGCTCGGCTCCATCATCTTCGCCAATCCCTGGATCCTGACGGCCTTGGCCGGCTTGCCGGTGCTGTGGCTGCTGCTGCGGGTCACGCCGCCATCGCCGCGGATGGAGCGGTTTCCGGCGATCCGGCTGCTGTACCGGCTGCGCGCGACGGAGGAGACGCCGGACACGGCGCCCTGGTGGCTGCTGCTGCTTCGCCTGCTTTTCGCCGCCCTGGTGATCATCGCGCTCGCCCATCCGATCCGCAATGCCGCCGAGGACCTGCCGGGTGGCGGCGCCCTGGTGATTGTGGTCGACGACGATTGGGCGGCGGCGCGGAGCTGGAGCGATCGGATCAAGGTCATGGAGGAACTGGTCGACCGGGCGGAACGCGACGGTCGACCTTTATTCCTGCTGCGCACGGCCTGGACGCCCGAGGATGAGCGGCCTCTGGACCGCCCGCTGCCCCCGGCGGAAGCCCGTTCCGTGATCAAGGCGATGGACCCTCAGCCGAGGCCGGCGACCTTGGATGCCCTGGGCGAGGCGATCGAGGCGGCACCGCCGCCGTCGCCCGCCGACGTGGTCTGGCTCACCAACGGCGTGCTCGATCCGGGCGAGGCGGACCTGCTGTCCCGGCTGCGGCGGTTCGGCGCCTTGACCGTCGTCGCCGACAGCGCCGGCGGGACGAGAATACTGGTGCCGCCGGTCAGCTCCGGGCGTGCCATCAATGTCGAGGCGCTCCGGCTGACGGCGGGCCTGGAAGAGCCGGTAGCGATCCGGGCGGTTGCCGGCGACGGCCGGGTGCTCGCCAAGGCCGAGGGAGCGTTCGCCGCGTCGGAGCGCCGGGTCAAGATCGAGATTTCGCTGCCGGTGGAACTGCGCAACGACATCGCCCGGCTGGAGATCGAGGGGGAGACGACGGCGGCGGCGGTGGCGCTGCTGGACGATGCCTTCAAGCGGCGGCCGGTGGGCCTGGTTTCCGAAACCGCCTTCGACGGCAAGCAGCCGCTGCTGGACGAACTGTACTACCTGGAGCGCGCGCTCTCGCCGTTCAGCGAGGTGACGCGCGGGACGCTCGCCACCTTGCTGCGGGGGGGATCATCGGCGCTTATCCTCGCGGATGTCGGCATCGTTCCGCAGGACGACCGCCAAAGGCTTTCGGCCTGGATCGAGGCTGGCGGCGTTCTAATCCGTTTCGCCGGGCCGAGGCTGGCGGCAGCGAGCCTGGATACGAGGGGGCTCGGTCCCGACGATCTCGTGCCGACACGCCTGCGGGGCGGGGACCGGGCGCTCGGCGGCGCCCTCTCCTGGGCCCGGCCCTTGTCGATCACCGGCTTCAATCCCGACGGTCCCTTCGCCGATATCGCCGGCTATGGCGATGTGGTGGTGCGCCGGCAGGTGCTGGCGGAACCGGCAATCGATCTGGACGAGCGGACCTGGGCGCGGCTGGCGGACGGGACGCCGATCGTCACCGCGCGCCGCCAGGGCGAGGGCTGGCTGGTCCTGTTCCATACCACCGCGAACCCGGAATGGAGCGACCTGTCGCTTTCCGGCCTGTTCGTCGACATGTTGAGCCGGATCGTCCGGCTGGGCGCCGGTCTCAGCGGGACCCGCGCCGGCGAGGCTCTCGCGCCGCTCGAGACCTTGGACGGGTTCGGCGTCCTCGGCGCGCCGCCGGCAAGCGCGCGCGCTCTGTCCGTCTCCGAAGACGGGACGGCGCCGATGGTCGGACCGCGCCAGCCGCCGGGCTATTACGGCACCCAGGCGGCGCGGCGCGCCTTGAATCTCGCCATCGACCCGGAAACCTTCCAGCCGCAGCCGGCGCCGCCGCCCGGTGTCGCCCAGCGCGGCTATGCCACTGGCGCAGAACTGGATTTCCGTCCGGCCTTGCTGACGGCGGCGCTGGCGTTGTTCCTGGTGGATCTGCTCGTCACCCTGATCATGCGCGGCCTGCTGTCGGCGCGGGCGCTCACGGCCGGATCCAGGTCGCTCGGCGCCGGGCTGTTTCTCGCCGCTGTCTTCACGGGCCTGATGTTTGCGCCGGACCCGGCCGTCGCCCAGGCGGAGGATCGCGAGCATGACGAATTCGCCATGCGGGCGAGCCTCGGCACCCGGCTGGCCTATGTGATCACCGGCAACGAGGCGTTCGATCTGGTCAGCGGTTCCGGTTTGTCGAGCTTGTCGGAAGTGCTGGTCCGGCGCACCGCGATCGAGCCGGACGAGCCGGTGGGGATCGATATCGAGATCGACGAGCTTGCGTTTTTCGCGTTGTTGTACTGGCCGATAACGCCCGACCAGCCGCCGCTGTCCGGCGAAGCGGTCAAGCGGGTGAACGCGTTCATGCGCAACGGCGGCACCATCCTGTTCGATACCCGAGACCAGTACGAAGGCGGGCTCTCCGGCGGCGGCGCGGGGATGCGCCGCCTGCGCGCGCTGAGCCGGGATCTGGACATCCCGCCGCTGACGCCGGTGCCGCCGGACCACGTCCTCACCAAGGCATTCTACCTGCTGAGCGATTTCCCGGGCCGGTTCACCGGTGGGCAGATCTGGATTCAGGACCAGCAGGACGGCAGCACCAACGAGGTCACGCCGGTCATCATCGGCAGCCATGACTGGAGCGGCGCCTGGGCCCGGGACCAGAGCGGCCGTTTCGCGCTGCCGGTCATTCCGGGCGGTGAGATGCAACGGGAGATGGCGTTCCGTTTCGGCGTGAACCTGATGATGTACGCCCTGACCGGCAATTATAAGGCGGACCAGGTGCATGTGCCTTCGATCCTGGAAAGGCTCGGGCAATGACGGCGGGGGCGACGACCATCGCGTTCGACCCGATGGTGCCTTGGGTCCTGCTCGGGGCGGCAGGCACGGTTGGATTGACGCTGATCCTGTTCGGTCTCTGGCGCCGGGCCAGCGGCATGGGATGGCGGCTCGGCGCGCTGGCGGTGCTGCTGGCGGCGCTGGCCAACCCGACTTTGGTGAATGAGCAGCGCAAGCCTAAGCCGGACGTCGCGGTCATCGTGGTGGATGAAAGCCCGAGCCAGGCGATCGGAGAACGCGCGCAGGCAACGGCCGATGCCCTGGAGCAGATCGAGACCTCGCTCGCGCAGATGCGGGATCTGGAGCTTCGCGTGGTCCGGGTGGACAGCCGGGCGGGCGGTCCCGGACAGCGAAGCGGCAAGGACGGCACGCGGCTGCTCGAGGCGGTCGCGCAGGCCGTCACCGATATCCCCAAGCGCCGGCTGGCCGGCGTGGTCGCGATCACCGACGGCCAGGTACACGATGCCGAGGAAGCCGCCGCGCGCGGCGATCTGGCGGGGCCCTTCCACGTTTTGCTGACCGGCCGGCGCGGAGAAAGCGACCGGCTGCTTCGGGTCGAGCGCGCCCCATCCTTCGGGATGGTCGGCAGGGACGTCGCGATGAGTATCCGGGTCGAGGATGCCGAGGCACAGGAGGGGACGTCGATCCCGGTGACGCTGCGCGTGGACGGTAAGGAGGCGGGGCAGATGCTGGTTCCCGCGAACCGGTCACACGAATTCACGGTGCCGATCAAACACGGCGGCGAGACCATCGTCGAACTGATCGCCGAGGCCCGGGACGGCGAGCTTGGGACCATCAATAACCGGATGGTCCATGCGATCAACGGCGTGCGTGACCGGCTGAGAGTGCTGCTGGTCTCCGGCGCCCCGCATGCCGGTGAGCGCACCTGGCGGAACCTTCTGAAAGCCGATCCGTCGGTGGATCTGGTGCATTTCACGATCCTGCGCCCGCCGGAGAAGCAGGACGGCACGCCGATCCGCGAGCTGTCGCTGATCGCCTTTCCGGTGCGCGAACTGTTTGAGCTGAAGCTGGACGAGTTTGACCTGATCGTCTTTGACCGTTATCGCCGTCGTGGCGTGCTGCCGCGCGCGTATCTGACCAATATCGTCGAGTATGTCCGCAAGGGCGGCGCATTGCTCGAAGCCTCGGGGCCGACCTTCGCCACCCGGCTCAGCCTGGCGCATTCGCCGCTCCGCGACATTCTGCCGGCGATGCCGACCGGAGAGGTGATCGAGCGCGGCTTCCGGCCCCGGATCACCGATACCGGTTTCCGCCACCCGGTCACCTCGGGCCTCGCGCTCGGGGGGCGGCTGGACGAGACCGGCGCGCGTGTCGAGGAGGCGAAATGGGGCCGCTGGTTCCGGCAGATCGAGGCGACGCCGGATCGCGGGGTCGTGCTGATCGATGGGGTGGAGGAAAAACCTCTCCTGATCCTCGACCGGGCGGGCGAGGGCCGGGTCGCGCACCTGCTCTCCGATCATATCTGGCTCTGGAGCCGGGGCTTCGAGGGCGGCGGTCCCCAGGCCGAGATGCTGCGCCGCACCGCGCCCTGGGTGATGAAGGAACCGGAACTCGAGGAGAACGACCTCAGCGCGGCGGTTCAGGGGACCCGGATCGAGGTCAAGCGCCGCTCGCTGGAAACCGAGTTGGCGCCGGTGACCATGACCCGCCCCGACGGCACGGTCCAGACCCTGCCGCTCACGGTCACGGCGCCGGGGCTCGGGGTGGCGACATTCGAGACCGATCAGGTCGGTCTGCACAGTTTCAGCGACGGCGATCTCGTCCGTCTGGCGGCGGTCGGCGCGCTCAATCCCTTGGAATTCGCCGATCTGCGCACTACCGACGCCAAGCTGGCCTCTGTCGTGGCGGCGACCGGCGGTGGGCTGCATTGGGTGGTGGAGGACGGATTTCCGAGCCTTCGGCGCGTGCGCCCGGACCGCGCCGCCTCGGGCCGGGACTGGATCGGCCTCCGCGAGAACGGGGACTATGTGGTGACCGGGGTCAATCTGGTGCCCCTGATGCCGGACCTGCTGGTCCTGATCCTGCTGCTTGGGCTGGCAACCATTGCCTGGCGCCGGGAGGGCGCGTAACGGCTCGTCACGGCGCCGGGATTCCGTCGTCCCAGTAAGGCGTTCCGGCATAGTGCTTGGCCAGGAAATCGATGAAGACCCGCACCTTGACGGACAAGCTGCGGCTTTGCGGGTAGATCGCATGCAGTCCGAGCGGCGCCGGCTCGAACCCGTCGAGGATCGTCTTCAGCTTGCCGGCCCGGATTCCGTCGCCGACCAGAAATGTCGGAAGCTGACTGACGCCGCTGCCGGCTTCGATCAGACGGGCGATCGCATCGCCGTTGTTGATCTGCGCCCGCGGGTGGATGCGTACCCGGTTGGAGCGGTCGGGAATGTTGAAGCGCCAGGCGCCGCCGCCCCAGACATAGCTGTAGCTGATGCAGGTATGGCGGGAGAGTTCGGAGGGATGTTCCGGCTCGCCATTCCGCTCCAGATAGCTCGGCGCGGCAACGGTTACGATGCGCACATCGCAGAGCCGGCGCTGCACGAGGCTGGAAGTTTCGAGTTCCGCGATCCGCAGCGCGATGTCGTAGCCCTCCTCGACCAGATCGACGATCCGGTCGTTCAGCGCCAGTTCCAGGGCCAGATCGGGATAGGCCTCCAGGAACGCCGAAAGCGCAGGGGCGAGGTGCAGATGGCCGAGCGACATGCCGGCGGTGACCTTCAGCACGCCGGTCGACCGGGAATGCAGCTGTCCGGCTTCCTGTTCGGCGGCCTCGATCTCCGCGACGATGGAGCGGCACCGGTCGTAAAGCCGGGCCCCGGCATTGGTCACGCTGAGATTCCGGGTGGTCCGGTTCAGCAGCCGCGCACCCAGACGGTCCTCAAGGGCGGCGATCTGCTTGGAGACGGCGGATTTGGAAAGCCCAAGATCTTCCGCCGCTCTGGAAAAACTTTCGAACTCGACGACCTTCGCGAAAACCGCCAGTCCGGCAATGTTTCCAATCTTCATTTATGTTTCCCATTGGAAACGGTGTGTTGCCGCCAGATCAATTTGTACCCAATCCCGCGAACTAATCTATAAACCCTTGCGCCGCTGATTTCTGAAGCCGGAGTTCCTGATGATCACCGCGATTCCCTTCGACAGTCTGGGCGGCCTCGACATCGACTGGCTGTCGGCGCGCCACCATTTCAGTTTCGGGCATTATTACGATCCGGAACGGATGGGCTGCGGGGTTCTGCGGGTCTGGAATGACGACACCATTCAGCCGGGCACCGGGTTCGATCCGCATCCGCATCGCGACATGGAGATCATCACCTATGTCCGCGAAGGTGCGATCACCCATGTCGACCGGCTGGGCAATGAGGGCCGGACCGAGGCCGGCGACGTTCAGGTCATGCACGCGGGGACCGGCATCGTGCATGCCGAATACAACCGCGAGCCCGGCCTCACGCGCATCTTCCAGATCTGGATCGAGCCGGACCGGGCCGGTCACGCACCCGGCTGGGCGACCAAGGTGTTCCCGAAACAGCCGGCGGACGGGTTCACGGTTCTGGCGTCCGGCCGCGCCGCGCACGCGAAAGCCGGCGCGCTGACCATTCACCAGGACGCGGCGGTGCTCGGCGCCCGGATCGCGTTGGGGGAGACGGTGAGGCACGCTCTGGGGGCCGAGCGGCGCGGCTATCTGGTGGTCTCGGAAGGACAGGTCTCGATCAACGGCGTGGCGCTCGGCGAACGGGACGGCGCGTCGATCGCCGAGGAGGACGCCCTCCTGGTCACCGCCGCGACGGACAGCGCCGTCGTCCTGGTCGACGTGCCGTAGGCAAACGCCGCTCGCTTAGATCACGCCCTGGTCGTGCAGGCGGGCGAGTTCCTGGGGATTGGTGCCACAGATCTCGCCCAACAGGCTGTCGGTGTGCTCGCCCAGCATCGGCGGGCGCTTGATCTCGGCGGGTGAGGCCGACATCTTGATCGGGCAGCCGACCATCCGGTAGGTGCCGCGCGGCGGGTAGTCGAGATCCATCACCATCTCGCGCTCGATCAGATGCGGATCCTCCAGGATTTCGCCGGTATCTTGGGTCGCGCCGCAGGGCACGCCGGCATCGCCGAGAATCTTCATCGCCTCGTATTTGGTCTTGGTCATCGTCCAAGCCTCGATGATCTCGGTAAGGCTCTTGCGGTTCTCCCAGCGCGCATCGAAGTTGTTGTAGCGCGGATCGTCGACGATGTCGGGGCGCTCGATCGCAGTGCAGAAGGCCTTCCACATCTGCTGCTGCGCCAGGACGAAGATGTAGTCGTTCGGCCCGCCCGGCTTGCAAGGATAGGTCGAGCCCGGCACGTTGCGGCCGAGCTGGTTACCGGTGCGAGGCTGCACCCCGCCGAGACGCTGATGGTCGCGCAGGCTGATGCGCATGATGTTGACCACGCTGTCCTGCATCGAGACCTCGACCTCCTGGCCCTTGCCGGTCTTGTGCCGCTGTTGCAGCGCCGCGAGGATGCCGATCGCCATATGCATGCCGGTGCCGGAATCGCCGATCGCCGGCCAGACCAGGGTCGGCGGGTTCTCGGGAAATCCGGTCGTGCACATGGCCCCGCCCATGGCCTGGGCGACCGGCTCGAAACTCTTGAAGCCGCTATAGGGACCGTAGGTGCCGAAGCCCTTGATGGTGGCGTAGATCAGCCGCTCGTTGACCTTGGAGAGCACGTCGTAGCCGAGGCCGAGGCGGTCCAGCGCCCCAGGGCCGAAATTCTCCACCAGCACATCCGCGGAGGCGATGACCTTCTTGAACAGCTCCTTGCCCTCGTCGGTCTTCAGGTTGAGGGTCAGGCTCTGCTTGTTGGCGTTCAGGATCAGGAAGAACAGGCTGTCGCTGTCGGGCTTGTCCTTCATATTGGTGCGCGCAACGTCGCCCTTGCCGGGCTCTTCCAGCTTGATCACATCCGCGCCCAGCCAGGCCAGCATCTGGGTGCAGGCCGGACCGGCCTGGTTATGGGTCATGTCGATGACGCGGATACCCTCGAGCGCCTTGCTCATGGTCTTTCTCCCTGTCGCGTGGTCGCGCGTTGATTCAGTTGGGCCGCAATTCGCCCAGCGCGGTTTTGGTTGGATCGATGAAGTCCACCGTCGGACTTCCGGTGCGCCCGTAGCCCCACCAGACCTTCAGGCCAAACATGGTTTTCAGCCGGTCCGAGGCCGCGGCGAGGATCTCGCGGTCCATGGCGATGGTATAGTTCACCTGAGGCCGGTATTGCGGGCCGCAGAAGGTCAGCAGCATGGCCATGCGGTGATCGTTGGTGCGGTTCTCGCCGGTGCCGTGCCAGATGCGGCCGTCGGTGATGATCGCGGTGCCCGCCGGGCCCTCGGCGGCGACGGTTTTCACGTCGGCGTCACGTTCCGGATCGGGATGCCGGCCGGCCAGATGGCTGCCGGGAACGATGCGGGTGCCGCCATTGGCGTCGGTGAACTCGTTCATCATGTAGATCACGTTTGTCACCGCCGCCGGCGCCAGGCGGGGGGGAGTCTCGCCGAGATCCGGATCCTGATTGAACCGGGTGCGGGTCATCGAGCCGACCGGCAGATAGCGCTTGCCCGTGGGCACCGGTTCCGGCGCCCACCATTGGTCGGTGTGCAGGTTCATCTTGAGGCCGCCGGGCTTGGCGATGTTCGAGGTGTAGGAAGAAAGCTGATATTCCTCGCCGAGCACGTAGCTTACCATCTCGTGCAAGGGGTCGCGGTCGAGAATGTCCAGGAAGACCCGCCCCTTGTTGGGCAGCAGCCAGACCCGCTGGTTGACGCCGCCATTCGCCGCCGTGAAGGCTTCAGCCCGGATCTTTCCGGACTCGTCCCGGAACTGTCCCCATTGCTGGGTCGGGCCGCCATCCTCGAAGGCGTGGCCAAGCTGGAGTTCGGCTTCGGCCTGCTCGGTGATGCGCTCGCGGGCGCGGGACAGCAGCGGTTCCTCAAGCGCGCCCTCGAGCAGGCCATAGCCACAGCGGTCGATATCGGCGCGGACCCGGTCCCGGTCGCGGGTCGGTTTCGGCAGCTCGGAATGCGTCCAGGTCTGCATGCAGATCGCCCTCCTGATTTCTCGCCCGAAGGATGCGCTTGGCGGGTTTGTCCCGCAAGCGGACTCGCTGACGGCTTGACGGGACGGTCCCGGATCATCCCATATCTGGTCACCGGATCAACCAACCATCGCCGGCGCCGCCGGAACGGAGAAGACCGATGAAGATGAAAGCCGCCGTCCTTCGCGAAACCGGCGCCAAGCGTCCCTACGCGACATCCCGGCCCGTCCAGATCGAGGAGGTCGAGCTCGACCCGCCCAAGGAAGGCGAGTTGCTGATCAAGATCGCCGGCGGTGGCCTCTGCCATTCGGACCTGTCGGTGATTAACGGCAACCGGGCACGGCCGATCCCCCTGGTGTTGGGGCATGAGGGCTCGGGCGAGGTGGTCGAGGTCGGCGTCGGGGTGCGCGATATCAAGGTCGGCGATCCGATCGTCTTTCAGTTCTCGGCGTCCTGCGGGCTCTGCGCCAACTGCCTTGGCGGACGTCCTCAGCTTTGCACCACGCACGGCGCGGCGCGGGGGAAGGGCCATCTGATGGCCGGCGGCAGCCGGCTGAGGGACTCGAAAGGTGTCGAGATCGCCCACCAGTCGGGGGTTTCCTGTTTCGCGGAATACGCGGTGATCGACCGGGGCACGGCGGTCAAGGTCGACAAGGACCTGCCGCTCGCGGACGCGGCGATCTTCGGTTGCGCGGTGATGACGGGGGTCGGCGCGGTGCTGAACACGGCGCGCATCCGGGCCGGGGATACGGTGGCCTGCGTCGGGCTCGGGGGTGTCGGCCTGAACGGCCTCATGGGCGCCAAGGTCGCCGGCGCCGAGAAGATCATCGCCGTCGATGTCAGCGACGACCGGCTGGGCCTGGCACGGCAGCTCGGCGCGACCCATACGGTCAATGCCCGTGAGGCCGATCATGTTCAGCAGATTCTCGATATCAGCAATGGCGGCGTCGACTATGCCTTCGAATTCTCCGGCACCATCGCGGCGACCGAGACCTGCTACAAGTCGCTTCGGGCCGGCGGCGAGGTGATCGTGGTCGGACTGGTGCCGAATACCGGGCCGAACATGAAGCTGTTCTCGTTCAATCCCAGCGACATCGTGAACTCGGAAAAGGCGATTCGCGGCAGCTACATGGGAAGCTGCGTGCCGGTGCGGGACATCCCGCGCTATATCGAGCTTTATCGCCAGGGTCGCCTGCCGGTGGATCAACTGATCAACCGCAGCATCGGGTTCGATGAGGTCAACGAGGGCTTCGATCTGCTTTCAGACGGGCTTGCGATCCGTCAGATCCTCGAACCGCACCGCGCCTGACGGCCGACCGCGATGCGTGGCTCCGGCGGCAAGCGCGATCCGGATGGCGGCGGAAACCGGCGGCGCGCTGGCCGTGCCACGCGTCCGCTGCTCGCCTGCTGGATGCTGGCAAGCGCTCTTGCCTTGGCCGGAATGCGACCTTCCGAAGCGATAGCCGGAGACGGCGACGCGGCGCGGTTTGAGGCTCTTGTGGCCTCGGCGCTGTCGATGGCCCGGGCTGCCGCCTCGGACACTGACGGCCGGACCACCGGGACGCTGATGTTCTATGACCCGTCCGGGGACGTGGCTGGCGGCGTTGACGGTGCACCCTATGGAACCGGCGACCGGGCCTGGGTCGAGGCGGCACTCGGGGTCTACGACCTCTACCGCCAGATCGGCGGCGAGGCCGGTGACCGACGCTACCTGTTCCGCCGGGAAGGGGAGCGGGTCTTTGTGGGCATCGAGGGCGGATCCGGCGCCTGGCACCCGTCCATAGAGGACGGGCAGGCGGCTTTTCTGCGTCTGCTGGTCCGGTCCAGCCGGACCCTGCCGGAAAGCCTGCGCCTTGCGGTGCTGGGCGGGGACGCATCGCGTTTGGACCTGCTTGCCCGCCGTGTGGCCGCCGAACTCGACGACCCTCGAAAGGTCCTGCTGGTTCCCCGGGACGGGAGCAGAACCGTCAGGATCGAGGATGCCTGGCATGCGGTGGGCACATCGGGTCTGGACGTGCGCGCGGTGCCGGAGGCGGGCGGCGTGACGGCCTCGGTGCGCCGGCGATCCGGAAAGACGGACGGGCCGCAGGCGGTTCTCGCCTTCAGCAACGGTCACCGCTTCAGCCCGAGCGAGACCATCGAGGTGGCGGCGGGTGACGCCGGGGCACCGACCGACGCGCGTATGCCGCAGGAAGAGCCCGCCAAACCGCCCATCCAAGACCGGCTCGACCCGCGCAGCCCATCCCCCGTGGCGGGCGTCATTTCGACCGGCGGCGAGACCCGGCGCTACATGATTTCGGTTCCGGCGACCGGCGGTTATGCGATCCGGTCGACCGGGCCGAGCGATCTTGTCGGCGTGCTGAAGGGACCCGACGGCACAGTTGTTGCGCGCGACGATGACGGTGGTGCGGGGTATAATTTCCGGCTCGAGGCGACGCTGCAAGCCGGCGACTACACGCTGGAAGTAGTTCACT
This sequence comes from Alphaproteobacteria bacterium, assembly GCA_038146985.1. Lineage (GTDB taxonomy): Bacteria > Pseudomonadota > Alphaproteobacteria > Thalassobaculales > Thalassobaculaceae > JADHLJ01. The sequence continues at coordinate 32,455 of JAYQSQ010000016.1, forward strand.
GCTGCGCCGGAACCGGGCCGTTTTCGCTGATCGTGACCGCTAGATAAAGGACGCCCCCGGACGGCGGGACCATCCGGGGGCGCGTTGCACGCATGGTTTTGCGGCCTATTGCGCCGGACTGATCCCGGCGATCGCCGCCTGGAAGCCGGCATAATCCCAGCCGTCGTACTTCTCCAGAGCCGCATAGGCTTTGCCCAGCGATTCATCGATGCTCTTGGCGAGATCCGCCATGCCGCCGGAACGTGCGGCCGACGAGATCGCGCTGAGCGCCATCGTCGCCTGCTCGGCCCCGGCGTAGTCGGAGAACTCCGCCGATGCCGCCTGGAGCAGGACACCTTTCATCAAGGCCGCGATGTCGTCCTTGCCGAAGGCATGGGTGCTGAACTTGGCGACCAGGGCGTCGGCGGTCTTCTTCAGCGCGTTCGCCGCCGCTTTGTAAGCATCCAGCCCCTGCAGCGTGGACCCGTGCAGGTCCTTAATCTGCTGTTTCAGGGCGGCACCCAGGGCGCTGTCCACGTGGTCGGCGATGATCCCCAGCATCAGGGCGTTCGAATCGTCGAAGCGCACGACGCCGGACGGCAAACCGGTGCTCGGCCGGGCCTGCCAGGTCGGCGCGGTCAGCGGGTGGTGACAGGCCTGACAGTCGAACAGCACCAATTCCGGCAACAGCCCGTCCCAGCCGCGCTTCGGATCGGCGGCCGCATCGACCCGGCGTTTCAGCGCGATCGCCTGGCCGATGGCCCAGGTACGGACCCCGTTGGCGACGGCCTTGCGCTTGCGGTAGTCGTTGTCGACCACGAAATGCGCCGGCTGGATGGCGGTAAAGGTGTCGAGCTCGAAGCTCATCCGGGGATGGCCGGCCCCCATGATCCGGTGCGTGACGAATTTCTTGTCGTCGCCGAAATGGCAGGACAGGCAGAGCTCCGCGCGCTTGACCGGATCCTCCGTCGGATACATGCCGGCGTTCAAATTATCCTGATGGTTCGCCGCGCCGGAGATATGGACACCGAGCCAGCGCTGGCCGCCGCCGTGGCACGCCTCGCAAGCCACGCCGTCGGAAATCTGGAAGAACCGCCCACGCTTGTCCTTCGGCGCATTGTCCGCGTGACAGTCGAGGCACAGATCCGCCTCATGAGCGTTCGGCAGGCCGAGATTCGCGGCAATCCGCTTGGATGCGTCGTTCAAAAGGACCGAATAGGCCTTGGAGTGCCGGTCCTTCTGGGTCCAGGTCACGTATTCATTTTGCAGGACCGTCGAGTTTTCCCAAGGGGAAGTCGCGCCATGGCAGGTGCTGCCGGCGCAGGACGCCACACCGATATGCAAGTCCTGGCCGTATTGCGGCGTCTGTGCGCCCGCGGTTCCCGAAAGGCCCAAAGCCGGCACCATTAGAACGATGGCCAACGCTAGCCGTTTCAGAATGCCTGCGATCTCGATCGTTGTTTTCCTCGTCATCTCCCCGGTACCCCCTTTTTCGCGTCTTCTCATGATCGCTTCGCGCGAACTCTAACACGTCTTTATGACAATCGCGCGTCGATCAATGCCGACCTTTCGCCTCCGCCATGGCCTTCAACGATACCAGCGCCCTCTGAACCTCCGGATCGCGAGGCGCGAGCTGCGCCGCCGAAACGTAGGCGGATACGGCATCGCCGAGCCGTCCGGAGGCTTTGTAGGCTTCGCCAAGCCGGGTGAAGTTCTCCACCTTCTCCGGCTCGTTTTGTGCCATCGCCTCCAGCGCTGCCAAGGTCGCTCCGCTTCCGACCGGCCTCGGCCCTACATCCGGATCTCCCGCCGAGACCCAGCCGCCGAGCCCGACAAATCCCGCCAGTGCCAAGGCACCGAGGCCTGTCAGGACAGCGCGATCCCTTCGCGACATGATCATCCGATTCCCAACCATCGGCAAAAGTTTGGCACCTTTTGGCGCGCACTGACAAGGACCAAGACCACTGTGGTCCTCTGGCCGTGGGGCGGGCGGCAGGACGGCCGGGATCGCCGCTCACGCGGGACTTTGGGCCCCTTTAAACCGCACCGGGACCGATCAGGATGTGAATTATACGATAATTCCAAACATTTATCTGCTATTGTGACATATCCACCTTTTGACAGAAGGCGTTCGCCGCCTTATCGTTCACGAAGCGGGGAGTATCGGCGGCACCTGAGGCAACGGGAGCCCCGAAAGGGAGTTGGGCAGGTCGTGACGACGGAATTCGACATTATTATCGTCGGGTCGGGGCCGGCGGGATTGAGCGCCGCCGCGCGCGCGGCCCAGCGCGGGGTGAACCACGTGCTGTTCGAACGCACGGATCACGCTTCGGACACAATCTACAAATATCAGAAGAAAAAATTCGTCATGGCGACGCCCGATGTGCTGCCGCTGCAAAGCGACATGCGCTTCGAAGCGGGCATACGCGAGCACATACTCGATGCCTGGAACAACGGGCTCGACGAACATGCAGTCAATATCCGCTACAACGCGGAAGTCACGGCGATCGCCGGGTCTAAGGGCGATTTCACGCTGACGGTCAACGGCAGCGAAACCGTCAAGGCGAAGCACGTCATCCTGTCGATCGGCGTGCAGGGCAACCTGCGCCAGTTAGGCGTGCCGGGCCAGGAGTGGGAGAGGGTTCAGTACCAGCTCGACGATCCGCTTGAATATGACGGCGAAACCATCGTTGTTGTCGGTGCAGGCGACGCGGCGATCGAAAACGCCATGGGTCTGACGGCGCAGAACGAAGTCATCATCATCAACCGCAAGGGCGAGTTCGCGCGTGCCAAGCAGGGCAACCTGAACGCGATCAATGGCGCCATCGAGAGCGAACTGATAGAATGCTATTTCAATGCCTCGCCGGTGCGGGTCGAACCGGGTCTGCTGGTACTCAAGACACCTGAAGGCGAAGCCGAGGTGAAGTGTAACCGCATCATCGCGCGGCTTGGCGCCAACCCACCCCGACGCTTCGTCGAGGCCTGCGGCATCAAGTTCTCCAGCGATGATCCGTCGGCGCTTCCGGAACTGTCGGCGACGTACGAGTCCTCGGTTGAAGGCCTCTATATCGTCGGCGCGCTCGCCGGTTATCCGCTGATCAAGCAGGCGATGAACCAGGGTTATGAAGTGGTCGAGACGATCCTCGGCCATCCGGTCCGTCCCGCCGACGAACCCTTGCTAGAGCAACGCTTTTCGGCAATCGAGGGAATGTCGGTGGACGAGGTGCTGGAAGCGATCCAGACCAACGTGCCGCTGCTCTCGCACATGTCGCGCCTGCAGTTGCGCGAGTTCATGCTGGAAAGCCGCATCCATCGGGTCAAGCCGGGCGATATCATTTTCGAGCGCAATGACTTCACCAACAGCGTGTATTCGATCGTCGACGGCGCCGTCGATATCCAGATCAACCCCAACGATCCGAGCGAGGTGGTGACGCTGCGCACCGGGGCCTTCTTCGGCGAGATGGGACTGCTGTCGGGCCGGCGCCGCACCGCGACGATCCTGGCGCATGAGGATTCGATCCTGGTCGAGACCCCACGGCGCGCGATGCTGAAACTGATCAGTTCCATCGCCGCCGCCAAGCGGGTGATCGACGAGGCGGCGATCTCGCGGCAGATCCAGACCCATCTGGCGCCCAATATCGATCCGGCCCTGCTCGACGAAGTGGTCTCGACCGCGACGATCGAAAGCTTCTCGGCCGGCGACGTCATGATCCAGGAGGGCCAGACCAGCGACGATGTCTATCTCGTCCGCTCAGGTTCGATGACGGTGTCGCGGCGGATCGGCGGACGCGATGTGGTGTTGTCCTACATCCCGGCCGGCAATTACGTCGGCGAGATGGCGCTGCTGACCGAGGCGCCGCGCTCGGCGACGGTCAAGGCGACGGTCGCCTCGGAGACCATCAAGGTGGATGCCGGCGCCTTCAAGCGCCTGCTGGCGCGCGAACCGGCGTTGAAAAGCGAGATCGAGGCCCGGTTCCGCGACCGCCTGGTGCAGAATGTCGAGGTCGAGCAGCGGCCGGATTCCGGTGACATCATCGAATTTCTGGTTAGCCAAGGCTTGGGCGAGGCAACGGACGTCCTGTTGATCGACGAATCGCTTTGCGTGCGCTGCGACAATTGTGAGAAGGCCTGCGCCGAGACCCATGGTGGAAGATCCCGGCTGAAGCGCGAGGCCGGCCCGACTTTCGGGACCCTGCATGTGCCGACTTCATGCCGCCATTGCGAGCATCCGCATTGCATGTCGGATTGTCCGGCCGATGCGATCCAACGGGCGCCGAACGGCGAGGTGTTCATCGACGAGAAGTGCATCGGCTGCGGAAACTGCGCCCGCGATTGCCCTTATAACGTCATTCACATGGCCTATCCGCCGCCGCCCAAGCCGGGTCTGCTGCAATGGCTTCTGTTCGGCATGGGTTCCGGCCCCGGCGAGGACAAGACGCCCAGCGCCAAGCCCGAGGGCGCGCGCGAGACCGCGACGAAGTGCGACATGTGCAAGGATATCGCCGGCGGTCCATCCTGTGTCAGCGCCTGTCCGACCGGCGCGGCGATCCGGGTCAATCCTGAGGAATTCTTCTCAATCACCGCCTCGGCGAAATCGAGGAGCCTCTGAATGCACGAGAGTTTCCTCGTCTATGCCGGGTTTCGCTACCTGAAGATCGCCAGCATCATGTGCATCGCGGCGATTGTGGTCTATGTCTGGCATTCGCCCCCGGACCAGCCGAATGGTGGAACCTGGGTCGGATACGGGCTTGGCGGTCTCGGCGCGCTGCTGATCCTGTGGTTGATGTGGTTTGGCATCCGCAAGCGGCGCTACGGCACTGAAAGCAGACTGCAGGGCTGGCTGTCGGCGCATGTCTATCTCGGGCTGAGCCTGGTGACCATCGCGACCTTGCATACCGGCTTTCAGTTCGGCTGGAACCTTCACACCCTCGCTTATGGTCTTATGCTGGTGGTGATCGCCAGCGGCGCCTTCGGGATTTACGCCTATGTGCGCTATCCCCGCCTGATGACCGAGAACCGGCGCGGTATCACCAATAACGAGATCTACACCGAGATCGGTGAGCTTGACCGCGAGTGCCGGCAGGTGGCGAGTGCCATGCCGGACGAGATCGCCTCGCTGGTTCTTGTTTCCTGCAACGAGACCCGGATCGGCGGGTCGATCCTCCGGCAATTGAGCGGCCAGGACCCGACCTGCGGTACCGCGAGAGCCTTTGCCGGGATCAGGGATCTGGCCGCTTCGGTGGGCGCGGCGCATGGCGGCGACGTTCGCAAACTGATCAGCCTGCTCGGCAAGAAGCAGACCTTGCTGAGCACCTTGCGGCGCGATGTTCAGTTCAAGGCGATGCTGGAAATCTGGCTGTATTTCCATGTTCCGCTTTCCTTCGCGTTGCTGGCGGCGCTGGTCGCCCACGTGATTTCCGTTTTCTATTATTGGTGAGGGCGACGTGGAGCTGCGACTCGCATTCCTGACCCGTCGCGCCAAGGGCGGGGTTTCGACCAAGGAAGACGCGATCTCCGCCGAGGTCGTGCGGATCGGCCGTGGAACCGAAAACGAGGTTTATCTGCCGGACCCGCGCGTGCCCCTGCGGATCGCGTCCCTGCGCCAGACGCCGAATGGACTGTTCTGTGAGTCCGTCGGCGATGCGGATCTCCGCCTGAACGGCAATGTGGTGCGCAATGCCCAGGTCTCCGTCGGCGACGTGATCGGTGTCGGCCCTTACGAGATCGTTGTGGTCGACCCGCCAGAAGACAAGGACGCGGCGATTACCGTCGAACTGGTCCAGCCGGTCGGCGACGACGTCAAGGAACTGCTGGCGCGAAGCCGCACCACGCTGTCGGCTGGAGGGATGAACAAGCGCCTTTGGTCCTGGGTCCTGTTTCTGGTGATCGCGGCCGCCTTCCTGGCGCTGCCGATCAGCGGGCAGTTCCTGCATGCCGGGCGCACCGGCGACGGGCCAATGGGGATCAAGAACGACCTCTCGTTCGATGTCGCCTGGAAAAGCGGCGAAATGATGGATCCGCACAAGTTCTTCGCGAACGATTGTGGCGCCTGTCATCAGAAAGCCTTCGAGATGACGCCGAACCGGGCCTGTGCCGCCTGTCACGGCGACGTGCGTCATCACGCGGATCCCGTCGCCTTCCCGGACAAGGATCTGACCGAGGCGCGCTGCGCCTCCTGCCACAAGGATCACCAGGGACCAAACCCGCTGGCCCACACCGATCAGCGGCTGTGCTCGGATTGTCATCGGGATCTGCGCGAAAGAGCGCCGAAAACCACCCTGGCGAACGCGTCGGATTTCGCGCGCGATCATCCGCAGTTCAAACCCACGGTTTCCTCGGATCCGGGCAAGGACATCTGGACCCGGGTCAGTCTGGACGACTCGCCGAAGGAGATCTCGAACCTGAAGTTCCCCCATAAGACCCATCTCGACGCCAAGAAGATGCGGACTCCCAAGGGCGGCTTCAAACAGCTGGAATGCGCCAGCTGCCACACGGTCGAGCCGGGCGGCGGGCTGATGGTCAAGGTCAACATGGAAACCCATTGCTCCGAATGCCATCGGCTGACTTTCGAGCCGACGGCGCCGGATCGCCAGGTCAGTCACGGCAAACCCGAGCAGGTGCTGCGCGAATTGGGGGAATTCTATGCCGCGCGCGCGCTGGAGGGCGGTGTGCCCGACGAGACGGCGCCGGAGGTCGTGCGGCGGCGCCCCGGCACGCCGCTCAGCGTGCCCGAGCGCAAGGAGGCGCTGGACTGGTCGCGTGAACGGACGGTCAAGGCGGCGGCGTACATCTTCTCGGTGAGCCAGTGCGGCACCTGCCACGAGGTCGTGAAGGGTCCCAACCCCGCGGACTGGACGGTTCAGCCGGTCCGGCTGACCGATCGCTGGCAGCCAATGTCGCGGTTCTCGCACGTCAAGCATCGGGACATGGAGTGTACCGACTGCCATGCGGCGGCCGACTCGATGCTTAGCAGCGAAGTATTGCTTCCTAAGATCGAAAGCTGTCGTGACTGTCACGGCGGCGGCGCTGAAACGGCGAGGGTTCCGAGCGCGTGTATCATGTGCCATGGCTTCCACTCGCCGGCCCAGCCGCCGATGGTCGACCCGAAGGAGATGGCGCGCAAATGAGCTTCCTCGGCACTAGATTGTACACCATCACGGTGATGATCGCATTCGCGCTCGTGGCCGTCACCGGCGCCGCAATGGCCGAGGACCGGCTGACTGAGGCCGGTGCCCGGCTTGAGGCGGTCGGCGTCGATCCACTCCGCGTATCGGTGGCCAGGACGATCGCGGTTGGCGGCGATGCGGTGACCGGCAGTTTCGTGACGGCTCATACCGCGAGCGGCAAGGCGTTGCGCCGAGATCATCTGGGCTTCTGGCTGCCCTGGGACGGACGGCTTTCCAGCATGACCAACAACCGGTTTCCGGTCACCGATGGCCGGATAATCTTCAAGATCCTCAAGGACGAGAACATGTCGGGGGAATTGTTTCCGATCAGGATCACGCTTGCCTACCGCACCCAGACCGCCTTGAAATTCGGGGTGTTCGAGCTGCGGGCGACGGGTTCGGGAGCGGGGCAATGATCCGCCGCGGCATGCTTTTCGCCGGGCTCGTGGCGGGTGCCATCGCGTCCGGCATGGCCTCGGCGCCGGCGCAAGCGGCGAACCTCACCGTCGCCGATGTGCAATCGGTGATCAGACAGGCGGTGAACGAAGCGCGGGCGCGTGGCACCGCCGCGGCGATCGCCGTGACCGACCGGGTGGGTAACGTCCTCGGCCTTTACAACATGGTCGGCGCGAACCGGACCACGGGCTCCACCGGGGCGAGTTGCACCGTCACGCTCGGCGGTATTTCGGTCGGCTGTATCGTCATCACCTCGGACCCGGCGCAGGTCAACGGCGCGGCGGGCAAGCCTAACTTCAATAATCCTAACGATCCTGGCCTTGACGGCCTGTCGGTTCCGGGCCCGGTCGCGGCCATCGCCAAGGCGATCACCGGGGCCTATCTCTCGTCCGGCGGCAACGCCTTCACGACGCGCACAGCGAACCAGATCGTCCAGGAACACTTCAATCCCAAGGAACGGTTCTCGCCGAGCGGCCCCCTGTTCGGTGTCCAGTTCAGCCAGCTGCCTTGCTCCGATCTCAACATCAACACCAATGCCGTCACCATCGGCCCCAAGCGCTCGCCCTTGGGGCTAGCCGGCGATCCGGGTGGGCTGCCTCTTTACAAAAATGGCCAGATGGTCGGCGGCGTTGGGGTGATCGCCGACGGTCTCTATAGTTTTGATCTCTCGATAACAGATTTTGATTCAGACGTTGACGAGCTGATCGCGATCGCCGCGACCCGGGGCTTTGAGCCGCCGGCGGATATCCGAGGTAACCGGATCACGGTCGAGGGTAAAACCTTCCGCTTCACTGACCGCGACGCTCGCTCGCTCGTCTCCAATTCCGCTGCCGCGCCGTCTTTCGCAAGTCTGCTCGACCCCTCGGTCGGTGCCCTGATTCCGATCACCAGCTATTTCGACGGAACCGTGCGCGACGGCCAGAGTTTCGGCAATGGCGGCTCGGGCTTCCGCGTCGATACCAGTGGGATCTTCGCGCCGCTGCCGGCCTTCGTCCTGGTCGATCAGAACAATCAGCCCCGTTTCCCGCCGCAGGCCGGAAGCGAGGGCAGCGCCGATGCGCTGACTGCCGCCGAAGTCACGTCGATCCTGCGCAACGCGCTCAGTGTGGCGACGCGCGCCCGCGCTCAGATCCGCCGGCCGCTCGGAAGCCAGGCCCAGGTGACCATGTCCGTCGTCGATACCAACGGCAAGATACTCGGCATCGTCCGAACGCCGGACGGGCCGATCTTTGGAACCGATGTTTCATTGCAAAAGGCCCGGACTGCGGCCTTCTTCTCGAATACCGTCGCCGGCCAGGAACTGATCGACGCGGGACAGAGCAAGTTCGTTACGCGCGTGCGCGCCTTTATCGGGCCTTCCGCGCTGTCCGACGGCATCGCGTTCGCCGACCGTTCCGGCGGCAATCTCTCGCGCCCTTATTACCCGGACGGGATCGACGGGTCGACGAACGGACCGCTGAGTGAGCCGATCGGTGCCTGGAGCCCGTTCAACACCGGATTGCAGTTCCAGCTCGTGCTCGGCAATCTCGCGGCGCATGTGAATTTCCTGCTTGGAGTGTCTCCCACCGACACGCCGCAGGGGTGCACGCCGCTTACGGTGCGGCCGCAAACCGGCGTTAGCAGGCTACCGAACGGTATCCAGATCTTCCCGGGAAGCGTGCCGATCTTCCGCGGTTCGGTCCTTGTTGGCGGTCTCGGCGTCTCGGGCGACGGTGTCGACCAGGACGATATGATCTCCTTCCTCGGCCTGCACAACGCTGGGGTTGAGCTTGGCACCGGAATCGGCAACGCGCCGCGGTCGGTCAGGGCGGATAATCTGGTGGTTCAAGGAGCGCGTTTGCGGTACGTCAATTGCCCGTTCCTGCCGTTCCTCGACACCAACGCGCAAAACGTCTGCGCCGGAAAATAGTGCATGGCTGTTCGCGTTCTCTCTATCGCACTGTTGCTTGCCGCGACCCTCGCTGTCGCGGGAGCGCCGCTGCAGGCGCAGGAACGCCAGATCCCGGTAAGATTCCGCCCGCCGAGGTCGAGGACGCAAGCCGCTTCCGGGTGCGATCGTGCGCCGGGTTGCGCCGCCGAACAACCCGCGATCCGGCAAGGTGGACGGGATATCCATCCCCGACCGCTGGCGCCTGATCGAAGCGCTCGGCGTCACCGAGAGCATTGTTGATCCCTACAACCGCAATCCCCTCAGGGGTGACCGTCAGATCTTCGGCGACGACTGGTTCGTCAATCTTTCAGTGATCTCCGATACCGTCTACCGAGCCCCGGTCGGTGCCGACCCGGTCGGCGTGCATCGACGAACCGGGCCAACTCGGTCGATCTGTTCGGCGAGGTCACCAGTGGGTCTTCAACGAGAACCTGATCATCAGCGCATCGCTGATCAAGGGCGACACGGCCTTCAAGCCGCCGGACCTGGAATTCCGGCTGGTGCCGGTGATCAACTTCAACCGGGCGGTGGTCGAGGAAGAGCGGGTACTGCGCGCCGATCCGCGCCAGGGCACCACCCGTAACGACCGGCACATCGCGTTCCAGGAAGCTCTTCGTGGACTACCACATCCGCAATGTTCCGACCGCTACGATTTCGACTCGATCCGGTGGGCATCCAGCCCTTCAGTTCCGATTTCCGGGGCTTCCTGTTCCAGGATCGCAGCTCGGCGTGCGGCTGTTCGGCGACCGGGACAACAACATCTACAGTACAATCTGGCCTGGTTCCGGCGGCTGGAAAAGGATACCAACAGCGGCCTCAACTTCATGTCGAGCGCAAGCTGCGCGGGGACGACGTCTTCATGCAGGAACCTGTTTTGGCAGGACTTCCCGGTGCTCGGCTTCAAAGCAGTTCTCGGCGATCTACAACCGGAACCGCGGAGGCAACGACTTCTTCTTCAACGACAACACCTTCATCGAGGCGGCCGGCCTCGTTCGGCAGCAAGAGAGCCACAACTACGATATCAGGGTATCTCGGTTTCAGCGGCGACGGGCATTTCGGGCGGATCAACCTGACCCACTCGTTCTATTACGCCTTCGGCAGCGATCGGAACAGCGTGTTCACGGACGAGCCGGCGGATGTTCAGCGCGTTCTTCTTCGCCGCCGAGCCGTCGATCGATTTCGACTGGAAGTGCGCCTGCGCGGCTCGCTGGTCTATGCCTCGGGCGATTCCGACCCGTTCGACAATCGTGAAACCGGCTTTGATGCGATCTTCGAGAATCCGCAGATCGCGGGCTCGGACACGAACTACTGGATCCGGCAGGGCATCCTCTGATCGGCGGCGGCGGTGTCGTGCTGTCGAACCGGGAATGCATTGCTGCCGTCGCTCAGGACCTCGAAGGAACACGGCCAGTCGAACTCAACAATCCCGGCTTCCGGCTGATCGGCGGCGGCGCGGTTTCGACATTCTGCCCGAGCTGCGGCTGTCGACGAACCTCAACTATATGCAGTTTGACGACACCACGGTCCTCGAGGTGGCGCGAAATCAGCAGAGTATCGACGAGAGATCGGATGGGATCTCTCGGCGGCCCTGATCTACCGGCCGTTCTTCAGCCAGAACGTGGTGTTCCGCCTGTCGGGGGCCGTGCTGTTCGCGGGCGACGGCATGCAGGACCTTTACGGTGCCGATGCGGGCCGGGACGATGTGTATTATTCGGTCCTCGCGAACCTGATCTTGACGTATTGAGGTACGGCGAGATACGAGCATTCCCTCATTGGCGGTCTTGACGTTCCTGGGACTGATTCGGTTCCAGCGGGTGCGGCCATGGCGGCAGGAGGGCGAAAAGCCCGGGAAGTTTCCTACACCGTCACGCCGCCGGCGTGGCTGGTCAGTCAAGGCCGAGGCGGACAAAAGTCGACCGGGTGCCTGACCTGCCACGAGAAACCGACGAGGCGAGCATGCATCGGTCGGGTGCAGTCAACTCCCGGCATGCCGACTGCCATGGCGGTGACGTTTCGATCAATCGGCCGAGCGCTGGGGCGCCGTCTGACACCGCTTATCGGGAAGCGATGGACGCCGCCCATGTGCAGCCCCATTGCCGGAAACATGGAACTATCCAAGTAGCGCCAATCCTCAGGGATCCTATACGCTGTTGAACCGGGAAAGCCCGGAATATGTCCGCACTTCGTCAATCCCAGCGATTATCGGATTGTTGAGGAGGCTTGCGGCGCCTGTCACGCGAAAGAAATCCGCGCGGCCAGGAAGCATCATGGCCACCGGCGCCATGCTGTGGGGTGGTGCCTCCTACAATAACGGCATCGTGCCGCTGAAGAATTACATCCTGGGCGAGGCCTACGATCGTGATGGCAATGCCGCCATTCTCGAGGCGGCGATCCCGGTCACCGAGGAAATGAAGAAGACCGGCATTCTGGACAAGCTCGTCCCTCTGCCTGCGTGGGAGGTCATTCCACCGGGTGACATCTTCCGGGTGTTCGAGCGTGGCGGGCGTAATATCGTCAATCTGTTCCCGGAAATCAGGTTGCCGAACTCACTAGGCCCAATTGCAGCGGCTGGAAGGCGGGCCGCCGGATATCCGGCAGTCGAACCGTGGGCCCGCGACGGGTCTGCGAATCGCGGTTCCGGTGATTAATATAACCAAGACCCGGCTGAACGACCCTCTGATGTGGTTCCTGGGCACCAATGAGAACCCTGGCGACTTCCGATCCTCGGGCTGCGCGTCCTGCCATGTCGTCTATGCCAACGACCGTGACCCGAGACATTCGGGCCCTTATTCACGCTATGGCCATATGGGTGAGACCCAGACCGTCGACCCGACCATTCCCAAGGGCGAGGCTGGGCATCCGCTGAAGCATGAGTTTACCAGTGCCATTTCCACCAGCCAGTGCATGATCTGCACACCGCACCAGCCGAACGTGTTCGTGAACTCCTATCTCGGTTACACCGTGTGGGATTGACAGGTCCGACGCGCCGTCCATGTGGCCCAGGAACAGCGTTACCCCTAGCCCGCAGAAATGCACGAGATACGGAGCGCAATCCCGAGGAAGCGTCGACTCGCGGCCTCTGGGAGTATCCGGCTTTCCTGCGTCAGGTCTCGAAATGAATCCGGATCTGAAGAACACCCAGTTCGCCGACTATCATGGCCATGGCTGGAACTTCCGGGCGATCTTCCAAGAAGGACGAGGCGGGCAACCTGTTGGATGCTGAAAACAAGATCGTCGAGCCGGACGATCCGGAAAAGTTCAAGAAGGCCGTGCACATGTCGTCGATCCATCTCGATGTCGGGATGCATTGCGTCGACTGTCACTTCGAGCAGGATGCGCATTCGAACGGGCATCTGTATGGCGAGGTGGCAACACGATCGAGATCACCTGCAAGGACTGCCACGGCACGGCGGACGCCTATCCGAGTCTGCGCAGTTCCGGTCCGGCGGCGCCTCCGGGCGGCACCGATTTCTGCTGACCCGCAATTCCGATGGGACCAGGCGTTTCAGTGGCGCGGCGACAAGCTTCTATCAGCGCTCGGCCCTGTGGCCGGATCTGGAATGGGAGATGAGCCTGGTCAAGGATACGGTGAATCCGGACCACGCCAACTACAACGCCAAGGCGGCCCGCGCCAAGCTGGTGTCGAATGACACCGCGGGCCAGCCTGGGGCCCCGGTATCGCCAGAAGGACCGCGCCACAAGGACGAGGAGATGGAGTGTTCACCTGCCATCTCTCCTGGACCACGTCTTGCGGCGGCTGTCATCTGCCGATCCAGGCCAACTGGAAGACCGAACGGCATCACTTCGAGGGCGGCGAGACCGGAACTACGCGACCTATAATCCCGCAGGTCGTGCGCGATCAGATGTTCCAGCTCGGCATCCACTCGACGCCCAAGGGCAACACCATCGCGCCGATCCGCTCCAGTTCGGCGCTAATTCTGTCTTCGACCAACATCAATCGCGAGAAGATCTATATCCAGCAGCCGCCGATCGCCGCTTCAGGCTTTTCCAGTCGAGCCTTCTGCCGCACTTCCCGCACACTGTGCGCAAGACCAGACCAGACCTGCAGTGACTGTCATCTCTCGAAGCCAAGATGACAACGCCGGATGGCGCAGTTTGCTGCATGGCACCAACTTCGTGAATTTCGTCGGCTACAACGCCTGGGTGGGCGGCGAGAACGGCATCGAGGCGATCCAGGTTACGGAATGGGATGAGCCAGCAAGCCGTGATTGGCAGCTATCTTCAAAAATATCTGTCCCGACTGGTACCAGGATCATCAGGAAGCCGGGCGCAGAGCTCAGAAAGCTATGGCCATTCCAGCCAGGTGTAGCCAATTGCCTCCAGCTTCGTGGCGAGTATCTCTTCGTCGCGGAGGGCAAGGGCGGTTTCCAGGCCTATGACGTCGCCAGCATCGCCAACGAGGGCATCTCGCAACGCATCATCACCTGCGCCTTTCTCGCCTTTCCGGGCATGGCACGCGGGTCAGAGCGAGAACGCGACCTGCATGGCTCTGCCAACGGGACGGAGCTATCGCGCCGGAACGAAACAAGGGCGACCTAATGCGCGTTGCCACAACCAGGAACAGCCGTTCCCATGCGATTTCAACTACGCCTTCATCACCGATGCGGTCGAGGCCTGATCGTGGTCGACGTGAACACCCTCGCCGACGGCGAGCCGCGCAACAACTTCTTTGAGCGGGCCTTGACCTGGAACGAGGGCGGTGTGCTGACCGGGGCCCGGCACATAACCATCGCGGGCAATTGGTTCTACATCACCACAGATCATAGCGTGGTGGTGCTGGACATGACCGATCCCCTGGCGCCGGTGATGAAGAGCACCATCGAGATGGACGACCCGCGGGCGACTGCCTTGCAGTTCCGATATCTCTTCGTCACCGAGAAAGGCGGGTTGCGGGTGCTCGACGCCACCAATCCCGCCAAGCCGGTGAAGCTTGATGGCGCCTTGGTCCCGCTGAAAGACGCGCGCCGGGTCTATCTGGCACGCACCTATGCCTATGTCGCGGCTGGCGCCGAGGGATTGGCGATCGTCAATGTCAAGAATCCCGAAAAGCCGAAATTGCACTCGATCTTCAATGCCGACGGCAAGATCGTCGACGCGCGCGACGTGATCCTCGGCACTACCAATGCCTCGCTGTTCGCCTATGTCGCGGACGGCGTCGGCGGATTGAAGGTCATCCAGATGACGTCGCCGAAAAGCCAGCCACGCTATTATGGCTACAGTCCGGAGCCGAAGCCGGAACTGATCGCCTGGAAGGCAACGAGTTCGCCGGCACTTGCGCTCTCCAAGGGGCTCGACCGCGACCGGGGGGTCGACGAGACCGGCGGCCAGATCGCGGTTTTCGGCCGGCTCGGCTCGCGCCCCTTCACTATGGCAGAGCAGCGCAAGCTCTACCTCGACGCCAAGGGCGACCCGTGGACCGTTTCCGATACCCCGCGTGAGGGTGATTTCGTTGCCGCGCCCAGCAAGCGGGCTAAGGCGGACTGATCGGAAGAGGCCGAGAGCCGCTGCTGACGGCTTGCCGGCTGGTTCCCGGACGTTGCTTCAATGACATCGAAGCAGGGTGAAGGCTCCATAGCCGCGCTGCTGCCGCGCGGGCCGGGGCATCGGTTTCTGGTGTATGACGATAGCTGTTCCGGCGTGCCCGGCGGACGGCATGAGGCGACCTTCGCGTCGGTGAACTGGATCGCGAGGATGCTCAACCCCGCGCCGGACTTCGCCGCCTTTCTCGGCGACGAGGTGATCGGCCTTACCGCCGATGCCGACGCGCTGCGGGCGCAATGGCGGCATTGGCTGGAGGTCGAGACCGCATGGCTGGACCGCGCCGTAACGCCCGTCTTCCACACCACGTCGAACCACACGACCTATGACGGGATGAGCGAGGCGGTTTTCACCGAAATGCTGCCGCATCTGCCCCGCAATGGGCCGCCGGGCCAGGAAGGGCTCGCCTATTGAGTACGTCGGGGCGATCTGCTGATGGTCTTCGTTCACACCTCGGCGATGGCTTTGGGCGGCGAGGGACATATGGAGATCGACTGGCTTTCCCGGACCTTGGCGGACCATGCGGACGCGCGGCACAAGTTGGTTCTGGGGCATCATCCGGTCTTTCCGGTCAATGGTTTCAGCGGCGCCTTTCAGCGCGAGATCGGCCCCGAATATGCTGGGCCGTTCTGGGACCTTCTGATCGTGCACCGGGTCGCGACCTATCTGTGCAGCCACATTCTGGCCTTCGACGTTCAGGTCCGCCGAGGCGTGCTGCAGATTACCACCGCCGGGGTCGGTACCGCCCACCGGATGCCCGAGGGGATCGAATATCTGCATCTGGTCCAGATGGCACTGGACCCAGAGGGGCTGCGCTACCAGGTGATCGATACCGGCGGGACAGTGCGGGAAGGTTTGGACTGGCCCGGCGTGCTGGCGGACGAGCCGGAGTGGCGGGCGCTCGCAAAAGGCCCCGTCGTGGCCCCGGTCACGCCGGTTGCCTAGCATGGCGTTTGGCGATGGCGGTTACATGGGCGCGCCGGTCCCACGACATCGGGCGAAGCGGAAACGCTTTTGGAGGCCTGGACGCCTGGGCCGGCTTTGGCGCCGCTCTGGATCGGGCTGACGGGGCGTGCCCGGACGCTTACCATCAGCCTTGCACCCGAGCCGGGCCGCAGTCCGCATGTCCGGTTCGGACCGGAATGTGCTGCCGGTCAGCCTTTCGATTTCGAGGTTGTCCTGCATCCGGCCATGGGACCGGGCGGCCTGCTTTGGCGCCGGCAGGCGGAAGCCGGTTGGAACACACTCGACGGCGCATCGCCCTGGGGCTGCGAAAGGCTCGTGATGCCAGAGAGGTGGTCGGTCGGCGAAGGACGAGGGGGATGTGACGACCGGCCGTTCCGGGGCGAGACGCTGTCCGCTTTTACGGCGCGCCGGGGTTAAAAGACGTCGAGCCTCGCCTCGCGCCGCGCGACCTTCGGGCCCGAGGGGGTCTCTCGCCGGATCGTCACCTCGCCGCGATAGGCGCCGGTCGGCCAGCTTGTGTTCGACTTCTTTCCGACAGCCGACCAGATCCGGATCTTGTGGCTCGCGATGGTCTCTTCCTTTTCCGCCAAAAGCGCGCCGTCGGGACCGAAAAACCGGGTGGAGACGACGTCTTTCGGCTTCAGTCCCGCGATCTCGGCCCAAAAGACCAGAGCCTTGGAACTTGCCGATAGAGATGTATCGCTCAGCTTGCCGGAACGCACCAGATCGACATTCGGCACATGATCTGCGAAGCCGACATTGTACGGGATCGCCGACAGGTAGCGCAACTTGTCCAGCACCTCGCGGCGCCACAGCGGCGCGCGTCCGATGTCGCAGTTCTCGCCGCCGGACAGGCCGACAAACGGATCGACGACCTTGCCGTCCTTCTCGACGCTGATGTGCAGATGCGGGAATTCCGTCAGCCCGGACAATCCGACGGCGCCGATCCTGTCGCCGTCGCGGATCTGATCTCCGGACCGGACAAGGACACTGCCGCGCTTCAGGTGGCAGTACTGCGTGTGCCAGCCGCCGCCATGATCGATCCGCACGCCGTTACCGCATTCCTTGCCCTTGATCGCCTCGCGCCCGGTTGTCCGCACGCTGACATCTTCCATGCCGTCCCGCACGCCGAGCACCTTGCCCGAGGCGGCGGCGCGAACCGGAACCATCTCCTCGAGACGTCCGAGATGAGCGAGCGCGATGTCGGTACCCTTGTGGGTATCGTAGCTCATCTCCCCGCAAGCGAAATCCCGCCGGCCCTTGCCCGGGTCCAGGTCGACGAAGTTGAAGACCCAGCAGTCCTTGCCGGGTTCGCAGTCGATCGGGAGCGAGAGCGGCAGCGGCGAGCTCTTGAACTGGCGGCGGTCAAGATTGAATTCGTCGATGGCCGAGGGAACCGAGCCGCTGTTTGCGGCTTGTCCGGTCCCCGCCGGTTTGGCTGCTTCCGCCGCCACCGCTTCGGAGACGACCGCCTTCGGCTCGCTGAAGGGCAGCAGATTGTACTCGAAGATCGCCCAAACCGCCCCGCTCGCGACGACGGCCACGGCGGCGACATAGACAAAAAGCATTCTAAGCAAAGGCAAGACCCGATTACCCCGCTCGTTCCGGCTTGCGTGTCAGTCCCCGGAAGGTTTTAGTAGTTCGCCTAGAACTTCTGCCAGCCCTTCGCGCCAGGGACGCCTTGGCGGGGCTAAGGCCGCGTCTATCTTGGTGCAATCGAGAACCGAATTGACCGGCCGCCGGGCGGGCGTCGGATACTCGCTGGTGGGAATGGCCTCGACCCGGGGACGGCGCCCCAGCACCGGCGCCGCTTCCTCGAAAATCGCCTCGGCGAAGCCGTGCCAGGTGGTGCGGCCCTTGGCGGTGTAGTGATAGGTGCCCCATGGCGCGGTCGGGTTTCCGGCGATCGCGCGGGCGATGGTGATCGCGGTATCGGCGATGTCACCGGCGAAGGTCGGGGCGCCGGTCTGATCCGCGACGACGCGCAAGGTGTCGCGCTCCGCCCCGATCCGAAGAATCGTGCGCACGAAGTTGCCCCCATGAGCGGCATAGACCCAGGCGGTGCGCATGATCACGTGGCGCGGCGCGGCGGCGCGCACGGCGCACTCGCCGGCTTCTTTCGAGGTGCCGTAGACGCCAAGTGGTTTGACCGGGTCGTCCTCGAGGTAAACGCCGTTCTTGTCGCCGCCGAAAACATAGTCGGTGGAGATATGAATCAGCGGAATGCCGCGCGCGGCGCAGTTCGCCGCCACAAGGCCGGCAGCGTCCCGGTTTACCGCGAACGCGGCATCGGCATTGCTTTCCGCCTTGTCGACGGCGGTATAGGCGGCCGCGTTTATCACGACATCGGGGCGCTCGCGGTCAAGAACGTGGCCGATTTGACCATCATTCGTGATGTCCAGATCGGCGTGCGCGAGAGCGTTGAGTGCCACGCCGAGAGCAGGCGCGCGCCGTGCGAGTTCGGTGCCGACCTGGCCGCCGCCACCGGTGGCGATGATTCGCACGGTCACGTCAGGACTTCGTCGCCGAGGCGGTGCCCAGGCGCTGACCGGTGTATCGGCCATCGAGGATCGGCTGCCACCAGCCGGTGTTTTCCAGATACCAGGCGACCGTCCGGCGCAGGCCCGTCGCGAAAGTCTCGCGAGGCTGCCAGCCGAGCTCCCGGCTTATCTTCGAGGCATCGATGGCATAGCGGAAGTCGTGCCCCGGCCGATCCTGCACATAGGTGATCCGTTCCTCGTGCCGACCACCATCGGCCCGTGGAGCCATCTCGTCGAGCAGGCCACAGACCTGGCGCACCACGTCGATATTGGCGATCTCCTCGTTGCCGCCGACATTGTAGCTTTCGCCGGGACGGCCTTGCGAGACAATGGTCCAGAGTGCTCGGGCATGGTCATCCACATAAAGCCAATCGCGGACATTCTCGCCCTTGCCGTAGACCGGAAGCGGCTCGCCCTTCAGGCATTTGATGATCATCAGGGGAATGAGCTTTTCAGGGAAATGATAGGGCCCATAGTTGTTCGAGCAGTTGCTCAGGGCGACCGGCAAGCCGAATGTCTCATGCCAGGCGCGTACCAGATGGTCCGAGGAGGCCTTGCTGGCCGAGTAGGGCGAGCGCGGATCGTACCGGGTTTCCTCGGTGAACGCGCCCTCCGGCCCGAGCGAGCCGAAGACCTCGTCGGTCGAGATGTGATGGAACCGAAACCGGCTCTTGCGGTCTTCGGGCAGGTCCTGCCAGTACCCTCGGGCTGCCTCCAGCATTGTATAGGTGCCCAGGACATTGGTCTGAATGAACTCCCCGGGCCTATCGATGGACCGGTCCACATGGCTTTCCGCGGCAAGATGCATGATCGCGTCCGGTGCGTGCCGGCGCAGCACCGCGTTCACCGCCGGTCGGTCGCAGATGTCGACCTTCTCGAAAGCGTAGAGCGGGGAGGAGTCGATCGGGGCCAACGAGGTCAGGTTGGCGGCGTAGGTAAGCTTGTCGACATTGACCACCGCGCAGCCGAGTTCACCGACCAGCAGGCGCACAACGGCGGATCCGATGAAACCGGCGCCGCCCGTTACGAGAACCTTGCGGGGGGTGTTGGTCATGCAGGCGTCATCCGGAATTGTGGGTGAAATAGACAGGCGAGGCGGCCAGGGTCGGGAAATTCGTGTCCTTGCCGGAAAGCGTCGGCTCGGCGCCGTTAAGGGGCCAGTCGATCGCCAGATCCGGGTCGTTCCAGGCGATGCCCCTTTCGTGATCGGGGGCAAACGGCGCGGTGACCTTATACTGCACCTCGGTGTTCTCCGCGACGGTGCAGAAGCCGTGCGCGAAACCCACGGGAACAAGGATCTGGTTCCAGGCCTCGGCGCTGATCAGGCGCGAGACCCATTTCCCGAAGGTCGGGGAGCCGTGGCGGATATCGACGGCAATATCCAGGATCGCTCCCCGGCTGACGCGCACCAGCTTGTCTTGGGCAAAAGGCGGGATCTGAAAGTGCAGGCCGCGCAACGTACCGACCGCCGCCGAAAAGGAGTGGTTGTCCTGGCAGAAATCCAGGATCAGTCCATGGGCCTCGAACTTGGCCCTGTTGTAGGTCTCGGAGAAGAACCCGCGATGATCGCCGAATTTCGCGGGTGAGATGACGATGACCTCGGGAATTTCGGTTTTCTCGATATCCACCGTTACTCGATTCGGTTAGAGAATACGTTCGGCGGCTCTTATCATTTTCGGCGCAGGCCTGCAACAATGCCCCGCCGAATCAGCGGCGGATGGAACGACCCAGCGCTACCAAGCTTTAGGTTCGACAATACAAATGGTTATGGTACTGTCCTTGTATGTTCTAACATGTTCAGGGTGAAACGCCGTGTTCCGGTTGGAACACGCGACGCCGGGGCCGTATCCCGTGACGGGCCAAGGCGGGGGCGGATGAGGGTTGAACGGTGTTAGCCGGCAGAGGATCAATGAACGCGACTAGCGAACCGCTGCCCGAACCTTCGAAGAGTGATGTGATCCCGCTTCCGCGCAAGTCAGGCGTGGTAACCCGGATTTCCTCGCTGTTGCCGGAGCCCAGGAACGAGGCAAAGTCCTGCAGTGTCGTCATCGTGTCCTACAAGACCGGGCCGGTCCTTATCGAGTGCCTGAAATCGGTGCTGGCGCAGCCCGACGTGAACCAGCTCATCCTCGTCGATAACGGCAATGCCCGGGCGATGGTACGCGAGATCAACGCGCTCGCCGACGAGGATCCGAGGCTGGAGATCATCACCGGACACGGCAATGTCGGCTTTTCCAGGGGATGCAATATCGGCGCGCGCCGGGCGCGCGGGCGTTATCTCCTGCTGCTGAATCCGGATTCGATCATTGGCGAGGACGTGCTCGGCCAGGCGCTGGACGTGTTCGACGAATTTCCGAGCGCCTCACTGATAACCGTCCGCTTGGAGAATCCCGACGGCAGCGAACAGCGGGGCGGCCGGCGCAATCTGATGACGCCCTGGACCTGCCTTGTGGAGCAGTTCAGGCTCGACCGCCTGGCGCCCAACCATCCGCATTTCAAGCGCTTGAATCTCAACGAGAGCGAACCGTTCAGCGAGATCACCAAGGTGCAGTGCATTTCCGGCGCCTTCATGCTGATGCCGAAATCCACTTTCGACGATCTCGGTGGCATGGACGAAGACTATTTCCTGCATGTCGAGGATGTGGATTTCTGCATGCGCATCGAAAAGCGGGCCGGAGAGATCCTGTTCGTGCCGCATATTTCGATCACGCACCAGAAAGGCACGAGCCGTGTCTATTCCGGTTTTGTCGAGTGGCACAAATCGAACAGCTTCGCGAAATATTTCTTCAAGCATTTCCAGCCACAATATCCGAAGCTGCTGCTGAATATCTTCGCCGCCGCGATTTATACCCGGTTCGTCCTGCGTCTGATTCCCATGACCATCCGGTGGACGTTCGAGGCGGTGTTCCCGGCGCGGGAGGTTCCGCTCCGGGCCCCACGCGCGGCATCCGGCAAACGGCGCGCCGTCAGATCTTCCTAAGTCCTCCGCGCCCCCGTAGTCCGTCCGCGATCCCCATTACAATGGCGCGGAATTTTTCTGCCTTGCCGGGTTCAAGGAACAGGATCTGCAACAGGTCCTTGGTGACGGACAGCAATTCGAACTGAATGAACTCCGGAAATCGCAGCCCGTGCCGCAGCATGACCCGGACGCGGTTGCGGTAGATCGTGTGGCGCCGTTCGGCACCGTGCTCGCGGTAGCGGATCGTGCGCCCGAGAAGACGCGCCTGGCGCGCATCGCCCAACCGGTGCGTGAGACGCGCCTTTTCGACCGTGACGATCCGGTATCCCACCCGCCGGACCCGAAACGCGAAGTCGTAGTCGATATAGTCGATGTGAAAATCCTCGGCCATGGGGCCGACGGCGCGCAGAGACCTGGCCGGAACCAGGCATCCCGACGCCATGGCAAAGGCAACCCGATCCTCGATCTCGCCAGGCTTGAGGGTTCGGCGGCACAACAGATGAAACGTACCGCATACATAGACGGCCGCGGCGGGCAAACCTCGCTCATCGCCATGGATGGGGGTGAGGAGCCCGATGCTTTCTGGGTCTGAATCGTCCCGCGCCGCCGCCAGCATCGTCTCGACCATGTCCGGGCCCGGAATGCTGTCGTGATCCATCAGCAGGATCCAGTCGAAGCCCGCTCGCAACGCGGCGTCGATGCCGTGGTTCTGGGCGGCGCCTAGGCCGCGATTGTCCGGGTTGGTAATCAGCTCGATACGGATTTTCAGGTGTTCATCCGTCGTTTCGGCGGCGGCTCTGACGCGCGCGAGGCTGTCGTCGCCGGACCCGTTATCGACGATCCAGATGGCGCCGACCTGGGGCCGCAGCGCTGTCATCAGCGCAGAAAAAGTCTCACCCGGGTTATAGGTAACGACGACGGCCGCCACGCTGTCGATGCCCCCGGCGCTCACGACGCGTCTCCGGATTCCGGCATCTGCGGAAGCGGCCTTGCGTCGCGTGCCCGCAGGATCAGCTTGCCGACCGACCAGGTCATCATGCGCGCGACCTGTCGCGATCCGACCCGCCGGCGCGACTGGATCAGCCGGCGCTCGGCCCATACCCGGGGCAAGGCAGCGGCTGCGTCGGCCATCGCCCGCCATCGGCACGCAATGCCACCGGTCAGCGCCGCAATCACCAAGCGCGCCGCCAATGTTGCGAGAAGGCTCGGAAAAAGGATCAGGAACAGCGGGCCGGGCATGCACCGCAGGAAGGTCCAGATGCGGTTTCGCGTGACGTGATAGCGGATGAAGTCCGAGCCGGCACCCGCGGCGTTGGAGCCGAGATGATGCACCTTGGCCCGGCTGAGCTGCACGCAGGATTCGCCGGCAAGGCGAAGCCGGAAGCCAAGATCCACATCCTCGTAGTAGCAAAAGAAATCCTCGGCGAAGCCCCCGGCCTGGTCGTACGCATCGCGGCGGTAAACGGCGGCGGCGGCGCAGGGGGCGAAAACGGCGGTATCCGTGTCGATGAGCTCTGCCGGGCCGCCCTCGCTGCCGCGCCAGGCGAGGCCGAGCGGATGATAATGGTCGCCGGCCCCATCGATCACATCGGGCTCGTCGGCCCGCAACTGGGTGGATCCGAACATGGCAACACCCGGATAGCTTCGCGTCGCGGCGCTGATTTCCGACAGCCAGTCCGGTTCGGCGAAGGCATCCGGGTTCAGCATGACCAGCCAGTCCGCCTTGGCTTCTCGCGCCGCAAGGTTGTTCGCGGCGGCAAAACCGAGATTGGAACCCGGACGCAATACCCTGATCCGGGCGGTCTCCGCTTCCAAGGCGTCGACCGCGCCGTCATTGCCGCCGTTATCGACGATCAGGATCTCGAAATCCCGGTGGCTTTGCCGGGCGAGCGCATCCATGCATCGAGAAAGCACGCGACTGGATTTGTAAGCCACGACTATGACGCTGAACTCGGGGTCTTCTGAAGTCATGCCGCCCGCATCGCTCGGAACCAATCCAGCATATCATAACAGGCGGGCAGGTGCTCTGATTTGCGTTCAGGCCAAGAGCTTGCGGATATAAGCCGGCAGCGCGAAGGCGGCGACGTGACTCTCCGGCGTATAGTACCGGGTCCGCAAGCCGGCCCGCAGAAAACGCTCCTCCACGGTCGCGGCCGTCACGGTGCGATGGCTGGCCTCGTCCGTCGCCCAGCCGAAAGCCATGAAGCCGCCCTGGTAAGTCGGAACCGGGGCGACAAAGAACCAAACATCCTTGAAATACGGCGACAGTCTCTGGAAGCTCGCGGTGACCTCGTCGCCCTGCATGAACGGGACGCCGTTCTGGGTCACCAGGATTCCACCAGGGGTGAGGCAGCGCTTGCAGGCACGATAGAAGGCTTCGCTGAACAGCACCTCGCCGGGGCCCAGAGGGTCGGTCGAGTCGATGATGATCACATCCCAACGCGCTTCCGTCTCCTCGACGAATTTAGCGCCATCGGCAATGATCAAGTTCAGCTGCGGGTTGTCGAACGCACCGTCACTGATCGACGGCAGATGGGTCCGACACAGGTCGACCACCGACGGGTCGATCTCGACCATCGTGACCTCCGAGACCGCCGTGTGCTTCAGCGCCTCGCGGGCCATGCCCCCGTCGCCGCCGCCGATGATCAGAACCCGTTCCGCCGATCCATGCGCCAGGATCGGTACGTGGCTCAGCATCTCGTGATAGATGTACTCGTCGCCCTCGGTGGTCTGAATGACGCCGTCCAGCGCCAAAACCCGGCCGAAGATCCGATTTTCGAAGATCACCAAATCCTGCAGGTCGGTCTTCTCTCGGAACAGCACCCGGTCCATGGAAAGACGTTGAGAAAGGCCTAGATGCAGGTGTTCCTCAAACCAATCCGTCACGCCACCACACCACGCTTGTGGTCGGTGACCTGGATCGAGTTCGGCAGGAAAGCCTGTTTCAGCACCGGGATCGCCTTGTGGGGCAGCGCATCGCCGCACATAAACACGTCCAGAGCCGCGTAGTCCCGCTCAGGCCAGGTATGGATGCTGATATGGGATTCCGCCAAGACCGCAACACCGGACACACCGCCGTTCGGCGTGAAGTGATGCAGGTGGATGTGCAGCAGGGTCGCTCCGGCGGCAACGACGGCGTCCCGCAGGGTCGCCTCGATATGCGCGATCTCGTCCAGGCGGGTGGCCCCCCAAAGATCGATGATCAGGTGCGTACCGGCGAAAAGCATTCCGTCACGTTCGACGAAATGATCGGCCTGATCGTCGTCTACCGGACGTGCCGGTAGCGGGACGATATTGCCGTCCGTGTCAAGATTCGTGCTGTCGTCGGCATGCGCCTCGGCACGTTCGGTAATGGATCTGCTCGGCTGAGTGTCCGAGACAATCCCCAAATCAGTGAAAGCGATGGATTTGTGCATCACTCCCTCCCAACCAATGGATGTCCCAGCACCCCGTCGCATCCCGCTTGCCGTACGTACCGATGGGCGGAATGGTCTGGCGTGACTTATGGTATCGAGGATCGTGACGCGCCAGCCCGTAGGATGTTGTTCCGCCGACGATCCCAGTGAATTTCGGTGTCTTCACCTCCCGAAAGAACGAAGCGGCCGGAGACAGGAGCCCACAATGAGCCCTGATCCGACCGATGCGTTGGGCGCGCACTATCGATGCGGCGTGCCTTATCGTCAAGCGGTATCTTGTTTCAAAAAAATGACAATGGTCCGCGCGGACCTGCTTCGCCCCACCGAGCCGAAGGTCAGGTCTCAGACGCGGAGTTCAGGCGCCGACTTTGACGCCGCGTGACCCTTCGCTGGTCGACCCCGGCCTCGGCCTGACGTTCGCGCAGGGCGGTCAGTACGGCGCGTTTTTCGTCATCGTCGTAGCGCGACCAATGGGCCACTTCCCGCAAGGTTCGCCAGCAGCCGAGGCAGTATTTCGTCTTGGCGTTGATCTGGCAGACCCCGACACAGGGCGAGGTGAGCGGAAAGTCCGTGTCCATGCAGGGCTCCAGCATCTTTGACAGCGCTATATTCTGCGGCGGCATGGCGAGCGCAAGAAAAAACGGCGCGGTTCGATTCCCGCGCCGTTGTTCTATTTCTGGCGCGCGAGGCGCGCTGCCGCGGTCAAGCCGCTTCGTTAACCTCTCCGTCATAGGACGCGACGATCTCGGCGAACCGGTCCATGACCTCGTCGACCGCGCCGGCGCCGGACCCGGAGACGAGTTTTCCGGAGACGACGACGTCCTCGTCCCGCCAATCGGCCCCCGCTTCCAGCATGGCGGCGCGAACCAGGGCCGATCCGGTGATCGCGCGTCCCTCGGCATCCTCGGAGGCGACCATCAGTTTCACACCGTCGCCGATCAGCGCGGTCGGCATGTCGGCTCGCAGGAACGCCTTCAGAATACGCTTGGCGTGCGGGTCGTCGGCCATCTTGTCGACGCTTCGGATGCCGCCGGGAACCACCAGCCCGTCATAGTCCACGGCAAGCGTGTCGGCGAGATCGGCGTCGACGGGAAAAAAGTGGCCCCAGCCCCCGTCATACCAGCCGTTGACCAGGCCGTTGGCGCGGGACACCACGGTCACCGTCGCGCCGGCCTCGATGAGGCGCTTCTGCGGCCCGGTAAATTCGATCTCGTCAAAGCCATTCGCGACCATTAGGGCGATTGTTCTTCCTATCAGCGGCTTGTCGTTCATATTTTTCTCCAGTCTCTAGTTTTCCCAGCTAGGCCGTACCCGTCCGGTTGCGCCCGACCGGCCCAATTCCAATCAAAGCGCTATCGCCGAAAGGCGTGCCCCAGTCGCGGACTATTCCAACGGTTCCGGCGCGTCTAGATCCAACCAGGGTGGTTGGAGCCAACAGGCGCGCGGCATTTGCGAGGAATCCGGCCAACAGGCTCGGCAAATTCTTTGGGCGCGGAAAACGAATTTGGTCAGTGACGATGACCTAACCCGTGACGCCCTTGATTTCAAGCCCCCAGGTGGTAACAATATTGACAATCGTACCGCGACGGGTTGTCGCGGACGGACTCAGCCTAAATGCGCTGTTGGATCCGGAGCGCTTGGAGCGGGTGAGGGAATCGAACCCCGTATTCAGCTTGGAAGCTGATGTTCTGCCATTGAACTACACCCGCAGCGCAGGGCGGACACTAGCGGCAAGCGCGGGCTCCGGCAAGATGGGAGATGGGTTTCGATATTGCCGGCCCTCTCACCAGTCATCCGGCGTCGCGCAGGTTGGACGTCATGCCTCAAAGGCCCGTCGCTGCGAAACTGGTATGATCCTTGCTTCCTTAGGGTCGGTGCGGCAAAGAGTCGAGAATTAATCCCATGTCCATTACCACCAGTGCCGACAGTATCGATGCGGCGACCAGTGCGACCGGTACGACGCTCAGCGCCGACGGCGGAACCCTCACGATAACGTCCGGAACGCTTTCTTCCGGCGATCTCGCGGGAATTGAGCAGCGAGGTTATACAAACATCACGGTTTCATCGAACGCCTCACATGTTCTGGATTTCGACGGCGCCTACGCGATCAGCAATACCTCGACCATATCGATCGTCTTCACCAGCACGCTCGGGGTCAGCGTGACCGGTGCCGGGCTCCTCGGATCAGGGAATAAACTGTCGATCACGGGAACCTCCAATTCCGATACGCTGAGCGGCGGTCCGGACGCGGATACCGTCTCCGCCGGGCAGGGCGATGACAATCTGTTTGGTGGCGTTGGCGTCGGCAGTGACAGCCTCGACGGCGGCGGCGGCAACGACATCATCTACGGCAATCAGGGCGGCGACACGCTGCGTGGCGATTCCGGCAACGACACAATCTTCGGAGGCCAGGGCCTCGATGTCATTTTCGGCGGCGACGGCGACGACCTGGTTTATGCGGGGACCGGCAACGACACGTTGATCGCTGGGGACGGCGCTGACACGCTCTATGGCGCCGACGGTGATGACCTGTTCACCGGGGACGCTGGAGATGACGTTGTCTACGGGAATGCCGGCGCCGATACGGTTAGCGGCGGCGTGGGGGACGATTCCCTGTTCGGCGGCGCCTCCAACGACTCCCTTGTCGGCGGCAACGGCCAGGATGCGATATACGGAAACCTCGGCAACGACACTCTTGTCGGCGGCAGCGATTCCGACACGCTGTACGGCGGCAGCGGAAACGACATCCTGTCGGGCTCCGGCTCCGGTGATGTGATTTATGGCAACTTGGGCTCCGACCTGATTTCCGGTGGTGTGGGCGGCGACCGGCTTTACGGTGGCACGGGCGCAGACACGGTTTCCGGTGGCGCGGGCAATGACTTTCTGTTCGGCAACGCGGGGGCGGACACTCTGAGCGGCGGCGTCGGCAATGATTTGCTGTCCGGCGGTGACGAGACCGACTCCCTCTTCGGCGACGACGGCGCCGATATGATCTACGGCAATGCTGGCGCTGATGTGATTTCCGGCGGATCCGGTCTGGATACGATCTATGGTGGCGCCGGAAATGATTCGATCTATGGCGGCGCCGGGAACGATGCGATCTGGGGCAATCTCGGCAACGACACCTTGGCGGGCGGCGCCGGCGCGGATCAGTTCAATCTGCGCGGCAGTTTCGGCGCCGACACGATCTCCGACTTCAGTTCTTCCGCCGGCGACCGGATCGCCATCAATAGCGGTGTGACCCTCAGCTATACCGATCTAGGCTCCAGCACCCGGGTCGATTTCAGCACCGGAGATTCCGTCGTGCTGATCCACACGGATTTCACTCATGCCCAGGTAAGCAGCGGCTCGTTCTTCGATTTCGTCTGATCGCCGAAGCGGTGAGCGGTCGGGTCGAGCGTCAGGCGGCTCCGTTCCGATCACCATGACGTGATCCGGGACAAAAAAAGGCGGTCAGGGCCGCATCCCAGGCTGGTCTTCGGGCGGTTTGCTATGGACAACCGCGTTCGGGCGCTTACATAACGGGGCTCGATGCAGGGCAAAACCCGGATCGGGACCAACCGGCGGTGCGGGCACGTCGTGAAGCGAAAGTCGTTGGGGAGCGGGGCGCGTGTATCATCAGACGACGAACTCCATCACGGTGACGGTGACTCCGGTCTATCTGGAGGACCAGTCGTCCCCGAGCGAGGCGCATTACGTCTGGGCCTACCAGGTTAAGATCGAAAACAACGGAACCCGCACGGTGCAACTGCGCACCCGGGTCTGGTCGATCACGGATGCAAGTGGGCACACGCAAGAGGTCCGCGGTCCGGGTGTCGTCGGCGAACAGCCGGTGTTGCGGCCGGGCGAGAGTTTCGAGTATACGAGCGGCACATCGCTGAAGACACCGTCCGGCATGATGGTGGGTTCCTACGGGATGGAAAGCGAGGAGGGGACGCGGTTCGATGTTCCGGTTCCGGCCTTCTCGCTGGACAGCCCGCATCAATCCGTGCGGCTGAACTGAACCGGCGGGGAACCGTCACTGCGAACCACAGAATGCCAGCTCCCGAGGCGTGAGTAGGTCAGGATTTGCCTAAGGCGCACGGGGCTGCGAAGATGATGAAGCGTCCGAATTCGTGAAGAGGAACACATAATGGCGCCAGATGATCACGGGTCTGCCGAGAATGCGGCACGGGCGGCGAGCGACGCGTTGACCGCCGCCAGACCGAGCCGGGACGAAGCGGAACTGGCGGTCCGCACCCTGATCCGCTGGATCGGCGACAATCCGGACCGCGAAGGCCTCGTCGATACGCCCAAACGCGTCGTCAAGGCCTATGAGGAGCTGTTCGCGGGCTATTGGGAGGATCCGGTATCGATCCTGGAGCGGACCTTCGAGGAGACCGAGCAGTACGAGGAGATGGTCCTGCTGCGCGATATTCGCCTGGAGTCCTTCTGCGAGCACCACATCCTGCCGATCATCGGCAAGGCCCATATCGCCTATGTACCCGACGACCGGGTCGTCGGCGTCAGCAAGCTGGCCCGGGTGCTGGAGGTCTACGGCAAGCGGATGCAGATCCAGGAGAAACTTACCTCTCAGGTCGCAAACACGATCAACGAGGTCCTGCGGCCCAAGGGCGTCGCGGTGGTGATCGAAGCGGCGCACGAGTGCATGACCACCCGCGGGGTTCACAAGCCGGGCGTCACAATGATCACCAAGACGCTGCTGGGCTGTTTCAAGGATGACCGCGAGACGCGGCGGGATTTCATGAACATGATCGGCAATCCGGCCTGAAGCCGAGGGTCTGCGCGGCCGGATTCGCCCTGCCGCCACCCTGGCTGGACTTGATTGACGTTTTCCCCAATGATCGAACGATCTTGAACGGCGCGGATCGGAATCCTCTTGGTCGCGATCGGTCCAGTCCTGTTTATCATTGGCTTGTTGATGTCGCTGCTGGCGATCGCCATGGGACTTCCCGCGATCGCCGATCTCGCTACCGGTAATCCGGATTGGCAGGTCTTCGCCGGTTCGGCGGCGGTGTCGCTGTTCGTCGGCGTCGGGCTGATGCTGACGACCCGAACCGGGATGCACACCCATCTCAACCTGCGCCAGGCTTTCCTGCTGACCACGATGAGTTGGCTATCGGTGGCGGTTGTAGGCGCGCTGCCTTTCGCTTTCTGCGAGCTCGACCTCAGCATTTCCGACGCGTTCTTCGAATCCATGTCGGGGATCACCACGACCGGATCGACGGTAATCGTCGGACTGGATTTCGCGCCGCCGGGAATTCTCTTGTGGCGCGCGCTTCTGCAATGGCTCGGCGGGATCGGCATCATCGTCATGGCCTTGGCGATGCTGCCGATGCTGAGCGTCGGCGGTATGCAGCTGTTTCAGACCGAAGCCGGCGACACCCCCGACAAGGTCCTCCCTAGGGCGGCCCAGCTGGCCGGTGGAATCTTCGTGATCTACCTGCTTCTCACCGGGATCTGCGCGATCGCGCTATGGCTGTCCGGCCTGCCGGGATTCGATGCGGTCACCCACGCGATGACCACGATCGCCACCGGCGGCTATTCCACGAAGGATGCATCGGTCGGTCATTTCCGCAACCCGATGGCGGAATGGATCATCGTTTCCGGCATGATCGTCGGCTCGCTGCCCTTCGTCTATTACCTGCGGGTGGTGCGCGGCGACCTGCGGCCGATCATCAGGGACAGCCAGATAAGATGGTTCCTGACCGTGGTGGTTCTCTCTGTCGCCAGTATTACGGCGTGGATCTGGCTGGAGCGTGGGTTCGAGCCGGCGGACGCGATCCGCTATGGCGCCTTCAATGTGATTTCGGTGCTGACCGGGACCGGCTACGCGACCTCGAATTTCGCGCTCTGGGGTGGTTTCCCGACGATGCTGCTGCTGTGCCTGATGTTCGTCGGCGGCTGTGCCGGCTCGACGACCTGCGGCATCAAGATCTTCCGCTTCCAGGTCCTCTACGCCACCGCCCAGGCCCAGCTGCGCCGCCTGCTCCTGCCGCACGGGGTGTTCGTTCCGCATTACAACAAGGTGCCGATACCGGATACCGTCTCGGACGCGGTCATGGGCTTCTTCTTCCTGTACATCATCTCGTTCGGTGTCCTGGCGGCGGCATTGGCCGCGCTCGGGCTGGATTTCACGACGGCGATTTCCGGCGCCGCCACGGCGATCAGCAATGTGGGACCGGGGCTCGGCGACATAATCGGGCCGGCGGGCAGTTTCAAGGAGCTGCCGGAAGCCTCGAAATGGCTGTTGTCGCTAGGGATGTTGCTCGGCCGGTTGGAGTTGTTTACCGTGCTGATTCTGTTTGCGCCGTCGTTTTGGACCCGTTGACCCGCCTTTGACTGTTTCTGGAGACCTTCCCCGATGACCGACGCCTTAACCCAGTCGATCGAGTGGCTCGACCGTCTGGTCGCTTTCGACACGACGTCCCGGAACAGCAATCTGGAACTGATCGACGACGTCCAGACCTATTTGCAGGGTTTGGGGATTCCGACGCGGCTGACCCGGAACGAGGAGGGCAGCAAGGCCAATCTCTGGGCCACCATCGGCCCCGAGGACCGGGGCGGCGTGGTGCTGTCCGGCCATACCGATGTCGTGCCGGTGGACGGGCAGGACTGGAGCCGCGATCCGTTCAAGATGCATCAGGAGAACGGCAAGCTCTACGCGCGCGGAACGTCGGACATGAAGGGGTTCTGCGCCATTGCGCTCGCCCTGGCGCCGGAGATGAAGCGGCGCAACCTCAAGACCCCGATCCATTTTGCCTTCTCGTATGACGAGGAAGTCGGCTGTCTCGGGGTGCGCGGTCTGATCAAGGATGTTGTCGAAAATCTGCCGTTGCCCCGGGCCGTGGTTGTCGGCGAGCCGACCTCGATGAAGATCATCGGCGGCAATAAGGGCGGGCGGACCTTCCGGACCACCGTGCGCGGCGTTCCCGGCCATTCGAGCGAGCCGCATCGCGGCGCCAACTCGATTATGGCGGCGGCCCGCATCATCACATTCATCGAGGATCTGCAGGCCGAGCTGCAAGCCAATGCTGATCCGGATTGCCCCTTCGATCCGCCGTTCACCACCTTTGATCTCGGCGTGATCGAGGGCGGCACGGCCAACAACATCATTCCCGAGTTCACCCATTTCAACTGGGGTTATCGCGGCTTGCCGAATGAGGTGCCGGATGCTCTGGAGAACCGGGTGCGCGCCTTCATCGCCGAGTCGATCGAGCCCAAATTGAAGGCGGTGGCCAAGCATGCCGGCGTGAAGACCGAATTGCGCAATGTGACTCCGCCGCTCATGCCGGATACCGAGTCGGCGGCGGAACAGCTGATCCGGCACCTGACGGGCCTGAATGAATCGGGAACCGTGGCCTTCGGAACCGAGGCCGGGCTGTTTCAGCAGGCCGGTATTCCGGGGGTCATCTTCGGTCCGGGCTCGATCCAGCAGGCCCACCAGCCCGACGAGTTCATTGAGGTCAGCCAGATGGCCGAATGTGTCGCCTTTGTCGGAAAGCTCATGGACTGGGCCGAGACCGGCGCTTGACCGGGAGGCCCTGACCGGAACGAAAAACGCCGCCGGCAATACCGGCGGCGTTCGTCCGAATAAGGGTGGCCGGGGTTACTCGGCCGCGACCGCCGACTCGGTCTTGCCGTTCACCAGGGCGGTGTAGTCATCGCCCAAGGTGGCGCAGACCACGCCCGGAGTGAACTTGTACTCGCCGATCAGTCCCACCGGCGTGACCTCGGCGGCGGTGCCGGTCAGGAAGCACTCGCTCGCATTGGCCATTTCCTCGGGCATGATCACCCGTTCGACGATCTCGTAGCCGCGCTTCTTGGCGAGCCCGATCACCGTGCGCCGGGTGATGCCGTCTAGGAAGCAGTCCGGGATCGGCGTGTGAATCTTGCCGTCGGCCATGACGAAGAAGATGTTGGCGCCCGTCGCCTCGGCGACCTGGCCGCGATAGTCGAGCATCAGAGCGTCATGCAGGCCCTGGGCCTCGGCCTCATGCTTGGACAAGGTGCAGATCATATAGAGACCGGCGGCCTTGCTGTTGGTCGGCGCCGACTGCGGCGACGGGCGGCGCCACTTGGAAATGGCGAGCTTGATACCGTGCTTCTTCGCCTCGGCGTCGAAATAGGACGGCCATTCCCAGATCGCGATCGCCATGTGCACGCCCGCCTGCTGGGCCGACACGCCCATCATGTTGCTGCCGCGCCAGGCAATCGGCCGGACATAGCCGTCGACGATGCCCATCTTCTTGACGAGTTCGAGCTTTGCGGCCTCGATCTCGTCTACCGAATAGGGGATGTCAAAGCCCAGGATCCGAGCCGAGTTGTGCAGCCGCTCGGTATGTTCGCGGGACTTGAAAATCCGGCCGCTATAAACCCGTTCGCCCTCGAACACGGAACTGGCATAATGCAGACCGTGACTGAGCACATGGAGTTTGGCGTCGCGCCAATCAATCAGGCGGCCATCGAACCAGATGGAGCCGTCGCGGTCGTCGAAGGGAATCAGGGACATGGCGGTGTTTCCTGTGCAGCGTTTTCCTCGGCGATATCGCGAAAATCACCCGATGTTATGCTCAAAGGTTATATTGTTTCGCGATCGTGCGGATACCAATAACATTCAGAGGAAAATATGTCAACATGGCTGACGTAAAAGACGCCCCCGAGTCGCATTTCCTGCGGGAGGAGGAACTGCGCCGGGCCATTGAGATGCTGTTTTTCGCCTATCGCGATTTCACCGGCGAGCCGGACACGATGCTGGCCGGCATCGGACTCGGGCGGGCGCATCACCGGGCGATCTATTTCGTCGGCAGCAATCCCGACATCACCGTGACCCAGCTCCTGGAAATTCTGAAGATCACCAAGCAGAGCCTGTCGCGGGTGCTCAGCCAACTGGTCCGCGAGGGCTATATCGAGCAGCACATGGCCACCGACGACCGGCGCAAGAGGCTGCTGCGCCTGACTGAGAAAGGCGTGGCGCTTGAGCGCGCGCTGACCGCTCAGCAGCGCAAACGTATCCAAAGGGCTTACGAGGCCGCCGGCGCATCGGCGGTTCAGGGCTTCAAGGACGTGATGCACGGCATCATGGACAGCGGCGACCGCTGGCGTTTCGAGAAATCTGGCGGTGGGGAGGCGGCATCATCGCGGCGGAGCTGAACATCGCGGAGGACCAGCCGCATGTTCTGGTGGTCGACGATGACAGCCGGCTGCGCGGACTGTTGCGCCGGTACCTGAGCGAGAACGGTTTCCGGGTGACCGAGGCCGGCGACGCAGACGAGGCACGGCGGCGCCTGCGCGCGCTCGCCTTCGATTTGATCGTCCTGGACGTGATGATGCCGGGCGAAACCGGGCTGGAGCTGACCAGTGATCTGCGCCGGGCGAACCGGGTGCCGATCCTGCTTCTAACGGCGATGGGCGAGGCGGAAGACCGGATCGCCGGTCTGGAGAGCGGCGCCGACGATTATCTGGCCAAACCCTTCGAGCCGCGGGAGCTTCTGCTGCGCATCCGCACCATTCTGCGCCGGGTCGCCGAGCCGCCGGAGGTGGCGAGCGGGGGCGACGCGATACGGTTCGGCGATCTCAGGTACGATCCGCGCCGGGATCAGCTTTTCCGGGGCACTCGGCAGGTCCATCTGACCGAAGCCGAAACCGGGCTCCTGCGCGTCTTCGTGGAACGGCGGGGAGAACCGCTGAGCCGGGAGGACCTGCTGGCATCGAACGTGGTTAACGGGAATTCCCGCACCGTCGATGTCCAGATCACCCGTCTTCGGCGGAAGTTGGGAGAGGATCCGAAATTCCCGCGTTACCTCCAGACGGTTCGGGGGCTTGGCTATGTCTTGAGGGTCGATCCGTGACCGATCTGGCGGGCCGGCGGGGACCAAGCGGGCTTGGCGAGCGGCCCGAGCCCAGGATCAAGCGGTTCCTGCCGAAAACCCTGTTCGGCCGTTCGCTGCTGATCATTGTCACGCCGCTGATCCTGATGCAGGCGATCTCGACCTTCGTTTTCTTCGACCGCCACTGGGATACCATGACTCGCCGGTTGGCCCATACACTGGCCGGCGATATCTCGTTCATTGTCGACGCGATGTCGCCGCTGCCGCCGCCGGACGAGATCGAGGATGTTGCTCTGCGCGCGCGCAATCTTCTGTATATGATTGTCGTGTATCGACCGGGGGAGATCCTGACCAACGATCCCAGGTCGGCAAGCCGGGATCGGGTCGAAACGGCTCTGGCGGAGGCCATGGACGAGCGGGTGAGGCGGCCCTTTCAAATCAATGCCGAGAGCGAGGACCGTCGGGTCGTGGTCAAGGTGCAGCTCGCCGACGGCGTGTTGGCGATCGACGTGCACGAGAAGCGGCTCTACAGCTCGACGCCCTATATCTTCCTGATGTGGATGGTCGGCAGTTCGCTGGTCCTGTTCGCAGTCGCCATCGTCTTCATGCGCAACCAGATCCGGCCGATCCGCCGCCTGGCGATCGCCGCGCGCGCCTTCGGCATGGGGCGCGAGGTGGCCGAGTTTCGGGCCGAGGGCGCCGCCGAGGTGCGTCAGGCAGCCGAGGCGTTCCGGCAGATGCGGGAGCGTTTGAGGGGCCAGTTCGCGCAGCGCACGGAAATGCTCGCCGGGGTGTCCCATGACCTGAGAACGCCCTTGACCCGGATGAAGCTGCAACTCGCCATGCTGGGCGACAACGCGGAAATCGGCGAGCTGAAAAGCGATGTCCAGGACATGGAGCGCATGGTCGAGGGCTATCTCGCCTTCGCCCGGGGCGAGGGAACGGAAACGCCCTCGTCGACCGATCTCGTGGCGCTGGTGTCCGACGCCGTCGGGGCGGAAAGGCGGGATGGCTCCGCGCTCACCCTGGCCTTGCCCGAGGAGGAGGCGTTCGCGCTGGAAGTGCGGCCGCAGGCCCTGAAGCGGGCGCTGGCCAACCTGATCACCAATGCCAAGCGCTACGCCTCCGCAGTCCACGTCGCCCTGGAAGTCGATGAGACGGCCGTCCGGATCACCGTCGATGACGATGGCCCGGGGATTCCCGAAGCACGGCGCGAGGATGTCTTGAAACCGTTCTTCAGGCTCGACGCGTCACGCAATCCGGAAACCGGCGGCACCGGCCTTGGCCTGACGATCGCTCGCGATATTGCGCGCAGCCATGGCGGCGAGCTGAGCTTGGGGGACGCGCCCGCCGGCGGGCTGCGGGCCCGCATCACCCTGCCGATCTGATTGTGCCCGCATTCAAGCGGGACGTTCCAAATTCGCCCGCTTCCGGTTTAATCTAGGGCACGCCCATGCCGCGCCAGTCAGACGCGCTCTTGCCGAAAAAGAAGGATCACGCCGCCATGAAATTCGCGCGTCATATGGACCGCATCCAGACCTCTCCCAGCGCGATGATGTCGCAGAAGGCGAGGGAGATGAAGGCAGAGGGCGTGGACGTGATCGCGCTTGCCTCGGGCCAGCCCGATTTTCCGACGCCGGCCCATGTCATCGAGGCGGCGCGCGACGCGGCGATGCGCGGCGAGACCAAATACACCACCATCAGCGGCAGCGCCGAACTGAAGGATGTGGTGGTGGAAAAGTTCCGGCGGGAAAACGGCCTAGAGTTCACCCGCGACGAGATCATCATCGGCAACGGCTCGAAGCAGGTGATCTTCAACGCGTTGATGGCCGGCACCGATGTCGACGACGAGGTGATCCTGCCGGCGCCCTACTACGTCGCCTATATCGACATGATCAAATTCACCGGTGGACGGGCGGTGATCGTGCCCTGTGGCGTGGAGCAGGATTTCAAGATCTCGCCGGCACAGCTTGAGGCGGCGATCACACCGAAATCCCGCTGGCTTCTGCTGAACTCGCCGAATAACCCGACCGGCGCCGTCTATGAGGCGGCGGAGCTGCGGGGGCTCGCCGATGTTCTGCTGCGTCATCCCCATGTCGGCGTAATCATGGACGACATATACGAGCATATCACCTTCGACGGGGTGAAGTTCGCGACCATGGTCGAGGTCGAGCCGGCCCTGCGCGATCGCACCGTCACCGCCAACGGCGTTTCCAAGGCCTATGCGATGACCGGCTGGCGGGTCGGCTACGCGGCGGCGCCGAAGGAGATGATCCAGCAGATGACCAAGCTGCAGTCGCTGGTGACCTCGGCGGCGAGCTCCGTCAGCCAGGCCGCCGCCATCGCAGCACTGACCGGCCCCCAGGATTTCATCGCCGAGCAGGCCCGTTCCTTCGAGGACCGCCGCGATCTCGTGGTCTCGATGATCAACCAGACCAAGGGCCTGTCATGCCCGGTGCCAAAGGGCGCGTTCTATGTCTATCCAAGTTGCGCCGATGTGATCGGCAGGAAGACGCCGGCCGGAAAGACCATCGAGAACGACCGGGATCTCGTACTGTATCTGCTGGAGAGCGAGAACGTCGCCGTGGTTCACGGCGGCGCCTTCGGGATCTCGCCGCATTTCCGGATCTCCTACGCCCAGAGCACCGAGGAACTGATCGAGGCCTGCGCCCGCATCCAGCGGGCCTGCGCCGCGCTTCGCTAGGGCATGTCGGCCGGAGGGCCTGAAGGGCGGGCGTGCGACCGCGCCGCAATCATCACACCCTCGCGACACATCCCGCTGGCCAGCCCGGCGGGCATTTGAAAAACTAGTCCTTGAACCGACCGAACACAGGGAAGGATTCCGATGGCCAGGGCAAAGAAAAGCAACCGTGAAGCCACGCTGGACAATCTGCGGAACGAGGCGTTGAAGATCCGCCGCAATGTCTGCGCGCGCTCCGGGCCGCCGGGTCGGGTCACATGGGCGGCTCGTTGTCGGCGGCGGAGGTCCTGGCGGCGCTGTATTTTCACCACCTGAAGATCCGCCCGGCCGAGCCGGACTGGGCGGACCGCGACCGGTTCATCCTGTCCAAGGGCCACGCCAACGCGGCGCTGGGGGCGGTTCTGGCCCAGGCCGGCTTCATCGAGGATTCGGTGCTGGATCAGTTCTATGCCTATGAATCGCTGTTCGGCATGCACCCGGACATCAAGATGGCCGGCGTCGAGATGAGCACCGGCGGGCTCGGGCACGGATTGTCTATCGGGCTCGGCATGGCCTTGGGCGCCCGGCTGCAGAAAAAGAAGTTCCGTACCATCGTGATGATCGGCGACGGCGAGCTTCAGGAAGGCTCGAACTGGGAGGCGGCGATGGCGGCGGCGCACCAGAAGGTCTCGAACCTCACCGCCATTCTCGACTACAACAAGATCCAGCAGAGCGGCCATGTCTCCGAGATGATGGCACTGGAGCCAGTGGCCGATAAGTGGAGCGCCTTCGGCTGGGCAGTGCGCGAGATCGACGGACACGACATGGACCAGGTGGTGAGTGCCCTCGACGATCTGCCTTTCGAGAAGGACAGGCCGTCGATGATCATCGCCCATACGGTCAAGGGCAAGGGCGTCAGCTTCTCCGAGGGCACGCATCTCTGGCACAACAACATGGTGCCGGAGGATGTCTACCAGAAAGCCCTCGCCGAACTGGGAGAGCCGGTATGAACGCCGCTAAGAAAGGTCCGGACTGGGTCGCCAAGGTTCAGAACCAGTCGCGCCTGTCCTTCGGTTTCGCCGTTACCGACATGGCGGCGCGGGACGACAAGGTCGTAGCGGTTTCCGCCGACACCCTGGACCTGATCGGCCTGCGCGAGATGGTCAAGGCGGTGCCCGACCGGGTGATCGAGGCCGGCATCGCCGAACAGAACGCCATGGGCGTCGCCAGCGGCCTCGCCACGACGGGTATGCGGCCCTATCTCTGCGGCTATGCGCCGTTCATCACCGCGCGCTCGATGGAGCAGCTGCGCAACGATGTCGCCTATGCCAAACAGCGGGTGGTGATCGGGGCGGCCTGTTCCGGCATCACGCTGGGGGTGTCCGGCGGCACCCATCACGCGGTCGAGGATCTCGCGCTGATGCGCAGCTTGCCGAACATGACGGTGCTGGTGCCCGCCGACGCTCTGGAGGCCTGGCACCTGACGCAAGCGACCGAGGCGCTGGACGGGCCGAGCTATGTCCGGCTCGGCGGCCGGGTCGAGGAAGTGCCGGTCACCGCGCCGGATGCCAAGCCGGTCATCGGCAAGGCCACGACCCTGCGGCGCGGCACCGACATCGCGGTGATCGCCTGCGGGGTGCTGGTCGCCGAGGCGTTGAAGGCGGCGGACGAGCTTGCCGGCGAGGGGATCGGGGTGCGGGTGATCAACATGCACACGATCAAGCCGCTGGACCGCGAGACGGTCTTGGCGGCGGCGGCGGAGACGCGCGGCATCGTCACCGCGGAGGAGCATCACCTGACCGGTGGTCTCGGCGGCGCCGTCGCCGAACTGGTGGCCGAGGAGCATCCGACCCGGATGCGCTTCGTCGGGATGCCGGACGAGTTCTGCATTGTCGGGCCGACCCCGAAAGTGCGCGAGCGCTACGGCATGACCGCCGCGAATATCATGGCCAAGTGCCGCGAGCTGATGGGCTAGGAAGGATCGGACATGGCGGATGCGAAACCCACCGGATCGGCCCATATCGAGCCGGTCGCCCTGGACGCGCTGGACGCCGTCGAGGACGTGATCTCGGTCGCGCGCCAGGCCAGCGGCTATGTGCCGACCAGCCTTCGGATCATGGCCCATAAGCCGGATATCCTGCGCGCTTTCGGCGGGCTCATCGGCGCGATCATGCGCACAGAAACGGAACTGCCGATGCAGACCAAGTGGCTGACCGCGCATGCGGTCAGTACGTCGGCGGGATGCATCTACTGCCAGGCGCATACGGCGGCGAACGGCGGCAAGCGGGGCCTCGCGCCGGAAAAGGTTCAGGAGCTGCTCAACTATCGCGACAGCCCGTTGTTCAGCGCCGCCGAGCGCGCGGTGATCGAGTTCGGCCTTGCCGCCGGCGAGGTTCCGAACGCCGTGACACGGACGCATTTCGAGGACCTCCGCAAGCATTTCACCCAAGGGCAGATCGTCGAAATGGTCTCGGTGATCTCGCTGTTCGGCTGGCTGAACCGCTGGAACGACACCTTCGCCAGCGATCTCGAGGCCGCGCCGAAGGCCTTTGCAACCGAAACCCTCGCCATGCGCGGCTGGAACGTCGGCAAACACGCGGCGGAATAGTAATCCAAGCCGGATTGGAGAAGATCTATGGGCACGTTCAAACACATCACCGTGGCGCCCCTGTCCATGTCGGTCGGCGCCGAGATCGGCGGGGTCGACATCTCCCAGGATCTCGATGACGCGGTGATCGCCGAGATCCGTCAGGCGCTGCTGGATCACCTTGTGATCTTCTTCCGTGACCAGGACCTGACCGAAATCGAACGCCACAAGGCCTTCACCCGGCGGTTCGGCGATCTGTTCGTCCACCCAAACTACAACATGGGTCAGGAGAACCCGGAGATCGTGTATCTGACCCGGATGCCCGGCGACAGAAGCGCGGCGGGCGAGACCTGGCACGCCGACACCACGATGATGTCGAACCCGCCGATGGGCGCCATTCTCTATGCGCTGGAGACCCCGGAATACGGCGGCGATACACTCTTCGCTAACCAGTACATGGCCTACGACACGCTCTCCGACGGCATGAAACGGATGCTGGAAGGGATGAAGGCGGTCCATAACGATTTCAAGGTCGCCGGCCCTCAGGCCAAGAAGAACGCGGTCAGAAGCTCCAAGGTTCGCGAGGACGCGGATTGGCGGATGACCGAGAACGCGCACCCCGTCGCCCGAACCCACCCCGAAACCGGGCGCAAATGCCTGTTCGTCAACGGAACCTATGTCAGCCATCTCGACGGGCTGTCGGTCGAGGAAAGCGCGCCGCTTCTCTCGTATCTCTACGACCATTCCTGCAGGCCTGAATTCACCTGCCGGTTCCGCTGGCGGACCGGCTCGGTGGCGTTCTGGGACAACCGCTGTGTCCAGCATCTGGCGATCCATGACAACCAGAACGCCGTCCGCCGCATGCAGCGCACCCAGATCGAGGGCGACAGGGTCCGCTGAGGGATCCTCGACAAATTGCTGGCGGCTGGCGGATTACCCGCCGAAATGGGGCATGACTTCCTTGGCGAGGCGTTCGTACTGTTCCAGCATCACCGACAAGGGCGTGCCCATGGAGCAGGAGAGGTTGATGTGCTGCATCCCGGGATAGCGTTGCTCCAGATCCTTTAGGCGCTCGATCAGCTCATCCGGGGTGCCGGCGAACCAGGCGCCGAGATCCATGAAATGCTGAAGGTCGGGAACCCCGGCCTGGTACCAGCCGCCCCGCCCCTGGGTGATCTTCACCTTTTCCGGGGTCAGGCCCGGCACGAAGCCGAGCGGGCCGAACATCTTCACATGCTCCTCGTAGAACGGCGTCATCTCGGCTACCGCCTTCTCCTTGGTGTCGGCGAGATGGAAGAAGATCCCGATGGTGAGATTCTCGCCGAGCTCCAGCTCCTGGCCGGCCCTCGCCGCCGCGTCGCGATAGGCCTGGATCGGCCCCTCGGA
Source organism: Alphaproteobacteria bacterium (assembly GCA_038146985.1). Lineage (GTDB taxonomy): Bacteria > Pseudomonadota > Alphaproteobacteria > Thalassobaculales > Thalassobaculaceae > JADHLJ01. The sequence continues at coordinate 73,909 of JAYQSQ010000016.1, forward strand.
CAAGGTCGCCGCGCCGCCGCCGACGGCGCCCTTGATGCCGTGCCGGATCATGAAGTCGAGACCGCGCGGATTGGCGCTGACCACCGGTTGCCAGCATTCCACCGGCCGGTTCACCGGGCGCGGCACCAGGGTCAGGTCCTTCAGGTCATAACCCCGGTAGGGCACCAGCGGCGGCAGGGTGTAGTGCTTGCCCTTATGGCTGAAGCGCTCGTTGTTGAAGGCCTTGAAGATGATCTCGACCTGCTCCTCGAACAGCTCGCGGTTGGCGTCCTGGTCCATCATCGGCGCGCCGAAGGTCTCGACCTCGCGGGTATGATAGCCGCGCCCGACGCCAAAGACCGTGCGCCCCTTGGTCATGATGTCGGCCATCGCGAAATCCTCGGCGAGCCGCAGCGGGTGCCACATGGGCGCGATGTTAAAGCCGCAGCCGATCCGAAGATCCTTGGTGAGATGCGCGAGATGCACCGCCATCATCAGCAGGTTCGGGATGACCTCGTATCCCTCGTGCTGGAAATGATGCTCAGCCAGCCACAGCATGTCGTAGCCGTGTTCGTCCATGCATTTGGCGATCTTCTCGGTCTTCTCGAAGACGCCGGCGAGTTCCTCGTTGCTGAAGCGCCGCTCGTTGGCCGGCGTGGTCTCCTGCCCCATGTCTGGAAGATCGATATGGCCGGCATAGACCGTGGTGAATTTCGTGATCATCGTTTCCTCCCGCGCGTCGCGGTTTCTCGTGCCCGTCCATGGTCACAGGTGCGGGTCCGGACCGCCAGGGATTTCGCGTTTTATCAGGCTGGTGGAAAGGGCGGCCGTCCCGGACAAGACCCTTCGAGACGATGCTTCGCATCTCCTCAGGGTGAGTGTTGGAATTTTGGGTCTCACCGTGAGGAGGGTCGTGAGGCTCGTCTCGAAGGGTCCTGTTGGAAGCCCTGAAATCATCGCTGAAATTCCCCGCCCGGACCCTTGAAAACCACGCAAAATCCACCAAATGCACTGTTGCATAAATGCCACAATCACTGCGTGGCACGGGAGGGGGTCAACCACATGACACGCAATCCTTACGAAGTGCTGGGCGTCGCCAAGGACGCGCCGGCCGGAGACATCAAGAAGGCGTACCGCAAGCTCGCCAAGACCCATCATCCGGATTTGCATCCGGGCGACGCGGAGGCCGAGCGGCGGTTCAAGGAAATCTCCCAGGCCTATGGCGTGCTGGGCGACGAGAAGAAGCGCGCCCGCTTCGACAAGGGCGAGATCGACGCCGACGGCAACGAGCGGATGACCAATCCGTTCCATGGCGGGCACCCGGGTGGACATCCGGGCGGTGCCGGCGGATCGGGCGGCTTCCATTACACCGTGAACGGCGAGGATGCGGATCTCGGCGATCTCGGCGACCTGTTCTCCAATCTCTTTGGTGGCGGTCGGGGCTTTGGCGGCGGCGGCCGGCCGCACCCGATCCGGGGCCAAGATATCCGCTATGAACTCGCGGTGGATTTCCTGGATGCGGTCAATGGCGCCAACCGCCGGGTCACCATGGCGGATGGCGGTTCCCTCGACGTGAACCTGCCCAAGGGCCTTGGCGATGGCCAGACCATCCGTCTGAAAGGCAAGGGCATGGCCGGCATGAACGGGGCGCCCGCCGGCGACGCGCTGGTCACGGTCCGGGTGCGCCCGCATCCGAGCTTCCGCCGCGACGGCGATGACATCCACGTCACCCAGGCGATTTCGCTGGCCGACGCGGTGCTCGGTGGCAAGGTGCGGGTGCCGACCATTTCGGGCGAGATTTCACTGAAGGTGCCGGAGAACACCAGCAGCGGCAAGGTTCTGCGCCTCAAGGGCAAGGGCATCCAGCGGACCGGCAAACGGGCCGGCGACCAACTCGTGACTCTTCAGATCACCCTGCCGAAAACCCCTGACCCGGAACTGGCGGCGTTGCTGCGCCGTCGGCGCGACGGCGCGAGCGGCGGCGAAAAGGCGCGGGCGGCGTAAACGGCGTCTCAATTGCCTCCACCGTATCCCCGACGGAAGTCGGGGCCCATGCCTGAGACCTGTATGCGTGACGGATAGCGGATCACGATCGTCCATCTCTGGAAGTGCTCCGCCGCTTCTCGCCTTCCGGCGTCTCAGGCATGGGCCCCGGCCGTCGCCGGGGATACGGTCTTGAATTTGGTCCCCTAATTCGCCGTCATGCCGCCGTCGATGACCAATTCGCTTCCCGTCACCCAGGAGGCCTCGTCGGAGGCGAGATAGAGGCAGCCCATGGCAATGTCGGATGGGCGGCCGAAACGGCCGAGCGGGGTTGCCTCCATGCGCGTCCTGGCGACCTCGTTGTTGAGTGGCCGGGCTTGGTCATCGGCGTCGACGAAGCCCGGATGGATCGAGTTTACCCGGATCTTGTCGGGCGCGTATTGGATCGCCGCCGCTTTGAGAAGATCCGAACCGCGCCCTTGAGGCGTGATAGCCGGCATTGGCATGGCTGCCGACAATGCCGCAGATCGATGAGATGTTGATGATCGAGCCGCCACCAGCTTCCCGCATATGCGGGATCGCCGCCTTGGTGCCGAGAAAGACGCCGGTCGCGTTGATCTCCATCACCCGGTTCCATTGCTCCAGGGTCTGGTCCTCGAGCCGGGGCCCGGCGGTACCGCTGGTCTGGACCACCATGTTCGGATCGCGCCCGGAGATGCCGGCGATGTTGCCGAGAACATGCAGCGCGCCATAGGCCTTCGCCGTGGCCCCGACCAATTCGGCCCAGGCCGCCTCGTCCGCGACGTCAAGGGTCATGTACCGCGCGGTGCCGCCGTTGGCCTTGATTTCCTCTACGATCGACTTGCCGAGATCGTCCTGAACGTCGGCCACCGTCACCGAAGCGCCATGGGCGGCGAAGGTCCGCGCCGTCTCGGCCCCGATGCCCGATGCGCCGCCGGTGACGATGGCGACCTTACCTTCCAGACGCTTGCCGATATTCATGATGACCCTCCCTGGTGATTGTGAAGCCAATTTAGCGTTCGCGGAGATCAAGAAAAACAGCTGCGCCGATCGTTATCCGGTGCGCGATCAAAATCCGACGTCCTGTGCCTCGCGGGCGCAAGTGATTTGCGCGACACCGTTTGCTTGACTTTGGCTAACCCCATCCCGACATTATCGGTATGCGTAGATTTTTCGTTCTCATGGTCGTGTTTGTCGTCGCCGTCACACCGTTCGCTTTCGGTAGCGGAATACATCATAGCCAAGGCGCGGACATGCCTGACGGAAACCATCACGCCGCCATTGGGATGAGCGACTGCGACGGGCCTTCCTGTTCCGATACGGATTTGGCCACATGCTGCATGACGATCGCCGGTCATTGCGGGCCCAGCCTGCTGCTTTCCGAGGCCGTGCCCTTGCGTGGATCGTCCAAAAGTGCGGCCCTTCGAAACGACGGCCGGGACCAGTGGCCCGACGGGTTGTGTCCTGAGGCCGATACGCCGCCTCCCCGGGTCTGAAGAGTACGATCAAGCAGGCTTTTCCTTGATGCGGCGCTGGCCATTCCGGCTTCCGCGCGCCGACGTTCTTTCAAGATCTGGAAACAATCAGCCATGACAATTCAGACGTTTTTCCGTCGCGCCTTCGTGGCCGGCACTCTCGCTCTTTTTATTCCCCTCGGCATCTCGTCCGCTTTCGCGGCGGGCAAGCACGGATCGGGTCACGGACACGGTGACGGGAAGGATATCGGCAAGCCCGGCAAGACCTCCGACGTCACTCGAACCATCGAAATCATCATGAAGGACAATTTCTACGAGCCCGAAAGCCTGACCATCAAAGAAGGCGAGACCATTCGTTTCGTTATCAAAAACGCGGGCGAGCTGGTGCACGAGTTCAACATCGCCACGGCTGAAATGCACGTCGCCCATCAGCCGGAAATGATGATGATGATGGAGCATGGGGTGCTGGAGCCGGACCGGATCAACTGGGACGCCGCCAAGAAGATGCAGGAGACCATGGGGCACGGCATGCATAACGAGCCGAACAGCGTGCTGCTGGAGCCCGGCAAGTCCGGAGAGATGATCTGGACCTTCCCGGCGCATACCAAGCTGCAATTCGGCTGCAATGTTCCCGGCCATTACGACGCCGGCATGCAGGGCGACATCAAGCTGACGCATTGAGGCGGCCTAGCCCAGACGACACTCTCTTTCCAGTTGGGAATGCAATGATGATCTTTCGACAGACCGGCCGTGCCGTCGCGCTCGGCCTCGGTCTCGCGGTGGCGCTGGCGGGCGCCGCCGGGGCCGGCGAATATGCTCTGACAGTGGACCCCATCACCATCGATACCGGAGACTTTAAACGTGACGGCATCGGATACAACGGCGCCTCGCCGGGGCCGGTGCTGCGCTTCGAGGAGGGAGAGCAGGTCACGATCAAGGTGACCAACAATCTCTCGCGCCCGACATCCGTGCACTGGCATGGGCTGATCCTGCCCTTCCGTCAGGACGGGGTTCCAGGCATCAGCTATGACGGCATCGCGCCCGGTGAGACTTTCACCTACACCTTCCCGATCGTGCAGAGCGGCACCTATTGGTTCCACAGCCATACCGGTTTTCAGGAGCCGGACGGCGCCTATGGCGCGATCATCATCGAGCCCAAGGGCCGTGAACCGTTCCGCTATGACCGGGAATACGTGATCCAGCTTACCGATGCGCATCCGCATTCCGGTGACCGGATCATGCGGAACCTCAAGATGATGCCGGACTACTACAACCGTCAGCAGCGGACCTTGTTCGATTTTCTGAAAGATGCCGAGAGCAAGGGTTTCGGCGCTGCCATGGCCGACTACAGGGCCTGGGGCGAGATGCGGATGATGCCGACCGATATCGAGGATCTGCAGGGTTTCACCCCATTAATCAACGGCAAGAGCGCGGCAGGTAACTGGACCGGCCTGTTCAAGCCCGGTGAAAGAGTACGCTTGCGTTTCATCAATTCCTCGGCGATGAGCTATTTCGACATCCGTATCCCCGGTCTGAAGATGACCGTGGTCCAGGCAGACGGAAACAATGTCCAGCCTGTGCCGGTCGATGAATTCAGGATCGCCGTGGCTGAAACCTATGACGTGATCGTCCGTCCCACCGAGGATCAGGCGTACACGATCTTTGCCGAATCACTGGGCCGTACGGCCTTCGCCCGTGGCACGCTCGCCTCGCGCGAAGGGATGACGGCGGAAGTGCCGGAAATGCGCACGCCACCGCTGTTGACCATGGCGGATATGGGCATGGCTCATGAAAGCATGGATCACGGCTCGATGGGGCATGGGGGTCAGAGTTCGATGGCTGGGGGCGGCTCTCACCGGATGCCCGACGGGACGATGATGCAGGGCATGAAGCATACGGACTCCGATGGCGCCACCCACAGGATGCCGGACGGGACCATGATGAAGGGCATGGATCATTCCAAGATGGATCACTCGGCCCACGGCGGCATGGTCACGACGAATCCTTTCTATGCCGCCGGCAGCGGGCTTGCGCCCACCGCGGCGAACGGCGGCAAGTTTCTCTCCTATGGGGATTTGCGCGCCCAGAAGCCGCTTTACGAGCATCGCGAAGCGACCCGCGAGATCGAGCTGCGGCTGACCGGCAACATGGAGCGCTATTCCTGGTCGATCAACGACGTGAAATACGAGGATGCCGAGCCGATCCGCCTGCAATATGGCGAACGGGTGCGCTTCAAGTTCGTCAATGAGACCATGATGACCCACCCCATGCATCTGCACGGCATGTGGTCGATCCTGGATGCGGGCAAGGGCAAATGGAATCCCATCAAACACGTGGTGAGCGTCGCTCCGGGCACCACCGTATACATGGAAACCGAGGTCGACGCGCCCGGCCAATGGGCGTTCCACTGCCATCTCTCCTACCACGCCCATAGCGGCATGTTCCGCAAGGTCGTGGTCGAGGGAGGCCCAAGGGCTGAGTCCGTCCCGTCCGCTCCTTCGACGACGAGAGGATGAGCCGTGAGCAGATATATTTGGGTCGCCCTCTCAGTGGCATCGGTTCTGCTTGCTGTGCGGCCGGCTGCGGCGGAGTCCGTTTTTTGGGGTCTCGGCGCCGAGCAACTGGAATACAGGATCGGTGAAGGCTCCGACATTCAGGCCTGGGATGCCGACGGGTTCATCGGCAAGGACGAACTTCGCGTGGTCTGGCGTAGCAAGGCGGAGTATGTGACCAATGCCGATGCCTTCGAGGTCCTTGAGAACCAGATCCGCCTGCAGGCGCCGATCGCAACCTTTTTCGACGCGGTCGCGGGCGTCCGTTTCGACACGCCGGACGGCCCGGACCGGACGTACGGTGTGATCGGCATCCATGGCCTTGCGCCGCAATGGTTCGAGGTGGATCTGGATCTTTACCTCTCCGAGCATCCCACGGCACGCTTCGAGGTCGAGTACGAGGCCCTTATTACTAACCGATGGATCCTGACGCCGAGCCTTGAAATCGACATGCCGCTCGTCGATGACCGGGAGATTGGCCGGGGCGCCTTCGGGCCAAAGCTCGAACTGGGCGCGCGCCTCAGCTACGACCTCATTGACCGATCGGTCGCGCCCTATATCGGCGTCCATTGGGAACGGAGCTTCGGGGAGAGCGCGGCCCTTGCCCGGGCCGAGGGCGAGCAGGCAAGCGCGGTCTATGTCCTGGCTGGCGTGCGGCTGTTGTTTTGACCTAAACCCCGGAACCCGAAGCCACTCGTTATCAGGTGGCTTCGGGCTTTTCCCATTGTCGGCGATAGTGCATTCGTGATCGCAAATCGGTCCGATTGCGGGCATCTTTGGCGAAAAATCGGCGTCGGGCATCGGGAGGACGATCCATGGCTGACTACATCATCATCGGTGCGGGATCGGCGGGCTGCGTGCTGGCTAACCGGTTGACAGAGGATCCGACACCAGCGTGTTGCTGTTGTGCCGGCGACAAGGACAGCAATTTCTGATCCACGTGCCGGTGGGCTTCACCAAAACCCTCAACAATCCCGAGGTGAACTGAACTTTGCGACCGAGCCCGAGGACAACGTCTCGGGCCGTTCGATCCCGATCCCGCGCGGCCGGGTGCTGGGCGGCTCCAGCTCGATCAACGGCATGCTCTATGTGCGCGGCCAGGCCCTGACTACGACACCTGGGGACAGCTCGGCAATCGCGGCCGGTCGTATTCGGACATTCTCCCGTATTTCCGCAAATCCGAGAGCTTCGAGCGCGGGCCGACGAGTACCGGGGCGGCGAGGGCCCGCCTCACCGTCGACGACATGTATGAGCGGCATGAGATGATCGAGTCCTTCATCGAGGCGGGCGTGGTATCGGCTCGCGCCGCAACTCTGACTACAACGGCGCCGACCAGGAGGGCTTCGGCTATTACCAGATCACCCAGCGCAACGGCCGGCGCGAGAGCACGGCGCGGGCCTTCCTCAACCCGGCCAAGAAACGACCGAACCTGACCGTCATCTCCCGCGCCCACGCCACCAAGATCCTGACCGAGGGCAAGCGGGCGGTCGGCGTCGCCTTTAGCATCGACGGCCTGCCCCGCGAGGAGCGGGCCAATGCCGAGGTGATCGTCTCCGCCGGCGCGGTGCAGTCGCCGCAGATGCTGGAGCTGTCCGGCATCGGCCAGCCGGAACTGTTGCGCGCCCATGGCATCGACGTGGTGCATGAGCTGAAGGGTGTCGGCGAGAATTACCGCGACCACTACGCCGCGCGGATGAACTGGCGGGTCAACCAGCCGGTGACTTTGAATGAGGACACGCGCGGCCTCAATCTCGTCAAGGAGGCGATGAAGTGGCTGATCTTCCGCCGCGGCGTGCTGACCTGGACAGCCGGGATCGGCCATGCGTTCCTGAAGACCCGGCCCGAGCTTGAGACCCCGGACGTGCAGTTCTTCTATGTCCATGGCAGCTTCAAGTCGGCGAACGACCGACGGCTCGACAAGGAGCCGGGCATGACCCTCGGCTGCTATCAGTGCCGGCCGGAAAGCCAGGGCTCGATCCATATCGGCGGCGCCAACCCGTTCGACGCGCCGAAGATCCGCCCGAACTTCCTCGCCAACAAGCTGGACCAGGACACCCTGGTCGCGGGTCTCCACATGTGTCGCAAGATCGGCAACACCAAGGCGCTGGGCAAATATATCGAATTTGAAATGAACCCTGGCAAGGATGTTGTGACGGACGAGCAGATGCTGCAATTCGCCCGCGACACCGGTTCCACCACCTATCATCCCATGGGAACCTGCAAAATGGGCAGCGATCCGATGGCGGTGGTCGACGACCGGCTGAGGGTGCATGGCATGCAGAGGCTAAGGGTGGTGGATGCCTCGATCTTCCCGACCATGCCCTCCGGCAACATCAACGCGCCGGTGATCATGACGGCGGAGAAGGCAGCCGATATGATCAAGGAAGACGCCAGGTCCGGCGCCGCCCGGGCCGCCTGAATCTGTTCTTAGGGAGGAGATGAAAATGTCGGAGACCGTTGTTCCGATCCGCGACATGTCCAAGGCCGAATGGCAGACGCGGGTCGATCTCGCGGCCTGTTTCCGGCTGGTCGATTATTACGGCTGGTCCGACATGCTGGCCACCCACCTCTCGGCCCGCATTCCCGGGACCGATGATCACTTCCTGATCAACCCGGCGGGCATGATGTTCGACGAGATGACCGCCTCATGTCTGGTCAAGGTCGACGTCGACGGCAACCTGCTCTCGGACTCCGAGTACGGCATCAATCCGGCCGGTTTCACGATCCATAGCGCGGTGCATATGGGCCGGCATGACGCCGGCTGCGTGATGCACACCCATACGGCGGCCGGGCTTGGGGTCGCAACGCAAGCCGACGGGCTGCTGCCGTTGACGCAAATGGCCTTGGCGGTGATCGCCCAGACCGGCTACCACGACTATGAGGGCCCGGCCTTTGATCTTGGCGAGCGCGAACGGCTGATCGCCGATCTCGGCGCGAACAACGTGCTGATCCTGCGCAACCATGGGCTGCTGACGGTGGGCCGCACGGTTTCCGAGGCCTTCGTGTGGATGTTCCGGGCCGAGCGTGCCTGCCGCTTCCAGCTCTCTTTCCAGCAGGCCGGCGCCAGGCCCGTCGAGATCCCCCAGGCGATTCAGGATATCTCGATCGAGCGGACGAGAAAGGCGATCAGCGCCTCCGGCCACCGTCCGATCGGCCAGTTCGAATGGCCGGCGCTGCTGCGCAAGCTCGACCGGGAGAACCCGGGCTACGCGGTTTAGGGACAGGCCCGCCCGGACCCGGCGGGATGGAGATGCCCATGGGTGCTGTCACGAAATGCCTGCTTGTAGCGGCGCTCGTCGCGCCTTTGACCGGCTGTTTCGATGAGGCGTCCCAGACCTCGGCGGAGGGTCAGGTGCGGCCGATCGCCTGGGTCGAGGTGAGCCGGTCCCCCCTGGTTCAGCTTCGCCGCATTCCGGGGACGGTACGGGCGGCCGAGCGGGTCGACCTTGCATTTGAGGTCGGCGGCAAGGTGAAAACCGTCCGGGTCAAACTGGGCGATCCGGTCAAGAAGGGCGATCTTCTCGCTGAATTGGACGAGAGCGAGTACCAGCAAAGCTCGGCAGCGTCCGAAGGTCAGCTTCAGGAAGCCAATGCCGTCCTGCGGGAAGCCGAAAACGGCTATCGGCGGCAGGCGGAACTGTTCCAGAAGGGCTGGGTTTCCGAGGCCGCGCTGGACAACGCCAAGGCCGCCTTGGACCGGGCGCGCAGTTCCGTCAAGATCGCCGAGGCGCAACTCAATCTGACCCGCAAGGACCTCGGCGATACGGCATTGCGGGCCCCCTATGACGGGGTCATCACCGGCCGGACCGTGGAGCCGTCCCAACAGGTGGGTCCGGGCCAGGTGATCCTGCAGATCGACGGAAACGAGGGTTTGGAGGTCTCGACCATGGCGCCGGAGACCTTGATCGGGTCGATCTCGAAGAACCAGATTTTCGATGTCCATTTCCCGGCGCTTCCCGGTGTGTCCGTGCAGGCGATGGTGACGGAGATCGGAACCCAAGCCGAGGCCGCGACTGCCTTCGAGACGACGCTGCTCCTCGGCGCGCCGGTCGAGGGGTTGCGCGCCGGTATGAGCGCCGAGGTCGACTTCGTCTTTCAAGGGCGCGGCCGGACGGGCTTTTCGGGGGACATCATTCGCGTTCCGCCAACCGCCCTCCTGGCGGGAGACGGGCAGGACACTTATGCGTTCGTCTATGACGAGAAGGAGGGCGTGGTGCGCCGCCGGGTCGTCCAGACCGAGAACGTCATCAACAACGAAGTGCTGATCTCTTCCGGCCTTGAGCCGGGGGAAATCATCGCTATCGCGGGCCTCCCCTATCTGCACGACGGTCAGAAAGTGTCGCTTCTAGGGGCCGGACCGAAACTGATGAATTGACCGGCGCCAGGGGGGCGGAATGAACCTGAGCGAGCTCGCCTTTGGCTGGCGAAAGCTGGTCTTGCTGCTTCTGGTCATCTTCCTGATCCATGGCGCGTACAGCTTTTTCACCCTGCCGGCCCGGGAAGATCCGCAGATCACCATTCGCGATGCGGTCGTCACCACCAGTTTTCCGGGAATGAGCCCCGACCGCGTCGAGGCCTTGATCACGAAGAAGCTGGAGCAGGAGATTCGGCGCATTCCGGAGGTCGAGGAAGTCAGTTCATCCTCCATCACCGGCCGGTCGATCATCCACGTGACGATCCAGGACCGGTTCACGAATCTCTCGCAAATCTGGCAGAACTTGCGCAACAAGGTCGCCGAGGCGCAATCGGCCCTGCCGGACGGAACCGCGCCGAGCGAGGTCAATGACGAGTTCGGCGACGTTGCGGTGATCACCGCCGCCCTCACCGGTCCCGACTTTCCCATGTCGGCGAAGTTCGATATCGCAAAGCACGTCCGGGACGTGATGTACACGGTCCCCGGCACCAAGAAGGTCGATCTGCTCGGTGCCTGGGGCGAACGGATCTATCTCGAAATCTCAAACGCGAGACTGGCGCGCCTTGGCATTGCGCCGACCCAGCTGATGTCGATCCTTCAGGAGCAGAACATCATCCAGCCCGGCGGCACGGTGGATACCGGCGCGAAGTCCTTCATCATTGAGCCGACGGGCAATTTCGACACCTTCAGCCAGATCGGCGATACCCTGATCCCCATCGGTGACGGCGATGATGCGGTCACTCTGTCCGATATCGTCGATATTCGGTCGGGCTATGTCGACCCTCCGGGCCAGAAATCCTTTTTCAACGGCGAGCCGGCAATCATCTTCGCGATCTCCATGCTCCCCGGGAACAACGTCCTGGAATATGCTCCCCGCGCGCGGGCCAAGCTGCGGGAGATCGAAGGCACCCTGCCCATCGGCGTCAGCCTGGGCATCGCGACCTATCAGGCCGACCAGGTCGCCCAGACCGTTTACGGCGTTTCGACGAGTGTTGTTCAGACACTGCTGATCGTGATGGTGGTGGTCGTCCTGTTCCTCGGGTTTCGCACTGGGATGATCGTCGGCTCGATCGTCCCCTTCGTGATGCTGACGACCTTGTCCTTCATGAACATGTTCGGGCTCGAGCTGGAGCGGATGAGCCTGGCGACGCTGATCATCGCGCTGGGCCTTCTGGTCGATAACGGGATCGTCATCGCCGAGGACTTCAAGCGCCGCCTGGAGGAGGGAGCGAGCCGGGAGGTCGCACTGCGCGAATGCGGCGGCGAGTTGGGCGTTCCCTTGCTGATCTCGTCATTGACCACGGTCCTGGTGTTCCTGCCGCTGATGCTGGCGGAGCACGTGGCGGGCGAGTATACCCGCTCGATCTCCCTTGTGATTCTGATCGCGCTGCTGGTGTCCTGGGTTCTGGCGCTGACCGTCACGCCGACCCTGTGCCATGCCTTTCTCAGGATCGGCCCGCGTGGCGCCGGTGCGGAAGGCGACAGTGCCGGCGGCATCGCCCGGCTGCAGGGGCCGTATCGCGTGTTTCTGCGCTGGAGCCTCAGACATCGCTGGCTGTTCATGGCGGTGACGGTGCTGCTTCTCGTCGCCTCGACTCAGATCATGGGACTGGTGCCGAAACAGTTCTTCCCGGATTCCGACCGCAGCCAGGTCCTGGTCTATACCGAACTGCCCGCCGGTACCTCGTCGCGAACCACCGAGCGCAGGATGCGGGACGCCTTTGCGTTCCTGGACCAGCCAGACCGGTTCCCCCATGTGACGTCCTATCTCGGTCACGTGGGCTATGGCGGGCCACGCTTCGTCCTGTCCCTGTCGCCGGGGGATCCCGCGCCCAATACGGGCTTCATCGTCCTGAATGTCGACAGCGATGCCAACATGGCGCCCACCATGGTGGCGGTTCGTGAAACCTTCGCCCAGCATTTCCCGGACATGTTCGTGCGGGTCTCGCGGATGTTTCTCGGCCCCAGCGATTCCAGCAAGCTGGAAATCCAGGTGAAGGGCCACGACGCCGACATCCTCTACGCCAAGGCGAAGCAGATCGAGGCGGCGCTGCGGGCGGAACCGGGAACCACGGAAATCCGGAACAACTGGGAAAACCGGATCACCAAGGTGCTGGTCCGGGTCGACCAGAAACGGGCGCGCCGGGCCGGTGTCACGTCCAGCGACATCGCGACCTCGATGCGCGCCTATTTCGACGGCATCCCGATCTCGGATTTCCGCGACGACGGGGACATCGTCCCGATCCTGATGCGCGCCGCCGAATCCGAGCGGTTCAACCTCGACCGCATGCGCTCGATGAGCGTCTATTCCGCGGCACAAGGGGTCAATGTCCCGCTGTTCCAGATCGCCGACTTCGAACCCTACAACGAGTTCGCGCGGGTCGAGCGGGAAAATCTGTTCCGCACGGTCACCGTGGAAGCGAAGAGCACCGTCAGCACCGCCGAGGCTTTGAAGGCCCGCATCGATCCGGCGATCCAGGCCCTGGCGGCGGACCTGCCTGTCAATCATTCCATCGAATACGACGGAGTCATCACGGATTCCGCCGAGGCCCAGGCGGCGCTGAGCGCGAGCGTGCCGATGGTGCTGGGGCTGATCATCGTGCTGCTGGTGGCGCAGTTCCGGTCCTACAGGCGGGTATTGATCATCGTTCTGACGATCCCGCTGATCCTGATCGGCGCGGCGATCGGGCTTTTCGCGACCGGATCGCTCTTCGGGTTCATGGTGACCTTGGGCCTCTACTCTCTCGCCGGGATCATCATCAACAACGCCATCGTGTTGATCGACAAGATCGATCTGGAACGGCAATCCGGCAAGTCGATCACCGATGCCATCGTCGATGCCTGCGTGCTTAGGCTGCGGCCGATCATCATGACGACGATCACCACCATTCTCGGCCTGCTGCCGCTTATTCTCTCGCGCGATCCGTTGTTCTACGGCATGTCGAACGCGATGGCCTTCGGGCTCGGCGTCGGCACGATCCTCACACTGGGCGTGGTACCGGTGCTCTACGCCATCCTGTTCCGGGCCGACCGGCCGGCCTAGACCAGCTTGGCGGCCCATCAAATAGGCAATGCAATAGTCCGGCGGGCGATTGCGCTTTCGAATCCCGGCGGCGCGATGCTAAGGTTTCCGCCGGAATACCGTGCGCGGGCCCCGCGCCTAGGGAGGACATCATGACCGATAAATGGAAATTCTCGCACAACAAGGCTTCCGAAGCCGAGTGGACCCCGGGCCTTCGGGAAATCTTCGAATATCGTGACCTCGGCTGGAAAGAGTCGAGCGACGGCGATTATGTTGCTCATATCGTGAAGGCCAACGGCAAGGAAATGAAGGACGACGTGCAGCATTGGCATGTCCATGACTGCAAGTTCCAGTTCGTCTATGTGCTGAACGGTTGGGCCGAGTTCGAGTATGCCGGCGAGGGCGTTCGCCGCATCCAGAAGGGCGATTGCATCAATCAGCGCCCGGGCATTCCGCATCGCGAGATCGCCTGCTCGAAGGATTTCGAGGTGCTTGAAATCGTCTCGCCGGCGAATTTCGCGACCCGTATCGTCGACGCGCCGGCCTCGGCCGAAGCCGCCGAGTAAAATCGTTCCGTCAGGTTTTGCGCGGGCCGCCTGGCAACGGGCGGCCCGCGTTTGTTGATGGTTCTTTCGTGAGTTGGAAATCCTCCAGGCACAGCCGATGCCCGATGTAGAACTCGACTTCACCCGCTCCGAATATGCCGATCGTCTGACCAAGGTCCGGGCCTCGATGGAGGTCGCCGGGATCGACGTGCTGATCCTTTCCGATCCCTCGAACATGGCCTGGCTGACCGGCTATGACGGCTGGTCCTTCTATGTCCATCAGTGCGTGGTCGTTCCGCCGCAGGGCGAGCCGATCTGGTATGGCCGCAGCCAGGATGCCAACGGCGCGTTGCGGACCGCCTATATGGCCGAGGCGAACATCATCGCCTATCCCGACATCTACGTGCAGTCGACCGAGCGCCATCCGATGGATCTGCTGGCCTCGACCCTGGCCGACAAGGGCTGGGGCACCAAGGCTATCGGCGTCGAGATGGACAATTACTGGTACTCCGCCAAGGCTCATGCGGCTCTGGTGGCGGGTCTGGCGAACGCCGCCTTCAAGGACGCGACCGGTCTTGTGAACTGGTGCCGGGCGGTGAAGTCGGACCAGGAACTCGTCTACATGCGCCGGGCCGCCCGCGTCGTCGAGGCGATGCACCGGCGTATCGCCGAGAAGATCGAGCCCGGAATGCGCAAGTGCGATCTGGTGGCCGAAATCTATGACGCCAGCCTGCGCGGCGCCGACGGCCATGGCGGCGACTACCCGGCGATCGTGCCGCTGCTGCCGTCGGGCGCGGATGCCTCGGCGCCGCATTTGACCTGGGACGACAAGCCGATGAGGCGGGGCGAGGCGACCTTTTTCGAGATCGCCGGCGTGCACCGTCGCTACCATTGTCCGCTCTCGCGCACGGTGTTTCTCGGTAAACCCACGGCCACGTTCCTGGACGCCGAAAAGGCCGTGCTGGAGGGAATGGAGGCGGGGCTGGCGGCGGCGGCGCCCGGCCGGACCTGCGAGGATATCGCCAACGCCTTCTTCGCCGTCCTGGCGCGCCACGCATCGTCAGGACAACTGACCGGCTATTCCATCGGCCTTCCTTCCACCGGATTGGGCCAGCGCACCATGTCGCTGCGCCCGGCGACCGCACCGAGCTCCAACCCGGCATGACGCGTTTCACTTCATGACTGGCCTTTGGATGAAGGTTGGGGCCTTGAGATCACGGAAAGCTTGTTGATCACGCTGGCCGGACACGAGTGCCCGCGAGATGTGCCGCGCGGGCTTCTGGTTCGGGACTAGACGGTACCGCCGCGATCTTGTGTCCGGCCGGCGGCCTTACTTCAGACCCGATTCAACCACGAACGGCGCGAAAAAGCCCACCTCGTCGATCATCATCCACGGGCAAGATGCCCTCCTTCAGTTGGCATCTGAATCACATCTCTGCCGGTTGTGAATTCACTTTGTCAACAAGGCCTAGGCGTCGTGTAGGCGGGTCAATTTTTACCGTATTTCCTTGGCAGTTTGATTGATACTGAAAACATCTGGTAAATCTGGTGCCCATGACTTTAGCGCAATATGCCGCCCGAAAACTTGAGGGACCTTCATGCGGCGTAGTTGTAAACGGTTTCAGTTACGGTCAAGGTGCAGGATGTGCAAAGGCGGTTTTTGCCCTTTGTCTGACGTCAGCGCCCGGGGACAGATTAGGTGTTGTAAGGGAGGATTGCTGGCTCATCGTAGTGACCGAAGGGAACGCAGATGAGGAGAAAATCCACAAGTCCAAAGAGCCTGCCGAGAAGGTGTGCGGATATCCGTCGCAGGACACGGCGGCAATATTCGTCTGCAGCAGAAGATCCGGATCGTTCTGGAAGGGCTAGGGCGAGGGAAAGCATTGCTGACTGTGCCGTCGCAGGTATCGCCGAGGACTGTATTACAGCTGGTCGAAGGAGTTCCTGGGTGAGCGCAGCGCCATTGGTTCGAGCGAGCGCCGAACGGCAGAAGCGGTTGGCAGGTGACACCCAGCGCCGGAGCGACAGGCAGCGAGGCGAAGGACCTTCGCCGTGATGAGAGCCTGGAAGGAACTGGTCGCCGATCTGAGCCTGGGAGAACCGGCTGCTGTAAGCATGCTCGGGGCTGGGGACGACGACATATGAGATATCCTGCATCCGAGAAGTTTTGAGATCATCCGGTTGGTCGGAAGTCCCATCTGCCGGCACGCCGGACCATGTCCTTGGGCCATCGGCACCTTTATGTGTGCGACCGATAGCCGAGCTTGGCCGCCGGTTTGGTGATCGCACCAGTGGCCCTGGCCGTGGAACGCATCCCCGACGAGGTCGCCGATTATAGCGCTGGTCTGGAGCCGGAGCTGTCGCCTTGGAACTGGCGGTATCGTTTACCGACACGCAGCTACTTCTGTCTCCGAGGCATCGGTCTACAGCTTGCAGAAGGCGGCGAGCTGACTACCAGCCCGTCCTTCGTGGTCATCAAGGCGGATGAGTTCCGCGATAAGCCACCGCGCCCAATCAGCTCTGGCAGACCGACTTCACTACCTAGGTGATTGGCTGGGGTTGGTTCTATCTGTCGACCATCCTGGACGACTATTCTACGCTACGTGGTCGCCTGAAGCTCTGCACCACCATGCGGGTGAGTGATGTCACCGACACGTTGAATCTGGCGCTGGAAGCCTCGGGCTGCGACAAGGCCGAGGTCATCCACAAACCCCGGCTGCTAAGCGACAACGGCTCGTCTTACATCGCTGCCGGCGATCTCGCCGACTGGCTGGGCGAGCGGGGTACGGGCCATGTCCGGGGCGCACCCAAATCATCCCCAGACCCAGGGTAGTGAGGGGATCGTGACCCGGTGGGGAATGAAGCCCAGTGAACCGAGCGTTGCATCAGACCTTGAAGGAACCGGATCCTGCTGGAAAACTACTTCCCGCAGGGCGATCTGGAGCAGATCAGGCCTCGTCTCCTACTACAACAACCATCAGCATCACGAGCCTCGGTACTCCCACGCCGGCCGACGTCTACTTCGGCCCGAGATCAGGCCATCATCGAGAGAAGGAGACGCATCAAGCAAGACACATAAAACGATTATGCAATCTGCGCCAAGCCATAGCATCAACAAACAGGAGCCGAGTCAAGCTGCGAATCTGTTCTCAAGTGTCCTATTTAATTCACGACGGACAGGCATAGCATCAACTAAGGTGAGCCAGATCCGTTACGAACCACAACTCCTATCCATTTATTTGACGACGGACATTGGAGCTGGTCCTGGAAAATCGGACAGTTGTTTAAGGTGTATTCACCGGCGACGGAGGGATACGGAATGACGAAACGACGGAAGTTCACGGCCGACTTCTGCGAAGGTGGCGCTTGAAGCGCTGCGGGGGACAAGACGGTCCAGGGAGACCGCGCCCCGGCACAAGGTTCACCCCAATCAGGTGAGTTACACATGAAGCGCCAGGCATCGTTGGTTTGGGGCGGTGTTCTCGAACGGTGAGGACTGAGCTGCGCGACCAGCGAGGCGGAGGCCCATGACCTGCACGCCAAGATCGGCCAGCTGACGGTGGAACGGGATTTTGGCCAGAGGGTCACGATGAGGCGGGTGGAACGCCGGGCGATGATCCGCGCGGATGTTCCTGGTCTCAGCTTGAGCCGCTTTCAAAGCAGCTCCCGTCGATCAGCCGGTCATCAATCTATTACAGGTTGAGGGCAGAGCCCGGAGAACTGGCGCTGATGCGGCGGGATCGACGGGCTGTTCATCAAAATATCCGTTTTACGGCTCGCGCCAGATGGTCTTTGGCACCTGGCGCGCGAGGGGCTGCGTCGCCATCGCGCGCCGGCCTGCGTGGCTGATGGGCCTGCAGGCGATCTACCGCGCGCCGAGGACCAGCAAGCCGCACCCGGAACACCGATCCATCCGTATCCGCCCAGGTTCACGATCACGCGCCCTGACTCATGTCTATGCGCTGATATCACCTATCCCGGTCCGACGCGGATTCCTCTATCTGGTGGCGATCATGGATTGGGCCAGCCGGCGGGCGCTGGCCTGGCGGCTCTCCAACACCCTGGCGCGCGGTTCTGCGTCGAGGCCTTGAGGGAGGCGATGGAGATGTACGGCACGCCGGAGATCTTCAACACCGATCAGGGCAGCCGGCTCACTAGCTTCGACTTCACGGTTGTGCTCAAGGTCGCCGGCATCGCCTCTCCATGGATGGAAGGGGCCGCTGCATGGACACATCTTCATCGAACATGTGGCGCTCGCTCAAATACGAGGCGGTCTATCTGCACGAGCCGAGCGACGGCTTCCATTGCCGAG
Organism: Alphaproteobacteria bacterium; assembly: GCA_038146985.1. Classification (GTDB taxonomy): domain Bacteria; phylum Pseudomonadota; class Alphaproteobacteria; order Thalassobaculales; family Thalassobaculaceae; genus JADHLJ01. The sequence continues at coordinate 92,212 of JAYQSQ010000016.1, forward strand.
AGCGTGGGCATCGCTGACTGACTACCTTCTACAACACAGACCGGCCTCACCCGCCCTCGACGGGCCACACCCCGGCCGAGGCGCACGGTGCTGGGCGGCCTGTGGATGTGATGGACAAGGCTCACGTCTTTACCACATCACCACAGGCTCAACAACAACAATCAGGCATGATAATGAGTCTGCGCATGATCAAGAAGACAGCCCGAAGAAGCAAGCAACGAGAGCATTCCCAAAAGTCACTGTGGTTGGAGCGATCATAAAACGGCGGTTTTAAACCGCCGCAATTCCGATTCCTGCTGGCCTAGGTAGACCAACCGTGCTGCGCTTTGATTTGACGACCTCGAAAGATCCGTTTCGGCGCATCGTGTCGTTCCGCCACGAATTCGGGGTAACTTCTCCCGCGATGGTCGCTTCCACGGCGACATGCCCCATTGGACGTGTTTGTAAGATCTAGGCGTCGTGTAGGCGGGTCAATTTTTACCGCATTTCCTTGGCAGTTTGATTGATACTGAAAACATCTGGTAAATCTGGTGCCGCATGGCGTTTAGCGCGCTAACATGCCGCCCGAAAACCTGAGGGACGTTCGCGTGGCATAGTTGTGAAACTTGGTTTCCTGGTTGAGGTCAAAGGTGCACAGGATGTGCACAGGCGGTTTTCGTCTCTTCAAAGGGCTCGACAAGTATCTGAATTAAAAAGAGAAAGTGGAATAATGGCTCCCATCGAACTCTATACGTGGAAAACGTCCAACGGGAAGAAGGCGACGATCATGCTGGAGGAGTGCGGGTTGCCGTACAATCTCCACCCGATCGACATTTCCACGGACGCTCAGTTCTCCGAGGAATTCGTGAAGATCAATCCGAATTCGAAAATTCCGGCGATGATCGATCCGGACGGGCCCGGCGGCAAGCCGTACACGTTGTTCGAGTCCGGCGCCATGCTGATGTATCTGGCCGAGAAGTCCGGCAAGTTCATGCCCCAGGAGATGGGCGCGCGCTACCAGGTGATCCAATGGGTGATGTTCCAGATGGGCGGGATCGGACCGATCTTCGGTCAGGTGCACCACTTCAAGCGCGCCGCCAAGGAGAAGGTGCCCTACGCCATCAACCGCTATTACAACGAATGCCGGCGGCTCTATGGGGTGCTCGACAAGCATCTGGCGGGTAAGGATTATCTCGCGAACAACGAGGTATCGATCGCTGATTTCTGCGTGCTGCCCTGGGTGTTCCGGCATACCTGGCAGGAGGTGGATCTGGCGGATTTCCCGAACGTCAACCGCTGGTACGACACGCTGATGGCGCGTCCGGCGCTGACCCGCGGGATGAACCTTCCCGAATAGCGTATCCGCGGTCCCGCCGGGCGATTTGGTTCCGGCGGGACGCGGCGGTTCGTCGCCATTCCTGGGCTGGGCGAGATGCCCGGTCCGTGCGCGATCTCGATCACGAGGACCAAGGCTCATGCCCGCTGGCAAAACTCTCAGCAACGCGCCGGAAATCAACGGCGAGGAAATTCTCGCCGGAATTCTGGAGTGGGTCGAGGAGGAGACGCCGTCCGACGACGGCGCCGCGGTCAACCGGTTGGCCGACCGGGTGCAGACGCTGTATCAGGGGCTCGGGATGGCGGTGGAACGCACCCCGGGCCGCGACGGGTTCGGTGATCATCTGCGGTTTCGCGCGCCGGACGATGACGGCGCCCAACCCGGTTTGCTGGTGCTCTCGCATATGGACACGGTCCATCCGCACGGCACCAAGGCCGAGACGTTGAAGATTCGCCGCGAAGGCGACATCGTCTACGGGCCGGGCATCTATGACATGAAGTCCGGAGCCTACCTTCCGTACTACGCCTACCGGCACATGCTGCGCTCGGGCACTCGGCCCCGGCTACCGGTGACCTTCATGCTGGTCTCGGAGGAGGAGGTGGGAAGCCCGACCAGCCGGGCGCTGATCGAGGAGGAAGCCCGCAAGGCGAAATACGTGCTGGTCACCGAACCGGCGCGGGACGGCGGCAAGGTTGTCACCGCGCGCAAGGGCGTGGCGCGGTTCGAACTGGCAGTCACCGGACGACCGAGCCATTCCGGCGTCAATCACGAGGCCGGCCGCAGCGCCATCCGGGAACTCGCGCGCCAGATCCTCGATATCGAGGCGATGACCGATTACGGGCGCGGCGTGACCACCAATGTCGGCATGATAAGGGGTGGAACCGGCGTCAACGTGGTACCCCGCGAGGCGTTCGCCGATGTCGACATGCGGGTCGTGACGGCTGAGGACGGCGAGGAGTATTGCCGCCGCATGCTGGCGCTCACGCCCCACGATCCGGATGTCACGGTGACGGTAACCGGCGGGATGAACCGACCGCCTTTCGAGGCGAGCGAGGCGACGATGGCGCTGTTCGAGCATGCCCGTTCCTGCGCCGCTGATGTCGGTTTCGTGCTGGAGACGGTGCCGATGACCGGCGGCGGCAGCGACGGCAACTTCACCGCCGCGCTGGGGTGCCGACACTGGACGGGCTTGGTGCCGACGGCAAGGAGCCCACACGCTGGACGAGCAGATCTTCTTCTCCTCCCTGGAGCCTCGGGCACGGATGTGGGTGCGGCTGTTTGAAACCCTGGAATAGACGGTGGATGGTGCCGCCGGCGCTCTCGGTCATGTGATTGATCCGGGGCAGCGCTAAATCCGTATCCTGGGATGCGTTGATGACAGGCAGGAGTTTCACATGAACGCACGAGGGTTGATTGCCGCCGCGATCGTGGCGATCACACTTGCCGCGGCCGGTGGGGCGCGGGCCGAGTCGGTGGCGAAATTCCCATCCGGATGGGAAAGCTGGCCGGTGCATCACACCGGTGCCATCCCCGAAGGGCGCGGTCATACCGAAGGACCTACACGAGGCCTTCCAGTCGACCTTCCGCGCCTATAACTGGCTGAATGACGGCAAGGGCGCGGCCTACACGGTCCGCATGGCGCCGTCCATCATCGCCATGGACCGAATGTTTTGCCGGACGGTCCGACCGGGGTGCTAGAGATCCCGGCGCTCAAGATCCTGCTGGTCACCGAGCATCGCGGCGGCAAGCCGGTCTATGGGGCCTATGCCTTCGACGGAACGGACCTGTCGAATGCGCATCCGACGGTCGCGGCGAAGTTCTGCAACGCCTGCCACGACTCCTATAGGGACGTCTGTGTGAACGGGGTCTGCAATCTGAACCGCCGATAGCGAACTAGGCCGAGACGGTCCTGGATCTTTCGCCGTTTCGGGCGCATCCTGAAGGCTTCTGTATTTAAACCGGCCGATCGCTTTGCGCCCGGCGCGCCTGGCTTTCCGTCGCGAAAGGCGGCGACCCATGATCGGTTTTCTGAAGAAGGTTCTTTCCAGCGTCGTCTTCGACCGGGCAGCCGCCGTCCTCGGATTGACCGGTTTCCGGACATGGGCGGGTCGCGAAAGGTCGCGCCGAGGCCGCCAGCAGCTGTCGCGCGGCGCGGAGTTGGCGAAGGCCGGCAAGTATCTGGCGGCCTCGGCGGCGTTCCTGGCGGCGATCGAACTGGCGCCCGAGAATGCGGAGGCCTATCACGGGCGCGGGGTCTGCCTGATGAGCCTCGGCGAATTCGAGGCCGCGCGCGACAGCTTCATCGAGGCGCGCGACCTCGCCCCCATGCGCGACGATATCCGAAACCGTCTAGGCCTGGCGTTACGCCGGTTGAATGAATTGGACGGCACCATCGAAAGCTTCAAGCGAGCCTTGGTCCTGACACCGGGTTCTGGGGAGGCGCTGAACAATCTGGCGGATGTCTTTCAGGCGCGCGACCGAGAGGACGATGCGTTCACAGGGTTTGCCCGGGCCCTCGCGGTCATGCCGACATCCGCCGGCGTTTATTGCAATTTGGGCTGCGCCTATCGCGACGCCGGTCTTCTCGAAGAGGCGGCCGCGAGTTTTGAACTGGCGCTCGCCCTGGAACCCCTGCATCCGGGAGCCCATTTCAACCGTGGTACATTGGCCTTGCTGCAGGGCGATTTCGCAAAGGGTTGGGCGGGCTACGAGTGGCGCGGCAGAGCCGAAGGCTTTGTGCCCAGTGCGGCCTATACGGCAAGCCAATGGCGGGGCGAGGAGATCGCCGGAAAGTTAATCTACGTCCATTCCGAGCAGGGCCTTGGCGACATTCTCCAGTTCGTCCGTTTTATCCCGGAATTGTCCTTGCGCTGTGAAAAAGTTGTTCTGCGCGTGCCGGAAGCCCTGCGCCGTGCGATTTCCGGGATGGCGGCACATGCGGAAATCATCGGCCCACTTGAGGCGACCCCGTATTTCGACCTGCATTCACCTCTCCTGAGTCTGCCCCTCGCCTTCGGAACAGACGAGGCCTCGATTCCGGCCACCGACGCCTATCTGGTCGCGGAACCCGACCTGAGACGGAAATGGCGGGACATTCTGGCCAGTCCCCACGCCTTGCGGGTGGGCCTGGTCTGGGCCTCGGGTGCCCGATCGTCGACCAGCGTCAGACGTTCCATCGACCTTGATCATTTGGCGGAAATCCTCGCGGATGCGCGGATACGCTGGGTGAGCTTGCAACTTCCGCCGCAATCGGAACAGGCCGCCCGCTTCCCCGGTGAAACCTCGCTCGATCTTTCGGCGCTACAGCCGAACATGGCGGACACGGCGGCGATCATCATGGAACTCGATCTGGTCATCACCGTCGATACCTCGATCGCGCATTTGGCCGGTGCTTTGGGCCGGCCGGTCTGGGTGATGCTGCCGCATGGCCCGGATTGGCGCTGGCAACTGAATCGGACTGACTCTCCCTGGTACGAGTCCATGCGTTTGTTTAGGCAAAGTGGAGCCGGCGACTGGGCAAGCGTCGCGGCGGCGCTCAAGGCCGCGCTGGAATTGCGGCTGGCGGAAAAGGGGGCCGTATCCTCGGCCGCGAACCAGGACGGAGGCGTCCGTATGTCCTGACCAGGGTTGTCGATCAGCCGCGCATGCGTGAGCCCGATGGATCGTGCGGCGAGGGTTCGATCACCACCGCGTCCCTTTCCACGCCGACGATATGGGTCTTCAGCCGGGTGCCCGGTTCGGCCAGTTCCGGCGCCACCAGCGCCATGGCGAGGCTTTTCCTGACCGTGTGGCCATAGCCGCCCGACGTGACGAAGCCGATCCTTTTGCCGTCCTTCCAGACGGGTTCGTATCCGGACGCGTCGGCATCGGGGGAGGCGACCTCAAGGGTGACCAGGCGTTGGGGCGCGGTGTTGCGGTCACGTTCCTCCTGGGCGGCGGCCTTGCCGATGAAGTCCGCCTTGGAGAAATCGATCCAGCGGTCCATGCCGGTCATGCCGGGGGTGTAGCCCTGGGTGAATTCCTTGGACCAGATCCCGAAGCTCTTTTCCAGGCGCAGCGAGTTCAGCGCATAATAGCCGTACTCCCGCATGCCGAGACCGGCGCCCGCCTCCAGCAAAATTTCGCGCAAGGTGATGTGTTCGGCCGCCGCGCAATTGATCTCGTAGCCGAGCTCTCCCGTGACCGACAGGCGGCCGACCCTGGTGCGGATCAGGCCGACATCCATCTCCGTGCAGCCCATGAAGGGCAGGGCCGCGTCGCCGACATCCTGATGGGTGAGTTTTTCCAGAACCTTGCGGGCGTTCGGTCCGGACAGCGAGAAGCCGACCATCGCGTCGGAAATGTCGCGGACCGTCACATCGCCGTCCCGCGCCCGGTCGAGATGATCGTTGAACCAGCGCATGTGCCAGCGTCGCAGATAGTAGGACCCCATGATCCACCAGGTGCCGTCGCCCCAGTTGAACAGCGTGAGATCGCCCTTCAGCCGTCCTTCCGGAGAGACCATCGGCGAGAGCCGGCTGCGTCTCGGCCCTGGGAGCCGGCCGGCCATGATCCGGTTCAGCCAGGCCTCGGCCCCGGCACCCGCGACCTCGTAACGCGAGAAACCGGTGATATCCAGAAGGCCGACAGCCTCGCGCACCGCCTTGCATTCCTCGCCGACAATGTCGAAAGCATTGGAGCGTTTAAGCGTCGGGGTTTCCTTGAAGCCCGGCGGCCCGAACATCAGCGGGATTTCCAGGCCCCAACTGCAGCCCCAGAGCGCGCCGGCGGCGTCAAGGGCGTCATGCGCCGGCGCTTTCTTCAGCGGCCGGCCTGCCGGCAGCTATTCATTCGGGTAGGTCATCACGAAACGGCGGGAATAGAACTGCCCGGTTGTCTGCTTGATATATTCGCGATTCGAGGCGAACTCGCCGTAGCGCGCGATATCCATGGGCCAGGCATCGGCCTCCGGCTCGCCATGGATCATCCATTCGGCGAGCGATTTGCCAACGCCGCCGCCCTGCAGGAAACCCGCCATCACGCCGCAAGCGAGCCAATAGTTGCTCTTGCCGGGCACCGGCCCGACGAGAGGATTGCCGTCCGGCGAGAAGGTGAAGGCGCCGTTAACCCAGCGCTTGACGCCGACGTTCTGGAGCACCGGATAGCGCTCGAAAGCCATGACCAACTCGTCGGCGATCCGGTCGGTATCTTCCTGAATCAGCTCAAAGCCATAGTCCCAGGGCGCGCCGTCGACGTTCCAGTGTTGGTAGTTGGTTTCGTAGATGTCGACCAGGATGCCCTGCTGATCCTGGCGAATATAGGTGAAGCCCTCGAGATCCACGGCCATGGGGATCTCGAAATTGAGGGCGGCTACTTCCGGCACGCTCTCGGTAATCAGATAGTGGTGGGCCAGCGGCGCGACCGGCAGGTCGAGGCCGACCATGCGGCCGACCTGCTTGGCCCAAAGGCCGCCAGCATTGACCACGTGCTCGGCGTGGATCGTGCCCTTCTCGGTGACCACGTTCCAGGTGCCGTCGGCGCGTTGGATCAGTTCCAGGACGCGATTGTGCTCGATCACCGTCGCACCGCGCTTGCGGGCGGCCCCGGCATAGGCATGCACCGTGCCTGTGGTGTCGAGATAGCCCTCGCGGTCGGCCCAGAGCCCGCCGATCACCCCCTTGGTATCCATGATCGGGCAGGCGCGCTTGACCTCTTCGGGGGTCATCAGATGGCAATCCTCGATGCCGATGGTCTGGAACACCCGATAGGCCGCCTGCAGCCACTCCCAGCGGTCCGGAGTCGAGGCGATGGTCACGCCCCCGGTCATGTGCAGGCCGATATCCTGTCCACTTTCCTTCTCGATCTCCGAGAGCAGATCGATCGTGTAGGCCTGAAGCGTCGCCATGTTGGGGTCCGCGTTCAGCGCATGGACGCCGCCCGCCGCGTGCCAGGACGAACCGGCGGTCAGGACCGAGCGTTCCACCAGGGCGATATCGGTCCAGCCGAACTTGGCCAGATGGTAAAGCACCGAGGCACCGACGACGCCGCCACCGATCACGACAACCCTGTATTGAGACTTCATTGATCCGCTCCGCTTCCGGCGGTCCCGCCGGGTTCGTTTTTCACGACCCTATCGAAATTCCTTTGGAGCGAAAACTCTAAACAGAACTGTCCACGAACTATCGCATGCGCGTCAGTCTCGCGCCGGGATTGCCGTTGCCGGCGGTGCTACGATGACCCGAACCAATGATCCAACCCGGCGAAAGGAGAGCGTCACATGGGACGGGTAGACGGAAAAATCGCGTTGGTGACGGGCGGCGCGAACGGGATCGGACAGGCGGTGTGCCGGCGTCTCGCCGAGGAGGGCGCGACGGTGGTGATCGCCGACGTCAAGGCCGAGGCTGGCCAGGCGCTGGCGGCGGAACTGGGGGCGAAGGCGGAATTCGTGAGCCTCGACGTGCGCGACGAGGCCGCATGGCAGTCGGTGATGGATGGGGTGCTGACGCGTCACGGCCGGCTCGACATCCTCGTCAACAATGCGGGCATTCTCGCCACCACCCAGCATCAGTCGATCGACGATGCCGGGCTCGACGAATGGGACGCGGTGCAGGCGGTCAATGCCAAGGGTGTTTTTCTGGGCTGCCGCGCCGGGGTCAAGGCGATGAAGGCCGGCGGAGGCGGGTCGATCATCAACCTCTCCTCGATCGCCGGCATCATCGCGACCCCGCTGATCGTCGCCTATGGCGCCTCCAAGGGCGCGGTGCGCCAGATGACCAAGTCGGTGGCCATCGACTGCGCGCGCAAAGGCTACCGGGTCCGCTGCAACTCGGTGCATCCGGGCCTGATCGACACCAATATGGGCGCCGAGTCGATGGGCATGGGGGGCGGCGATCCTGCCGAGAACCTGAAGAAACGGGTCGCGGCGACCCCGATGGGGGAACGCGGCGAACCCTTGGACATCGCCAACGGCATCCTGTTTCTGGCCTCCGATGAATCGAAGCACATGACAGGCGCCGAACTGGTGATCGATGGCGGCTTGACGGCGATCTGAACGGGAAGGGGCGGCGGGGATCTGTTCTCCCCTTCCCGAACGATCCCCTGGCGAAAGCCAGGGCCTATTCCGCAGCCTGTTCCTTGGCCGTCTGCTTGTCGATCTCTGCCTGAACCGCCGCCGCGGCCCGGCCGACGAAGACGTCGCGGTTGGCGTGGCTGTAGTCGTAGCTGGCCTGGCGCAGATCGTTCAGACCCTGGAAGTGCGGCGCCACATGCCGTGACATCAGCTCGAAATGACGCTTGGTGGCCGCGAAATCGGCCCAGTTGTGGGCCAGTTCCAGATAGGCGCCGAAACCGCCGGTACCCTCCAGCAGCTTCTCGATATAGCGGATCGCGTCATCGGGCGTTCCGATACAGGCCATCTGGTTTTCCATGAGATAATTGGCCGCATCCTCGATATCGTCCGGAACGATCGGGAAGGTGGCGATCTCGCGGAAATACTTGGCCCATTTCTCGAGACCGAATTTCACGTTCTCCAGCGCTTTCTCGCGGGTCTCGGCGATATGCGCGAGCGAGACGACGCGCCATTTCTCGCGGCTGACGGTCTTGCCGTTCTCCGCGGCGGTCTGCTCGCACAGCCGCCAGTTGTTCGCGTGGTGCTTCAGAGCGTCCGGCGAGGTGCCGCCGATCGACAGCATGCCAAGCCCATGCTTGCCCGCCGCCAGTGCGCCGGAAGGCGAGCGCGCGCAGGCCACCGCCATCTCGATATGCGGGCGGGTATAGCAGGGGAGTTGGATTCGGGCCTCGCGCATCTCGAACCAGTCGGTCTTGACAGTCACCGTCTCACCGCGCACCAGCGGCATGATCGCGTCCAGCGCCTCGTTCATGTTGCGTCGCTGGTTCTCCGGGTCGATCCCCATGCGGAAGGCATCGCCCACCAGGGCGCCCGGTCCGACCCCGAACATCACCCGGCCCTTCGACTGGTGATCGAGCTGGATCATCCGGTCGACGGTCATGAAGGGGTGGTGATAAGGCAGCGAGACGACACCGGTGCCGAGCCGGATGTGCTTCGTACGCTCCACGGCGGCGGCGATGAACACCTCGGGCGAGGCGATGATCTCGAAACCGCCGGAGTGATGTTCGCCGATCCAGGCCTCGTCGTATCCCAGGTGGTCAAGATGCTCGACCAGCTCGAAATCCCGGTCGAGGGCGTTGGTGGGGTTCTCGTCCATCGCATGGAACGGCGCGAGGAAGATGCCAAAACGAAGACGATTGCTGGCCATGCGGGCCTCCTGGATCGGGATCACGGGGCAGATTGGCGCCAGCCTAGCGCTCCGGGGCGGGGATCGCAAAGCGGCGTTGCGTCGGCGCTGCCGGAACCAGATAGGCGATGCGCGTGTGGACTAGCCTTCGGTGGAACGGGTGGGGCCTTTTGTCCTACGCGCCGGCGCCTGGGATCCGGCCGACCGCAGGTTCAGCCCCAGCGCCCCGACGATCAGCGCCAATGCGGTGACCTCTCGCCATCCGATCACTTCTCCCAGCACCGTGGCGCTCGCCAGTACGCCGACGATCGGCACCGCCAGCGTGCCGAGGCCCGAGACCGAGGCCGGGAAGATCGCGATCACCCTGAACCAGGCGAAATAGGCGAGGACATTGGCGACCAGAATGTTGAACAGCAGCCCTATCCAGCTCGGCACGCTAACCGCCGCCCAATCGGTCTCGGCGCCCCATAGCCACCAGAAGGGCAGGATCGGGACCGTGCCGATCACCAACTGCCAGCCGGCAACCACGGTCGGGTCGCTGGTCCAGGGGGTCCGCTTCATCCATACCGTCCCGAGGCCGAACGCGACGGCGCCCACGAGGGTACAGAGCGCGCCGAAGCCGGCGTCGCGCATGCCGGCGAAATCCTGGCTCATCAGCACGGCGAGGCCGCACAGCCCCAGTCCCAGCGCGCCCATGCGCAAGAGCGACGGTCTTTCGCCGAGCAGTGGCCAGGCGAACAGCATCGCCCAGAGCGGCATGGTGTAGACGATCACCACGGTGCGCCCGGCGCTGAAGTAGTGCACGCCCAAGGTCATGCCGATCTGGAAGATCGTCATGTTGCAGAGCGCGGCGATCGCGAGATCCCGCCAGTGCGCGCGCGGAATGCCCAGGCTCCGCTTCATCAGCGCCGCCAGAGCGAGAAGCAATAGGCCGGCGGCGGCCATGATGAGGGCGCGCCCGGTCCACACGTCGATGGACTGAAGCATCAGCTTGGTCGACGGATAGCTGAACCCCCAGCAGAACCAGACGGTCACGAGGAGGAAAAGCCCGGTACCGCGCGAAACCGGTTGGCTCACGCCGAGCCCTCGGGGACGAACGGTGCCCGGAGCCCCGCCTGTTCCATCAGCGGCAGGACCTGGTCGATCCACTGTCTGGCCTCACCGAGATAGTCGACCCAGGACAGCAGGATGCCGTCGACCCCCATGTCGGACAGGCGCTGGATCTGGCCGACGATCTGCTCCGGCGTGCCGACCAGCGGATAGCCGCCATGGCCGGCTTTGAAGTGGAATTTGAAGGCCTCCAGCACCGCCGGCTCCAGGGTGCCGGATTGCACGCCGAAAATGTCCAGCATGTTGGCGACCGCTACGTCGTCGCCGCGCTCGACCACGTAGTGATTGAGATAGTCCCGCGCCTTTTTCTCGGTCTCCCGGCAGACCGCATAGCCATGGATCCAGCATTGTGAGGAGCGGCCGAGATCGGCCGCCAAGGTCTTGAGGTGCCGGATCTGGGCGATGTCGCTGTCCTCGTCCTTCTGGCGTAGCATGACGAAGTTCATGTCGGCGTGATGCGCCGAATAGGCCTGCCCGGCGGGCGAGGAGCCGGCGTTCATGATCGGCGGCCGGGGCGATTGCAGGGGCTTCGGCTGGCTCCACAGCGCCTTGCCCTGAAAGAATTCACCGTCGAAATCGAAGGCCTCCTCCTCGGCCCAAAGGCGCTTGATCAGGGTGATCCATTCGGCGGCGTAGTCATAGCGCCGGTCGTGCTCACGCCATTCGGCGGCGAACATCTCGAACTCGTTCCGATACCATCCGGCGACCACGTTGAGGGCGAAGCGGCCACCGGAGATGTGGTCCGCGGTCGCCGCCATCTTGGCCGCCGCCACCGGATGGATCAGCGGCGCGTGGACGGTGGCGAAGATGGTGCAGTGCCTGGTGATCGCCCCGATGCCCGAAGCCCAGGTGAAGCTCTCGAAGGTGCGGTTGTTGAAGTTGGTCTCGCCGCCGTAACCTTTCCAGCGTCCGACCGGCAGCAGCACCTCCATGCCGGCCGCGTCGACCATCCGGGCGAGCGCCGCGTTGTCCTCCCACGTCATCGGCCAGGCCCCGTCGGCGGTCGTCACCGTCGACCCGCCCGAACAATTGAAGGCCATGACCCCGAGCTTCATGCGGTTGCTGTTGAAGAGCGCGTTTTTCATGGCCGGAGCGTAGGGGACTTAAGCGGTTCTGGCCAAGTGGCGAGGCCATCACAGATGGGGTGAGCTTCGGTTAAACTTGATCGCTAGATCGGCGGTCCCTGCCGTTGCAACCAGACGCTCAGACGTCCCGCCAATCTTTTTCGTTGAGAATCGACTGGATCGCCATCGTCATGCTGTCCGGGTCCACCGGTTTGGTGATGTAGGCGACGAAGCCGAGGTCCCCGGGGGTCTCGTATTCCTTCGGCATTGGCGCGCCGCTGACCGCGATCACCGGTATGTCCTTGGTTTCCGGAGCCTTCTTGAGTTCGGCGGTGACATCGAACCCGTTCATGTCCGGAAGCATGATTTCCATGAGAATAAGCGAGAAATCATGGGCCTTGACCAGTTGGAAGCCCAGGCGAGCGTCGGTGGCGATCACCAGATCGACGTCTTTCATAGGGCCGCAGACCAGCTGCATGAACGCGGCGTCCACCGGATTGTCCTCGAAATAGAGGATCCGTTTCGGGTCTGAGTTCGGTTTCGCTTCCGTCATATTCACGCCCCGGCGCGGAGGTCGAAGCCGACCGGTCGTTCCTCTGGGGAATCGACAGGAGGCAAGGGATGCCCCTGTTTCAGTCGGCTATCTATCATGGAGCCGCCGCCCATGAAAAGGTCGCGCGTCAAATGATCGCATAAAATCCATTCGCGGGCCGGATTGCGGCCAGAACCCGACGCCTACCAGCCGAGATCCGCTCGGATCTTCGCGAAGGCGTCAAGGTGCCGGTCGTGGTCGCCGGCGAAACGCAGCATCAGATGGCCGCAGCCCTGATCCGCGAACCCCTTCAGCCACTCCGCCGCGCCCGCCGCCGGTCCGCCGTAACAGGCCTGCCAGGTCCGCAGCCGTAGAGCCGGCTGCATGTAGTAGCTCTCCAGGAATCCGTCGAGCTTGGCATTCGCCTTGCCGGCATCGTCGTCGAGCGCCAGGGTAAGATAGATGGCACCCGCAAAAGCGTCGGGATCGCGGTCCAAGGCCTTCACCTGGCCCTGGATGTCGCGCCACTGATCGCCCCAGACCTTGGAGTCGCTGGGGCCGGTCGGGAACCAGCCGTCGAAATTCTTCGCGGCCCGGGCAAGGCTCTCGGGGCGCGAGCCGCCGCCCCAGATCGGCGGGCCGCCCTTGGTGTGCGGAACCGGGCCGACGGATTGTCCCGTCAGCTTCCAGCGCCCGTCCCAATCCACCGGCTCGCCCGACCACAGCGCCCGGCAGAGCCGCAGGCCCTCGAGCATCGTGCCCACGCGTTTCTCGAACGGCACGCCTACGGCCCTGAACTCGTCATGGATGTTCGGCACGTCGGCGGCGATGCCGACTCCGAGGATCACCCGGCCTTCGCTGGCCTGGTCCAGGGTCGCGACCTGGTGCGCCAGGACCACGGGGTTGCGCAGCGCCGGCAGCAGGACGGCGGTGCCCAGCGCCACCCGCCTTGTGCGCCCGGCCACCGCTGCCAGCAAGGTGATCGGTTCGTGGCGGGGCCGCGCGGTGATCGAGTCGCCGACCCATACCGAATCATAGCCGAGATCCTCGGCCTTCTCCGCCAGGGTCAGCAACGGTGCCGCCGCGGGCCGGCCTTCCATGATGGCTTCGCGGGTGGGCAGCAGGTAACCGATTTTGGGGGCCATGGATGCGTCCTTGGTGATGATGAACGTCGCTTATCCCGTGAATACCACGCCCGGCGGATTTTCGAAGCCCCGGGGATTGGGTTTCGCCGGCCATCCGCATTATGCTGGCACCGGAACCGGATGAGGAGCGGCGGCATGGCGATCGAGAAACGGCCCTTCGGGCGCACCGGGCATTTGAGCTCGTCGGTGATTTTCGGGGCGGCGGCCCTGGGCAGGGTCGATCAGGCGACGGCGGATCGGACGCTCGACCTGTTGCTTGAGTTCGACGTCAACCATATCGACACGGCGCCGGGTTATGGCGAGTCGGAACTCCGGATCGGCTCCTGGATGGACCGGCACCGCGATGACTTTTTTCTCGCCACCAAGACCCGGGACCGGAGCTACGAGGCGGCGCGGGACAGCATTCAGCGCTCGCTCGAACGGCTCCGGGTGGACACGCTTGATCTGTTGCAGCTGCACGCGCTGATCCATCCCGATGAATGGGACGTGGCGATGGGCGAGGACGGCGCTCTGCGGGCCGCGGTTGAGGCGAGGGATGCCGGCCAGGTGCGCTTCATCGGGGTCACCGGCCATGGCTGGAACGTGGCGGCGATGCACCGCCGTTCGTTGGCGCGGTTCGATTTCGACTCGGTCCTGATGCCGTATAACTGGGTGACCGCGCATCACGCCACCTATGCGGATGATTTCGAGAAGACGCTGGACTTGTGCCGCGAGCGCAATGTCGCGGTGCAGACCATCAAGTCGCTGGCCCGTGGTCCCTGGGCCGCAGGCGTCTCCAAGCGCCGGACCACGTGGTATGAGCCGCTGGAAGCGGAAGAGGATATCCGCACCGCCGTGCATTACGTGCTTTCCCGTCCGGGGATCTTTCTGAATTCGGTGGGCGATGTCGGCTTGCTGCCGACAGTCCTGCGGGCGGCGGCGGAACGGATCGAACTGCCGGATGACGCGGTCATGGCGGCCCATAGCGAGCGCACCGGTCTCGCATCGATCTTCGGGATCTGAGGGATCATGCAGTTCGACACCAAGGTCGCCATCGTCGTGCGGGAGGATCTCGCGGCCTGGCAGAAGCTGAACGTCACCGCGTTCCTCACCTCCGGCGTTGTCGGCGCCGATGCCTCGCTGCTGGGCGAGGATTATCAGGACGCGGCGGGCAACCGCTATGCGCCGCTGTTGATCCAGCCGGTGATCGTGCTTTCCTGCGACGGCGAGAGAATGAAGACCATCTATCGCCGGGCCATGGACCGGGGCGTCCGGCTGTCGATCTACATTGAAGAGATGTTCTCGACCGGTCACGACGCGGCGAACCGGGAAACCGTCAGAATCCGTCAGCCGGACGAGATGAACATCGTCGGCCTCGCGCTGCGCGAGGAGCGCAAGCTGGTCGACAAGATCACCAAGGGCGCAAAGATGCACGGGTGAGGGGCGCGTCTCGAAGGGGCCTGTCAACCGGTGGGAACCAGCGCTACCGGTTCCTCGGCACCGACCGCCCTGCCGCGAGGAGGCGCCCGCGAACGCTTTCGCGGTACAGAATGTAGAGCCCGGAGCCGAGAATCAGCACCATGCCGATGATCGCAGTACCATCCGGCAGATCACCCCAAAGCGCGAATCCCCATAGCACCGCCAGGGGCAGCGCGACATATTCGAAGGGCGCGACGATCGCCGCCTCGCCGAGCCGGTAGGCCTGGCTCAGCAGATAGCCGCCGAACCCGCTGGACACGCCGCACCACAGGAACAGGAGGAAGTCCTCGGCCTCCGGCATCCGCCATTCGCGGAACAGGAAATCCAGGCTCGGGTTGCCGGTTCCGGCGAAACGGCCGTCTCCGACGCCGAGCCCGACCGCCAGACTGAAGGCAATGAAGGTCATCTGGATATAAAAGGCCATGGTCGAGGCCTTGTCGGTCGCTCCCAGCTTGCGCGTCAGCATTTGCATCGACGCGTAAGTCAGGGCCGAGATGACCGGCAGAATGACGACCCAATCGAAGACGCCGGCGCCGGGCCGCATGACGATAATGACGCCGGCAAGCCCCACCATGACGGCCGCCCATCGCCTCGGACCGACTTTCTCGCCGAGAAACGGCACCGACATCGCGGTGATGAAAAGCGGCGCCACGAAGAAGATCGCCACCGCCTCGCCGAGCGGCATTGCCGCTACCGCCAGGAAGAACGTCATATTGGCAACCACGATCAGCGCACCGCGGGCGAGATGCCATTTCAGGAACCGCGTGCGCAGAAGGTGAAAGCCGCCCTCGTACTTGATGATGCCGAAAGTGAGCACCAGCGCAAGCATCGCCCGCACCAGCATGATCTGATGCAGGGCGTAGTCCGGGCTCAACAGCTTTACGGCGCTGTCCTGCAGGGTAATGACCAGCATGCCGACGAGAATGGTATAGATTCCTCGGACATTCTCGCTGGTTCCGGTTGACGAGGATTGGGACATGAGACTTTCCAGGTGCGGTCGGCCCAAAGGCGCGCGCTATTTTGGCGGCAGGCTTCTCAGATAGGCCACGATCGCGGTCAGTTCCGCGTCAGACAGACCGGCATAGTAGGCAATCGCCATCGGCGGCATCAGCCGGCTGCCATCCGGGCGGACGCCCTTGGTGATGGCGTCGATGATCTGACGGTCCGTCCAGCCGGAAAGTCCGGTCGGCGTGATGTTGGACGAGACCGAGGTCCCCCAGGGCCCGTGAAACGCCATTCCGCCGCCACCGAGCTGGTTCTCGATATCCGGTTGGCCCTTGTCGTTGGGGGCGGAATGACATTCGATACAGTGGCCGAGCGGCCCCGCGAGATAGGCTCCATAGGTCACCGGATCGGCTTTTGACACCGCCGCGACCGGCGCCGCCGGGGGACCCCAGGCGGGCGGCAGGGGGAAAGAATAGTCGGATTTCGGGCTTTCGGAGCGTACCGGCTTGACCGAGCGCAGATAGGCGACGATTGCCGCCATGTCCTCGTCGGAGATGTGGCGATAAAGGCCATAGGGCATGGGCGGGCCCATGATCGAGCCGTCAGGGCGTTTGCCTTCGCGGATCGCGGTGATGATCTGGGCGTCCGTCCAGGCGCCAATCCAGGTTTCCCGGTCCGGCGTGATGTTCGGCGCCACGGCCTTGAAAGCACCGGGCTCGACAATCGGCGGGCCGCCCGCGAGTTCCCGGGAATTATCGGGTCCGTTCGGGGTTTGCGGCGTGTGACAATTGCCGCAGGCGACGATGCCGTTCATGAGCTTGCGGCCGCGTTCGAGCGGCGTTTCCGCGTCGGCGTTGACGGCATGCAGGCAAACCAGGGCGACGAGCACCACGGCGATCCGAATGATTGACTGTCTCAACGCCGGCCCTCCCTCGCGACCAAGACTGAAGCGGAAACCGCTATACCGTGAAAGTCGATGCCCTGGATACAGAGTCGTTGCGTTCCGGCGCGCTTGCTTCGAGGATGACGGCCTGCCGTCTCCGCGCCGATCACAGGGAATCAGGCCGCTGTCCGATGAGCCGCTATTTCACCGAAGCCGACCCCGCCCGAATCCTGGATGACTATCCGATCGGCGCCGCGTTTTCGGGCGGTGTTGCCAAGGCCGGCCAGGACGCGATCCGTGCCCTCCAGGAACGCCGTTTCCTGGCGCTGATGGAGCGGGGCTGGCAAAACCCGTTCTACCGCCGGCGCTGGACGGAGGCGGGGATGGAGCCCGGGGATATCCGCGGGCTCGTTGACCTTGCGAAGATCCCGAGCTTCTCCAAGGCCGATCTGATGGAGAGCGTCGAGCGTTATCCACCTTTCGGCGATTTCATCGGACCCGGCGGTTGGACCGGCGGCGAACGGGTGGTCATGCACACGACCAGCGGCACCACCGGCGCGCCGCAACCGATCTTCTACGGTCCCCGCGACCGGGAGATTCAGAACGCGCTGCTGGCCCGCGCTTACCTGCTGCAGGGGCTGCGGTCCGACGACGTGGTGCATTCCGTCTATGGTTTCGGGATGGTGAACGGCGGGCACTATATCCGCGAGACCATCCTGCATTACACCGACGCTCTGCTGCTGCCCGCCGGCACCGGCCTCGAGACCCGCTCGGAGCAGCAGGTGGAGCTGATGCGCCGCTTCGGCGCGACGGTGATCGTCGGGTTCGCGGACTATATCCTGAAACTCGCTGAAGTCGCCCGCGCCGCCGGGCTGGAGCCGGGGCGGGACCTGAAGATCCGGATGATCTCCGGTCATCTCGCCGAGGACGGTGGTGCCGCGATGCGCGCCGCCTGGGGCGGGGCCGAGACCTATGACTGGTATGGGGTCGGTGACACCGGCATCATCGCCGCCGAAGGGCCCGACCGCTCCGGCCTCTACATCTGGGAGGACGCGCATCTGATCGAGATCCTCGACCCGGATACCGGCGCCCCCGTCGCCGATGGCGAGCCCGGCAATATCTGCGACACGGTGCTATTCAAGGACAGCGTCTATCCGGTGATCCGCTTCGATACCAAGGATGTCTCGACCGTGTTGCCGGGGGAAGGCGGGCTCGGCTTCTCGCTGCGCCGGCTCGCCGGCTTCCAGGGCCGCAGCGACAACATGGTCAAGCTGCGCGGCATCAACGTCTATCCAACGGGCATCGCCACGATCCTGCGCGAGATCCCGGACCTCGGCGGCGAATATGTCTGCCGGGTCGCGACGGTCGCGGGCCGTGATGAGATGACGGTGGTCTGCGAGACGGCCAAGGACAGGGCGCATGAAGGGCTGACGGAACGCGTCGCGGCCCTGCTCCGCCAGCGGCTCGGGGTTGCGGTAACGGTGGAGATCGTCGGGCCGGGCGGAACGGCCGAGGCGACCCAGGTGGAGAAGCGCCAGAAACCGATCCGGCTGGTGGATGAGCGATGAAGCTGGGGACGAGTGGCGCGATTGCGCGCGTTTGCCTCGGAACCGAGACGAGGGTGGGCGCCGGCGGTTAGAATACCGCCCGCGAATGGACCGATTTCCCGTGGAGCGACAGGAATGTCAGAGGAAACCAAGACTTACGGATTCACCGACGCGGAGCTTGCCGCCCATCCCACGGTCTACCGGGACGATCTGTTCAAGGGTCAGGTGGTGCTGGTTTCCGGTGGGGCGACGGGACTTGGCCGGGCGATTGCCAGTCTCTTTGCCAGGCTCGGGGCGACCCTGGTGATCTGCGCCAGGGATGAGGAGCGGCTGAAGGGCGCGGCGGATTTCTTCACCTCGCTGGGCGCCGAGGTGATGACCCAGGCCATGACCATCCGCGACCCCGAGGCGGTCGGGCATCTGTTCGATGCGGTCTATGACCGTTTCGGGCGCCTTGACCATTTGGTGAACAATGCCGGCGGGCAGTTCGCCCAGGCCGCCATCGACTATTCGGTGAAGGGCTGGAACGCGGTTATCGACACCAATCTGAACGGCACCTGGTACATGATGCAGACGGCGGCGCGGCGCTGGCGCGATGCCGGTTCGCCGGGCAATATCGTCAATATCACGGCGGCGATCTGGCGCGGCCTGCCCGGTGTCTCGCACACCATCGCGGCTCGGGCCGGCGTGATCTATCTCTCCAAATCGGTGGCGGTCGAGTGGGCGCCGCTCAATATCCGGATCAACAGCGTCGCGCCCGGCTGTGTCGAGACCCATGCCTTCGCCTATTATCCGCCCGAGGGGGCGGCGACCTATTGGGAGGCGAACCCGATGCTGCGCCCCGGGGACGCCATGGACATCGCCGAAAGCTGTGCCTATCTCGCGGCCCCGTCGGGCAAGTTCATCACCGGCGAGGTGATAACGGTCGACGGCGGCCAGCAGCTCTGGGGCGATCCCTGGGCGATCGGCCGGCCGGATTATTTCAAGCTCGGGTGAAGGGGTGGATTTTACCCCAATTTCCGTCCCGTGATCCTTTTCAGCACCCCCGGCACGAAGTCGTTGACCTGAATTTCGGCGAAGCCTGCCGCCTTGAGATAGCCGGTGCACTCGCCGATCGAATGCGCGAGGCCGGTGCTGTTGTGCAGGGTCTGGGCAAGGCCCCAGATTGCCGGATCGGGGGGGCCGCTGCGGTCAGAGTCCAGGGCCTCGCCGATCAGGTGCATCTCGCCGCCCGGCAGCAGCGCCTGATAGGCCCTGGCGATCACGCCGGCGATCGCCTCGCGGCCATACATGGGCAGGTTGCTGGCCATGATGATCACGTCGGCATTGGTCGGGAAGGGATCGTGGTTGAAGTCGGCGGCGACGGCCTCGATCCGGTCCGAAAGCCCGTGTTCGGCAATGAACTCCCGCGCGACCTCCGCGACCGGCGGCAGATCGAAGACCACGGCGGAAAGATGGGCATGTGCCTTGCACGCTTCGATGCAATAGGCGCCGGACCCGCCGCCGAGATCGAGAATCCTGACGCGCCGCGAAAGATCCACCTGGCGCAGGAACAGCCGGCCGGCGCCCCGGCCGATGCTGTAGGTCGCGCGGTGATAGCGCCGCGCCTCCTCGACCGTGATGCCCTTGACCGTGTCGTTGTCGAGCCGCGCCGGCTCCGGATTGCGCAGGTGCCCGGCAAGCCGCCCCCAATCCGCCCAGTCGGGATGGGTGAAGAACATCCAGGCGCCGGCATAGGTGTCCTTGCCCTCGACCAGGAAGCGGTCGACATCGGCGGCGTTGCGCAGCCGGTCGCCATCGCGTTCGATCAGGCCGAGGCCGAGACAGGCGATGATGATCCGCTCGGCATTCAGCGCCGAGATGCCGAGCGCGGCGGCTAGGCTTTCCTCGGTATCCGCGCCGGCGGCCAGCTTGCTGAAGACGCCCAGTTCCACCGCTGCCAGCAGGGCACCGGATTCCCGGTAGGCCCGGGCCAGCCGTTGCAGGCGGACGGTGGTGGGGCGGGCCGGCTTCTCCGCCACGCGGTCAGCGCCCTTTCCAGTTGGGCTTGCGCTTCTCGGCGAAGGCCTTCGGTCCTTCGATCATGTCCTCGCTGTCGCGCAGGGTCTTCACGCTGTCGTAATGCATCAGCATCGCGTCGCGCACGTCGGCGAACTCAAGGCCGCGTCGAACCACGTCGAGACTGGTCCGGATCGAGACAGGAGAGCATTCCTCGATCTGCGCGGCAAAGGCCTTGGCGGCCTTCAGCGCCTCTCCCTCGGGGACCAGTTGGGTGACGAAGCCAAGCTCGTAGCCTT
Organism: Alphaproteobacteria bacterium; assembly: GCA_038146985.1. Taxonomy (GTDB): domain Bacteria; phylum Pseudomonadota; class Alphaproteobacteria; order Thalassobaculales; family Thalassobaculaceae; genus JADHLJ01. The sequence goes on from JAYQSQ010000016.1 coordinate 112,742, forward strand.
CGGCGGCGGGCACATGACGGCCGGTCAGGATCATGCCCATGGCGCGCTTGATCGGGATCGCCCGGGGCAGGCGGTGCAGCCCGCCGGCCAGCGCCGCAAGACCGACACGCGGTTCGGGAAGAGCGAAGCGGGCGTTTTCGGCGGCGATGATCACGTCGCAGGCGAGCGCCAGTTCGAACCCCCCGCCCATGGCGACGCCGTTCACCGCCGCGATCAGCGGCTTGGTCCGGTCGAACCGCTCGGTAATGCCGCCGAAGCCGCTCTTCGGCTTGTCCCGGGTGCCGCCCTCGGCCTGCCAGCGCAGATCGTTTCCGGCGCTGAAGGCGCGGTCTCCGGCACCGGTCAGGATGGCGACCCAGAGGTTCGGATCGCTTTCGAACTCGTTGAAGATCGCGTCGAGCTCGAAATGCGCGGGCGAGTGCAGCGCATTCATGCGCTCGGGCCGGTTGAGGGTGACGGTCAGCACATGGCCGTCACGCTCGGCGGTGTAGAATTCAGGCATGGGAGCATCCTTCCGGAGTTGAAAGCATCGGGTCAGGCCGCCTGGCTGACCTGCCGGGGGCGATAGATCGCGGTGTGGTCGATAAAAACGAGGCCGGTGCCGTCGGACCGGGTGACGAGCACGTCGACATCCACGAACAGATGGCCCTTGTGCTCATAGTTGCGGGTCACACGGGCGCGGGCGGCCAAATGATCGCCGTAGCGGGGGATGGCGAGGTTGCGGACCTTGGAGCCGACATGCATCCAGGGCCCGAGCTTCACATTGTGGGAAATGGCTCGGTTCGCGAGACGCAGGACCCAGCCGGGATGGACGATCTTCTCCCGCGCATAGATCTCCAGCGGCTCGCGGACGTCCAGCAGGTATTGGGCCTGGTCGGCGGGCTCCATGATCTGCTCGAAAGTGCCGAGCACCTGACCTTCCACAAGGGTTTCCGGCGCGGCGTCGGGCCGGGCGCCGTAGTCGGGCAACGCGGCCACCGCGAAATCCGCGGCCTTGGGCGCCGGGCCGGGTACGGTCATGGTCGCGGTGCCGGTCGCGCACAGCACGCCTTCGGATTCGACCTTGAGCGCGAGCCCGCCGTCACCCGCCGGCTCGCCGGTGATCAGCGCCGGACGGCCGTCATAGACCGGCTTCATCAACCGGCAGTCGGCGCTTCCACGCTCCAGCCAGTCCGGGCCGAAATGCCTCACGGCGGGGTTCATCATATAGGCGTAGATCTCGACCCCCGGCACCAGGCCGCCCTGGAAGCCGAAGCGCTGGGCCACCGTATCGTCGTGGATCTTGTTCTCCGAGGCGGCGGAAAGGTTATACGCCTCCACCTGATGCTGAATGATGGCGTCGGTTTTCATCAAATGCCTCCCCTCGGTCGGTGCGGCCCAGGCTAGCCGTGTGGTGGCGTGACGCAAGGGCCGAAAGCAACATAACAGGAGAGTGGAAGGAAGCAGCGGGGTCCGCTACGGGGCTTGTCCCCCGAACGCTCCTCCGCCACGATATCCGCTCCAACGAGAGCCGGGGAGATCCTCCATGAAAGCCGCCGTCTTCCACCGTTCCGGCCTGCCGCTGTCGATCGAAAACATTCCCGACCCCGAACCTGCGCCCGGGCAGATGATCCTCAAGGTCTGCGCCTGCGGGATCTGCGGGACGGACCTGCACTGGTCCGAGGTCAGCAACGAGGAATCCGGCTGGCGCGCGATCTATCCCGGCGCGGTCATGGGCCACGAATTCGCCGGCGAGATCGCCGCGATCGGCAAGGGTGTGGAAGGGCCATGGAAGGTGGGTGACCGGGTCTGCGCCATGCCTCAGCTCGGCTGCGGCACCTGCGCCGCGTGCATCGCCGGCAGCCCGCATCGCTGTGTCGCGCCCAAGGCGCGGGCGACGGACGGCATTCCCGGCGCCTATTCCGAATATACGCCGATCGGGGTGAACGAGACCCTCGCGCTGCCGGAGAATGTCAATTTCCAGGAGGGAGCCCTGGTCGAACCGCTCGCGGTCGGCCTGCATGCGGTCAAGCGGGCGCGGCTGCGGCCCGGCGACAATGTGCTGATCGTCGGAGGCGGCCCGGTCGGCCTTTCGGTGGCGATCTGGTGCAAGTTTTTCGGCGCCCGCGAGATCATCGTCAGCGACCTGATCGCCAAGCGGGCCGAGGGCGCGGGCAAGTTCGGCGCGACCGGCGCCATCGACGCCGCCAAGGAAGACGTGACCGAGAGATTCAAGGAACTGGCCGGCGGCGCGCCCAACGTGGTTTTCGATGCGGTCGGGGTTCCGGGCTCGATGCAGACCGCCATCGGCTACGCACCGATCGACGGCCGGGTCGTGGTCGTCGGGCTCTGCATGGTCGCCGACAATTTCAAGCCGGCCGAGGCGGTGATCAAGGAGGTCGATATCGCCTTCTGCTTCGTCTACGACAAGAGCGACTTCCGCATGGCCATAGACATGCTGGCCCAGGGCCGGATCAATGCCGCCGAACTGGTCACCCACACGGTCGGGTTCGAGGCTTTTCCCGCTGCCTTTGAGGCGCTGAAGAAGCCCAGCGACCAGATCAAGGTGATGCTGCAACCCGATTGATCGAGACCCATCATGGTTGGCTTGAGCGAGGCTCAGCGCGCGGCGTGGCGGCAGGACGGGTATCTCTATCCCTTCGCCATGCTGGAGCAGCCGGAAATCCGCGAGTGTCTGGACGGGATCGCGCGCTACGAGGCCTGGCTCGGCGCGCCGGTCTCGGCCTCCAAGGACCTCAACTGCCGGACCATGCCGTATCTGATCCTGCCCTGGGCGGCGCGGATTGCGAAAGACCCGAGGGTCCTCGACGTGGTGGAGGATCTGATCGGCCCGGACATCCTGATCTGGACCAGCACCTTCTTCATTAAGGAGCCGAACAGCCCGACCCTCGCCGCCTGGCATCAGGACGCGACCTATTACGGGATCGCGCCGGCGGAACCGGTCACCGTCTGGCTCGCGCTCACCGACGCGAGCGTCGAGGCGGGCTGCATGGAGGTTCTGCCGCTCGGCGGCGAGAAGCGGCAGATGCACCACGTCGCCCATGTGGTCGAGAACAGCGTCAACCGCTCCGCCCAGGTGATCGTCGAGCCGCTGGACGAGGCGGGGGTGCAGGCGATGCCGCTCAAGGCCGGGGAATTCTCGATCCATCACGGCATGACGCCGCACCGCTCAGCCCCGAACAGCACCGGCGCGCGGCGGATCGGGCTCGGCCTCAACTACATCGCGCCTTCCGTTCGCCCCATCGGCGCCCTTCGCACCGGTGCCATGCTGGTGCGCGGCGAGGATCGATACGGCCATTTCGAACCGGTGGAGGGCGCGACGGAAGAACTGCACCCTGACGCCCGCGCCACCCATGAGCGTATCGTCGGCCTCTACCGCGAGACCTACCGGGAGCAGGAAGCGCTCCACATCGCCCGGTTCGGCGAGCGGTAACGCGGTCATCGCCCTTTCTTGACCCAACGCCCCTTTAGATTGGGCCCTTCAGCCGGGAGATTGGGGAGATTGGGGGGAGATTGGGGACAGCCACCGAATTCGCTATAAGCCAAGCAGCGCATTCGTAGGTCGAACACTTAAAATTCGGTGGCTGTCCCCAATCTCCCGATCTCAAGCAGCGCATTCGCAGGTCGATCACCTAAAATTCGGTGGCTGTCCCCAATCTTCCCCAATCTTCCTTGTCGGGGTTAATTCGGTGACTGTCCTCGATCTAACCCCGCCCGTCCACGACCCTGACCGCCTTGCCCATACTCCGCTCGATCCCGCCGGGCTCCAGGACATCCACCTTCGCCGTCACGCCGACCACGCCTTTTACGTGGCCCGCGAGTTCCCGGGCCGAGGCGGCGCGGGCCTCGGCGCTTGCCGCGCTGGGGGGTGCCTCGACCTTGACCGTCATGGTGTCCATGCGGCCCTCTCGCGAAAGCACGATCTGGTAGTGCGGGGCGAGGCCCTTGCATTTCAGGATCTGTTCCTCGACCTGGGTCGGGAAGACATTGACGCCGCGCAGGATGATCATGTCGTCGGAACGTCCGGTGACCTTCTCCATCCGCCGCATGGACCGCGCGGTGCCGGGGAGCAGGCGGGTGAGGTCGCGGGTGCGGTAGCGGATCACCGGTAACGCCTGTTTGGTGAGGCTGGTGAAGACCAGCTCTCCCAGCTCTCCGTCGGGGAGCACCGCGCCGGTTTCGGGGTCGATCACCTCGGGATAGAAATGATCCTCCCAGATATGCAGGCCGTCCTTGGTCTCGACGCACTCGTTGGCGACGCCCGGGCCCATTACCTCGGACAGGCCGTAGATATCGACCGCGTGCATGTCGAAGGCCTGCTCGATCTCGGCGCGCATGGCGTTGGTCCAGGGCTCGGCCCCGAAAATGCCGACCTTGAGCGAGGCGGCCGCCGGGTCGCGGCCCTGGCGGCGGAACTCGTCCAGGATCGCCAGCATGTAGGACGGGGTGACCATGATCACCTCGGGCTTGAAATCCTCGATCAGCGTGACCTGACGCTCGGTCATGCCGCCGGAAACCGGGACCGTCATGCAGCCGAGGCGCTCCGCTCCGTAATGGGCGCCGAGGCCGCCGGTGAAGAGGCCATAGCCGTAAGCGACATGCACCGTATTGCCGGGACGCCCGCCGGCAGCGCGGATCGAGCGCGCCATGACATCGGCCCAGATGTCGATATCCTGCCTCGTATAGCCGACCACGGTGGGCTTGCCGGTGGTCCCGGAGGAGGCATGGACACGGACCACCTGATCCTTCGGTACCGCGAACAGGCCGAAGGGATAGTTGTCGCGCAAGTCCGTCTTCTTGGTGAACGGAAAGCGCGCGAGATCGGCCAGCGACGTCAGATCATCCGGATGGGCCCCCGCCGCGTCGAAGCTTTTCCGGTAGAAGGGCACGTTCTCATAGGCATGGCGCAAGGACCATTGCATCCGCTCGAGTTGCAGGGCCTGGATCTCGTCCCGGCTGGCGATCTCGATTGGATCCAGGTCCTCGGGCTTTGGCGTGAGATCCTGCATGAGGGCTCCCGTGGCGGCGTGGTCGAAAGCGAGGGTGTGTGCCTCCTACATACGCCGGTTTCGGTCGGGGAGACAACGCCCTCGCCCTGTTGTATCAAGCCCGGGTGGGGCAGCCGCACCGAGGCCGTGGACGGAGCGATCGTGTCTGGAAACCAAAACTTGCCGCGCGATGGCCACGTCGCCTTCGGAACGCCGCTGATCATCCGCAAGGAAGCGGGCGACGCGGCGCTGAACCGGGGTCTCGCCGCGCATATCACGGCGCTGCGCGACGCGGATGGCGAGCATCCGGCGGTCTCCCGGTCTGGGATCGGCGGCTGGCGCACCGGGGATGGTTTCCTTAACGATCCGGCGCCGCCGGTGCGCGCGTTGCGGGCGCTCGCCGAGGCGGCGGTGCTGGAGATGCTCGCGACGGCCAGGCCAGGCGCGGCGGAAGGCCGGATCACCCGGCTCTATGGCTGGGCGAATCTGAACCGGCCTGGCGACTACAATACCATCCACAGCCACCCGACCAGCCAATGGTCCGGCGTCTATTATGCCTCGACCGGCGAGAATGATCCGGCCCACCCGCTGAGCGGCGTGATCGAGTTCCAGGACCCGCGCGGCGCCCCCCAGGCACAGCCCTTTCCGGGCTTCGATTTCGGTCACAAGTTTCGCCTGATTCCGGAGCCGGGGCTGCTTCTGGTGTTTCCGAGCTGGCTGCTGCACATGGTGCATCCGTTCCATGGCACCGGAGAGCGGATCTCCATCGCTTTCAACGCCAGCTACGAATAGAGGAGAGGGGACCGCGATGATCGACGAGGCCTTCCGCGCCGCCGCCGCGCCGCTCGCCAGCCCGAAGATGGGAACCGAGGCGGTCGCGCCGCTGCTCTATGATCTGGTCATGCTGTACCGGCCGAGGCGGGTGTTGGAGGTCGGTGGTGGGTTGAGTTCGCTCTATCTGCTGAAGGCTCTGGCGGACTGCGACCGGGCGACCGCGGCGGAAGCGGCGGCGGCGGACAAAGAGGGCGGCCTGCTGAACCCGGCCTACTACGCCGCTCCGCCGGTCCCGGCGCGCCTGCACATGATCGACAATCTCGTGCATGCCGACACCACCGCCGGCAAGGTGATCCGGACCGCAAAGGATCTGGGGATCGACGGCCCGCTCCGGGTTCATGAGGCGGATTTCATCGGCTATGCCGACAAGCTGCCCAAGGACGAGCTGCCCTTCGACATGGTCTGGTTCGACTGCGGAACCATCGAGTATTTTCAGCATTTCCGCCGCGCCTACTGGCCGCTGGTAAGCCGGAACGGCGGGCTGATACTGATCCATTCGCTGGCCACCAATTTTCACGGCCAGATGTTCCTTTCGGAACTGAAGCTGGATCAGGCGACCAAATCTTTCACCGAGTTTGAGCTGCTGACCCTGATCGAGCCGCACAAGACCCGCCAGAACAGCGTCACCCTGGTGCGTCTGATTGGCGCTCAGCACACGCAGATTCACAGCGTCATGCCGTGATGGTGGCTTTGGTGGTCAGGGGATCGGACAAGACCCTTCGAGACGGCGCGAAGCGCCTCCTCAGGGTGAGAACTGACATTTTCCTCTACCCGCATTCCCATTTGACCGTGCATTTGGTGACGCCTTGCCGCGAATTTGATATAAGAATCAACGTGATGCTTGTGTCTGAAGGGAACATGGAGCTGGCGGCTGGTGAAACGGAATCGGCCGATCTGCGGGTCAGTTTGACCGCCGCCTGAAGCTGGAGTTCCACGGCCAGGTCACCACCGACGCCGGGTTGCTTGCTTTCCGTGAACTCGATGATGCCCTCGGCCTGACGAGATGGCCAGTACTGGCCGACAGCAGGACCGGTAAGAATAACGCCACCCCTGACGGTGCAGTTCCGCAATCGCGGTGGCTTGCCGGGTACGAGGATGTCAACGACGCCGACGCCCGGCCATGATCCGGCGATGCGCTGGATCGTCGGCGGCAGGGGGTACCCGAAGGAGCGCTCCACCAGCCAGATGGGGGTCGAGACCGGGTGCTGACTGCAAGGAACCTTGCCCTAAGACTGTCAGGAATGGATCGACGCGTTCAGCCCGCCGCCCACCAAGTGTGGTCTGGACATGGACAGCGTCAGCCACCCACGGGACAGGGCACGCCTGGCCATTCGTTTGCACCTGCTACCATCCGCTGTTCGTCTTCAACCATTCGGACTGGGCGGCTGCTGCGTCCGCAACGTCACAGCGCCGATGACTGGCCCGGCTGAGCCGTGGGCGCGGTATCGGACAGGACCAAGCGGCGGTTCTTCGGGGCGATGCCGCGTTCGCTGCCCGACCTCTAGACTATCTGGAAGCCGAGGGCACAAGTACACCATCCGCCTCAAGGCCAACGCGGTGCTCCAGGGGCACATCGCCCACCTGCTCAAGCGTCCGGTCGGTCGTCGCCCAAGCATGTCAGCGGTTCTACGCCAGCTTCAGCTATCAGGCCAAATCCTGGAGCCGGAGCGCCGGGTGGTCGCGAAGGTCGAATGGCATCCCGGCGAATTGTATCGCGTCGGTTTCATCGTCACCACGCCGGCCCGCCCTCCGCGTGGTCGCCTTCAAACCGCGGGCACGCGAGCAGTCATCAAGGGCAAGAACGCGGTGAATGGACCGCTGTCCTGCCGGACGATGAACCAACGCGTCGGCTCACTTCAGCCTGGCCTAAACCGTCTTTCCTGCACCCTGCCTGCCAGATGAGATGGGATGTGGTCGCTGACCACCATCCGCGAGAAGGTGGTCAAGATCGGCGCAGGTGATCGCCCCGCCCGCTATGCCGTCTTCCAGATGGCCGAGGTGGCGGTGCCGTACGCTGTTCCGCCGTATCCTCGACATGATCGACGATCTGCGGCCAGAGAGCCAGCGCCATGCTGATGGCTGGGAGCCGGACGAGGCGGACGACTGGCGGCGCCCGCAGTCGCAAATGGGCTGGAATCGCGCGAAGGGGCCCCAAGGCGTCGAGGTGGCGATTTTGCTGCCTGGCGGCTATCGCCGCGGTCACGCCTTCCGTCGCATTTGACTATTCTACCTCAATCATGGTGGATGGGCGCTCATATGGGAAATGTCGTCTACTCACCCTGAGAGATGCGAAGCACGTCTCGAAGGGTCTTGCCCGATGACACTCTTCCCTGCTTCTAAGCCGCGAATTGGAGCCCTCCATGCCTGACGTCGCGCCCAAGACCATCGTCTCAAGCTGGAACGAATGGGACCCGCTCAGGCACGTGATCGTCGGGCGTGCGGACGGGTGCTGCATTCCACCGCCGGAGCCGGCATTGGATGCCAAGGTGCCCGAGGACAGCGACATGCGCGGCCAATTCGGCCCTCGGCCCCAGGAGACCGTGGATCGGGCGAACGACCTGCTGGACACCTTCGCCGGTCAGTTGGAGGCGCGCGGCATCCGCGTCGACCGGCCGACGCCGATTGATTTCAACCAGCCCGCCGCGACGCCGGACTGGAACACCGAGACCATGTTCGGCTGCATGCCGCCGCGCGATGTGTTGCTGACCGTCGGCAAGGAGATCCTCGAGGCGACGATGTCCTACCGGTGCCGATGGTTCGAGTATCTCTGCTACCGCCCGCTTCTGCAGCGCTACTATGACGAGGACCCGGGAATGCGGCACGAGGCGGCGCCGAAGCCTCGGCTGACCGACGCGGATTACCGCCCGGACTATCTTTCCGAGAAGATCGGGGTGGAAAAACGGCTCGAATGGACGGCTGAGAAGTTCTTCGTCACCACCGAGGAGGAACCGCTTTTCGACGCCGCCGATGTGTTGCGCTTCGGCAAGGACCTGGTGGTGCAACACGGTTTCACCACCAACCTGAAGGGCATCGACTGGCTGGCCCGGCACTTCCCCGACCACCGGGTGCATGCGGTCAATTTCCCGGGCGACCCTTACCCGATCCATATCGACGCGACCTTCACGCCGATCCGTCCCGGTCTGATCATGAACAACCCGGTCCGCCGGCTCCCTGACGACCAGCGCGCGATGTTCGAGCGCAACGGCTGGGAGATCGTGGACGCCGCCCAGCCTGCCCACAACACGCCCCCGCCGCTCTGCTATTCCTCGGTCTGGCTATCGATGAACGTGCTGGTGCTGGACCCCAAGACCGTATGCGTCGAGAAATCCGAGGTCTATCAGGCCGAACAGCTCGACAGGCTCGGCATGGAGGTGGTGGAGGTCGATCTGCGCGATGCCTACGCCTTCGGCGGCGGTCTGCACTGCTGCACGGCCGACGTGTATCGCGAAGGCGGCTGCGAGGATTATTTTCCGAAGCGGTAGGGGGAGCGAACGTCGAACAGGACCCTTCGAGACGGGCGCGATGCGCCCTCCTCAGGGTGAGTCCGTTGATTCCAAATTCACCACTCACCCTGAGGAGCGGCCTAGCGGGACGCGTCTCGAAGGGTCCTGTCGGTGTCGGAGCGATTACCCATCGGACTGTTCGACACACTCCCTGCCTGCTAACCTTTTCTTCCAAGCGAAAAAACCGCCGAAAGGAGGCCGTCATGAGCCGTATCGTCACCCTAGGCGCCGCCCAGATGGGGCCGATCGCGCCCGACGAGAGCCGCGAGAGCTGCGTTGCGCGGATGGTGGAACTGATCCGCGAGGCCAAGGCGCGGGGCGTCAATTATGTGGTGTTCCCGGAACTGGCGTTGACCACCTTCTTCCCGCGCTACTATGAGGAAGACATCAGCCGGATGGACCATTGGTACGAGACCGAGATGCCGGGGCCGGCGACCCGTCCGCTGTTCGAGGCGGCGGCGGAAGCGGGGATCGGTTTCTATCTCGGTTATGCCGAACTGACGCCGGACGGGCACCGCTACAATACCGCCGTGCTGGTCGACGGTTCCGGCCGGATCAACGGCAAATACCGCAAGGTGCATCTGCCCGGTCACTCCGAATACGAGGCGCAGCGGCCGTTCCAGCATCTCGAGAAGCGCTATTTCGAGCCCGGCGATCTCGGTTTCGGCGTCTGGCGCCAGCATGGCGGCATTTTCGGGATGGCGATCTGCAATGACCGGCGCTGGCCGGAAACCTACCGGGTCATGGGGCTGAAAGGTGCCGAGGTGATCTCGCTCGGCTACAACACGCCGGACCTGAACACCTCGGGCGACGAGCCGAACCATCGCCGGATGTTCCACAATCACCTGGTGATGCAGGCCAATGCCTATATGAACGCTACCTGGGTGATCGGCGTCGCCAAGGCCGGGATCGAGGACGGCTGCATGCTGATCGGCGGGTCCTGCATCATCCAGCCGTCCGGCGAGATGACGGCCCTGGCGACGACACTCGAGGACGAGTTGATTACGACCAGGGCGGATCTCGACCTCTGCCTCATGCCGAAACAGACGATCTTCAACTTCGCGCGTCACCGGCGGGTCGAGCACTACGGCATCATCGCCAGTCAAACCGGCGCCGAGGTGCCGCCCGAGCTTTCCGAGGCGGCGGAGTAGCTCGCGCATTCGCGATTTGCGCGTGAGGTCGGCGGCTCCTACATGAAGGGCGCGGCGCGTGGTAGGCGCCCGAGCTGGGAGGGTTTTCATGAAAGAAGTGTTCAAACGGCTTGCGTTGGCGCTGGCGATGACCGCCGGTGTGGCGCTGGGCTGGAGCGCGGCGGCCCAGGCCGCGGTATCCGAAAGCAAGCGGGTTTCGATCACCGGCGAGATCGTCGACACCTGGTGCAACGTCACCATGATCATGTTCGCCGAAGGCTCCGCCCACTATCAGTGCGCGGTCTGGTGCGCGGCCGGCGGCATCCCGGTTTCGATCAAGGACGAGGACGAGAACGTCTATGTGGTGCTGCGCGTCGAGGGCGAGGACACCAATGTGGCCGCCCCGAGCATCCTCAAGATTCAGGCGCATCGGGTTACGGTAGATGGCGATCTGATCGAGCGCGACGGCGTGAAGTACCTTCTGGTAACGCAAGTCGCCAATGACGAAGGCATCGTCAACTTGTCCCACGAGGACGTCGGCATCCAACCCTTCGGGAAATGAGACCATGAAAGCTGTACTTTTCATGCTGGCGGCGGTCCTGGCGGTTTTCGCGGGGCCAGCCCAGGCGGCCAAGGAATGGGGCATCGACGGTGAGGAAGTGGCGCAGTTCGAAGCCAAGGCGGTCGACGTGCTGTGCGAGCTGACCGGCGACTGCCCGCCGAATTGCGGGGACGGCAAGCGCCAGATGGGCCTGCTGACCGATGACGGCACGCTCCGTCTGGCGCTGAAAAGCAATACCTCCTTCGCCGGCGCGGTGCTGGATCTGGTGCCCTGGTGCGGCAAGCGGGTCGAGGTCGATGGCCTGCTGATCAAGTCGGCCAACCCGATCACCTTCTACATGGTGCAGCGGCTGCGCGCGCCGGGGGATGAGCAATGGATCAACGCACGGGCTTTCTCGAAGGCATGGGCCGAGGCGAACAAGGAGAAGAACGCCAATAACTGGTTCCGCAAGGACCCGACGATCAAGGCGGTCATCGACGAGTTTGGCCCGATCGGCATCCCCGGCGCGAAGATTCCGAAGCCGTAGGCCTGTTATGGGGGCGATTGCTCGGGATTTTAAATCCAGCCGTTGTCCCCGCGTCGGCGGGGACCTCGGATCGGCGCTCGAAAACACGGCTGATTGTTCATGATCATCCGAGGTTCCCGCCGATGTGGGGGCGACGAAGAGGTGTAGGGGGCCGGACGATGCAATGTATTCAAAAATGAGGTGGCTCCGAAGGTTCCTTGTTGCCGCGCTCTTGGCTGTTTCACCATTTGCGCCGGCCGGCGCGGCGAGCTTGCCGTCGCTCTTCGGCGGACCGATCGAGCTTGTTGACCACGATGGGCGAACGGTTACCGACCAAGACTTCGCCGGCCGGTTCATGCTGGTCTATTTCGGCTACACCCATTGCCCCGATATCTGTCCGACGGACCTAGCCGCGATGGCGGCGGCGCTGGACGACATCGGGCCGCTGGCCGCCAGGCTGAGGCCGGTTTTCATCACCTTGGACCCGGAGCGCGATACGGCGGAGGTTTTGCGCGACTATGTCCATGCCTTCCATCCGTCTCTTGTCGGCCTGACCGGATCGGCCAGCCAGATCGCCGCCGCCGCCAAGGCTTACCGGGTGCATCGGCGGGTCTTCCGCGTGGAGGGTGGTGCGAAAGAAGACTATTTCGTCGATCATTCCTCGCTTGCCTATCTGATGGGGCCGGACGGAAAATTCGTGACCATGTTTCCGCATGCGACACCGTCCGCTAGGATCGCCGAGATCCTCGGGAAGTATCTGGCCGGCTAGCGCGGCACGCGCCGGAACAGAGAGCGAGGGCCTCGAAGGGAGTTGTCTCATGTCGGTGTCCGACGGCACGCCGGAAGCCGAATACCACCGCTCCGGGGCCCGGTACACGGCGACGCCGGAATCCGACTATGTGCGGGATCGCCTGAGGTCGCTGCATCCCGGCGAGACGATCCTCATTCATGATCTTGAATACACCTCCTGGGAGGGATCGCTGGCCCGGCGCTGGAGCGGGGAGGGGGAATACCGCGAGCTCGTCCAGATCGGCGCGGTGAAGCTCGATTGGTCCGACGGGTTGCCGGAAGTCGCCAGCTTCGAGCGTTTCAGCCTGCCGGAGTTCAATCCTGTTCTTTCGGACTATTTCACCGGGCTGACAGGGATCACCAACGCCGATCTTGCCCGCGAGGGGCGCCCTTTCGCGGAAGTGATCGCGGATTTCGCGGCCTTCGCGAACGATAGTCCGATCATCGCGGCGAATGGCGACGATGCCCGGTGTCTGATCGAGAACTGCGGTTGGCGCGGGGTCGATATGCCGATCGCGGAAGACCGGACCCTGAACTTGCGGCCCTTGTTCATGGCGCATCTGGATTTGCCGCGCGCGGCGACCGTCAGCTCGGATCTGCCGGGTCTTTTCGGGCTCACCATGGAAGGCACCGCTCATACCGGCTTGGCGGACGCCCGCGCGATTGCCATGGCCCTGCGGGTGCTCTGGCGCGAGGGCGGGCTGGAGTAGCGCGGCTCCGTGCGATCAGCCTTCCAGCGCCTCAGCGCTGACATAGCCATCGGCGATATCGGCTTCCATCGCTTCCCGCGAGCGGGTAGTCGGATCTCCGTATCCACCGCCGCCGGATGTCTTGAGGCTCAGCACGTCGCCGCGCCTGACCGGCAGGCCCGATACCTTGGAGCCGATCTCCACGATGTCGTTGGCGCCCGCGCGGATCAGCGTCATGCGGCCGAGCGCTCCGGGCGCGCCACCCGCCAATCCGTAGGGCGGGGTGCGGAAACGGTCGAAATTGCAGGTGAAGGTTCCCTCGGGCGCATCGACGCGGAAGGCCCGCTCCAGGCCGAGGCCACCGCGCGTCTTGCCGGCACCGCCTGAATCCGGCAGCAGGCCATAGCGCTGGAAGGTCACGGGATAGTCATTCTCGATCAGTTCCATCGGCGCGTTGGCGATGTTGTGAAAGCCGCAGGAGAACGCACTCGCGCCGTCTTCCCGGGGGTGCGCTCCCCAGCCGCCGCATTCGAGATCGAAATACACCGACCGGCTGCCGTCCTCATTGAACGCGTTGAACGCGTAGACGTAACTCACGCCGTAATAGGCGGCGGGCACCCGGTCCGGCAACGCCGCGGCGAAGGCGCCCATCACGGTGTTGACGATGCGGTGGCCGACTGCCATCCGGTTGGCGACCGGCGCCGGAGAACGGGCGTTGACGCAAAGTCCCTTGGGCGCGGTGATCCGGATCGGCCGGTAACAGCCGGCATTGGCCGGAATGTCGGAGCCGACCGACATCATCACCCCGCAGACCACGGCGGAGTCCATCATGTTGTAGGTGCAGTTGACCGGTCCGCGCGCCTGGGGGCTGGAGCCGGAAAGGTCGATCTCAATTTCGTCGCCAGACACGGTCATGCGCGCATGGATGCGCAATGGCGTATCCCGGTCGATCCCGTCGTCGTCGACGAAATCCTCGAACGCGTAGACCCCGTCGGGCATGCCCCTGATGGCAGCGCGCATGGATTGCTCCGATTGGTCCTGGATCATCCGGCAGGCCTCGGCGAGCCGGTCCGGCCCGTAGCGGCGGCCCAGGACCTTGAGGCTCTCAACCCCGATATCCAGGGCCGCGAGTTGTGAGGCGAAGTCGCCACCGACCTTTTCCGGCTCACGGCTGTTGCGTAGCAGCAGCTTGACCACCGCCTGATTGCGCACCCCGCCCTCGTCGATCTTCAGCGGCGGAATGCGGAAGCCTTCCTGGAAGATCTCCGTCGCGCCGGCGTGATAGCTGCCGGGCGCGCCGCCTCCCACATCCAGGTGATGGACCAGCACACCGGCAATCGCGATCCGCCTGCCGTCGAGGAACACCGGCTTGAAGGTCAGGATGTCCGGCAGATGCTGGCCGCCGCTATAGGGGTCGTTGGTTATGATGATGTCGCCCTCGTTCCAGTCCTCGATCGCGATGTGGTCGGCCAGAATGTCGAGCAGGCAGCGGGCCATGGAGTTGAGATGCACCGGCATGCGCGCCGCCTGGGCGGTGCTGTGTCCGTCGGCGTCGAACACGGCGGTGGAATAGTCGAGAATGTCGCGCACCACGGGTGACCGGCTGGTGCGCCAGACGGTGACGCTCATCTCCTCGGCGGCGGCGACAAGGGCGTTGCGGATGATCTCCAGTTCGACGGCGTTAATCCGGCTCATCGGTCTTCTCCAGTCTCGCGGGATCCCAGCAACTCGCCCGTTTCCGTGGCCGTAAGGTTCCAGCCGGGCGGCAGATAAAGAGTGGAATGGGCCTCTTCAATGATCGCCGGGCCGGCGAGGGACGCGCCCGGGGCGATGCCGTCGCGGTCATGGACCGGAACATCGTTCCGAGCGCCTCGAATGAAGGTTGAACGGAATGTCTTGGGCCCGGACGCGGCGGTGGCCTTGAACGGTCTCGGGCCTGGCTTGGACAGTCTGCCCGTCGCGGCACAGCGCACGGTGACGATTTCCGGCGTCACGTTGGGTTCGTTGTGGGCGTATTGGGCATGATGGGCGGCGTGAAACGCGGCGACCGCCGCCTCGATCGAGGCCGCGTCTTTCAATGGAACCCCGATCTCGTAACCCTGGCCCGGATAGCGCAGGTCGAGGCTCAACGGGAGGGCACGTAAATCTCGCGCCACCCCATCGGCCTCCAAGGCGGCTTCGCCCTGTTCTAGAAGCGATCGGGTGACCGCCTCGAGCGCTGGTATTGCATTTCTGTCGGCCGGCATCAGGCTGGAGCGCGCGAAGTCATGGACGAGGTCGCTGGAGAGCATGCCCCAGGCGCTGAGGGTTCCGGGATCGCGGGGAAAGATCACCCGTGTCGCGCCCAGTTCGTCTGCGGTATCGCAGGCATGCAGACCGCCGGCCCCGCCGAAGGAGACCAAGGCGAAATCCCTTGGATCTAGACCCTTCTCGAACAGACTGAGCCGGATCGCCGCGGCCATCGCCGAGACCGCCACGCGGGTGATGCCCTCCGCCGCTTCGTCGAGGCCGAGACCCAGCGGGTTCGCGATCCTTTCGGCGAGCGCCTTGCGGGCGCCGTCGATATCCAGGCGCATGCCGCCGCCGAGGAAGAACTCCGGATCGATCCGTCCGAGCACCAGATTGGCGTCGGTCACGGTCGGCTCGGAGCCGCCGCGGCCATAACAGACCGGACCCGGCTCCGCGCCGGCGCTGTCCGGTCCGACCCGCAGCCCGCCGCCCGCGTCGAGGCGCGCGATCGAGCCGCCGCCGGCGCCGATGGTGCGGATCTCGACCATCGGCAGACGCACCGGACAGCCGTCGACGCTGCCTTCAGCAATCTGCCGGACCCTGCCGTTCACGACCAGGGACACATCATAGCTGGTACCGCCCATGTCGACGCCGATCAGGTTCGGCTGCTTCAGGCTTTCGGCGAGTACCTCGCCGGCAAGCGCTCCGCCGCTGGGACCTGACAGCAGCAGCCGTGCCGGCTGTTCGGCGGCGGTGTCCGGCAACGCGGCGCCACCGTTCGACTGTACCAGATAGACCGGCGCCGAGAGCCCGAGGCGGGCGAGAGAGCGGCGCAGGTTGGTCAGGTAGCGCTGGATCACGGGTATCAGCATCGCGTTCAGCACGGTGGTCGAGGTGCGCTCAAACTCCCGCACCTCGGGGCAGATGCGGTGCGAGAGCGACAGCGGCACGTCCGGGAACACACGCGAAAGCGTTTCGGCCAGTTTCTCCTCGTGACGGGGATTGGCGTAGGCGTGCAGCAGGCACACCGCGATCGCCTCCGGCTCGGCGGCTTTGAGCCGCTCGATCACCGTGGCGATGGCGAGGTCATCCGGCGCTTTCTCGACCGAGCCGTCGGCGCGGACCCGTTCATCCAAGCCGATGCGGTGGCGTCTTGGGATCAGCAGAACCCGTGGTTCGGCCCGGCTGGCGTAAACGTCCTTGCGAACGTGGCGGCCGATCTCGAGCACGTCCTCGAAACCGGCCGTCGTCACCAGCGCGGCCCGGGCGAGCCGGCGCTGCAGAACCGCATTGGTGGCGATCGTCGTGCCATGCATCAGCGCCGTGACCTGGCCGAGTGCGAACCCGAGGGTCTCTGCGGCCTCTTGCAGTCCCTTGGCGAGACCGAGAGACGGGTCCTCCGGTGTTGTCGGGGTCTTGAGGGCGTAAGTCGCGCCGCTCGCTTCGTCGAGGATCTGGAGGTCCGTGAAAGTGCCGCCGATGTCGATGGCGATGCGAACGGGGCCGGAGAGGGGCATAACGCGTTGGTCCAGTCGGGTGGCAGGCCCGCCGAGAAAAGCGGTTTGATCCGGGCGGGTCAATTGGAATGAAGGGATGCGACGCGGGATTTACGACCATGGTAAGCTGGACCTGGCGCTTCCGCCTCCTGTCACTACTTCTGGACCGCTCCCATGATCATGGCCAATACCTTTCGCAAGTCGCTGGACGCCGGCAAACCGACCCTCGGCACCCATTTCCTGTTTGCCGATCCTGACATCGCGGAGCTGATCGGCGATATCGGATTGTTCGACTATGCCGAGTTCGCGGCCGAGTACTCGGTCCTGGATATGCAGCTGATGTATCACATGGCGCGGGCGGCCCAGTGCGCGAACCTGCCGCTGATGATCAAGCTCGATCAGGAAGGCCAGGGTTTCTGGGCGCAGGCGGCCTTGGGGGCCGGGTTCAAGTCGGTGCTGTTCACCGATATCCGCACACCCGAGGACGTCGCCGAGTGCCATCGGATCATCCGCGTCGACTCGCCCGGTGTCGGCGGCAACATGGGTGTGAAGATCCGCCGCCCGGCCCTGTCCGGTTACGCGCCCGAAGGGTTCCTGGAGGATCTCGCCTCGGTCGTCTTCACGATCATGTTGGAGAAGAGCGCGGCGGTGGAGAATCTCGACGCGGTGCTTGCCGCGGCCCGGGAAAAGGGTGTCGACATGGCCCAGTGGGGCCCGGCGGATTACGGCCTGTCGCGCGGCGATCCCCGCATGATGTTCGGCGACGAGATCCGTCCGGTCGAGGAATTGGTGATCGCCAAATGCATCGAGCACGGGGTTCCCCCGCGTATCGAAATCCGTGAGGTCGAACAGGCGAAACGCTATATCGATCTCGGGGTTCGGCATTTCTGTATCGGCTGGGACCGGTTCATTCTGCAGGCGGCCTTTCGTGACCTCGGCGAGGGTATGCGCAAGCTGACCGAGTCGATCTGAGCGGCGGCACCGACGTGGCACTGGCGCTCGGTCTGCTTTGGCTGGCCGCGCTGCCGCTGATGGGAAGCCCCGGTCCGGCGACCCTCAGCCTCGCGGCGATCGGAGCGGCTTTCGGCGCGCGCCGGGGGCTCGGCTATCTCGCGGGCATCGTTCTGGGGACCACAGGCGTGCTGCTGCTCGTCGCCTCCGGTGTGACGGGTCTCGTTCTCGCGGTTCCGGCGCTGGTATGGATCGTCACGTTTCTGGCGGTGGCGTATATCGTCTACCTGGCCTATCGGATCGCCACCGCGCCGGTGGTCGCGCGCCAGGATGCGGCGGTGCCGGCTCCCTCGATCGGCGGCGGCTTTCTTCTGGCGATCGCGAATCCGAAGGCCTTCGCGGCGATCGGCGCCGTCTATTCCAGCCACAATGTTGTGCCGGGAAACCCGATCCAGGACGCCGCCGTCAAGATCGCGGCCCTGGTGCTCGTCATCATTCTCGTCAACGTGGCCTGGCTCGCCTTCGGAGCGGCGTTTTCGGCCGTCCTCCGGGATCCGCGCCGTGGCCGCGCCGCGAATGTCGTCTTCGCCGTGCTGCTGGTGGTTTCCGTGGTGATCGGCGTGCTTTGACCGAGTGAGGCTTCCGATTCGCGGCGGATCGGAGCGGCCGGCGGGCCGGAATTCGCCTCATTCAGCCCGGTCTCGGCGATTATTTTTTCTTGCCGCGTCCGCGGCTGCCGGCGGACCTGGTCGCCACCGACTCCGCCGGGGTGGCGGAAATCGGCGCCGGGGTCACGCCGCCCGATGCCGTAGCGGTGCCGCCGTCCTGGGGCATCCGGGACGCCAGTTGCGAAAGCGCCGTCTGCAGGTTCCGGGCGCCCGACCGGGACATGATCAGGCGGGCGACAACCGCGTGTTCTACCGCCGCGCCGTGGAAATCGTACCGGGTGTTCACCAGATTCAGCCGGACTACTCCGTCGCGGACCATCGCGCCACCGACACCGTCGACGAACAGATCACGGCAATCGGCATCGAGAACGATATTGACCGCCGGTCCCCCCCCGGCTCCGTTGCTTGCGTATCACTCATTCGCCCGCTCCCAAGACTTGCACGGTCTACCACATTACCCGCTTGGGTATCATAACCGCTGGATAACAAGAAGCGTATCGCTAAAATTGGATCTATCGGGGCGGCCGGCAAAAGAGTGATGCCCGCGCGGCCCTGGTCGAAACAGGAGCGCATCATAATTAATAAAATACCTCAAATTTCATTGAAATTTGATCCGATATGGGCTATATAATGGCGATGCAGCCCAAGTTTGAGCCCAATACGAGGGGCGGCGTGGGAGCGCCGCCGGACACCCCGAAAGGGAGATTTTCATGGCTCGAGGATCGAACGGAGCGGATCGGCTGATTGGCATCGCCGCCCCCGAGATCATCGATGGACGGGACGGCGACGATACGATTTCCGGCGCCGGTGGCGGCGATACCTTATACGGCGCCAGTGGCGACGATGTGCTCTAAGGTGGCGACGGGGATGATGTCCTCTATGGCGGTATCGGACGGGATACGCTCTATGGAGGGAGCGGCAACGATCTCTACTACCACTCCGCCAGTCATGACGATGACGACGACGACGATGACGACGGCGGCCTTGGCGACTCGTTCTACGACCTAGGCGGCGGGTCGGATACGCTGCGCGCCGAGGAAACCGGCGGTAATTTTACTTTTTCGGTGGCCGAAGATTTCACCAAGGGGTCCGGGTTCGGGATCGATGTGATCGACGGCGGCGTGTCCAACCGGACCGTGGTCATCAGATCGGCGAGCCGAAACCGCGACGCGGATTTCGACTTTTCCGAAATTACCCTGAGGAATGTCGATGAGATCAGCGGCCGCGACGGTGACGATACCATCACCGGTTCGCGGGGCGACGACCGCATCTTCGGTGACGACGGCGACGATTCCCTCGTCGGCGGTGCCGGAAACGACCTGCTCGACGGCGGTGACGATGACGATGTGTTGCGCGGCGGCGCCGGCGCCGACACGCTTCTGGGCGGCAGGGGCAACGATACCTTCTATGCGGATACCAATGACGCGCTGATCGACGGCGGACGCGGCCACGACGTCCTCTATGTGCTCGACGGCGCGGGCTTCGATCTCAGCAAGGTCCGCAACGTCGAAACCATTACCTTCGTCGGCAATGCCAGCGAGGGCGACGATCATTTCTCCGGGCTGGACAGCGACGATACCCTGCGCGGCCTCGCGGGGAACGATACCCTGGACGGCGCCGGCGGCGACGATTCGATCGATGGCGGGTCTGGCAACGACAGTTTGGCCGGCGGCGACGGCGACGATGTTATCGACGGAGGCGCCGGGGCCGACAGCGTTTTCGGCGGGGCAGGCGATGACACTGTCTACTACGAAAGCGGCGACGTCGCCGACGGCGGCGAGGGCACCGACGTTCTGGTTATCCAGAATACGATCGGCGTGGATCTGTCCAACGCTACGAATTTCGAGGACACGGTCGTCAGCACGACCGGCACCAGCGGCGCCGACAGGATCAAGGGGACCGACTCGAATGACACGATCGGCGGCGGCGACGGCGTCGACGGACTGGTCGGCGGCGGCGGCTCGGACACGATCCACGGCGGCAACGACATCGATATTCTCGACGGCGGCGCCGGCGATGACGAGGTGCACGGCGGGTCGGGGAACGATGCGATCCAAGGCTGGAGCGGTGACGACACGCTGTTCGGCGACGACGGCGACGATGTGATTTTCGGCGGCATTCGGGATTTCGACCAGACCGGGACCGGCGCGGATCTGATTTCCGGCGGTGCCGGCAACGACCGGGTCTTCGCCGGCGACGGGAGCGATTCGGTCTATGGCGGCGACGGCGCGGACTATTTGCGCGGCGAACGAGGCAACGACGTGCTTTTCGGCGAGGCCGGCAACGACGAATTGCTCGGCGACGAGGGTGCGGATTTCATCGATGGCGGGGACGGCGACGATTGGGGCTCCGGCGGGGCCGGCGACGATACCCTGAGCGGTGGCAGCGGCAACGACCTGCTTATCGGCAATGACGGAAACGACAGCGTCGATGGCGGGACCGGCGACGATACCATCCGGGCCGGGCGCGGCGACGACCAAATCTTCGGCTCCAGCGGCGACGACTATGTCGACGCGGCCGACGGAGACGACACCCTGGATGGCGGTGACGGAGAGGACTGGCTGGCCGGCGGCGACGGCAACGACGTCATCTCCGGTGGCGCGGATTTCGACTATATCGACGGCGGTGCCGGTGACGACACGATTCACGGCGGCGACGATCTGAACTGGCTTTTCGGCGAAGCCGGCGACGATTCGATCCAGGGCGGCGACGATCTGGACTGGATGGAAGGCGGGACCGGCAACGACACGCTGGATTCCGGGGGCGGCGACGACTACATGATCGGCGATGCGGGCGCCGACGTGTTCCGGTTCGCCGAGGGATCGGGCAGCGACATCGTCGAGGATTTTTCGGTCGGCACCGACATCATCGAGATCAGCGCCGGATTCAATATCCGCTTTGGAAACGACCGGACCCTCGACCGGATGATCACGGACGATGCCGATGGCGCGATCATCGCCTTCGACAGGGACGACCAGGTCCAGCTGCTCGGAGTCGCGAAGAGCGACCTGTCCTGGTCCGATTTCGCCGAGGGCGTCTGACGGCGGGCGAAATGCCTTGCGCGGTCATCCGCCACGCGTTGTCATGATGCTGTTATGACCAGCACCCCGGATCTACGGCATTTCCGCGCGCTTCTGGAAGCACGCCTCACTGAACTGCGCGCCTTGCTCGAGGGCGCGCGCGATCAGGTCAAGCCGGTCGAGCTGGACCAGAGCAGTGTCGGGCGATTGTCCCGCATGGATGCGATGCAGGTGCAAGCGATGGCCCTTGAGACCGAGCGCCGCCGTAATGTCGAGCTTGTACGTGTCCAGAGCGCGCTGGAGCGGCTGGACGCAGGTGACTACGGCTATTGCCTGGTGTGTGACGAGCCGGTCCCGGTTAAGCGTCTGGAATTCGATCCGGCGGTCACGACCTGCGTCGATTGCGCCGGCGCCTGAAACGGTCCGGCGCCGTTGAAATCGCCTCAGGTCCGATATCCCAGAAGTTTCTCGTGCAAGGCCCGGGCGAAGCTGACGCCGTCCCTGGAAATCCGATCGCGGGCGCTCTGTCGCCGGGATCCCGGCAGCCGCGCTCCTTCCTGCCCGATGATTTCCGCGGCCAAGGCAGCCATGCGTTCGCTGAATCCGTTACCGGAGAACGGACCCGGATCAATGGCGATGAAGAACTGGCCGGTGCGTGGCGAGCCGCCCTCATTGCCGCCGAAGGAGCTGGCCTTGGCGCTGAGGGTCGCGCCGGAAAGCGCTGCCGCCATCGTCTCCACAAGCAGAGCCGCGCCGGCGCCCTTGTAACCGCCGGCCGGCACCATTGTGCCTTTCATCGCCGCCGCCGGGTCGGTGGTCGCCTTGCCATCGGCGTCGAGTGCCCAGCCCTCGGGGATCGGCTCGCCGCTGGCGGCATGCACCATGACCTCGGACCGGGCGACGACGCTGGACGACTGGTCGATGACGAAGGCCGCGCCACCCTTGCCGTCCGGGGCCGCGCAGGCCATCGGATTGGTGCCGAACACCGCCTTCTTGCCACCGGCGGGCGCGATGGAGGCTGGGGCGTTGGTATAACCGAGCCCGACCAGGCCGGCGGCCGCGAGCGCCTCGACATGGTAGCCAAGCACCCCGCAATTATAGGAATTCGTGATCGACAGGCCGGCGATTCCCACCGATTTCGCTAATGGGATCAGTTCCGCGAAGCCGATATCGATCGCCGGGTGGGCGAAGCCGTCCCTGGCGTCGGCGCGTAGGGCCGCCGGGGCGACCTGCTCTACCGATGGTACGGCCTGCCCGTTGATCTTGCCGCAGCGGGCATGCTCGCAATAGGTCGGCAGGCGGGCGAGGCCGTGACTGTGGATGCCGTCGAGCTCCGAGGCCACGACGGAGCGCGTCACCGAGCGGGCATTGGCCTCGCTGGTATTGCTGGCCACCAGGACCGCCTGGGTCAGGGCTTCGACCTCGCCAATCGTCAGGGTCACGGTATCGCCGGTTGTCGAGGACATGGAAATCTCCCGCGTGTGGATGGGTGAGGCACTGCGATCATTCCGACGATGCCCGAGGCGGATTTCAATCTGAATTGCAATCGCCACGCTGTCGATGCGATCGTTAGCCGATCGGGGGCAGTTTCGCCACCCGGTAGCTGATACCCAGAGGGCCGAATGACCATAAAGAACGTACGCGCCGACCATTTCAGCATCCCGCTGCCGGTGGTGCTTTCCGACTCGACGCATGGCGATATCCCGAGTTTCGAGCTGATCACCGCGCGCGTCACCGATGCCGACGGCAATGAGGGATTGGGCTACACCTACACGCTGAGCGGCGGCGCCCGGGCCATTCACTCGGTGCTCGCCCACGATATCGCTCCGGCGCTGATCGGGCGCGACGCGGATCGGATCGAGGAGACCTGGAAGCATCTGTGGTGGAGCCTGCATTACGCCGGGCGCGGCGGACTCGCGATGCACGCCCTGTCGGCGGCCGATATCGCCCTCTGGGATCTCTTGGGCAAGCGCACCGGCGTGCCGCTCTGGCGTCTGCTCGGCGGCGCCGATCCCAAGGTCAGGGCCTATGCGGGCGGCATCGACCTGATGTTCACCCTTGATGAGTTGCTGGCCCAGACCGACGGCAATCTCGCCAAGGGCTTCCGTGCCATCAAGATGAAGGTCGGCCGCGACAAGCTGCGCGAGGACGTGGAGCGTGTGGCGGCCATGCGGGCCCATCTCGGTCCGGACTTTCCGCTGATGGTCGATGCCAACATGCGCTGGACCGTGGATGAGGCGATCCGGGCGGCTCGGGCTTTTCGCGAACAGGATCTGGTATGGCTCGAAGAGCCGACAATTCCGGAAGACTTCGCCGGGCATGCCCGGATTCTTTCCGAGGGCGGGGTGCCGATCTCGGCCGGCGAGAACCTCCATACCCTCTATGATTTCCAGCACATGCTGGCGGCCGGCGGGGTCAGCTTCATCGAGCCCGACGTGTCGAATTGCGGCGGCATCACCGTCTGGATGAAGGTCGCCCGCCTGGCCGAGGCGCGCAACCTGCCGGTCACCTCGCACGGCGTGCACGACATTCATGTCCATCTTCTCGGGGCGATCCCGAACGCCTCGTATCTCGAGGTGCATGGGTTCGGTCTTGAGCGGTATATCGCCGAGCCGCTGAAGATCGTCGACGGCTTCGCGACCGCCGGCGAAAGACCGGGGCATGGCATCAGTTTCGATTGGGCCGGCCTCGAAAAGCTGAGGGTCTAGGCTCGGAACGTGGCGCTTGGTTGAGGGCTCGGCGCAGGAGGAGATGTGATGGCCGAGGGTGAACTGGTGTACACCATCGGACATTCCAATCATTCCGAGGCCGCGTTCCTGGCCTTGTTGGAGGGGGCTGGGATCGATGCCGTCGCCGATGTGCGCTCGACCCCCTATTCGCGCCGTAATCCTCAGTTCAACCGGGAAACCCTCGGGCCGGCGCTGAAGCGGCGCGGCGTGGCCTATGTCTGGCTGGGCGAAGGCCTCGGCGCGCGTCCGGCCGATCCCGCCCTGCGGCGCCCGGACGGAAGCGTTGATTTCGAGCGGGTGGCGGCGAGCCCGGCATTTCTAGCGGCGATCGACCGAGTCCGTGACGGCGCGAATCGGCACAAAGTAGCGCTGATGTGCGCCGAACGAGAGCCCATCAACTGCCACAGAACCATATTGATCGCGCGTCATGTGGCCGGGCTGTCGGTTGCGATCCGGCACATTCTGGGTGACGGATCGATCATGGATCACGAAGAATTAGAGAACGAGATTTTATGTCAGGTTTTTCCTGAAGGCCGTAATCTATTTAGTTCATCGGATGATCCATTGTTGGATCAAGCATATGATAAGTTGGCAAAAAAAATGACAAGTCGATCTTCTGGGGTTGGCTAATATAGCTTAGCGCTCCCGCTGTTGATTTTTTGATCTTTGGGTTATCCTATTTGGTGACCACTTGTTTACCATCCGGCGCGATCTCGGTCGTGTCGGGTGCGAACTCTTCGATTAGTGGTTTTGACGGCTTCGGACCGGCGCATCGGTCTTCTCGGAGGAAGCGCGGACAATGGGGTATGGCGCCCTGGTAACGGCAATGATCAGCGGCGGCGTTCTCTGCCTGACCGCTTTGGTCATGTGGTTGATGGTCGGAGCCCGTGGCCGCGAGGATGGAGCGCTGGGTGCACGGACGCTGTATTTGCCGCTCACGGTTCTGGCGCTCGTCGTCCTGTTCCATGCGGTTGATCTCGTCGTGCATCTTACCGAGGCAGACCGAGAGGCCGCGCGGCAAGACTGGCCGTCACTCGAGGATTTTCAGCACTTTGTTCTGAGCCCCGCGATTCTCGTCGCGCTGATTTTCCTCGGATACGCCATGTGGCGGTCTCTCGAACATTCCAAGGAGGCACTCGGCCGTCTTGAGGCGGCAGAGCGTGAGGCCGAGTCCGAGCGCCGGCGGATGCAGGATTTCGCCACCGCGGCGTCGGACTGGTTCTGGGAAACCGACGCCGAACACCGGATCATCCGGATCACCGGCGATCGGTTGCGGGATCTTGGATTCGACATGGACGCGATCCTCGGACGCACACCGTGGCAGGCTGCCGGTGCGGACCTGGACGGCGACCGGTTTTGGCGGAACCATGTCGCTGATCTGGAGGCGCGCCGGGAGTTCCGGGGTCTTGAGTATTGGTTGAGCAACGGTGCCGGCGCGCGCTGCTTCTGCCGGGTGAGCGGGCGGCCGGTTTTCGACGGCACCGGGAACTTTCTCTGCTACCGGGGCGTTGCCACCGATGTCACCGCCCGCCATCTGGCCGAACAGCGGCAAATGGAGAACGAAAGCCTGGTCCGCTCGGTGATCGAGAATTCTCCGAGCATGATCGCGATTCGGGACCGTGACGGCCGTATTCTGATGGCGAACAAGGCTTTCGCCGACATTGTCGGCAGATCGGTGGACGATGTGCGGGGCCGGCTCATCTCGGAGCTCTATCCCGAGGGGCACGCGGTCCAGATTTTGAACTATCATCGGGAAGTCATAGACACCGGCAGTCCGATCCTGCGCGAAGTGCAGATTCCGGCTCCGCAGGGAGAGATCACCGTGCTGACGGTGCGTTTCCCGATCCGTGACCCGGCTGGTGAAGTTGTCATGGTCGGGATGACCAGCACGGACATTTCGGACCGCAAGATCATGGAAATTGATCTGCGGCGCGCCAAGGAACATGCGGAGACCGCGAATTTCGCCAAGTCCGCTTTCCTGGCCCGCATGAGTCATGAGCTGCGGACACCGCTGAATGCGATCATCGGGTTCAGCCAGCTGATCGATCAGGAGATTTTCGGGCCGCTCGAGAACCCGAAATACCGCGAATACGTGGGGGACATCGCGAAAAGCGCCGGCTTTCTGTTGAATCTGGTCAACGACCTCCTGGACATGACGCGTATCGAGGCGAACCAGCTCGATCTTTCGCCGGTTCCCTGTGATCTGTACGCGGCGGCAATGCAGGCCCTGCGTCTCATCGAACCGACGGCCCGGTCCAAGGGATTGCGATTTGTGAATCAGGTGCCGGCCGATCTGGGCGAGGTCTTCGCGGACCGCCGGGCCCTGCATCAGGTACTGGTCAACCTGCTTTCCAACGCCAGCAAGTTCACGCCGCCTGACGGCCAGGTCGTGATCGGCGCCGAGCCGGCCGGGAATGACCGGGTTTCCGTGTGGATTCTGGATTCCGGCATCGGCATGTCCCGGGACGAAGTTGAATCCGCGGTCGAGCCGTTTTCCACCTCGACCTTTGGCTCGGAACCTTCCCAGCCCGCCGAGGGGGTCGGGCTCGGGCTGGCGATCGTCAAGGGCATTGTCGAGGCGCATGGCGGGCAACTGGTGATCGAAAGCGAGCTCGGACAGGGCACCCGGGTCTCGTTCTCGCTTGCGGTTCCGCCGGCGGGAGAGGAACCGGATCTGTTCAGCTTCAATGAAGCGCGGGAAAACGACCCGAAATAGCGAGCCGCTTTCCATCCCGTCCTCCTTTGCGCCAACCGGTCGGCGGCTTGACGGGTGGGGACATTCATACTAGAACAAATCAAGAACATTATGGAGCTTTCTGCGTGCCCGATGCCGCGCCCGCCATGACGCCGGGTCCATCTTGCGAGCCGGCTGTCCCCAATCCCGTCCCCGATCCTGCCGAGCTGAGGGCGCGAATCCGTGGGCTTGAGCGGTCGCGCGCACCAAGGCCGGCCGCCGTGATGCCGCTTGGGGTGGAGGCGCTGGACCGTTGTCTGGCCGGAGGCGGGCTGGCGCTTGGCCGGGTTCATGAGGTGATCGGGGAAGCGCGCTCGGAAATACGTGACGCGGCGGCTTTCGGGTTTGCCGCCGCGCTTGTGAGCCGGCTGATGCAAGCCGAGGGAGACGTGTTGTGGTGCCCGCGCGGCGCCAACCCGCATGGCGGCATGCCCAGTGCCCGCGGCCTGGCGCAGCTGGGTCTGGACCCCGGGCGGATCATCCTGGCCGAGACCCGTGGCGACACGGACCGTCTCTGGGCGATGGAGGAAGGGCTCGGATGCGCGGGGCTGATCGCCGTGGTGGCCGAGCTGGAAGCGCCTCGGTCCGGTGCTCGTACAAGGGATTCGGTCAGTTGCCGGCGTCTGCAGCTCGCCGCCGAGGCCAGCGGTGTGACCGGCATCCTGCTGCGTGCGGATGCCGGCATGGCGATGGCGGCATCCGGAACGCCAGATACCCGCTGGCGTGTGACATCCGTTCCCTGGACGGCTGGGGATGTGCGAGGAAACATGCCGGTGGTGGACGACTGGCGGCCCCGCTGGCATGTCGACCTGCTGCGGGCGCGCAATGGCCGGGTTGGCGAGGCGACCCTGGCTTGGGACCCTGCGCGCGGCCTGTTTCACCGCCTCGACCCGTCCGCTTCCAGGGAAAAGCGGCCCGTGCCGCCACCCCGGCCCCAGCCGGACAGTGTCCGGTCGGTGGCGTGAAACCGGGTTCTTGACGCCGAAGTTAAGCAAAACCTCCCGTAGAGACCGGATAATCTGTTACCATGCCCGGGTACCGCTGATCCTGTCAGGCCGACACATATGAGTATTCCCGCAATGGAGGCATCGGATACTGTGAATGCCTTGGTTCCGGACGAGCCGGACATGCCCCCCGCCAAAAAAGGCGGCCGGGAGCGGCGCCAGCATGGCCGCTGGAAGGTTACCGGCGCCTATGTGCAGGTCGGCGAGGACCGCTTTCCCCTGGTCGACATATCGATGGGCGGCTTTCAGATGCGGGGCGACAATCACGGCGCCTTCGGGGCCGGTGTGTTCACGGGCAGCATCATTTGGCCGGATGGGGGCCGCAACGGCACCGTCGATTTCAAGGCCCGGGCCGTCCGCACCGAGCCGGGCAGTGAGATGATCGGTGCCGCGTTCCAGCCGATGGAAGGCGAGCAGATCGATCAGCTCTTGGCCATGCTGTCGGCCATCGAAGGCCGCTGGCGCCATGACCGGGAGCGGGCCGAGCGATCGGTGATCCTGCGGCGCCGGCTGCGGCGTCTGGTCGCCAGTGTTTCGCTTATCGGGATCTTGGGTGGTCTCGGCTGGGTGGCCTGGGTCCTGAAGCCGATCCTGTTCTAGCCCGCGCGACGGACAGCGCGCGACCCGGAAAACGAAAAAGGAGACCGAATTGGGCCATCCAGCACTGGACGCCGGGCGCGTCGCGGTCATCACCGGCGCCGCCAGCGGCATCGGCCTCGCGGCCGCCAGGAAACTGGCTGCGCGGCGCATGAAGGTCGTGCTGGCGGATCTCGCGGGAGAGGATCTGACGGCCGCCACCGAGACCGTGGCCGAGGATATCCAGGGCGCCGGCGGCGACCCGGGCGACCTGCTTGCCGTCGCGTCGGACATGTCCGATCCCGCCTCGGTGGCGGGTCTCCGCGATGGCGTGCTCGACAGGTATGGCGCCGTTGATTTCCTGATGAACAACGCGGTCACCCGGATCGGTGGGGCGACCTCGCAGCCGCTGGAAGACTGGCGGCATGCCTTCGACGTGAATTTCTGGGGCGTGTTCCACGGGGTGCAGGCCTTCCTTGCTGTCATGCGCGGGCAGGACCGGCCGGCAATGATCGTCAATGCGGGCTCGAAACAGGGGATCACCAATCCGCCGGGCAACGCCGCCTATAACGCGACCAAGGCCGCGCTCAAATCCTATACCGAATCCCTGCAGCACGAACTGCGCGGGCAGCCGGACAACCGGGTCACGGCGCATCTTCTGATCCCGGGCTTCACGACCACCGCAAAGCGTGAACACAAGCCCGGCGCCTGGTGGCCCTCCCAGGTGGTGGATTTCATGCTGGAAGGCCTGGAGCGGGGCGATTTCTACATCCTCTGCCCCGATAACGAGGTGACCACCGCGATGGACCATGACCGGATCCGCTGGGCGGCCGGGGACATCACCGAAAATCGCCCGCCGCTGTCGCGGTGGCATCCGCAATGGTCGGAGGTGTTCAGCCAGCGGCATGGTGCCGGCAGCTAGAACGGCAAGCCGACATAGTTCTCGGCAAGGGATGTCATCGCCGCCTCGGAAGAGAGCAGATATTCAAGTTCGGCCACCCGGATCCGCGCGTCGAAACTGTCGGCCTCGCCGCTTCTGTGCAGCATCGACGTCATCCACCAGGAAAACCGTTCGGCCTTCCAGACCCGCCGGAGCGCGGTTTCGGAATAGCTGTTCAGCCGGTCATCGTCACCGTTCTCGTAATGCTCGAACAGAGCCCAGGAGAGATAGCGGACATCCGAGGCGGCCAGGTTCAGTCCCTTGGCTCCCGTCGGCGGCACTATATGAGCGGCGTCTCCGGCGAGGAACAGACGGCCGTGGCGTAGCGGCTCGGCGACGAAGCTACGCATCGGGGTGATTGATTTCTCCAGCACCGGACCCTCGGTAATCAGACCGGCATCGTCCGGCCCGAGACGGCAACGCAATTCATCCCAGACCCGTTCGTCGGGCCAGGCGGAAAGTTCGGTGTCCGGCGCGCATTGCAGGTACAGCCGCGAGCGTGTCGGCGGCCGCATGCTGTAAAGGGCGAAGCCGCGCGGGTGGCTGGCATAGATCAGCTCGTGGCTCGGCGGCGGCGCTTCGGCGAGGATGCCGAGCCAGGCGAAAGGATAGCTGCGCTCATAGACCCTGAGTGCCGTCTCGGGAATGCGCGTCCGGCACACCCCGTGATAGCCGTCACAGCCGGCGATGAAATCGCATTGCAGCTCGTGCGCCTCGCCGTCGTGGGTATAGAGCAGCCTTGGCCGGCCGCTCTCCAGATCGACCGGCGAGACATCGGTAGCCTCGAAGACGATTTCTCCGCCCAGCGCGAGCCGGGCACCGATCAGGTCCTTTACCACCTCGGTCTGACCGTAGACCGTGACTGCCTTGCCGCCGGAAAACTTCTTGAGGTCGATGCGCGATCGCTTTCCGGCAAGGCTGATCTCGATGCCGCCGTGGACCTGCCCCTCCGATGCGACCCGTGCGCCGACCCCGGCCTCGCCCAAAAGCTCGACGGTCCCCTGTTCCAGCACGCCGGCACGAATCCGTCCTTCGACATAGGCGCGGTCGCGTTGTTCCAGGATCACGGAGTCGATGCCGCGCCGCATCAGCAGCTGCGCCAGCAGCAATCCCGCGGGCCCGGCCCCGACGATGCCGACTTGGGTGCGTTTGACAGCCATGGCCGCTCCAGATCCCGATGGGCGCGCGACGCGCCGTTCCCGCTGGATAAACGTTAGTGGAACCGTGAGCGGTTACCAAGATCCCCTCGATCCCGTAAAGGAAATCGGCCCCATGGCATGGTCCCGCTTGGAGCGCCGCCGCGAGGCGGTATACTCCGCGTGCCTGCGGCCCCTCGGGAGTCCTGATTCGATGAGCGATCTTTTCAATCTCGGCGATCTGATCGACCGGTCGGCCGACCCGGACAGGATTGCGCTGGTCGATCTCGGTGCGGAAGGCGGGCCACGTTCGTACAGCCACGGCGCCCTCGACAAGGCGGCCATGGCCGTGGCGCGGGGCCTGATCGCCAAGGGATACAAACGTGGAGACCGGCTGGCGATCCTTGCCGCCAATAGCGCCGAGTTCCTGATCGCCTATCTCGGCACCATGCGGGCCGGCATGGTTTCGATCCCGATCAACCACAAGTTCCCCGCCGAAACGGTCGAGTTCATTCTCGCCGATGCCGAGTGCAAGCTGGTTTTCGCCGACACGGCGCGCCGGGCGGCGGTGCCGGCGGGTCCGGAAGTGGTGGTGTTCGGCGACGACGGGCCCGGCGGTTTCGAGGCGCTGCTTGATCCCGGTGAATTCGAGACGGTTCGCCCGGAACACGGCGAAGTGGCGATGTTTCTCTACACCTCCGGATCGACCGGGCGGCCCAAGGGGGTGCCGCTGACCCACGAGGGCCACCTCTGGGTGATCGAGATGCGGATCAAGCGGCGTCCGGACCCGGACCATCGGATGCTGGTCGCGGCTCCGCTCTATCACATGAACGGGCTGGCGATCTGCAAGGTGGCCCTGGCCGCGCATTTGACGATCGTGCTGATGCCGCAGTTCAACGCGGTGGAGTATATCCGCGCGATCGGAGACCACGGCGTCACCTGGATCACCTCAGTCGCGGCGATGATGGCGATGGTGGTGCGCGAAGAGACGGCGCTTCAGGAGACCGACCTCTCAAGCGTGCGGATCGTGCGCATGGGCTCGGCACCGGTCAGCAACAAGCTGGTCGCCGATATCCGAGAGTGGTTCCCGAATGCCGAGATCGCCAACGGCTACGGCACGACCGAGGCTGGGCCGGTGGTCTATGGACCGCATCCGGACGGTGTGCCGCAGCCCGACGTTTCCGTCGGCTATCCGATCAAGGGGATCGCCCGGCTGGTGGCTGGCGACAATCTCGACGCCGATTATGGTGAACTGCATTGCAAGAACCCCGCGGTCACGCCGGGCTATCACAACATGCCGGAAAAGACCGCCGAGGCGATGACCGATGACGGCTGGTACCGCACCGGCGACGTGATGCGCCGGGATGCCGACGGATTTCACTACTTCGTCGGACGGGTCGACGACATGTTCAACTGCGGTGGCGAGAACATCTACCCCTCCGAGGTGGAGAAACTGCTGGAGCGGCACGAGGCGGTCGAACAGGCCTGCGTGGTGCCTGTGCCCGACGACATCAAGGGCTTCAAGCCGGTTGCCTTCGTGGTGACCCGTCCGGGCGCCATGGTGACCGAGGACCTGATCAAAAGTTACACGCTGGCGAACGGACCGGCCTATCAGCATCCCCGCTCGATCACCTTCCTGGACAGCCTGCCGCTGACCGGGACCAACAAGGTCGACCGCAAGCTGTTGACCCAACGCGCTGAGGAGGGGCTGAGCCGATGAGCGATCTCGACCTGAAACTTGATCATGTGGGCGTCGCCGTCGCGACTCTCGACGCGGCGCACGAGACCTATTCGAGGCTCGGCTTCACGTTGACCGCGCGCAGCATTCATTCCGGCTCGACGGAGCCGGGTGGTCCGGTGGTGCCCTGGGGGTCGGGCAACCACTGCGCCATGTTCGAACAGGGCTACCTGGAACTGATCGGCATCACCGACCCGTCGCTGTACACCTCGGTCAGCCGGTTGCTGGACAAGTACCAGGGCACCCATATCATCGCGCTCGGGGTTGCCGATTCCGAGAAGGCCTACGAGGTGATCAACGGGCGCTCCGGTCTCGTTCAGCCCGCCGCGAAGCTCGAACGGATGGCTCCCTTCGGCCCGGACAATGCCGAACAGCGCCTGGCCCAGTTCCGCAATGTCCACACGATCCGCGAGAAGGTGCCGGAAGGCCGGATGATCTTCATCCAGCACCTGACCCGCGACGTGCTCTGGCAACCGCATCTGCTAAGCCATGCCAACGGCGCCGTGGCGATGGCCGAAACGGCGGTCTGTGTCCCCGATCTGGAGGCAACCTGCGCGCGGTTCACCGCCATGTTCGCGGTCGAGCCCAAGCGGCACGGCGGCGACATCGCGGTCTTTGATCTGGGGAACACCAAGCTCTATGTCCTGACCGAAGCCGGGCTCGGCAAATGGGCGCCGGGCGTCACGCCGCCTTGCCTGCCCTGGGTCGCCGGCTTCGGTGTCCGGGTCAAGGACCTGGCGGCGACCGAGGCGTATCTGAAGGGGCAGGGGTTCACCGTCAACAAGCATCCCTATCCCGCCATTTGGCTGAAACCAGATGCGGCCCTGGGGGTGGTGCTGTCCTTCATCCAGGCGTGAGGAAGTCCCGCCCGCCTAGAACCCGGCGACGCCGATTGCCTTTACCGCCAAGGGGGCAATAAGGTGCGCGGGACGGCGGACCAGACCGGTCGGACCAACATCAGGAAGGAACACCCATGCGAGCGATGGTCCTGCATGGACATGGCGGGCCCGAGGCCCTGACCCTGGAAAGCAATTTCCCGGACCCCGAATGCGGGCCCAATGACGTGATCGTGCGGGTCAAGTCTACGTCGCTGAACTACCACGACATCTTCACCCGCAACGGCATGCCCGGGATCAAGATCCAGATGCCGATGATCTGCGGGCTGGATGTCGCCGGCGAGATCGCTGAGACCGGGTCCGAGGTGACCGACTGGAAGGTTGGCGACCGGGTGCTGATCGACCCGCGCAACCGGGTCGAGGGCGGCCTCGTGGGCGAGACCATCCATGGCGGCCTCGCCGAGTACTGCCGGGCCCCGACGCATCAGCTCGTCAGGATCCCCGACGGTGTCACCTACGACCAGGCGTCCAGCCTGCCGGTGGCCTACGGCACCGCGCACCGGATGATGGTCACGATCGGCAAGGTTCAGGCCGAGGAGAAGGTACTGATCCTCGGTGCGTCCGGCGGTGTCGGCACCGGCGCGCTGCTGCTGGCCAAGATGGCCGGGGCCGAGGTGGTGGTCTGTGCGTCGTCCCAGCTGAAAATGAACAAACTGAAGGAACTCGGCGCCGACCACGTCATGACATACATGGACAACGAGTTCTTCAAGGGCATCTACGATCTTTACGGGAAGCCGGGCCGACGCGGCTTTGAGGGCGGTGTGAACGTGGTGGTGAACTTCACCGGAGGCGAGACCTGGGTGCCGTCGCTGCGGTCCTTGAAGCGCGGCGGGCGCATGCTGACCTGCGGCGCCACGGCGGGATACGATCCGAAGACCGATATCCGCTTCATCTGGACGTTCGAGCAACAGATCCTCGGCTCCAATTCCTGGGAGCGGGAGGATCTGGTTCAGCTTATGGACTATATCCAGGCCGGCCGGATGAGCCCGGTCATCGACAAGGCCCTGCCGCTTACCGAAGCGGGCGAGGGCATCCGCCTGCTCGAGGACCGGGAGGTCTTCGGCAAGGTGGTGATCAATCCATAAGGAGGGAGGTCCATCATGTCCGGCCCCGTTACCGCCGACGACATTCAGGAGATGCTGGACGCCTCTCCCTTTATCGCCTTCATGAACCTGGAGGTCGTCTCCGCCGATGCGGAGACGGAGACCGTGGTCATGAAAATGCCGCTGCGTCCGGAGTTCGAGCGGCGCGCCGGCACGGGACAATTCCACGGTGGCCCGATCGCCGCGCTGATCGATACCGCAGGCGACTATGCCGTTGTGCTCAAGTCCGGAGGCGGGGTGCCGACGATCAACTTTCGCGTCGACTATCTTCGCCCTGCCAGCAACACATCGCTCACCGCGACGGCGACCGCGCGGCGCATCGGGCGAACCGTCGCGGTGGTCGATATCGACGTCCATGACGATGACGGCAAGCTCTGTGCCATCGGGCGGGGAACCTATAGCCCGAACGTGGGGTGATTCCCCTCCGGAGGATCGCATGACCGGCAATGACCCGCTGCACGCGCTGATCGCCGAGAATATCGACCGGCTGGTCAATCTCGATGTCAGCGGCTACGGCGTCATCGCCGCGATCCATGAGGCGGCCCTGGCGCATTACGGTGCGCCGCTAGCCTGGCTGGCGGCGGAGCGGCTGCGCGCGGCACTGGGCGATGGAGGCACCTTCTTCGTCACCTCCGGATGGCTGATGCCCGGCTTTTATCCCTATGGCGAGACCGACGGGCCGATCGGCGCGGCGATTCTCGGACGGGCGCTGAGCCACGCGTTCGGTGCCCGGATGGTGGTGCTGACCGAGGCGGAGATGGTGCCCTGCACGACCGCGGCCTGCCGTGCCGCCGGCCTCAACGTGATGACCGAGGCCGAGATTGCCGCCGCGCCCCGGCCGCCGCATGCGGGTAACCGGTATTGCCTCATCGTGCCGATCCCGATCCCTCTTGAGGCATGCCAATCAGAGGCCCGGCGCCTGTTTGACACCTATGATCCCAAGGCGATCCTGTCGGTTGAGAAAAATGGCCCGAACGCCGAGGGCAAATACTGCATGGTCGGCGGCGACGACAATTCCGACTGCGTGATCAAGGCCGCCGAATTCTTCTACGAGGCAGAGCGGCGCGGGGTGCTGACCATCGGTATCGGCGACCGGGGCAACGAGATCGGCTTCGGCGCCATCACCGAGGTGCCGCGCCGGGTGCTGCCTTTCGGTGAGCAGGCTACCGACAGTACCGTGGTCGACGTGCTGGTGACGGCGGCGGTTTCGAATTGGGGCGCCAGCGCCATCGCGGCGGCCTTGGCGGCGATGCTCGACCGGCCCGAGGTGATGCACGACACGGACACGGAATCGCGGATGCTGCACCGCTGTATCGAGGCCGGCGGGATCGACGGCTTCGGCTGCACGCCGATCCCGGTCACCGACGGCATGCGCGAGGCCGTCCATGTCGGCGTCTGTGCGCTGCTGAACGAGATGGTGAGGGCGCCGGCCGTGAAATCGCGGTCCGTCTTCGCGACGCCGATCCACGGCGCGACCCGGTGAGGCGCACCGCCCCTTGATCTTGCGCCTTCGCCCCGATATCTCCACGCCATGGCCGAACGTGCTTCCTCCTCCAATACACCCCCCCTGATCGCGCTGCGCGGTGCGGATCTCGCGTTTGGCGATAAGGTGCTGTTCCGCGACGCCGATATCGCGGTGGCGCCGGGCGACCGGATTTGCCTCGTCGGGCGTAACGGCGGCGGCAAGTCGACCTTGATGCGGGCGCTGGCCGGTGAGATCGAGATCGATGCCGGGGAGCGCTTTGTCCAGCCCGGCGCGCGGATCGGCTATCTGCCCCAGGATCCGGCCATGCCTCCTGGGGTGACGGTCTGGAACCACGTCGCCGCCGCCCTGCCCGACGAGGATCAGGACCGTCCACGCGAGCATGAGGTCGACGCGGTGCTGGTGCATCTCAATCTCGATGGGGACCGGCTGCTGGAAACCCTCTCCGGCGGTGAGGCACGGCGGGTGGCGATCGCCCGGGCGCTGGTTTCCAAGCCGGATGTGCTGCTGCTGGACGAGCCGACCAACCATCTTGATCTCCCGACCGTGGAATGGCTCGAGGCGGAGTTGCAGCGCTATCGCGGCGGGCTGCTGCTGATCAGCCACGACCGCGCCTTTCTGCGCAAGCTCTCGAACCGGACCTTCTGGATCGACCGCGCCAGGCTCCGGCGCAATCCCAGCGGTTTCGCCGAGTTTGCCGACTGGGCCGACAAGGTGCTTGAGGACGAGGAGACCGAGAACCGGCGCCTGGACAAGAAGATCGCGGAAGAGACACGGTGGCTGCGCGAGGGGCTGACGGCGCGGCGCAAGCGCAATATGGGCCGGGTTCGCGGTCTGCTTGCCATGCGTCAGGAGAAGGGGGAGCGGCTGAAACGCCAGGGCAGCGTCCAGTTTACCCTGAAGGAGACCGACCGCAGCGGCCAACTGGTGCTGGAGGCGCAGAACATCTCCAAGACCTATCGGGCCGAGGACGGGCGCGAGACGGTCATCGCGGACAATTTCTCGACCCTGGTCCGGCGGCGTGAACGGATCGGCTTCATCGGCCGCAATGGCGCCGGCAAGACCAGCCTGCTCAGAATGCTGATCGGCGCCGAGCCTCCCGACAGCGGCCGGGTGCGGGTCGGCTTTGGCGTCGAAACCGTCTATTTCGACCAGAAGCGCGAGAGCCTCAACCCGGATACCACGCCTTGGGCGACCCTCTGTCCCGGTGGTGGGGATACGGTCGAGATCAATGGGCGCCCGCGTCATGTGGTCTCGTATCTGAGGGATTTTCTGTTCGAGGAACGCCAGGCGACCAGCCAGATCCGGACCCTTTCCGGCGGCGAGCGCAACCGGTTGCTGCTGGCCCGGCTGTTCTGTCAGAAGCACAATCTGGTGGTGCTGGACGAGCCGACCAACGATCTGGATGTGGAGACCCTGGAGCTTCTGGAAGAAGTGCTGGCGGATTATGACGGCACCATTCTGCTGGTCAGCCATGACCGCGATTTCCTGGACCGGGTGGTCACGTCCACGGTGGCGGTCGAGGGCGCCGGCGTGATCCGGGAATATGTCGGCGGATACTCCGATTATCTGCGCCAGCGGGTCGAGGCGAAGTCGGAAACCCCGAGCCGGACGGAAGTGCGCGGAGGGGCGGAGCCTGCGAATAGGGCCGGGCGCAAGGCGCAGCCGGCGAAGCTCGGTTACAAGGAACAGCGGGAACTCGACGGCCTGCCGGCGGCCATCGCGGCTCTCGAAGCGGAGATCGGCACGTTGCGGGAGGTATTCTCCGACCCGGATCTTTACGCAAAGGACCCGGAGAAATTTTCCCGGACCAGCGACCGGCTATCGTCGGCGTCGGCCGAGCTGGAGGCGGCGGAGGAGCGCTGGCTTGAACTCGAGGCCCGCCGCGAGGCTCTTGAGGAGGCACGGGCGGGATGACGGAGACGGCAGCCGGTCACATCGTCGAACGGCCGTCGCCGAACCATGGGCCTCGGCCCGACGGCGCGGTGGTCGACATGCTGGTGCTACACTACACCGGTATGCGTTCGGCTACCGAGGCGCTGGAGCGCCTCTGCGATCCGGCGAGCGAGGTCAGCGCCCACTATCTGATCGACGAGGATGGCACGATTTTCCGCCTCGTCGATGAAGCGCGCCGCGCCTGGCACGCGGGCCGGGGCGCCTGGGCCGGGACAACCGATATCAACAGTTGTTCCATCGGGATCGAGCTCGCGAATCGGGGGCACGAATTCGGCTATCACGCTTTCCCGGAGCCGCAGATGCGCGCTCTTGAAAGACTTTGCCACGACCTGCTCGCGCGCCACCCGATCCCCGCGCATCGGATACTTGGGCATTCCGACGTGGCGCCGGATCGTAAGGAAGATCCAGGAGAGTTGTTCGGTTGGCCCCGTCTTGCTCGGGCGGGGATCGGGATCTGGCCGGAAATCACCCCGCCGCCGGGCGGGTTCAAAGCCGGTTCCATCGAGGACATCCGCCGCGATCTGGCGTCGCTGGGATACCGGGGTGGCGAGGGCGAATGGACCGAGGCCGAAATGCGATCGGCCCTGCTCGCCTTTCAGCGTCATTGGTTGCCGGCGAATATGAGCGGTGCTCGGGACCGGGAGACGGCGTGGCGGTTGCGCAACATCCTTTCGGCATTCGAAGCCGCTGAAAAATAGCCTCTTGCGAGGGAATCTGATGGGGTGTAATAGCGATTTCCATTGACGCACGCGCACGTGCCCCTGGCCCCTGATGGCTAAGCAACGACGAGGCGTTCTTTTTGGCAGCTGGGTCCCGATGGCGTGGAACGCATCGGGCTGGAACCGAAGGGAATGAATCCGATGCTGGCTCCACTCAGGGGTGGACAATCCCCTATTCTATCCGACCGAAATCCGAACGAGCCGTTCCTGCGTCTTGTCGCGGGCGCCGCCGGCGTGCCGGATGAGGTGACGGCGCTTTCACCGCGGATCGCGGACTTCTTTTCGAACGCTGATCTCGACGGTCCTTGTGTCGCCGTCGACGTGGATCTGGTCGAGGCGGCCTATAGGGATCTGTCCCGCGCCTTCGACGGCGCCCGGGTCTATTACGCGGTCAAGGCCAATCCGGCCGACGCGGTGGTCGGCCGCCTGGCGGGGCTCGGCTCCTCCTTCGACTGCGCCAGCATTCCGGAGATCACGCTCTGTCTCGCGCAGGGCGCGACCCCGTCGCGGATCGGCTTCGGCAACACGATCAAGAAAGAACGCGACATCGCGGCCGCCTATGCCCTCGGCGTTCAGCTTTTCGCCTTCGACAGCGAGGCGGAGCTTGAGAAGATCGCCCGCGTCGCGCTCGGCTCCACGGTCTTCTGCCGCATCCTGACCGACGGGGTAGGCGCCGAATGGCCGCTGTCGCGCAAATTCGGCTGCGACATCGCCATGGCCGAGGACCTTCTGGTTCGGGCGGCCGAATTGGGCCTCGATCCGGCTGGTGTCTCCTTCCATGTCGGCTCTCAGCAGACCATTCTCGACAGCTGGCGTCCGGTGCTTAAGCAGGTTGCCGGACTGTTTGCGCGGCTGGAGGCGCGCGGTCTCGCCCCCCGCCTCATCAATCTCGGCGGCGGCATGCCGACCCGATACACCAAGCCGGTCGCCGATATCGCCGAATACGGCGCTGTGGTGATGGCGGCGGTCCGCGAGTACTTCGCCGACCGTCCCGCCGACCGCCCCCTCGAACTTATGGTCGAGCCGGGCCGCGGCATGGTTGGCGGCAGCGGTGTGATTCAGGCCGAGGTGGTGCTGGTCTCCCGCAAGTCCAAGGGCGAGGATGTCCGATGGGTCTATCTCGATATCGGCAAGTTCTCCGGGCTCGCCGAGACCATGGACGAGTCGATTAAGTACCGTATTCTGACATCCCGCGACGGCGAGGCGACGGGGCCGGTGATTCTTGCCGGTCCGACTTGTGACAGCGCCGACGTGCTCTATGAGAAGACCCAGTATCAGTTGCCGCTTGGTCTGAAGGACGGCGACAAGGTGTGGATCATGGGGACGGGCGCCTATACCACCACCTATTCCGCCGTTAGCTTCAATGGCTTCACACCTCTCGCCAGCGTTTGTGTGTAGGCATAGCCGCGCCGCACACCATTGACGCCGCTGCGCCTGCGGCCTAAGTCTCGGACGGGTCAGACGGTTGGATGGCCGCTGGCGCCTTGGCCTTCGGGGCGAGGGCTGGAGGAAAGTCCAGGCTCCACGGAAACACGGTGCCAGGTAACGCCCGGCAGGGAGGCGACCCAGGAAGGGTGGCAGAAAGCAAACCGCCCATGCAACGGGCTTCGGCGCGGCATCATGGGTAAGGTGAAAGTGCGGTAAGAGCGCACCGCGGCTAGCAATGGGACCGGCATTATAAGCCTAGAACAAGACCGAATAGGGACGGCCGGTCATGTCCTTCGGGACGATGGCAGGCGGGTTTTCCGCGCCAAATCGTCCGGGTAGGTCGCGCAGGCGGCTGGTAACAGCCGTCCCAGAGAATGGCCATACACTTGATGCTCCGTTGGAGTGTCGGGGGACAGAACCCGGCTTACAGACCGTCTGACCCGGCTTTACGAGAACACCGGCCTGTCAGGCCGGCGCCGATCCGGCGAAGGTCACCCGGTGCAGAACCCGCTTGAACCCCTGGTAGTCGTTGATCGGGTTGTGCAATGCACAGCGATTATCCCAAAGCGCGATGGACCCGGGCGCCCACCGGAACCGGCAGGTGAATTCTGGGCGGGTCTGATGCTCGAAAAGGTAGTCCAGCAGCGGTTTACTCTCGTCCACCGTCCATCCTTTGAAATGCGTGGTATGGGCGAAGCTGACATACAGGCTCTTGCGCCCGGTTTCCGGATGCACGCGGACAACGGGGTGTTCCGCTACCCGGGCGACCTTGACGTCTTCCTTGGGCGCGTCGGCGACGCGATTGGCCCTGGTATCGACCACCCGGCCTTTGGTCGAGGTGTTCACGCCCACCAGCGGCTCCAGCGTTTCTTTCAAGCCTTCGGACAGGTTTTCATAGGCGAGGTAACAATTCGCGAACAGCGTGTCGCCGCCGAAGGGCGGTAGCTCGATGCCGTAAAGCATCGTCGCCATGGGTGGTTCGGCCTGATAGGTCGTGTCGGTGTGCCACAGACCGCCGAAATTGATCGTCTCGTGCTCCAGTTTCACGATCGGCGTGATGACTGGAAAATCCGGTAACCCACGGACGAAGGGATACTCGACGGGCTCGCCGAAGCGCTTCGCCAAGGCCACTTGCTGAGCCGGCGTGATCTGCTGATCCCGGAAGAAAACCACGAGATGCTCCAGCCAGGCGCGGCGAATCTCGGTAATCACCGCATCGGAAGCCGGCTTGGAGAAATCCACGCCGGTGATCTCCGCCCCGAGCGCGCCGGAGACCGGCCGCACCTGAATTTGGTCATAGCTCATTCCACCCTCCCTCCATCACCTGCGAGGGCAGCCGACGGCCTCTTGTCGCCGCGGGGGCCGGTCGGCAGCGCCGATGCCGGCGTTTCTATTGGCTTGACGAATTATTGTCAATATACTATAATATTGCATATATAAAATGAACGTAGAGATTGATCTGATGGATGTTTCCGACACCGACGGCGTCAGGTCGAAGGTTCCGGCGGTAAGCCGAGCGGTCGCGGTCCTGCGTGCCCTGGCGGCGGCGAGCGAACCGCAGGGGGTCAATCCCCTGGCCCGTCAATTGGATCTCGTGCCGAGCACCTGCATGCATGTGCTCAAGGCCCTGGTTGCGGAGGGGTTGGTCGATTTTGACCCGATTTCCAAGCGCTATCGTATCGGCGTCGGCATTCTGCCGATTGCGCGTGGGGCGATCGAACGCAGCGACTTTGCCACCCTGGCGCGGCCCCGGCTTGCCGACCTGTCCAGCGCCTTCGGCTTTACGGCCATGGCAACGCAACTGATCGGCACGCGGGACATGGTGGTGATCGCTCTGTCACATGCGCAGTTGCCGTTCCGCCTTTCCACAGAGCTGGGCAGCCGCTTCCCGGCGTTCACCAGCGCCACCGGACGGTGCGTGGCGGCGTTCGGGACGTTCGAGGCGGCGGATCTGAAGACGCGGTATGCCGGCCTTCCATGGGACAATCCGCCGGGATTCGCACGGTGGTGCGCCGAGATTGACGAGGCGCGCGCCCTCGGATACGGCATCGACCGGGGCGCCTTCATCGCCGGGGTGACGATCGTCGCCGCGCCATTCCTCGACGCGAAAGCCACTGTCATCCGAAGCCTCGTCGCGATGGCCACGACCGAACGCATGGACGCGCTCGGAATCGAAACAGTCGCCGCATCGATGCTGCGAGTCCGCGACGATATCGACCGCTCCCTGATTCCGGGGCAATCGTGATCGAGAACATTCTGGCCTTGCTTTCCATCGCGCTTCCGCTGATGGGCAGCCCGGGGCCCGCGATCGTCAGCCTGGCCGCCACGGGCGCGGCTTTCGGCTTCAAGCCGGGCCGGGCGTATCTGCTCGGTATTCTGTGCGGCAACACCACGGTGCTGCTGCTGGCCGCAAGCGGGCTTACGGGGCTGATCCTGCTGCTCCCGAATGCGGTGCCGATCCTGACCACGATTGGTCTCGGCTATTTGCTTTATCTCGCCTATCGGATCGCGACTGCTCCGGCGACAAGGGCTCTCGCGCGGGACGCCGAACCGCCGGGTTTCAAGGGCGGCTATCTTCTCTCGCTGGTGAATCCGAAAGCCTATGCTGCGATCGGCGCCGCCTATGCGAGCGGATCCGTCACACCGGACAACCCGCACCTGGACGCGGTGCTCAAGGTAGCGTTGCTGATCGGGGTCAATATCACGGTCAATACGGCCTGGTTGCAGGTCGGCTCGGTATTCTCGACGATCCTGCGCAACCCTCGGACTGGCCGTGCCTTGAAAATGACCCTTGCCGGGTTGCTGCTGGCGTCCGTTGCCTACTCGGTTCTGCGTTGAGCGCGCCGGCCGAGCCGGTGTCGAAGGCCTAGCAAGTCGCCCGTCGATGGGACGTCTTGGACGAGCAACCGCCACGCGATGGCGAGAATATCGGGGACGCCGCCTCGAAGCTGCCGTGCACTCATAATCTTATGACTGTTCCGGGCTTAATTTGGCGGAAGGTTTAATTTTACTGTCGACTTGGGGAATGGCACCCTCGGTATCGGCGCTTGGGATGGGTGAGGGAGTAAACCGTGTCGGATTATGACGTGATCGTGGTGGGAGCCGGCAATGCGGCGCTGTCGGCGGCGATGGCGGCGCGGGAGAACGGCGCCGGCGTCCTGATCCTGGAAAAGGCCGAGGAGGACGAAAAGGGCGGCAATTCCTATTTCACCGCCGGCGGGTTCCGGTTTTGCCATACCGGCATCGAAGACGTCGTCACCGATGTACTGACGGATCTTTCCGATGCCGAGCGCGATCAGATCGTGCTGCCTTCCCATGACCACCAGGCCTTCTTCGACAATCTGATGAAGGTCACCCATCATCAGTCGAACGAGGACATGGCCCGGATCCTGATCGACGGCTCGCGGCCGGCCATGGCCTGGCTGCGTGGACACCGAATCCGCTTCATTCCCATGTTCGGGCGCCAATCCTTCCAGCTCAACGGCAAGCATCACTTCTACGGCGGTGTGAACATCGAGGCGGT
Source organism: Alphaproteobacteria bacterium (assembly GCA_038146985.1). GTDB lineage: Bacteria > Pseudomonadota > Alphaproteobacteria > Thalassobaculales > Thalassobaculaceae > JADHLJ01. Next base: position 156,071 of record JAYQSQ010000016.1, read on the forward strand.
CGGCGGCGGCGCCGGCCTGATCGAGATGGAACTGGCGGAGGTGACGCGCATGGGCTGCGAGATCCGCTACGGCACCGGTGCCACCCGGCTCATCCACGATAAATACCGCAAGATCACCGGCATCGAGGTTTTCGGCCCGAACGGCTATGAGGAGATTTCCGCCAAATCCGTAATTCTGGCCTGCGGCGGGTTCGAGTCCAATCCGGAGATGCGGGTGCGCTATCTCGGCCCCGGCTGGGACCTCTGCCGGGTCCGCGGTACGCGGCACAATACCGGGGACGGCATCCAGATGGCCCTCGACATGGGCGCGCGTCCCTACGGCAACTGGTCAGGCTGCCATTCGGTGGGCTGGGACATCTCGGCGCCGCCCTATGGCGACCGCACGGTGCTGGACAACTTCCAGAAGCACTCCTACCCCTGGGGCATCATGGTGAATCTCAACGGCGAGCGGTTCGTCGACGAGGGCGAGGACGTGCGCAATCATACCTATGTGAAATTCGGCCGCGCGATCATGAGCGAGCCGCATCGCACCTCGATCCAGATCTTCGACCAGAAGACCATTCCGCTCCTGCGGGACGAGTACCGCATCCGCGAGGTGACCAAGGTGAGTGCGGACACCATCGAGGATCTCGCCCGTGCGCTGGAGATTTCGCCAGAGGCGCTGAAGCGGACGGTGGACCAGTTCAACGCGGCCTGCCAGCCCGGCGAGTTCAACCCCGCCATCCTGGACGGGGTTACCACCAAGGGTCTGGAAATCAACAAGACCAACTGGGCCCTGCCGATCAGCGAGCCGCCCTTCGAGGCCTATGTGACCACCACCGGCATCACCTTCACCTTCGGTGGCCTGCAGATCAACGACAAGGGCGAGGTTCAGGACCTGGGCGGCAGGTCGATCCCCGGCCTCTACGCGGCGGGGGAACTGGTCGGCGGCCTGTTTGTCGAGAACTATCCGGGCGGCAGCGGGCTGATGGCGGGCACGGTCTTCGGCAAGCTCGCCGGTGAAAGCGCCGCCGCCTATGTCGGTTGAGCGGCCATCGGTCGCAACGGGAGATTGACCTCATGAGACCGGGAAACAACGCACCCTCCAAGGCCGAAAGCCTGGCCCGGTTCGCGGCGGGGCTGACCTGGGATGCCGTACCCGAGGCGGTGCGCCACCGTGCCAAGCTGCAGATCCTGGACGCGCTCGGCACCGGGATCGCCGCCAATGCATCGCCCTTCGCGGTCAAGGCGCTCGCGGGGGTACGGGCGCTGGGCGGGACCGGTGTCTGCTCGGTGATCGGCCGGCCGGACCGCATGAGCCCGCGCGAGGCGGCACTGGCCAACGGCATGCTGATGCATGGCCTTGATTTCGACGACACCCATCTCGGCAGCATCATCCACCCGACCGCGGCCTGCCTGCCGGCCGCCCTGGCGGTCGCGGAATCCATCGGCGCCAGCGGACGCGACATGCTGCTCGCTTATATCGCCGGCATGGAAGCGGCGATCCGCATCGGACTCGCCGCCAACGGCGCCTTCCATCACACGGGCTACCATGCAACGGCAGTGGCGTCGCATTTCAGTTCCAGCATCGTCGCCGGCAAGCTTTACGGTCTCGACGCTGAAACCTTGACCATGGCCCAGGGGATCACTGGCAGCACGGCATCCGGTATCCAGGTCTTTCTGGAGGAGGGGGCCTGGACCAAACGTCTGCATCCGGGTTGGGGAGCCTCGGCGGGGATCACCGCCGCGGTGCTGGCGCAGAACGGTTTCGTCGGTCCGACCCGTCCCTATGAGGGCAAGTTCGGACTGTTCGATACCCATTTCCAGGCAAGCCATCGGGACGGGACGGATATCGGTCGGCTGGCCGAGGGGCTTGGCGAGGACTGGCATCTGGCGGACACCGCCATCAAACCCTATCCGGTTTGCCACTTCATTCACGGCTGCGCGGATGCGGCGATCGACCTCAGCCGCGAGATCGCCGTGGCGGACATCGTCGCGGTCGAGGCACGCTTGCCGGCCGACACCCTGCCCATTGTCGCGGAACCGGCGGCGGCAAAGCTGTTGCCCAAGACCGACTACGAGGCCAAGTTCAGTGCCCAGTTCGTGGTCGCCACATGTCTTGCTCGCGGGCGTTTCGGACTGGCGGAACTGGCGGAACAGGCCTTCGGCGATCCCGAACTCACCGGGCTCAGCCAGAAGGTGACCTGCGTCGCCGATCCGGATACCGCCTTCCCGACCTATTTCTCCGGCGGGGTAGCGGTGACGCTACGTGACGGGAGGACCGTCGCGAAACATGTCCGGGTCAACAGCGGGGCCGGAGAGCGGATGCTGGACACATCCGGGGTGAGCGACAAGTTCCGCGCCTGCGCCGCGATGTGGATGCGGGAGGAGCAGATCGAGGCGATCCGCGACGTGGTTCTGTCCCTGGAGGAGCGCGATGCCGCCGACCTCGGAAACGCGCTTGCGGCGGCGGCGACCGCCTGAGACCATGCGCATCCAGGTGCGAGGGCATGCAACCGCAAAGCGGATCCTACTGGATCACCTCGTACTTTAGGCCGCTTCGGTCGCCAGCACGGCGGCGACCGCCGGGCGGTCGTTCATCAGCCGGTGGTGTTCCGTCACCTTCGGGAACCGGGCAATGTCGACGGTATCCCGGACCGCCCACCGAGTGACCGTGAACAAATAGGGGTCCGCCACCGTGTAGCGCTCGCCCATCACCCAAGGCCCCTTGATCAGCCTGTCCTCGATAAGCTGAAAGCAGGCGGTCATGGTTTCGGGCACCTTGCGTTGCATCGCCTCGATTGCGGCCTGATCGTCGGCCCAGCGTTGGCCGCGCCCGCGATGGGCATGCGCCACATGGACGGTCGAACAGAGATAGCTGTTGAAGGCCTGAAGCTCTGCAAACGCGTAAGGATCGTCGAGCGGCGCCAGCGCGGCATCCGGATGGGATTGGGCCAGAAACGCGAGGATCGCCGGCGTTTCGGTCAGGGAACCGCGCGGCGTGATCAGCGTCGGGACCCGGGCCTTGGGGTTGATCGCCCGGTAACCCGCCGACTGCTGTTCGGTCGTGGCGAAGTCGACCCGGCGGCGCTCAAAGGCGACCCCAAGCTCCTCCAGAGTGATGTGCGAGGCCAGGGAACAGGCACCGGGGGCGTAGTAGAGCGTATACATCGTCAATGATTCCTGTAGTCCGAGGGATGCGTTCGGAGACGCATTTGAACATCACGTCAGCGAGACGGTGAATCAGTAGTCGAAAGTGACGGAAAGGAACAGCCGTTCGATCTTATCGCCGTCCTGGCTGACCGGACGGGTGAGCGCTCTTGCGTATTCGAGGTTGATCCGCAGGGAGCCCGGTAATGCCATTCTCACCCCCGCCCCGGCGGATGCCAGGGTTTGCCGGTCGGCCTCTCCGTCGCCATCGTTCCAGACGGCGCCGATATCGTAGAAACCGTAAAGCTGATAGCCTCTAAGGAACTTGTTTTCGACATCGCGGCCGTACCGCAGTTCGATCAAGCTGCCGACCCCGTGATCGCCGGAGATTTCGCTGAAATCATAAGCGCGACCGATATAGGAACCGCCCAGGCCAACGTGGGACAGATTAGGTGCTTTTCGCGGGAGGATTTCTGGCTCATCGTAGTGACCGAAGGGAACGCAGATGAAGAAATCCATGAAATCAAACCCGCCGAGAGGTGGTGCGGGATATCCGTCGCAGGACACGGCGGCAATATTCGTCTGAAGAGAAAGTCGGATCGTTCTGGAAGGGTTGCGGGGCGAGAAAGCATTGCCGGACTGTGCCGTCGCGGTATCGCCGAGGGACTGTATTACAACTGGTCGAAGAGTTCCTGGGTGAGCGCAAGCGCCATTGGTTCGAGCGAAGCGCCGAACGGCAAGCAGTTGGCAGGTGACACCCAGCGCCAAGCGACAGGCAGCGAGGTGAAGGACCTTCGCCGTGAGATGCAGAGCCTGGAAGGAACTGGTCGCCGATCTGAGCCTGGAGAACCGGCTGCTCAAAAAAAGCATGCTCGGGGCTGGGGACGACGACATATGAGATATCGGCATCCGAGAAGCTTGAGATCATCCGGTTGGTCGAGAGATCCCATCTGCCGGCACGCCGGACCTTACAGTCCTTGGGCATCGAGCGGCCTTTTACAGGTGGTACGACCGATACCGGAGCTTTGGCCGTGCCGGTTTGAAGGATCGCACCAGTGGCCCCCGGCCGGGTGTGGAACCATCCCGACGAGGTCGCCGCCAGATTATGGCGCTGGCTCTGGGTGCCCAGGAGCTATCGCCTCGGGAACTGGCGGTACGGTTTGCCGACGCGCAGCTACTTCGTCTCCGGGCATCCGGTCTGCCGCTTGCTGAAGGCGCATGACCTGATCACCAGCCCGTCCTTCGTGGTCATCAAGGGCCCGGCCGGATGAGTTCCGCGATAGGCCACCGCCCAATCAGCTCTGGCAGACCGACTTCGCCTGAAGGTGATTGGCTGGGGTTGGTTTATCTGTCGACCATCCTGGACGACTATTCACGCTACGTGGTCACCTGGAAGCTCTGCACCACCATGCGGGCGAGCGATATCACCGACATTGAATCTGGCGCTGCTGAAGCCTCGAACTGCACGACAAGGCCGAGGTCATCCACAAACCCCGGCGCTGCTAAGCGACAACAGCTCGTCTTACATCGCCGGCGATCTCGCCGACTGGCTGGGCGAAGCCGGGGCATGGGCCATGTCCGGGAGCGCACCCAGCCATCCCAGACCCAGGAGGTAGATCGAGCGTTGGCATCAGACCTTGAAGAACCGGATCCTGCTGAAAACTACTTCCTGCAGGGCGATCTGGAAACGGCAGATCGAGGCCTTCGTCTCCTACTACAACAACCACCGGTACCACGAGAGCCTCGGTAATCTCGCCGGCCGACGTCTACTTCGGCCGAGATCAGGCCATCATCGAAGAAGGGCGCATCAAGCAAGACACCATGAAAAAACGACGCTTGGCGCACATGCGCCAAGCAGCATAACATCAACAAACAGGAGCCAGAGCCTCCGTTACGGGATCTGTTCTCATGTCCCATTTAATCTGACGACGGACACCTTTGGACAAGCTCACGTCCAGCAGTGTGCTTTGGCTCCAACCCTCCGGCACCTCACCCGACATAACCCAGAAAGCTCCTTCAGGAACCCCATCATGCGGGTTTCGGCGTCGTCGCGCTCAGCCTGGAGGGCGACCAGCTTCTCCACCTCCGCCGCTACGTCGATCTCCTCTTCATCCTCACCGATGTGGTTGTGTGGGTGATGTTCAAGTTCAGTCGTTGGCTGGATTTCGTCCATCGGCACCACACGGGCCAGCCGGTTCTGGTCCTGGTAGTCCCGGTAGGCGCGCGACAGGGTCTCGACGTTGGTGTCGGAGAGGTAGTTCTGGGCCTTGCGGCTTCGACGAACTGCTCAGCGCCGTTGACGATCAGAACCTTACCCCTGTGGCTCTCCGGCTTGGTCTTGCGCACCAGCAGGATGCAGGCCAGGATACCAGCGCCGTAGAGCAGGTTGGGCGCCACTCCGATAACAGCGTCAATCAGATCGGCTGTCCAGCGGAACTAATACCGGATGCGCCCCTCTGCACCACCCCTGAATAGCACGCCATCAGGGCAGCACGACGGCCATGAGGCCGTCGCCCTTGAGCTCGCGATCATGTGCTGGACGAAGGCGAGATCGCCGTAGCTCTTTGGCGGGCGGCCATAGGTGTCGCGCCCGAACGGAGTCACCCTTGAACCAGGTATCGTACCCCCAGCTCTTCAGCGAGAATGGCGGATTGGCCAGTACCCGGTCGAAGGTCCTGAGCGCCTTGGTGCCGTCGCCACCAGGTGCCTGGGATTCAGCGTGTCTGCCCGTTCGACGAAGGCATCGTCGTGTTGATGCGAGAACAGGTTCATCTGGCAGATCGCCGGGTGTTGGAATTCTTCTCCTGTGCGTAAAAGGCTGAGCGACTTCGGGTCCTGGCCCTGGTCCTTGACGTGCTGTTGGGCGGTCAGGAGCATGCCGCCGGAGCCGCGGTCGGGTCATAGATGCTCATGCCCGGCTCTGGCTGCAGGCACGCCACCATCATACGCACCACCTGCTTAGCGTGTAGAACTCGCCGCCCTTCTTGCCGCTGTCGTCGGCAGGTGTGATCAGGTACTCGTAGGCGTTGCCCAAGATGTCCAGCTTCGACGTCGGCGTTGCGCGAGCGGTAGGTCTCGAAGTGCTGCAGCAACCGCTCTAGCATCGCGTCTGGGGAACCGCTCGCCCATTGTTGAAATCGACGTCTGGAACACACTCCTGAGTCGGGTGTTCGCGTCTTCGATCGCCTGGAAGGCTTGGTTCAACCAGCTCGCCAATGTTGGTGGCGTGCTTGCGGACGTCCTTCAGTGGCCAGTCGGGATGTCGAAGCGGTGTTCGTCCGGGTCGGCTGCCATCTCCCTTGTCGCCATAGACCGCCATTCGCTCTTCGAACTCCCTCCTCCCACACGTCGCACAGGCCTTATGAAGAGCAGACCGAAGATGTAGTGCTTGTAGTCGGCGGCATCGATAGGCCCCTGAGAATGTTGGCGGATTCCCAAAGGTGGGCTTCAAGCTGCTGGAGGGTGATCTTCGGCATCGTCTGAATACCAATTCAAGACAGGCGCCGTCCCGCCTAGGGGCGGAAGAGAGCGCTCTGAGGAAAGCGACAACGATATCTGAAGGTCAGGTTTTCCCAACCTCAGCAGAGCGAAACCCAGCTTGAACAAATTTGTCGCGAGCCATTCTCACAAATGTATTATAGTAGGTGCCAATCAGTGGCACTAGAATCTAATGTCTATTGAGACAGCAGAATTCTATTTTCAAATCGCAGTGGCAGTTGGAGCCATCATCGCCGCAATTTTTGGCTCTTATCAAGTGTCACTGAAATCTCCAGGAACATCAGTCACATCGACTTTGGATCACAACAATTGAGCTGCCATGCTGTCGTTTAAGCTCGATCATGTCCGCCACGAGCCGATCTTCGTCTTCCCCGGCCGCGTGGCCGATGTCTTTGTGGATCGATGTTGCCAACACACGGCAGATCCGGCGCTCCGGTACCTCCATCTCACTGCGGATAAGATCGATGCAGGCTCGCCGACGGGCGGGGCTCAAGTTTGCTGGCGCTGCCCTTTGAGTCCCCTCTGGCCTCATCCAAAATGAGCTTGTCAGCGTCAGGTCCAGACACCGCCTTGCGCAGACGCTCATTCTCTTTCTGCAGCCGCTTCAGCTCCTTCGGCTGTTCCAGTCCCCATGCCCGCCATATTGCTTGCGCCATCGATAGTATGTCTGCTCGGTTATCCCTACCTCACGGATCGCATCAACCCATTACAGCCCCTTGCCCAACAAGCACATCAACTTGCCTCAGCTTCTGGACAATCTCTTCCGGTTTGTGTCGCTTGTTCGCCATCTCGTGTCCTCCGTTTACTAACCATAACGGTGGACCAGATTCAGATGGGGCCTCAAAGCCAAAGGCCATTGCGGACGAGGATGTCTCACCAGGGCGATCATCGAACCGGCATCCGAGTACGGCCGATACGGCTATCGACGAGGTGTGGGCCCTACTGGCCATGCAAGGCTGGAAGGTCGGCATGTCTCCGGATCGAACGGATCTGGAAGCGGGAGGGGGTGAGGCGCAAGCGCCATTGGTCGAGTGCCGCACCGAACAGTTCCCCAGAAACAACCGCGCAGCCGTCTCTGGCTGAACGATAGGTCATGTATCCGTCTCGAACCAAAGCTGGCCACGTCATGTCTGGAGCTACGACTTCGTGCAGGATCAAACTCACGACGGCAGAACATTAAATGTCTTGACGGTTATCGATGGTGAGGCAATCGCGCCCGTGGCGCGGCGTAAGTCGATCGAACCACCAGGAATGCCTGGCCCTGCCCACGGCACAGAGGCTTAAGCGAGGACGTATTGGCGTGTCTGACCGATCTTCACCGGAGCACGGACCGCCGGATCACATCAGATCCGACAATGGGCCAGTTCGTCGCCACTGCTGTTCGCGAGTGGCTCGCCAAGGTTGGCGTGAAGACCTTGTACATCGAGCCAGGCTCCCCTGGGAGAACGGGTATAACGAGTCGTTCAATGGCAAACTCAGGGAAGAGCTGCTTAACACGGAGATCTTCACACTCGCCGAAGCGGATCCTCATTGAGCGATGGAGGCATCACTGCAACACCAAACGACCGCATTCCCGCGCTCGGTATCGACCACCGGCGCCCAGGCAATCTTGCTCGCCCCGATCCGTCGGCATACGCTACGCTCCGACCGCGCATCAGGGCGATCGCAACCGCCTGATTCTCTCATGACAGGTGGACCATTCCAATGCCTGGCAGGTCACGGGGAATTCGCGCAATGGCGAGCGAAGGCGCAAACCGAACGAAGTGCAGGCCATCGGACTGGCTCCCAGGAAAGGGGACCTGCAGCTCATCCAGGCGCTCCGCGACACGCTCGAACAGGCGCGAGCCGACGCCGACTCCCGCGTCGAACGCGTTCGCGCCGAGGCCGACGGCCAGCGCCGCGCCATGGAAGCGGCCATGCAGGCGCTCCGGGACACCCTCGACCAGGTCCGTGCCGACGCCGACAGCCGCGTCGAACGCGTTCGCGCCGAGGCCGACGGCCAGCGCCGCGCCATGGAAGCGGCCATGCAGGCGCTCCGGGACACCCTCGACCAGGTCCGTGCCGACGCCGACAGCCGGCTTGAACTCGCCCGCGCCGAGGCCGACGGCCAGCGCCGCGCCATGGAAGCGGCCATGCAGGCGCTCCGGGACACCCTCGACCAGGTCCGTGCCGACGCCGACAGCCGGCTTGAACTCACCCGCGCCGAGTCCGCCGCCGATCTCCGCGAGATGCGCGACGCCATTTCGTCCTTGCGCGACGCACTCGAGGCCGAACGCATTACCAGCATGAACAGGGCGGAGACCGACCACTCCGCTTTCGCGGCCGAACGGGCGACGCTTCAGCAGATGATCGTCGCGATGCGCGATGAAATGGCCGGAGAACGAGGGGGATCGGGATGACCAAGGAGATGAAGCTGGAGGCCAGCCACAATAGTGGCAGGCGTGCAAGGACCGGTCGGACCGACGGTAAGTCCAAGTCCGGCGCGGCCGCAAAAAAGGGCGCCGCCACAGGCAAGGCGCAGGCTAACGCTACGGCCCAGGCAGACGCCCAAGAAGTCGAGAGCACATCGCCGCGACTGGACAAGGTCGCCCAGGCGCTCTCCCGCTTCACCACCTTCGATGACATTCTAGAGTACGTGATCAAGTTGGCCTGCCGGCTCACCAACTCAGAGCGGGGTAGCCTCTTCCTTCACGATCCGGAGGCGCGCCAGCTCTACACGCGGGCGTTCGTCGGCAAGCTCCAGCGCGAGATCAGGCTCCATGAGAGCGCCGGCATCGTCGGATATGTCTTCACCAACGGCGAGGCGCAGATCGTCAACAACCCTTACCAGGACGAGCGCTTCGAGCGCCAAGTCGACGAGCAGACAGGGTTCACCACCACCTGTATCGCCTGCGTACCGATCCGCGCCATGGGCGACACGGTGATAGGCGCGCTTCAGGTTCTAAACCGGAAGGCTGGCCGCTTCGGCCAGCGCGACGCCGACGTCCTCGGCGAGATCGCGGCCCAGTGCGCGGCTACGCTGTACGCCTTCAACTTGATCGAGCGCATGGAGGTGGCCAAGCACCGCGAGATCGAATTCACGAATCTCGTCTCGAAGCTGACCACCGAACTAGAACTCAGCAAGCTGCTCGGTCTCGTGGTCGACGCGTCGACGAAAATGCTTAGGGCCGAGCGCGCCACCATCTTCCTCAATGATGAGCGCACGAACGAACTGTTCTCGCTGGTCGGAGCGGGGCTCGGCGCGGAGGAGATCCGGTTGCCGAACCACCTCGGTATCGCCGGCGCCGTGTTCAAGAGCGGACTGAGCGTGAATATCCCGCACGCCTATGCCGACCTCCGGTTCAATCCGGCCTTCGACAAGAAGACCGGCTTCTTCACCCGCTCCATCCTGTGCGTGCCGATCCAGAACAAGGACGGCAACAGAATCGGCGTGACCCAGGTGCTGAACAAGATCGGCGGCCCCTTCACGGCGGAGGACGAAAACCTAATCCAGGCGTTCACCGCGCAGATCTCCGTCGGCCTCGAGAACGCCAAACTGTTCGGCGAGATCCGGTCGATGAAGAACTACACCGACTCGATGCTGCAGAGCATGTCGAATGGCGTGATCACCTTCGACGATATGGGCCACGTGAAGAGCATCAACGCCGCCGCCGAACGCATCCTATCGGTCAAGCAATCGGAGCAGCTCGGCAAACCCGCAGAGGAGCTGTTCGGCGCCGACAACAATTGGCTGACCACGCTAATGGAGAAGGTGCGCGACGAAGTCTCGGAGCAGACGCTGCCGGACGCGACGGTGATGACCGCTGGAGGCAGCATCTCGGCCAACCTGTCGCTACAGCCGTTGACGTCGGGCCAGGGCGAGATAATCGGCGTCCTGGTCGTTGTCGAGGACATCTCCAACGAAAAGCGCGTCCGGGCTACCATGTCACGCTACATGGACCCGGCGCTGGCCACTCAGCTGCTCGACGACAAGGATGGCCTGACGATGCTCGGCGGGCAGACTAGCGAAGCGACCATCCTGTTCTCCGACATCCGCGCCTTTACCACGCTGACCGAGGCGCTCGGCGCCCAGGGGACAGTGGAGCTGCTGAACGAATATTTCGAGATCATGGTCGGCTGCATCACCGACAAGGGCGGCATGCTCGACAAGTTCATCGGCGACGCGATCATGGCCGGTTTCGGCGTGCCGCTGCCGACCCGGGATGCCGTTGACCACGCCGTCCAGGCGGGGGTCGACATGATCTCTGAACTCCGGACCTGGAATACCCGACGCGTGGCCAATGGGCTCATGGCCGTCAACATGGGCATCGGCCTCAACACCGACACCGTGGTGACCGGCAACATCGGCAGCTCGAAGCGCATGGACTTCACAATGATCGGCGACGGCGTGAACCTCGCGTCCCGGCTGGAAGGCGCCTGCAAGACCTACGGCGCGCAGATGATCATCTCGGAGTTCACAAAGGACCGGGTCCGCGGCGTCTACATGCTGCGCGACCTCGATCGCATCGTGGTCAAGGGCAAAACCCAACCGGTCGGCATCTTCGAGGTGCTCGATTTCCACGACGAGGCGACCTTTCCCAATCGGATGTCGACCATCGGCTACTTCCACGACGGTTTGAAACTCTACCGTTCGCGGGAGTTCACCCGGGCCATAGATTCGTTTGAGAAGGCGCTTTCCGCCAACGCCAAGGACAAGCCGTCGACGCTCTATTTAGAGCGGTGCCGCGCCTTTATGGAAACGCCACCCCCCGAGGATTGGGGTGGGGAATGGATCATGACGGAAAAGTAAGTCTGGATATTCGATACGAAAATTATTTTGCGGTCTGTTGTCGAGGTGTTTGGTCCCGTCGTGAGGTGGAGTGGGCCCATCGGGCCGGACATCAGGCTTGAATTAATTTGACCGGGGTGCCGGGCTTTTGAAGGACGAAAGCCCATGGCAAGACACCGAACCCCCAGCATCGATTTCAAGCGTCTTATCGTTCAGGAATTCCTGGGCGGCGAAGCGCTCTACGGTCTGGCGAAGCGCCACGACCTCTCTCGCAACCTGATCCGGATCTGGGTGGACAAGTACGAGGCGGGGGCGTTTGACGAGGATGCCCATGCCGCCGACAGGGCTCAGGAATACGAAGCCCGGATCGCCGCGCTCGAGCGACTTGTCTGCAAGCAGGCGCTCGAGCTCGAATTCCTAAAGGGGGCACCGCGGTGCGGAGCCTGGCCGAGAAGCGCGCCCATGTCCGTCATCACCGCCCCCAGGCATGTCCATCGCCAAGGGATGATCGTTTCCGGAGCCGGCGGTCGATAGCCCAAGCTGCTGTGTGGGAACCGTGTTGTGAAGTGACGTCGCCGGGCTTCGATGATCACTGGGCCTCATGAGGCTGTAGAAGATCTCCCCGTTAAGCAGCCCATCCCTGGGCCGTGCATTGAAGCTTCCAAGTGTAGCCGTTCTCCCAGGAGAACCCGACGATATCCACCAGCCGCCACACCGCGTGCAAAGCTTCGATCATGTCCGCCACGAGCCGACCTGTCCGTCGTCAGATTAAATGGGACATGAGGAGCAATTCGCGCAACAGGCTCTAGCTCCTGTTTTGTTGATGCTATGCCGCCCGGCGCATGTGCCAAGCGTCGTTTCATGGTGTCTTGCTTGATGCATCAGCCTACCGATGATGGCTGATCTCGGCCGTGGGCAGCGTCGGCAGCGTGAGATTACCAGGAGCTCTCATGGTACCGGTGGTTGTTGTGAATAGGAGACGAAGGCCTCGATCTGCCGCTCCAGATCGCCCTGCAGAAGTAGTTTCCAGCAGGATCCGGTTCTTCAAGGTCTAGGTACCCAGCACTCGATCTTACCCTGGGTCTGGGGATGGTTAGGTGCGCGGACATGGCCCATGCCCGCTCGCCCAGCCAGTCGGCGAGATCGCCGGCGATGTAAGGCAGCCGTTGTCGCTTAGCAGCCGGGGTTTTGTGGTGACCTCAGCCTTGTCGCAGCCAGGGCGCAGCGCCAGATTGGCGTGTCGGTGACATCGCTCGCGCGCCCGCATGGTGGTGAGCTTCCAGGTGACCACGTAAGCGTGAATAGTCGTCCAGGATGGTCGACAGATAAAACCAACCCCAGCCAATCACCTTCAGGTAAGTGAAGTCAGTCTGCAGAATGATTGGGCGCGGTGGTCTTATCGCGGAACTCATCCGCCGCGCCAATGACCACGAAGAAGGACGGGCTGGTGATCAGGTCGCGCCTTCAGCAAGCGGTAGACCGATGCCTCGGAGACAGAAGTAGCTGCGCGTGTCGGTAAAACCGTACCGCCAGTTCGGCGATAGCTCCGGGCACTCCAGGAAACCAGCGCTATAATCTGGCGGCGGACCTCGTCAGGATTGCAGTTCCACACCCGGCCAGGGCCACTGGTGCGATCCTTCAAACCGGCACGGCCAAAGCTCGGTATCAGTCGTACCACCTGATGGGGATGGACGGCTCTCCCTCCCACCGCTCAGGCTGAGAGCCTGTACGAACCGAGAAGGAAAGCCAATGACCATCGAGACCCTCGGCATCGACATTGCCAAGACCGTATTCCAGTTGCATGGCGTGAACCGTAACGGCCGCGTCGAGTTGAAGCTGACGCCGGGTGATGCACTGACCAGCTGATGCAGAGTGATTACGCAGATTGAACCATGCACGATCGCCATCGAAGCCTGTACCGGCGCCTTCTTCTGGCAGCGCAAGTTCGAGACGGTAGGCCACAGGTCGGATCATCAGCCCCGCAATACGTGAAGCCTTTCGTGCGACGTCAGAATGACGGCAATGACGCCGAGGCGATCTGTACCGCCGCGCGCCAGGCACACATGCGGTTCGTGCCGACAAAGACGGTCGAGCAACGGGATATTCAGGCCTTGCATCGGAGCCCGTCAACGCATGGTCAATCATCGCACCGCCGTGGTCAGCCAGATCCGGGGCCTCTTGTTGGATCGCGGTTTTGCTTTCCCTAAGAGCATCACCGCACGCAAGGCGGATGATCCCGGAGATCCTCATAGAAGCATCGACAACGAACTGACACCGCTTGCTCGAAGCAATCAACGAACTGCGATCTTTGTTGATCTTGACCGACGTGTCCTTCGACGAATCGACCAGGTCTTTCGATCGAACGAGAAGTTGCCAGCGGATCGCCAAGATCAAGGGAGTGGGTCGAGGCCGCCACCGCCATCATCGCCGCGATCAGCATTAGTTCCGAGTTCCAAAACGGCTCAGCATCTCTCCGCCTGGGTCGGCTTGGTGCCGCCCTTGGCCTCGAAAAGGCGGTGATCGCACGGTCCTGCTCGGCATCTCAAAACGTGGCAGCCAGCATCTGCAGAATCTCTACTGGTGCATGGCGCTCGCGCCGTCGTGCCGCACGGCGGCCAGAAAGACCGACCCCTTCAATACCTGGGTCAACCAACTTCACCAGCGGCGTGGCTACAACCGGGCCGGTCGCGGTCGCCAACAGAACGCGGATAATCTGGGCCGTGCTTCCGAAGTGGCGAGTGTTACCACGCGACTGGCTGAAGGCCCGCACAGTTGCGAGACGATGGAGAAATGGTGGCACAGGTCGGACCAGGCGCGCCAAAGGAGCCTGACTTTTATCAGGGGTAAAGAGGCCTACCAGCTGTAGAGGCAGGTGCGCGCGGATTCCCCGTTTGGGCACGCCGGATCAAGAGCCCGACGATGCCGGATAGATGTTTGCAACTGACCCACGCCGTTCAGATCAGGAAATCACCTTGCAACGGGAGAGCCGTCCATAGAGGTAAAATGTCTGCTCGCTGATCCCCACACGCCGGGTCAGTTCGGCAGCCGACAGGCCCAGCTCCACCGCCTGCTTCAGCACCGCCACGATCTGCTCGACCGAGTATCTGTTCCGCTTCATCGCGAACCTCCTTCCTCGGAAAGTTCGCTGGAAAGCTAACTCATCAAACGGACCACTTTCCCAATGTCACCTCATTGTTCGCCCCAAATGAGATAACAGAACCTTTTAGCCCCGCCAGCCGCGACATGATGACCGAAGGCCGCCAGCGAGGCCCCGACGTCAAAACACACACGTCTCCCGGCCTTATGATCTCTTGAAGGGAGGTAATTGACGTTCGGTTCGGAGCAGTGCGGCTCGTACCAACGCGCAATCGAACTCTTCTCGACCGCGATATCAACCCGAAACGTCGCTGGATGATCTCGCCGATGGCAGAGGCATCAATTGGCCGCTCAGTCATTTGCCGCGTTTCCCCCGTCATCTTGAAATTACGATCTCAACATCAGTCACGCTCGACTAAAATCCGTGGACGCTCAGCCACAATGTCCATGAACGGAGCGTGCGTTTTCGATGTAGTCGACAACCTCCGCGCCGGTCCCGAAGGTCCGCGAATTGCCGACGACCGACACCCGCAGCCCCACTCCGATGAGGTCGTCCAGCGAATTTCACCGGATCAGCTCACGCGCGCTGGCGCAGGTTCGCCGGAGCCATTCCATCGGACGAATAGGGCCGAAAGCGCTGATCAATGCCGCAGCGCGGCGGCAGGCACGTGGTGTTCACGTGCCCCTCAACGTCAATTTTGATGAAATCGGGCGCGGTCAAGCTTGGGAAGGAGGTGGTCAATCCCAGCCGCACGGCCCGTACGTATTCGGCGTCGTTTGCATCCTGGCCGGGATTGGCCGATGCCGAGTTCCCCGGAATTGGAGGCATGAACGTTCAACTGGACCAATCCCTCCGCACTCGACACGGCGACCGGATGAAGGATGATGTTAGGTGAAGCCGTTAGCTGGGATCATGCGACGCAGCGCAGCAAGATTATATGACACCGGCTCGAACGCATGAACCATGCCACCGGGACCGACGAGGAGCGCCATGAGCGCCGCGTGGCTGCCGATGTTGGCTCCGACATCCGATGACGACGTCGTCAGGCCTTACCAAATTGCCGGATGGTCGCCTGGACCTCAGGCTCCCAATATCCATTGCGCCGAATGAAGTCACTGACAAAGTGATCCCAAACGTGCCCAAATACAACTGGCCCCAGAAATCCATCCTCATGGGCACGGGGCGGAGCGTAAGCTTCACCAAATCGATATAGCGCCTCGAAAACTCTTCAGCTCAATAGGTTGAGAAATACTTGGTGAAATTAAGCCAGATCAGTCGCGTCCATTACTCTCTTTACGTGCTCTAAGTTATCCGCGAAAACACATAATTTTGTACGCCGCCAACACATCTTCGGCCGGTACCGGGCGCGCCAGTGATCCGCAATGCGGTCCAGTGATGCCGTGTTCTCCGCCGCTGCCGCGCCCCGGAATTTTGCCGCATATACATATACGAAGATGCACAACAGTCGCGCTGACTAAGACGTTCTAATCTTGCGATATTTTTAACGACAATACACACACACCATACTGAGTGTTTCTACCAATCAAGGCCTGAGTCCACGTTCGCGTTGGTCCCGTCGGCTATGGCGCGGCCGCGTCTTCAAATGCAGGAATGGCCATCCGGCGCGCCGCCATGGCGTCGACGGCGGTCGCCGGATGATCCCGTGTCTGACGTCGACGTCCATACGGACCAGGAATACGGTTGCTTTTCGTAAGGAGGATTTCTGTCTCATCTTCGTTCCCTTCGGTCACTGCATTGGAGCCAGAAATCCTCCCTTGAATACCCTCAATCCGTCCACGAACGCTGACGTCAGACTATACCACTGGGTTCGCTGCTCAGCGCGATACACGAACGTCAGTACCGATAACGAAAGATGTTAGGAAGCAAATTTTAGAGAATGTCTGAACTCAGTCAGCCCCGTCGCTCGCAGCCCCGAATATGGGATCTTGAGGCGGGATCCAGGGGTTCCTGACGATTAGTGTCCCGTCGAGCAAGCCCGCAGGTGGTTTTATGCCCGGAAGCGGGACAAAGACAGGACAATTTGGGAGAACTTAAGTATTTTTCGCGCTATACCGGCTTGGACAATAAGAAATTTTTGATTGTACATAAACAAGAACTTGACCGAGCAGGACAGCAGCGAGACAGTAATGGGGCAATTTTTAGGGACCATTTGCCAGCCGGGACAGGACAGGACAACACCCTATAGGTTGTCCCGGCTGTCCCAGCACGGTCCCAGTGTCCCGTCCCGCACATGGGAAGGGGCTGGGGATAAGGCTGTGCCGCGACGGACGAAAGAGGCACAGACGGCAGGCCGCGTTCATGGACTTACGCGCCTGGCGAGGCACGGAAACGGATGATCGGTTCGCGGCGGCGGTCGAGGGCTGTGAACCGGATCGTTCGGGATATGGATTTGAAATGGGGGCGCGGGCGATTGCCATCGCTGGTCACGTTCCGACCCGCATGCGTTTCGATAGGCCGTCCGCCATAATCTGATGACAGCGGCACGCGAGAGCTCGGTCGATAAGGTCGAGGCACACGGGATGACGCTGCGTAAAGCTGGGAGGTTAGATCATGCGAAAGACTAATCCGCTCCTTGAAGAACTGGGCGCGCAGCACGTCAAGCGCCAGTGACCGAAGGTAATCGGGGCCAAATGCCTGGACTGCCGTTGTGGTAGCAGCGTTGAGGTTCGGGAGTGTCGATACATGCTTGCGCGACCTGTGGCCATATAATGGGCAACGTCACTCTGGAATCAAAGCCCCGCTCAGGTAGACCAGAGTAGCTAGGCTTGTCAAGCGAAAAACCACGACGGCTTCGAGGAAAAACAGGCAAAACTTGCGATCTGACAAGGCGGTAGCATAGGAGAAACGAAGTGAGGGCGGCTTCCATGGAATACGGCCCCATGGAACGGAGCCCAAACTCGGTCGCTGCAAGTAACGAAGACGTATATTTAGCGCCCGCGCCACCAGCAACAATAAACGCCCGCGCTCAGGGCTCGGATAAAGGTAACGCAGACCTGCTGTTATTCACGCATTATCAACCCAATCTCCTGGGATGGAACACGTGTGCGGGAGGCCGCAATAGCAACCGACCATGCAGGCTGAGGCGCCGCCTGCGTCAGGTTTTGAACAATCCCATGTAGGCGGATTGTCAGTCGTCCCAGCACTTAACCGAACGTTAAGCTCCAAAACTTCGCTGCGATGGATCTACAAAGTGGTGTTTGATAATTTTCCACATGACACGCCACTCGCGCCCTTGCTGCGAATACGAGCCGTGTTCCAAGCCCCATTTCGCTGGCCACGCGGAGCTTCCGGAACCTTTTGCGCCCCCGTGTATCCGGCACCGTTTTTTCAGTAACCGCAGGGTTCTTGCAGGGCTTCCCCGAACGCCGAGAATGTGCCCGCAACTTGAAGCCCCGGCCAGTCTGGCCAAAGTTGGCACCAGCGACTTTCTGTTTGGCCACCAAATCCTCCGAGAACGCACTGCGCGATTTCTAGTGTCTACTATGCGCCTACTGATTAGTAGATCTAAAACATGTTGAAGAATCAAATTATTATAAATCATTGAAAATCAATTAGTAATTGGTGCCGGTTGAGGACTCCGAACCCCGACCCTCTGATTACAAATCAGATGCTCTACCAGCTGAGCTACAAACCGGCGCCGTGATGGCATGGGTATAGGAGCGGGGCTGGTGTCAATGACCGAGCTCGTGTCCGGCTGGCTTCGGCCCGCGGCACCGATCAGTCGAGGCCGGAGGCGACGATCAGTTTTTCGAGGTCCCGCAGCTTGGCCTTACGGGCCGCCTCGTCCGGGCAACTCTCTAGATATCTAGCCATGAAGCTCGGTTGCTTCATCAGGGCATGGGCATAGGCGCGGGCCGCCTTGGTCATGGCGCCGCGCGCGAAGGTCCGGTTGGCGAGCATATCGAGCAGGGCGGTGGCGGTCGCGCCGACATTGCCGCGCGTGCGCGCCACGGTATCAAAGAATTTCGAGCTTTCCACAAGGGCCGCTTGCAGCTTCTCGAACTGCTGCGCGAACCGGTCCGCCGTGCGTTCGGCCATGGTCGATCGGACCGCCGCGCGGTTCAGCTTGCCGAGGATCTCGACATGCGCTTCCAGGTCTCCGGCGGCCTCGGCGATCTTCTCTCCGACCTGCTCCTCGCGCATCAGCGAGGCAACGTACTCCTCCAGATAGCGGCGGGTCTTCTCGCCGAGGACCTGTTCGTGCATGACGAAGGCGCGCAACAGCTTGGAACCGTGCGACTTGGCATCGGCCATCAAGAGATCAATTGTCTGATCACTGATCAGACGCAGTTCGCGGCGCTCGATCATCGCGGCCGTCGCCGGGCCACCGAGAAAGTCGTCGCCATCGCGCAGTTTCCCGGTGAGCTCGAGCAGATGGGCAAGCTCACCGCCGACCGCCTGCCGGGTGAGCGGTGCGTTGGAACGCAACGTATGCAGCGCATGGTCGAGCAGGGCGTGGCGGGTTTCCGGCATCGGATCCCGGTTTGCGAGGTCATAGAGCCGCCGGGCGCGTTCGGGGCTCGCCGGCGCCTGATCAACCCCTGCGGTGCCCTGATATAAGGCGAGAAGGGCGGAGATCTTATCACCCGCGAGTTCGATTTCGCCGAGGATTTCCGCGAACCCCTCGGGCGCCCGCAGCATCTCGCCGATCAGCGCGTCGAAATTCTGGAAGGTCTCGAGCCCGGCGATCCCCTCGGAAAGTTCCGCGAGAATGTCGAACTTCTCGCCCCAGCCGGCCTTTCCGTCGATGGCGAGCGTGAGGCTGATGAAGATGCGGAAGGAACGAGCCGCAACCCTCTCGCCATCGACGTGGCCCAAAAGTTCGGTGATCTTCGCCCGGCTCGCCGGTACCGGTTCATGCTCCTCGTGGAAAGCGCGGGTCTGCGCGCGGACCTCGTCGGCGAGCGCATAGAGCACGCGCATCCGCTGATTGACGCTTATACCGGTCCCGCGGACCTGGGCGCCCGCCGCCTTCTGCGCGGCCTGGGCCAGCATCGTGCCCGCATCGTTGAAGGCGAGCTGCTGGCGGGGCAGATGCAGCAATTCGATCGGCGTCAGGCGCAGTTGCCGCATATAGGAGCCGGCGGCGACGCCGAGCGCGCGCCGGCCGCTGGGGCGGTACAGATCCGCGATCTCCTCGCAGACCGCCGCCTTGAAAATGGGAATTTCTAAGGTTCTCTTGCTCCGCCATCCGGCGCTCCCGCGTTCGGCCCCCTGGCGAGGCTCATTGGCCAACCATAACACGCAGGTAGCGCGCGAAAGAAGTGCCGAGACAACGCTGTCCGGGATCGGTTGAGGTGGTCACGGTCGCCGCGCGTCGGCGGCTCGGCGTACTTCATACAGGGCGATTGCCGCCGCGTTGGAAATGTTGAGCGTGCCGAAATCCTCGATCGTGGGCAGACGCACGATCATGTCGCACCTCTCCCGCGTGAGCCGGCGCAAACCGGGTCCCTCGGCGCCAAGGACAAGGGCGATCTTGCCGTCCAGCCGGGCCCGGTCGATTGTAAACTCGCTGTCCCCGCTGAGGCCGACGCACCAGACCCCGCGCGCCTTCAAGGCATCGAGCGCTCTCGCGATATTGGTGACTTCGGCGATGGGGACCCGTTCCAGGGCCCCCGAGGCGGCTTTCGCCAACACGCCGTCGGCCGGTGGCGCATGTCGGCTTTGCATGATGACGCCGGCGGCGCCGAATGCCGCGGCCGAGCGCAGCACTGCGCCGACATTGTGCGGATCGGTCACCTGGTCCAAGACCACCAGCACGCCGTGCGTCCCGGCGTCGATCCGATCGGCCAGGTCCTCAATGCCGATCCCCGGCAGCGGGCGGACGACCGCGACGAACCCCTGGTGAACCGCCTCGGAAGGAACCAGTTCCGCAAGGTCACGGCCATCCAGCTTGACCGGGCCGGGAAGGCGCGCCCGTCTTTGCGGCGGCAGGGCGGCGAGGATTTCGGCATCGGCAGCCTCGGCCCCGCCCGCAAGGTGCAGCGACAGGATTTCCCGGTCTGGATTGGCGAGGGCGGCCCGGACCGCGTGCCGGCCCCATAGGACGACCTTGCCCGGCCCGGCATGGATCGGGGAGGGACGGGGCGGCGGCGTGTCTTTTTCGGCGGGCCGGGGGCGTTCCGGCGGGGTTCCGCCCCGCTTGCCCCGACTCCGCTCCGATGTCTGCGGCCGATGGCCGTGACGCATGGTCCACTCCCTGGTTGCCGGACCGGTTTCTCCCATCATGCACGTTCCCTAACAAGTTGAGCAGCTTGAATTTCGACCCGACTGGCGAGCGGCGGCCCGTCCACTGTCCCAGGGACCCGCGGAGGCGGGGATTTTCACGTTGACAAACGGTTTGGTTTCTCCATATTGCGCACTCCTTCGAAAGCCTCCGAGCGTTGTGCCGCCCTTAGCGCGGCGCCGGGTGTTGCGAGGGTGATCGGTGGGGTGCCCGAGCGGCTAAAGGGGACGGGCTGTAAACCCGTTGGCTATGCCTACGTTGGTCTGAATCAACCCCCACCACCAACAGGTCTCGCAACGCGGGGTCCAATCCCACGGCGCGAGGCGTAAGAATTGGCCAAGGCCGGTCCGGTTTCCGGGCGGCTGAAAGGCGCAAGGCGCGACGTGGCTGGGCGGGTGTAGCTCAATGGTAGAGCAGCAGCCTTCCAAGCTGAATACGAGGGTTCGATTCCTTCACCCGCTCCATCGCGCCCGTCCGCCGGTATTGGCCGAGGCGGGATGCGCCGCTGGAACGGCCCTGGTTACGGGAAACCTGGGTAGGTTCCGTTGTATTGATTTGGCCCGGATGGGAATGACGATGGCGAAGGCGAAGTTCGAGCGAAACAAGCCGCACTGCAACATTGGCACGATTGGCCATGTTGACCACGGCAAGACGAGCCTGACGGCGGCGATCACGAAGGTATTGGCTGAGACGGGTGGTGCGTCGTACACGGCGTATGACCAGATCGACAAGGCGCCTGAGGAGAAGGCGCGGGGCATCACGATTTCGACGGCGCATGTGGAGTACGAGACGTCGGCGCGTCACTACGCGCATGTGGACTGCCCTGGTCACGCGGACTACGTGAAGAACATGATCACAGGCGCGGCGCAGATGGACGGGGGCATCCTGGTTGTGTCGGCGGCGGACGGCCCGATGCCGCAGACGCGGGAGCACATTCTGCTGGCGCGCCAGGTTGGTGTTCCGGCCCTGGTGGTGTTTCTGAACAAGGTCGACCAGGTCGACGACGAGGAGCTGCTTGAGCTTGTGGAGCTTGAGGTTCGCGAGCTGCTGTCGTCCTACGACTTCCCGGGCGACGATATTCCGATCATCAAGGGCTCGGCCCTGGCGGCGCTCGAGGACACGAACGAGGAGACGGGCAAGAAGGCGATCCTTGAGCTGATGGAGGCTGTCGACAGCTACATTCCGCAGCCGGACCGTCCGAAGGACCAGCCGTTCCTGATGCCGATCGAGGACGTGTTCTCGATCTCGGGCCGGGGCACGGTCGTGACGGGTCGTGTCGAGACGGGCGTGATCAAGGTGAACGACAACGTCGAGATCCTGGGTCTTCGGGAGACGTCGAAGTCGGTGTGCACGGGCGTTGAGATGTTCCGCAAGCTTCTGGATCAGGGCGAGGCGGGTGACAATGTCGGCCTGCTGCTGCGCGGTATCGGTCGCGAGGACGTCGAGCGGGGCCAGGTTGTTGCGGCGCCGGGCTCGATCAAGCCGCACACGAAGTTCACCTGCGAGGCGTATATCCTGACGAAGGACGAGGGGGCCGTCACACGCCGTTCTTCTCGAACTACCGTCCGCAGTTCTACTTCCGGACGACGGACGTGACGGGATCGGTCGCGCTTCCGGAAGGCACGGAGATGGTGATGCCGGGCGACAACATCTCGATGGAGTGAACCTGATCGCGCCGATCGCGATGGACGAGGGTCTTCGCTTCGCCATCCGCGAGGGCGGCCGCACCGTCGGTGCCGGCGTCGTCGCCAAGATCATCGAGTAGGCTTCCGCCCGGCGGACAGGTGTTGTGTAGGAGTGTAGCTCAATTGGTAGAGCACCGGTCTCCAAAACCGGGGTTGCGGGTTCGATCCCTGCCACTCCTGCCATCATTCGGGTCCCGGGCAACCGGGCCCCTTTTCATCGGGGCCGCGCGTCCCTAGATTACGGGGTCGCGCCGGGCAGGCCCCGGCACAACGGAACGGTTTGACATGGCCAAAGTTTCACCGCCCAGTTCGTGCGCCAGGTGCGCCAGGAGGTGGCAAAGGTATCCTGGTCGAGCCGCAAGGAGACCGGCATCGGAACCCTGATGGTCTTCATCATGGTGTTCCTGGCGGCGATCTTCTTTCCTGGTGGATTTGGCACTCTCCTGGGGCGTGCAGAAAATCCTCGGATTGGGAGGCTGAGCGCATGGCCATGCGTTGGTATGTGGTTCACGTCTATTCCGGCTTTGAGAAGAAGGTCGCGCAGAGCATCCGCGAGCAGGCCAAGGCCCATGACATGGAAGACCTGATCGAGGAGATCCTGGTGCCCACCGAGGAGGTCGTGGAAATGCGGCGCGGCGCCAAGGTGAGCACCGAGCGTAAGTTCTTTCCCGGCTATATCCTGGTGAAGATGGAGATGACCAACCAGAGCTGGCATCTCGTCCAGGATCAGCCGAAGGTCGCGTCCTTCCTCGGCGGTAAAGCGAAGCCGGTGCCGATCACCGAGGCCGAGGCGACCCGGCTGATTAAACAGGTGGCCGAAGGCGTCGAAAGGCCGAAGCCGCGGATCACCTACGAGATCGGGGAGCAGGTACGGGTCGCCGACGGGCCCTTCGCCTCGTTCAGCGGATATGTCGAGAAGTCGACGAAGAAAGACCCGCCTCAAGGTCGCCGTGTCGATCTTCGGGCGGTCGACGCCGGTCGATCTGGAATACAGCCAGGTCGAAAGATGTAGGAACCGTCGTCCGGGGCCGTCTGCGACGGTGCCGGTCGGGGGATTTAAAGAGTGCAAGGTGGCAGGCCACGTGGGAGATGCCTTCGAAATCCCGGAAGGTCGCACCACCTGGCTCGTAGGAAAGGGTAAGTTGAATGGCTAAGAAGATCGCGGGCTACATCAAGCTCGAAATTCCGGCAGGTGCGGCCAACCCGTCGCCGCCGGTCGGGCCGGCGCTGGGACAGCGCAGGCTGAACATCATGGAATTCTGCAAGGCGTTCAATGCCGCGACGAGCAACCTGGAACAAGGCATGCCGATCCCGGTGGTGATCACCGCCTATGGCGACCGGACCTTCTCGTTCGTCACCAAGACGCCGCCGGCGGCCTATCTGATCCGCAAGGCGGCGGCATCGCCAAGGGGACGTCGACGCCGAGCAAGGAAATCGTCGGCAGCATCACGATCGCCCAGGCGCGTGAAATCGCCGAGGTCAAGATGCCGGATCTGAACGCCGTCGACATGGATGGCGCGGTGATGATGATCAAAGGTTCCGCCCGTTCCATGGGCGTGGAAGTGGTGGGGTAACGGACCATGGCAAAAAAAGGCAAGAAGCTGATCGACGCCTACAAGTCCATCGACAGGAACAAGACCTACGAGCTGCCGGCGGCGCTCAAGGTCGTCAAGGAACGGGCCGCGGGCGGCAAGTTCGATCAGACGGTCGAGATCTCGATGAATCTCGGCGTTGATCCCCGCCACGCCGATCAGATGGTGCGCGGCGTGGTCTCGCTGCCGCATGGGACCGGCAAGTCCGTACGGGTTGCGGTTTTCGCGCGGGACGCCAAGGCCGAGGAGGCCAAAAGCGCCGGCGCGGATATCGTCGGCGCCGAGGATCTGATGGAATCGATCCAGGGCGGCATGATGGATTTTGACCGGGTGATCGCGACGCCGGACATGATGGCGGTCGTCGGTCGCTTGGGTAAGCTGCTCGGCCCGCGTGGTCTGATGCCGAACCCGAAGCTCGGCACCGTGACCCCGGATGTCGCCGGCGCCGTCAAGGCCGCCAAGGCCGGCCAGGTGGAATTCCGGGTCGAGCGCGCCGGTATCGTCCATGGCGGGATCGGCAAGGCGAGCTTCTCCGAGGAGCAGCTGCTGGAGAACGCGACGGCCTTCGTCGACGCGGTTCAGAAGGCCAAGCCGACGGGTGCCAAGGGCACCTACATCAAACGTGTCGCGGTAAGTTCCACGCATGGCCCCGGGGTCGGCGTAGAGAGCTCCGCCCTGCCGAGCGCGACAACCGCGTAAGGCAAAGGAATTCGGCATATCCGTCGCGATATGCCGGATGGCGCCGACTTCGGTCGGCACCGACCTGTCCGAGACCACGGGTGCCGGTGGCCCAGGCCGCTGGTTTAAATGTGAGAACGGCCCGTGCAGACAAGGGAACGAACGGATTTTCCGGACTCTCTGTCCGGATCCCGTTTGAACTTCTGGACAGGCGAACCGTGCCATCGGCGGTAGCCGGTGGCGAGTGTGCAAGGGGTCCGTTCCCGGCCATCGGGGCGGATCCGAGGAAGTGGAGATGATCAGTGAACCGAACTGAAAAGGTCGATCTGGTCGCGTCGCTTCACAAGACCTTCTCGGAGACCGCGGTTGTCGTGGTCACCAAGCAGGTCGGCATGTCGGTAGCGGAGGTCGAGGATCTCCGCGCGGCCATGCGTGAGGCGGGTACCGGGTACAAAGTGACCAAAAATCGGCTAGCTCGTCTCGCTCTGAAGGGCACGCAGTACGAGGGTCTTGATTCGCAATTTACCGGGCCGACGGCGATCGCGACGTCGCCGGATCCGGTGAAAACGGCCAAGGCTACCGTCGAGTTCGCCAACAAGAACGACAAGTTCAGCATTGTTGCGGGCGCTATCGGGGGCTCTGTGCTCTCGCCAGCAGAGGTGAAGACGCTTTCCGAGCTTCCCTCGATCGACGAACTGCGAGCCAAATTGGTTGGATTGCTGCAGGCACCGCTCTCACGGATCGTGGGCGTGCTTCCGGCGCCGGCCGAAAATCTGGCGCGTGTGATGCCGGCACCGGGGACGAAACTCGCCCGGGTGTTTGCCGCGCGTGGCCAACAGGGGTGAGCCGTGCGGCCGCTCAAGCAAGCGACGTTCATAGCGTTCAAACGTGGAGAAAACAGAAATGGCTGATTTGAATAAACTGGTCGACGAGCTGTCGAATCTGACCGTGCTCGAGGCCGCCGAGCTTTCGAAGCTGCTCGAAGAGAAGTGGGGCGTTTCCGCCGCCGCCGCCGCGCCGATGGCGATGGCGATGCCGGTTGCCGCTGGTGGTGGTGACGCCGGTGGTGCCGCCGCTGAGGAAAAGACCGACTTTGATGTCATCCTCGCCGCGGTCGGTGATAAGAAGATCAACGTCATTAAGGAAGTTCGCGCGATTACCGGTCTGGGCCTGAAGGAAGCCAAGGACCTGGTCGAGGCTGCTCCGAAGGCGGTCAAGGAAGGCGCCTCGAAGGATGAGGCCGCCGCATTGAAGAAGCAGTTGGAAGAAGCCGGCGCCACCGTTGAGTTGAAGTAGGCTTGGCGCCTGTCACCCTTTCGGGAACCGGCCGCCGTATCGCGGCGGCGGCCGGTCGCCCGAACCATCCGTTCTGGCCGATGGCCGAGACCGTTGGAATAGCGCAACGGGACGGCCATCGGCGAGAGCGGTTTTTGGCGTTCTCAAGAGATCTCGCCTTAGCGGGATTCTCCGGGAGCGTGTCGAATGCCATCGGCCGACGGTTCGGCCGTGTTACACTTGACGCAAACGAGGTCTGATCATGGCGATTTCCTCCGTAGGATCCTTCACCAGCCGTAAGCGCGTGCGCAAAACCTTCGGGCGTATCAACGAAGTGGCGCAGATGCCGAACCTCATCGAGGTGCAGAAGAGCTCCTACGACTTTTTCCTGCAGATGGACGTGCGGCCCGAGGAACGCCAGGACGTCGGATTGCAGGAAGTCTTCAAATCGGTCTTTCCGATCAAGGATTTCTCTGAACGCGCCATGCTCGAGTTCGTGCGCTACGAACTGGAGACGCCGAAATACGACGTCGAGGAATGCCAGCAGCGTGGCCTGACCTTCGCCGCGCCCTTGAAGGTGACGCTCCGGCTCGTGGTCTGGGATGTCGATGAGGAGACCGGCTCGCGCTCGATTCGCGACATCAAGGAGCAGGACGTCTACATGGGCGACATGCCGCTCATGACCATGAACGGCACCTTCGTGATCAACGGCACCGAGCGGGTCATCGTCTCGCAGATGCACCGCTCGCCCGGCGTGTTCTTCGATCACGACAAGGGCAGACCCATTCCTCGGGCAAGTATCTGTTCGCGCCCGGGTCATTCCCTATCGCGGCTCGTGGCTGGATTTCGAGTTCGATGCCAAGGATATCGTCTATGTCCGCATCGACCGCCGCCGCAAGCTGCCGGCCACCACCCTGCTGCTGGCGCTGATGAGCGCGGGGTCGGAGAAGTATCTCGCCGATTGTCACGCCTCGGGGGAAGAGCCCGACCGCAACAAGGTCTATGGCATGACGGCCGAGGAAATTCTCGATTTCTTCTATGAGTCGACGACCTACCGCCGTGAGGGCGAGGGGTGGCGGGCGCCGTTCGATGGCGAGGCCATGCGGGGCCAGAAACTGATTAGCGATCTCGTCGATGCGGATACCGGCCAGGTCGTCGCCTCGGCCGGCGACAAGATGACACCGCGCACCACCCGCAAGCTCGCGGACGCGGGGCTCAAGGATATTTTCGTGCCGAACGAGGATTTGGTCGGCCAGTATGTCGGCGCCGACCTGATCGACGAGTCGACCGGAATCGTCCTGGTCGAGGCCGGCGCGGAGCTCGACGCGGATCTGCTCGGCAAGCTGATCGAAGCAGGTGTGGCCGAACTGCCGATCCTGTCAATCGACCACATGAATGTCGGTGCCTATATCCGCAACACCCTGGCGGCGGACAAGAACGCCACCCGCGAAGAGGCGCTGATCGATATCTACCGGGTGATGCGCCCGGGCGAGCCGCCGACCCTGGAGACGGCGGAAGCGCTCTTCGACGGTCTGTTCTTCGACTCCGAGCGGTACGATCTTTCGGCGGTCGGGCGGGTGAAGATGAACGCCCGTCTCGGCCAGGAGACGCCGGATACCCAGCGCGTGCTCCGCAAACAGGACGTGCTTGAGATCCTGCGCATTCTCACCGAGCTGAAGGACGGCAAGGGCGAGATCGACGACATCGACCATCTCGGCAACCGCCGGGTGCGGTCCGTCGGCGAGCTGATGGAAAACCAATACCGTGTCGGCCTGCTGCGCATGGAGCGGGCGATCCGCGAGCGCATGAGCTCGGTCGAGATCGATACCGTGATGCCGCATGACCTGATCAACGCCAAGCCGGCGGCGGCGGCGGTGCAGGAGTTCTTCGGATCCTCCCAACCTCGCAGTTCATGGATCAGACCAACCCGCTGTCCGAAATCACCCACAAGCGCCGGCTTTCGGCGCTTGGTCCGGGCGGCCTCACCCGCGAGGCGGGCCGGCTTCGAGGTGCGCGACGTTCATCCGACCCATTACGGCCGGATCTGCCCGATCGAGACGCCGGAAGGCCCGAATATCGGCCTGATCAACTCGCTCGCGACCTATGCCCGGGTCAACCAGTACGGCTTCATCGAGGCGCCCTACCGGGTGGTCAAGAACGGGGCGGTCACCGATGAGGTGATCTATATCTCGGCGATGGAGGAGGGCCGCTACACCGTGGCCCAGGCGAATGCCGAGCTCGACGCCAAGAACCGCTTTGTCGAGGACCTGGTGCCGGTGCGCCGGCAGGGCGATATCGGGCTCGCGCGCCCGGACGACATCGACCTGATCGATGTCTCGCCGAAACAGCTTGTTTCGGTGGCCGCGGCGCTGATCCCGTTCCTGGAGAATGACGACGCAAACCGTGCGCTCATGGGCTCGAACATGCAGCGCCAGGCGGTGCCGCTGGTTCGCGCCGAGGCGCCCTATGTGGGCACCGGCATGGAATCCACGGTGGCGCGGGATTCCGGTGTGGCGATCATGGCCCGGCGTTCCGGCATCATCGATCAGGTGGATGCCCAGCGGATCGTCGTGCGCTCCACCGAGCAGAACGTCACCTCTCAGTCGAATGTCGACATCTACAGCCTGCTGAAGTTCCAGCGCTCGAACCAGAACACCTGCATCAACCAGCGTCCCCTGGTTGCGGTGGGCGATGTGGTTCAAGCCGGCGACATCATCGCCGACGGCCCGTCGACCGAGCTCGGCGAACTGGCTCTCGGACGGAACGTGCTGGTCGCGTTCATGCCGTGGAGACGGATACAACTTCGGACTCGATCCTGATCTCCGAACGCATCGTCCGCGACGACGTGTTCACCTCGATCCATATCGAGGAATTCGAGATCATGGCCCGGGACACCAAGCTCGGCCAGGAGGAGATCACCCGCGACATCCCCAATGTCGGCGAGGAGGCCCTGAAGAACCTCGACGAAGCCGGCATCGTCTATATCGGCGCCGAGGTCAATCCGGGTGACATCCTGGTCGGCAAGGTCACGCCGAAGGGCGAGTCGCCGATGACGCCGGAGGAAAAGCTGCTCCGGGCGATCTTCGGCGAGAAGGCCTCGGACGTGCGCGACACCTCGCTGAAGGTGCCGCCGGGAGGCACCGGGACGGTCGTTGAGGTGCGGGTGTTCTCGCGCCGCGGCGTCGACAAGGACGAACGCGCCCAGGCGATCGAGCGCGCCGATATCGAACGGCTCGCCAAGGACCGCGACGACGAGCGGGCGATCCTTGAAAGCGGCTTTACGACCGTTTGAAGGAGTTCTGATCGGTCAGGTGGCGATCGCCGGGCCGAAGGAGCTTCCAGGCCGGCGCGGTGATCGACGAGGCCATGCTCGACAAGTTCACCCGAGGCCAGTGGCGCCAGTTCGGTGTCGAGAACGACCAGCAGAT
The DNA here is from genome assembly GCA_038146985.1 of Alphaproteobacteria bacterium. Classification (GTDB taxonomy): domain Bacteria; phylum Pseudomonadota; class Alphaproteobacteria; order Thalassobaculales; family Thalassobaculaceae; genus JADHLJ01. Next base: position 185,468 of record JAYQSQ010000016.1, read on the forward strand.
GGAAGTCCTCGAGGGCTTCCGTCAGGAGTTCGAGCGCTCGATCGAACAGCTTCAGGCCCGCTTCGAGAACAAGGTCGAGAAACTGCAGCGCGGCGACGAACTGCCTCCGGGCGTGATGAAGATGGTCAAGGTCTTCGTCGCGGTGAAGCGCAAGCTGCAGCCGGGCGACAAGATGGCCGGCCGGCACGGCAACAAGGGCGTGATTTCGAAGATCGCCCTGATCGAGGACATGCCGTATCTGGAAGACGGCACGCCGGCGGATATCGTGCTGAACCCTTGGGCGTCCCCTCGCGGATGAATGTCGGACAGATCCTGGAAACCCATCTCGGATGGGCGTCGCACGGTCTGGGTCGGCAGATCTCCCAGATGCTCGAGCAGATCGGCCGCAGCAAGGAAGTCAAGGACATCCGAGGCACCCTGAAGGGGATCTATGGCGACGATCAGTACAAGGCTCAGATCGGTCCGCTGAACGACAAGGAGGTGGTCGAGCTTGCCGGCAACCTGACCAGCGGCGTGCCGATGGGAACGCCGGTGTTCGACGGTGCGCGCGAAGAGGATATCGTGCGGATGCTGGAGCATGCCGGTCTCGATTCGACCGGACAGGTGACCTTGATAGACGGCCGGACCGGCGAACCATTCGACCGGAAGGTGACGGTAGGCTATATTTACATGCTGAAGTTGCACCATCTGGTAGACGACAAGATCCATGCCCGTTCCATCGGCCCCTACAGCCTGGTCACCCAGCAGCCTCTCGGTGGCAAGGCTCAGTTCGGAGGTCAGCGTTTCGGCGAGATGGAGGTCTGGGCCCTGGAGGCCTATGGCGCCGCCTATACATTGCAGGAGATGCTTACGGTGAAATCGGACGACGTTTCGGGCCGCACCAAGGTCTATGAGGCGATCGTTCGGGGCGATGACAATTTCGAGGCCGGTATCCCGAATCGTTCAACGTCCTGGTCAAGGAACTTCGATCCCTCGGTCTTAATGTTGATCTTGACCAGCAGCAGTATTGACGCCTGTTCCGCGGGCGCTCCGATGGTTGTCGGCGCGGCCGCGGAACTGTCTTCCAGTCGGGGATACCCGGCTGGTCGTGGCCGCGCGAACGGCCGGACCAACGCGTCCAGCGGACGCAAGGAGACGCTTTATGAATGAGGTTGATGAACATCTTCGGTCAGCCCACGGGCACCGAAAGTTTCGATCAGATCCGGATTTCCATCGCGGCGCCGGAGCGCATCCGCTCCTGGTCGTTCGGTGAGATCAAGAAGCCCGAAACCATCAACTACCGGACCTTCAAGCCGGAGCGCGACGGCCTGTTCTGCGCCCGCATCTTCGGTCCGATCAAGGACTACGAGTGCCTGTGCGGCAAGTACAAGCGGATGAAGTATCGCGGCATCATCTGCGAGAAGTGCGGCGTCGAGGTGACCTTGAGCAAGGTCCGCCGCGAGCGCATGGGCCATATCGAACTGGCGTCGCCGGTGGCCCATATCTGGTTCCTGAAGTCGCTGCCGAGCCGTATCGGCCTGCTGGTCGACATGACCTTGAAGGAGTTGGAGCGGATCCTCTACTTCGAGAGCTTCGTGATTCTGGATGAGGGTTTCACCTCGTTCAAAAAGCGCCAGCTGATCTCCGAGGAAGAGTATTTCGAGGCGATGGACGAGTTCGGTGAGGACACGTTCCGCGCCTCCATCGGCGCCGAGGCGCTGAAGGAAATGCTGGTCGCCCTGGATCTTGAAGAGGAACGTGTCGAGATCCGCGAGGAATTGCGGACCACGGGCTCCGAGGCCAAGCGCAAGAAACTGGTCAAGCGTCTGAAACTGGTCGAGGCCTTCATGGAATCCGGATGCCGTCCGGAGTGGATGGTGCTGGACGTGGTGCCGGTGATCCCGCCGGAACTCCGCCCGCTGGTGCCCCTGGACGGCGGCCGTTTCGCGACCTCGGATCTGAACGATCTCTACCGCCGGGTGATCAACCGGAACAACCGGTTGAAACGGCTGATCGAACTGCGCGCGCCGGACATCATCGTGCGCAACGAGAAGCGGATGCTGCAGGAGGCGGTCGACGCGCTGTTCGACAACGGGCGCCGCGGCCGGGTAATCACCGGCGCCAACAAGCGGCCGCTCAAGTCGCTCTCCGACATGCTCAAGGGCAAGCAGGGCCGGTTCCGTCAGAACCTGCTCGGCAAGCGCGTCGACTATTCCGGCCGGTCGGTGATCGTCGTCGGCCCGGAACTGATGCTGCATCAATGCGGCCTGCCGAAGAAGATGGCACTGGAGCTGTTCAAGCCGTTCATCTACTCGAAACTCGAACTCTACGGGCTGGCCAGCACCATCAAGGCCGCCAAGCGGATGGTCGAGAAGGAGCGCCCGGAAGTCTGGGACATCCTGGAAGAAGTGATCCGCGAGCACCCGGTGCTGCTGAACCGCGCACCGACCTTGCACCGGTTGGGCATCCAGGCCTTTGAGCCGGTGCTGATCGAAGGCAAGGCGATTCAGCTGCATCCGCTGGTCTGCACGGCGTTCAACGCCGATTTCGACGGTGACCAGATGGCGGTGCATGTGCCGCTGTCGCTGGAGGCCCAGCTTGAGGCGCGGGTGCTCATGATGTCGACCAACAACATTCTGAGCCCGGCCAACGGCAAGCCGATCATCGTGCCGTCCCAGGACATCATTCTCGGCCTCTACCATCTGACCATGGAACGCGAGGGCATGCCCGGCGAAGGCATGGTCTTCGTCGACATGGCGGAGGTCGATCACGCCTTGAACAGCGGTATCGTCCACCTGCATTCGAAGATTCAGGCGCGGATCGAGGCCTATGACGAAACCGGTGTGAAGGTGGTCAAGCGGGTGGAATCGACGCCCGGCCGCCTGAAGCTCGCGCGTTTCATGCCCGACAACCCGAAACTCACCTTCGAAGTCATCAACAAGCTGATGACGAAGAAGGAAGTCTCCAACGTGATCGACATGGTCTATCGCCATTGCGGTCAGAAGGAGACGGTGATCTTTGCGGACCGGATCTGGCGCTCGGTTTCGCCAGGCCTGCTCGGCCGGCATTTCGTTCGGCAAGGATGATCTGATCATCCCCGACGCCAAGACGGCCCTGGTCGAGAATGCCAACAACCAGGTCAAGGAGTTCGGAGCAGCAGTATCTCGACGGCCTGATCACCCAGGGTGAGAAGTACAACAAGGTGGTGGACGTCTGGTCCCGGTGCACCGATCAGGTGGCCGAGGAGATGATGGGCCGGATGATGACCACCGAACCCGGCGAGGACGTCAACGCGGTTTGGATGATGGCGCATTCCGGCGCCCGGGGATCGCCGGCGCAGATCAAGCAGCTCGCCGGCATGCGCGGGCTGATGGCCAAGCCGTCCGGCGAGATCATCGAGACGCCGATCATCTCGAACTTCAAGGAAGGCCTGACGGTGCTCGAGTACTTCAACTCGACCCACGGCGCCCGCAAGGGACTGGCCGACACCGCCCTGAAGACCGCCAATTCGGGTTACCTTACCCGGCGTCTGGTCGATGTCGCCCAGGACTGCATCATCACCGAAGACGACTGCGGGACCCAGAACGGTCTGACCGTCAAGGCGGTGATCGAGGGCGGCGAGGTTATCGAAGAACTGTCCGAGCGTATTCTCGGCCGCTGTTCCGCCGTTGACGTGAAGGACCCGCTGAGCGGAGAGGTGATCGTCGAGGCGGCCCAGATCATCGACGAAGAGGTCGTCGAGCGGATCGACCGGGCCGGGATCGACGCCGTGCTGATCCGCTCGGTGCTGACCTGCGAGACCAAGGTCGGCGTCTGCGGCAGCTGCTACGGCCGCGATCTGGCGCGCGGAACCCGGGTCAATGTCGGCGAAGCGGTGGGCGTCATCGCCGCCCAGTCGATCGGAGAGCCGGGCACCCAGCTGACGATGCGGACATTCCACATCGGCGGCGCTGCCCAGCGGGGCGCCGAACAGTCTAGCGTCGAGGCGGCATTCCCGGCGACGGTGAAGATCCTGAACCGTAACGTGGTCGCCAACTCCGACGGCATTCTGATCGTGATGAGCCGGAACACCGAGGTGGTGCTGCAGGACGCCCAGGGGCGGGAACGGGCACGGCATCGGATTCCGTACGGCTCGCGCCTGATGGTCGATGACGGCGTGGAGGTCACGCAAGGCCAGAAACTGGCGGAATGGGATCCCTACACGATCCCGATCATCACCGAGAAGAAGGGTATCGCCCACTATGTCGACCTGGTCGAGGGTGTATCCATGCGCGAGGTGATCGACGAGGCCACCGGCATCGCGTCCCGCGTCGTCTTCGACTGGAAGCAGCAACCCAAGGGCGCGGATCTGCGTCCGCGGATCACGCTGCGGGACGATGCGGGCGAGGTCATCGAACTGGCCAACGGCCTTGAGGCACGATACTTCATGTCCGTCGATGCCATCCTGTCGGTCGAAAACGGTGCGCAGGTTCAGGCCGGCGACGTGCTTGCCAGGATCCCGCGGGAATCCTCTAAAACCCGTGACATCACCGGCGGTCTGCCGCGTGTGGCCGAGTTGTTCGAGGCTCGCAAGCCAAAGGACTACGCGATCATCAGCGAGTCCGAGGGACGCGTCGAGTTCGGCCGCGACTACAAGACCAAGCGCCGGATCATGGTGAATCCCGCCGACGGCGACGGAGATCCGGTGGAATACCTGATCCCGAAGGGCAAGCATCTGGCGGTTCAGGAAGGCGACTTCGTGCAGGTCGGTGATCTGCTCATGGACGGCAACCCGGTGCCGCATGACATCCTGAATATCCTTGGTGTCGAAGCTCTGGCCTCGTATCTGATCAACGAGATCCAGGACGTCTATCGGCTGCAGGGCGTCAAGATCAATGACAAGCACATCGAGGTCATTGTTCGTCAGATGCTCCAGAAGGTGGAAATCGAGGACGGCGGCGAGACGACCCTGCTGGTCGGCGAGACCGTCGACCGCGACGAGTTCCAGGAAGCCAACGACAAGGCGATCGCGGAAGGGCTGCGCGCGGCGACGGCCAAGCCGGTTCTGCAAGGCATCACCAAGGCCTCGCTGCAGACCAAGTCGTTCATTTCGGCAGCCTCGTTCCAGGAGACCACCCGGGTGTTGACCGAAGCCGCGGTATCGGGCCGGATGGACGGGCTCGAGGGGCTGAAGGAAAACGTGATTGTCGGGCGGCTGATCCCCGCCGGGACCGGCAGCGTGATGAACCGGTTCAAGCGGATCGCGTCCGAAAGGGACCGGGAACTGGCACCGCCCCGCGAAGAGGACACGCCGGCCCTGGTCGACGAAACCGAGGCTCAGGTGCCCGCCGCCGAATAGGCGCCGCCGCCCGACCCTCCTTCACCGAAGCACCGGCCCCGGAGACGATCCGGGGCCGGATTCGTTTCGAGGACGAGAAAACCCGGATGTAACGGGTCTGCGGAACAGTCATAAAAATGTCGACGAGGAGTATTTTCTTAAAATTTTCCGTCTTCCCGCCGCGTTCCCGCGCATCATCCCGCCTCCGCCACCCGTGCGCCAGAAACCGGAAAATTCGGTAAACTCAGTGCTTGACCCGGACAGGTCATCTCAATAGTATCCGCCAACTTTTGCGGCGGCGGTGGTGTCTGCGACAGAGCCAATCGGGGCTCCAGAAGAGACAAACACGGCGCCGAAGACGAGCAAAAGACGGTCAGGCCTCCCGCAGAGGCTACAGAGAGCGAAACGTTCGGCCCTTGAAAGCCGCCAAGGCGACTAGGTCCGGGTTTCGCATGTTTTTTTGGTCGAGAGGGAAAGCCTCAATGCCGACGATCAATCAGCTGACCCGCCAGGGCCGGCAAAAGCCCATCGCCCGCAACAAGGTCCCGGCCTTGGAGGCGTGCCCGCAGAAACGCGGCGTGTGCACGCGTGTCTATACCACCACCCCGAAAAAGCCGAACTCGGCGTTGCGTAAGGTCGCGCGGGTGCGCTTGACCAACGGTTTCGAGGTGACGAGCTACATCCCGGGCGAAGGTCATAACCTTCAGGAGCATTCCGTCGTGATGATCCGCGGCGGCCGCGTGAAGGACCTGCCGGGCGTTCGCTATCACATCATTCGCGGTACCCTCGACACCCAGGGTGTCAAGGACCGCCGCCAGCGCCGCTCGAAATACGGCGCCAAGCGGCCGAAGTAAGGAGACGCCCGTATGTCGAGACGCCATCGCGCCGAAAAACGTGACGTCCTGCCGGACGCCAAGTTCAAGGACCAGATCGTCAGCAAGTTCATGAGCTGTTTGATGTATGACGGCAAGCGGTCGGTCGCGGAGTCCATTGTCTACGGCGCCTTCGACAAGATCGAGGCGCGGTCGGGACAGCCGCCGGTGAACCTGTTCCATGATGCGCTCAACAATGTCCGTCCGTCGGTCGAGGTCCGCTCGCGCCGGGTGGGTGGCGCGACCTATCAGGTGCCGGTGGAGGTTCGCTCGGACCGGGCCCAGGCATTGGCGATCCGCTGGACGATCGAAGCGGCGCGCAAGCGGTCCGAGAACACGATGGTCGACCGGCTTTCGGGCGAACTGCTTGACGCCGCCAACAATCGGGGCGCCGCGGTGAAGAAGAAGGAAGACACGCATCGCATGGCGGAGGCGAACAAGGCCTTCTCCCATTACCGTTGGTAATTTCCGGGCGCGAAAGATCTGATCATGGCTAGAAAAACTCCCCTCGAACGGTACCGCAACATCGGCATCATGGCCCATATCGATGCCGGCAAGACCACGACGACCGAGCGGGTTCTCTATTATACGGGCCGGTCCTATAAGATCGGCGAGGTTCATGACGGCAACGCCACCATGGACTGGATGGAGCAGGAACAGGAGCGCGGCATCACGATCACCTCGGCCGCCACGACCTGCCACTGGAAAGAGCATCAGATCAACATCATCGATACCCCCGGCCACGTGGACTTCACCATCGAGGTGGAGCGCGCGCTGAGGGTCTTGGACGGCGCGGTGGCGGTGTTCGATTCCGTGCCGGCGTCGAGCCGCAATCAGAGACGGTGTGGCGCCAGGCGGACAAGTACCATGTCCCGCGGATCTGCTTCGTCAACAAGATGGACCGTATCGGCGCCGACTTCTACCGCTGCGTCTCGATGATCAAGGATCGCCTTGGCGCGGTTCCCCTGGTCACCAGCTTCGGTCGGCACCGAGTCCGATTTCGTTGGCCTGATCGACCTGATCCAGATGAAGTCCGTCCGCTGGCTTGACAGAAGCCTCGGTGCGCAGTTCGAGATTGAAGATATTCCGGCCGATATGCGTGAGCAGGCCGAGGAATACCGCGCAACCATGGTCGAACTGGCGGTTGAACAGGACGAGACCGCGCTGGAAGCCTATCTCGAGGGCGAGGAGATCTCCGAAGAAGTGCTGCGCAAAGTGCATTCGCAAGGGCACCATCGCCGCCGCCTTCGTGCCGGTTCTCTGCGGATCGGCTTTCAAGAACAAGGGCGTGCAGCCGCTGCTCGACGCGGTGGTCGACTTTCTGCCCTCGCCGATCGACGTTGACCATGTGACCGGCGTGCTTCCGGACACCGACACGGTGGTGGAGCGCAAGAGCAGCGACGACGAGCCGTTCTCGGGTCTGGCTTTCAAGATCATGAACGATCCCTTCGTCGGGTCGCTGACCTTCATGCGGGTCTATTCCGGCGTGCTTGAGACCGGCACCGGCGTGCTGAACACGGTCAAGGGCAGCCGGGAGCGGATCGGCCGCATGCTTGAGATGACGCCAACAGCCGCGAAGACGTCAAGGAAGTCCGCGCGGGCGACATCGTCGCGCTTGCCGGTCTGAAAAACACGACCACGGGTGACACGCTCTGCGATCCGTTGAAACCGGTGATCCTGGAGCGCATGGAGTTCCCGGATCCGGTCATCGAGGTCGCGGTCGAGCCGAAGAGCAAGAGCGACCAGGAAAGATGGGCGCCGCGCTGGCGCGACTGGCGGCTGAGGACCCCTCCTTCCGGGTCACCAGCGATGCCGAAAGCGGGCAGACCGTGATCAGGGCATGGGCGAGCTGCATCTTGAGATCCTGGTCGATCGCATGCGCCGCGAGTTCAAGGTCGACGCCAATGTCGGCGCGCCGCAGGTGGCGTATCGCGAGACGATTACCCAGAGCACCGAGATCGACTACACCCACAAGAAGCAGACCGGCGGTTCCGGGCAGTTCGCGCGCATCAAGCTGGTGTTCGAGCCGTTGGAAGTCGGCGCGGGTTTTGTGTTCGAGAATTCGGTGGTCGGCGGCTCGGTGCCGAAGGAATACGTGCCGGGCGTCGAAAGGGGCTGCTATCCGCCAAGGAATCAGGCGTGATCGCCGGCTTCCCGCTGATCGATTTCAAGGCGACGCTGATCGATGGTGCCAGCCACGATGTCGACTCCAGCGTGATGGCCTTCGAAATCGCCGCCCGCGCGGCGTTCCGCGAAGGTATCCCGAAGGCGCGTCCGAAGCTTATGGAGCCGATCATGCGGGTTGGAAGTGGTGACGCCGGAAGACTACATGGGCGACATCATCGGCGATCTGAGCAGCCGCCGGGGCAACGTGGCGGGCATGGATCAGCGCGGCAACGCCCGTGTGATCAACGCCATGGTGCCGCTGGCCAACATGTTCGGCTACGTGAACACGTTGCGGTCCATGAGCCAGGGCCGGGCGCAGTACACCATGCATTTCGACCACTACGAACAGGTGCCGCAGGCGGTTGCCGACGAGGTGACCGCGAAGATGGCGTGACCGGGCGGGCCTGATCCGGCTCGCGCAGCAATTGGCGCATTGTATTTGAAGACGGAGTTACGACGATGGCGAAGGCGAAGTTCGAGCGAAACAAGCCGCACTGCAACATTGGCACGATTGGCCATGTTGACCACGGCAAGACGAGCCTGACGGCGGCGATCACGAAGGTATTGGCTGAGACGGGTGGTGCGTCGTACACGGCGTATGACCAGATCGACAAGGCGCCTGAGGAGAAGGCGCAGGGCATCACGATTTCTGACGGCGCATGTGGAGTACGAGACGTCGGCGCGTCACTACGCGCATGTGGACTGCCCTGGTCACGCGGACTACGTGAAGAACATGATCACAGGCGCGGCGCAGATGGACGGGGCATCCTGGTTGTCGGCGGCGGACGGCCCGATGCCGCAGACGCGGGAGCACATTCTGCTGGCGCGCCAGGTTGGTGTTCCGGCCCTGGTGGTGTTTCTGAACAAGGTCGACCAGGTCGACGACGAGGAGCTGCTTGAGCTTGTGGAGCTTGAGGTTCGCGAGCTGCTGTCGTCCTACGACTTCCCGGGCGACGATATTCCGATCATCAAGGGCTCGGCCCTGGCGGCGCTCGAGGACACGAACGAGGAGACGGGCAAGAAAGGCGATCCTTGAGCTGATGGAGGCTGTCGACAGCTACATTCCGCAGCCGGACCGTCCGAAGGACCAGCCGTTCCTGATGCCGATCGAGGACGTGTTCTCGATCTCGGGCCGGGGCACGGTCGTGACGGGTCGTGTCGAGACGGGCGTGATCAAGGTGAACGACAACGTCGAGATCCTGGGTCTTCGGGAGACGTCGAAGTCGGTGTGCACGGGCGTTGAGATGTTCCGCAAGCTTCTGGATCAGGGCGAGGCGGGTGACAATGTCGGCCTGCTGCTGCGCGGTATCGGTCGCGAGGACGTCGAGCGGGGCCAGGTTGTTGCGGCGCCGGGCTCGATCAAGCCGCACACGAAGTTCACCTGCGAGGCGTATATCCTGACGAAGGACGAGGGGGCCGTCACACGCCGTTCTTCTCGAACTACCGTCCGCAGTTCTACTTCCGGACGACGGACGTGACGGGATCGGTCGCGCTTCCGGAAGGCACGGAGATGGTGATGCCGGGCGACAACATCTCGATGGAGGTGAACCTGATCGCGCCGATCGCGATGGACGAGGGTCTTCGCTTCGCCATCCGCGAGGGCGGCCGCACCGTTGGTGCCGGCGTCGTCGCCAAGATCATCGAGTAGGCGTTTGGTCCGGCCCGCTTCCTTCAAGGAGCGGGGCCGAACTGTTTGCAGGCCGGTACGACCGGGGATTGAAGTCATGGACAGTCAGAACATCAGAATTCGCTTGAAGGCGTTCGATCACCGGGTGCTCGATCAGTCGACCGGGGAAATCGTCAGCACGGCGAAGCGGACCGGGGCCCAGGTGCGCGGCCCGATCCCGCTGCCGAACCGGATCGAGAAGTACACGGTCCTGCGGTCGCCGCATATCGACAAGAAGAGCCGTGAGCAGTTCGAGATCCGCACGCACAAGCGGCTCCTCGACATCGTCGACCCGACACCGCAGACCGTGGACGCGCTGATGAAGCTCGACCTCGCCGCCGGTGTCGATGTCGAAATCAAGCTCTAGGCCGGGAGACGATCCGATGCGTTGTGGAATGATCGCTCGGAAGGTCGGCATGACCCGGGTGTTCACGGATGAGGGGCTTCACGTCCCGGTCACCGTGCTGCAGGTGGACAAGTGCCAGGTCGTTGCCCAGCGCAACGAGGAGCGCGACGGATATACCGCGCTTCAGCTCGGCGTCGGAGCCGCCAAGGTCAAGCGGACCAGCCAGCAGATGCGCGGCCATTTCGCCAAGGCCCAGGTCGAGCCGAAGCGCAAGCTCGTGGAATTTCGCGTCAGCCCCGATGCGATGATTGAGGTCGGCGCCGAGCTGCTGCCGGACCATTTCATTGCCGGACAGCGGGTCGATGTCGTGGGGACCTCCATCGGCAAGGGCTTTGCCGGTTCCATGAAGCGGCACAACTTCGGCGGCCTTCGCGCCTCGCACGGTGTCTCGGTCTCGCACCGCTCGCACGGCTCCACCGGCAACAGCCAGGATCCGGGCCGGGTGTGGAAGGGCAAGAAGATGGCGGGTCACATGGGCGATGTCCGGGTGACCACGCAGAACCTGACGGTGGTATCGACTGACGTGGAGCGTGGCTTGATCCTGGTCCGCGGCGCGGTGCCGGGTTCCAAGGGCGGCTATGTGCTGATCAGCGACGCCGTGAAGATCGCGGCCCAGGATGGCCTCCCGTTCCCGGGCTCGTTCCGGGCTCCGGAAGCGGAGGCGCCTCAGGCGGCCGAGGAGGAAGCGCCGGTTCCGGTCGAGGCCGAGGCCGAGGCGGTTACCGAGGCGCCGGCAGACGTTGCCGAGGAAACATCTCCGGCGGCGGACGAGACATCGTCCGACGATGCGGAAAAGAAGGACTGAGACCATGAAGCTTTCGGTCAAAACCCTGGATGCCAAGGATAGTGGCGAAATCGAGTTGGACGACTCGATCTTCGGGATTGAGCCGCGCCGCGACATCCTTGCCCGGGTGGTGAACTGGCAATTGGCCAAGCGCCGCGCCGGCACCCACAAGGTCAAGCTGGTCGGAGAGATCAGCGGCACCACCGCAAAACCGTTCCGGCAAAAGGGCACGGGCCGGGCCCGTCAGGGCTCAACCCGGTCGGCGCAGTTCCGGGGCGGTGCCACCGTGCACGGGCCGGTGGTGCGTAGCCACGCGCATGATCTGCCGAAGAAGGTGCGCCGCCTGGGTCTGAAATGCGCGCTTTCCGCGAAACAGGCAGAAGGCAAGCTCGTCGTCGTCGACAGCATCGAAGGATCGGGAAAGACCAAGGATCTGGCCAAGCAACTGACCGCTTTGGGATGGAACTCGGTACTGCTGATCGACGGGCCGGAGCCGAACGCCTCCTTCGCCCGCGCGGCGCGAAACATTCCCAAGGTGGACGTGCTGCCGACCCAGGGCGCCAATGTCTACGACATCCTGCGGCGGGACACGCTGGTCCTTACCCGGTCCGCCGTCGAACATCTGGAGGCTCGTCTGAAATGAGCATGCGGCCCTACAACGCCAGCCAGGTGAAGATGAGCCGGGAGCGGATGTACGAGATCATCCGCCGCCCGCTGGTCACCGAAAAGTCGACGCTCGGCTCCCAGTTCGGTCAGGTCACTTTCGTGGTCGGCCTTGATGCGACCAAGCCGGAGATCAAGGTCGCGGTCGAGCAGCTCTTCGACCGTAAGGTCAAGACCGTCAATACGTTGCGTCAGAAAGGCAAGGTCAAGCGGTTCCGCGGCGGGCCGGGACGCCGGTCCGACTACAAGAAGGCCGTGGTGACGTTCGAGGACGGCCAGGACGTCGACGTGAGCCAGGGGGTATAGAAACATGGCTCTGAAGCATTACAATCCGCGCACCCCGTCCCAGCGTCAGCTGGTTACGGTCGATCGCTCGGAGCTCTGGAAGGGTAAGCCGGTCAAAAAGCTGACGGTCGGCCTCACCAAGTCCGGCGGGCGCAACAATCACGGCCGCATCACCATGTGGCACCGGGGTGGCGGCCACAAGCGCACCTACCGGATGATCGATTTCAAGCGCCGGAAATTCGACGCTGTCGGTACCGTCGAGCGTCTTGAATATGATCCCAACCGGACCGCGTTCATCGCCCTGATCACTTATGAGGACGGCGAGCAGGCCTATATCCTGGCCCCGCAGCGTCTAGGTGTCGGCGACAAGGTGATCTCGGGCGAACGCCAGGACATCAAGCCGGGCAACGCGATGCCTTTGAGCAGCATCCCGGTCGGCACGATCGTTCACAATGTGGAACTGAAGGCCGGCAAGGGTGGCCAGATGGCTCGGGCCGCCGGCACATATGTGCAGTTGGTCGGCCGCGACGCCGGCTATGCGCTGCTGCGCCTGACCTCCGGCGAAGTGCGCATGGTGCGCGCGGAATGCATGGCGACGATCGGCGCTGTGTCCAACCCGGATCAGCAGAACATCAAGATCGGCAAGGCGGGCCGCAAGCGTTGGCTCGGCAAGCGGCCGGTGGTGCGCGGCGTGGTGATGAACCCCGTCGACCATCCGCATGGCGGCGGCGAGGGTCGCACCTCGGGCGGACGGCATCCGGTCACGCCATGGGGTAAACCGACCAAGGGCAAGCGCACCCGCAACAACAAGAAGACGGACCGGCTGATCGTGCGCCGGCGCCGTAAGTAGGGGAGACAGACGTGGCTCGCTCTGTTTGGAAGGGACCGTTCGTCGACGGCTATCTGCTCAAGAAGGCGGAAGTCGCGCTCGATTCCGGTCGCAACGCGGTGATCCGGACCTGGTCCCGCCGTTCCACCATCATGCCGCAATTCGTCGGCCTGACTTTCGGCGTTCACAACGGGCACAAGCACGTGCCGGTTCTGGTCACCGAACACATGGTCGGACACAAGTTCGGTGAATTCGCGCCGACCCGGACCTTCTACGGCCATGCGGCCGACAAGAAGGCGCGGCGCTAGGGATTGGACGACGAACATGGGTAAACCCAAGACCGAACGCCGGATCGAAGAGACCGAGGCACAGGCCGTGCTTCGCAACCTGCGGATCAGTCCGCAGAAGCTCAATCTGGTGGCGACGATGATCCGGGGCATGGACGCCGAAAAAGCGCTGGCCGCGCTGACCTTTTCGCGGCGCCGCATCAGCGGCGACGTCAAGAAAGCGGTGCAATCGGCGATCGCCAATGCCGAGAACAATCATCAGCTCGACGTCGACCGGCTCTACGTCAAGGAAGCATCCGTCGGCAAGGCGCTGACCATGCGCCGGTTCCGGCCGCGGGCACGGGGCCGCATGGGGCGTATCCGCAAGCCATTCTCCCATCTCACCATCGTCGTGGGCGAACGCGAGGAGACCGCGTAATGGGTCAGAAAGTAAATCCGATCGGGCTGCGGCTCGGCATCAACCGGACCTGGGACTCGCGTTGGTTCGCGTCCAAGGACTATGCCACGCTGCTGCATCAGGATCTCAAGCTGCGCCGCTATCTGCGCAAGCGGTTGGCCCAGGCGGGCGTGAGCCGTGTGGTGATCGAGCGGCCGGCCAAGCGGGCGCGGGTGACGATCTACACAGCGCGGCCGGGCGTGGTCATCGGCAAGAAGGGTCAGGATATCGAGAAGCTCCGCAAGGACCTCTCGGACATGACCGGGACCGATGTGCACCTGAATATCATCGAGATCCGCAAGCCCGAGATCGACGCCAATCTGGTGGCCGACAACATCGCCCAGCAGCTCTCGCGCCGCGTGGCGTTCCGTCGGGCCATGAAGCGGGCCGTGCAGTCGGCGATCCGGCTCGGCGCGCTCGGTATCCGGATCAATTGCGGCGGCCGTCTCGGCGGCGCCGAAATCGCCCGGATGGAATGGTATCGCGAAGGCCGGGTGCCGTTGCACACGCTGCGCGCCGATATCGCCTCCGGCGAGGCGACCGCGCAGACCACCTATGGGGCCGGCGGGGTCAAGGTCTGGGTCTTCAAGGGCGAGATCATGGCCCACGATCCGATGGCGCAGGACAAGCGCATGGCCGAGCAGCAGCCGAGCGGCCCGTCGCGCTGAACCGGCGGTCGAGGATAGAGGAAACGAAAGATGCTTAGTCCGAAGCGCACGAAATACCGCAAGGCCCACAAGGGCCGGATTCACGGCAACGCCAAGGGCGGATCCACGCTCAATTTCGGCGCCTATGGTCTGAAGGCGGTTGCGCCGGCGCGGATCACGGCGCGTCAGATCGAGGCGGCGCGGCGGGCGATGACCCGTCACATCAAGCGCGTCGGCCGCGTGTGGATCCGGATCTTCCCGGACGTGCCGGTATCCAGCAAGCCGGCTGAGGTCCGCATGGGCAAGGGCAAGGGCTCGCCGGAATTCTGGGTGTGCCGGGTGAAACCGGGCCGGGTGATGTTCGAAATGGACGGGGTTCCGCGCGAACTCGCCCGCGAGGCGATGGCGCTGGCCGCGGCGAAGCTGCCGATCGAGACCCGCTTCATCGCGCGCCTCGGCGACTCGTGAGCTTAGGAGACGGATGATGGCAAGCAAGCAAGCCACGGATTTTCGCGCCAAGAGCGTCGATGAATTGAACGGCCAGTTGGTGGATCTGCGCAAGGAGCAGTTCAACTTGCGCTTCCAGCAGGCCGGCGGCCAGTTGGAAAACACGGCGCGGGTTCGCCAGGTGCGCCGGGATATCGCCCGCACCAAGATGATTCTGGCGGAAAAGGCGCGCGCCCAGGCGTGAGGACAGGCTGTCCGCGGAGGCTCTCCGGACGGACACGGTTAGAGAGGAAGACTGAATATGCCAAGGCGTGTGATGCAAGGCACGGTGGTCAGCGACAAACCCGACAAGACGGTCATCGTCAAGGTCGAGCGTCGGATCGTGCACCCCGTCTACAAGAAGATCATCAAGCGCTCGAAGAAGTTCGCCGCGCATGATGCGGAGAACAAGCACAAGACGGGTGATGTCGTGCGTATCCGCGAATGCGCCCGGATCTCCAAGAGCAAAACCTGGGAGGTCGTCGACGCTGATTCGGCGGCGTCCGAGTGATCGATAGGACCGGAGTGTCGTCATGATTCAGATGCAGAGCAATCTCGACGTCGCCGACAATTCGGGCGCCCGCCGGGTCCAGTGCATCAAGGTGCTGGGCGGCTCCAAGCGCAAGGTCGCGGGCGTCGGTGATGTCATCGTCGTGTCGGTCAAGGAAGCGATCCCCAGGGGCCGGGTGAAGAAGGGTGAGGTGCTGCGCGCCGTGATCGTGCGCACCGCCAAGGAAATTCGCCGCCCCGACGGTTCGGCGATCCGTTTCGACCGCAACGCGGCAGTGCTGATCAACAAGCAGAACGAGCCCATCGGGACCCGTATCTTCGGTCCGGTGACCCGCGAGCTGCGCGGCAAGCAGTTCATGAAGATCATCTCGCGGGCGCCGGAGGGGCGGTGAGGGCGAAGAAATGCAACATCAAGAAGGGCGACAACGTCCAGGTCGTCACCGGCAAGGACAAGGGGAAGACGGGCGAGGTCATTCAGGTCTTGCGCACCGAGGATCGGGTCATGGTCCGCGGCGTGAACATCATCAAGAGACACACGAAGGCGAGCCAGACCAACACTGGCGGCATCATCGAGCGGGAAGCGGCGATCCATATTTCCAATGTGGCGCTCGTCGACCCCAAATCGAATGAAGCGACCCGCGTCGGGTACCGTTTTCTGGAGGACGGCCGAAAGGTCCGTTTCGCCAAGCGGTCCGGCGAGGTCATCGACGCCTGAGTGCGACGGAGCAAGTTGAACAATGGCGCGTTTGCAAGAACTTTACGACACAGAGATCCGTCCGGGCCTGATCGAGGCCATGGGGTACAGCAACCCGCTTCAGGTTCCGCGCCTGGAGAAGGTTGTGATCAACATGGGCGTCGGCGAAGCCGTGCAGGATTCGAAGAAGGTAACCGCCGCCGCCGAGGAAATGGCGCTTATCGCGGGTCAGAAGCCGGTGATCAACAAGGCCAAACGGTCGGTCGCCAATTTCAAGCTGCGCGAGGGCATGTCGGTCGGATGCAAGGTGACCTTGCGGCGCCAGCGCATGTATGAGTTCCTCGACCGGCTGATTACCGTCGCGCTTCCCCGGGTCCGGGATTTCCGGGGCCTGAACCCGAAAAGTTTTGACGGCCGTGGCAATTATTCCATGGGGCTGAAGGAACAGATCGTTTTTCCGGAAATCGATTACGACCGAGTCGACTCCATCCGCGGCATGGACATCATTGTTGTCACCACCGCGAAAACCGATGACGAGGCGCGCGAGCTTTTGCGCCGCTTCAACTTCCCGTTCACGAACTGAGCGGACGAGGAGACAGGCATGGCAAAGAAGAGTTCCATCCAGAAAAACCTGAACCGCGCCAAACTGGTCGCTCGGTATGCCGGCAAGCGCGCCCGCTTGAAAGCGATCGCCAACGACAAGGAACTTCCGATCGAGGAACGGTTCCAGGCGGGGCTGAAACTGAGCGAGATGCCGCGTAACGGCGCCAAGATCCGGCTTCGCAACCGCTGCGAGGTTACCGGCCGGCCGAGGGGCTATTACCGCAAGTTCAAGATGTCGCGCATCGCGTTGCGCGAGCTCGGTTCGGCCGGCCAGGTGCCCGGTCTGGTTAAATCGAGCTGGTGAGAGGAGTTCGAAAATGACGATGAGCGATCCTCTCGGGGATATGCTGACCCGTATCAGGAACGGGCAGAGCGCCCGCAAGAACGTGGTTTCCAGCCCGGCGTCCAAGCTTCGCAGTAACGTGCTCGAGGTGTTGAAGCGCGAAGGCTATATCCGTGGCTTCACCACGGCACCTGTCGAAGGTGTCGCGAATGCGGAAAGTCTGGCGATCGAGCTGAAATACTACGAGGGCGAGCCGGTGATCCGGCAGATCAAGCGCGTCTCCAAGCCGGGGCGTCGGGTCTACGCCAAAATCAAGGATCTGCCGCGGGTCTATAACGGTCTGGGCATTGCCATATTGTCCACGCCGCGCGGCGTGATGTCCGACAACGAAGCACGGGTCGCCAATGTCGGCGGCGAAGTGCTCTGTCACGTATTCTAAACCGGGAAATCGACGTCATGTCACGTGTCGGAAAGAACCCTGTTGCCGTTCCCAGCGGCGTTACCGTCGAGATCGCGAATGACGTGATCAAGGCGAAAGGCAAGCGCGGGGAACTGTCGTATCAATTGTCGGACGAGGTCAATGTGACCTACGCCGATAATGTCGTATCGGTCGAGCCCAAGACGAAGACCCAGCGGGCGCGGGCCATGTGGGGAACCACGCGGGCCCGGATCAGCAATCTGGTCCAGGGTGTAAGCGAGGGCTTCACCGTGGATCTGGAAATCAACGGCGTCGGCTATCGTGCGGCGGTTGAAGGCAAGGATCTGGTCCTGCAATTGGGCTACAGCCATCCGGTTCGCTATCCGATCCCCAACGGCATCGTGATGAAGTGCGAGCGTCCGACCGCGATATCCATCGAGGGCAATGACAAACAGCAGGTCGGGCAACTGGCCGCTGAAATTCGGGCCTTCCGCCCGCCGGAACCGTTCAAGGGCAAGGGCATCAAATATGCCACCGAGACGATCCGGCGCAAGGAAGGCAAGAAGAAGTAGGGACGACTGGCATGCTGAATTCAAAAGAACTCTTCAAGCGGCGCGCCCAGCGGACCCGTTCCGCCCTGCGCCGCAAATCGACGGGCATGATCCGTCTTTCGGTCTTTCGGTCGTCGAAGAACATCTATGCGCAGCTTATCGACGATACGAATGGCGTGACGTTGGCGGCCGCGTCCTCGCTGGACAAGGATCTTCGCGCGGGGCTGAAGACCGGTGCCGACAAGGCCGCCGCCGAGGCGGTCGGCAAGCTGGTTGCCCAGCGGGCACTCGAAAAAGGGTTGAGCGAGGTTGTGTTCGACCGCGGCGGATACCGCTATCACGGGCGTGTCAAGGCTCTTGCCGACGGCGCCCGTGAAGCTGGTCTGAAGTTCTAGGAAGGGACCGTCATGGCACGGGGTGACAGAGAAAACCGGGACCGGGACAATCGCGGGGGTCGCGAAAACCGCGAAGAGTCGGAACTGATCGAAAAGTTGGTCGGGATCAACCGGGTGGCCAAGGTGGTGAAGGGCGGACGCCGGTTCGGCTTCGCCGCGCTGGTTGTGGTCGGTGACGGCCGTGGCCGCGTCGGCCATGGCGCCGGCAAGGCCCGTGAGGTGCCGGAGGCGATCCGCAAGGCCACGGAGCAGGCCAAGCGCAGCATGGTCCGTGTGCCGTTGCGCGAGGGCCGGACCTTGCATCACGACATCAAAGGTGATTTCGGCGCCGGACATGTGGTGTTGCGGGCGGCGCCGGCCGGTACCGGGATCATCGCCGGTGGTCCGATGCGCGCGATCTTCGAGTCGCTCGGCGTTCAGGACATCGTCGCCAAGTCGACCGGTTCCTCCAATCCGCACAACATGATCAAGGCGACCTTCGATGCCTTGACGCAGATCCGCTCGCCTCGGGCCATCGCCGCCAAGCGCGGCAAGAAGGTCTCGGAGGTCTTTGGTCGCGCCGGTGGCGAAGCCGAGGCCGCGGCGGGGCAGGCGGGTTAAGGCACGGAGCGGAATGATGGCGAAAAGCGACAAAAAGGCGACTGTGACCGTTACCCAGGTCAAGAGCGCGCTGGGCCGCAAGCCGGGTCAGAAGGAGACTCTGATCGGCCTCGGTTTGAACAAGATGCACCGGACCCGGACCCTTGAGGATACGCCGTCGGTGCGCGGCATGATCGAGAAGGTCAAGCATCTGGTACAGGTCGAGGAAAACGCCTGAGCCGAATGGGCTGTGGCGGAAGCGGCAAAAGCCGGGACCGCCGAACGGGCGTGAGAGGATGATGGAACGATGAGACTGAACGAACTCAGGGACAACGAAGGCGCCCGCAAGAACCGCAAGCGTGTCGGTCGCGGCGCCGGGTCCGGAACCGGAAAGACCAGCGGACGCGGCCATAAGGGCCAGAAGTCCCGCGCCGGCGCGACCATCAACGGGTTCGAGGGTGGCCAGATGCCGATCTATCGGCGGCTCCCGAAGCGCGGCTTCAAGAATCCGTTCCGTAAGGAATTCGTTGCGGTGAATATCGGTGATTTGCAGACGGCCATCGACGCCGGGCGCCTTGACGCGTCGGGTGAAATCGATGAGGCGGCGATCCGCGCCGCCGGGCTCGGCAGGCCACGAATTGGCATCCGTATTCTTGCCAGAGGCGAGTTGAGCACCAAAATAACGGTACGGGTCGCCGGCGGCGCCTCCAAGGCGGCGGCCGAGGCGATCGAGAAGGCGGGCGGCACGGTGGTCGCTTCCGAGACCGCGGAAACCAAGAGCTAGGATAGCCACATGGCGTCGAGCGCCGAACAATTCGCATCTTCATTCAATTTCGGAGCCCTCGGCAAGGCAACGGAACTGAAGAAGCGCATCTGGTTCACGCTGGCGGCGCTGGTTGTCTACCGTCTCGGCACCTATATCCCGATTCCGGGCATTGATCCCCGTATCCTGCAGGAGATTTTCGAGCAGAACGCGGGTGGCATTCTCGGCATGTTCGATATGTTCGCCGGCGGCGCGCTGGGGCGTATGACGATCTTCGCGCTGAACATCATGCCGTATATCTCGGCGGCCATCATCATGCAGTTGATGACCGCGGTTTCGCCGAATCTGGAATCTCTCAAGAAAGAGGGCGAGGCTGGGCGCAAGAAGCTGAACCAGTACACGCGCTATCTGACCGTGCTGCTGGCGGCGGTTCAGGCCTATGGCATTTCCGTCGGCCTGGAGAACATGGGCAGCGGCGGCGGCTCGGCGGTCATCGATCCGGGCGTCTTCTTCCGCGCCACGACGGTGATCACCCTGGTCGGCGGAACCGTGTTCCTGATGTGGCTGGGCGAGCAGATCACCGCGCGGGGCGTCGGCAACGGCATCTCACTCATCATCTTTGCCGGCATTGTTGCCAATCTTCCGAGCGCCCTTGCCGGAACCCTGGAACTCGGCCGGACCGGCGCGCTTTCCGCCGCCTTCATCATCCTGCTGCTGGCGATGGCGGTCGGCGTGATCGCGTTTATCGTGTTCGTCGAGCGCTCCCAGCGCCGGATCACGGTGCAGTATCCGAAACGCCAAGTCGGCAACCGGATGTTTGGGGGCGAGGCCTCGCACCTGCCGCTGAAGCTGAACGTTTCCGGCGTCATCCCGCCGATTTTCGCGAGCTCGATCCTGCTGATGCCGGTGACGCTGGCGCAGTTCTCGGCGAGTGGCGGCGGGCCTGAGTGGCTGACCACGGTCAACGCCCTGCTGGGTCGCGGCCAGCCGCTCTATGTCGCCGTCTATATCGGTTTGATCGTGTTTTTCGCGTTCTTCTATACCGCGATCGTTTTCAACCCGGTCGAGACCGCCGACAACCTCAAGCGGCATGGCGGCTTCATTCCGGGAATCCGGCCGGGCAAGAACACGGCGGACTATCTCGACTATGTCCTCACGCGTCTCACGGTGGTCGGTGCCGCGTATCTGGCGGCGGTCTGTATCCTGCCGGAAATTCTTATCAGCCAGTACCAGGTCCCATTCTATTTCGGCGGAACCAGCTTGCTGATCGTGGTCACTGTGACCATGGATACGGTCGGTCAGATCCAGTCCCATCTCCTCGCGCACCAGTACGAGGGTTTGATCAAGAAATCCAGATTGCGGGGGAGACGCGGATGAACCTGATTCTTTTGGGCCCGCCGGGTGCCGGCAAGGGCACCCAGGCCAAGCGTCTTGAGGAAAAGTTCGGCATCGTCCAGCTCTCGACGGGCGACATGCTGCGGGCCGCCGTGGCGTCCGGGTCTGAGCTCGGCCGGAAGGCCAAGGCGATCATGGATGCCGGTGACCTGGTTCCGGACTCAATCGTCGTCGCGATGATTTCCGAGCGGGTCGACCAGCCGGATTGCGCCAAGGGGTTCATTCTGGACGGTTTCCCCCGCACGGTCGCCCAGGCCGAGGCCCTGGATGCGATGCTGGCGGAGAAGGGGCTCAAGATCGACCACGTGATCGAACTCGCGGTCGATGAGAAGATCCTGTTCGACCGGATCCGCACCCGCGTGGCCGAGACGCCGGAATCCGAACGCCGGGCCGATGACAATGAGGAAACCCTGCGCAATCGCCTGGGCGTCTATCATGAACAGACCGCGCCGATCATCCCGTACTACAAGGCCAGCGGCGCCTTGAAGTCGGTCGATGGGATGGCCAGCATCGACGAGGTTTCGGGGCAACTCGAAGCCATTTTGAGCAAGTGAGCCGGGCAGGCGCATGGGCAATCAAGTTGACTTGAAAGAGCGCATCCGTATAATCCGCCGCCTCGGTCAAGGCGAGGCCGTGTACAATCGCGCGCATAACGGTTCAACGACCAGCGATCTGGTTCAAGATCGGCGGACGGTGGGCCTTTTTGGCGCGGGCAAATAAGGAGTTTCAGGCGTGGCACGTATAGCTGGCGTCAATATCCCAACTCAGAAACGCGTGGAAATCGCGCTGACCTATATCTACGGAATTGGTCGCACGACGGCGGTGGATCTCTGCGAGAAACTGGGCATTCCCCGCGAGCGCCGGGTCCACGAACTGATGGAAGACGAGCTGTCCAAGATCCGTGAAGCGATCGACCAGGGGATCATGGTCGAGGGTGATCTGCGGCGCAAAACCGCGATGGATATCAAGCGTTTGATGGATCTCGGCTGCTACCGCGGGCTGCGCCATCGCCGAGGCCTGCCGGTCCACGGACAGCGTACCCACACCAATGCACGCACCCGCAAGGGGCCTGCCAAGGCCATCGCGGGCAAGAAGAAATAAACAACGGGCCAAGACCCGGCGGAGCGACAGCAGACCATGGCGAAGCAACCGACACAGGCGCGTGTAAGACGGCGCGAACGCAAGAACATCACGTCCGGCGTGGCGCATGGGAGGGCGACGTGCAACAACACCATGATCACGATCACCGACGCGCAGGGGAATGCGATTTCCTGGTCGTCGGCCGGTGCCATGGGCTTCAAGGGTTCGCGCAAGTCGACGCCGTACGCGGCCCAGGTGGCCGCCGAGGATGCCGGCAAGAAGGCCGCCGAACACGGCATGAAAGTGCTGGAAATCGAGGTCAGCGGGCCCGGCTCCGGGCGGGAGTCGGCGTTGCGCGCGTTGCAGGCCGTCGGCTTCAACGTCACGTCGATCCGCGATGTGACGCCGATTCCACATAATGGATGTCGGCCGCCGAAGCGCCGCCGGGTTTAGTGACGCAACCCGGCTCCGGAATACCGGTGCCGGGAAGAGATGAAGGGATGGCCGGTAATCGGCCGCCTCGAAGCCCCTGGGGTGACGAGGTCCGTGGGTCTCCATATTGATGAGGTCGCCGTGGTAGTTCAAAAAAATTGGCAAGCATTGATCAAGCCGAACAAGCTCGAAATCCAGCCGGGAATCGATCCGGTGCGCTCCGCGACCGTGATCGCCGAGCCTTTGGAGCGGGGCTACGGCCTGACATTGGGTAACGCGCTGCGCCGCATCCTGCTGTCGTCCCTGCAGGGCGCGGCGGTGACGTCGGTTCAGATCGACGGGGTTCTGCATGAGTTCTCCTCGATCCCCGGCGTCCGCGAGGACGTCACCGACATGGTGCTCAATATCAAGCTGATCGCGCTTCGCATGCATGGCGATGGTACGAAGAAGATGCGCCTGAAGGCCGACGGCCCGGGTGAAGTGACCGCGGGCATGATCGAGACCGGCGCCGATATTGAGATCATGAACCCGGACCTCGTGCTTTGCGCGCTGGACAAGGGCGCGACCCTGTCGATGGAGTTCACCGTCGAGAGCGGCAAGGGCTATGTTCCGGCCAACGCCAACCGGCCCGAGGACGCGCCGATCGGGCTGATCCCGGTCGATGCGGTATTCAGCCCGGTGCGCCAGGTCACCTACAAGGTGGACAATACCCGCGTCGGTCAGGTCACCGACTATGACCGGCTGTCGATGACGGTGGACACCAACGGATCGATGACCCCGGAGGACGCGGTCGCCTATGCGGCGCGGATTCTGCAGGATCAGTTCCAGCTGTTCATCAACTTCGAGGAGCCGAGCCATTCTGTCGAAAGCGACGAGGCCGCGGAGCTTCCGTTCAACAAGAACCTGCTGCGCAAGGTCGACGAGCTGGAACTGTCGGTTCGCTCGGCGAACTGCCTGAAGAACGACAACATCGTCTATATCGGCGATCTGGTTCAGAAGAGCGAGCCGGAGATGCTGCGCACGCCGAACTTCGGCCGCAAGAGCCTGAACGAGATCAAGGAAGTGCTCTCGACGATGGGGTTGTCGCTCGGCATGGAGATCACCAATTGGCCGCCGGATAACATCGAAGAATTGGCCAAGCGGCTTGAAGAGCCGTTCTGACGCGGCCGACCGGATTAAGATCAGGAGTTAGATCCAATGCGCCATCTAAAGGCGGGACGCCGTTTCAATCGGTCCGCGAGCCATCGCAAGGCCATGTTCAAGAACATGGCGAACGCGCTGATCAAGCACGAGCAGATCGTCACCACGCTGCCCAAGGCGAAGGACCTGCGGCGGGTGGTCGAGAAGCTGATCACGCTCGGCAAGAAGGACTCGCTGCACGCGCGGCGGCTGGCCTTCGCTCAGCTTCGCGACGACGGCATGACCAAGAAGCTGTTCGACGTTCTCGCCGACCGCTACAAGGAGCGGAACGGCGGCTATACGCGGGTGCTCAAGGCCGGTTACCGCTATGGCGACAGCGCGCCGATGGCGGTTATCGAGCTGGTCGACCGCGATGAGGATGCCCGTGGCCAGGATTCCGGCCCGGTACAGTCGGCAGACGAGGAATACGCGCAGGCGACGCCTCGGTGATCTGACGCCCGGACTGTTGCGGCAGTCCAAACCAGAGTCGGCGGCCGTCCCAACTGGGGCGGCCGTTCGCGTTTGCGTACGGGCCGAAAACCTTGCACGCCGCTCAGGGATGCCCAAATGGCACTGCACGCACCGGGCCTCCCGGTATAGACTGTCGGGCCGGTCCGAGCGTGGCTGGCAGGAGGCGCTCAGCGCCGATATCGCTTGGTGGACGATCGATGCCTGCAATTCCATCTCGATTATCCGACCTGATCCGCCATCTGGCATTGCTGGCGTTCATCGCCGGTCTGGCCGGTTTTCCGCTAGCTTCCGCCGGAGCGGAGGTTCCGAGGTCGAAGGCGCAAATCGAGCTCAGTTTCGCGCCTCTCGTGCGCCAGACGGGCCCGGCTGTCGTGAATATTTTCGCCAAGACGGAAGTGATGGAGCGCCGGGTCTCGCCGCTTTTCGACGATCCGTTCTTCCGCCAGTTTTTTGGCGAGATGTTCGAGGGCCAGCCGCGCCGCCGCAGCCAGCAGGCACTCGGTTCCGGCGTGATCCTCGACCCTGAGGGGCTCATCGTCACCAATCACCACGTCATCGCCAATGCCACCGAGGTCAAGGTCGTGCTGGCGGATCGCCGTGAATTCGATGCCGAGGTTTTGCTGAAGGACGAGCGCACGGATCTGGCGGTCCTGCGGATCAATGTCGCGGGCGAGCGCCTGCCATTCGTTGAGATGCGTGATTCCGACAGTGTCGAGGTGGGCGACCTTGTGCTCGCCATCGGCAATCCGTTCGGCGTCGGCCAGACCGTGACCAGCGGCATCGTTTCGGCGCTTGCGCGGACGGCGGTCGGGATCACCGATTACAGCTTCTTCATCCAGACCGACGCCGCGTGCAATCCCGGCAATTCGGGCGGCGCGCTGATCGCCATGGACGGCAAGCTGATCGGCGTGAACACGGCGATCTTCTCAACCCAGCGCGGCGGCGGCGGCGGATCCGTCGGCATCGGCTTCGCGGTCCCTTCGAACATGGTCCAGACCGTGCTGCGCTCGGCACGCGGCGGCAAGGTGGTGCGGCCTTGGCTCGGCGCGGCGGGGCAGTCGGTGACGCCGGAACTCGCGAGCGAATTCGGCCTCAAGCGCCCGAGCGGCGTGATCATCAACGACGTTTTCCCCGACGGTCCGGCGGACCGGGCGGGCTTGCAGGTAGGCGACGTGGTGGTCGCCCTTGACGGTAAGGTGGTCGATGATCACGAGGCTCTGCGCTACCGCGTCGCGACCCTGCCGCTCGGCGAGAAGGCCAAGGCCGAAATCATTCGCAAGGGACGGCGTCTCAATCTCGACCTCGCCCTTCGGGAGCCGCTGGCGACCCCGGAACCGGAGGTGAGCGATCTTGATGGACCGCACCCGTTCAGCGGCGCCCGCGTCGCCAATCTGTCGCCGGCCTTCGCCATCGAGAACGGGTTGGATGACCTGGCGCGCGGCGTCGTTCTGATGGGCGTTCGCCGGGGCAGTGTCGCTGACCGGCTGAGGCTTGCGGCCGGCGACATCGTACTCAAGGTCAACAATCGGGACATCGAAACCGTTGGAGAGTTGAAACGCGCGGTGAGCCGCCCGCATGATGTCTGGCGCATAGCCATCCGCCGGGGCGATCAGATCCTGCGCCGGGAAATCAAGGGTTAACCGGTGGCCGGACTGTTCGAGGCCCAAGCCCCGCGGCCGCTCGCCGACCGGTTGCGCCCGGCCAAGCTGGAAGATGTCGTCGGGCAGGATCATCTCCTTGCGGATGGCGCACCAATCGGGCGGATGCTTGGCCAGGGCCGGGTTGCCTCGATGGTGCTGTGGGGACCGCCTGGCTGCGGTAAGACGACCTTGGCCCGGCTCATGGCCGACAAGGTGGACCTTGCGTTCGAGCCGCTCTCGGCGGTGTTTTCCGGTGTTGCCGACCTGAAGAAGGTCTTCGCGGAAGCGCGCGAGCGGCGGGGCATGGGACAGGGCACCCTGCTGTTCATTGACGAGGTGCACCGCTTCAACCGGGCCCAGCAGGACGGGTTTTTACCCTATGTCGAGGACGGAACGGTCGTACTCGTCGGCGCGACCACCGAAAATCCTTCCTTCGAGCTCAACGCCGCGCTGCTGTCCCGCTGTCAGGTCTTCGTGTTGCGGCGGCTCGATGACGCGGCCTTGGAGAAATTGCTGGCGCGGTCCGAGGAACTCGAGGGGCGCGCCTTGCCCTTGGATGAGAGTGGCCGCACGGCGGTCAAGGCGATGGCCGACGGTGACGGGCGTTTCCTGCTCAACCTGGTCGAGGAACTCTTCCTTCTGCCGCCAGAGCCGAAACTCGATGCAGCCGGTGTCGCCGCGACGGTACAGCGCCGCGCGCCGGTCTACGACAAGAACAAGGAAGAGCACTACAACCTGATCAGCGCGCTGCACAAATCGCTGCGCGGTTCGGACGTGGATGCGGCGCTCTACTGGCTGGCGCGGATGCTGACCGGGGGCGAAGACCCTGCCTATATCCTGCGCCGGCTGACCCGGTTCGCGTCCGAGGATATCGGCATGGCGGACCCCCAGGCCTTGCCGCAGGCGCTCGCCTGCTGGGACGCCTATGACCGGATCGGCTCCCCGGAAGGGGATCTCAATCTCGCGCAATGCGTGATTTACCTCGCCACGGCGCCGAAATCCAATGCCGCCTACAAGGCCTTCGGAGCCGCCGGGCGAGCGGCGCGCTCAACCGGCTCGCTGATGCCGCCGGCGCATATCCTGAACGCACCGACACGACTGATGAAGGATCTCGGCTACGGCGCCGGTTATGCCTATGACCATGACGCCGAGGATGGCTTTTCGGGCCAGAACTATTTCCCCGACGGCATGCAGCGGCAGCGCTTCTATGCGCCGGCCGAGCGCGGCTTCGAGCGCGAAGTGGCGAAGCGGCTGGCCTATTGGGATAAGCTTCGGTCCCGCCGGCGGGACACTCCGGACTGACCGGCATGGGTGCGGGCGAATTCGAGGAATTCATCGGTATCGACTGGTCCGGCGCCAAGGGACCGGCGCTTCCGGGAATTCAGATCGCGCTTGCGGCTCCCGGTAACAGACCGCCGGTCCTGGTGCCGCCGCCCCGGGGCCGGTGGTGGACCCGCTGCATGGTGCAGGAGTGGCTGGGTGCGCGCCTGGCGGCCAAACGGGTCCTCGCCGGGTTCGATTTCGCCTTCGCCTATGCCCATGCCGACCTCGGCTGCTATTTCCCCGAAACCGGGCCACGGATCGACAAGGCACGGGCGCTGTGGGCCCTGGTCGATGATATCTGCGCCGAGGCGCCTGAACTCTACGGCGCACCGTTCTATGACCGCCGCGACGTGGATTTTCATCGCCATTTCCTCACTCCGAAGGGCAGGGGAGACCTTTTCACCTCCCGGCGCCGGCTTGCCGAGGCGGCCTGCGCCCAGATCACCTGGCCGCATCCGGTGATGAAATGCGTCGGTGCCGCGAATGTCGGCACCGGCTCGCTTGCCGGCATGCGGCTTCTGTCCCGGTTGACGCGCGCGATGCCGGATCGGGTCGCGGTCTGGCCGTTCGATGTACCGGACGGCCGCTCGGTTCTGGTGGAGATCTTCCCGAGACTCTATTTCAAGCTGGCGGGTACCGATCCCCGGGAATGGCGCGATCCGGCGGTGCTGAACCGGGTGCTGGCGCATTTCGGGTCAAAGCGGCTACCGGCGTCATGGGTGCCCAGCCGTGAGGACGAGCCGGACGCCCTGGTATCGGCGGCGGCGCTTAGGGATCTGTCTTCGTCTTCGAATATCTGGTCGACACCCCTGGCTGTGCCGGCGGCGAGAACCGTCGAGGGCTGGATATTCGGCGTGGACTGGGGTAGCTAGTCGCCATGAAACTCATGCTCGCGGTCGCTCTCGGCGGCGCCATCGGCGCGGTCGCCCGGTACCAGTCCATCGGCCTGTTTACCCGCTGGCTGGGCACGGGGTTCCCGTATGGCACCCTGTTCGTGAACGTGGCCGGCTCGTTCGTCATGGGCCTGTTCGTCGAGTATCTCTCCGCGAGACTGGACAGCAGCCCGGAAATGCGGGCGTTCTTCGCGGTCGGGGTTCTCGGCGCGTTCACCACCTTCTCCAGCTTTGCCCTCGACGTTTCGGTGCTGACGGACCGTTCCAATCTGCTCGCCGCCGGCGCCTATATCGCCCTCTCCGTCGTGTTGTCCGTCGCCGGCCTGTTCGCCGGGCTTTGGCTGATGCGGAGCCTTCTTGGATGAGCGGCGTGCAGACCGTCACCGTCAGCGCAGATGATGCGGAGATCCGGCTCGACCGCTGGTTCAAGCGGCATTTTCCCGCCCTCGGGCATGGACGGCTGGAGAAGCTGCTGCGCACCGGTCAGATCCGGGTCGACGGCAAGCGCGCCAAGGCCGGACAGCGCCTGGAGCACGGTCAGGCGGTCCGCGTGCCGCCGGTGGAGGAGGGCGAGGCCCCCCCGCGCAGCCACCGGGCCGAACGGATCGCGCGGCGCGGCCCGGACACCGGCCTGATCGAACAGCTCACCGATGCGATCCTCTTCAAGGATGACGAGGTGATCGCGCTGGCCAAGCCGCCGGGATTGCCGGTTCAAGGCGGCACCGGGTCCAACCGGCATGTGGACGGCGCGCTTGATGGGCTGAGATTCGAGATGCCGAAACGCCCGAAGCTGGTGCACCGCCTGGACAAGGATACCTCGGGCGTGCTGCTACTGGCGCGCACGGCGATGGCGGCGAAATGGCTGACCGAGGCCTTCAGGGACCGTTCGGCCCGCAAGACCTATTGGGCCGTCGTCGTCGGCGAGCCGCGTTTCGCGTCCGGTACCATCGACCTGCCGATCGCCAAGCTGCCCGGCCGGGCCGGCGAAAAGATGGTGGTTGATCAGGACCATGGTCAGCGCGCGGTCACCGATTATGTGGTGGTGGAGCAATTGGGCCGGCGCACTGCCTGGATCGCCATGCGGCCCCGCACCGGCCGGACGCATCAGCTTCGCGTCCACATGAACGCGCTGGGCACCCCGATCTTCGGTGACGGCAAATACGGCGGCGAGCGCGCCTTTCTGGACGCCGGCGCGCTCTCCAAGAAGCTGCATCTGCACGCCCGCTCGATCGCGATACGCCGGCCTGATGGCACCTGGCTCGAGGTCGAGGCCGATCTGCCGGAGCACATGGCCCGGACCTGGGAGTATCTCGGCTTTGATCCCAAGGCCGGAGACGTGTCCTTCCCCGATGAAGAGGGCGGTGATTGATGGCCGGCGGCGCCCCGCTCCGCCTTGCGGTCTTCGATCTCGACGGCACCCTGGTGGACAGCCAGCATGCCATCGTCACGGCCATGCGGGCCGCCTTCGAGAGCCAAAATCTCACCCCGCCGCCGGCATCGGCGGTGCGCTCGGTGATCGGACTGCCGCTGGATGTCGCGATCGAGCGGATCGACCCGTCGGTGCGCGGCACGCTTACCCGGCGGGTCGTCGAGGGATACCGGCACCATGCGCATCTCTCGCACGGTGCGGGGGGTGGGGGACCGGAGCCGCTGATGCCGGGCGCCCGCGAGGCCCTGGACCGCCTGGAGGCGGCGGGTATCCTGCTCGCGATCGCGACCGGCAAGGGACGCCGCGGATTGATGTCGGTACTGGAGGCCCATGGCTTGCGCAGCCGCTTCGTCTCGCTGCAATCCGCCGATGACGCGCCGGGCAAACCGGACCCAACCATGCTGCGTCAGGCGATCGCGGAGGCCGGGGCGGAGGCGGCGAACGCAGTGATGATCGGCGATACGGTATTCGATCTGCAGATGGCGCATAATGCCGGCGTCAAAAGCATTGCGGTTTCCTGGGGGTATCACCGGGTTGACCATCTGAACGAAGCCAGGCCCCATGCCCTGATCGATCGTTTCGAGCAGCTGGACGCGGCCTTGAGTAATCTGT
Source organism: Alphaproteobacteria bacterium (assembly GCA_038146985.1). Lineage (GTDB taxonomy): Bacteria > Pseudomonadota > Alphaproteobacteria > Thalassobaculales > Thalassobaculaceae > JADHLJ01. The sequence continues at coordinate 215,541 of JAYQSQ010000016.1, forward strand.
TGGGAACGACAACCACGGAGGAAGTGTTATGAAAGCCGTAAAAATCCTGCTCGGCCTGCTCGCGGTGGTCGTCGTGATCGTGGGCGGCGCGGCCATCTACCTCGCGACCTTGGATTTCAACAGCTACAAGGCGGAGATCCGCGCGGAAGTCAAAAAGGCGACGGGGCGTGATCTGGAGATCGGCGGTGATATCGGGCTCGAGCTGTCCTTTACGCCGCGCCTGACCGTGTCCGACGTGCGCTTCCAGAATGCCGATTGGGGAACCCGGGCGGATATGGCATCGATCGGCGCGCTGGATGTGGTGGTGAATCTGATGCCGCTGCTGTCCAGCAAGATCGAAGTGCAGCGCGTGGTGCTGCGCGACGTGGACCTGCTCCTCGAGACCGACAAGTCCGGCAAGGGCAATTGGGATCTGGCCGGCAGTAGCGCACCAAAGAGCGACGGCGGCGAAAGCCTAGGCGGCGCGGGGGGCGTGCCGGATATCGGCCAGGTAACCCTGGACAACGTCAAGATCACCTATCGGGACGGCGCCAAGGCCAGCCAGAACACGTTTGCGATCGAAACCATCGAGCTGAAGAGGACTGCGTCCGGTGCCTTGGACACGCGGATAAAGGCTGAAATCGACGGCCAGGTCATCGATGTGAACGGTGTGCTGCCGGCCCTCGCGGCCATGGCGCGGCCCGGCGCGGCGCTGCCGATTGCGCTCAAAGGGTCGGTCTTCGGCTTCGCGGTTGATGTCGCCGCGACGGTGACCGCGAAACAGGGACGGAACGGCGCGCTCGGTATCGATATCGCCGATCTTAGGGCCGCGGTCGAGGGCAGCGATGTCGCCGGTTCCGCCTCCCTCGCACTTGGCGGCGTGCGCCCATCGGTGACGGCGGATATCCGCAGCACGCTGGTGGATCTGGTGGCGCTTCAGGCCAAGGCTCCCAAGTCTGCCGGCGGGTCGGGCGGTGTCGGAGGCGGCGCGGACCGCAACCCGTTGGACGAACCGCTGCCCCTTGATGCCTTGAAAGCGGCCGATGCCGATATCAAGGCGGCGGTCGCGACCTTGAAGCTGAGCGACAAGCTCTCGGTGACCGATGTGACCCTCACCGCGACCCTGAAAGCCGGCCTGCTGACGATCCAGCCTTCCTCGGCGATGCTGAGCGGCGGCAAGGTGGATCTCGCAGGGACCGTCGACGGGCGCCAGCCGGTAGCCAAGATCGCCATTGACGAGAAATGGACGGGGGCGGATTTCGGCGCGCTCGCCAAAGTGTTCCAGCCCAACGATCTGCTGGACGCCAAGGGCGATACCGAGGTCAAGGTCACGGGCGCCGGAGAGACGCCGCGGCAGATCCTCGCCACCCTCGGCGGTCATACGGCCCTGATCATCCGCGAGGGCAGGATCGACAACGCCTATTGGGAGCTGATCGCCGCCGATGTGGCGACGCAGTTCCTGCCGTTCCTGGACAAGTCGGAACGCGGCAAGCTGAACTGCATGGTCAGCCGTTTCGATATCCAGCACGGGATCGCGACATCGAAAGCGATGGTGGTCGACAGCGACCGGGTCATCGTCGCGAGAGAGGGCACGATCAAGCTCGCCACCCAGGAGCTTGATCTGAAGCTGACGCCGAAACCGAAGAATGCGAGCCTCGTCAGTTTAGCGGTGCCGCTGTTGATTTCCGGCCCGGCCACCTCGCCGACGGTGATTCCAGATCCCCTGGCGGTCGCAAGGGGCGTCGGCGCTATCGCGCTTGCCGGCGTCAACCCGCTGACCCTGGCCCTGCCGTTCCTGAGCGCGGGAAGCGCGGATGAGCCGTGCCCCGCCGCGATCGCGGTGGCCGAGGGCAAACCGGTGCCGAAATCCGCTCTGGCGGCGGCCGGCGGTGCCGCGAAGACCGAGCAGCAGGACAAGCCCGGCGGCATCAAGGGGCTTTTCGATAGTCTGAAGAAGGTTGTCGATTGAAGCGGATCTACAAGACCGTCGCGGTCGCGGAAACCGACACCGGCTTCGCTGTCCATTTGGACGGCCGGCCGGTGCGTTCGCCGGCGCGGCGCGAGCTGACATTGCCGAACCGCGCGCTTGCCGAGGCAGTGGCCGCCGAATGGGAAGCGCAGGGCGAGACCGTCGATCCGCGCTCGATGCCGATCATGTCGCTGGCGGCCACGTCGGCGGACCGGGTCGAGACCCAGCGGGAGCACGTTATCGACACCATCGCGGGCTATGCCGGCTCGGACCTGCTCTGCTACCGGGCCGAGAGCCCCGAGGACCTTGTTCGCTTGCAGTCCGGAACCTGGCAGCCACTGCTCGACTGGTGCGCCGACACTTTCGCGGCGCGCTTCAAGGTCACCACCGGCATCATGCCGGTGCCGCAGGACCCGTCGGCGTTGCGGGCGATCCGCGACGCCGTCTCCGGCCATGACGCGCCGGCGATAACGGCGCTTCACGAGATGACGACGATCACGGGCTCCGTGGTAATCGGATTGGCGATCCTGGAGGGCCGGCTCGACGCCGAGGAAGGGATTGCGGCGGCCCAGCTCGACGATCGATTTCAGATGGAGCGCAACGGCGAGGACGAGGAGGCGTTGGAACGGCTGGCGAACATGCGCGCCGATATACTCGCCGCCGCCGAGTTCTTGAGGCTCGGCCGCGCTTGGAACTAGTGTCGCGACGCGCCGCGCGCTAAAAAACCGGCGGCGGCAACCGCTCTGGCGGAGGGGAAACAGGATTATGCAGGACATCATCCAGCGGCTTGAGGGGATGCGCGAGGCAGCGCGCGAGGGCGGTGGACAGCGCCGGATCGACGCCCAGCACGGCAAGGGCAAGCTGACGGCGCGGGAGCGGATCGAGATCCTGTTCGACGCCGATTCCTTCGAGGAATGGGACATGTTCGTCGAGCATCGCTGTGTCGATTTCGGCATGGACGAGACCAAGGTTCCGGGCGATGGCGTGGTCACCGGTTTCGGCACCATCAACGGGCGACTTGTCTTCGTTTTCAGCCAGGATTTCACGGTCTTCGGCGGCGCCCTCTCCGAGGCGCATGCCGAGAAGATCTGCAAGATCATGGATCAGGCGATGAAGGTCGGCGCGCCGGTGATCGGGATCAACGATTCCGGCGGCGCGCGTATCCAGGAGGGGGTCGCCTCGCTCGGCGGCTATGCCGAGGTGTTCCAGCGCAATGTCCTGGCCTCGGGCGTGGTGCCGCAGATCTCGATGGTCATGGGACCTTGCGCCGGCGGCGCGGTCTATTCCCCGGCGATGACCGACTTCATCTTCATGGTGAAGGACAGCTCCTACATGTTCGTCACCGGACCGGACGTGGTGAAGACGGTGACCCATGAGACCGTCACGCAAGAGGAACTGGGCGGCGCGGTGACCCATTCCACGCGCTCGGGCGTTGCCGACAATGCCTACGAAAACGATGTCGAGGCGTTGTTGCAGCTGCGCCGGCTGATGGACTTTCTGCCCGCCTCGAACCGCGAGAAGCCGCCGGTTCGGCCCACCGCCGATCCAGCCGAGCGGCCGGAGCCGTCGCTGGACACGCTGATCCCGGACAATCCGAACAAGCCTTACGACATGAAGGAACTGATCCTGAAGGTCGTGGACGAAGAGGATTTCTTTGAAATCCAGCCGGATTTCGCGGGCAATATCGTCATCGGCTTCGCGCGAATTCAGGGCTCGACCGTCGGGATCGTCGCCAACCAGCCGACGGTGCTGGCCGGGTGCCTCGATATCGACAGCTCTCGCAAGGCCGCGCGCTTCGTGCGGTTCTGCGACTGTTTCAACATCCCGATCGTGACCTTCGTCGACGTGCCGGGCTTTCTTCCCGGCACCTCCCAGGAATACGGCGCCATCATCAAGCACGGGGCCAAGCTGCTCTACGCCTATGCCGAGGCGACGGTGCCCAAGGTTACCGTGATCACCCGCAAGGCCTATGGCGGGGCCTATGACGTGATGAGTTCCAAGCACCTGCGCGGTGACGTCAACTTTGCCTGGCCGACGGCGGAAATCGCGGTCATGGGGCCTAAGGGCGCGGTCGAGATCATCTTCCGCGGCGATCTCGGCGATGAGGAGAAGATCGCCCAGCGCACCGAGGAATACCGCCAGAAATTCGCAAACCCCTTCGTTGCCGGCGCACGCGGCTATATCGACGATGTCATCATGCCCCGCAACACGCGGCGGCGGATCGCCCGGGCGCTGGTCATGCTGCGTAACAAGCAGCTCGAGAACCCGTGGAAGAAGCACGACAATATCCCGCTGTGACGGGGACCGTTCGCGACCCGGTCCATACCGCCTTCGCCCGGGAGCAGCGGGCGGGATATTCCGCCGCATTGCAGGGACGGCTTGTGGTTCTCGTCGTGATCGCGGCTTGGATCCTCTATTCGCGTCTCCCGCCCGTCAGCTACTACATGATCGGGTTGGTCGGGATGTTCGCGCTGCTGGGCGCGGCGCAACTCTGGGCCGTACGGCGCGGCGGTGTAGAGAACTGGGTCCTTTACCTTCTGATCGCCGCCGACGTGGCTATCTTGACGGTCGCGCTGCTTCTGTCTGGACCGGTCACGCGTGACCTGCCGGTTCAGATCAGCTTTCGTTTCGACAATTTCATTTTCTTCTTCCTGGTCGTTGCGAGCGCGGCGTTCAGCTATTCGCCGAGACTGGTGATGTGGTCCGGGGCGGCGATCGCGGTTTCCTGGGTGGTCGCCGGCGTTGTGGTCGACTTGAGCGGCGACTTCTCTGGCTGGGCCGATATTCCCACCGACGCCACGCCCGAAACCTATCTCGCCATGTTCCTTGATCCCAATTTCTTCGGTTTGGGCAGCCGGTTGCAGGAGGCCCTCGCGGTGGTCGTGGTTTCCGGCCTGCTTGCGGTCGTCGCGTGGCGAGGCCGGCGCGTGGTCTTCCGTCAGGCGGAGGCCGAGCGTGAGAGGGCATCGATCGCGGAAACTTTCGGCAAGTATGTGCCTGAAGAGGTCGCCCACGCTCTCATCGCCGATCAAGGCGCGTTCAAGCCGCAGGAGCGGACCGCGACCGTCATGTTCACGGATATCGTTGGGTTTACCGCCCTCGCGGAGACCATGCAGCCGGCCGATGTCTTAACCATGCTGGACGACTATTTCGAGGGGCTGGGTTCTCTGATTTCGGCCGAGGGCGGCGTGGTTGGCCAGTTTCAAGGCGATGCGCTGATTGCGACCTTCAACGTCCCGGTTCCAAGCGACAACCACGCGGCGGCGGCCATGCGCGCGGCGTTGGCGATCCAGGACATGACGGGAAGCGAGACCTTTCGCGGAAAACATCTGCGGACCCGGATCGGGCTGAATACCGGGCCTGTGGTTTCGGGAAGTGTCGGAAGCCGCGGTCGCCGGAGCTACACGGTTTACGGTGACGTCGTGAATGCCGCGGCGCGGATCGAGGCGCTCAATAAGGAACTCGGGACCATGATTCTTGCAGCGGAATCCACGGTGAGTGCCGCTGGAGCCGGCTTCGAGGCCCGCAAGGTTGCGGACCGAACCATGCGAGGACGGTCGGAGCCGACAAGCCTGTTTGAAATCAAGGCAGACGCGAGCGCTAGCAATCAAACCGCTTCCGAAATGGATTGATTGGTTGACGGAGGCGTGGTCCTCCCGCAATGGGGAGGGATCACTTTTTGATCAACGGAAGCGCGAGCGTTAAGGAGCCGAGGGCCGGCGGACGACCGGTGCGCCTCGTCAGCGATCGGTCTGCGTATCAAGGGTTTCTTCGACCCGCCGGAGCAAGGTTGATACGAGCGCGATACCCAGACCTCCCAGCAAAAGTATCAACCAATAGCCTTGATCCCAGCCACCGAGCACGGTGACGGTCACCGCCATCACCGGAGCGCCGAGCAGGCTGCCGGTATTCGCGCCCTGGACGATGATGCCGCTCATCGTGGCGACCTCGCTCGGCTCGCGCGCATGGGCCGCGCCGCCGGCCATGCAGGCGGCGGGCAGCAATCCGCCGATCAGCGTGAACAGCATCGCCGCCGGCAGTCGCAGCGCGTCGGGCGCCGGTTCGGCGAAGATGAACCAGGAAAACAGGATATAGCCGCTATACGCTGTCAGGAGCAGCTTCCAGCGCTGCACGCCGCGATGCATCAGCGCCGCCGAGATGATGTTGCCCGCCGTGTTCGCGACGACGACCATGGCGACGCCGAACGCCGCCTCGCCCAGGGTCCATCCCTTGGCTTCGATCAGGAAGGTCGGCAGCCAGACGGTGACGGCGAAGAACATCAGCGCGTAGACGGAGAAACAGATCCCGAACAGCCACGGGCCGGGGCGGGTGAGGGCGCGCCAGACGTTAGGGCGGGCGGTCCCGGCCGGCGGAACCGCGAGGCTCCAATACCGGGGAGAGAGCCCGGCGGCGGCGACAAGGATGAAGGCGAGCGTCAGTGCGACGTTGCCCCACCAGAATCCGCGCCAGCCGTACGCTTCGATCATTGCCGGAGCGGCCAGCAGCGCAACCGCGACGCCGCCGGGCAGATAGGCGCCCCAGAGGCCGAGCGCGAGATTGCGGTCCGCCGGCCGGCAAGCCGCGCGGACGATGGCGGGCGAGGTCACCACGGTGCCGACAAGACCCAGCCCCTCCAGGAAACGCGAGACCAGCAGCATCGTGCCGGACTCGGCAATAGCCCCGATCCAGCCCCCCAGCGCGAGCACGACCAGGGAGGCGAGGGCGATCCGTCTGGTGCCCATGCGGGCGACGATCAGACCAGAGGCGACGCCGAGCGTGGCGCCGCAGATATTGACCAGCGACGCGACCCAGCCTGCCGTTACCAGACCGATATCCAGTTCCTCGCGCAGGATCGGCAGTGCCGGCGGTACCTTGCCGACCTGAATGGCCGCCACCACGCCGGCGAGAATCGCCAGCGTGACGATATCCCAACGGGTTCGCGGTTCCGCGTCCGGCGCCGCTGGCATCGTTTCGGAGACGGTTGCCGGATCGGTGGTCATGGCGGGCTTGCGATCCTGACTTGCGGGGATGTCATGGGGTTGCCTAACGTGCGGCATGGCTCGTCGAGGCGCCGGGGAGGACAGGATATGCCCGAAGTTACCGTGGATGACCAGACCGTCGCGTATGACCGGATCGACATGGTGCCGCCGTGGCGCCAATCGGACGCGGCCGTGCTCTTCATCCATGGGGTCGGGGCGGATCGGGATATCTGGGGTGACTGGCTGACTCATCTCGCGGACCGGTACTCGCTGTTGCGGGTCGATCTGCCGGGGCACGGCCAATCGGCGCCCTGGAATCCGTCGATTCCGCTCAGCTTCGACTTCTATTCCCGGCTCGTCCGGGCCCTGATCGAACAGGAGGCGATCGGCAAGCTGGTCCTGATCGGTGAGTCGATGGGCGGGACAATCGCGCTCTATGCGGCGAGCGAGATGCCCGACCGCGTCCTCGCGGTTGCGACCTGCTCGACGGCACATCGCGGCGGCACGCTGCGTAACATCCGGCCCTGGCGCGAGATCATGGAGGAAGAGGGCATGGAGGGCTGGTCGGAGGAGATGCTGGAGAAACGCTTCCTGCCCGGCGCGGTCGACGGACCGGTACGGGACTGGTTCCATGGGGCGCAATGCCGAAGTGACGGCGAGACCATCCTGGCGATGGCGGATGTCCTGGTGGCCAGCGATCTTTCCGACCGCCTGGGCCGTATCACCGCGCCGGTTCTGCTGATGCAGCCGGATTCAAGCCCGTTCATCCCGCTCGAAGTACCGGCGGAACTGAAAGAGTTGCTGCCGGACGGCCAGTTGAAAGTGATTCCGTCGGCCCGCCACGGCATCGCCTGCTCGCATGCCGAGGAATGCGCGCGGGAGGTCCGGTCCTTTCTTGATGCCCGGGGAATTTGACGAGGTTTGACTCGAGGCAGCCGGCATTTTTTGCGAGAAAATTCGAGTTTGAGGTCCGGTAAGTACTTGTATTTCAGAATCGGGTGATCACATCTTTGTGAGGAGGGTAAGAAAATGACTCCACCAACCCTTTTCTCCTGACATCCGAAGTTTTCACGGCGGGGCTCGGTCTTTGATCGGGCGGTCGATGTGACCTTGCTTGGCTAGGCCCCGTACCGGTGACGGGGCCTTCATTTTTTTAAAGTCTGATCCCGCGGATGCCGAAGGGCCAAGCGGTCATGGGCAACGGCGAGATCGATCGTCGGAGGTGCAGAAGATGACAATTCGCAACAGCCTGGTTCTGCTCAATGGAGAGCATGCGGCCGCCCCGGTCGAGGCGGCGTTTCTGTTGGCTGAGCAGACGCAAGGCCATGTCACCGGTCTCTATGTTACCGGTGACGCCGTGCTGAACATGCCGTCCATTGTCGAGGGAATGTCGGAACGCCAGATCATCCGCGAGTTTGAGGCCAGCCGAAACCGGCAGCAGGAGGCGGAGAGTTCCGCCAACAAGGTTTTCCTGGATGCTTGCGCGCGGCATGGCGCCGCTGTGGTCGAAAAACCGGCCCCGATGCCCGGCGTGACCGCGAGTTGGCGTAAGGCCGAGGGACGGGCGGAGCGCGTGCTGGCGGAATCCGGCCGGGTCCATGATCTGATCATCTGCAGCGGCGTCGGGGCGACGGCGGGCGACGGCTCCTGGACGGTTGTGGAAAGTGCACTGTTCGATGCCGGGCGGCCTGTCATGGTTGTGCCGCGCGAGGTGCCGAAAACGATCGGTCGGAACATCCTGATCGGCTGGAACCGTACCGCGAACGCGGCGCGCGCGGTGATGGCGGCGATGCCGCTCCTCGAAGCCGCGCAATCGGTGACGATCTGCTACGTCAATACCGGCGCGAAGGCCGGGCCGTCACCCGAGGATCTCGCGGCAAGCCTCGCCTGGCACGATATCAGCGCGAAGGTGAGGTCAATCCCCGCTGGTGGAGCGGCGGTTTCGGACCTGCTCATGACCGAGGCGGCCAATACGGGCGGTGATCTGGTAATCATGGGGGCCTATTCCCACAGCCGCATGCGGGAATTCGTGCTCGGCGGGGTAACCCGGCACGCGCTCGGCCATGTGGTTACGCCGATGATGATGATGCACTGAACGCGGAAGCCTGGCGGGCGGTCATGCCGGGCCGGTCTCGGCATCACCGCCCGGCACCGCCTTGCGGGCGAGTTCGTCGGCCCGTTCGTTTTCCGGGTGTCCGGCATGTCCCTTGATCCAGTGCCAGTCGATCTGATGGCGTCCGATCGCGGCTTCAAGGCGCTGCCAGAGATCGACATTCTTCACCGGCTTCTTGTCGGCGGTCCGCCAATCCCGAGCTTTCCAAGCGTGAATCCACTTGGTGATGCCATCGCGGACATAGGTGCTGTCTGTGTGCAGATCGACGGTGACCGGCCGTTTCAATGCCTCCAACGCGGAGATCGCTGCCATCAGTTCCATGCGGTTGTTGGTGGGCTCCGCCTCGCCGCCGGACAATTCCTTTTCGACGGGGCCGTATCTGAGGAGCGCACCCCAGCCGCCGGGTCCCGGATTGCCCCGGCACGCTCCGTCGGTGAAGATCTCGACCCGCCCCGTCATTCGATGCCGTAGGCGCTGGGGCTGGTCACCTGCTGGTGGAAACGCAGTTTCTTCAGATATTCCATCGGGTCCTTCGGTTTCACCAGGGCGCCTTCCGGTTGGTTAAGCCAGTCGTAGAGCCTGGTCAGCAGGAATCGCATGGCGCTGCCGCGCGCGAGGATCGGCAGGGCGGCCAGTTCCGGAGCAGAGAGCGGGCGGACCTGGCGATACGACGCAATCATCAGCCGCGCCTTGGTCACGTTGAACGAGCCATCGGCTTCGAAACACCAGGCGTTAAGGCAGATCGCCAGGTCGTAGACCAGGATGTCGGTGCAGGCGAAATAGAAGTCGATGATTCCGGACACGTCCTCCTGCAGGAAAAAGACATTGTCCGGAAACATGTCGGCATGGATCACCCCGGTCGGCAGATCGGTGGGCCAGCCGTTCTCCAGCCGTCCGAGTTCGACGTTCAACTCGTTGTGGAGCGCGTGATAGATTTCCCGTTCCGGCAAGCGGCAGGACGCGAGCAGGGGCCGCCAGCTTTCCACCGACAGCGCGTTCGGACGCCGCATGTCGAAGCTGGCGCCGGCCAGATGCATTGCCGCCATGGCGGCGCCCAGGGACCGGCAGTGGCCGGGTTGGATGCGCCGAGGCCAGACCCCTTCCAGGAAGGTCACCATCGCCGCCGGCCGGCCGTTCAGCTCTTTCAACGCCTTGCCGTCACGGGCGCGGATCGGTGTCGGGCAGGACATGCCGCCCGCCGAAAGATGCCCCATCAGGCCGAGAAAGAACGGCAGATCGTTCGGATCCACCCGCTTTTCGTACAAGGTCAGGATGTAGGTGCCGGTGGTGGTGCGGACCAGAAAATTGGAATTCTCCACGCCTTCGGCGATCCCCGAGAACGAGGTCAGCGCGCCGATGTCGTACTGGGTCAGGAAATCCGAGAGATCATCGTCGGTGATGTGGGTGTAGACGGCCATGTGAGCTACCGGCGGCTCACGCGACAAGCCCGGAGGGCAGCTTGAAATGCACGTCCTCGCGCGCGATCTCCACTTCCTCCAGGGTGACGTCGTACCGTGCCCGGCAGGCGTCGATCACGGCTTCCACAAGTACTTCCGGAGCCGATGCGCCCGCGGTGATCCCAAGGGCGTTCTTGCCGGACAGCCAGTTCCAGTCGATCTCTCCGGCATTCTGGATCAGCCGTGCGTCCGCGCATCCGTTTTGCACCGCGACCTCGACGAGGCGCTTGGAATTCGAGGAATTCGGCGCGCCGATGACGAAGAGCACGTCGCAGGCTGCCGCGATCGCTTTTACCGCACCCTGCCGGTTGGTGGTCGCGTAGCAGATGTCCTCCTTGGTCGGCCCCTTGATGTCGGGAAACCGCTTCTTAAGCACCGCAATGATTTCCGCCGTGTCGTCGACGGAGAGCGTCGTCTGCGTGATATAGGCGAGAGGCCGGTCGCCCGGCATGTCCAGGTTCCGCGCTTGCTCCACGGTTTCCACCAGCGTGATGGCGCCGTCCTCAAGCTGGCCGGTGGTACCAATGACCTCGGGGTGACCTTCGTGCCCGATCAACAGCACGTGGCGGCCCGCCTTGAAATGACGGGCGGCGCCGAGATGAACCTTGCTGACCAAGGGACAGGTCGCGTCGATGAAGGTCATCTTCCGGCGTTTGGCCTCGGCCGGCACCGATTTCGGCACCCCATGCGCCGAGAACACCACCGGGGCGTCGTCCGGCACTTCGTCGAGTTCCTCGACGAAGATCGCGCCCTTGGCTTCGAGGCTTTCGACAACATGTCGGTTGTGCACGATCTCGTGGCGCACATAGACCGGCGCGCCGTGCTTTTCCAAGCATTTCTCGACGATCTGGATCGCCCGGTCGACACCGGCGCAGAAGCCTCTGGGCGCGGCGAGGCGGATGGTGAGTTGGGGTGCGGTCATGGCCCCGGTTTTGTCGCGATTCCCTCGGCTTGTCCATAGCCGAACGCCTTTCCGGCCGACCAGACCCGACATTGCGGGCCGCAACCCGGCGGGATAAGGTGGCCGCCTTGAACAGGAACACGGACCCCGTTATGCGCGGCATCGCCTTTTCGCTGATTTTTCTCGCCGGCCTTGTGCTCGGGTCCTGTACCAAGCCCCCGCCCGAGGTCGAGGTCTGCCCGGTCGTAAGCTTCGTCGACGGTCTGGACAAGGTGACGGTTTTCGGCGACCAGGGTGGCGCCGAACTTGCCAATGTACGCTACAGCGCCGAGGTCACGCGTCTCGGCGCGGTCTGCGTTTTCAAGCGCAAGGGGGCGGAGGTATCGGCGGACTTCCTGCTGATCGCCGACAGGGGCCTCGGAGACCGGGACAGGGTGGCACGGCCTAGCTATTTCGTCGCCATTGCCGATCCCGCCGGCAATGTGATCGCCAAGGAAGTCTTTGAGGCCGAGATCCCGTTCAACGACAACCGCCGACGAGTCGGCCGCAAGGAGGAAATCCAGCCCTTCCTGCCCTACGGCGCGAAAAAGCGGGACTTCACCGGCTATCGGGTGCTTATCGGCTTTCAGCTGACGCCCGAACAGGTGGAGTTCAACAGAAAGTATCGCCGCTAGGGTCGGGCTCGTTTCGCCGGTGTCCGGCGTCAGGTCATGGGTCCCTCTACTTCTTCTCCGTCGTCCCGCATCAAGTGCGGGATGACGGCTCAAAAGTGGATGATCTATCAGCCTTGGCCGGATACTGGTGCATCGGGCGCGGGACGACCGAAGGGGGTGCCGACGCCTTAGCGGACGGGCCGTCGCTTGTTCGCGATGAGCGCCGGAATGACGCCCTCGGCGCGTTCAATCCAGTCGCAGAGCAGGGGCCGGGTTTCGCGCGGGTCGATCAGATCGTGGATCGCCAGGGACTCGGCTCTCGGCACGGCGGAATAGCGGTGTGCCATCGCGGCCTCCAGCTCGGCCCGGCGGGCCTCGGGGTCGGGATGCGCCGCGATCTCTCGTCCGAAGGCGACGGCGACGCCGCCTTCCACCGGCACCGCGCCCATTTCCGCCGACGGCCAGGCCAGCACATAGGCGCCGGGGCCGTAATGCGCGACCGCGGCGACGCCGAAATTCCGGCGCACGACAACCGTCGCCCAGGGTACCTTGCAGTCTGCTGCGGCCAACACCGCTTCGGCGCCATAACGGATGGTCGCGGCCTTCTCGGCTTCCGGCCCGATCATGAAACCGGGTTCGTCGACGAAGGTCAGGATCGGAATATTGAAGGTCTCGCAGGTGGTGATGAAGCGTTTGACCTTCTGGCTGCCCTCGGCGGTCATCGCGCCCGCGTAGTGCTTGCAGTCGTTGGCGAAGATCCCGACCACCCGGCCGTTCAGCCTCGCGAGGCAGATGATGATTCCCTTGGCGTATCCCTTGGCCATCTCGAAGACCGAGCCGGTATCGGTGACCAGAGCGATAATCTTGCGCATATCGTAGATCTTGCGGCGATCCTCGGGAACGATGGCGAGCAGCGATTCCTCGCGCCGGTCGACGGGATCGTCGCAGGCGATCGCCGGTGGCGCTTCCCAGGCGTTGCGCGGCATGTAGGAGAGAAACCGGCGGATCTGCCGGAAGGCATCGGCCTCATCATCGGCGAGGTTGTCCACCACGCCGTTACGGGCATGGACATGCGCGCCGCCCATTTCCTCCTTGGTGATCGACTGCCGAAGCGCCCGTTCCACCACCTTGGGTCCGGCGATCAGCACCTGGCTGTCGTCCTTGGTCATGACCGAGAAATGCGAAGCGACGAGCCGCGCCGCCGGCAGGCCCGCCACTGCGCCCAACGCTGCCGTCGCGACCGGCACGGACCACATGGTCCGGGCAACGGACTGAAAACGCGGGGCGTGGAAGACAGGACTGCCGACCGGCGCGCCGCCTTTGCCGCCCGCGCCGGTCACGCTGCCGCCGCCGCCCTCGTGCAGACGGATCAGCGGCATCAGGTATTGCAGCGCCAGCTCCTCGGTATAAATGCTCTTGCGCAGGCCCGCTTCGTTTGGCGAGCCGCCGCGCAAGGTGAAATCCTCGCCGCCGACGATCACTTGGCGGCCATCGATCCGGCCGAAGCCGAGCACGAAATTCGCGGGTGAAAAGCTCTCAAGGCTTCCGTCCTCGCCGCGTTCGGCGCCGCCGGCGCCGGGGCCGATCTCACGAAAGCTGGAGCCGTCGAGCACCGCGTCGATCCGCTCGCGGATGGTCAGGCGACCGCGCGCGTGATGCCTTGCCACGTTCTCGGCGCCGCCCTGTTCCTTGGCGAGGGTGCGCTTGAGCTGGATTTCCTCGATCTGCTTTTCCCAGGGCATGGCGGTCTCCTATGGGGCGGGGTGGCTCCGAAGCCGAACCGACTCTACGCGCTGGTGGGGGTGGGGGATCAAGCCTCAATCACCCTCTTTCCCTCGTGGACCGGACCGACTAAGCTCGTCCCACAGACCGACGACCCTTGAGGAAGAGAGCGGCGGGCCCAGACGGGCCGCGGCCGGCGCCGAAGGAGCAACCGCCCCGGAAACTCTCAGGCAAAAGGACCTTAAGGCGAGGAACCTCTGGAAAGCAGGCGGCGAAATATTGGTCGTCTCACCGACGGGGAAAGCCCGCCGAATGTTCTCGGCGTGGTGAATCTCTCAGGTTTTCGACAGAGGGGGCGTCCGTCCAGGTGAAAGCCCGGACGGCCCATACCCATGTCGGAGGCCTTGATGTCCGAAGCCGACCTGAAGAAGACGCCGCTGCATGCGCTGCATGTGGGCCTTGGCGCGAAGATGGTGCCCTTCGCCGGATATGAGATGCCGGTGCAGTATCCCGCCGGCGTCATGACGGAGCATCGTCACACGCGGTCCAAGGCGGGGCTGTTCGACGTCTCGCATATGGGCCAGGTGCTGCTGCATGGCGATGGCGCCGCTAAGGCGCTGGAGCGTCTGGTGCCGGGCAATATCCAGGGCCTCGCGCAAGGCTCCATGCGCTACACGCTGTTCACCAACGCGGCGGGAGGGATCATCGACGATCTGATCGTCACTAATGGGGGCGATCACCTGTATGTGGTCGTCAACGCGGCCTGCAAGGACCAGGATATCGCGCTGATGCGGGACGGGCTCGACTGTCCGGTCGAGGTGATGGAGGACCGGGCGCTGCTGGCGCTCCAGGGACCGGCTGCCGAGGCGGTGCTGGACGGTATCGCGCCCGGCGTGGCGGCTCTGGGTTTCATGACTGCCGCTTCCTTCGTGATCGCCGGCGAGCGCTGTATCGTCACCCGCTCCGGCTATACGGGCGAGGATGGTTTCGAGATCTCGATGCCCGCCGGCACGGCGGTGGAGATCGCCGAGATGCTGCTGGCCCATGACGACGTGGCGCCGATCGGGCTCGGCGCGCGGGATTCGCTCCGGCTCGAGGCGGGGCTCTGCCTCTATGGCCATGACCTCGGGCCGGATACCACGCCGGTCGAGGCGGCTCTCGAATGGACCATCGGCAAGCGGCGGCGCGAGGAAGGCGGCTTCCCCGGTGCCGAGGTGATCCTGAAACAGCTTGCCGAGGGAGCGCCGCGCCGGCGTGTCGGGATTCGCCCCGACGGCCGGGCTCCGGCGCGCGACGGCACAGAAATCGTCGGCGCCGATGGCAGTCCGCTCGGCGCGATCACCAGCGGCGGTTTTGGCCCCAGCGTCGAGGGTCCGGTCGCCATGGGTTATGTGCGGCGTGACGCGAGCGCCGTCGGCACGCCGGTGAATGTCGTCGTCCGCGGCAAGCCGCTGCCGGCCAAGGTCGCGGCATTGCCGTTCGTTACAGCTAATTTCAAACGCGGCTAGGCGCCGAAACGACAAAAAAATCCAAACAGGGAGGCGAAGATGGGCACAACCTACTATTCCAAGGAACATGAGTGGATCACCGTGGACGGCGATACCGGAACCGTGGGGATCACCGACTACGCCCAGGAACAGCTCGGCGACGTGGTCTTCGTCGACATCTCCAAGTCCGGCGAGGAGGTCGCCAAGGGCGACGACGTCGGTGTTGTCGAATCCGTCAAGGCGGCGAGCGATATCTACAGCCCGGTATCCGGCACCATCACCGAAGCCAACGAGACCTTAGACGGCGCCCCGGAAACGGTCAATTCCGATCCCATGGGCCAAGGCTGGATGTTCAAAATCACCTTGTCCGATGCCGGAGAACTCGACGGTCTGATGGACGCGGACGGATACAAGAGCTTCACCGACACACTCTAGGCGACGTCGTACCGGCCACAGCAAACCAACCCAAGGAGACGGCGAATGAGCGCCAATCGGATGCCCTATTCGGCACTGGACAACAGCGGAGAGTTCATCGCCAGGCATATCGGCCCGTCGAGCGCCGATCAGGCCTCCATGCTGGAGGTGCTGGGTGTCGGATCCCTCGACGAGCTGATCGACAAGACCGTCCCGAAATCGATCCGGTCATCGCAGCCGCTCGACCTCGAACGCCCGATCAGCGAGAACGCGACCCTGACCAGGCTCCGACTGATGGCGGACAGGATTAAGGTCGCCCGCTCGATGATCGGCATGGGGTATTATCCGACCCGCACGCCGGGGGTGATTCAGCGCAATATCCTCGAAAACCCAGCCTGGTACACCGCCTATACGCCTTATCAGCCGGAAATCAGCCAGGGCCGGCTTGAGGCCTTGCTGAACTTCCAGACGATGATCTGCGACCTGACAGGCATGGAAATCTCCAACGCCTCGCTCCTGGACGAGGGTACGGCGGCGGCGGAAGCCATGGCGTTCTGCCGCAAGTCCGCCAAGGCCAAGGGGGATGTGCTGTTCGTCTCCAGCCATTGCCATCCGCAGACCATCGACGTGCTCAGGACCCGGGCGGAACCGGTGGGTATCCAGGTCGTGGTCGGCGACGAGGCCGACGGGATCGGTGATCAGGCCTTTGCCGTCGTCCTGCAATACCCCGACACCAATGGCGAGATCCGCGACTATGCGGCGCTGTGCGACGCGGCGCATGCCCAGGACGCGATGGTCATCGTCGCCGCCGATCTGCTGGCGTTGACGGTGCTGACCCCCGGCGAATGGGGCGCCGACGTGGTGGTGGGTTCCAGCCAGCGGTTCGGCGTGCCGATGGGCTTCGGCGGCCCGCATGCCGCCTTTTTGCCGCCCGCGACGCGCACAAGCGCAGTATCCCGGGTCGCCTGGTGGGCGTCTCGATCGACAGTGCGGGGAATCCGGCCTACCGACTGGCACTGCAGACCCGCGAGCAGCACATCCGCCGCGAGAAGGCGACCAGCAATATCTGCACGGCCCAGGTTCTGCTCGCGGTCATGGCGTCCATGTATGCCGTCTATCACGGTCCGGCCGGCCTCGAGAGTATTGCGCGGCGGGTGCATCGGCTCACCGTGATCTTCGCCCAAGGGCTCCGCGATCTCGGATATGAAGTCGAAACGAAGAACTTTTTCGACACCATCGTCGTGCGCACCGACGACTGGACCGGCTCGGTCTTGGAGGCAGCGCGGGTCGAGGGGATCAATTTCCGGATCTTCGACGACAGAGTGGGTATTTCCCTGGATGAGACATGCACGCGCGAGCTGGTGGAGCGGCTCTGGTCGCTGATGGCCTTCGATTCCCTGAAGCAACTGTCCTTCGACGAAATCGACGCGGCGATGGATGACGCGCTTCCGGAAAACCTGCGGCGGCGGTCGGAGTTTCTCACCCATCCGGTGTTCAACACCCACCATTCCGAGACCCAGATGCTGCGGTATATCCGCAAGCTCTCGGACAAGGACATCGCGCTCGACCGGTCGATGATTCCTCTCGGCTCCTGCACCATGAAACTCAACGCCACGACCGAGATGATGCCGGTCACCTGGCCGGAATTCGCCAATGTGCATCCCTTCGCGCCGAAGGATCAGGTCGAAGGCTATATCGAGATGATCCGCGAGCTGGAGGCGATGCTCTGCGCCTGTACCGGCTATGCGGCGGTCTCGCTGCAGCCGAATGCCGGCAGCCAGGGTGAATATGCCGGTCTGCTGATGATCCGGGCCTATCACCGCTCGCGCGGCGACACCCAGCGCGACGTTTGTCTGATCCCGAGTTCGGCGCACGGCACCAACCCGGCCTCGGCGGCCATGGCCGGGATGCGTGTGGTGGTGGTGAAATGTGACGATCACGGCAATGTCGATGTCGCGGATCTGAAGGATAAGGCGGCGCAACATGCCGACACCTTGGCCGCGCTGATGGTCACCTATCCCTCGACCCACGGCGTGTTCGAAGAGGCCATCGGCGAGATCTGCGCGGTGATCCACGACCATGGCGGCCAAGTCTATATGGACGGCGCAAATTTGAACGCCATGGTCGGGCTGTGCCAGCCCGGCCGGTTCGGCTCCGATGTCAGTCATCTGAACCTGCACAAAACCTTCTGCATCCCCCATGGTGGTGGTGGTCCCGGTGTCGGGCCGGTGGGGGTTGCCGCCCATCTGGCGCCGTTCCTGCCCGGGCACCGCTTCGGACCCTCGCTGGAGACCTCGATCGGGCCGGTCAGCGCCGCCCCCTGGGGCAGCGCCGGGATCCTGCCGATCTCCTGGGCCTATGTGACGATGATGGGTGCCAAGGGGATGCGGGACGCGACCGAGGCGGCGATCCTGAATGCCAACTATCTCGCCAAGCGCCTCGAGGAGCATTACCCGGTGCTTTATACCGGTGCGAACGGCACGGTGGCGCATGAATGCATCATCGACATGCGGCCGATCAAGGACACGACGGGCGTTACTGTCGACGACGTTGCCAAGCGGCTGGTGGATTACGGTTTTCACGCCCCGACAATGTCGTTTCCGGTCGCCGGCACGCTGATGATCGAGCCAACCGAGAGCGAGCCCAAGGAGGAACTGGACCGCTTCGTCGATGCCATGGCGGCGATCCGCGAGGAGATCCGGGCTATCGAACGCGGCGAGATCGCTCATGAGGACAGCCCGCTTGCCCAGGCGCCGCATACCGCCGCGGTCCTGGTGGGGGACGCCTGGGACCGGAAGTACAGCCGTGAACAAGCCGCTTTCCCGGCGGGGGTCTCGCCGGCTGAGAAATACTGGCCGCCGGTCGCGCGCATCGACAACGTGCATGGTGACCGCCATCTCGTCTGCTCCTGCCCGCCGATCTCCGAGTATCAGGACGCGGCGGATTGAGGTGAAATCCAGCGCCGGAAAGGGAGCGCGGCGGTGAGCCTGCCTGGCGCGCTGCGTCTTGCCTCCATCGCGACGGCGGTGCCGCCGTACCGGGCCGGCCAGGCAGAGGTGCGCGAGCGCGCCCGCGCGGTTTTCGGCGGCGACGCGGAGTTCTTCCGCCGGCTGGAGCCGGTCTTCGACAATGCCGGCGTTGAAACCCGCTATTTCGCGAGGCCCCTGGACTGGTTCCTCGAACCGCGCGGCTGGACGGTTTCGAACGAGGCCTATTTGGAAGTGGCGGAAGATCTTCTGGCCCGAGCCGCCGGGGAAGCCCTGGAGAAGGCAGGACTTCAGCCGGACAGCATCGACACCATCGTGACCGTCTCGAGCACCGGGGTTGCGACGCCGAGCCTGGAGGCACGCCTGCTGGGCCGGATCGGGTTCCGAGCCGATGTGAAGCGCCTGCCGGTCTTCGGGCTCGGCTGCGGCGGAGGGGTATTGGGGCTGGCGCGGGCGGCGCAGATGGGCATGGGCGCGGAGGAAACCGTGCTGCTGCTGGTGGTCGAGCTGTGCAGCCTCACCTTTCGGCTCGACGATCTCGCGAAGAGCAACCTCGTGGCGACGGCGCTTTTCGGAGACGGCGCGGCGGCCTTGGTGCTGTCGCCCGACGGCGGGGGGCCATCAATCCGCGCCTGGGGAGAACATACCTGGCCGGATACGCTGGACGTCATGGGTTGGCGGGTCGAGGACCCGGGACTGGGGGTGATTTTCCAGCGCTCCATCCCGGATATCGTGCGCACCCGGTTCCGGGAGGCGGCGGATCGCTTCTTGGCGACGCAGGGTCTCGAAATGGCGGATATCGATCATTTCGTCTGCCACCCCGGCGGGGCCAAGGTGATCGACGCGCTCGAAGAGGCGCTGTCGCTGCCGGCGCGATCGTTGAAATCGACACGCGAGACGCTCCAGGATTTCGGCAACATGTCCGCCGCGAGCGTGCTGTTCGCGCTGGAGCGGGCAGTGGAAGAGACGCCTCGCGGAAGGATGCTGATGACGGCCCTCGGTCCGGGCTTTTCCGCCGGCTTTTGCCTTCTGGAGGCATGAGGCGGTGGAGCCGTTTCCCGGAGCATGGACGGCCTATGTCATCCTCGCCTTTGTGGCGGCTCAGAGACTTGCCGAGCTCTGGCTTGCGAACCGCAACACAAGGGCATTGCTGGCGGCGGGAGGAGAGGAACACGGGGCGGGTCACTATCCGCTCTTCGTGTTGCTGCACGGCGGATGGCTGATCGCCATGGCGGGGGCGGTTTCGGGCGACACATTGGTGCATTGGCCGCTGATCGCCTTGTTTCTCCTGCTGCAACTGGGACGTCTTTGGGTGATCCGCAGCCTCGGGCGCTATTGGACGACCCGGGTGATCAGCGTGCCGGATGCGCCTCTTGTCTCCCGGGGTCCTTACCGTTGGCTTCGGCATCCGAATTATCTGGTGGTGGCCTTGGAAATTCCCACCCTTCCGCTGGCGTTCGGGTTCTGGTGGATCGCGGCGGTTTTCGGGGTGTTGAACCTGCTGCTCCTCGGCTACCGCATCCGCTTCGAGGACCGGGTTCTAGCGGTCCGGCGCGGTGGGCGGACAGGGGGATGATCCGCCGACTTGGGGACGGTATGATGGCCCGGATTTTGATGGACTCTTGAGAAGTGACGGTCATGGCGGACAGCGCGGCGCGGGATCTCGGAAGTTTCGACTATGTGGTGGCCGGCGCCGGCACCGCCGGGTGTTTGATGGCCAATCGATTGTCTGCCGACCCGAAGAACCGGGTGCTTTTGCTCGAGGCAGGCGGCAAGGACGACTATTTCTGGATACGGGTGCCGGTCGGGTATCTCTTCACCATGAACAACCCGCGCACCGACTGGTGCTTCGAGACCGAACCGTCGGAGGGACTGAACGGCCGGGCGCTTGGCTATCCCCGGGGCAAGACCCTCGGCGGCTGCTCCTCGATCAACGGCATGATCTACATGCGTGGCCAGGCACGGGACTACGATCACTGGCGCCAGCTCGGCAATACCGGATGGGGCTGGGACGATGTCCTGCCCTATTTCAAGAAGACCGAGAACCGGGTCGCGGGCGGCGACGAGATGCACGGCACCGAGGGTGAATGGCGGGTCGAGGATCCGCGCATCACCTGGGAGATCCTCGACGCCTTCCGCGCCGCCGCCGCCGAGACCGGCATCCCCAACACCACGGACTTCAACCGCGGTAACAACGAGGGCTGCGGCTATTTCGAGGTCAATCAGAAGCGCGGTGTGCGCTGGAGCGCGGCGGACGCTTTTCTGCATCCGGTCGCCTCGCGTCCCAATCTCACGGTGCTGACCAAGGCGCATGTCCGGCTGATCCGCTTCGACGGTCGCAAAGTCACTGGCCTAGCCCTTTGGCACGAGGACCAGCCCGCCGAAGCGACGATCAAAGGAGAACTGGTGCTTACCGCCGGCGCCATCGGCTCGCCGCAGATCCTGCAGCTCTCGGGCGTCGGGCCGGGGGGTCTGCTGCAGGAACACGGGATACCGCTGGTGGCCGATATTCCCGGCGTCGGCGAGAATCTCCAGGACCATCTGCAGATGCGGCTGGTCTTCAAGGTCAAGAACACCAAGACCTTGAATCTGCGCGCCAACAGCCTGATCGGCCGGGTCGGCATGGGATTGGAGTATTTCCTGTTCAAGCGCGGCCCGATGACCATGGCGCCGAGCCAGTTGGGTGCCTTCGCCAAGTCCGACGAGACCCGCGAGACCCCGAACCTGCAATACCATATCCAGCCGCTGTCGACGCCGAAGCTGGGCGACCCGCTGCATCCCTTCGAGGCGTTCACCGCGTCGGTCTGCAACCTGCGCCCGCAGAGCCGGGGTTATGTCCGGATCAAGAGCGCGCATCCCCGGGGCCAGCCGGCGATCCAGCCGAACTATCTCTCCGATCCCGCCGACCGCAAAGTCGCGGCGGACGCGATTCAGCTTACCCGCCGCATCGTCGCCGCGCCGGCCATGGCCCGTTTCGAGCCCGAGGAATATCTGCCGGGGGTCCAGTTCGAGAGCGATGAGGAACTGGCCCGCGAGGCCGGGAATATCGGCACCACGATCTTCCATCCCGTGGGCACCTGCAAGATGGGGCCGGCATCGGATACCGGCGCCGTCGTCGATGAGCGCCTCAGGGTGCACGGGATCGAGGGATTGCGCGTCGTCGACGCTTCGGTGATGCCGACCATCACTTCCGGAAACACCAACGCCCCGACCCTGGTGATCGCCGAAAAGGGCGCGGAGATGATGCTCGCCGACGCGCGCGGGGGTTAGGCGGGGTGTGTTAGACAGGACCCTTCGAGACGATGCTTCGCATCTCCTCAGGGCGAGTCAGTCCTTAAACGGGTATCGCTCACCCTGAGGAGGGCGCCTAGGCGCCCGTCTCGAAGGGTCCTGTCGCCACACAGGCGATGAATAGACCCTTCCACATGCCCGTTGATTGACGGATTGCGGCCCCGTCCCGCACTCTCGGGTTTCGCACGACAATCGAACGGGGGGCTACCATGTCGCTGTTTCCATTGCCCAAGGATGTGCAGACCGAGGTCTTTGCGCGGGTGCCCGACAAGCTGCGCCGTCCGGGCGCGCGGCCGGCCTGGGCCGGCGCCAACGTGCCGGGGCGGGACGTGGACTGTTTCCTGGAGGGCCCCGCCTTCGACCGCGAGGGTAACCTCTATGTCGTCAACATCCCCTTCGGCGAGATTCTGCGGGTGACGCCGAAAGGCGATTGGGATGTCGTCGCCGGCTATGACGGCTGGCCGAATGGGCTGAAGATTCATAAGGACGGCTCGCTTTACGTCGCCGACTACAAGCTCGGCATCATGAGGATCGACCCGAAAAGCGGCACCGTGGAGACGGTGGTGGACCATCGCTGGTCGGAAAGCTTCCACGGTTGCAACGACCTGCATTTCGCGTCCAACGGCGATATCTATTTCACCGACCAGGGGCAGAGCGGCATGCACGAGCCGACCGGCCGGGTCTACCGCTATACGACGGCAGGAAAGCTGGACCGGCTGATCGGCAACGGGCCGAGTCCCAACGGACTGGTGCTGAATCCGGAAGAGTCGGTGCTCTATGTGGGCATGACCCGGGGCAATGCCGCCTGGCGGGTGCCCTTGCTGCCGGACGGGACGACTACCAAGGTTTCCATCTTCATCCAGCTATCCGGCGGCTATGGCGGACCGGACGGGCTGGGGATGGATGCCAAGGGCGGCCTGCTGATCTGTCACGCGGGACTGGGAACGGTCTGGCATTTCGACCATCTCGGCCAGCCTGCCCACCGGATCCGTTCCTGCGAGGGGCTGATGACCACCAACATGGCGTGGGGCGGGCCGGAAAATAAATCGGTGTTCATCACCGAGTCCGCGTCGGGAACGATCCTGCGCGCCGAATTGCCGGTGACGGGGCAGCCGATGTACGCGCATCAGGGCTAGGATACCTGTTTGCCTGCCTAGCCGATCGGCACGATCATGCAAGTCGTGTTGCCGTGGGCATAGAGCTTGCCACTGGCGTCGGTGATCCGGCCTTCCGCGGTCGCGATGGTCCGGCCCTGATGGATGATCGTGCCTTCCGCGGTTAGCTCGCCCGCTTCGGCGGTGATCGCACGGACCAGGTTGACCTTCAGCTCCAAGGTCATGTTCCCGGTTCCCGGCTTGCACAGGGTGTGGATCGCGCAGCCCATGGCAGTGTCCAGCAGCGAGGAGGCATAGCCGCCATGGGCGACACCCATGGGATTGTAGTGCTGCAGCCCCGGCACGCTGCGGCAGATCACCCGGCCTTCCGATACTTCGGTGATGCGGGCGCCGATCAGCTCCAGATACGGCGCGTTGGGCTCTTCGCCACTCATGAGCCGCCGAAACAGCTCCAACCCGCTGATGGACTTGATCGTATCCCGCGAGGGGACGGCAAAACGGTGTTCGGTCATGGCTGGGGTCCGAGAAGGCGGTGGGTGTGGGACAAGTGCCGAGTCGGCCGGGGCGCGTCAAGGCTGTTTTCGCGATTCTTCAGATAAGTGTTGTGGGTAAAAGAAATATCGCATACCATATCTAGCGATTCGGTATGTTGATCACATCCCCTTTCGAGATACCGGGTCATTGCTTCGGCTGTCCGGTCGGTAGCTGAGGTGATCGGTAGCGCGCCACGGCGCGTGCCGGGAGCGGCACTCTCCCATCCCCGCTCCCAACCCTGTGAAGCTCCTGAGGACGATTCCTCTGTCGTCCGAACCTGGGGTGCGGTGAAGACCGGCGCACCCTTTTTTCGCGACAAATCCCGTGCCTCTCCCGACACCGCGCTATGGCCCCGCCCGACGGGACTGGCTATGCTGTGCTAATGCGACTTTCATGAGTGAGGATCCCGAACATGGCCGGAAAAATCGAATCGCGTCTCGCGGAGCTTGGCGTGACATTGCCCGAGGCCGCGGCGCCGGCGGCGAACTACATACCCTTTGTCGTGACCGGCAAGCTGATCATGGTTTCCGGCCAGATTCCCATGGTTGCCGGCAAGATCGAAGGGGTTGGCAAGGTCGGCCGCGACCTGTCGACCGAGCAGGCGGCCGGCATCGCCCGGATCTGCGCCCTGAACCTGATCGCCCAAGCCAAGGCGGCGTGCGGAGGCGATCTCGACAAGATCGCCCGGGTGGTCAAGCTCGGCGGCTTCGTGAACTGCGTCGATGATTACAAGGAACAGCCCGAGGTGGTGAACGGCGCCTCGAACCTGATGGTCGAGGTGTTCGGCGACGCCGGCCGGCATTCGCGTTTCGCGGTCGGCACGAACGCCCTGCCGAGAGGGGTGGCGGTGGAGGTCGAGGGAGTCTTCGAGCTCAAATAGCGCCGGTGCGGCGCGGAACGGATCAAGCGTCATGCCAGATGGTAGTGAAAAGACGGCGACGGCGGCGGTGCGCCTCGCCAAGTCTATCAGCGATGTGCCGGTCGATCAGTGGGACGCCTGCGCGGGCCCGGCGAACCCGTTTCTGTCCCATGCGTTCCTGCTGTCGCTTGAGGAGTCCGGGTCGGTCTGCCCGCGGACGGGATGGCTGCCGCAGCATCTGCTCTATGAGGACGAACGCGGCCAGTTGCTCGGCGCGGCGCCGCTCTACCTCAAGGGGCATTCGCACGGGGAATATGTCTTCGACTGGGGATGGGCCGATGCCTATGAGCGCGCTGGTGGAAAATACTATCCCAAGCTGCTCTCGGCGGTGCCGTTCACGCCTGTAACCTGCCGCAAACTGCTGATCCGGCCGGACGCGGACCCGATCCGGACCGCCGAGATCCTGGCCGGCGGGCTGATCGGCGCGGCCGACCAGCTAGCGGTCTCCTCGCTGCACATCAATTTTCCGCCGGAGGAGGAATCCCTCCTGCTGGAGGAGATGGGGTTCATGCGGCGGCGGGCGCTGCAATACCATTGGGTCAATCGGGGCTACGAGAGCTTCGATGATTTCCTCGGCGATCTCAGTTCCCGCAAGCGCAAGGCGATCCGCAAGGAAAGACGCGAAGCGGCCGAGCATGGTGTTGAAATAAAGATGCTGACCGGCGAGGCGATCGAGCCCCGGCATTGGGATGCGTTCTATCGGTTCTACATGGATACCTCGAACCGGAAATGGGGATCGGCGTATCTGAACCGGGAGTTCTTCGCGCTGCTCGGCGAACGTCTGGCCGACCGGGTGCTGCTGGTGATGGCCGAATATGAGGGGCATCTGGTGGGCGGCGCGCTGAACCTGATCGGCGAGGATACGCTATATGGCCGCAACTGGGGGTGTGTCGCGGATTTCAAGTTCCTGCATTTCGAGGCCTGTTACTACCGGGCCATCGATTTCGCGATTGAACGTGGCCTCGCCAAGGTTGAGGCCGGCGCGCAGGGCCAGCACAAGATCCAGCGTGGCTATCTGCCGACCTATACCTACAGCAACCACTATATTCCGGACCCGAGCTTCGCCAAGGCGGTGAAGGAGTTTCTTGCGCGGGAAGCGCGGCACATGGCGGAAGAGAAGGAATATCTGACGGACGGGTCGCCGTTTCGCAAAGACGCGTGAGCGGAGCGGACTTCGAGCCCTTCACGCTAAATTGTGACAAATGCGCAACAGAATCCTCCGGATCCATGCTGCATCGCAGCATTCATCTTGCAATCGCTCACGACCCTCCATAAATCCTAGGTAACCGTCCGACCCGCGATCATTGATCAAGGCGGGGGACACAGAAACCGATTCGATAGGGGAGACCCAAATGCTGAACGCATATTGCCTTACCGCGCGCGAGGCCGCTGAGATGGCCGGCCTGGAGCCGGAGGAGATGTTGCGGATCGCCAAGAACCATCCGAGCGTCGCGGTCAATGTCGACGGCGCGTGGCGTGTTGACCCGCAGGCGCTCGCGACGCTGCGGCGTGACGCCGTTCTGCCTGACGCCGCCTGAAACCAGACTTCGTTCGACATGGAAAAGCCCGCTCGGGTCCGAGCGG
This sequence comes from Alphaproteobacteria bacterium, assembly GCA_038146985.1. Lineage (GTDB taxonomy): Bacteria > Pseudomonadota > Alphaproteobacteria > Thalassobaculales > Thalassobaculaceae > JADHLJ01. The sequence goes on from JAYQSQ010000016.1 coordinate 241,645, forward strand.
GCTTTTCGCTTGTTGGGTGTCCGTGACGCTGGGGCCAGCCCGAACGCTCAGACCAGTTCCGCACTTCGAGCCGCCGCGGCCGGCGCCGCCTTTCGACGACGGGGTTTGCGCGGCCTGGCTGGCTTTGCCTTTCCTCGGTCCTGTATTTTGAAGGTCAGCTTGCCGTCCTTCAAACCGATCTTGACCAGGCTGCCCTTGACCAGAGCGCCGAACAGCAGCTCCTCGGCGAGCGGTTTCTTGATGCTCCTGGATCATCCGAGCCAGCGGCCGGGCGCCGTAATGCTTGTCGTAACCCTTCTCGCCGATCCAATTCTGCGCAGCATCGCTCAACTCGATGGTGACGTTCCGGTCTTCAAGCTGCGCCTCAGCTGGATGATGAACTTCTCGACGACCCGCGCGATGATCTCCGGTGACAGGCCGGCGAAGGGGATGATCGCATCCAGCCGGTTGCGGAATTCCGGCGTGAACATCCGGTTGATCGCCTCGGTGTCGTCGCCGACCCGTTCGGAGCGGCCGAATCCGATAGCTTCCTTTGGCCAGATCGGCCGCGCCCGCGTTGGTCGTCATGATCAGAATGACGTTGCGGAAATCCACCGACTTGCCGTTGTGATCAGTCAGCTTGCCGTGATCCATAATCTGCAGGAGCACGTTGAACAGGTCCGGATGTGCCTTTCGATCTCGTCCAGCAGAAGCACGCAATGCGGATGCTGGTCGATGGCATCGGTCAGAGGCCGCCCTGGTCGAAACCGACATAGCCCGGAGGCGCGCCGATCAGCCGTGAAACGCTATGCTGTTCCATGTATTCCGACATGTCGAAACGGGTGAGTTCGACGCCGAGTACGGCGGCAAGCTGCCGGGCGACCTCGGTCTTGCCGACACCCGTCGGACCGAGAACAGATAATTTCCGATCGGCTTTCCGGCTCGCGCAGCCCGGCCCTGGAGAGCTTGATCGCGCTGGACAGGGCCTCGATCGCCTTGTCCTGGCCGAACACGACGCGTTTCAGATCGCGTTCCAGATTGAGCAAAACCGTCTTGTCGTCCGTCGAGACGCTTTTCGGGGATGCGCGCGATCTTGGCCACGATCTCCTCGACATCGGCGACGGTCACGGTCTTCTTGCGGCGCGACGGCGGCACAGCATCTGCGCGGCACCGACCTCGTCGATCACATCGATCGCCTTGTCTGGCAGCTTGCGGTCACCGATATATTTGGCCGACAGTTCGACCGCCGTCTTGATCGCCTGGAGCGTGTAGCGGACCTTGTGGTGCTCTTCGTAATAGGGCTTCAGGCCCTTCAAGATCTTGATCGTGTCCTCTACCGACGGCTCGTTCACATCAATCTTCTGGAACCGGCGCACCAGGGCGCGATCTTTCTCGAAATAGCTGCGGTATTCCTTGTAGGTCGTGGAGCCGATGCATTTCAGCCCGCCGGACTGAAGCGCCGGCTTCAGCAGGTTGGAGGCATCCATGGCCCCGCCGGATGTGGCGCCAGCGCCGATCACCGTGTGGATCTCGTCGATGAACAGAACGGCGTCGGGCATGCTCTCCAGTTCGGACATCACCGCTTTCAGGCGCTCCTCGAAATCGCCGCGGTAGCGCGTCCCGGCCAGCAGGGCGCCCATATCCAATGAATAGATCACTGCCTTCAGCAGGACTTCCGGCACGTTGCCGTCAACGATCCGCTTGGCGAGACCCTCGGCGATCGCGGTCTTGCCGACGCCGGGATCCCCGACATAGAGCGGATTGTTCTTGGTCCGCCGGCACAGGATCTGGATCGTCCGCTCAACCTCGAACTCGCGTCCGATCAGGGGGTCGATCTTGCCGTCGGCGGCCTTCTTGTTCAGATCCACGCAATAGGCGTCAAGCGCCTCGTGGCCGCTCTTGTTGACACTTTCGGACTTTGCGTCGTCGTCGCTGCCGTCCACGCGCCTCGGCTCCGACTGGCCGTGTACCTTTGCAATCCCGTGCGAGATGTAGTTGACGGCATCGAACCGCGACATCTCCTGTTCCTGAAGGAAATATACCGCGTGGCTTTCACGCTCGGAAAAAAGCGCGACCAGGACATTGGCGCCGGTAACCTCGGCCCGCCCGGACGATTGCACGTGAATGACCGCACGCTGCACCACGCGCTGGAAGCCGGCCGTGGGCTTGGCTTCCTCGTGATGGTCGCTGACCAGGTTCGAGAGTTCGTTGTCGATATAGGCGCGTAACTCGTCGCGCAGCCGCCCGACCTCCACGCCGCAGGCCCGCAGCACCGCGACCGCGTCCTGGTCCTCGGTCATGGAATAGAGCAGATGCTCAAGCGTGGCGTATTCGTGGCGCCGCTCGTTGGCGTAATCCAACGCCCGGTGCAAACCTTCCTCGAGGTTCTTTGAAAGCATGGGCCTACGCCTTTTCCACGGTGCATTGCAGGGGGTGCTGGTGCTGGCGCGCGAAGTCCATGACCTGGGTCACCTTGGTTTCCGCGACCTCGTAGGTGAATGTCCTGCACACCCCGACACCGCGCTGGTGGACATGCAGCATGATCTTCGTCGCTTCTTCCCGGTTCTTCGAAAAATCTCTCCAGGACGTGCACCACGAATTCCATCGGCGTGTAGTCGTCATTCAGCATGATAACCTTGTACATCGACGGCTTTTTGGTCTTCATCTTCGGTTTGATGACGACGCCGGTATTACCGCGGTTACCGCCGCCGACATCGCGGTCATCGCCGCTCATGATTGTCTTCGTGCGGATCACGCTTTGTCCTTCTTCATGATTTGGTGGGCCGTCATCGGCTAATCATATGAGACTTTCATGCGACTATTAAAGCCCCTATACGCGACAATCTAACCATGCCGTGGCGCGGCGGGGCCAGATCAAATCGGGGCCTTGAACGCAAAAAGGCCCGGCCGAAGGATCGGCCGGGCCTGTCGCTGGACGCGGATTGGTTACGCGGCGTGCGCGCCGAACTTGTCGAAGGCCTTGCGGGCGTGGTCCTGGATCGGAGCCAGGCTTTCGGTCGCGGTCTTGAAGGACAGCTCGGTCAGCTTGGCGCCTTCGGAGACCATGGTGTCGAAGGCCGCGCGGGTGATCTCGTTGCGCAGGTCAAAGGCCTCGTTCACCGACTTGCAGGCCATCAGGGTCTTGCCGTTCTCGACCGAGGTCTCCATGGACTTGCGGGCAAAAGCCGCGACTTCGGCGCCCAGCCGTTCGGTCCCTTGGGTAAAGGCTTCGAAGGCCGTCGCATAGGCATCGAAGGTCGCCATGCCGAAGGTCGTGAGGTGATCCTGGCCGGGGAACATGGTCTTGCTCGCGGTTTCGAGCTGTTCGCGGGCGATCTTCATGGACTTCTTGGCGTCGATCGTGCCGATCACCTTCTGGCCGGCTTCCATGACCTTCTCGCTGGCCTTGAACACCTGCTCAACGGTTTCCTGGCCCATCGCGATGGCGGCGTCGAATTCCGGCGCCTGGGTGCCTTCAGTGGTCTTCTTGGTAGGCATGCTCTTGCTCCTGGTTGCCAGCGTCGCGTTGCCGGTCATCCGGTCCGCCGACGCGCGAGTAAGTACGGGCTGCCTCGTCTGTTTTTGTTGTGTTGCAGCATAGCGTAAAGATAAGAGGAAAACCTTGGAGGTCAAGATGTTTTTTGTTGCGATGCACAAAAAAATTTTCGCTTTTGCGAAATAAACCTATCCAATTTTTCGGAACCCTTATCTATCATTCTTTACAGAGGGTTATAGACAGAACTTGAGATGTCGGCTAACATCAGGGCTGTATCCTATGGGGACAAGGACCGCCAGGAGAGCAAAATTGATCACTGGGGCGTTTGGGAAACGGGGGATCGGCAAGCGGCGGAACACCATCGCCGGTGTCGTGTTCTCCACACTGGTCACATTGCTCATCGTCGGCGCCGTTTCTTTCAATGCGACGCCCGCGGCCGCACGCTATGCGTCGCTTGTCGTGGATGGCGACAGTGGAATGGAACTTTATTCCAGAAACGCCGACACGGAGAGATATCCCGCCTCGCTGACGAAGATCATGACGCTATACATGACCTTTGATGCCTTGCAGAGCGGCAAATGGACTCTCGAGACCCGGCTCAAGGTTTCCCAGCGGGCCTCCCGTCAGCCCCAGACCAGACTTGGTTTGAAGCCGGGCCAGACGATCACGGTGCAACAGGCGATCCTCGCTCTGATTACGCGGTCCGCCAATGACGTGGCCACGGTCATCGGAGAAAATCTGGCCGGCACGGAATTGCGGTTTGCGGAGAAAATGACGCGGCGGGCAAAGGCGCTGGGTATGATCCGGACGACCTTCAGGAACGCATCCGGACTTCCGAACAAGGGCCAGGTGAGCACCGCCCGAGACATGGTCACCTTGGCCCAGGCGATTCGCCGGGATTTTCCCCGATACTACCCGTTGTTCCGGACCCAGGAGTTCCGTTTTAACGGCCGGGTCTTTAAGAACCACAACACGCTGCTCGGCCGCTACAATGGTACCGAGGGGATCAAGACCGGCTACACCAATGCCTCCGGCTACAATCTCGTCGCGTCGGTGAACCGTGACGGCAAGAAGCTGATAGGCGTGGTTTTCGGTGGAAAAACCAGCACTCAGCGGGACCGGCATATGATCCGGCTTCTCGACCGGGGCTTCGCCAAGATGACCGCGATCGCACAGTTGCCGACGCCGCCCCTGCCGCTCCCTAAACCGAGCGAGGAGACGGTTCAGGTGGCCGGCGCGGAGACGCCTACCGGTGTTGCGCGGGATCAGGCCGCCGGCGAACACGCAGACACTCTTGCGTTCGGCGGGCAGTATTCGTCGGCCGAACCGCGCGCTGCAAAACAAGGGCGGATCACCGACAAGGCCAAATCCTCGGATTTTGAACCGCGGCAGCCGGAAGCCGTGCTACCGCGCCATTGGGGCATCCAGGTTGGTGCTTATTCGAGCGATGGCCCGGCGCGCGCCATCATCGTCACCGCCCGGGACCATCTCGGGCCGTCGCTCGGCCACGGACGCGAAAGGGTGGAGCGGGTCCATCGCCGGCACGGTACGATCTACCGGGCGAGAATCATGGGATTGCGCGAGGCCGAGGCGCGGGATGCCTGCGCCGTGCTGGTGACCAAGCATCTGCCCTGCGTGCCGGTTCCGGGTGACGTTACGGTCGCCTCGGCGGCGGAAGAAAACTGATTTGGTTTAGAACCGAGGCGGTTCCAGGCCGACCGCGCGCAACGCTTCAGCAAGGTCGCCCTTGAGGGCGGCGAGACCTGCCTCCGTGTCGGACTCGCACCGGGCGACCAGCACATCCTGCGTGTTGGAGGCACGAAGCAGCCACCATCCGTTCTCGTTCTTTACCCGCACCCCGTCGACCGTTGCGACCTCGAGACCGGGGCGGCCCGCGAGCCAGCGCTTCACGTCCTCGACGGCGCTGAATTTCCGTTCTTCAGAGCACGGTAACCGCAGCTCCGGCGTGTTCACCGGCTGCGGCAGGCGATCGCGAATCACGGAGAGCGGTTCCGCGCGCCGGCTCAGGGTTTCGATCAGCCGGACCGCCGCGTAGAGCGCATCGTCAAAGCCGTAGTACCGGTCCTTGAAAAAGATGTGACCGCTCATTTCTCCCGCAAGTGGAGCGCCGGTCTCCGCCATGCGGGTCTTGATCAGGGAATGCCCGGTCCGCCACATCTCCGGCGTCCCGCCGAGTTCGGCAATACGGTCGAACAGCACCTGGCTGGCCTTGACGTCGGCGATGATTGTCGCGCCGGGGCGCTCGGCCAGCACATCCTCGGCCCAGATGGCGAGCAATTGGTCACCCCACAGGATACGGCCCTGATCATCGACCACGCCGATCCGGTCTCCATCGCCGTCGAAAGCGATGCCGAGGTCGGCCTTGGAGCGCCGGACGGTTTCGATCAGGGTTTCCAAGTTTTTCGCGACCGTTGGATCCGGGTGGTGGTTCGGAAAATCGCCGTCGACCTCGGGAAACAGGATCTGGTGCGTGCCGGGAAGGCGCGCGCACAGGGCTTCGGTCGCCGGTCCGGCCGCGCCGTTGCCGCAGTCCCAGACCACCGAGAGCGGACGCTGGGTCCGATTATCCTTCACCAACCGGGCGACATAGGCATCCGCGATATCCGCGTCGACAAGTTTACCGGTGCCGCGCGCGAAACCGCCCTCGGCGGCAAGCGGGCCGAGAGCCTGAATATCGACGCCAAAGAAGGGACCGGTGCCGAGCATCATCTTGAAGCCGTTGTAGTTGGGCGGATTGTGCGAACCGGTCACCATCACGCCGCCGCCCGTGCCGAGATGGTGGACGGCGAAATACAGTCCCGGGGTCGCGCAGCCGCCGACCCGGTGCACCGTAAGGCCGGTCGATGCAAGACCTTCGGCGAGCGCCTGCTCCATCGCCGGTGAACTGTGCCGGCCGTCGCGGCCCGTCACAACGCTGGTTCCGCCTTTCTCGACGATCCGGGTGCCGAACGCGCGACCGATCGCGCGGGCATCGGTCTCGAACAGGGTGTCGTCGATCACCCCGCGGATGTCGTATTCGCGCAGCAGGGTGGGATGGAAAGCGTGCGCGTCACTCATGCCGTGGCTCCCGCACCGGATTTGCCGCGGCCGACGCAGCGATAGGTGAAGCCCGCCGCCTTCATTTCTTCCGGATTATAGACGTTGCGCAAATCCACCATGACCGGCGCCTTCAGCAACGACTTGACCCGCGTAAGGTCGAGTCCCCGGAATTCGTTCCATTCCGTCAGCAGCGCCACGGCATCGGCCCCTTCCATGCTTTGGTAGGCGCTGTCGCACCAGGTAACGCGGGGCAGAAGCTGGCGCGCCTCGCCCATACCTTCCGGATCGTAGGCGCGGACCGAGGCCCCGGCCTCTTGAAGGGCAGGGATGATGTCGAGGCTCGGCGAATCCCTCATGTCGTCGGTGTTCGGCTTGAATGTCACGCCCAGGATCGAAATGGTCTTGCCCGCCACATCGCCGCCGCAGGCCTCGATGATCTTGGCCGCCATCGATTTCTTGCGCTTGTCGTTGATGTCCACCACGGTTTCGATAATCCGGAGCGGGGACCCCGCTTCCTGCGCGGTGCGGACGAGCGCGAGCGTGTCTTTCGGAAAACACGACCCGCCATAGCCAGGCCCCGGATGAAGGAACTTGCGTCCGATGCGGCCGTCGAGCCCGATTCCCCGGGCGACGTCGTGCACATCGGCGCCGACCTTCTCGCACAGATCGGCGACCTCGTTGATGAAGGTGATCTTGGTCGCGAGGAAGGTGTTGGCGGCGTATTTGATCAGCTCGCTCGTCTCCAGTGACGTGAAAACGATCGGAGTCTCGATCAGGTAAAGCGGGCGGTACAACTCGCGCATGACCTGGCGGGCGCGATCGGAATCGGCGCCGATCACAACCCGGTCGGGCCGCATGAAATCGTTGATCGCGGCGCCTTCGCGAAGAAATTCGGGATTCGAGCAGACGTCAAAATCGGCATCGGGGCGCGTCCTGCGGATGATCGCGGCAACCTCGCGCCCGGTGCCGACGGGAACCGTCGACTTGGTCACCACGACCGTGTAGCCGGTGATCGCGCCGGCGATTTCCTCGGCGGCGGCATGGACATAACTGAGGTCGGCATGGCCGTCTCCCCGGCGGCTCGGGGTGCCGACGGCAATGAACACGGCATCGGCATCGGCGACGGCGGAAGCCAGGTCGGTGGTGAAGCTGAGGCGTTCCGCCTTGACGTTGTTCGCGACCAGATCGTCGAGCCCGGGCTCGAAGATCGGGATTTCTCCGCGTTGAAGCATGGAGATCTTGGCTTCGTCCTTGTCGACGCAGACCACGTCGACGCCGAATTCGGAAAAGCAGGCGCCGGTCACCAGCCCGACATACCCGGTTCCGATCATCGCGATTCGCATAACAAGTCCCGCTTAGGAGAAAGAGGCAAGGATCCGCGAGACATCGTCCCGCATGTCGTCCCGGTCAAGGGCATAGGCAATATTCGCTTCCAAAAAACCGACCTTGCTGCCGCAATCGAAGCGGCGCCCCTCGAAGCGGTAACCGTTGAACGGCTGCAGGCCGAGTTGCCGGGAAAGCGAATCGGTCAACTGGATCTCTCCGCCGGCGCCACGCTCGAAGCGCCCGAGATCCTCGAAGACCTTCGGCTGAATGATATAGCGGCCAACCACCGCGAGATTGGAAGGCGCGTCGGCAAGCTTGGGTTTTTCGATGAGGCCGCGCACCTCGATCAGGCGGTCCTTCACGTCACCGGGGGTGAGTACGCCGTAGGAGGATACGTCCTCGTCGGGTACCTCCATGACCGCAACCATGTTGCCGCCGACATCGTTGTAAGCCTCGATCATCTGCTTCAGGCAGCCTTTTTCGGCCAGGATGAGGTCGTCGGCCAGCAGGACGGCGACCGGTTCCATGCCGACGAAATTGCGCGCGCACCAAACCGCGTGCCCCAGCCCTAGCGGCTCAAGCTGCCTTGTATAGGCGATCTGGCCAGGTTGCGGGATGGTCGCCTTGACCACGGACAGTGCCTCGTTCCGGGCACGGGATTCCAGCATCGACTGCAATTCGAAGGCGTGGTCGAAGTGATCCTCGATCGCGGTTTTGCCGCGGCCGGTCACGAAGATGAATTGCTCGATGCCGGCCTCTCTTGCCTCCTCGACGGCATATTGGATCAACGGCTTGTCGACGACCGGGAGCATTTCTTTCGGCATGGATTTGGTGGCGGGCAAAAACCGGGTTCCGAGGCCGCCAACCGGAAAGATCGCCTTGCGTACGGGAACGGGCATGCAAACTCCTAGGGAAGGCGGGGCGCGGACAGTCTATTTTGAAAGGTATCGCCGGACCGGGTAATGCCATATCCCGGCCCCGAAGCCAACCACGGCCTCGAAACCCCGTCATCCCGCGCCGAGCAGCACCTCTTTTGCCTGGTTGATCTGCGCCGCCAGGAAGGTCGAACCACCCCGGTCCGGATGATTCGCCAGCATCAGCCGGCGATGCGCCTCTCGGATCTCCTTCTCGCTCGCCCCCTCGGCGACCCCGAGAATCTCCAGCGCCTGGGCCCGGCTCATCGACCCGCCCGTTCCGGCTGGCCCCTGGGACCGGCAACCGGTCCGCGAGTCGGAAAACCGCCAGTCGTCGCCATGGGCGCGGTCGATGAAACTTTCCAGCAATTGCACGGATTGTGGATCCGACTGGCATTCCGCCAACAGGTCGAGAAGGTCGTCCAGCGTCATCTCGGACAGGTTCCGGCCACCGTGACGGCCGCCTAGAACCATTCCCGACATCTCGCCCGTATCATGGTCGAGGGCCATTTCCAGGAATTCCGTGCGCACGGAAGAAGATTGCCCGGGACTAGGACCGGCGGCGGTCTTGGCCGCGTTCCGGAAATACTGGGCGATCCCGCGCCAGCGCAGCAGCACCGGGATCAGGAACAGCCCGGCCGACCAGAGATAGGTCGGATTGCCGCGGGCGATCAGCGCGATCACCCCTAGGCCGGCGCCGACGATCAGCACCCATTTCAGGACCTGGCGGATCGTCGCCGGGTTGGTGTTCAAAAGCCAATAGCCGGCGAGCAGGACCCCGATGACCACACAAATGCCGAGAACGAGAAGGGGCATGACCGGCGCTCTATTTCCGCATCTGATGGGTCAGGCGCAGCGCTTCGCCGCCGCGCCGCTGGGCATGGTTCTCAAGCGCGCGCCGGCCGCCGGCCGCGTAAACGGCGACGGCCGCCAGCAATTCCCTCAGCTGCCGGGCACTGGAGGCATCGAACGGGCAGTAAGCGCCCTTTGTCAGCCGCGCGATCTGTTCCAGCCCGCGCCGCGCGATCGGATCGCCGCCCTCGTGAAAACAGAAAACCGGCACGCCCAGCATGCCCAGTTCTCCGGCGGCGTGGCAGACCTTGTCGATATCCTCCTCGAAGGCGTCGCCGACGAAGATCAGTGCCTGGGTCTGTTCCTTGCGGGTTTCCGCGACGGCGTGTTTCAGAAGGCGCTCGATCTGGGTTTGCCCGCCCATGCAGTGAACCCGGGTCATCTCGCTCAGCAGTTTTGCCGAATCCGACAGCCAACCGGTCGCCCGGAATTCTCCGAAACCACGATAATAGGCCAGTTGAATGTCCAATCCGCCGAGATTGGCGGTTTCCTGGAACATTTCCCCTTGCAGGTGACAGGCGCGATCCCAACTCGGCTCCCGGCTCGCGGTCGCATCCATCGCGAAGATCAGCCGTCCGCGCTTGCCGGCGCCGACCGACGGCGCCATCTGCCGGACTTTGCCGATGAAGGCGTCGATCTCGTTCTGCGGCGTTTTCTTGGCTTGCCCGAGGAAGGCGTCGACCTCCGATCGCGAGGAGACGTCGCGCGGGCGGAGCGGCGTGGTTCCGCTTGTTGCCTTGCTATTCTTGTCCCGCGCGTTCATTGCGGTGTCCGTTTCCTCGGTTTCCCGCCTATTATGTTGGGTGATGCGGCACGAAATCCAGACATCATCGCCCCGGGCCGCTCCGAAGGTGGGAGCGACCGGATGAAAGGCTACCGAATTCGACCGGCGGTACCGTCGGATGGCGAGCGCGTCGCGGAAATGGCGGCGGCCCTCTCCGCCCATGAAGGCGAGCCGCCGCCGCCATTCGATGCCGAGGCTTTCCGGCGTTTCGGGTTCGGGCCCATGCAGCGGTTCGAGGCGCTGGTGGCCGAGGCGGATGCCGTACCGGGGCGCGGAACCGATCTCATAGGCTATGCGCTCTATGCCGACATGTTTCACGTGGGGATCGGAACACCCGGCTTGCATATGATCGACCTTTTCGTCGAGCCGGAGAGCCGCCGGACCGGGGTCGGACGCGGCCTGATGGCGGCGTTGGCGCGGATCTGCCGGGAACGGGAGGGAACCTGGATCACCTGGCAGTGCCTGCCGAGCAATGCCGAGGCGATGACGTTCTACAACCGGATCCGGGGCCGTCGGTACGATGCCGCCAATTTCGAACTCGCGGGCGCTGCTCTGGAGCGGCTCGCTGCCGAGGCATAGTGGCAGCTTTCCAGGAACCGGTCCATCGGACCGGATCTATTGCGCCTCGACTTGTTCCATCGGAATGCGGTTTGGAAGTTGCAGGGCATTGATCAGGCCCCGCACTTCCTGGCGCGCCGCGATATGGCTGAGGCGCGGTTTGCCGGACTCTCCGATTTCAAAGGTGTCCAGCATGGTCAGCCCGCGCAGGAACAACTCGCGGAAGATGACCCGCTCCGCGAAGCCGGGGGCGATGCGGAACCCGACACGCTTGGAAAGTTCCTCCAAGACCTTGCCCATATCGATCTTGTTGCGGGCATTGATGCTGGAAAGCCGGTTGCGCAGAACCACCCAGTCGATGGAGCCGCCATCCCGCTTGGCTCGGATCTTGCGCTGTTCCCACACCATTTCGGCATAGACGCTGGGCCGCTGGATCAAGACCGTGCGCCCGTCGACATTCGCCAGAAGGTCGAGATCGATGAAGCTGTCATTGACCGGGGTCACGAGCTTGTCCGCGTAAGACGTGACCAGCCGGCCGAGATAGGTGTCGGTTCCCGGACAGTCGACGATGATATAGTCGACCTGGCTGCCGAGCTTCGCCAGGACGGCCTCGAGCCTGGCCTTGTCCTCGGCCTCGGCCTCGTCCCGTACCGGCCGCTCGCTGCGGGACAGGAAGACGTGCTGGGGCATCGGCAGGTTGAGCCCCTCGCGCTTCACGGTTTGCGCGCGGTTCGACAGATACCTTGTCAGGGTCCATTGCCGGGTATCGAGGTCGAGGGAGCCGACCTTGCAGCCGAGCCGCATCAGCCCGACGATCACATGCATCGCCGTCGTCGACTTGCCGGAGCCGCCCTTTTCGTTCCCGAAAACGATAACCGTCGCTGGGGCGCGGGTCCCGTCGGGTTCGGCGGACGCGTTGGATGAGACGTCGGACGGACTCACCTTCTTGTCCTCGCTTCGAGATCCATGAAGCAATTACTTAGACGCCCAGGAAGTGGGGGTAAAGTCCGGATCGTCAAGCCTTGGCCAGCCAGACGGCGGTGTCGTGGAACACCGCGCCACCGTTGGGCGGACCGGGATCGGCACTGATCAGGGCGTTGATCCCGATACCCTCCTCGAAGGCGGCATTGGGCCAGACGCTTTCGACAACCACGACGCCGAGTCGCACGCCGTCGAACACTCTGGCATGCAGCACGACGCTTCCCTGGGCATTGCCGAGCCGCACCCGGTCGCCGTCGCCGAAGCCGAGAGCGGCGGCGTCTTCCGGATGCACCATCACCGTCGGGCGACCCTCGCGGCGTTGGCTCGTCGGTGTTTCGGTGAAGGTGGTGTTCAGATAATTTCGGGCCGGCGAGGTGATCATTCGGAACGGGTGCTCTGCACTTGCCTCGTCGATGGCCCGGCAATGGTCCGGCAGCGCCGGCAGGACATGGCCGTGCGGTCCCATGGCCGACCAGTCCGCCCGAAACCGGAACTTGCCGCTAGGTGTCGGAAAGCCGCTGAGGAAGTGCGAGTCCTCGAAGCTCGGCTGGATGTCGTGCCATTTCTTGGCGAGGATCTCGTCGGCGCCGGGCCAGCCGGAATCCCGAAGAGTGCGGTCGACCAGTTCCCACTCGCTCATCTCAAAGCCGGGATGGACCGCGCCGAGCCGCTTGGCGAGCTGGCAGATCACCCAATGATTGGAACGGGTTTCGCCGGGCGCTTCGATCACCGCCTTGTGCACCTGGATGTGCATCTGGCCGCCGGCTTGATAGATGTCGTCATGTTCAAGGAATGTCGTGGCCGGAAGCACCACATCGGCATGCTGGGCGGTCTCGGTCAGAAACTGCTCATGCACGCACAGGAACAGATCCTCGCGCCGAAATCCCCTCAGCACCCGGTGCGTGTCGGGCGCGACAGCCGCCGGATTGGTGTTCTGAATCAGCATCGCGGTAACCGGCGGGCCCTTGCGCACCCCATCGTCCTCGCCGGTCAGCACCGGCCCGATCCGCGACATGTCGAGGGTCCGGATTGACGGGTCAATGGCATCGCTGCCCTCGATCACCGCTTTGTTCCATTTGTAGACGATGCGGTTCGACCAGAAGGCGCCGCCGCCGCGATGCTTGAATTTGCCACCGACCGCCGCGATGGAGGCGACCGCGTGCACCTGGCTCGGCCCGTTGCGGGAGCGCGAGAAGCCGTAGCCGATCCGGATATAGGTGCGGTCGGTCGCGCCGATGCGTTTCGCCAGCGCCTCGATCTGGCTTGCCGGAACGCCGCTGATCGCCTCCGCCCAGTCGGGATTGCGCTCGCGGATATGCGCCTCCAGATCGCGCCAGTTGTCGGTATACCGCTCCATGTAGTCGCGGTCGGCGAGGCCGTCGCGGAACAGGACGTGGATGATCGCGCAGGCCACCGCCCCGTCGGTTCCGGGCCGGACCAGCACCAGCTCGTCGGCGACCTCGGCGGTCGGGCTGCGATAGGCGTCGACCACGACGAAATGCGCGCCGCGTTCCTTGCGGGCCTTGGTCACGTGGGTCATCACGTTGACCTGGGTGGAGACCGGGTTGCCGCCCCACATGATGATCAGGTCCGACTCCGCCATCTCGCGCGGGTCCGGCCCCATCGGTCCGCCGGCGCCGCCGGCCCAGCCGTTGGCGACCAGATCGGTGCAGATATTGGCCGCCTGGCGCGAGTATTTCATGACGTGACGCAGACGTTGCAGCCCGTCGCGCTGCACGAAGCCCATGGTGCCGGCGAAATAGTAGGGCCAGACGGTTTCGCTACCATGCTCGGCGGCCTTGGCCCGGAACGCCTCGGCGACTCGGTCCAGGGCCTCGTCCCAAGACGCCTCGGCGAACTTGCCTTCCCCCTTGGCGCCGGTCCGGATCAGCGGCTTCATCAGCCGGTCCGGGTGATGGACCCGTTCGGCATAGCGCGCGACCTTGGCGCAGATCACGCCTTGGGTGTAGTTGTTGGCGCCGGCGCCGCGGACCCGGCCGATGGTGCGGTCGTTCAGGCGCTCGATTTCCAGCGCGCAGGTGCTGGGACAGTCATGGGGACAGACGGAGTGCTGGAGATCGAGCGGCATGGCGGGTATCCCTGCAAATCTGCTGCAAAGGATAGGCCTGCCCGGGATGCCGCGCAATCCGGGCCGCTCGGCCGGGCCGGGGGCCGCGTGACGGCGCTTGCCGGTCGGAAGGCAGGGTAGGCCATGGACGGTCTCGCGGTTTTCGTGTCGGCCTTTCTCGCCGCGACGCTGGTCCCCGCCGCATCCGAGCTGGTGCTCGCCGGAACCCTCCACGCGGGCGGCGGCGAGCCCTGGATGCTGCTCGCTTTGGCCAGCACCGGCAATACATTGGGCTCGGTCGTGAATTGGCTGCTCGGCCGGTTTCTCTTGCGCTGGCGTGATGCCCGCTGGTTTCCGGTCAAGCCGGCGGCTCTGGACCGGGCGACGCGGTGGTTCAACCGTTTCGGCGTCTGGTCCCTGCTTTTGGCCTGGGTGCCGGTGGTCGGCGACCCGCTCACCTTGGTTGCCGGCATTCTGCGGGTGAATTTCTGGCTGTTCGTGACGCTGGTCGCCTTGGGCAAGACGGCGCGCTACCTGGTGGTGCTGGGGATCGTTGACCTGGCCTTATAGCGGGTGCGTCAGCGTGCCATCTCGACCCGGTCGACCGCCGAGGCGGGGAGGCGCAGCAACGCGGCGCCAAGCCGCTTTGCCAGGGCCTGCTGCTGTTCGACCTCGCGCTGGGTCAGCCGCCGCCAACGCGGCGTTACGCCGTCGGTGCGGACATGGACAACCACTGACCGGTTGCCGGCAATGACCTTCCAGGGCCGTAAATTCATTAGGAAATGAGCGGTCATGGCCTCCCCGACCGTCGAGATCCGTTACACGTCCATAACTAACACATGAAAAATTATGGTGGCCAGAGGCGGGGGTGATCCCCCCTGTCACGCAAGGTCGATGCGGTAGAACGCGGCTGCGTTGCGGTGGAAAACCCGGTCCAATTCGTCGGCGGAGAGATCCTTCATGATCTCCAGCATCCCCTCAAGCTGCGCCTTGTAGCTGATCCGCAGGCCCGCGACCGGGAAGTTCGAGGCCCACATGCAGCGCTCCACGCCGAAGATTTCCAGCGCGTCCAGCACCACACCGCGATTGCCCTCGACGGTCCAGGGCGCGTCCTTCAGGCCCAGTTCGGAAATCTTGAGCATGACGTTCGGGCACGCCGCGATCGCCTTCATGGCCTTGCGCCAGGCGGCAACCCCGTCATCGCTCCGGTCCCATGGGAAACCGGTATGGTTGAGCACGACCGGGAGAGCCGGATGGTCGCCGACCGCCTCGGCGGCTTCGTACAGGTGCCAGAACGGTACCCGCAGATCATAGGTGAGGCCCAGCGTGTCGAGCAGCGCCAGACCCTTGCGCCAGGCCGGGTCCTGGATGGTGCCCGGTGCGCCGGGCGTCATGGTCTCGGGGCTGAGCGAGGTGACGGGTTTGGACCGCACGCCCCGGAACAGGGGGTGTTTCATATGCCCGCGCAGCACGGCTTCGCAGTTCTCCGCCGCCAGCCAGACATGGCCGACGACCGCGCTCGGCAGGCCATGGGCGGCATTGATCTCGTGCAGCCACGCGGTCTCCGCGACCTGACGCTCGCGGTCCCATTCCGCCTCCACATGGACGGTCGCGGCAATATCGAAACCCTCGGCATCGCGGCGGTAGTCGTCCGGCAGATAGTTCCGTTTGAGCGCGGAGTAGTCGCCGAGGAAGAAGTGCTTTTCCTCATGATCCGCGAGCCATGGATAGTAGTTGCGGCCCAGATCCCAAAAATGGTGATGCGCGTCGACGATCTTCATCGGCTTTTCCCCTCCGGCCGGTTTGCCTATTCCGCCGGCGCCATGGCTGCCGCCCGGGCACCCCGCAGGCTCAGGATCGAATGCACGGCGAGCACCAGGACGATCAGCGTGCCGCCGGCGATGGTTTCAAGCGGTGGTTCCTCCTTGATCGCCAGCCATACCCAGAGCGGGCCGAGGATGGTTTCCAGCAGGATGATCAGGCTGACCTCCGGCGCCGGGATATAGCTTGGCGCCCGGGTCAGGAAAACGAAGGACAAGGGCAGCAGCACCAGCCCGAGCAGCGCCAGATAGCCGAACTGCTGCGGTGACAGGTAGACGTCGGACGCCATGGTGAGGCCGATCGCCATGATGAACAGTCCGGCGATGCCGATGGCCGGCGACATGTCCACGGGATCGGCAAGCCGGACCAAAACGAAATGCACGCCCAGTCCGACCGCGCCGATCAGGGCAGCGGTGGTGCCGAACAGGGAGCCGGTCTCAAACTCGCCGACGAACACCATCGCGACCCCGAGCGCCGAAACCAGCACCGCCACCCAGGTGCGCAACGGTACCCGTTCGCGCAGGAACGCCACCGAAAACAGCGCGGCGAATAGCGGGGACGTCGCCAGGATGACGAGAGTATTGGCCACCGACGTGCTCTGCACCGAAAGCTGAAAGAAGACGTTGTTGAGGGCGAACAGCGCGGCGATCAGCAGTCCGAGCCAGCCGACCGCGAAGATCCGCGCCGGCGCGGCGGCGCCGAAGCGGAACATCAGGATCACCATCATGCCGATGAACATCAGGCCGCCGCGCCAGGTGATGAAGGTCCAAGCCTCGGTGTCGACCAGCCGGATAATCAACGTATCCGGCGACAGCACGAGCACGCCGACAATCCCGAGCGTGAGGCCCTTAACGTGATTTGTCTGGGTTTTCATGGGGGTCATGCGTGGACTTTCGGACCGACGGGCTTTGCTGGGCGGGCGCAGTCTATCCGTCCGCCCGGCTTCCCGCCATCACCCTTGGCGTTTTCACTCGTTTGGCGGAACAGCCCGGAAATCCGACGGCCGGGCGGTATGCCCGAGGATGCGGCACCGCTCGGCGATGTCGCCGCCGAGGCTTTCCGCCACGATGAGGACGCGGTCGGCATCGGCGTGCCGCGATGCCGCCATCAGAAGCCGGGCCCGCCAGAACAGGTCCTGCTCCGGCTGCAGGCCGCAGGCCTTGGCGCGATCCAGGGCGCTAAGCCCGCCGGCGGCGTCCCGGGCGTGAAACCGGCTCTGGGCAAGCGCGAACAGCGTGACAACGTCTCGGCGCAGCAAAGTGCTTGCCCAGCCGAGGATCTTGGCCGCGGCGGAATGGTCCGCGAGACCGGCCAGCGCCTGGCCGGCGGCGGCGAGGTCCGAGCCACGGCCTGGGCTCAACACGCAGACGCGTTTCAGAACCGACTGCCGCTCCTCTCGTGCTGCTGTCCGGCCGGGATGATCGAGCCGGTAACGCCAGCCCCCGAGGAAGACGGGATGGGTGTGGATGGACCAGGCGGCAAGCCGCGCGGCGTCGGGAGATCCGGTCCGTTCCGCCATCGTGAACCCGTCGCAGGTCGCGCGGCCGTTGCCCGGATCGAACAGGATTGCGCGGCGCAGAAGCTGGAACGCCCGTCCATGGTCGCCCCGTTTGGCGGCGGCAACCGCCAAGGAATGCCAATCAGGCCGCACTGCGCCGGTCATGGGACCCTCGGGGAATCGGGTCGGAGGCGGAAAACATCCTGTTGGATGGCCTCGCAATTCACGGGTTCCGCAAGGCCGATCGCCGAGCCCAGTTCCCGCAATCGGCCGCGCAAAGTGGCTTCGGGAACCGTCATCTGATCGCGCTGGCGGCCGCTGGGGGTGAAGGACCGGAAGCCTGCTTCAGGGCGGCCCGTCCGGGTTTCGCCTGATATCGTGATCGACAGCCCCGCTAAGGCGCCGGCGGTCTTGGCGGCGGCCATCTCGTCGGGATCGATATGGATCAGATTGCCGATGGCTGTCAGGTTCGGCGCGGGCGCGGAGCCTCCATCGGCGAGGGCCCGAGCGGCCCGTGCCGGGTCCTGATGGATCTCGCTGACCAGGTTCGAGATATACCGCCTCGAATAGGGATTGCCGGGATCGGGAACCAGCCCGATGGTGCGGGTGCCCAGCAGCGCGCTCTCGAGGCCGGTGGTGCAACTCGTATGCACCAGGGCATCGGCGGCGCGGATCCAGGCGAGGTGGCGCTTGTCCTCAACCACCTCAATGCCGGGATCTCCTCCATGGGCGTTCCGCCAGGAATTCGGGTCCTCGGCGGGGTGCGGCCGGATCACCAGCTTGCGGTCGGGCGCGGCCGCGCGAAACGCGGCGATGAAGGCCGCGATCGCCCGCAGGTTCTCAGTCTCGAAGGCGCAGAGCTGATGGAAGCTCTCGACACTCTCGGGATTGTCCGGGTCAATGGCGTTCAGCGCGATGCACCGGCGATAGTAGTTGTAGGTGTCCTGATCATGCGGATTGATGCCGCTGATATTGGTGTTGATCAGGACGAAAGGGCCCATGCGGCCGCGGATCTCCTCCGCGGCCCGGTCGATCGGCGCCGTTGCCGGCGCGCGCAGCAGATCCGCGCGCGGGTTGCCGGTGATCCGGATACTGTCCGCCGGAATGCCGAGGCTGTCGCGGAGAAACTCGTGCTGTGCCGCGCCCTGGGCGAGGAACAGGTCGCAATGCCGCCCGGCGCGCGGATCGTGCATCCGTTTGCCGCTGGTGCCGATCAGACCGAACAATTCCTCATCGATCGACGCGGTGCGATGCCCGGCGAGCCGCGCGGCCCGCATGTTCGCGACCTGGGCAATATTGGTCCCCTTGAACAGCGCCACGCCGGGCCTTAGTGCCGTGAAGTTCCGCACGAACCACAATTGCTGGCCAATCCAGACCTCGGCACCGCGCTCCAACAAGTGTTGGGCTATGAGAATCCGGGAATCAAGCTCGCGGCCGGCGTCCTCAATGAGAAGATAGACGGCCCGGCCGGCAAGATCGCCTCGCACCGCGGATTGCTCCAGGTTACCGGCGGGTAGTGTGCTACGTTCTGGCGCCATGGGGCCGCGCCCACCCTTGTCTTATCGCCTCGTTGCCGGGTTTAGCCCCCATCCAGCCGATGCGTCCAGCGCATTCGGTTGACACTCCCGGACCGCGCCGTTATGTTCCGCCGCCTTACGCAAGACCAGCCGGACGAGATACGATCATGAAGGTCGCCAATTCGCTGAAGAGCCTGAAGCTGCGGGATCGCAATTGCCGCATTGTGCGCCGCAAGGGACGGGTATTCGTGATCAACAAGGTGAATCCGCGCTTCAAGGCGCGCCAGGGCTGATTGTTGTTCGCGTGAAGAATTGGGCGGCCGTCCAGCGACGCGCCGCCCTTTGTTGTTTGTACCGTCTGCTTGCCGATTGTTTCGTCTTTCATTGCTTCCTCGATCCCGTTCCGCTTCGGCATTGTGATAGACTTGGCGGACTTCGCCGGCCGTTCCCGCCGCCGGTTTCGGAGGCTCGCCCATGCTGATGCCCAAGCCCGACGAGGCCGTGCTCGCCAAGCGCAGTGAGATCATCGCCCGGCTGCGTGAGATCGTGCCCGGCGAGGGGGTGATCGCCGACGAGGACGAGATGCGGGTTTATGAGTCCGACGCTCTCTCGGCCTACCGGCAGATGCCGATGATCGTGGTGCTGCCGCAGACGACCGAACAGGTGGCGGAGATCCTGCGTTATTGTTACGGCGAGGGGGTCAAGGTGGTGCCGCGCGGCGCGGGCACCTCGCTTTCCGGCGGCGCCCTGCCGCTGGCCGATGCGGTGCTGCTGGGGCTCGGCAAGTTCAACCGGATCCTGGACATCGATTTCGAGAACCGCGCCGTGGTGACCCAGCCGGGTGTCACCAATCTCGGCATCACCCATGCGGTTCAACATGAGGGTTTCTATTACGCGCCCGATCCGTCGAGCCAGATCGCCTGCTCCATCGGCGGCAATATCGCGGAAAACTCCGGCGGGGTGCATTGCCTGAAATACGGGCTGACCACTAACAATGTGCTGGGCATCGAGTTCGTCACCATCGAAGGCGAGGTGATCCGCGTCGGCGGCAAGCATCTGGATTCCGAAGGTTATGATCTGCTCGGCCTGATGACCGGGTCGAGGCTTGCTCGGCGTGGTGACCGAGGTGACGGTGCGGATCCTGAAGAAACCGTCGACCGCGCGCGCCTTGCTGGTCGGCTTCGCCTCCAGCGAGACGGCGGGAACCTGCGTCGCCGAGGTCATCGGTGCCGGCATCATCCCCGGCGGCATGGAGATGATGGACAACCCGGCGATCAACGCGGCGGAGGATTTCGTCGGCACCGGCTATCCGCGTGATGCGGCGGCATTGCTGATCGTCGAGCTGGACGGCCCGAGGTCGAGGTCGACTATCTGATCGGCCAGGTGCGCGAGATCGCGGAGGCCAACGGTGCCACCTCGCTTCGGGTCAGCGAGAGCGAGGATGAGCGCAACGCGTTCTGGGCCGGACGCAAGTCCGCCTTTCCCGCCGTCGGACGGATTTCTCCCGATTACATGTGCATGGACGGCACGATCCCGCGCAAGATGCTGCCGGAGATCCTGCGGCGGATGAGCGCGCTGTCGGACAAGCACGGGCTCGGGTCGCGAACGTGTTCCATGCGGGCGACGGAAACTTGCATCCGCTGATCCTGTTCGACGCCAACCAGCCCGGCCAACTGGAGACGGCGGAGGCTTTCGGTGGCGATATCCTGAAGGCCTGCGTGGAACTCGGCGGGGTGCTGACCGGCGAGCATGGGGTGGGGATCGAAAAACGCGACCTGATGGGCGAGATGTTCAACGAGGTGGACCTCGATCAGCAGCAGCGGGTGAAATGTGCCTTCGATGCCAAGGGACTGCTCAATCCCGGCAAGGTGTTCCCGAAGTTGCACCGCTGTGCCGAGCTAGGCCGGATGGTTGTGCATCAGGGCAAGATGCCGTTTCCGGACATTCCGAGGTTTTGAGGATGGAGTTTCGGTCGCCTTCAACGAAGCGCGCTATGTCATTCGGTCGTTCGGTTCCGCTTCATTGCACCGTCGTCCCAACGAAAGCTGGGGCGACGTATGTCTTTGGGGTGACGTTAATAAATTTGGGTCCGGTTTGATGCCTTCGTCCTTCAAGCCCACCGACGACGCCCAGGTTTTGGAAGCGGTCGCCTGGGCGGTTGCCGAGGAGGCGCCGCTGGAAGTCGTCGGGCGGGGCAGCAAGCGGGCTCTGGGCCGGCCTCTCCAGGTGGAGCACGCGCTGGATCTTTCGGCGCTTTCCGGCATCAATTTTTACGAACCCGAGGAACTGGTCCTCTCGGCCAAGCCCGCGACACCGCTGCCGGAAATCGAGGCCGCGCTGGCCGAGCGGGGGCAGATGCTGGCATTCGAGCCGATCGACATGGGCCCGCTACTTGGGCAGGCGCCGGGTGCCGGCAGTATCGCCGGCGTGTTCGCCTGTAATCTTTCCGGGCCGAGGCGGATCAAGATGGGGGCGGCGCGGGATCATCTGCTCGGCTTCAACGCGGTTTCCGGCCGGGCCGAGGCGTTCAAGTCCGGCGGCCGTGTGGTCAAGAACGTCACCGGTTACGATCTGTCCAAGCTGATTTCCGGGTCCTATGGCACTCTGGCGGTGCTGACGGAACTGACTTTCAAGGTCCTGCCGGCGCCGGAGAAGACCTACACCGTGCTGCTTTTGGGCCTCGACGGCGAGACGGCGACGCGGGCCATGGCGGCGGCGATGAATTCCTCGCATGAGGTCGCCGGCGCGGCGCATCTGCCCGGTACCGTCGCCAATCGGTCCGCCGTGTCCTATGTGCGTGACGCGGGGGCCTCGGTCACCGCGCTGCGGCTTGAGGGGTTCGGCCCGTCGGTCGAACAGCGTTGCCGTGAGTTGCGCCAGGAATTGGCCGGGTTCGGCGCGCTGGAGGAACTGCACAGCCGTAACTCCGTAACGCTTTGGTCCGAAATCCGGGACGCGCTTTACCTGGCGGAACCGAGGGACCGGCTGATCTGGCGGCTCTCGGTGCCGCCTTCGGCCGGGCATGCCGTATTGACGGGACTGACGGGCAGTCTCGGCGGCGAGGGTTTTCTCGACTGGTCCGGCGGTCTGCTCTGGCTCTCCCTGCCCGCGAGCGGCGATGCCGGACACGCCCGGGTGCGGTCGGCGATCGCCGCCTGCGGTGGCCATGCGACCTTGATCCGCGCGCCCGTGGACACCCGGGCCGCCGTGCCGGTGTTCCACCCTCAACCGGCGCCGCTCGCCGCGCTTTCGGCGCGGGTCAAGGACAGCTTCGATCCCAAGCGGATTCTCAATCCCGGCCGCATGGTCGCGGGAAGCTGAGGGGCGGGCGATGCAGACCCATTTCACCCTGGCTCAGCTTGCCGACCCGGACATCAAGGCCGCCGATGCCATCCTCAGGTCCTGCGTGCATTGCGGATTCTGTACCGCCACCTGTCCGACCTTCGTGCTGTTGGGGGACGAACTCGACAGCCCGAGGGGCCGGATCTATCTGATCAAAGACATGCTGGAAAACGACCGTCCGGCGACGGCCCGCGTCGCCAAGCATCTCGACCGCTGTCTTTCCTGTCTTTCCTGCATGAGTACCTGTCCCTCGGGCGTGCATTACATGCATCTGGTGGATCACGCGCGAAAGCGGGTGGAGGAGACCTTCAAGCGGCCTTGGCTCGACCGGGGGCTGCGCGCGCTGCTGTCCAAGGTTCTGCCTTCGCCGACCTTGTTTCGAGCCGCGCTGGCGGGGGCCTGGCTGGCGAAGCCGCTGGCGCCGCTGCTGCGGAACTTCATGGGCGGCCGGCTTTCGGCCATGCTGAAACTGGCACCGGCGGTGATCCAGCCGCCGAGCCGGGTCGACCGGCCCCAGGTCTTCCCTGCCGAGGGCAGGCAACGGGCACGGGTCGCGCTGCTGTCCGGCTGTGCGCAGAAGGTTCTCGCGCCCAGCATCAACGAAGCAACCGTCCGCCTGCTCACCCGGCACGGGGTCGAGGTCGTGGTTGCCGAGGGGGCCGGCTGTTGCGGCTCACTTAACCATCACATGGGTAACGAGGCCCCGGCGCTTGCCGCCGCCAGGGCCAATATCGATGCCTGGAGCACGGAAGCGGTGCTCCGGGGACTGGACGCGATTGTTGTAAACGCTTCCGGCTGCGGGACGACCATCAAAGACTATGGCTGGATGTTCCGGGAGGATGCGGCCTATGCCGCCAAGGCGTCGCATATCGCGTCGATCACCCGCGACATCACCGAGGTCATGGAGGAGATCGGGCTCGCCGCGCCGGCGCTGACCACGGGGCAGGCCGTGACCTATCACTCGGCCTGTTCCATGCAGCATGGCCAGAAGATCAAGACCACGCCCCAGTCCTTGCTGCGTGCGGCGGGTTTCGCGGTCACGGATGTTCCGGAAGGGCATTTGTGCTGTGGTTCGGCGGGGACCTACAATATCCTGCAACCCGAGATCGCCGATCGGCTGAAGGCGCGAAAGCTCGCCAATATCGCCTCGACCCGGCCCGAGATCATCGCGGCGGGAAACATCGGCTGCATGACCCAGCTCGCCGACGGCGCGGGCGTGCCCGTGGTTCACACGGTGGAGCTGCTCGACTGGGCCACCGGCGGACCGAAACCGGCGGGACTGGGGTAGGTCCTGTCCGACGCGTCGAAAATCCGAGTACTCGGCCCGGGATTGGCGCGCGGGGAACTCCGAGTCATACTTCGCGCATGCGGATACTTCTGACCCTGGTGTTGAGCGTATTCCTGCTGCTGCCCGAGGCCGCGCGCGCGGACCAGAAGGACCCGCGCTTGCCGGACTTGTTTACGAAGCTCGCAGGCGCGGCGACCGTCGATGATGCCTTCGAGATCGAAAAACGGATCTGGGGCATCTGGACCAGCCACGAGGACGCCAAGATCGATGCGTTGATGGTGGCGGGCCAGAACCGGATGGTGCCCGGCGGATACCGGGACTCGCTGGTGATCTTCAACAAGATCGTCGCCGAAGCGCCGGATTTCGCCGAGGGGTGGAACAAGCGGGCGACGCTGCTTTACCTGATGGGCGATTTCGAAGGCTCGGTGCGGGACATCGAAAGCACTTTGGCCTTGGAGCCGAGGCACTTCGGCGCGCTCGCGGGCCTGGGGCTCATTTACAAGGCGATCGACAGGCCCGAAAGCGCTCTCAAGGCCTTTGAGAAAGTCCTTGAGATCAGCCCGCAATCCCTCGGCGCACGGCTGCATGTGAAGCAGCTGCGCGCGGAATTGCGCGGCGAGAAGCTGTAACGGTGACTACCCGCAAATGCCCTTGAGCGCACGCCAGTCCTCCGGCGTCAGCGCCTGATTGCGCCCGGTGCCTTTCTCCAGCGCCCGGCGCTTGCGGTCGGCATCGCTCGGATGGGTGGACAGCCAGGTCATGTTTTCCAGCACGGGGGCGAGGCCGCCGGACACCTCGGCGGCATGGGAAAAGAAGTCCGCCATGCCCTGTGTGGTGATCCCGGCATCGTTGAGAGCCTGGATCGCGATCTCGTCGGCGGCGGTTTCGTCCTCGCGGGAATAGCCGAGGGTGATCGCCAGCGCGGCGACGGATTCGAGACCGCCTATGCCGTAACTCCCGCCGAAAAGCGCATCGGTCGCCGCCGAGATCAGGCCGCGCCGGAAATAGGCCTCGGTCGGGTGGCCGAGCTTCGCGTGGCCGAGTTCGTGAGCGATCACCGCCGCGACTTCGGCCGACGATCCGGCCTTTTCCAGCAGTTTATGCGTCACGATCAGGTGCCTGCCCGGCAACGCGAAGGCGTTGACGATCGGGACTTTGGCGACGTGGATCGTCACGTCCTCATCAAGGCCCACACGGTTCGCCAGATCACCGGTTAGGGTCTCAAGCACCCCGCGGCCTGCCGATGCATCGCAGAGGCCGAGCGGCTCAAAAACCTGTGCCACCGTCGCGACCCCGACCGAGCGTTTCATGGTTTCCGGTACCAGGAACGAGAACAGGCTGGACGCCGCGGGGATCACCACGGTGAACACCAGGACCGCCGCAAGCATCGTCGCGGCGATCGCGGTCCAGCGTCGAACACGGGACCGGTTGAGGAAAGGCGGTGCAAAGACCTCGGGCGCGTGCTCGCGGAACCGGGCGATCAAGCCGGGACCAGTGAGGATCAGACGCGCGCCCGAGGTATCGTTGGGCCGTAGCGCCAGATGCTCCGGCGGCGCGTAGGGCTCGATCCGTCTTGTAAGCGCACAGGGACAGACAACCGGCGCCTCGCCATTCGGCAGCAGGATGGTCAGTGCCTCGGCGGCGAAACGCACTTCGACCGGATGTTTGAGCGGCGTGCGGCCGTCGAAATAGTAGGCGCCGGAATCCTGTTCTTGCGCCGGGTCAGACAATCTCGAACCCGCCGGCCAGTTCCTCGCCGACCTGGGTCGGATCGTGCGCTTCCTGCATCATCTCCTCGAGCGGGAGTTCGCCGTTGATCGTCAGACAGTCGCAGATCAGGTCGATCTTGCGGGTCCAGGTCAGCGGCCAAAGAAGGCCGAGCGAAAAGATCATGATTGCCCAGTTACCGGCGATGTAGCGGACCAATCGCCAGCCCGTCGCTTCGAAGGTTACACGGATTTCCTGCGTGCCGATCCGTACCGACCGAGCTGCTTCGCGTTAGAACTTCGCCCAATACCAGGCAAGAGGAAGAAAGACGATCAGGACGAAAAGGACGCTGAATGAACCGATCCCGGACTCCGTCGGCGTCATGCCGACCGCGCCGGAGACGTGAAGGGCCGAGAAAACGCCCAAGGAGACTGTCCACATGGCCACCACCGCAATCGCCAGGACGATGCTTACGATTCCGCACAGGATGAAGGTGCCGTATATGGTGCGAGAGCTGAAGTCGGATGTCACCTGTTGGCCACCGAAGCTGAGCGCGTTCAACTTGTACCGCATGAAATAGGCGTGAGCGTAGGGATAAAGCAGCCCGCCGGTCAGCGCGACACCCGCCGCGAGCAACAGGGAACGCCCTGCGAAATGGGTGGCACTGCCCGAAACCCGCGCCAGCTTGTCCGGTTGGCCCGGTAACGGAACCGGAGGAACACCGCGACCTCGAAGATCCAGTAGAAGCCGATCGCGGTCAGGAAACCGACGATCTGCTCAAGCGTGAACAGCCCCATGGACTGAAAGGCGAAATTGAGTGCGCTGATCACCAGGGTCACCGGCAGCACGAACAGGAAGACGACTTTCACGAAGCCGATGAACAACTCCCATCCGTTGCCGGTGTATTCCAGCGGATCGCCCAGCAATGTCACCCGCGACCACAGCAGAGCGCGGATCTTCGTCACCCCCCAGAACCGGTAAACCGTCAGGGTAAGGATCGACAGGACGACCGTGACGATGAAGGTCACCCACAGGGGACCAAAGTTACCCGGGGTGTGAACCAATCTCGTGGTCACTGGAGGGCCGGGAGTTACGTCGCTTGGCGCCATCGGCTGCCTCCGGAAATCATACATTCATACATACGGTAGTGCATCGAATACATATCTTCAAGCACCTATCGGCGCCGAGGGCCTTGCGTTTTTGGCGCCGGGGTATTTTGCTGACCTAACGGATTTCGCAACCTACGCCGGAGTGTTTTCACGATGCCCGCACGTCTTGATCTCATTGTCCAAAACGGGCGCGTTATGACACCCGGCGGCCTTGTGGAGGCCGATATCGGCATTGCCGGCGGCAAGATCGTCTTGATCGGCGCGCTCGGCGACGCAAGCGGCGCCGAAATCTTGGATGCGAAAGGACTGCACATCCTGCCCGGCGTTATCGACTCCCAAGTGCATTTCCGCGAACCGGGCCTTGAGCACAAGGAGGACATCGCTCACGGAACCATGGCGGCGATCAAGGGCGGCGTTACCTCGATCTTCGAGATGCCAAACACCAGCCCGCTCACCCTCGACGCCGCCACCCTGCAACAGAAGCTCGACATCGCCGCCGCGAGTGCCTGGTGCGACTACGCCTTTTTCATGGGCGGCAATCACGAGAATGCCGATCAGCTCTCGACCCTGGAAAAGCTGCCGGGCTGCGCCGGGGTGAAGATCTTTATGGGCAGCTCGACCGGCACGTTGCTGGCCAAGGACGACGATGTGATCGCCACCGTGCTGGCCAATGGGACGCGCCGGGTTTCCGTGCATGCCGAGGACGAGGACCGCCTGATCTCCCGCCAGGGCATCGCCACCGATGCCGAGGGCCCGTCGGCGCATCCGGATTGGCGGGATGTGGAATCGGCGGTCCGGGCGACCAAGCGGATCGTCAAGCTGGCCCGCGCGGCCGGCCGGCGGGTGCATGTGCTGCACATCTCCTCCGCCGATGAGATGGACATCCTGGCCGAGCACAAGGACCTGATCACGGTCGAGGTGACCCTGAACCACCTCACCCTGGCGGCGCCGGAATGCTACGACCGGCTCGGCGCCTTCGCCCAGCAGAACCCGCCGGTCCGCGACGCGGCTCATCGCGAGGGCCTGTGGGCGGCGGTGCGCAACGGCATCGTCGACGTTTTCGGCTCGGATCACGCACCGCATACGATTGAGGAGAAGGAGAGACCCTATCCCTCCAGCCCCAGCGGCATGCCAGGGGTTCAGACCTCGTTGCCGTTGCTGCTCGATCACATGAATGCCGGACGCCTTAGCCTGGAGCGGCTGGTGGATCTGACCTCGGCCGGGCCGCAGCGGATCTTCAACATCGCCGGAAAGGGACGGATCGCGGTCGGTTACGACGCCGATCTGGTGGCTGTCGACCTTTCCGCCAAACGCGAGATCACCGACGACTGGATCGCCAGCAAATGCGGCTGGACTCCCTTTGACGGGGTCACGGTGACCGGCTGGCCGATCGCCACGATCCTGCGCGGCAGGGTGGTCATGCGCGACGACGAGATTCTCGGGAAACCGGGCGGCAACCCGGTTCGTTTCGTCGATACGATGGCGCCGGCCTGACGATGCCCGCTGCAAGGACTGGCAAGGTCCTCGACCGGATCATGGATATCTCCATCGGCGAGGCCTTCCGCCAAACGGTCGAACGCTACCCTGATCACGGTTTCATCGCCGTGCCCTCGGCTGAGGGGCGCGGCTATCACGAGGCCGGGCTTGAGATCAGCTACGGCGCGGCGGCGCGGGCGGTGGACGCCCTGGCGGCGCGCTACCGGGAGGCCGGCTATGGGCCCGGGCATCGGGTTGCCGTGGCCCTCGACAACCGGCCGGAACACATACTGCACCGCCTGGCGCTCAACACCCTTGGTGTTTCCTGCGTGCCGATCAACCCGGACTACCGTGCCGGCGAGGTGGCCTATCTGCTGGGGCACAGTGATGCCGGTCTCGTGGTGCATCTCGACCGCCATCGGGAAACCGTCGCCGCCGCAGTCGCCGAACTGGGCAGAGCGGTTCCGGCCTGGTGCTTCGAGGACGCCGAAGACGCCTTCCCGCGATCCGCCAGCAAACCCGGCTCAAGCCCGGTCGGACCGGGGACCGAGGGGCAGTTGCTCTTCACCTCCGGCACCACGGGCCGGCCCAAGGGCTGTATTCTGTCGCACCAGTACGAGCTGATGTGCGGCGCCTGGTATGCGGATCTGGACGGGATGTTTCGGTTCCGCGCGGGTGTGGAACGGGTGTTCAATCCGCTGCCGCTCTACCACGTGAATTCCGGCGTGGTATCGACCCTCGGCATGATGCTGATCGGCGGCTGCCAGATCCAGCCGGACCGCTTTCATCCGCGATCCTGGTGGCGCGACGTGATCGAAACCCGGGCGACGGTGATCCATTATCTCGGCGTGGTGGCGCCGATGCTACTGAACCAGCCGAAAAGCCCGCTGGAGCGCGACCACCAGGTGGCATTCGGTTTCGGCGCCGGTGTCGAGCCGGATCTGCATCCGGTCTTCGAGGAGCGCTTCGGGTTTCCCCTCGTCGAGGTCTGGGGAATGACCGAGATGTGCCGGGTGCTGGCGGCGAATCATGAGCCTCGCAAACGCGGGACGCGGGCGATGGGCCGTCCGGTGCCGGGACTTGAGGTTGAGATCCGCGACGATGCGGACCGGCCGCTGCCGGATGGCGAGGCGGGAGAGATGGTCGTCCGCTATTCCGCCGACACGCCCAGGCTCGGCGCTTTCTCGGGTTATCTGAAGGATGAGAAGGCGACGGAGGAGGCGTGGCGCGGCGGCTGGTTCCATACCGGCGACACGGTCATGCGGGCCGCCGACGGGATGCTGCACTTCGTCGACCGCAAGAAGAACATCATCCGCCGCTCGGGCGAAAACATTGCCGCCGCCGAGGTCGAAGCTGCCTTGCAGATGCGTGACGAGGTTGCGCAGGTCGCCGTGCTCGCGGTTCCCGACGAGACCCGCGAGGAAGAGGTGCTGGCCTGTATTGTCCCCGCCGAGGGGGTGGTCCCAGGCGAGGCGCTGGCGCGGCTGCTGTTTGATCATTGCTTCGGCCGGTTGGCCTATTTCAAGCCGCCGGGCTGGATCATGTTCGTCGAGGATCTGCCGAAGACGGGCTCGCAGAAGATCCAGAAGCACCGGATCTTCGAGCCCGGAACCGATCCGCTCAAGGCGCCGGGTATGATCGATCTGCGTGCCCTCAAGCGGCGGGGCTGACGGCGTTCACGCCGGCAACGGCACGTCCGGGGCGATCAGCGCTTCCGCCCGAAGCTCCCGCCAGAGATCGCCGGGAATATCGTGGCGCATCCATTCCAGATTTTTAGCGACCTCGTCCGGCGAGACCGGCCCCGGTATCACCGAAATCACGCTTGGATGCCCGAAGGGAAACTGCAGCGCCGCCGCGCCCAGGGGCACGCCGTGACGGTCGGCGACGCCGCGTATGCGCCGGGCCCGCTCGATGATCTCCGGCTGCGCCGGGCGATAGCCGTAGGTGGTTTCGAGACCGGCGTCGCGCGCCAGAATGCCGGACGCGAAAGGGGCGCCGATGACCACCGAAATGCCGCGTTCGGCGCAGAGATCCAGTTCATCGAGACCGCGCTGGTCTAGCAAGGTGTACGGCATCGCGACGAGGAAAAAATCGATCGCAAAGCGCTCGACGAACTTGCCGATCATGCCGGTCCGGTTAATCCCCGCGCCGATGGCGAGAATTTCGCCATCCGCCTTCAGCGTCTCCAGCGCCCGGTATCCGCCGCCCGCCTCTAGCTGCCTGAAGCCGGCCTCCACCCCCTCGTCGGAGCCGTGATGGCCGGGATCCAGGTCATGGATCAGCAGCGCCTCGATGCGGTTGAGGCCGAGGCGGGCGGCGCTCATCTCGAAACTCGTCGTCACCCCTTGCCTGGTGTAGTCGAAACGGGGCTCGAAGGGCAGGCCGCCGACCCAGGCGGGGTGGCGATACGTGTCCGGCTCCGCCGGCCGGCGGTGCACCCGGCCGACCTTGGTCGAGAGCACGAAACTCGCGCGCGGCTTTTCCCGTAGAACGGCGCCGAGGCGCAACTCGCTTTTGGTATTACCGTACCAGGGCGAGGTGTCGAAATAGCCGATCCCGGCGGCATGTGCGGCTTCGACGGTCGCGTGGGCCTGCGGTTCCGGCAGCACCTGGTGCATATCGCCGAGGCTGGCGCTCCCCATCCCAAGCCGGGGTAGGGAGAGCTCAGTACCCCCGAGTGGGTGTTTGGCGAACGGATCCATGCTTCGTGTTCCCGATACTGGAGGTTGTCAGGAGGCGTGTCGGTTGCGTGGGTGGCCGCCGGTAAACTATAGGGGCGGCGGTGCCCTGAGCAACGGTGAATGAGAAGGCGCGCGAGCCGCCGCCGGTGGTCCGTGGTTTCGGAAGGTCGGGATTGACGGATCCCCGCCGTTCCTTCAGAACCTGCCCCTGAACAAAGCCTCGGGGGCGGTCCCGCATCATGGACAGAGAAGACTTCGCGCGGTCTGACGAAATGTGGGTCAAAGGGTTCAAGGGGCGTCTTCCTTCCGGACGCGACGTCCTGGACCTGGCGAATCTCTATTTGCGGAGACATTTGAAGGAGATCGCGGTCGGCTATCTCGCCCTGGCGGCAGCGATGCGTCCGGTCGATCCGTCGCCACGTATTGGGCTTGGAGCCACGCTTGCCGACTTGGACCAACGGGAATCGGCGCTTTCGTGTTTGCAGTCCGCTTTGGATCTGGGCGCAGACCCGGATACCGTCGAGAGTTTCCGTGCCGAGATCCTGGGAGAAAAATATTCGCCGGATGCCAGCTCAGTGACGCCGTGGGAGGTCGCCGACTACATTGTCGCTCGGCGCGGCGACCCGGCGGGCAATGGAGGCTGCCTATCGATTTGGATCGGTCCTTTCGCGGGACAATCCGACACGGTGGTTGCAAACTTGTTGAGTACGTTCTGTGAGTTCATCGAATCCGATATTCTGGTGGTGAATACGCTGGCTTTCTCAGCCCAAATGGGTGTTCGTCTCGACAGTTTCCTGCATTGTCTGGCGATCGACCTGTCGCCGAGCACGATTTTTTATTTTAACCCGACTCTTACCCTTGTTACCGAGATGCCGAGGTTGGAGACCATCGCTTGGATGCGTCATGTTTCCAAGGCGGCCCTGATTGCAATCTGCCTGGATCTTGCCAAACCTTTTTACCGCACCGCCATTATGCTATTGGCGGGCGAGTGCGATCTGGTCGTCACCACGG
Source organism: Alphaproteobacteria bacterium (assembly GCA_038146985.1). Lineage (GTDB taxonomy): Bacteria > Pseudomonadota > Alphaproteobacteria > Thalassobaculales > Thalassobaculaceae > JADHLJ01. Next base: position 273,113 of record JAYQSQ010000016.1, read on the forward strand.
ACCAGCCTGCGGGGAGGGTGCTTGCCGAAAGGGCCGGCGGCCGGGTGATGAAGGGCTGGCATGTGGTCGATATCGATGCCTTCACGCCGCGCGGCCAGGAACGGGATATCGAGATTTCTTTCATCGGTCGAATAGATGGCCATTACGAATATCGCAAAGCCTTTCTGGATCGCCTGGTCGACGGTGGCATCGGGCTCTTTCTCGGCGGCTCCAGCGTTGGGCGTTTTTTGTCGAACGACGATTATGCCGATGTCATGCGGCGCTCGCGTATCGCATTGAATTTTTCCGGTTTTGAGGTGGTTTCCACATGGGACTCCCATCCGTTGACCGGACGGCTGCATCCGATGGCGGGCGAGAAGCATCACCTTAAGGCGCGGGTATTCGAAATCATGGAGTCGGGCGCGCTATTGCTCGAGTCGGAGAACGCCGCGATCAAAGAATGGTTCGAGCCGGGTGTTCACTATATCGGGTTCACCGACGAGTCGGACCTGCTGGAGAAGGCGCAATTCTATCTCGCGAACGAGGCGGCGCGGGCGAAGATCGCCGAGGCTGGACGCCTGTATGCGCGGGAGAATTACACGCCAGGCGCCTTTTGGCGCGGCGTTTTCGAGCCATTGCGCGCCTCCGGCCGATTTGCAAAGTTGCCGCAGTTACGTCGCGGCGAGGCCGGGACGTGATTTCTTCGTCGGTCCACGGCCGCAAGCATATCGGAAGGTCGAGGGAATGAAGTCAACGCGATTGGAGCGATGCCGCCTATGCGCGAGCCGAAATCTGGAATCGGTTCTGGATTTCGGACCCCTGGCGTCTTGTGGCTATTTCCCCGGCAAGGACGGCGCGGACGCGCCCGTGGCGCCTTTGGCTTTCCTGCGCTGCCGGGATTGCGGCTTTGCGCAGGCCGGGCATGACTACGAGATGTCCGACCTGTTTCGCCTGGAATACGGGTACCGGTCCGGCCTCAACGAGATGATGATGACGCACCTGTCCGGGATCGTGGCGAAAATCCGCGATCGGGTGGACCTCAAACCCGGAGATGCGGTTCTCGACATCGGCGCCAATGATGGAACCTTGTTGAACGCCTATCGGGACCCGGAACTGACACGGATCGCCATCGACCCGACCTACGAGCAGTTCAGTGCTTATTACGACCCGGGCATCCAGGGCGTGAGCGACTTCTTCGCAGCGGCCTCGTACCGGAGTCTGAGCGGCGGAAGCAAGGCACGCGTGGTCACCTCGATCGCGATGTTCTACGATCTCGCGGATCCCATCGCCTTCGCCCGCGACGTTGCCGCCATCCTGGCTGAAGACGGGCTCTGGGTCTTGGAACAGAGCTATCTGCCCACCATGCTTGCGAATAACTCCTTCGATACGATCTGCCACGAACACCTTGCTTATTATTGTTTGGCGCAAATCGACCGGATTTTGGAGGCCGCCGGCATGCGGGCGGTCGATGTGTCGTTCAATGCGGTCAACGGCGGAAGTTTCCGGGTCTTCGCCACCCATGCGGCCAATACGGCGGTGGTGGAAAGCGCCGCCGTCGCCGAGGTACGGGCGCGAGAGGTCGCTGAAGGGTATGCGACCGGCGCTCCGTTTGCCGACTTCGTCGCCCGTGTTGAAAAGCAGGCCGCAACTCTCCTGTCACTGCTGCGCTCGCTGAAGGCCGAGGGCAAGGTCGTGCACGGATATGGCGCGTCGACCAAGGGAAACACATTGCTGCAATATCTCGGGATCACGCCGGAAATTCTGCCGGTCATCGCCGATCGCAACGAAGTGAAATGGGGAGCCCGAACGCCGGGCACCAACATTCCGATCATCTCCGAAGCCGAATCCCGGGATCTCGCGCCGGACTATTACCTCGCCCTGCCATGGCATTTCAGGGATGGGTTCCTGAGGCGGGAAGGCGCGTTTCGCGCGCGCGGCGGAAAGTTCATTTTTCCGCTGCCCGAGGTGGAAATCGTCTAGGCGGCGGGAGGCGTAATGCGCGTGCCGAGCGAAGCCGGATCGAAAGAAACCGCTCTCGTCGTCGGCTGTGCCGGCCAGGACGGTTACTATCTGACCCGCGAGTTGCTGGGCCGCGGACATCGCGTCGTCGGGATTGCCCGCGACGCCCTGTACGAGGGGACAGCGTCGGTCGGACCGGCGGTTTCGATCAACGACGCGCCGGCGATCAAGACATTGTTGAATGCCGTCAAACCGGATCGGATCTACTATCTGGCGGCCCATCACCACTCGTCGCAACAGGCCGAGGCGGCATCCGACGACGCGATGCGCCGTGGCCTTGCCGTGCATGTGGATGGCTTCGATATCATGCTTTCGGCGGCATGCGGAATGGCGTCGCGCCCAAAGGTGTTTCTGGCGTCGTCCTCGCATGTTTTCGGCCGGCCCACAAAATCGCCACAGGACGAGATGACGCCGCGTGCACCGGTTTCCGCCTACGGCGTGACCAAGGATCTGGCGATGCGGATCGCGGATTTCTATGCCCGGCACCGCGACCTCTTCTGCGCGTCGGGCGTCCTCTATAACCATGAGTCTCCGCGCCGCGCGCCGCATTTCGTTTCAAGACGCATTGCCGACGGCGTCGCGGCCTATGCGCGCGGCGGCGCGCCGGTCGTGCTGGGGGATCTCTCGGCGGTGGTCGATTGGGGCGCCGCCGAGGACTATGTCCGGGCGATGATTGACATATTGGATCTTGAGGTGCCGGAAACCTTTGTCGTTGCCTCTGGGACGGGCCGGACGGTGGCGGAGTTTGTCGAGACGGCTTGCCGCATCGCGGGTGTCGAGGCGGAAAAGGCGGCGGTCGAAGACGCCTCGGTAATCCGTGCGCAAGGTGCCGGCGTTCCGCTTATCGGCGATCCGACCCGGCTGCTTGCCACGACCGGCTGGCGCCCGCGCATCGGCTTTGAGGCGATGGTCCGCGCCATGATGTGGGTTGAGGCCTGAAAGCGCCTCTGTCTCAGCGCCAGGCCCAGACCGGTTCTCCCAGATGGCCGACCCGGCTGTCGCGGCCGTGCAGGCAGACCTCTCGGAACTGATAGACCATGGCGGCGGTCGGCGCGTGCAGCGCGTTGTTCTCGCCCATCAGCAGGCGGATCACCGGGCGGTCGCTTTCCGGAATGCCGACGAATTCGGGCGAGTCGGGCCGGTTGAGCTCGCGAAAGGTAATGCGGTGGATCCGCGCGACCTCGGCGGGATTGGCCCGGAGCTCCGCCTCGTCGCCGGCCCAGACGACGATCGGGGTGATCAGATAGCCGGACCGGGTTGGATAATCGTCGAGGACTCCGAGCACCGCATCCGGTTCGAGATGCAGGTTCACTTCCTCCCGCAGCTCGCGGAGCGCGCCTTCAATGGGGGTTTCGCCCGCATCGATGCGGCCGCCGGGCAGGGCGAACTGGCCGGCGTGGCTGCTGAGCTTCGGGGTCCGGCGGGTCAGGACATAGGCGCCCTCGCCGTTGTCGTCCCGGATCAAGGCGATGGCGACGGCGGCGCGCTTGAAGCCTTCACGCGGGCGTCGAATTCGCGTGAAGGCGGTCAGGTTTGCGGTAACCCGGGTCCGCATCGCGTCGTTGTAGAGGTAGTCGCTATCTTCCATGGCCGCGCCATTCTGCCCGAGGACGTAAAACCCGCCCAGCCTTGCCGAGATACGACACGTTCGTGCGCCCGGATTAATTCATGGGCGATGAATGGGCGGCGTGATCATTCCTTGTGGACAGGATCGGGTGCGCCGGGGAAACATTGGAAAAAAGCCGTTTCAATCAAGGTGGGCGGAACCTCATGAATCCCAAGATCGTTTTCGTTACCAATTTTCCCGACGCCGCCGATGTTGCGCGCGAGATGACGCCGACCGGCTTCGATCTTGCCGTGGTTCCGGCCCGCAGTGCCGAATACCGGGAGGCCATGAAGGATGCCGAGTATCTGGTCGGCTTCGTCGCGGGACTAGTGGATAAGGAGCTGTTCAAGACCGGACCCAAGCTCAAGCTGATCCAGTTGCTCAGCGCCGGGTATGACGAGTCCGATCTCGACGCCGCCCGATCCGCGGGGGTGCCGGTCTGCAACAACGGCGGCGCGAACTCGGTGGCGGTCTCGGAGCATGCGATCCTACTGATGCTGGCGGTCTCGCGCCAGTTGGTTCGCCAGCACAAAAGCGTCGCCGGCGGCAATTGGCGCGGCAACCAGACACCTCGGGTGCATGAGGCGCGCGACAAGACCCTCGGTATCGTCGGGCTCGGCACCATCGGCAAGAAAACGGCGCGCCTCGCCCAGGCCTTCGGCATGCGGGTGATCTACTATGACATCGCGCGGCTCCCCGAGGACCGTGAGGACCAGCTTAATGTTCGGTTCCGGCTCCTGCGGGAACTGCTGCGCGAGGCGGATGTGGTGTCCTTGCACACGCCGTTGAACGCGAGTACCCGGCATCTGATCGGCGCCGATGAACTGGCGCTGATGAAGCCGTCGGCGATCCTGGTGAACACCGCGCGCGGCCCGGTGGTGGACGAGGCGGCGCTGTATCGGGCTCTCACCGACGGTACCATCCAGGCCGCCGGTCTCGATGTGTTCGATCAGGAGCCGCCGCAGCCGGACAATCCGCTGTTCACCTTGGACAATGTGATCCTGACCGCGCATCTCGCCGGCCCGACCTTCGAGAGCAACACGGCGCGGGTGCGCAACGCCTTCGACAATGTGCAGCGTGTCGCGCGGGGCGAGGCGCCTCTCTGGATCGTGCCGGAACTGCTGGAGTGAACCGGCCGCAATCGAGCAGAAAACCGGAGATCAAGGCATGAGCAACCTGGCCCTCGCTTTCGACCATGTGCATATCATCGCCGAAAAGCCGCATGAGACGGCCAATTGGTATGTCGAGAAACTCGGCGCGGAGATCAAGGCGGATACCGTCGCCCGAGGGGCGCCGCAGATCTATGTCGCGCTTGGCGGCATGACCCTGCTGGTGCGCGGGCGCCGCGAGGGCGAGGCGCCGGCGGCGCCGGACCGCTTCAAGGATTTCGGCGACTTTTCCAGCCATGACCGATGGGGCGCAGACCATATCGGGTTTGCCTATGACGGCGATCTCGCCGCCTATTGCGAGGAGCTTCGCGCAAGAGGCGTTGGGTTCTCGGTTCCCCTGAAAGAGGGTGTTGGCGGCATCAAGCTCTGCTTCATCGAGGCACCCGACGGGGTCAGTATAGAACTCGTTCAGTGCTGACAGGCGTTCTCCAATCCGCGATCGCGCTCGACCGGAGAAAGATTTCGCTTTGTCCGTAGCCGCGAATCCGCTCAGACTTGCCGTTCCGGTCGGCTTTCCGGCGGACAGGGCCGCCGTGGAAGGAGGGGGAATGTACGTTCTGGTGGTAATCGCCTGCATGACGTTCGATGCGCGGACCTCCTGTCAGGAATTCGAGCGGCCGCATGTGTTCCCGAGCGAGCAATCCTGCGATCGTGCCGGAGGGCTGGAGAAAGGCCGCTACGCGCGGCGCGCCGCCCGCCGTTCCTGGATGGAATACTCCTGGGCCTGCCGCGACCAAGGAGGAACGCCGGTCGACCATAACCGCGGTCGCTCGGAACACTGAGGGGAGACCCTTCATATGGTCAGATGCGCGCGCACCTCGGCTTCATCCAAGTCGTCGCGGGCGCCTTCCAGGACCACCGAGCCCCGGTCCATGACGACGATCCGGTCGGCCAGCTCGTGGGCGAAATCGAAATACTGCTCCACCAGCACGATCGCCATGTCGCCCCGGTCCCGCAGTATTTCGATGACCCGTTGAATTAGTTTGATGATCGACGGCTGAATGCCCTCGGTCGGCTCGTCCAGCAACAGGACCTTGGGTCGGGTCACCAAGGCGCGGGCAATGGCCAGCTGCTGTTGCTGGCCGCCGGAAAGATCGCCGCCCCGGCGCCCCAGCATCTCCTTCAGGACCGGGAAATAGCCGAACAGCTCCTCGGGGATCAGCTGTTCCGATCGGGGCAAGGCCGCGAAGCCGGTTCGAAGGTTTTCGTCGACCGTCAGGCGCGCGAAGATATCGCGGCCTTGCGGAACATAGGCGATCCCGGCGCGCGCGCGATCATAGATCGGCCACCGGCTGAGGTCCGATCCCTCCAGCTCGATCGATCCCCGGCTGATCTTCTCGACACCCATGATGGCCCGCAGCAGGCTGGTCTTGCCGACCCCGTTGCGGCCGAGAACGCACGTCACCGCGCCGGGCCGGGTGGTGAAACCCACGTTCCGCACCGCCTGGCTCGCGCCATAGAACAGGTCTATGTTCTTGACCGTCAGCATGCCCGACCTTTCCTCGTCGTCATCGCCCGAGATAGACCTCGATCACCGTTTCATTGGCCTGCACGGTATCGAGGGATCCTTCGGCCAGCACCGAGCCTTCGTGCAGGACTGTGACCGGCACGTTCAAGGCGCGAACGAACTCCATATCGTGTTCGACTACAATCACCGAGCGCGACGCGGCGATCCGCCGGAGCAGTGCGGCGGTGGTCTCGGTCTCGGCATCGGTCATGCCGGCGACCGGTTCGTCGACCAGCAGCAGATCCGGGTCCTGGATCAGCAGCATGCCGATCTCGAGCCATTGCTTCTGTCCGTGGCTAAGCCGGCCGGCGAGATCATCCCGCAAATCGGCGAGCCCGGTTGCCGACAGGACCTCGTCGATCGCCGACCGTTCTGCCGGGCCGGCCGCGAACCGGAACATCGAGCGGACCCGGCGGTCCGCTTTCAGCGCCATCCAGAGATTGTCAAAGACCGACAGGGCTTCGAACACGGTGGGTTTCTGGAATTTGCGCCCGATGCCGAGATTGGCGATCCTGGGCTCGTCCAGCAGGGTCAGGTCATGGGCGTCGCGGAACGTCACTTTTCCGGCGTCCGGGCGGGTCTTGCCGGTGATCACGTCCATCATGGTGGTCTTGCCGGCACCATTCGGGCCGATCACGGCCCGCATCTCGCCGGACATGACGACGAAGGACAAATCGTTGAGCGCCTTGAAGCCGTCGAAGGAAACCGTGACACCATCCATCACCAGGATAGTCTCGCCGGTTTTTCCCGCTGTGCCGGTCATGACGGCGTCTCCGTGCCCGGCGCATCGGTTCCCGGCGCGCGACGCGCGGAAAGCCGGGCCGCCGGGATCGGAAGCAGCCGCGCGAGAGCCGCCAGACCGCGCCCAGAGCCCACCAGTCCCTTGGGCAGGAAAAGGGTGATCACCACGAACAGCCCGCCCAGAAGGAACAACCAGACTTCCGGGGCCAGCGCGGTGAAATAGGATTTCAGCGCGTTTACCGATACCGCCCCGAGAACCGCGCCATAGAGGCTCCCCCGGCCGCCGAGCGCCACCCAGACGACGATCTCGATGGACTTGAGCGGCGAGAACTCGCTCGGATTGATGATGCCGACCTGCGGCACATAGAGGGCGCCGGCGATGCCCGCCAGAACGGCCGATACGGTGAACACGAACACCTTGTATGTGTCGGTCCGGTAGCCGACGAACCGAGCCCGCGCCTCGGCGTCGCGGATCGCGATCAGGACCCGGCCGATCTTGCTGGCGACGATGATCCGGCACACGGCGAAGCCGCCGATGAGCGCCAGCGCGGACGAGGTGAACAGAACGCCCCGGGTCGTGTCCGCCCGCAAATCGAAGCCGAGAATGTCCTTGAAGTCCGTCAGGCCGTTATTGCCGCCGAACCCCATGTCGTTTCGGAAAAAGGCGAGCATCAGGGCATAGGTCAGGGCCTGGCTGATGATGGAGAAATACACGCCGCTGACCCGGGAGCGGAAGGCCAGCCAGCCGAACAGGAAGCCGAGCAGCCCCGGCACCACCATCACCATCGCCACGGCGAACCAGAACATGTCGAAGCCGTGCCAGAACCACGGCAGTTCCTGCCAATTCAGAAACACCATGAAATCGGGAAGCACCGGATCGCCGTATACGCCGCGCGGGCCGATCTCGCGCATCAGATGCATGCCCATGGCATAGCCGCCGAGAGCGAAGAACGCGCCGTGCCCGAGGCTGAGGATGCCGCAGAAGCCCCAGATCAGATCCACCGACAGGGCGAGCAGCGCGAAGCAGAGATACTTGCCGAACAGGCTCACCGCGAAGGACGGCACATGGAACGCCGAGCTTTCGGGAACCGCGAGATTGAGTACCGGCACCAGGACGGCGAGGGCCAGGGTTGCGGCGAGGAAGATCCTTGATCCGAGATCATGGGCGAGCAAGGTGAAGATCATGCCGCCAGTCGTGGGAGAGGGGCGCGCGCCGCCGGTCATGGCTCAGTTCTCCGCCGTCCGGCCCTTGAGCGCGAACATGCCGCTGGGCCGTTTCTGGATGAACAGGATGATGAGGACGAGGATCAGGATCTTGCCGAGGACGGCGCCAGCCCATGGCTCCAGCAGCTTGTTGGCGATGCCCAGGGTCATCGCGCCCAGCACCGTGCCCCAGATATTGCCGACGCCGCCGAAGACGACGACCATGAAGCTGTCGACGATGTATTGCTGGCCGAGATTGGGGCCGACATTGGTCAACTGGCTGAGCGCGACGCCGGCGATGCCGGCGATGCCGGAGCCGAAGCCGAAGGTCAGCGCGTCGATCCAATTGGTCCGTATGCCCATGGCGGCGGCCATGCGCCGGTTCTGGGTGACCGCGCGCATCTGGAGCCCGAAGGACGAGTAGCGCAGAAACGCGACGATCAGCAGCACGAGCAGCGCGGTGAATCCGATGATGGTCATCCGGTTATAGGTGAGCGAAAGGGCGGCATTCACCTCCAGCGCGCCGCTCATCCATTCCGGGGTGATCACAGAGCGGTTGAGCGGCGAGAAGATCGACCGCACGGCCTGCTGCAGCACCAGGCTGATCCCGAACGTCGCGAGCAGGGTTTCCAGCGGCCGGCCATAGAGGAACCGGATCACGCCGCGCTCCAGAAGCACCCCGACCGCGCCGGAAACCAGGAACGCCGCCGGAACCGCGATCGCCAGGGAATACTCGATCGCGCCGGGAAAGACCTGCTGGATGACATAGGTGGTGTAGGCGCCCAGCATGATCATCTCGCCATGGGCCATATTGATCACCCCCATGACCCCGAAGGTGATCGCCAGCCCGACCGCCGCGAGCAGGAGCACGGACCCGAGACTGATGCCGAAGAACAAGGTTTCGGCCATTCCGTAGAGCCGTCCGCTCGACTGGGTCACGGCAAGCGATTTTCCAGCCGCTTCACGGATGTCCGGGTCCGGGTCGTTCAGCGAAAGCGCGCCGAGAATGACCATGACGTCCTGGTCCAGCACATCCGCCAGCGCCCCGATCGCGGCCAGCCGGTTCTGCTTGTCGCCGGTCTTTGCCTGAATGGCGTCGCGGGCGATCCGCATGGCCGACTTCACGCCGGGATCGGCCTCGCGCTCAAGCGCCCGGTCGAGCGAGGCGAGCATCGAGGCGTCGCCGTCCTTGACCATGGCCCGGGCCGCGGCCGCCCGCGCCGAGGTATTCCCGGCGGTCAAGGCCATGCCGCCGATCGCCAGCCGCAGTTTTCCCCGCAATTCGTTATTGATGGAAATCTTCTTCAGCGCCCGCTTCTTGGCCTCGCCGAGATCCTTACCGTCCAAGGGATCAAAGATCTTGAAGTCGCGTCCAAGCGGCTCGGCGATCACCACGCGGTTGGTGTCCTTCTCGCGAAACAGCAACCCGTCGAGCATGGCGCGGAGCGCGGGCAGGGCGCCGGCGTCCCCGAGGTCCTGCAGGCTTTCGATCGCGGTGCCCTTGGCTTCAAAGGACTCGGCGTCAAGGGCCGCCACCCGGCCTGCGAGATCCGATGCCGATGCCGGTGCCGAGAGCGCCATCATGGCCATCACGGCGGCGCAAAGGAGAAAAGACGAAACGAATTTCATGATGGTCTCGCGGTGATCACGGGGTCCCGGCGGCTGATTTCGCCGGAGCCCGCGTGTCGGGAGAGTAGGATCAGTAGTTCTGGCCAGCGCACTTGCCGGTATCGATGTTGAAGTTTCCGCAGGCGATCGGGGCCGTCCAGTCGGCGACGATCCGGGCGCTGTCGGGCAGGTAGTCGGTCCAGGCATCGCCGATGACGCCGCCTGAGGTCTGCCACACGGTTTCGAACTGGCCGTCCGCCTGGATCTCGCCGATCAGAACCGGCTTGGTCAGATGGTGGTTGGTGTTCATCACCGCCATGCCGCCGGTCAGGTTCGGATAGGTGATGCCGTACATCGCCGTGCGGACCGCGTCGACCGCCGTGGTACCCGCCTTCTCGACCGCCTTCACCCACATGTTGAAGCCGATATAGTGGGCCTCCATCGGGTCGTTGGTGACGCGCTTTTCATTCTTGATGAAGGCGTGCCATTTCTTGATGAAGGCGTCGTTGGCGTCCGAATCCGCGCTCATGAAATAGTTCCACGCCGCGAGGTGGCCGACCAGCGGGGCGGTGTCGATGCCGGACAGTTCCTCCTCGCCGACCGAGAAGGCGACGACCGGAATGTCTTCGGCCTTGATTCCTGGTTGCCGAGTTCCTTGTAGAACGGAACGTTGGCATCGCCGTTGATCGTCGACACGACGGTCGTCTTCTTTGCCGGCGGCGCCGAAGGCCTGATGTCGGACACGATGGTCTGCCAGTCGGAATGACCGAACGGCGGGTAGTTGATCATGATGTCTGCGGCGGCCACCCTTTGACCTTGAGATAGTTCTCGAGAATCTTGCTGGTGGTGCGCGGATAGACGTAGTCGGTACCAGCAAGCACCCAGCGCTTAACGCCCTTGCTCATCAGATAATCGACGGCCGGGATCGCCTGCTGGTTCGGCGCGGCGCCGGTATAGAAGACGTTTTTCGAGCTTTCCTCGCCCTCGTACTGACCGGGTAGAACAGCAGGCCGTTCAGTTCCTCGAAGACGGGCAGCACGGACTTGCGGACACCGAGGTCCAGTTGCCGAACACCACGTCGACCTTGTGAACCTCAAGCAGCTCGCGGGCCTTTTCCGCGAAAAGTGGCCAGTCGGACGCCGGATCGACGACGACGGCTTCAAGCTTCTTGCCGAGCAATCCGCCCTTCTTGCCTCTGTTCCTCGACCAGCATCAGAACCGTGTCCTTCAGCGTGGTCTCGCTGATCGCCATCGTGCCCGACAGCGAATGCAGCACCCCGACCTTGATGGTGTCAGCCGCGATTGCCGATGTCGCGGCAGTGAGGCTGAGAACGCTGGCGGCGGCCAGGCCTCAAAATCTTCCGTAGTGACATGGTGCGAGTCCCTTCGCATTGATGATGCGTTGCAGCATTTCAAGATGCATGCCGGGGACTGATTCGAAACGAATTCAGTATGTTACTGAAACCTTGCCGATTTCGAGGCGGTGTCGTGCTTAAAATCTGAGCGTCATGCGCCGCTGGTGGCGAAAATTTGTGCGACGCAAATGGGCGAACGCTTGGTCAGCGCTTCAGGCGCGGGAAGACCTCGTCGTGAAGAGCCTGCATCAGCGCGTCCGGGCGGGCCCAGGTACCTCGTCGCGCCACCAGATCGCGTCGATGTCGAGAGTTTCGAGGGCGCGGGACCTGATCCGCCACGTCGTCGGCCGTACTCCAGCATGACGGCGGATCTGACCGCCGCGTCGGGAACGTAGGAGGCAGCCCCGCTTGGCTTTCCCAGTCCACCGCGTGGGCCCATGTCGGGATAGGGTCTTTGTAGTCCGCCGGCGGTTTGGGATGTCCACGCCGGCATCACCGAACAGGATATGGGCGTGGCGGTGGCGGGAGAGGCGGCGGCACACGGCCGCATGTGGTCGATGGCCCGTTGACGGTCGTCATCGACCCGCGCGGCGGATCACCAGATACGCTGTACTCCTCGCGTTTGCGCCCGGCCTCGGCCATGCCGGTCCTCGAGATGCTTTCAGCGCCCAGGCGATTTAGTGCCCGGTGCCGCGCCGACATGGATCAGCACCCTGTCGGCGATGCGTCCCGCCAGCGCCAGCATTTTCGGCCGGTGGCGGCGATGACGATGGGGAGGCGCGCATACGGCGGATCGACCGCGATCCAGGAACCGCCCAGCTCGGTCCGCTTGCCGCCGTAAATGGAGCGCCAGAGCGCAACAGACTCCGCCATATCGGCCAAGGTCGCCGCCTTGCGCCCGATGATATAGGCGGAACTGTAGCCGGTACCGACGACGAGGTCGGCCCGACCTTCCGAGGCATCATCCAAGGTGGCGATGGCGCTTGCCGTGGTCAGGCGGATGCCGGGTGAGCGATTGGTCACGCCGGGCCGAGACGCAGGCGCGATGTCGCCGCTGCCGCCGCGCCCAGATGCATGTGTAGACGTCCCGCCACATGCCGGCGAGCAGCGGCGTGTCCGGCATCCACATGAAATCGAAGCCGGCGGCCTCGACCTTGGCGGCATAGGCGGCGGTGTCCTCTGGCGTTTCCGCCGTCGGAACGCGCAGACCGAAACGAAGCGCCATCGCGTGCTCCTCTCTTGCATAAGGGTGGCTGACGGACCGGATGTTTGTCAGGTAGAGCGCGGGCACGGGCCGATGCCGCCACCGCCACCCGTGCATGATATCGGTTGGGGAGTATCGCGGAAATGAAAGTCGGTTTCGGCATTCCGAACAATTACGGCGTTGAGGATCCCAATGACCTCGTGGCCCTGGCGGTGACGGCGGAGCGGCTCGGCTGTGCCAGCGTCTGGGTGCGCGAGCATCTCTATCACTCGACCTATGTGGCGGAACGCCTGGGCGACCGGCCCTACCATGACGCCCTGACCGTGCTGATCGCGATCGCCGGCGCGACCAAGACGGTGCGGCTCGGCACCTCTGTCCTGGTCCTGCCCTGGCACCATCCGGCCCGGCTCGGCAAGATGGTGGCGACCTTGGATCATCTCTCCCGTGGCCGGGTGGCGCTCGGTGTCGGGGTGGCGGTCACCGAGGATGAGTTCGAAAATCTGGGTGTTGATTTCAAGACCCGCGGCAAGCTGATGGACGAGACGCTGGCGGCGCTGAAGGCACTCTGGACCGAGGATATACCCCAGTTTTCCGGCACGTTTCACCGCTTCGGCGGATTGAGGTTCTCGCCGAAACCGTTGCAGAAGCCGCATCCGCCGCTGCTGATCGGCGGTGGCAGCGCGGCGGCGCGGCGGCGGGTGGCGCGGCTGGGCGACGGCTGGCACACGCTGCGCCTGACCCCAGCTCAGTTCGAAGCCGGGCGGCGCGATATCATCGAACGCTGCGAGGCGGAGGGCCGTGATCCCTCGAACCTCCACTATTCGATCACTCTGCCGCTGGGCTTCACCGGCAAGCCACCCAGCGCCCCGGTGACGGACCGCACCGCGCTCACCGGCACCGACGATGACATCGCCGAAACCGTCCGCGCCTATCGGGACGCCGGAATCCACGAAATGGTGGTAAGCGTCAGCATCGGTGATCTCGCGGAGAACACCGAGGCGATGGAGCGCTTTATGCAGAGGATCTTGCCCCTGGTGTGATCGGGACGGCGGCCCAACACCGAATGAAATACTTCCGGCGTCGCCCTGCCCTGCGCCAGGGCGACGGCAACCGACAAACAGGATTGCGACAACGCTGCTTGACACTACAGCGCCGTGAACAGCCGCTCGCCGTTGATCTTGAAGCCGTTGATCGCCGCATGGCCCTCGGGCGAAATCAGCCAGTCGATGAAAGCCTGGCCCTGTTTGGCCTTGACGTGCGGGTGCTTGTCCTTGGAGACCAGGATGACGCCGTATTCGTTGCGCAAGCTGGGATCCCCCTCGACAAGCACTTCGAGGTCGCGTCGGTTTTTGAAGCTAAGCCAGGTGCCCCGGTCGGCAAGCGTGTAGGCGCCGCTGCCGGCGGCCACGTTCAGGGTCGATCCCATGCCGGAGCCGGTCTCGCGGTACCAGGTGCCCGATGCGGCGCTGGGATCGAAGGCGGCGGCCTTCCACAGTTCGCGTTCGCGCTTGTGGGTGCCGCTGGAATCGCCGCGTGAGACGAAGGGGGCCTTGGCGCCGGCGATCGCCCGCAGGGCCGCTGGCGCATCGGTGCCGCCGGCGACCTTCGCAAGGTCGGCGGCGGGGCCGACGATGATGAAATCGTTGAACATCAACGGGAAACGCTTCACCCCGAAACCATCGGCGACGAATTGCTCTTCCGAGGGTTTGTGATGTACCAGCAGAACGTCGGCATCACCGTTGCGGGCATTGCGGATCGCTGCCCCGGTCCCGACCGCGACCACGCGAACCTCGATCCCGGTCTTCTTGGTGAAGATCGGCAGGATATGGCCAAACAGGCCCGAATTCTGTGTCGAGGTGGTCGAGGCGACCACGATGAACGCGCGATCGGCGGCCGTCGCGAGAGGGGTGGGCGAGACGAGGATCGGTACGAGGACGAGTATTGGCGCAAGAACTGCGAGGATTGTCCGGACCCCGCGCCGGCCTGGGACCGCGTTTTTAAAGATTATCCGCATATCGGATTCTCCTGGCCAAAGATTGAGCGGCGTCGCCACCATAGGAGTTTTCCGTCAAGAAAGTCGCGGGCAAGGTCGTTCTTCGGACCCTGGAAAAACGCCGCGGCCGATGCGTGCTCCTTGATGCGTCCGCGATGCATGAAGATGATCTCGTCCGCCATCCGTTCGGTCTGGCCGAGGTCGTGGCTCGACATGACGATCCGTGTGCCGCGGCTTACCGCCTGTTCCACCAGATCCTCGACCATATGCGCCGAGGCCGGGTCCAGGCTGGCGGTGGGTTCGTCCAGATAGAGAATCTCGGGTTCCACCGCCAGGGCGCGGGCCAGCGCAAGACGCTGCTGCTCGCCGAAGGAGAGGGCGCGGGCCGGGATTGTGGCGAGGCGGCCTAGGCCGGTCTGTTTCAAAAGCGCCTCGCACCGGTCCGCCCGTTCGGACCTCGGCACGCCGCGCAGGGCGAGAGCGAAGTCGATGTTTGCCCGAGCGCTGCGCCGCAGCAGCACCGGGCGCTGGAAGACCATCGCTTGGCGCATCTTGATCCTATCCGGGTCGCCGGCTCCGGCGCCGAGCCAGGCGGTTCGGCCTTCATCCGGGGTGATCAGGCCGTGACAGACCTTGAGCAACAGGGTCTTGCCGGCGCCATTGGGGCCGATGATGAAGGTCTTGGCGGGCGTTGCGTTACCGTGCGGCTCAAACCGGCAGTCGATGTCCTTCAGCACCCGCTTGCCGTCGCGCAGCAGCCCCACCCCTTCCAGCGCCAGAGGGAGGATCGGCGCGTTCATGGAGGCCGGGCCGGTCATGATGCGGTCTCCGTGGTTGCCAGGCTGGCGAGCCCGTGGCCGACGAGGTTCATCAGGAGCGAGATCAATAGCAGGATCAGGCCGAGGCCCAAGGCCAAAGCCAGATCGCCTTTGCTGGCTTCAAGTGCGATGGCGGTGGGCATGACTCGGGTGACATTGTCGATATTGCCGCCGACGAGCATCACCGCGCCGACCTCGGCGATCGCGCGGCCAAGGCCGGCCAGAACGGCCGTGATCAAGCTGAACCGCGCATCCCACAGGACGGCCGCCAGGCTCTGAGCCGGGCTCGCTCCCATGGAGGTCAGGGTTTCGCTGTATTCCCGCCAAAGCGGGTAAAGGGTCTGACGGGTCAGTGAGACGATGATCGGCACCACCAGGATCATCTGGGCAATGATCATCCCGGCCGGGGTGTACAGCAGGCCGAAGACGCCGAACGGGCCAGCGCGGGACAGCAACAGATAGACCGCGAGACCGACCACGACCGGCGGAAGCCCCATGAGGGCATTGAACGTCACGATGAGGGCGTTGCGGCCGGCAAAAGCGCGGATCGCGATCAGTCCGCCGAGGGGCATGCCGATCAGGACCGCGATCGTCACCGCCGTCAGGCTGACCTCCAGCGACAGTCCGATGATCTTCAGCAGACCGGGATCGCCGGAGGCGATCAGCGCCAGCGCCGCGGCCAAGGCATCAAGAAACGCGTCCATGTCTATCCTCGCCGCCGCGTCGCGGGCCGGAACCGTCCGTGGACGCCGCCCCGACAGCGATCATAGTCGATACGCGGGCTCGCGTCGTTCGCACACGACGAGGTCGCGAAGACTCCGCAGACGCGCTGACGGCTTTGGCGGGCCGCTATTTCGCGGCGACCATGCCCTGTCCAGTGGCGGGCTGGCGGGCGAAACCCTCATAGCCGTTCCGGCGGACCGCGTCGCATTTCGCCCGGTAAGCGTCGACGCCCCCGATATAGGGCAGGAAGATGCGCGGTTTTCCGGGAATGTTGGCCCCCATGTACCAGGAATTCGCCTTGGGATAGAGGGTCTTGTAGGCGACCTCGTTGACGTGCTCGACCCACGCGTCCTCGGCGTCCTGTGTCGGCTCGATGGTGTCGAGCCCCGATTTGCGCAGATCCGCCACACTGTCAATGACCCAGTCCACATGCTGCTCGATGGAAACCATCATGTTGGACAGGACCGACGGGCTGCCGGGGCCGGTGATCATGAACATGTTCGGGAACCCCTCGGTCATCAGGCCAAGATAGGTGCGAGGGCCGGCGTGCCACTTGTCCTTCAGCCTGGTTCCGTCGCGGCCCTGGATGTCAATCTTGAACAGGGTGCCGGTCATCGCATCGAAACCGGTCGCGAAAACGATCGCGTCGAACTCATAGGCCTTGCCGGCGACGCTCAGCCCCGATTCCGTCAGGGTTTCAATCGGGTCGCCGCTAACGTCGACGAGCGAGACATTCTCGCGGTTGAAGGTCTCGAAATAATGGCTATCGACGCAGATCCGTTTGGTCCCGATCGGATAGCCCTTGGCGGCCAGAAGTTCGGCCGTCTTCGGGTCCTTGACGATCGAGCGGATCTTGTCGCGCACGAATTCCGCCGCCGCGTCGTTGGATGCCTGGTTGGTCGCCAGATCGTTGAACGCCGCCATGAAATAGGTGCCGCCGATCTCCCAGCGCTTCTCGAAGACCTCCTGGCGTTCCTGCTCGCCAACATCCATGGCCGACCGGTCGTTCAGGTTCGCCAGCACGCCGTTCTTGGTCTTGCGCGCCTCGGCCCGGAACCTCGCGTAGTCGGATTTCCAGGACTGCTCGTAGTCCGGGGTCATGGGGCAGTTGCGGGTCGGAATGGAATAGTTCGGCGTGCGCTGAAACACGGTGAGATGGGCCGCCTGTTCGGCGATTACCGGGATCGCCTGGATGGCCGAGGATCCGGTGCCGATAATGCCGACCCGCTGTCCGGAGAAGTCGACGCCTTCATGCGGCCATTCGCCGGTGTGATAGACCTTGCCGGTATAGGCGTCGAGGCCCGGGAAATCAGGCACCTGGGTGGATGACAGGCACCCGGTCGCCATGACCAGAAACTGGCAGGTAATCGGCTCGCCACGGTCCGTTTCCACCGTCCAGCGCTGGGTAGCCTCGTCGAACCGGGCGGCTTCCACGGTCGTGTTGAATTCGATATCGCGCCGGAGATCGAAACGCTCGGCGACGTGGCGGGCATAATCGAGGATCTCGGGCTGGGCGGAGAAGCGTTCGCTCCATTTCCACTCCTGCTGAAGATTTTCGTCGAAGGAATAGGAATACTGCATGCTCTCCACGTCGCAGCGTGCGCCGGGATAGCGGTTCCTGTACCAGGTGCCGCCCACATCGCTGGCCCGCTCCAGAACCCGTGTGCGCAGGCCGAGGCCACGCAATCTGTGCAGCAGGTAGAGTCCTGAGAACCCGGCGCCCACGACGACGACATCGGTCGTGCCGGGAGTTCCGGCCGAATTGCTGGATTTGGCGAGGTCTCGGTCGGACATGGCGTCGGTCTCCAGGCTAAGGGATGAAGACGGATACCTTACAAGACGGGTCTTCGCCAAGGCGATCCGAGAAGTCGAATGCAGGAAACAGATAGGTGAACCGGGGTTGATCGAGATGAATTTAGGTCCATCGACGAGTCACAGGGCCTTTGGCGGGTGCCAAGCGGTCCAGCAGGCTGAGAATCCGCTCAGCCCCGGTTCAGCTTCAGGTGGATGATTGAATAGGCGGCGCCGGGATTCGGCATGAAATAATTGAAGAAGACATTCACGATCCTGATCCTGCCCGACATTTGCGCGCGTTTCACCACGCCCATGAGATTGGCGTTGCCGCCGTGTGCCATTACTGATTTTCGCTGATTTTCGATTGTCGAAGATATGGCGAGCGATCCCTGCACCTTGGGCCCAAGGCCGAGGTAGAAATCACGAAGATCTTGATCGAAGCTGACCTGCCACCCGATGGGTGGACGGCCCCACGTCCGGCGTCGAAGGCGTCGTAGTGCGGTTGTTGCAGACCACAATTGGGAGACCGTCCATGGAGCAGGTTACGACAATAGGGCTGGATATCGCCAAGTCCGTTTTCCAAGTTCACGGGGTATCGACTGACGGGTCGGTGGCCTTTCGCCGCCGCGTCCGTCGCTCGGATCTGATTCGCTTCTTCTCGTCCCTTCCCCGATGCCTGATCGGGATCGAGGCCTGTCCTGGCGCGCATCATTGGGCGCGAGTGCTCGGCGACCTTGGTCATGAGATCCGGCTGATGCCGGCTGCCTATGTGAAGCCGTACGTGAAGCGCCAGAAGAATGACATGACGGATGCCGAAGCGATTTGTGAGGCGGTAACACGTCCGACGATGCGGTTCGTGCCGGTAAAGTCGACGGAGCAACAGAGTGTGCTGAACCTGCATCGGTCCCGTGACCTGTTGATCCGTCAACGTACCGGTCTGATCAATGCACTACGTGGCCATTTGGCTGAGTTCGGGGTCGTCGTCGCGCAAGGCGCGGCGGGACGAACCCTGCTGATGTCACTGGTGGAGGACGAGGAGTTCGACGTCATCCCGCCCGAGGCGCGTATCGCTCTGACGGCATTGGTCGAACAGATCCGTTCGCTCGAGACGGCCGCGGGTGATCTTGAGGCGGCGATCAAGGCCTGGCATCGCGGGAGTTCGCGCAGCCGTCGCCTGGCGAGTATTCCAGGGATCGGCCCGCTGACCGCCAGCGCGCTTGCCGCCACGATCGATGATGCAAGTCTGTTCAGATCGGGACGCCATCTCGCGGCGTGGCTCGGTTTGACACCACGAGAGAACTCCAGCGGTGGTAAGCGCCGGCTCGGACGGATATCCAAACAGGGTGATCCCTATCTACGTCGTCTGCTGGTAGTTGGGGCCACGGCGGTGCTTCGGCATGTCAAGTCGGGCCGACCCGCCTCAACGGATCTGGTGTCTTGGGCATCGTGCTTGATCAAAACCAAGCCGTACAAGGTCGTGGCACTGGCGCTGGCCAATAAGCTGGCTCGGATCGCCTGGGCTATCATGGTTACCGACAACACATTCAGGGCTCGCGCGGCATAACGCCGCCAGAGGCAGGATCAAGATTGGCAAGGTGAAGAGGGGTTGATGACGACGCGGTCGATCCGACGACGAGACAAACCCGTTTACGGGGGCTGCGCCACCGAGCGCGATGACCTGATTGGGACCTCGTTCGCGGAACTCATCAAGGCCAGCGGGCATGTGTCCGCGTCAACAGGCCGGACACATGCGTGCACCCGACCAAGCCGTCAAATACGCCCTGAAACAGCTTGCCAA
>JAYQSQ010000017.1:0-230527 GCA_038146985.1 Alphaproteobacteria bacterium
GCGCTCTACCCCTGAGCTACGCCCGCGCTCCTCGCGTTGGACCGTCGGAACATGATCCACGCGGAGGCCGGATAATACCCAGCGCGGATTGATTTGCAAGCGCTCCTTTGATCATTCGTGCCGTGATTTTGCCCGGGGCTCGCAATGGCGGAGTCGGCGGGGTACAAGGGGCTGCCTTCGGGTAAGGAACGAAAGCCGGACCACGACCCATGCCCCAGTCAAGCGCGAAACCCACCGCCAACGCCGATGCCGGTATCAGCGGGACGGCGCGGCCCGAGGATGTGCTGGCCCGGCTGGAGGCGTTGGGCATCAAGGCGGCCACGCATCATCATCCGCCGCTGTTCACGGTCGAGCAGTCGAAGGAGCTGCGCGGCGATCTGCCGGGCGGTCACTGCAAGAACCTGTTCCTGCGCGACCGCAAGAGCCGGATGTGGCTGGTCGTCTGCCGCGAGGATCTGCGGATCGATCTGAAGGCCCTCGGTCCGCGCATCGGCGCCGACCGTCTGTCCTTCGGCAGCGCCGACCGGCTGATGCGGGTGTTGGGGGTGATCCCGGGCGCGGTGTCGCCCTTCGCCTTGATCAACGATGCAGAGAACCAAGTGTCGGTGATCCTGGACAAGGGCATGATGGAACTTTCACCGCTCAATTATCATCCGATCTCCAACGAGATGACCACCGCGATCACGCCGGACGCGCTGCTACGCTTCATCCGCGCCTGCGGGCACGACCCTCAGGTGGTCGATCTGGAAGCCGGGGATTGACGGCTCTTGCCTTTGAGGACAACAACGCCACATAGACGGAAAGCGATCCGGGAATAGCGAGGATTAGGGATGGAAACGTTAATCAATGGCGGCATGGCCGGGCCGGGCGCCGCGGACGTGGTCAAGGATTCGACCACGGCAACCTTCATGGCGGATGTGGTCGAGGCGTCAATGCAGGTCCCGGTGATCGTGGACTTCTGGGCGCCTTGGTGCGGCCCCTGCAAACAGCTGGGCCCGGTGATCGAAAAGGTCGTGCGAGAGGCCGGTGGCGCCGTGCGTCTGGTCAAGGTGGATATCGATCAGAGCCCGGAAATCGCTCAACAGATGCGGGTACAGTCGATTCCGGCTGTCTTCGCGTTCAAGGATGGCCGGCCGGTGGACGGATTCGCGGGCGCGCTGCCCGAGAGTAAGGTGCGCGAGTTCGTCAAGAAATTGACCGGCGGCGCCGCCGGGGACTCGCCCCTGGACGAGGCGCTGGACGCCGCCGATGAAATGTTTGCCCAGGAGGATTTCCAAGGCGCCGGCGGGATCTACAGCCAGGTCGTCCAGCACGACCAGACCAATGCACGCGGTTTTGCCGGTCTCGCCAAATGCCTGATCGCCATGGGTCAGATCGACCAGGCGCGGGAAATGCTAGACAATCCGCCGGAAGGCATGGACGTGAAGACGCCGGAGATTCAGGCTGCGATCGCGCAGCTTGACCTGGCGGCGGCGGGCGCCGATGCCGGCGATATCGGCGAGTTGCGGGCCGCGATCGATTCCAATCCGAAGAATCTCGATGCCCGCTACGATCTGGCGATGGCGCTCTATGCCAAGGGTGACCGGGAGGGCGCTGTGGACGAGCTGCTGGAAAGCATCCGGATCAATCGCGCTTGGAACGACGAAGCCGCGCGCAAGCAGCTGGTGAAGCTGTTCGGCGCTTTCGGCCACGCCGATCCGCTGACCGTCGATGCGCGCAAGAGGTTGTCATCGATCCTGTTTTCTTGAGGACGGTGGAAGGGAGCGGACGTGCGGACCCGAGGCTTCTCGACAGGCATCGACGATTTGCCGGCGACGTTGCCGGTTTTTCCCTTGCCGGGAGTCCTGCTGCTGCCGGGCGGCCGTCTGCCGCTGAACATCTTTGAGCCCCGTTATCTCGCCATGTTCGACGATGCGTTGGCCGGCAACCGGCTGATCGGCATGATCCAGCCGAGCGCCGGGCAGGAACAGGCGACTGTCCCCGATCTTTACTCCACCGGCTGCGCCGGCCGGATTGTTCAGTTCTCGGAGACCGAGGATGGGCGGTATCTGACCACCTTGCTCGGCGTCGCGCGGTTTGAGACCACCAGCGAGGTGGACTCGATGCGCGGCTATCGCCGGGTTATCGCCGACTGGAAGCCTTTCCACGGCGACTTGGGCCGGCAAGGCGACCCGGAAATCGATCGCGACCGGCTTCTCGCGTCGCTGAAGGGGTATTTCGGCCGCAACGGGATCAAGGCGGATTGGGAGGCGATCGAGAAGAGCGACGATTCCCAATTGGTGACCACCTTGCCGATGCTCTGTCCGTTCAGTCCAACCGAAAAGCAGGCGCTTCTGGTCGCGCCCAGCCTCGGCGACCGGGCGGAGACCATGATCGCGCTGATGGAAATGGCATCGCATCCAACGGACGGAACCGACAATGTCAGACACTGAACCGCCGAAGAGCGAGGTTGCGGGCAGCGCCGGACGCGATACAGAGGGCGGCGAGCGGATGGTCGACCCGAAACTTCTGGAGATCCTGGTCTGTCCGCTGACCAAGACGCCCTTGCGCTACGACGCCGCCGCGCGGGAGCTGATTAGCGATCAGGCGGGACTGGCCTTCCCGATCCGCAACGGGGTGCCGATCATGCTGGTCGACGAAGCACGGACGCTTGACGACGATCCGGTCGCAAAAGGCGCTTCCGCCCTGGCGCGGGACGGCGGGGGCGGGAAGTCGCCATGAGCTCCGAGCACGAGACCGGCGCCTGGCCCACGGAAATCCGCGTCAATTCGGCGGAAAAGCGGCTGGAGATCGACTTCGACAGCGGCGAGAGTTTCTCGATACCCGTGGAACTCCTGCGGGTTGAAAGTCCGTCTGCGGAGGTCCAGGGCCATGGTCCCGGGCAAAAGACCACGGTGGCGGGGCGCCGGCATGTCGGGATCCTCGCGGTCGAGCCGGTCGGAAACTATGCCGTGCGAATCCGTTTTGACGATCTTCATGACACCGGGCTTTTCACCTGGCGCTATCTCCACGAACTGGGCGCCAATCAGGACCGGCTGTGGGAAGACTATCTTGCGCGTCTTGAGGATCAGGGATTGAGCCGCGAGCCTTGAGCGGCCTCAGGGCAGGCGTCCCTGCAGCATGCTCGGAAGCTCGCCGAGCAGGCCCATGGCGTGGCGCATGAACAGTTTTTTGAGCGGCGGCACCCGGTTGACCAACCCCAATCCTCCCGACCTCAGGGCCCGCAAGGGCGCGATGTCGTTCGAGAACAGCCGGTTGAGCCCGTCGGTCGCCAGCACCAGTGTCATGGTGTCGACCCGTCGGCTGGCCTGAAACCGGCGCAGCACCTCCGGCGCGCCGATGTCGAGCCCCAGGCGGGCCGCTTCGGCAAGTTCGTCGCAAAGCACCGCGATATCCCGCAGTCCGAGGTTGAAGCCCTGGCCGGCGATCGGATGAATGCCGTGCGCGGCGTCTCCGACCAGCGCGAGACGCGGCCCGGTCTGGCGTTCCGCGTTCACCAGGGAAAGCGGATAGGACCAACGGCCACCATCGATCGACAGCGCGCCGAGACAGTCGTCAAACCGTGCCGAAAGCGCTCCCGCGAGGCCCTTGTCGTCAAGTTTCAGCAGCGCCCGCGCGGTGTCTGTAGCCTCCGTCCAGACGACGGAGGAACGGTTACCCGGCATCGGCAAGAAGGCGAGCGGGCCTCCCGGCAAAAACCGCTCGTGGGCCACGCCGTGATGCGGTCTTTCATGACGCACGTTGAAGACCAGACTCGTCTGGCGATAGTCGAGCCGGGTTGCGCGGATACCGGCGAGCCGGCGGACCTGGCTCGCGCGTCCGTCCCCGGCGATCAGCAGGCTTCCGCTTGTCTCCGTACCATCGTCCAGGGTGACCAGGACCCGCTCCGGTGTTGCGTCGAGCTTTTCCACGCCCGCGCCGGGCCGGAATGAAATCCCGTCATGCGCCTTGACGGCCTCGAACAGCGCCTGTTTGAGAATCGCGTTCTCGACGATATGACCCATCGGCACGTCACCGACCTCGCGGTGGTCGTAGTGCAGAAACCGCCTGGACGCGCCGTCCGATACCCGGATGTCGAGAATCGGCTCGGCATGCGGCGACACCGTCTCCCAGACGCCTAAAGTCTCGAGCATGATGCGACCGCCGGCGGCAATCGCGGTGGTCCGTCCATCGCGTTCCACATGGCCTAGGGCCGCTTCCGGCTCCCGGTCGATAAGCACGACCTGGAAGCCGCATCGTCCCATGGCCAGCGCGGAGGTGAGGCCTGAAAGACCACCACCGGCTATCAGGATTTCGGCCGTCAATTTCCTGGTCACCGGACCGATCCCTCGTTGCGGGTTGCTGAACGTGCCGTTCAGCGTGAGGACCATACCGCTTCGCGGCATCTCGGGCACGCGCTTTCGGACAGCAGGATTGATTAAAAAATAATCAAAATGACTTTTATGCCTAATTTTTGTTCAGCAGCTTCTTCTGATTACCGTCCAGGTTTGTTTCAAATTTAAACTAACCAATTGATTTAAATAGATTTATCGCAAGCGTCCGAAACCGGCACGGTTCTTGAGAAGGAACGACGGGGGCGCGATACGCGTCGGAGAGTTCGCCTGGGTGCCGAACAAACACCATGGGCATCCAACCGTGAAAGGAGCGGGACGACATGAAGCTTGTGATGGCGATTATCAAGCCCTTCAAGCTCGACGAAGTGCGTGAAGCGCTGACCGGCCTTGGGATCCAGGGTCTTACGGTCAGCGAGGTGAAGGGCTTCGGAAGGCAAAAAGGGCAAACGGAGATTTACCGCGGTGCCGAATACGCGGTGAATTTCCTGCCCAAGGTCAAGGTCGAGGTCGCGGTGACCGACGATCTTGTCGACCAGATTGTCGAGACGATACAGCGCTCGGCCAACACCGGTCGCATTGGGGACGGAAAGGTCTTCGTCCTGGATCTGGCGTCGGCGGTACGCATCCGTACCGGCGAATCCGGCGCCGACGCGCTTTAAGGAACTGGAAACATGAAGAATATTTGGGTCTATGGGCTGTTCTGCCTAACCTTGGGGCTCTCCACCGTCGCGATCAGTGGAGCGGCCTCCGCCGCGGTCGATAACGAAACCGCCTTTATTTTCAACACACTGTCGTTTCTCATGCATGGCTTCCTGGTCATGTGGATGGCGGCGGGCTTCTGCATGCTGGAAGCGGGCCTCGTCCGTTCCAAGAACACCACCATGCAGTGTTCCAAGAATATCGGCCTCTATGCGGTCGCCGGCATCATGTATTGGCTGATCGGCTACAATCTCATGTATAGCGGCGTCGACGGCGGCTGGATGGGTATGCCCACGCCGTGGAGCGCCGCCGATCCGACGGTAACCGCAGACGGGTTTACCGGCGAGGACGGCAGCGGATATGCGACCGGTTCGGACTGGTTCTTCCAGATGGTGTTCGTCGCCGCCGCCGGTTCGATTGTCTCCGGTACGGTGGCCGAGCGCGTGAAGGTGTTCTCGTTCCTGGTGTTCGTGGTCATCCTCACCGGTGTCATCTACCCGATCCAGGGCTCCTGGACCTGGGGCGGCGGGTGGCTGTCCGAAAAGGGATTCCTGGACTTCGCCGGATCGACCATCGTTCATTCGGTCGGCGGTTGGGCGGCGCTCGCCGGTGCCCTGATCATCGGTGCCCGCAAGGGCCGGTTCGGTGCCGACGGACGCGTAACGCCGATGCCCGGCGCGAACCTTCCGCTGGCGACGCTCGGAACCTTCGTTCTGTGGATGGGCTGGTTCGGCTTCAACGGCGGCTCTCAGCTCGCCATGGGGTCGGCGGCCGACGCGGTGGCGATCTCTACCATCTACATCAACACCAATCTGGCGGCGGCCGGCGGTGTCGTGGCGGCAATCATCCTGACACAGATCCTCTACAGGAAGCTCGATCTGACGATGGCTCTGAACGGTGCTCTGGGCGGCCTCGTGTCGATTACCGCCGAACCCCTGGCTCCCGCACCGGGCCTGGCGATCATCATCGGCGCCATCGGTGGTGTTCTTGTCGTGGTCGCGGTTCCGATGCTCGACAAGCTCAAGATCGACGATGTCGTCGGCGCGATCCCGGTGCATCTGCTCTGCGGCATCTGGGGCACCATTGCCGTGGTCTTCAGCAATGCCGATGCAAAGTTCGGGATCCAGCTCCTCGGCATCGCCGCGATTGGTGTGTTCGTCTTCGTCGCAAGCTCGATTGTCTGGTTCGCGATCAAGATGACCTTGGGAGTTCGTCCGAGCGAGGAAGACGAGGCCCTGGGTCTCGATCGGGCCGAATGCGGCATGGAGGCCTATCCCGAGTTCGGGCGCGGATCGCAGACGATCTGAGGGCCGCGACCGACACCAAACAAAGTGTTCCTCCTTACTGGGGCCCGGGAATTTCCCGGGCCCTTTTCTTGTCCGCCGAATCCGACGGTTGGTCGATCCTGGTGGCTTATCTTGTCTTTTAACATGAAGGTTGTCTGTTAAGTTCCCGTCTCGTAAAATAGAATCGTTTTGGCACATATTGGTCGGCATGCCGGCCTGGATGAAACGGACTCCATGCTCAATCCTAACCTGGCGCCGCTGGGTCACTACACTTTCGCCAGACTGAACGAGGTTCTCGCGGACTACGCGCCGCGGTCGAATGAACCGCCGATCCTGTTCTCTCTGGGCGAACCGCAGAAGGCGCCGCCGCCGGTCCTTGCCGAAACCATTGCCGCGCATGGCGACTTGTGGAACCGCTACCCGCCACCCACCGGGGACGAGGCGTTTCGCGCCGCCGTGACCGGCTGGTTGAACCGCCGTTTCGGTCTGCCGCGCGGTTTCATCGATCCGGCTCGAAACATTGTTCCGGTGCCCGGGACGCGCGAACCGCTGTATCAGATCGGCTTCCTGTGCACGCCGCCCGAGAAGGCCGGCCGACGGCCTGCGGTTCTCATGCCGAACCCGTTCTATCATGTCTACCAGGGGGCGGCGATGGTGGGCGGCGGTGAGCCGGTCTATCTCCCCGCCCATGCCGAGAACAATTTCCTGCCGGTGCTGGAGGACCTGTCGGAGGATCTGCTGGCGCGGACCGCGCTGTTTTTTCTATGCACGCCAGCCAATCCGCAAGGCACCACGGCCAGCCCCGCCTATCTGCGCCGGGCGATAGAGCTGGCGCGCGAGCATGACTTCGTGCTGGCGCTGGACGAGTGCTACTGCGAAATCTACCGCGGCGAAGCGCCGATCGGCGGGCTGCAAGTCTGTGCTGAACTCGGCCAGGGCCTGGAAAACGTCATTTCCTTCCAGTCATTGTCAAAACGGTCGAGCGCGCCAGGGCTGAGGTCCGGTTTCCTGGCCGGCGACGCCCGAATCATCGAACGCTACGGCCAATTCGTGACCTTCGGCGGCGCGCCACTGCCGTTGCCGGTGCTGCATGCGTCGACGGCCTTGTGGAACGACGACGCGCATGTCGAGGAAAACCGCGCCTACTACGCGGAAAATTTCCGGTTGGCGCAGGAAATCCTGGGACCGCACATTGATGTCTTCATCCCGCCGGCGGGATTCTTCCTGTGGCTCGATGTCGGAGACGGCATGACAGCCGCGCGGACCCTGTGGCGTGACGCCGCGATCAAGACATTGCCCGGAAGCCTGATGGCGCGGGACGACGAGAACGGTCGGAACCCCGGAGAGCCGTATATCCGGGTTGCATTGGTCTACGAGGCGGAGAAAACCGAACGCGGGCTGCGGCGGCTCGCGGAAACGCTGTTCTAGCTAGGGAGATCCGGTCTGGACATGGCGTTCGGACCGGACGAGGTGAAGGGACATGGCGACAACCAATAGCACGGACTCGACGTCCTTGATTTCAGGCACCACTGCCGGGTCTGAGGGTGTGTCGGGTTTCCTGAAACGGCGGGGGCGGGAGATCATTGGCGCCGCTCTGGTGTCCGTCGCTTTCCTGCTTGCCGCGGCCCTGATTACCCATGATCCCACCGATCCGTCCTGGAACACCGCGGGCCCCAGCGAGGCGCGCAATCTTCTCGGCTATCCCGGCGCTCTGATCTCGGATGTCCTTTCCCAGTCTCTCGGATTGGCCAATCTGGCGCTCGTTACGGTCCTGGCGGCGTGGGGTTTCCGTTTCATGTCGCAGCGCCCGGTGGACGGCCTGGCGATCCGGATCGCCGCCTTGCCGCTGGCGCTCCTAGTGCTGGCGGATGTCCTGGCGGCGCTTCCGGCGCCCGATTTCTGGCCGCTTCGATCCGGGCTCGGCGGGTTCTCCGGGGAACTTCTGGCCCGGCAACTGATCGCGCTTGATCTGGTCGAGCCGGCCTACCGCCCGTATGTCGATGCGTGCCTGGGCGTGATCGCGGTCATGACGATCCTTTGGTGTCATGGGGTGACCTGGGGAGAGTGGCTGAGCTTCATGCGGAAGCTTCCCAGCCGGGTTTGGCGGGCGGTGAAGATCGGCGGGCGCGGCGGACAGATCGGAAGCCGGGCCGTGGGTGCCGGATTGGGCGCAACGGCGGGCTTGGCGAGGCGCGGTCTGGAAGCGGCGCGGGCACGACGCGAGCCTAGCCTCGGCGCGAATGAGGCATCGCCCCTGAAACGCACGCGCGTCGAAGAGGCGCCCGGGGAAAAACTCCAGCCGCGCTCACCGGCGCCCGAACCGGCGACGGCTCCGGAAAAACCGGCCGGTCCGCAAGTGGAAACCCAGGCGGATTCGGCGCGCAGCAAACGGCGCGCCGCGGCCCGGCAGGAAAGCCTGGACCTGGCGCCCGCCGGCGAATACCGCATGCCGCAGTTGAGTCTGCTCGCGCCGCCCTCCGCCGAGGTGTCGGGGGGGCCGGACAAGGATACGCTCGAGGCGAACGCCCGGATGCTTGAATCCGTGTTGCAGGATTTCGGCGTGAAAGGCGAGATCGTCAAGGTGCGCAGCGGGCCGGTGGTTACCCTCTATGAGCTGGAGCCCGCACCCGGTACGAAGTCTTCCCGGGTGATCGGGCTCGCCGACGACATCGCCCGTTCCATGAGCGCGATCTCCGTCCGCGTCGCCGTTGTGCCGGGACGCAACGTGATCGGTATCGAACTGCCGAACGCGAACCGGGAAATGGTGTATTTGCGCGAGATTTTCGAAGCGGCCGGGTATGAGAAATCCGGTGCCAAGCTGCCGATTGCGCTCGGCAAGGATATCGGCGGCACGCCGGTTGTCGTCGACCTGGCGAAGATGCCGCATCTCCTGATCGCCGGGACCACCGGTTCCGGCAAATCGGTGGCCGTCAACACGATGATCCTTTCGCTGTTGTACCGGCTGACGCCGGAACAGTGCCGGCTGATCATGGTCGATCCGAAGATGCTCGAGCTTTCGATCTACGACGGCATTCCGCATCTGCTGAGCCCGGTCGTCACCGATCCGAAGAAAGCCGTGGTGGCGCTGAAATGGACCGTGCGGGAGATGGAAACCCGGTATCGTGCCATGTCGAAGCTCGGGGTACGCAATATCGACGGGTACAACGCCCGGCTCGCCGAGGCGCGCAAGAAGGGCGAGGTCTTGAAAAGGCGGGTGCAGACCGGCTTCGACCCCGATACCGGCAAGCCGGTCTTCGAGGATGAGGCTCTGGACCTTACGCCACTGCCCTACATCGTCGTGGTCATCGACGAGGTCGCGGATCTGATGCTGGTGGCCGGCAAGGATATCGAAGGCGCGGTCCAGCGCCTCGCCCAGATGGCCCGCGCCGCCGGCATTCATGTGATCATGGCAACCCAGCGGCCGTCCGTGGACGTCATTACCGGCACCATCAAGGCCAATTTTCCGACCCGGATCAGCTTCCAGGTCACCTCGAAGATCGACAGCCGGACCATCCTCGGCGAACAGGGCGCGGAACAGCTTCTCGGCCAGGGCGACATGCTGCACATGGCCGGCGGTGGACGGATCACCCGGGTGCACGGCCCCTTCGTTTCGGACGAGGAAGTCGAAGACGTGGTGCTGCATTTGCGTGCCCAGGGCGAGCCGGAATACAACGATTCGATCACCGAGGAGGATGAAGTCGGCGACCCGCTCGCGCCATACGGTCTGGGGGTTGGCGACGCCGAAGGCGGCAGCGGGGACGAGCTTTACGATCAGGCCGTCGCCATCGTCGCGCGGGAGCGCAAGGCGTCAACCAGCTTCATCCAGCGGCATCTGAAGATCGGCTACAACCGCGCCGCGACGATCATCGAAAGGATGGAAAGCGACGGCGTGGTGAGCCCGGCCAACCACGTGGGTAAACGGGAAGTTCTGGTCGGCGATCATTCCGAGGACTGAAATCCGCGCCTCGCGCCTTGCAGAGACGGCGGGGACATGCCACATCGGTCCCATGATCAGACATGCTTTCCTAACTCTCGCCCTGACCCTGTCGGTCGTCGCGTGGAGCGCGCCCGCCTCGGCTCTCGATGCCAGGGACCAGGCGGATATCGGGCGGATCGAGCGGTATCTGAACGCCATCACCACTCTACGGTCCAAGTTCATCCAGCGTGCCAGCACCGGGAACATCGCCAGCGGCACGGTCTATATCTCCCGGCCGGGCAAGATGCGTTTCGAATACGACCCACCGGCGCCGATCCTGCTGGTGGCGGACGGGATTTTCCTGATCTACGTGGATAAGGACCTCGAACAGATCAGTCATGTGCCGATCTCCTCGACCCCGATCAGCGTTCTGGTCTCGGAGAATGTAAGCCTCACCGAAAGCCATGACATCGCCGCGGTGGCACGCGGGCCGGGGACGGTGTCGGTGACCCTGACCATGAAAAGCGATCCGGAAGCGGGCGCGGTCCGCCTGCTGTTCACGGATGCGCCGCTGGCGCTTAAACAGTGGTACATCCGCGACGCCCAGGGCGTGGAAGTTAGGGTCTCGCTGCTCGATCCGGAACGGGGGGCTGAGCTGGATTCCGGACTTTTCCAGGTCAATCCCAACATGTTCGCGCGGCAGAGCAACAACTAGCCGCGGCGCGCGGCGGAATGGTCAGTCCTGACGCTGGAAAGGCCGGATGAGTAATCCGAAAAACCCGTCATCGGACCGGTTCTCGACGCCGATCTTCATATCCAGTGACCGCGGCGTCGGACTGCGGGTGCCGAACATCGAGTCCCAGAAACTGAAGATCGTCCCGTAGTTGGAATCCGTGTCGGCGCGAACCGCATGGTGGTGCACCCAATGGATCGACGGGGTGATCAGGATCGAGGCGATCTCTTCCTCCCGGCCCTTGTGCAGGCTGAGATTGGAGTGCTGGAACGCGGCGGCCAGCAGCACCAGCGCCTCGAAGGCGAGGACAGAGGCGAGCGGCATGCCCAGCGCCAGGATGACCACCGCCCTGAAACAGGCGGAGAGCAGCACCTCACAGAAATGGAACCGGACCGACGAGGTGACGTCCAGGAACTCGTCCAGATGATGGACCTGGTGAAACCGCCAGAGGATCGGGATTACGTGATTGGCTCGATGCCACCAGTAGATCAGGAAATCGAGAATGATGATGTCGACCGCGATCGGCAGCCAGCCGGTATACCAGTCGGGGCGCCAATCCAGCGCGCTGTCCGTTGCCCAGTAGGATACCGGGACCACGATCGTCAGACTGAGACCGATATTGATCGCCCAAAGCCCGGCATTGCGGAATACGCGCGGCCATCCGCCGACGCGCTCGGCGGCGGGAACAAGCCGCTCGGCGAAAAACAGCAAAACGAGCCAGGTTCCGGCGACCAGGCCCTTGTACTGCAGCAATGTCTGGGTAATGTCATCCATCACCAAGATATGGCAGACTCCGCACCGGTCGCCAACTCACCCGGTCGTGAGACGCGCGTATCACGCTGATTTTCGGAGCCGACGGACATGACACTGAAACAGCCAAGCCCTCTCGTCGGTGTATCCGCGTGCAGGTCCGAAGGCGAGATTCATCCGTTCCACCGGATCGGCGAGAAATATCTCATGGCGGTGACGGACCCGGCGGGATGCGTTCCGGTCATCATCCCGGTGCTCGCCGATGCGGCCATGCTGGAGACCTATGCCGAGCGGATCGACGGTTTGCTGCTGACCGGCGGCGCCGCGAATGTCGAGCCCCATCACTATGACGGGCCCGCGAGCGCCGAGGGTACCAAGCATGACCCGCACCGGGATGCCACGATGCTGCCGCTGATCCGGGCCTGCATCGCACGCGGGGTGCCGGTTCTGGGCCTCTGCCTCGGGCTGCAGGAGATGAATGTCGCCTTCGGCGGCACCCTGCATCAGCGGGTCTTCGATCTCGAAGGCAAGTTCGATCACCGGATGCGCCGGGACGTGGACGACCATGCTCAGCGCTACCGTCCGGCCCATGACGTTCGGATCATCCCTGGTGGTGTCTTGCAGGGCATCATCGGACAGGACAACGCGCTGGTGAATTCCCTGCATGCCCAGGCCGTCGATGAGCCGGGCTCGCGGGTACGGGTCGAGGCGGTGGCGCCGGACGGCATCATTGAGGCGATCAGCATCGACGGGGCGCCGGGCTTTGCGTTGGGCGTGCAATGGCACCCGGAATGGCCGCGCCCCATCGCCGGCCACAATGCCAAGATCTTCGAAGCATTCGGCAATGCCTGCCGGTCCTACGCGGCCGCCCGATCAGGCTCGACCGTCGGACTGGCGGCGGAGTGATTCCAAGTCACGATTCCCGGTAAAGAAAACCTCCACCGTCGCCCTGGCGAAAGGCAGGGCCATGCGTAGATGGTACCATGTGGGCGGGTTCGGTTGCGGGTGAGACCGGCGGCTACAGCAAATTGTGCAGGCTGAACGGCCAGATGAAAGGCCCTGCCTTTCGCCAGGGCGACGGGTAAAAAAATCGTGCGTGTTTTATCGCTCCAAGCTCGGGACAATCTTGCCTGAGCACGGCCGGTGCCGCTTACGCCACCCGGTCGCCTTTCTTGATGGTGGCGGCCCGGTTGTCGACACCGGGCAGCATCTTGGCGGGGTCCCGCGTCACCACCATGTCAATCACCGTGGGTGAGCCCTTGTGGGCGAGGCCAGCGGCGATGGCCGGGGCGACCTGGTCCGGATGCTCGACCCGAATACCGTTGCACCCCAAGGCATTGGCGGCATCGGCATAGTTGGTCTCGGCAAGGTCGCTCGACTGATAGGCGCCCTCGCCATACATCAGATGCTGCAGCGCCTTCACGTAGCCCGAGGCTGCGTTGTTGACGACGATGATGGTGAAATCGAGGCCCATGCGCCGCGCCGTCTCCAGCTCTCCCAGGGTCATGTTGAAGCCGCCGTCACCGGTCAGCGCCACCACCGGCCCGGCCTCGGCCAGCGCCGCGCCCATGGCGCCGGGAAGGCCATAACCGATCGAGGCAAAGCCCCGGTCCGGCAGGAATCCGCGCCCGGCCCGCTTGGTATCGAACAGGAGCCCGCCCCAATGGGCCGCGAAGCCACCATCGGCGACTAGGATCGCGTCGGCGGGGAGGCCCTGGTTCAGCTCGTGCATCAGCCGGGCCATGTTCACCGGTACCTCCTCGGAGGTCAGCCGCTCGTTCACCGAGACCCGCCAATCGGCCATCCGCTTGGCGACATCCGCGGCAAAACCCGCCCGCATCTTTTTCTGACGGCTCGCGTCATCGGCCATAGCGGCATGCAGATCGCGGATGCCCTCGCGGGCGTCGCCCCACATGGCGACGTCCGGCCGCAGGGTCCGGCCGATCTCCTCGGCGACGATCTCAAGATGAATGATCGGCTTGCCCGTCGGCGGCAGGGTGAAGCGCTTGGTGGCGATTTCGCCGAGCTTGCAGCCGATCACCAGCAGGCAGTCGCTGTCATCCATCACCCCGTTGGCGATCCGGTCATAGCGGCCGAACAGCCCGGCGTTCAGCGGATTGGTGCAGGCGATGGCGCCCTTGCCGGTCATGGTATGGGCGACCGGAATGTTAAAGGCCTCGGCGAAGGCTTCGAGCGCCTGATTGGCGCCGGAAAGATGTACGCCGCCGCCGGCCAGGACCATCGGTTTCTCGGCCTTGGAGAGCAACGCAACTGCGGCCTTGAGAGAGTCCGAAGAGGGCCGGACGCGTAGGCTCGGTGCCGACTGATTGGCCTGAGGCTCATCAAGCTCGTCGGGATCGAAGGGGAAGGTGCCGTGGCAGATATCCTCCGGCACGTCCAGAACCACCGGCCCCGGCCGGCCCGTCGTCGCCACCTGGAAGGCCCGGCGCACCAGCTCTGGCATTCGCTCGATCATCTCGACCCGGATCACCTCCTTGCAGGCCGGCGCCAGGATCTCAAGCTGCCGGCTCTCCTGGGTCATGTTCTTCCAGGAATGGAGGCGATGGCTGTCCCCGACCACGGCCACCATCGGCGTGCCGGCATTCAGCGCCTCGATCAGCCCGGTCACCAGATTGGTTGCCCCCGGTCCGAGAGTGGCGTCGACCACGCCGACCCGTCCGGTCACCTTGGCATAGGCGTCGGCGGCGAAGGTGCCGCAGCGCTCGTCATTGATCAGGGAGTGCATCAGCCCGATCCGCCGCGCCGCGTCGTAAAAGGGAAGCAGCTGAAATCCGCCCATGCCGAACATCGGCCCGATCCCCTGGGCCCGAAGCAGGCGCGCCAGCGCCTCGCCGCCGGTCATCTCGTTGGTTTCGGCCATGGTGCGTCTCTCCCCGGAATGGTGGTTTTGTTTCGCGGGAGAGTAGCGTGGCGGCGGGAATGGGGCAAAGGGATGTCGCCCACCGCGCGTCCATATCACGTGGCGGACAAGACCCTTCGAGACTCCGCTTCGCGGCTCCTCAGGGTGAGACGAAGAAAAGTTGCGTGACTCACCCTGAGGAGCGAGCCATGGCTCGCGTCTCGAAGGGTCGTGTCTACTTCAGGTTGGTTGGACCTCTGCCCGTTCCTACCGCCGCATCACCAGCATCTTCTTGATCTCGGCGATGGCTTTCGCCGGGTTCAGGCCCTTGGGGCAGGTCTTGGTGCAGTTCATGATGGTGTGGCAGCGATAGAGCCGGAACGGATCCTCGAGGTTGTCGAGCCGCTCGCCGGTATACTCGTCGCGGGAATCGGCGATCCAGCGATAGGCCTGGAGCAGCACCGCTGGGCCGAGATAGCGTTCGCCGTTCCACCAGTAGCTCGGGCAGGAGGTGGAGCAGCTGAAGCACAGGACGCATTCCCACATGCCGTCGAGTTTCTCGCGGTCCTCGATCGACTGCAGCCGTTCCGTGGTCGGCGGCTGCGGAGTCTTGGTCTTCAGCCAGGGTTCCACCGAGGCAAGCTGGGCATAGGCGGTGCTGAGATCCGGGACGAGATCCTTGATCACGTCCATATGCGGCAGCGGGTAGATCTTCACGTCGCCTTTAACCTCGTCGATGGGCTTCAGGCACGCCAGGGTGTTGGTACCGTCGATGTTCATGGCGCAGGACCCGCAGATCCCCTCGCGGCAGGACCGCCGGAAGGTCACCGTGGTGTCGACCTCGTTCTTGATCTTGATCAGCGCGTCGAGAACCATCGGGCCGCACGCGTCGAGGTCGATCTCGTAGGTGTCGATCCGCGGATTCTCGCCCTTGTCGGGATCGTAGCGGTAGATCTTGAAGGCCCGCACCCGCTTGGCGTCGCCGGACGCCTTGTGGGTGTTGCCAATCTTGACCTTGGAGTTTGCCGGCAGGGTGAATTCAGCCATGGGTCCCGATTCTTTCTGTCGTTCTCGATATCGCCTTGGTCCGGTGCCGCCTCAGTAGACGCGGGCCACCGGCGGGATCGACTCGATCTCGTTGGACAGGGTATTCATGTGCACGTCGCGGTACATGACGTCGTATTTGTTCTTCTCGTCCAGCCACATGCAGGTGTGTTTCATCCAGTTCTCGTCGTCGCGTTCCGGATAATCCTCGTGGGCATGGGCGCCTCGGCTTTCCTTGCGCAGGTTGGCCGAGGTCAGGGTGACGATCGCCTGGCCCATCAGATTGTCCAGCTCCATCGCCTCGATCAGGTCCGAGTTCCAGATCAGCGAGCGGTCGGTGACCGAGAGATCCTCCATGCCCGAGGCGATGGTCATGATCTTCTTCACGCCCTCCTCCAGCAGAGCGTCGGTGCGGAACACCGCCGCGTGCTGCTGCATGGCGCGCTGCATGTCGAGGCGTAGGGACGCGGCCCCGGTGCCGCCCTTGGCGTTGCGGATCCGGTCCAGCCTCGCGATCGCCTTGTCACCGGCATCGGCCGGCAGCGGCTTGTGTTCCTCGCCCCGGGGCACGGTCTGACCGGCCCGGTAGGCGGCGGCGCGGCCGAAGACCACGATGTCCAGCAGCGAGTTGGTGCCGAGGCGGTTGGCGCCGTGTACCGAAACGCAGGCCGCTTCGCCAATCGCCATCAGGCCCGGGCAGACCCGGTCCGGATCGTCGGCGGTCGGGGCCAGCACCTCGCCGTGATAGTTGGTCGGGATGCCGCCCATATTGTAGTGCACGGTCGGCAGGATCGGGATCGGCTCGCGGGTGACGTCGACCCCGGCGAAGATCTTCGCGGTCTCCGAGATGCCGGGCAGGCGCAAGGCCAGCACATCCGGGTCCAAATGCTCCAGATGCAGGAAGATGTGGTCCTTGTTCGGCCCGACGCCGCGGCCCTCGTTGATCTCGATGGTCATCGACCGGCTGACCACGTCGCGGGAGGCGAGGTCCTTGGCGGTCGGTGCATAGCGCTCCATGAAGCGCTCACCCTCGGAATTGGTGACATAGCCGCCCTCGCCCCGCGCGCCCTCGGTGATCAGGCAGCCGGCGCCGTAGATCCCGGTCGGGTGGTACTGCACGAACTCCATGTCCTGAAGCGGCAGGCCGGCGCGCAGCACCATGCCGTTGCCGTCGCCTGTGCAGGTATGCGCCGAGGTGCAGGAGAAATAGGCCCGCCCGTACCCACCGGTCGCCAGCACCGTCTGGTGCGCGCGGAAGCGGTGCAGGGTGCCGGTCGCCATGTCCAGGGCCATGACACCCCGGCAGGCGCCATCCTCGTCCATGATCAGGTCGATGGCGAAATACTCGATATAGAATTCCGCATGGTTGGCGAGGCACTGCTGATACAGGGTGTGGAGAATCGCGTGGCCGGTGCGGTCGGCCGCGGCGCAGGCCCGTTTGGCCATGCGCTTGCCGTTGTCCAGGGTGTGGCCGCCGAAGGGCCGCTGATAGATCTTGCCCTCCTCGGTGCGCGAGAACGGCACGCCGTAATGCTCAAGTTCGATCACCGCCGGGATGGCGTTGCGGCACATATATTCGATGGCATCCTGGTCGCCGAGCCAGTCCGAGCCCTTGACCGTGTCGTACATGTGAAAGCGCCAATTGTCGCCCTCACCCATGTTGTCGAGCGCCGCGCCGACTCCGCCCTGGGCGGCAACGGTGTGGCTGCGGGTCGGGAACACCTTGGTGATGCAGGCGGTCTTCAGGCCCTCCAGGGTCATGCCCAGGGTGGCGCGCAGTCCGGCGCCGCCGGCCCCGACCACGACGACGTCATAGGTATGATCGACGATCTCGTATGCTTGCATGGTCTTGCGTCCTATAGGGCGAGCTTGAGTACGGAGAACACGGCGATGACGCCGAGCACCAGGAAGGCGATCTTCATCGCGATGAGCCAGCAGAACTTCCAGCCCTCGTGATGAATGTAATCCTCGACGACGACCTGTACGCCGAGGGCGGCGTGATAAAGCGTTGCGGTCACCAGCAGGATCACGGCAACCGCGACGAAAGGCTGCGAGAGCCAAGCCGCGGTTTCCTCGTAGCCGGCACCGGCCAGCCCCGCCACCGAGGCGACGAACCACACAACCAGGGGGATCAGCGCGATGGCGGTCAGGCGCTGCATCCACCAGTGATGCACGCCTTCCTTGGCGGATCCCATTCCCCGCACCCGGCCGAGATCGGTACGCATGCTTTTATCGCTCATCTCTCACTCCCCCGCCGCTCAGGCCGCGAGCCCGATGGCCCAGGCAACGACCGTCAGGACGATCGAGCCCGCAACCGTCGCCCAGCCGGACTTGTATGCCGTCTCGATCTCGAAACCGTATCCGGCGTCCCAGAACAGGTGCCGGATGCCGTTGCACAGGTGATAGGACACTGCCCAGGTGAACCCGAGCAGGATCAGCAGGCCGATCCATGAACCCATGATGTTCTGGACATAGGCGAAATAGTCAGGCCCCGCGCCGGCTGCCGCCAGCCACCAGACCAGGAACAGGGTTCCCGCGGCAAGCGCGACACCGGTCGCCCGGTGGGTGATCGACAGCATCGAGGTCAGCTGCGGCCGGTAGACCTGCAGATGCGGTGACATTGGACGGTTCGAACCGCTCATGCTTCCACCTTCCCAGAGAGATTGGCCAAACGGGTTTGGCGATTAATTTACCAGGATTATAGAGCCCCAGCCGCCGGTGTCGAGCCGAATGGCAAAGGCATGGGTCTTTGTGGATCGTGACGGCGGATCAAGAACTCCTTTTCGCGCCGTCGCTGGTCGGCCTCATCGTATTCCTCCCGCGACAGATCGGCACATTGTATACAATCGTTGACGATGCTAGATACCCACGGCCTTGGCGCCGCAATTCCCGCGGTGGATCGATCGGAAAACAGAGGGCTCCAGAGATGAACTATGATGTCGTTATCGTCGGCGCCGGAAACGCCGCCATGTGCGCCGCCCTGTCGGCGGAAGAGAGCGGAGCCAAGGTGCTGGTGCTGGAGGCGGCGCCCGAGGAACTCGGTGGCGGCAACACGCGGTTTACCGCCGGCGCGATCCGCACCGTCTATAATGGCGTCGACGACCTGCGCGAGCTCATGCCGGACCTGACCGATGCCGAGTGCGAGATCACCGATTTCGGCACCTATACCGAGGACCAGTTCTTCGACGACATGTTCCGGGTGACCGAGTACCGCACCGATCCCGAGCTGGTCGAGATCCTGGTCAAGAACAGCTTCGAGACCCTGAAATGGCTGCGCGGCAAGGGTGTCCGCTTCGCGCCGATCTGGGGCCGTCAGGCCTTCAAGGTCGATGGCAAGTTCAAGTTCTGGGGCGGCCTTACCGTCGAGGCCTATGGCGGCGGCCCGGGCCTGGTCGAGGCCGAATGGAAGGCGGCGAGGGACCGGGGCATCGATATCCTGTTCGAGGCCCGCGCGCTCGACCTGATCAGCGACGGGGTCAAGGTCTCAGGCGTCAAGATCCGCCACGAGGGCGTGGTCAAGGAGGTCGCGGCCAAGGCCGTGGTGCTTGCCGCCGGCGGTTTCCAGGCCAATAGCGAGTGGCGGACCCGCTATCTCGGCCCAGGCTGGGATCTCGCGAAGGTGCGCGGCACGCCCTACAACGTGGGCGACGGCATCCGTATGGCGACGGACGCCGGGGCCAGCACCATGGGCAACTGGTCCGGCTGTCACGCGGTTGGCTGGGAGCGCAATGCGCCCGAGTTCGGCGACCTCGCGGTCGGCGATGCCTTCCAGAAGCACAGCTATCCCTTCGGCATCATGGTCAATGCCACCGGGCGGCGCTTCGTCGACGAGGGCGCTGATTTTCGGAACTACACCTATGCCAAATACGGCCGGGTGATCCTCAATCAGCCGAATCAGTTTGCCTGGCAGATCTTCGACCAGAAGGTGATCCACCTCCTGCGCGACGAGTACCGCATCCGCCAGGTGACCAAGGTCACCGGCAACACAATCGAGGAGCTCGCGGGCAAGCTCGAGGGAGTCAACGCCGAGGCCTTCATCGACGAGATCAAGCGCTGGAACGCCGCCGTACGCACCGATATCCCGTTCAACCCGAACGTCAAGGACGGCCGGACCACCAAGGGCCTGGACGTGGTCAAGTCGAACTGGGCCAACACCATCGACGAGGGGCCGTTCGAGGCCTATCAGGTGACCTGCGGCATCACCTTCACCTTCGGCGGCGTGCGGATCGACGGCAATGCCCAGGTCCAGAGCACCGACTACAAGCCGCTGAAGGGCCTGTTTGCGGCGGGCGAGATGGTCGGCGGCATCTTCTACTTCAACTATCCAGGCGGAAGCGGCCTGATCAACGGTGCGGTTTTCGGCAAGATCGCCGGCGCATCGGCAGGCCGGGAAGCCATGATGGGCCACAATTCCGGGGCCTGATCACTTGGATTTCAGCTTGTGCGCCTTGCCGAAGCGCTTGGCGAGGTCGCCGCAATAGTCCTTGTCCGGCCCCGGTTCGGTGAACCAGAGGAAATCATGGGCGCCGGTCCTGGCCAGCGCCAAGGGGTCTGTTCGCCGGTCGCGCCCGACCTCGACAAACCCGACGCTGAGCACCGAGGCTTGGGGCCGCATGCGCGCGAGATGGACCGGCGCGCCCGCGTCTCGCCGGGCGTGCTGCGCACCGGCGATCAGCACCGCGCCCGGTGGCGGCGCCGACCGGGCAAGCGCTTCGGCCAGCGCCAGGTCCCGCGCGATCTGTACCGAAATCATCGGTCCGAGATGGGCGCGGGGCACGAACCCGCAATGACCCTCGTAGACCGCATCCTCAATGAGCTGGCGTTGCGGCGGCGATAAGGATCTCTGTCCACGAGACCCGCCGCGAGGTCTTGCGGCAGGCGGCCGAGACCGCCTTGCGCCACCGCCTTCAGATCCGGCCGATCAAGCCCGCCCGCGAGATGCGGCAGACGCCCCGCCATCGCCGCCGCCGAGATCGGACGATAGGCCTCCCAATCCCCCAGCCGAGGTCGTCCCAGCCGACCGCTGCCGCGAAACCGTCCGGGTCGGGGTTCTCTTTCGTCAGATGGGCGTCGATATCGCCCTGCTTGCTCCGGGGCAGCATCTCCCAGACCAGGGCCGGACGGCGCCCCGCCCGCACCAGCCGTTGGATGATCTCCGCCTGAAGCTGGTGATGGCCGGGATTGTCGTGCTTTTCGCCCAGTAGAATATAGTCCGTGGCGACGAGGCGTTCTTCAAGCGCCTGCCGGGTGACCGGCGCGCGGGCCGCCACGTCCCAAATCAGCCCGGGCCGCGCGGCGATCTCGGCCGACGCCGCCGCCGGCAAGGCGGCGAGCACCAAACCAGGCAGCATAAGGCGGTCACCCGCTCGGAGT
Organism: Alphaproteobacteria bacterium; assembly: GCA_038146985.1. Taxonomy (GTDB): domain Bacteria; phylum Pseudomonadota; class Alphaproteobacteria; order Thalassobaculales; family Thalassobaculaceae; genus JADHLJ01. The sequence continues at coordinate 20,996 of JAYQSQ010000017.1, forward strand.
GCCTTTCCTGAGGTCTTTCCAGATGCCGCTCATGCCCGCTGCCTTTCCATTTCACCTTGTCGCGCTCGGCGAACCAGGAATCGCGTCGGCGACAGGGCGAGCGCCAAACGCCGCTCAATGGGCCAGGGCTCTCCCAGCATCTGGCTGACCAGAAGTTCCGCCGCCAGTGGTGCCGTGGTGATGCCGCGTCCTCCGAGACCGGTGAGGACGAAGAGCCCCGGATGGTAGGCGGGCGCGGCCGGAAACCTTCCGCGGGGACCATGTTTCAATCCCTCAAACCGCTCAAGGAAATCGACGGCGCAGGCAACCGGCCCGGCGGCGGGAAGGTGATCCGGCAGGGCGCATCGAAGCGATGCTCTCCCGCGCCACCGGCCGACATCCGGCGGGTCGAACAACGTCCGGACCACGGGCGGCATCTCCCTGTGGTTGCGTTCATGGCCGGAACCGGTGGCGCACCACTGCCAGCGTGCCGGATCAAAGTCACCCCGCTCATGGGTCGCCCCCAGCAGGTGTGTTCCCTCTGCTGCCGGCGTCAGATAGCCGCCCCAGATCAGGACCGTCTTAAGGTCCCGGCTTGCGGTTGTCTGGGGCACAAAAGAAAGCTGGCCCAGCACCGGGGTGACCGGCAGCCACTCCAAGGACTCGAACCCGCCCGACGCGCTCGCCGCCGCGACGATGATACGATCGGTCTCGTCAATCACCGCGCCGGTTCCGTCCAGCACCTGCCACGTGCCCTTACCTCGCCGGAGCGTTGCGCCACCGGCGGCGGTTTGCATCTGCGTGTTGGACGCGAACCGTTCCGCGAGCCGCGCGGGTTCGATCAACCCGGCCTGCGGAAACCAAAATGCCCTCGAGTGCAGAGCCACCCCGGCCTTCACGGATGCCTCAACGGGATCGAGCGGTGTGATCGCGCCTTCCCAGAGCCGCGAGGGAGCCTCGGTTTGCGGAGCCAGGTGCAGCGCGCCACGGGATCGCCACTCCAAGCCGGAGCCTTCGATCTCCGCCAAGGCGGTTCGATAGGCCCGGTCATGGAACAGCGCGGCCTCGCTGTCGCCTCGATCAAGGCGCGGCGCGATCAAGGCCGCCGGGTTTCCCGAGGCCTCGGTGGCGATACCGTCGTGGCGATCGACCAGCCGTGCCGCGATGCCGCGCCGGGACAGCGCTTTCGCGACTGCGCATCCGGCGATGCCGGCACCGATGATGGCCGGCCGCCCGGCTCTCGACATCGGCGGAGGCAGGCGATACCAGGGCGGGAGGCGTGACCGTCTCGGTGCGGTACCCAGGCGGCCGGTGAGCATTTCCCGTTTGCGCCCGAATCCTGGTCGCTTCTCAAGCGCGAAGCCGACGTCTTGAAGCCCTTGGCGGACAGAACCCGCGACGGTGAAGCTTGCCAGGGTTGCGCCCGGAGCGGACAGCCGCGCGATTTCCACGAAGACCGCCGATGACCACATCGCCGGATTTCTCGCCGGCGCGAAACCGTCGAGAAACCAGGCGTCAACCTGGGCTTCGGCCTCGGCGAGGACCTCGCCAGCGTCACCGAACAGCAGGGTTAGCGCGACGCGTCCTCCGTCAAGCCAAACCCGGTGAAACCCGTCATGCGGCGGCGGATAGGCGGCAATGAGTTCGCCGGCGAGCGGCGCCAGCTCGGACCAGGGCGCGAGGCACGCTTTTAACTGGTCCCGGCTTAGCGGAAACCCTTCGAGCGAGAGGTAATGTAGGATTGCCCCGGGTCTCGCGGTTTCCCGCCAGCATTTCCAGGCCGCCAGGAAATTCAGACCGGTGCCGAAACCGGTCTCGCCGATGACGAAGCACTCCTGGCCGGACCACCGTCCGGGAAGGCCGTTCCCGTCAAGGAAGGTGTGGCGCGCTTCGGCAAGCCCGTTTCCTTGGGCGTAGTAAACGTCGCCGAACCGCGCGGAAGCCGGTGTCGCCCGGTCACGCCATGTGAGAACAGGATCGACGTCGCGTCGCGGGACCGGCGCCGGGCGCCGGCGGTCCGGCTGATAATAGGCCATGTCGGATGGGGTGACTTTCATCGGGCCAGCATGCATTCTCGGCCCCGAGGCTTCAATCACACCGATCCGCGAGACCACGATGTCACAAGACGACGGCATGTTCCTTCCCGAGGATGAACAGAAGCGACTGGCGCTGAAGATGATCCTGGAGGTTTGGGAGGATGCTCTCGCCCAGGGAGTCGCGGCGGAGATGGTTGCCTCTTCGGCGATCTTCGCGGCGTTGACCGACATGATCGAGCATTATGGTGAGGAATCTGTCGCCGAGATGGTGGCGGAATGGCCGGAACGGATACGTGCCGGCGAGTTCACCTTGTCCGAAGACGCGAATTTCCAGGGTTAATCTCGATGACCGAGCGGGATTTCGAGGGACGGGTCGCGGTGATCACCGGCGGCGCGCGCGGGATCGGGCTGGCGAGCGCCCGGATGATCCTCGCCCGGGGCGGCCGGGTGGCCTTGTGGGACACCGACGGCGCGGCGGTGAAACAAGCGCTGCTGGACCTCAAGGCCGGTGACAGCGCGATAGCGGGCGAGGTCGATGTCTCTGACGAGGCCGCGGTGTCCCAGGCCTTGCGAGACGTCTGGAGGGTGCACGACAAGGTCGATATTCTGATCAACAGCGCCGGAATCATCGGTGCGCCGGGTTTGGTGACGCATACCGCCAACGATGTCTGGCGCCGGGTTCTGGAGGTGAATCTCACTGGCACCTTCCTGTGCTCGAAGCTGCTCGCGCCGGAAATGCAAACGCATGGTTGGGGCCGGATCGTCAATATCGCCTCGCTTGCCGGCAAGGACGGCACGCCGGCCATGGCCGCCTATAGCGCATCGAAGGCGGGGGTGATCGCGCTTACCAAGGCGATGGGAAAGGAACTGGCGACCTCCGGCGTGCTGGTCAACTGCATCGCGCCGGCGGCCCTGGACACGGATATGGCCCGTAACGCCGATCCGGACCTTCTCAGGATCATGATCGAGAAAAGCCCGATGCAGCGGCTGGGCACCGCCGAGGAATGCGCCGAACTTGTCTGCTGGCTGGCCAGCGATCGCTGCGGGTTCAGTACCGGTGCCTGTTTCGACCTGTCCGGCGGCCGCGCGGTCTATTGAAACCGCGCCGCCATCGCACCCCTGACCTGCGCGATCACCGTGTCCCAATCGCCTTGACGCGATTGCCGGAACAGCCGTGCGCGCGGATACCATGGCGTTCGATCGCCCCTGGGTCCCCAACGCCATTCCGGACCGTGCGGCAGCATTACCCAGGTCTCTATCCCGAGCGCGCCGGCCAGATGCGCGACATAGGTGTCCACCGTGAGCACCAGATCCAGGTCCACCATGTCGCGGGCCATGCGGACCATTCCCTCGGCCCCGAGATAGCTCTCCGTACGGTTGTCCATGGCGAGCGCCGGCCTCGGTTCAACGGCATCGGAACCCACCTGCAGGCAAAGGTAGTCCGCGTGGGGAATGTCGGCCAAAGTCTCCAGCAGCGTCGGCGGAAAGTGCCGTCCTGGCCCTGCCAGCAGAGCCCGACTTTGCGCCGACCCGGCCGGATTGCTGAACCATGGAAACAGCGCGCCAGGTAGTCAGACCGGGCTCCGGCCGCGTCCGGTGTCACCTCCAGGCGCATGGCCAGCATCGAAAGCGGTAGCCAGGCGCCAGCGCCGGGAGCCGGCGCGGAAAGGTCCGTCACCGTGATCGACGGGAAGGCGGTTTGAAGGAGGGCCGTCAACGGCGCCGGGGCTCTTAGCGTGACCGGACCCGCCGGTGCCTCTAATTGCTTGAGAAACCGCGCATGCATGAGCACGTCGCCGATCCCGCCATCGCCCAGAAGCAGCAACCCGCCGCCGGCCGATGGTCCGCCGTTCCAGAACGGCGATCCGTCCAGCTTGCGGTCCCGGTTCGCTTCGCTCATTCGCGTGAAATAAAGTGGCCAGCCGGATGTGAACGCGCCGGCCGCCAGGTGCACCTCGCCCAGCAGCGATCGCGGCACGCCGGAGGCCGGGTCGGCGATCAGCGCGCGGCGCAATACACGGCGCGCCGCGATGGGGTCGGCGCTTTCGATCTCCAGGAGCCCGAGATTGGTGATCGCTTGCTCGTAAGCCGGGCTGATCACGAGCGCGCGTCGATAGGCGTTCCGGCCTAGATCGAGGTCGCCGCAATCGAGATGGGCATTGCCCAGGGTGTACTGCACCGGTGCGCTGCCGCCATCCAGGACTGCGGCGCGGTTCAGCAGCTCCGCTGCCCGCGCGCGATTGCCGCATCCTCGTTCAAGGCTACCGAGCACGGCGACGGGGCGCATGTGGGATGGCTCGAGGATCGAGACGCGCTGAAAACCCAGGCGTGCGTCCTCTGTCGCGCCGGAATCGTGAGCGGCAAGAGCCGCTGCGAAGATCCGTTCGGCCACCGGCTGGTCGAAAGAAGTCGGCACGGTCGGATTAGCTTTCGTCGCAGGACCGGGAGCCTTGCACGCCATCCTCTCCTTGAAATCTGAAATGGCCGGGGTGTTGAACACTACCCGACACCTGGTTGATTTGTTAATATTACAGACCGGCTTCATGTCGCGATTGGAGTATCCCGACCAATCGAATGGAGGTCACGGCACGATGTTTGCGGGAACATCGTTAAGGAACGTTATCAAATACGGCGCGCTCACCGTGATCGACGCGAAGGGGCGAACGCACCGCCTCGCCGGTACAGAAGGCCCCAGCGCCACCATCCGCCTTACCGATCCGGCACTTCATTTCCGGTTGTTCCACAATCCCCAACTGGCCATGGGCGAAGCGTATATGGACGGTACGCTGATCGTCGAACAGGGGACGCTTCGGGATTTCATAGAGATTTGCGCGGCCAACCAACGCGGCCTTGAGGCAACCGTGGTGCAACGGCTGCTGAACATCTTCCGCGACGTTCGGGCCGCGATCCGCACACACAATCCCATCGGCAAGGCTCAGCGCAAGGTCGCCCATCATTATGACCTTCGCGATGAGCTGTTCGACCTGTTCCTTGATCCCGACCGTCAGTACTCCTGTGCCTATTTCGCGGATCCGGACGACGATATCGCCACCGCCCAGCGGCGCAAGAAGGACCATATCGCGGCCAAACTGCTGCTCCAGGACGGACACCGCGTGCTCGACATCGGCTCGGGCTGGGGCGGCATGGGTCTGTATCTCGCGGAGCTCGGCGATATCAGCGTCGATGGCGTCACCTTGTCCAAGGAACAGCACAAATACAGCAACGAGCGGGCCTGGAAAGCCGGGTTGGCCAACCGCGTGGCCTTCCACCTGCGGGATTACCGGGAACTCGACACGCGCTATGACCGGATTGTATCGGTGGGTATGCTGGAACATGTCGGGCCCCGGCATTACCGCGAATACTATGGCAAGGTCTCAGATCTGCTCACCGATGACGGGGTCGCGCTGATCCATTGCGTCGGCAAGTTCAACCAGCCGGGACCACAGAATCCCTGGATGGAACGCTATATCTTCCCGGGCGCCTATACACCGACGCTGGCGGAACAGATGCCGTGGATCGAGAAGACGGACCTAAAGGTCATGGATGTCGAGATCCTGCGGATTCACTATGCCGAGACGCTCCGGTGCTGGCATGAGGCTTTCGCCCGCAATCGCGAGAAGATCGCCGCGATGTATGATGAGCGGTTCTGCCGGATGTGGGAGTTCTATCTTCTCGGGTGCGAAGCCGCCTTCCGGCACGGCGTGCTTATGGTCTTCCAGATCCAGCTCGCCAAGTCGCTGGGGACGGTGCCACTGACCCGCGACTATATCCATGATTTCGAACGGGCCCGGCAGGCGGAGCTGCGGGATGACCGGGTGCTGGGCCAGACCGGTGATTGACCCGGCCGCCGCGCCCGTGGCTACACTGCCGTCATGTTGGAGACACTTGCGGCCCGCGTGAACGAGAACTCGGCACTGATCCGCCGGGGCGGATTCATGTCCGGCGCTTTCCTGATCGAGATCGGCGATCGCGGGTTCCATGTTTCCGTCGATCGGGGCCGGATCACCAATGTCGAGGAAGGCCCCTTCATCATGCGCGGCTGGAGTTTCGCGATCCGCGCTCCGGAATCGGCGTGGAGGAAATTCTGGGAGCCGTTTCCGGAACCGGGCTTTCACGACATATTCGCCATGAACCGGTTTGGTCACTGCACTGTCGAAGGCGATGTCGACAAGCTGCTCTCGCATTTGCGCTACGTTAAGGACGTGCTGGCGGTGCTGCGCCGGGCACCAGATTCGGCGGGCGACGATGGTTGAGTTGGAGCCGATTGTCGGACGCTACATCACCCTTCGGATCGAAGGGCGGGATTACCGGATTTATTTCGAGGAAGCCGGCGAAGGCACGCCGCTCGTCTGTCTGCACACCGCCGGTTCCCATGCGAGCCAGTTCCGCCACCTGATGTGTGATCCCGCGGTGACCGACCGGTTCCGGGTGCTCGCCTTCGATATGCCGTGGCACGGCAAGTCCTCACCGCCGCTTGGCTGGCAGGACGAGGAGTACCGGCTGACCAGCGATTTCTACGTGGCCGTGATCATGGCGTTCATCGAAGGCCTGGAACTCGCCGAGCCGGTCGTCATGGGATGCTCCATGGGCGGGCGCGTGGTCATCCGTCTGGCGATCGAGCATGGCGCGCGCCTCGGCGCGGTCATCGGTCTAGAGGGCTCTGACCGACCGGCGCCCTGGTACCACAATTCCTGGACCGATCACCCGGAGTTCGTAAACGGGGATTTCTGCGTCGGATTGGTGAGCGGTCTCTGCGCCCCGCAAAGTCCCGATGCGTTTCGATGGGAAACGCTCTGGCACTATTACCAGGGCGGTACTGGGGTTTTCAAAGGCGACATGCATTTCTTCCGGACCGATTCCGACTACGTGGCCCGCAGCGGCGATATCGACACCACGGCGTGCCCGGTCTATCTTATGACCGGAGAGTACGACTATTCCTGTACGCCCGAGGCGACCCTTGCCACCGCCGGACGGATCCCCGGCGCCGAGGCGATCATCATGAAGGAGGTCGGGCATTTTCCGATGAGCGAGAATCCCGCCGTATTCAGAACCTACCTCTTGCCCGTGCTCGACAAGATCCTGGCGCGGCCCTGATCGGAGACATCCCATGAACCAGCTTCCCGTCGATTTCAAGGTGGACCGGTCCAAGATGAGCGATGCCGAATGGGACCTTCGGGTCCAGCTCGCCGCCGCCTACAGGCTGGTGGATTACTTCGGATGGACTGAGCTGATCTACGGACATCTGACAGCGCGGGTGCCGGGTACCGAGCCGCATTTCCTTATCAACCCCTTCGGGCTCGCCTATGACGAGATAACCGCCTCGAATCTGGTGAAGATCGATGTCGACGGCAATATCATCGACGAGACGCCATTTGGCGTGAACCACGCCGGCTTCGTGATCCATTCGGCGGTTCACATGGCGCATGCCGAGCACAACAAGGTCGTCATGCACACCCATACCCGCGCCGGCATGGCGGTGGCGGCGGTGAAGGAGGGCCTGCTTCCGATCAGCATGTTCTCCACCACTTTCCACAACCGTCTCGCCTATCACGACTACGAAGGTCCGAGCCTGCATCTCGATGAGCGTGAAAGGCTTCTGGCCTCGCTGGGCGAGCATCGGGCGATGATCCTCAAGCATCACGGGCTGATGACGGTCGGCGCGAGCGTGCCGGATGCATTCCTGCGCCTCTATCGCCTGGAGCGTTCCTGTCAGGTCCAGGTCGACGCGGGCGCGGCGGGCACGCTGGACGTGCTGGGTGACAACCTCGCCGCCAAGTCGGGCGCGGAGGTCGACGGGTTTGCCGATACCTTCGATGAAGACGGCTATGGTCAGCTCGAGTTCGCGGCGCTGATGCGCAAGCTGGACAAGATTGACGCCAGCTATCGCGACTGACAGGTCCCGTGGCCGACGAAAAGGACGAGCCGTTCTGGCGGACCAAGTCCCTCAGGCAGATGTCGGCTGAGGAGTGGGAATCGCTTTGCGACGGGTGCGGCAAATGCTGTCTCGTCAAACTGATCGACGATGTCACCGACGATCTGTTGTTCACGACCGTGGCTTGCCGGCTGTTGGATTGCCATTCCTGCCGGTGCGGAAACTACGAGAAACGCAAGGAAATCGTTCCGGATTGCGTCGTGCTCTCGCCGCAAACGGTCGAGGAGATCGCGTGGATGCCGTCAACCTGCGCCTATCGCCTGCTGCGCGACGGAGAGGATCTGCAGTGGTGGCATCCCCTGGTGTCGGGTCGCGCGGAAACGGTTCACGAGGCCGGAATCTCGGTGCGCGGCCGTGCGGTCTCGGAGCGGGACGTGCCCGACGAGTCCCTGCCGGACTATATCGACGACTGGCCGCAGTGATCACCGATCTTCCGCTTGCAAGCCGCCGCCGGCGTCCCAAAGTATAGGCTCGTCAATACCGACGGAAAATGGAGAGACCGTTGAACCGCAGCATGTGGATCCTGGCCGCGATATTTGCGGTCATGGCGATTGCAATGATCTACCAGTCGGAGGTCGGCGGCGGCATCGACCGGCCCTGGGCGGAATGCAAGGAAAACCTCGTGCAGCAGATTTTCTCTGGTGACTGCACGCCTCGGAACGGTGGTTTGGGCGGCAACACCCTGCCTCCGAAGCCGACCGACTGACCCCCGCCGGAGGTGAAAGCCGTCATTGGCGATCTCGTCCGGAAAAGGGTGATTCGCGGGGTGTTGGGAACCTGAACCCGGGAATGCTCCGGCTAACCAGCTTGCGATAAAGGCACAAATCCATCCGATGGCCGGCGGCCGGCGGATGCGCTAGGACTGTCGCATCGCCTTCGGATGGACATCCCATGCCGGTTATCAGCCGCCTCACCATGCAGCCCGATCTCAGGACGCTGTACGAGCTCTGGGGCAAGGTTAAGGGCGCGAACAAGGTTCCACAGCTTGCGAAGATTCCGGTGGAACGGTTGCGCGACTGGCTGCCCAACCTGGCAATCATCGCGATTCGTCAGGGCAACGACTATGTCTACCGCTACTACGGCCAGACCTTCGTCGAGACCTTCGGCGTCGACATGACCGGCCTCAATCTCGACTCCCTGCCCGCCTCCCAGCGCACCATCCTGGAGCATGAATACGAGTATGTCCGGTCGCGTTCCAAACCGACATGGCGGATCTATAGCGGTGAGTTTTTCGGCGAGATCATGACCTACGAGCGTCTGATTCTGCCCTTCGCCAAACAGAACGACGTGGTCAGCACCTTGATGGTCGCCGCCTACGAAGTGAAGAACGACGGGCTGTTCGACATCCATTGAGCCCACGACGTCCTGATAGGCCTGATGTTCCGAGGCCTCGCTCTTGACCGTCGCCCTGCCTTGCGCCAGGGCGACGTTGGACTTTGGCCATGGCGGGAGACCTCACTATCTCGATCTAGTATAAGGTCCAGGCTCGATCGTCACCGGCAAGCCATGGGTGCGAATGCTCTTCGAACACCAGGTCACCTTCATCTACACCACGGACCTTGCCTCCGGCAGTGCTTTTCTGGCTGAGAAGCTCGGGCTTGAGCTCGCGCTGAACCAGAACGACACCTGCCATATCTACAAGGTGACCGAGACCTCGTTTCTCGGAATCTGTGTCAACCGCGCGCCGCCGGAAAATCCAGGGGTCACCTACAGTTTCGTGTCCGACGATGTGGACCGCGACTATGAAACTCTCAAGGCAAGGGGTGTCGCGTTCGAGGCACCGCCGGCCTATTCCGAACGCTTCAAGGTCTATTCGGCGTTTTTCCGTGGACCCGAGAATTACCGTTTCGAGCTTCAGGCCTTTCGCGATCCGGCCTGGAACACATCGACCCGACCAAAGGCAGAATCATGAAAACCGATCCCGCTCAGCTTTCCGCCACCGAACTGGTTCACGCCTATGCCCGGCGGACCCTGTCGCCGGTCGAGGCCACCAAGGCTGTTCTGGCCCGGATCGACAAGCATAACGGCACTTTCAACGCCTTCCGGCTGGTCGACGCCGAACGCGCGCTGGAGGCGGCACGCGCATCGGAAGCCCGTTGGGCCAAGGGAGAACCCGCCGGCCTCGTCGATGGGGTGCCGACGACGATCAAGGACCTGGTGGTGACCAAGGGTTGGTCGACCCGGCGCGGATCGCTGACCAGCAGCGAGGACGGCCCCTGGGACGAGGACCATCCGCTGGTCGGCAAACTGCGGGCCCATGGCGCGGTTCTGCTGGGCAAGACCACGACGCCGGAGTTTGGTTGGAAAGGTGTCACGGATAGTCCGCTTACGGGGATCACCCGCAACCCGTGGGATCCGTCGAAAACCCCGGGCGGTTCCTCGGGCGGCGCGGCGGTGGCCGCCGCCGCCTGCATGGGAGCGCTGCACCACGGCTCCGACGGCGGCGGTTCGATCCGCATGCCCGCCGGCTATACCGGGATCTACGGGATCAAACCGACATTCGGGCGCGTGCCAACCTATCCGGCGAGCGGCTTCGGCACGGTTTCGCACCAGGGGCCGATGACCCGAACCGTCGCCGACGCGGCCCTTATGCTGACGGTGATGGCCGAGGCCGATCCCCGGGACTGGTACGCGTTGCCTGCGAGCGCACAGGACTGGCGCGAAAGCCTCGGCCTGTCGGTCAGAGGCTGGCGGATCGCGTTCAGTCCGGACCTCGGCCATGCCAAGGTCGATCCGGAGATCGCCGCACTGGTCAAGGCGGCGGCGGAGACCTTCACCGCGCTCGGCGCCCATGTGGAGGAGGTCGATCCCGGCCTCGGGGACCAGCATGAGGTCTTCAGGATCCACTGGTTCACCGGCGCGGCGCGCCTGCAGAAGGACTTCAGCGAGGAACAGCTCGGATTGCTCGATCCGGGGTTCCGCGACGTCGGCATTGCGGGCGCGGATATCACGCTGAACGACTATCTCGACGCGGTCGCCGCGCGGGAAGCCGCCGGCACCAAGCTCAACCTGTTCCTGGACAAGTACGATCTGCTGCTGACCCCGACCCTGCCGATCACCGCCTTCGAGGCGGGAGAGGAAGTGCCGGTAGGCTCCGGCATGGATCGCTGGACCCGTTGGACACCGTTCTCCTATCCGTTCAATCTCGGGCGTCATCCGGCGGCGACAATTCCCTGCGGGCTGTGCTCCAACGGCCTGCCGGCGGGCCTTCAGATCGTCGGCCCGATGAACCGCGACGACAAGGTCCTCGCGGCAAGCCGCGCCTACGAGACGGTCCGGCCCATCGCGCTTCCCGCTCTCGGATAGGCAAGCGGCCAGCCAGGTACCCGCGCGAAGGATTATTCCGCCGCGATCTCCCGCCAGGTCTCGCGCATCCAACGGGCGCAGGCGATCGACTGTTCGAAAATCGAGTAGCGGCACCCCTCCCCGTAATCCAGATTGGGGATGAACTCGGTGCTGATCTGGCCGAGTTGACTGTCCGCGTTCTCCGCGTGATGGCGCATCAACTGGCGGACCACTTCCTTCCAGGGCTCCAGCAGCGCCCCGTCCCAGGGTGCGTGGTAGTTCCCCTCGCCGGGATCGGTGAAGGGATACTGGATGCCGCGGCCGGGCTTGCCGTTTTCGTCGACGGCGGCGGTGTTCTTCGGATTGTTGGGAACCGCCGCGCGGGCATGGCAGTGCCGCACCCAACCGGCGTCGATCCAGGTCTGGCAGACATTGCCCGGCGTGAAGGGATCGAGGATCAGACGCCCGGCCTCGACATCGCCGCGAATGTCGAACACGTCCTGTTCCAGAGGGTTGTCGATCTTGAAGATCACATGGCTGTGGTCGAGGGTCATGCGGAACGGCAGACCGCGTTCCTCGGCCATCCGCCCGACGACCTCCACCCGGCGAAAGTCCTCGGACCACATGTTCACATGGACCTCGAGACAGGGATGGATCCCGAGCCGGTCGCCCTCCGCCACCGCCATCTCGTAGAAGTCCACGACCTCGCGATCGGTGACCAGGGTTCCGTCGGCCTTGCGCGCGGTCACCTGAACATTGTGGACGATCGAGCCAAGCCGGCTGCCGAGCTCCAGGTTCTCGACCAGCAAGGTTTCGTCGCGGCCGAGCGTGTAGAACCAGCCCCCGGCACGGATCGGCAGGCCATACTTCTGCCGTGCCGCGACGAACTGGTCGACCTCGTCGGGTGCCGGCGTCTTGTCGACATAGTCGAACGCGCCGCACTCCTTGACCATGTGGAACCGCGTGTCGATATCCGGCATCGGGTCCGCATGGGTGTGCTTGATCCCATTGGTCTGGATGCCGATTTGAAGTTCCTTGCCCATCACCCGCACTCTCCGTTCGGCGAAAGTCTCGCCAAGTGTGCGTCGCCCTGTGGGGCGAAGACAAGCCCGTGGGTGGCTTCTATTCCGTTAGAACAGCCGGCCGCCGTTAGGTACCGGATGGTCGATCCCCACCATGACGACATCGCCGTCGGCGTCGGGAAAGCCGACCACCAGAACCTCGCTCATGAATTTCCCGATCTGCTTCGGCGGGAAGTTGACGACCGCCGCGACCTGCCGGCCCTTGAGGGCGGCGAGCTCGTAATGCCGGGTGATCTGCGCCGAGGTTTTCTTGACCCCGATCTCGTCGCCGAAATCCACCCACAGCTTGAAGGCCGGGCGCCGGGCCTCGGGAAAGGGCTGGGCGTCAACGATCGTGCCGACCCGGATATCGACCTTGAGGAAGTCGTCATAGGTGATGGTCACGTTCTGCTCCGGTTGCATGGTTCGGGTGCGGACCATAACACCGGTCCAAAATGCCGCAAGGCCAACCCGCTTACGGCGAGTTGGCCTTGTTCAACGCAACGGCGGAACGTGCCGTATAGATCGGTCTTCAGTTGGATTTGAACGTCTTGATCTCTTCAACGCCCTCATCCATCCGGCGCTTGATCAGCGCGAAGGCTTCGGTCTGGGACTTGCGCAGCACCTCGGACATTTCCTGCATCGACTGGGACGCCTGCTCGATACCGAACTTCACCAGTTCCGCCTGCTTGGCCATCCGTTCCTCGGGGCTCGCGCCGCTCATCAGCTCGGCGAAGCGGTCCTTGACGTCCTGCAGCGTGGCCTGGGCAATCTCCGCCTGGCGCTTGGCGACCGCCTGGTATCCCTCGGCAACGATCTGGTTTGCCCCGATCACCGCCTCGACGTTTTTCTTTTGCGCCGCCAATATGGCTTCGACATCAAGGCCGGGCATCTTGGCGTTGTTGAGCATCGATTGAAAATCGAACATTTTGAAAGGGTTGGACTGATCAGCCATGAGTGATCTCCGCTGTTGAATTGTCTCGCGCGGTTTGCTGCGCCGCACAATCGGCGTCCTTATCGTGGACCAGGCCATCGATGTCAACAGTTTATGTTGCGGCGCACAAAAAAGTTATTTTGCCGCCGGGTCGGCTTTGGCGATGCCCAATGCCAGGGCGAGACTTTCAGCCCGGACCAACCGTTCATCGAGCCGCCGGAAGGTCGCCGACTGGTCGGCGCTGTCGTCGCCTCCCCACACCTGGAACGCATCCAGAAAGATCAGGGCCATCGCCTTGATCCGAATGAGGCCGGCGATGCCTTCGGTGCGGACTCCGGCCAGGCTCAGGGTTGCGCGCATGGATCGTGAGAGAGCGCAGCCGCCTTCCATCGCCAATCCCGGTTTGGTCGCAGCCGCCCGGCTGACCGCTATGATGCCCGCCTTGAAAGGACGCATCGCATCGAAGCGAAGCATCATCAACTCCAGAAGCCGCTCCCGAATCGGGATGTCCGCGATGTCGCCCTGCGTGACGGCTCCCAGCGCTTCTTGGTCTATGCGTGCCGCCAAGGCGCGCAGCACCGACAGCTTATCGCGATGGAGGTGCTGGAGTGTTTCTTCACCAATCCCGGCGGCCGCGGCGATGTCCGAGAGCGAGCTCTTGTCCCAGCCGGCCGTAGCCGCGAGATCCATCGCCGCGCGGAGAACCGCGCTCTCATCTATGGTTTCACTGTCGCCCTGATCGCTCATCGGCCGGGTTTCCTTTCCGGCCGCAGACTAGCCCGGCGCCGCCTAACCCGCCAGTTCCCGGGACCGCCGGGTCGCCGCGGCAATCGCGCGATCGAAGACCGGCTGCACCCCGTCGGCGGCCATCAGCACTTCCAGCGCCGCCGCGGTGGTCCCCCCCGGGCTGGTGACGTTGACTCGCAACTGGCTGGCGGCTTCGTCGGAGAGCCGGGCCAGCTCACCCGCTCCGGCGACGGTCGCCCTTGCAAGGCGCATCGACAGGTCGGCCGGCAGCCCCGCCTTCTCGCCCGCTGCCGCCATGGCCTCGATCAGCAGGAAGACATAGGCGGGACCGCTTCCGGATACCGCCGTCACCGCGTCCATCAGGCCCTCGTCGTCGACGCCGACCACCTCTCCGACCGCGGAGAGCAGCGCGCCGCATGTCCGCGACTGGTCGGCGGTGACCTTGCCGTTCGGGGCATGCACGGTAATGCCGCGCCCGACGGCTGCCGGGGTGTTGGGCATCGCGCGCACGATCGCCGCCTCGGCGCCCAGCTTGGACTCGAAGTAGCCGATGGTCTTGCCGGCGGCGATCGACAGGAACACCGTGCCGGGACCGACGAAGCGGCGCAGGGGCTGGAGGGCCTCGTCCATGGTCTGCGGCTTTACCGCCAGAATGACCACGGATGGCCTCACATCCCCCGGGATCTCGTCGGCCGTCGCGTACACTTTGACCTGGGGAGCAGACGCAAATCTCTCGACCGCGGCGGCGACGGGTTCGATCACGTGGACGCCGCCCTCCGCATACCCGCTCTCGATCCAGCCGTCGAGCATGGCGCCGCCCATTTTGCCGCAACCGGCGAGGATGAAGGCCTCGTTCATGGTTCAGGCCGATCCGGCAACTTCGATCAGTGCCGCGGCGATGGCGTCCTCCGCCGTCTTGCCGCCCCAGATGACGAATTGAAACGCCGGGTAGTAGCGGTCGGACTCGCTGATCGCCACGTCGACCAGATCCTCGAGTTGCTCGACGCTCGCCGCACCGGCGCCGCGCAGCAACAAGGTGTGCCGGAAAAGCGGCGTGCTCTCCTCCGAGGAAAGATCGAAATGCCCCAGCCAAAGCTTCTCGTTGATCAGGGCCAGGAGGTGATGGATCTCGGCGCGCCGTTCACGGGCCACGCGTGATTCGAAAAGACAGGTAAAGTGCAGGGCGCTCATGTCTTCCTGCCACATGAAGTAGAGGCGGTAATCACACCACCGTCCACTGATCTCCACGGCGAGTTCCTCGCCGCTCGCGCGCTCATGCGGCCAATCATTGGCGCCAACGATTTCTTCCAACAAATCCAGTGGGTTGCGGGCGAGATCGGTCGGTTCAGCGAAAGTCAGGGACATCGTGCCACCTCTCGGTTGGAAGTCCGATGCTGGTTAGTCGGCTACCATATATAGTTGATTGCATATTCGTTGTAGAACTTACGCCGCAATGCACCAGATATGGGAGCATCTCAGACTCACCGAGTCTGTCAACCCAAAACCCTAGATATAGTGAGTTTTAACACTTTGGACACAATATCGCTTTCCGGACGCAAAGCCGGAAACACCCTAACCCACGTTTGTCGTCTTGCCGGAACCCGCCGGCTTGCGGGACCGCGCGGCGGTTTTTCGTTTTGGTTTGGCGGCGGGACGGGCGGCGGCGGCAACTTGCGCTTCTAGGCCGGCCAACCGCTGCTCAAGGTCTTCCTGAGCCTCGCGCGCCTTGCGGGCCATGTCGCGCACCGCCTCGAACTCCTCCCGGGTCACCCATCCATGATCATTGAGGAACCGCTCCAGGCGCTGCTGCATCAGCTGTTCCAGTTCCTGCCGCGCGCCCGCCGCCGCCGACAAGGCGCCGTTCGCCATCTTCGCGATGTCGTCCAGCAGTCGATTGCTTGATTGCATTTGAAGGCCCTCGTCTGATCACGGCTATGCACTCCTCTTTTCTATATGGTGACCACGCCGGCAATGTCCCGGAAAAACCGACAGGGCGTTGCGAGTTGGCCGGCAACCGACTATCAAGATCCGAGATTTGCCGCGGTCGGGCGCGACGGCCATGGGCGGCGGATCGCAGTACCAGTATCGCGGCAATGGCGGCGCGGAGTTCGGAATGATCGTGGTCACGGGCGGCGCCGGATTTATCGGATCCAATCTCGTCGCCGCGCTACTGGAGCGGGAACCGTCTCTCGACGTGGTGGTCGCCGACCGCTTCGGCCATGACGACAAATGGCGCAATCTCGCCAAGCATCCGGTTGCCGAGTTCGTTGAGCCGGAACGCCTGATGGACTTCCTTGGCGCCAATCGCGGCACGGTCAAAAGCGTCTTCCACCTGGGCGCCAGTTCCTCGACCACGGAACGGGATGTCGATTTCATCATCCGCAGCAATTTCACCCTGTCCCTGGCGCTCTGGCGGTGGTGTGCCGCGAACGCCGTGCCGCTGATCTATGCCTCGTCGGCGGCGACATACGGCGGCGGCGAGCACGGCTTCGAGGACGATCCCGCGCCCGAGGCCCTGGCGCGGCTCCGTCCCCTCAACCCCTACGGCTGGAGCAAGCATCTGTTCGACCGGCGGGTGATCCAGATGGTCGGACGGGGCGAGCCCGCGCCGCCGCACTGGGCCGGTCTGAAATTCTTCAACGTCTACGGGCCAAACGAGTTCCACAAGGGCAAGCAGAGCAGCGTGGTTGCCCAGATCCATCCGCGCGCGGCGGCGGGCGAGCCGGCGGTCCTGTTCCGCTCGCACCGCGACGGCATTCCCGACGGTGGTCAAAGCCGGGATTTCATCTGGGTCGGCGATTGTGTCGACGTGATGCTTTGGCTGGCCGGCACGCCGAGTGTCTCCGGCCTGTTCAACGTCGGCACCGGCATGGCGAGGAGCTTCGCGGATCTCGCAGCCGCGGTCTTCCACGCGCTCGGGATGGCGCCGCGCATCGAGTTCATCGACACGCCGCATGAGATCCGGGATCGGTATCAGTATTTCACCCAGGCGCCCATGGACCGCCTTCGCGACGCCGGTTACCGCGGACAGTTCACCAGCCTGGAGGAAGGCGTGCGGCGCTACGTCCAGGATTTCCTTGGCCACGGCGACGATCCGTACCGCTGAGCCGCCGATGGATACGCTCGCTTTTCCTGTCATCGACCCGATCGCCATCGAGATCGGCCCCATCGTGATCCGCTGGTACGCGCTGGCCTATATCGCCGGGCTGGTTTTGGGATGGAGATGCTGCGTGTTCCTGACACGCCGTCCGCCCCACTTCATGGCCAGCGAGAAACTGGACGACCTGCTCCTCTATGCGACTTTCGGTGTGATCCTCGGCGGACGCCTCGGTTATGTGCTGTTTTACAAGCCAGCGTTTTTTGCGGCGAATCCGCTTGAGATCCTCATGGTCTGGCATGGCGGCATGTCGTTCCACGGCGGCTTCCTGGGTGTGGTCGTCGCCGCTTATGTTTTTGCCCGGCGGAACGGCGTTCCCGCGTTGCCGCTGGCGGATATGCTGGCGATCGCTGCGCCGATCGGTCTGTTTTTCGGGCGGGTCGCGAACTTCATCAACGGCGAGCTGTTCGGGCGTCCGGCCAATGTCCCCTGGGCCATGGTCTTCCCCCAAGGCGGGCCGGAACCACGGCACCCCAGCCAGCTCTACGAGGCCGGGCTTGAAGGGCTGGTCCTGTTCGTAATCGTGGCGGCCGCGGCATTGGCGAGCCGGGCGCGGTACCGGCCCGGACTGATTCTGGGCCTGTTTCTGATCGGATACGGCTCGGCCCGGTCGTTCGTCGAACTGTTCCGCGAACCGGACGCCCATCTCGGGTTCATATTCGGACCGGTCACCATGGGTCAGATCCTGTCGGCGCCGATGATCGCCGTCGGACTGGCTGCCGTGTTCTTCGCGCTCCGTCGCCCCGCGATCGCCGATGCCTGACTCGTTACTGCCGGCGATGCTCCGGCGCCTAGAGCGCGCCGGCGCGATGACCGTCGCCGAATACATGGCCGAGGCCCTGCATGATCGGACCGGCGGCTATTATGCCGACGGGGATCCGTTCGGCGCGCGCGGCGATTTTGTCACGGCGCCCGAGATCTCCCAGATGTTCGGCGAACTGATCGGCCTGTGGACGATTTCCACCTGGATCGGCGCCGGCGCGCCCGAGCCCGCTTGCCTCGTCGAACTCGGGCCCGGCCGGGGAACCTTGATGGCGGACATGCTGCGCGCGATCGGCGGCGTGGTCGATCCGCGCGAGGTCTTCGAGATCCATCTTGTCGAGACCAATCCGCGCCTGCGCGCCCTGCAAGGTGAAAAGCTGGCGCGGTTCCGCCCGATCTGGCACGACGACATTGCCAGCCTGCCGGAACGACCGTGGTTTCTGATCGCCAACGAGTTCCTCGACGCCCTGCCGATCCGCCAATTGCGCTGGACCCAAGGAGCCTGGCGCGAATGCCTGGTGGTCACAGATGAGGAGGGGACCGGGCTTGCCTGGGGCGTCGAACGATCCGCCTCGCCGCTATCCGGCCTGTTGCCGGCCGCGATCCGCGACCGGGCGGATGAAGGGGCAATGGCGGAACTGACCCTGGCCGCGAACGCCATCGCCGGAGCCGTCGCTGACCATATCGCACAGCATGGCGGGGCGGCTCTGCTGATCGATTACGGCTCCGAGCGGGGCTTTCTCGGAAACTCTCTTCAGGCGGTGCGGAACCACAAGCGGGTCGATCCGCTGTCCGAACCGGGGTTGGCGGATCTGTCCAGCCATGTAGACTTCTCCCAGATCCGCGCCGCCGGCGAGGCCAAGGGAGCGCGCTTCGTCGGGCCGGTCGATCAGGGCCGCTTTCTCGTCGAGCTTGGGATCCGCGAACGCGCCTCGGCGCTGGCGCGGGCCGCTACGCAGACGCAGCGCCGTGACATTGAGTTGGCCATGCGCCGCTTGATCGCGCCGGCGGAAATGGGCACCTTGTTCAAAGTCGCGGCACTGTTGCCGCCCGGAGCCGCCGATCCCCAGGGTTTCCGACCAGATGGATCGAGGTAACGGGCCGGTTGGCGGGAGAGAAACGGGGGTCCGGTGATTCAGTTGGAAGACTTTGAGGGGCGCGGTGTCAAACATGCGTTCTTCACCCGGCGCGGGGGCGTGAGCAAGGGCATCTACCATTCTCTCAATTGTGGTCTCGGCTCCGGCGACGATCCCGACGCGGTCCGCGCCAATCGCGCCCGCGCGATGGCGGCGCTGGATCTGCCGGCGGAGGCGCTCGTCACCTGCCATCAGCATCATTCGGCGAAGGTCGCCGCCGTCGACGCCGGATCGCTTCCCGTCGAACCGCCGAAAGTTGACGCCCTGGTCACGACAAGCCCGAACCTGGCGCTTGGAATTCTCACCGCCGATTGCGGCCCGGTCCTGTTCGCCGACCCGACGGATCGGGTGATCGGTGCGGCGCATGCCGGCTGGCGGGGGGCTCTCGGCGGCATTCTCGAAGCGACGGTGGACGCGATGATCGAACAAGGCGCCCGGGCCGACAACATCGCCGTGGCGATCGGTCCGATGATCGGCCCGTCTTCCTACGAAGTCGGCCCGGAATTCCCCGAGCCCTTCCTCGATCAGGAAGCCAGCAACGCCGCGTTCTTCAAGGCGGCCGCGCGGGAGGATCATTTCATGTTCGACCTGCCCGGCTATATCGCCTCGCGCCTGGCGCGGCTCGGCCTCAACGACATTTTGAGACTGGACGGCGATACCTACCGGGATCCGGCGAACTTCTTCAGCTACCGCCGATCCACCCATCGTGACGAGCCCGACTACGGCCGGATGCTGGCAACCATCGCCCTGGAAGCCTGAGCTCATGGCCCTGCATTTCAGCGGCGAGGAGTTTGCGCGCAGGCAGGCCAACACGATCCGCCTGCTCGAAGAACGCGGCCTCGACGGGCTGCTCATGTTCAAGCAGGAGAGCATGTTCTACCTGACCGGATACGACACGTTCGGCTTCTGCTTCTTTCAATGTCTGTATTTCGGGGCCGACGGACGGCTCATGCTGCTGACCCGGGCGCCGGACCTGCGCCAGGCTCAGAACACCAGCCTTATCGAGGATATCCGGATCTGGGTGGACGGCCATGGCGTCAACCCGGCGGATCAGCTGCGCGAGGTGCTCCGGGAATTCGGTGGCTCGGGCCGCCGGTTCGGGGTCGAGTACGATGCCTATGGCCTGACCGCCTATAACGGCATGCGGGTCCAGGCGGCATTGGAGGGTTTCTGCGAGCTCGAGGATGCGTCGGATCTCGTCACCGGATTGAGACTGATCAAAAGCCCCGCGGAAATCGGCTATGTGCGCCGGGCGGCGGCACTCGGCGACGCGGCATTGGCGGAGGCCAACCGGCTTGCCCACGCGGGTGTCGATGAGGGCGAGATCCTGGCGGCGATGCAGGGGGCGGTGTTCCGCGGCGGTGGCGACTATGCCGGCAACGAGTTCATCATCGGCTCGGGACCGGATGCGCTCTTGTGCCGGTACTTCACGGGCCGGCGGGTCCTGGATGCCCAGGATCAGATGACCTTGGAATTCGCCGGCGCCTATCGCCACTATCACGCCTGCCTGATGCGCACGATCGTGATTGGCGAGGCTTCGGACCTGCAACGCGACATGCACGATACGGCGCTGGAAGCGCTGCAGGCTTGCCGAAACGCACTGGTTCCGGGAAGGTCGATCGGCGAGGTCTTCGACGCGCATGCCCGCGTCATGGACCGCAGAGGCTACAATCATGCGCGGCTGAACGCGTGCGGCTATTCCCTGGGCGCCGTGTTCGCGCCGATCTGGATGGATATGCCCATGCTGTATCGCGGCAACCCGGTTCTCGCCGCGCCGGGCATGGTTTTCTTCCTGCACATGATCATGATGGACAGTGAGAAAGGTTTGGCCATGGCGCCCGGCGAAACCGTCCTGGTCACTGAAACCGGTAACGAGCGGCTGTCCGCGGCTTCCCTTGACCTTGTGGTGGGCTGAGGGTCCAGACCGACATGCCTCATCTGTGGATATTCCTTGCGGCGATCCTGATTGGCGGTCTCGCGACATGCGTGCTGATCTGAGGCGCGCGCTCGCCTTCGGCGTCTTGGCCTTTGCTGCCGCCTGCGGTCAGGTGCCGCAGCCATTTCTGCCACCGGAATGGGAGAAGAAGCACAACGACTTCCTGCTTGCCCCGCTGGCGACCGGCGTGACTGTGCGCGGCATCGTGGGACCGGTGGGCTGGGTCGGCGATGCCCTGGCCCAGGCGATGGCCGAAGCCTTGCGCGAGAACGGCATCGCGGCCGGCTCGAACTGGTCGAACCGCCTGGCCCTGACCCTGTCGGGTAGCGGCTATCAGGAACTGCATGCCGACCGGGCGCCGGAACTGGTGATGACCTGGGTGCTGTTCGAGCCCAGCGGCGCGTTCCGGGACAGCAGGGATGTCCGGGTCACCCCGCCGGACGCCTTCTGGGAGACCCCGACGCCCGAGATGTTCCGGGATGTCGCCGAGCGCAACGCCGAAATCGTGGTGTCCTGGATCGACCCAACCCGCCAGGACCGCACCCCCATCAACACGGCCTTGCCCAACCTTGTGATCATGCCCATCGAGGGCGCCCCCGGCGACGGCGCGGTCTCGCTCGCCCGCGCCGTTGTTCTGGCGCTGCGGGCGGAGCGGATCCCCGTCGCCGAGGACGGAAAGGGTGACCTCATCGTCACGCCGAGGGTCGAGGTCACGCCGGCGCCCGACAAGACCGAGGATGTCAGGGTCGACTGGGTGTTGTCGCGGCCGGACGGAGCCGAACTGGGCAGGGTCGCGCAGGAAAACCGGATTCCCGCCGGCCAGCTCAACGATCGATGGGGCGCCATCGCCGTCGCGATCGCTGATGGCGCGGCATACGGAATTGCCGATCTGGTCCGCGCGTACCGCGACGCCGCGCCCGCCGGCGCGACTCAATAAACTTGCACCCCGTCCAGCGCGGCTGATAAAAGATCCGCGCGTGCCGACCAGGGGGGAATCCGGGGAAGCGCGGAAATCAAGGTCCACGGTCTCAACCGACACGGTACGGGCATTTCCGGGTATGTCGACTAAGATTCTCGCCTGCAACAGCAACCGTCCGCTCGCCGAAGCCATCTCCGCCTACATGAACCTGCCGCTGACCAAAGCGGATGTTCGACGCTTCTCCGACATGGAAGTGTTCGTCGAGATTCAGGAGAACGTGCGCGGCGAAGACGTCTTCGTGATCCAATCGACGTCCTTTCCGACCAATGACAACCTGATGGAACTGCTGGTCGCCCTGGACGCTCTCAAGCGCGGTTCGGCGAACCGGATCACCGCTGTGATCCCCTATTACGGTTATGCCCGTCAGGACCGCAAATCCGGCCCGCGGACGCCGATCTCGGCCAAGCTGGTGGCGAACCTGATTACTGTCGCCGGGGCCCATCGGGTCGTTACCGTCGATCTGCACGCGGGCCAGATTCAGGGCTTCTTCGACATCCCGACCGACAACCTTTTCGCCGCACCGGTTTTTCATGCGGATATTAAGGAGCGGTACGGCGACAAGTCGCTTGTGATCGTCTCGCCGGATGTGGGCGGCGTGGTCCGCGCCCGCGCCTTGGCGCGAAGCCTCGACGCGGATCTGGCGATCATCGACAAGCGCCGCGAGCGGGCCGGGGTTTCCGAGGTCATGAACATCATCGGCGATGTCGAGGATCGCCACTGCATTCTGGTCGACGATATCGTCGATTCCGGCGGCACGCTTTGCAACGCCGCCGAAGCCTTGATGCAAGCCGGCGGCCTCTCGGTCGCCGCCTATATCAGCCATGGCGTGTTGTCCGGCGGGGCGGTTGCCCGGGTGACAGCATCGCCGCTTACCGAACTGGTAACCACGGACAGCATCCAGGCGACCGAGGCAATGCGGGTCGCCCGGAACATGCGCCAGATCAGCATCGCGCCCCTGCTCGGCGAAGCCATCATGCGGATCGCCGAATCCCGGTCGGTCTCGAGCCTGTTCAACTACTCCGCCTCGGCGGACGACTAACGCCGCCAAACGGTCGTTAGCCTCGGCTCGATGGATTTTGGGCTGGCTTTGAGACGGCAAAACCACTAATACCTGCCGCTTGCCATGTCGGGACGCTTATTTCCGGCACCCCTGGAGGTCGGTCCCAGCGTGGCGCGACAATAGTCTTTCTTGGAGAGAGCAATGGCCGATATCACGGTTA
The DNA here is from genome assembly GCA_038146985.1 of Alphaproteobacteria bacterium. GTDB lineage: Bacteria > Pseudomonadota > Alphaproteobacteria > Thalassobaculales > Thalassobaculaceae > JADHLJ01. Next base: position 44,160 of record JAYQSQ010000017.1, read on the forward strand.
TGCCCGCGACGGCGCGCGAAAAGGTCGGTAAGGGGTCCGCCCGCGCGACGCGTCGCGAAGGGCGGGTTCCCGCCGTCATCTACGGGGACGGCAAGCCGCCGTTGTCGATCACGGTGGAACGCAAGCAGCTTGTCCGCAACTTGGACACCGGAAGTTTCTTCACCTCGATCTACGACGTTCAGGTCGATGGCGATGGCAATCGCGTTCTGCCGCGCGACGTGCAGTTTCACCCGGTCACCGACATCCCCCTTCACGTCGACTTCCTGCGCATCGGCGCCAACACGATGGTCGACGTTGAAGTCCCGGTCGAGTTCATCAACGAAGACAGCAGCCCAGGTCTGCGGGCCGGTGGTGTCCTCAACGTGGTGCGCCATGCGGTCGAGGTTACCTGCCGCCCGGACGTCATTCCGAACAGCATCGTGGTGGATCTGGCGGGCTCGGAGATGGGCGACAGCCTGCATATCAGCGCCGTGCAATTGCCCGAGGGCGTGACACCGACCATCGCGGACCGCGATTTCACCATCGCAACCATCGCCGCGCCGACGGTCATTGTCGACGAAGACGCCGAAGCCGCAGAGGACGATGATGACGCGGCCGAGGGTGCACAGGCGGCAAGTGAGGCCGGGGACGAGGACTGAGTTCCTCGCCCGGATCGCGGCGCGACACGACGGTCTTGAACCGGGAGCCTTTGTGGAGCCCGGTTCATTTCCTTGAACCACTCGCTTCCGGGTGTCTCTCGCCGGGGCTCGTTCCATGTTCCTATTCGTCGGCTTGGGGAATCCCGGGCCCAAGCATTCCGGTCAGCGGCACAACATCGGCTTCATGGCGGTGGATGCGATCGCGCGCCGGCACGGATTCGGGCCGTTCAAAGCGCGATTCCAGGGATTGATCAGCGAGGGAAGCATCGGTGGACAACCGGTGCGCCTGCTCAAGCCGACGACCTTCATGAACGAATCCGGCCGATCGGTCGGTGAGGCGGTACGGTTCTTCAAACTCCGCACGGGGCATGTCTATACGTTCTATGACGATCTCGATCTGAAACCCGGGAAATGCCGGGTCAAGATCGGCGGCGGCGCCGGTGGGCATAACGGCCTGCGCAGTCTCGATGCGCATATCGGCAAGGACTATTGGCGGGTCCGGCTCGGCATCGGCCATCCCGGGCACAAGGACAGGGTGTTGGGATATGTGCTGAAGGATTTCGCCAAGGAAGAGCAGTCGTCCTGGCTACCGACGCTGCTTGATGCACTGGCTGCCGACGCCGGACTTCTGGTCCAGGGCGAGGAGAACGCCTTCATGAGCCGTGTCTCGCACGCGGTTTTCCCGCCGCCGCCGAAACCGGCCAAACCGCCTCGAGATTCCGAGGTCAGCAACGAGGCCGCGCCGGAAGACTCCGGTGGCGCCGAACCCGAAACCAAGCGAGAGACCTGAACCATGGGCTTCAACTGCGGCATCGTCGGTCTGCCCAATGTCGGCAAGTCGACCCTGTTCAACGCGCTGACCTCGACCGCGGCGGCGGAGGCGGCGAACTACCCGTTCTGCACGATCGAGCCGAACACCGGTCGGGTCGCGGTACCGGATCCCCGTCTGGAGGCGATCGCGGGACTCGCCAAGTCGGCCAAAGTCATTCCGACTCAGCTTGAATTCGTCGATATCGCGGGTCTGGTCAGAGGCGCCAGCAAGGGCGAAGGGCTGGGCAATCAGTTTCTTGCCAATATCCGCGAGACCGATGCGATCATCCATGTCCTGCGCTGTTTCGAGGACGGCAACATCACCCATGTGGACGGGTCGGTCGATCCGGTGCGCGACGCCGAGACCGTGGAAACCGAACTGATGCTCGCCGATCTTGAGAGCCTGGAGAGGCGGATCGTGCCGCTGGAGAAGAAGGCGCGCGGCGGTGATAAGGAGGCCAAGGCGCAGCTCGATGTCATGGGCCGGGTGTTGGAGGTATTGCGCGAGGGCAAGCCCGCCCGCTCGATCACCGATTGGAGCCGCGCCGAAGCGCCGATCGCCAGGGCGCTCAACATGCTCACCGACAAGCCGGTGCTCTATGTCTGCAATGTCGAGGAGGATTGCGCGGCGACCGGCAATGCCTTCAGCGAGGCGGTCGCCGCGAAAGCGGCAGCCGAAGGAGCCGAGAGCGTGGTGATCTCCGCCGCGATCGAGCAGGAGATCTCGCAGCTCGGCTCGGCTGAGGAAAAGCGCGAGTTCCTCGAAACCCTTGGCCTTGAGGAGGCGGGCCTGGCCCGGGTGATCCGCGCCGGCTACCGCCTGCTAGGCCTGCTGACCTTCTTCACGGCGGGACCGAAGGAGACGAGAGCCTGGACCATCACCAAGGGTTCCAAGGCGCCCCGGGCCGCCGGCGCCATCCATACCGATTTCGAGCGCGGCTTCATCCGGGCAGAGACCATCGCCTATGACGACTATGTCGGTCTCGGCGGCGAGCAGGCGGCCAAGGACGCCGGCAAGATGCGTTCCGAAGGTTCGGAGTATCTGGTTCAGGACGGCGATGTCCTGCTGTTCCGGTTCAACGTTTAGCGTCTCCGGCGCCCGTCTCGTTGTCAGGCCGGGACCGGTGGGCTAAGTAGGGCGGGAACGCGGCATCGGGGCCGCGAATGAATCTGGAGGACAGGGAAATGGCCGAGACACTGAATCTGACCGCCTCGGACGGACAGAAATTCACCGCTTATCTGGCGCAACCCAAGGGGACGCCCAAGGGCGGTGTCGTGGTCATTCAGGAGATCTTCGGTCTCAACTCGCATATCCGGGGCGTCGCCGACGAATATGCCGCCCAAGGCTATCTTGCCATCGCGCCGGCGCTGTTCGACCGGATCGAGCCGGGCATCGAACTCGGCTACGAGCAGGACGACATCACCGCCGGGATTGCCCATAAGAACACCTGCGGGAACGACGATCCGCTGAAGGAGATCGCGGCTGCCCGCGAGGTGGTCAAGTCCGCCGGCAAGGTCGGCGTGGTCGGCTACTGCTGGGGCGGCGCGTTGACCTGGCTGGCCGCGTGCAAGATCGACGGTTTCTCGGCCGCGTCTTCCTATTACGGCGGCGGGATCGGCGGCATGGTCGATCTGAAGCCGAAATGCCCGACGATCTTCCATTTCGGCGAGCAGGATCATGCGATCCCCCTCACCGAGGTCGACCAGGTCAAGAAGGCGCATCCGAATTGCCCGGTCCATCTCTATCCCGCCGGGCACGGCTTCAATTGCGAACAGCGTGGCAGCTATCACCCGGAAAGCCGCAAGATCGCCCTTGAGCGGACCTTAGATCTGTTCGCCAGGGAAATCGGCTGAGCCGCTCGACCCGTTTCGAGAGTATCAACTGAGGATATCGCGACGCGGGCGGGGGCGGGCGGCGTACCGGCCGCCCGTGCCGTCAGACCTCGCCCCACACTTCCTTGGCGACCTCGACGATGAAGCCGAGTTTACGCCATTGCTCGTCCTCGGAGAGGATGTTTCCCTCCTCGGTCGAGGCGAAGCCGCATTGCGGGCTGAGACAGAACTGATCGACCGGCGCGAAGGCCGAGGCTTCCTCGATCCGGGCCAGAATCCCGTCGCGGTTTTCCAACTCGCCGAACTTCGAGGTCACGAGACCCAGCACGACCCGCTTGCCGCCTTTCGGCAGGAAACGCAACGGTTCGAACCCGCCGGCCCGGTCACTGTCGTATTCCAGGAAATAGCCGTCATAATCCAACTCACCCAGCAGCATCTCGGCGACCGGCTCGTATCCACCCTCCGAAATCCAGCTTGAGCGGAAATTGCCGCGGCAGACATGGGTGGTGATGGTCATGTCGGCCGGCTTGGCCTTCAGCGCGTGCTGGATCATCCCTTTGTAAGCGATCATCAGCGCCTCTGGATCATCGCCCCGCTCGCGAATCATCCCTTGCTCCTTTTCGGAGCAGAGATACGCCCAGACCGTGTCGTCGAACTGCAGATAGCGGCATCCCGCGGCATAAAACCGGCGTACCGCCTCGGCATAGGCCTCGGCCGTATCGGCGAAGAAATTCTCGATATCCGGATAGGCCTGCCGCGAGACCGTATCCCGTCCGCCGCGAAAATGCAGAACCGAGGGAGACGGGATCGTGATCTTCGGAACCGCGGTCGCGTTTTCCTGAACGAAGCGGAAATGGTCCAGCATCGGATGATCGCCGAACCCGACTTTTCCAGTTACCGCGATGCTTTCCGACCGGGTCTGGATGCCGGCGAACTGAATGGACTTGGCGCCGCGCACCCAGTCGACTCCGTCGAGACCGGCAAGAAAGTCGAAATGCCACCAGGATCGCCGGAACTCGCCGTCCGTCACTGCCTTCAGGCCGACCGCTTCCTGGCGTGCGATGATCTTGCGGATGCTGGCATCTTCGACGGCTTTGAGACCAGCAGCGTCGAGCGCGCCGTCCGCGAACCGGGCTCGGGCCTCCTTCAGTTCCGCCGGGCGCAACAGACTGCCGACTTCGTCGGCACGGAACGGGGGTCGATGATTATCCATCCGCGTCATCCATATTCAGGCCAGGGATCGGTTCAGGTCGCGGCGTCCAGTTCCGCCAACCGGGCGCGCGCCTCGGCGAAATCCGGCCGCAGCAGCGCACTCTGTTCGAAGCAAAACCGTGCCTTGTCGAATTTCTCGACCCGGTTGAACACATCGCCGAGCCCATACCAGGATTCCGGATCATAGGGGTCGAGATAGATCGCCCGGTTAAGGGCGGACACGGCCGCCTGCCACCAGCCCGCATCGGCACAGACCTTGCCGAGCTGGCGCTGGTACTGGACGTTTTCGGGCTCAATGGACACGCATTTGCCCGACAGTTCGGCCGCTTCCTGATAGCGTCCGCCCTGATAGGCCAGAATACTTTTCACATGCAATAAGCGCGCGTCCAGAGGCTTGCCACGTGTGACAAGTTTGTAGAGGGCTTCGAGGCGCGCCGTGCCCAGGTTGACAACCCGACTACGGCCAAGCCTCGCTGTTGGGGGTTCGATGCTCACGCCGCAGCTTAACAAGAGCCCGCATGCCTGGCCACCTGAAAGCCGTGCCCGGTGATCAGGCTTCTCCCATGGGCATGAATCCGGGGATGTTCTGAACGCGCGTGATCCAGCGCCGGATCGCAGGATACGGCTCCAGGCTGAACCCGCCCTCTTCGGCCACATGCGTGTAGGCATAGAGCGAGATATCGGCAATCGAGAACCCGCCGTCCACGAGATAGTCATGGCCGGCAAGGCGCCTCTCCATCAGCGCCAGCGCCGCTTCCCCGGGAGCTTTCTTGGCCTGCAGTGATGCCTTCACCTCGTCGGTCAGCTCGCGGTGCTGAAGCAGGAAGCGGGATGTGGCGATGTTCGGTTCGTGATTGTACTGCTCCCAGAACATCCATTGCAGCACCTGGGCCCTGGCATAGGGGTCGGTCGGCAGAAAGCTCGTGCCTTCGGCGAAATGGAACAGGATCGCGTTGGACTCCGACAGGGTCCGGCCGTCTTCGAACACAATGGCCGGGATCTTGCCGTTCGGATTGATCGCGAGAAACTCGGGCGTGCGGGTTTCGCCCTTCATGATATCCAGATCGACGACGCGGAAATCGTGGCCGGTAAGGCGCAGGATCAGCCTTGCCTTGTAGCCGTTTCCGGAAATTGGATCATCGTAAAGCGTCAGCATCGGTCATGCTCCAGGAAAGAACCGGGGGGAGAATCCCAGGAAGGCCGCCTTTCGACAAACGATGAAAACTGAGCCGTGAACAAGGCCAGCTTATGATCCGGATGCCGGGTTCAGAACCCGGCCGGCCACCGCGTCGAGCTTGGCCACCATCTTCGGATCGCGGGCGTCTGGATGGGTGATCAGCGCGAAATCGAGCGCCCGATCCCCGCCTTGCTCGTCGATGTCCGGCCTCTGGCGCAATTTCGGCGCCACCGCGCGGACCAGGGCGCGGGCATGGTCGGCATTCTCGGTCAGGACCTTGATCACCGCCTCGACCGTCACGCTGTCGTGGTCCGGATGCCAGCAGTCGTAATCCGTGACCATGGCGACGGTGGCGTAGGGAATCTCCGCTTCACGGGCCAACTTGGCTTCCGGCATGTTGGTCATGCCGACCACATCGCAGCCCCAGGAGCGGTAGAGATTGCTCTCGGCGAGGGTCGAAAACTGCGGGCCTTCCATGCACACATAGGTGCCATTGCGGTGCACCGGAAGACCCAGCTCGGCGCAGGCTTCCTGCAAGGCATCCTGAAGCCTTGTCGCGATGGGGTGGGAGAATCCCACATGCGCCACACAGCCGGTCCCGAAGAAGGTTTTCTCGCGCGCGAAGGTGCGGTCGATGAACTGATCGATCAGCACGAAATGCCCCGGAACGTACTCCTCCTTGAGTGAGCCCACGGCGCTCAGCGAGATTATGTCGGTGACGCCGGCCCGCTTCATCGCATCGATATTGGCGCGGTAGTTGATGGTGCTGGGCGAATGCGGATGGCCTCGCCCGTGACGCGGCAGGAACACCAGGGTCTGGCCGTCCAGCTCACCGAACAGGAGCTGATCCGACGGCGCGCCGAATGGCGAGGCGATGGTCTCCCAGCGGCGGTTCTCAAGCCCGTCGATCTCGTAGACTCCGCTCCCGCCGATCACTCCGATGACTGCTTCGCGCATGGCTCGTCCCCTGGGCTTTTTCAGTGGGCCGGGGCTGGGAAATTCGGCATCCCGACCCGTTGCGTTTCCATTAAGAAAAAGGGCCGCGACAGGCGCGGCCCCAATTCAAGCTCCGGTGTGACTGGTCAGTGCACCTCGGCCCAGATTTTACGCTTGCTGGCATAAAGCAGCCCGGTCATGACCAGAAGGAACAGCATCACCATCACGCCCATGCGTTTCCGCTGCTCCAGGTTCGGCTCGCTCGCCCAGGCCAGGAACGCGGTGACGTCGCGGGCCTGCTGGGCCCTGGTCGCCTTGGTGCCGTCCGCGTATTCGACCCCGTCTTCCGACAGCGGGGCCGGCATGGCGATCTGATGGCCCGGGAAATAGGCATTATAGTTCATGCCTTCGGCGATCTTCATGCCCGCTGGTGCATCACCATAGCCGGTGAGCAGGGAGTAGACATAGTTCGCGCCGTTGGGCCGGGCGTCGACCATCAGGGACAGATCCGGCGGCAAGGCGCCGCCATTGCTCGCCCGCGCCGCGTTGTCATTGGCGAACGGCGCCGGGAAACGGTCGGCCGGCAGAGCCGCCCGGGTGAACATCTCCCCCGCGTCGTTCGGCCCGTCGGTCACTTCATAGCCGGCGGCGATCGCCTTGATCTCAAGTTCATTGAACCCGAGGTCGCCGAGATTGCGGAACGCGATGTAGTTCAGCGAATGGCAGCCCGCGCACACTTCCTTGTAGACCTGGAAGCCGCGCTGCAGCTCACCCCGGTCATAGGTGCCGAACACGCCGGCGAAGGACCAGGCTTGATCCGGGATCTCAATGGCGTCGCCGGCGGCCCGGGCCGGCGTTGCCGCCAGTCCGATGGCGACGATTGCCGCCGCGGCGGCGGTGAGAAGGCCACGCGCGCCCATCATGCATTCTCCTTCGATGCGCCCACGGATCCGGAACCCAGGACAGGCTGGCTGATACTTCGAGGCAAGGGTTTGGGTGTCTCGAAGATCGACAGGCCCGGCAGCAGGATCAGAAAGTGGAAGAAATAATACAGGGTGCCGAGACGCGACAGGATGACGTAAATGCCCTCCGGCGGCTTGCCGCCGAGATAGGTCAGCATCACGCAATCCGCCAGCAGCACCCAGAAGAAGATCTTGAAGATCGGGCGGAAACTGGCGCTGCGCACCGGCGAGCGGTCAAGCCAGGGCAGGATGAACAGCACGCCGATCGACGCGAACATCGCCACCACGCCCAGGAGCTTGTCGGGGATCGCCCGCAGGATCGCGTAGAACGGCAGGAAATACCATTCCGGCACGATATGCGCCGGCGTCACCAGCGGGTTCGCCGGGATGTAGTTGTCCGGATGCCCCATCGCGTTCGGCAGGAAGAACACCACGCCGGCGAAGAAGATCAGGAACACCCCGAGCCCGAACATATCCTTGACGGTGTAGTAGGGGTGGAACGGGATCGAGTCCTGCTTGCCCCGCACATCGATGCCGAGCGGGTTGTTCGACCCGAACCGATGCAAGGCGACGATGTGCAGCACCACCACGCCGACGATCACGAACGGCAACAGGTAATGCAGGGAGAAGAACCGGTTCAGGGTCGGGTTGTCGACCGAGAAGCCGCCCCACAGCAGGGTGACGATCCACTCTCCGATCCCGGGGATCGCCGAGAACAGATTGGTGATCACGGTAGCGCCCCAGAAGCTCATCTGGCCCCAGGGAAGCACGTAGCCCATGAAAGCCGTGGCCATCATCAGCAGCAGAATCACCACGCCCAGCATCCACAGCAGCTCGCGCGGCGCTTGTAGGAACCGTAGTAAAGCCCGCGGAAAATGTGGATGTAGACGACGATGAAGAAGAAGCTGGCGCCGTTGGCGTGGATGTACCGGATCAGCCATCCATAGTTCACGTCGCGCATGATGCGTTCGACGGACTGGAAGGCGTGATCCACATGCGGCGTGTAGTGCATCGCCAGCACGATGCCGGTGATCAGCATGATCACCAGCACGATCCGGCAAGCGAGCCGAAATTCCACCAGTAGTTCAGGTTTTTCGGCGTCGGGTATTCATGCATCTCGTGGTGCATGAAGGTGAACACCGGGAGGCGGTGATCAATCCAGCGGACCAGCGGATTGGAGAAGTTGGGGCCACTCATCGCTCAGTTCCTCATCCGATCCGGATCACCGTGTCCGAGATATACTCGTACGGCGGTACAGGAAGGTTGGCCGGCGCCGGTCCCTTACGGATCCGGCCGGACGTGTCGTAGTGCGAACCGTGGCACGGGCAGAACCAGCCGCCCCACTCACCGCGCGGATCGGTCGCCTTCTGGCCCAACGGCACGCAGCCCAGATGCGTGCAGACCCCGACCAGGATCAGCATCTCGGGCTTGCTCGTCCGATCGCTGTCGGCCTGCGGATCGGGAAGATCGTTGATGTCGACCGCGTTGGCCTCTTCGATCTCCGTTGCCGCGTGCGATGCCGCACGAAGACCGGCTTGCCGCGCCAGACAACGGTCACCGCCATGCCTTCCTCGACACCGGACACGTCGAACTCTGTCGTCGCCAGTGCCAGGGTATCCGCGGCGGGGTTCATTTGGTGTATGAGCGGCCAGGCGACACAAGCAGCGCCTACGGCTCCCATCGTGGCGCTGGCGACATGGATAAAGTCGCGCCGGGTAGCGCCTTCGTGAGTTTCAGCCATCGAGTCTAGCCTCTTCCCTTCGTCGAGACACAGCGATGTGGTACACGGAATTTCACCGGTGCGCCCCCGCCATTACTGCGACACGTGGTCGCGTTTGAAGCCACGCGGTCTCTCGCGCGCGGTATCTAATTCGCATACTTCAGAGAGTTGCCAAATGCAAAGAATCGCGATGGCCGGACCATCGTGGTGATGCGACGGTGCAGGCGGCCCGGGAACGGAGGTTTCATGCGCATCGCGCTGTATCAAACCTGATATTCCACAGAATACCGGCGCGATCATGCGTCTTGCCGCCTGTTTCGGTGTCCCGCTCGACATCATCGAGCCCTGCGGTTTCGTGCTCTCGGATGCCAAACTGCGCCGGGCCGGCATGGACTATGCCAGGCGCGTCGATCTGGTTCGACACGAGTCCTGGGAAAGGTTCCGCGCGGACCGGACAGCCGGCCGGGTCGTCCTTCTCACCACCAAGGCGACGGTGACGCTCGCGGAGTTCGCGTTCCGGCCCGACGATCTGCTGTTGTTCCGGCGCCGAATCATCGGGCGTTCCGGATGCGGTCCGGCTGCGGCCGACGCGGAAATCCGTTCCCATGCGGGCCGGCGAGCGGTCGCTCAACGTCGCCATCTGCGCCGGTATCGTTCTCTGGGAAGGGCTCCGGCAGACCGGACACCTCGAAACGGCCCGGTAACGCGGCGTGGCCCGTCCCGCCCCGGCATTCAATCGGGGCGGGACGGATCGAACCTGCGGTTATTCCGCCGCTGCCGTCGTCGTGACCGCCGCGTTCAGGGCCTGATCGAGATCGGCGATGATATCGTCGATATGCTCGATACCCACCGACAGGCGGACATAACCGTCGGAGACGCCGGTAACGATCTGATCCTCCGGCGAAAGCTGGCTATGGGTGGTGCTGGCAGGGTGTTCGCCAGCGACCGGGCATCGCCGATATTCGCCACGTGATAGAACAGATTCAGCGAATCGATGAACTTGCGGCCGGCATCGCGCCCGGCCTTGAGCTCGAACCCGACAAGGCCGCCGAAGCCGCCCTTGAGATAGGTATCGGCGCGCCGTTTCGCCTCTCCGGATTGCTGGCTCGGATGAATGACCGCCGCCACCGCCGGATGGCCCTTCAGGAAGTCGGCCACCGCCTGGGCATTGCGGCAATGCTCCCGCATCCGCAGCGGCAGGGTCTCGAGGCCCTGGATCACCTGGAAGGCATTGAACGGCGAGAAGGCGGCGCCCAAGTCGCGCTGCAGCGTGGTTCTGGCCTTGATGATATAGGCGACGGGACCGATCGGCTTCACCGCCTCTACCCACACCGCGCCGTGATACGACGGATCGGGCGTGTTCAGCGCTGGTTGCCGCTCCGGGAAGTCTTCCCACGGAAACGCGCCGCTATCGACAATCAGACCGCCGATCGAGGTACCGTGACCGCCGATATACTTGGTCGTCGAGTAGACGATCACCGCCGCCCCATGGTCGAACGGCCGGCACAGCAGCGGCGCGGCCGTGTTGTCCATGATCAGCGGAATGCCGAACGACTTGCCGATGGCCGCGACCTCGGCGATCGGGAAAACCTGCAGCTTGGGGTCTGGCAGGGTCTCGGCATAGTAGGCGCGGGTCCTCTCGTCGGTTGCCCGCCGGAATGCCTCGGGATCGGCGGGATCGACGAAGCGGACCTCGATGCCCTGGTCCTTCAGCGTGTTGGCGAAGAGGTTCCAGGTGCCGCCGTAAAGGTCGGTTGAGCTGACGATGTTGTCCCCGACACGGGCGATGTTCTGGATCGCCATGGCCGAGGCCGCCTGACCGGAGCCCACGGCGAGCGCCGCCGCGCCACCCTCGAGCGCGGTCACCCGCTGCTCCAGTACGTCGCAGGTCGGGTTCATGATCCGGATGTAGATGTCCCCGATCTCGTCCCGTACGAACAGGTTCGAGGCGTGCTCGGTATTGCGGAACTGATAGGACGTTGTCTGATAGATCGGCACCGCGACGGCACCGGTAGCCGGGTCGGCGCGATAGCCCGCATGCAAGGCGAGGGTTTCGGGGTTCTTGGAAGAGATGGTCATTTGGCGTGTTCCTTCGGACATTGCCGGATATCTCACCCGGCGTGACAAGGTTCATGCCGCCTTGGCGAGGGAGCGTCGGTCCGCAACGAGGGGATCACAAAAAATCCCGCCAAACTCTCGTCGGCGGGACCGTGCTCCGCCGCTTTAGCTGCATTTATTACGCGCCCGCAAGCTGGTGCTCAAATCGGCGCTAATGGCCGCAGAAAATCGCAAAGCCGGCGAATTGTCAAGGCCGGCGAAAGGCGCCAAGCCCGGTCCGGTGCGGTCGGAGGGTTTTGTGCGCGGTCTGGATTAGACCCGCCCATCCTGGCAATCTGCGCCATGCCCAGGTTCAAACTCACCATCGAATACGACGGCGGCGGCTTCGTCGGTTGGCAGCGCCAGGCGAATGGCCTCTCGATCCAGGAAGCCCTGGAAGACGCCGTGCTCGCCTTTTCGGGCGAGACCACCGAGGTCGCCGGCGCCGGCCGTACCGATTCCGGCGTCCATGCGCTCGGGATGACGGCCCATATCGATCTGTCCTCCGATCGCTTCAGCGCGGAAAGGGTGCGGAACGCGACCAACTTCTATCTGCGCGATGTCGGGATCTCGGTCCTGGAAGTCGAGCCGGTGGCGCCGGATTTCCACGCCCGGTTTTCCGCGACCCGTCGGCGCTACCTTTATCGAATACTGAATCGGTCGGCGCCGCCGGCGCTCGAGGCGGGCCGGGTCTGGTTCCTGCCACGCCCGCTGGACGCCGAGGCGATGCATGACGCCGCCCAGGTCCTGATCGGCAAGCATGACTTCTCCAGCTTTCGCGCCAGCCACTGCCAGGCGGCCTCACCGGAAAAGACACTGGATGTCCTTAGCGTCTCGCGGGCCGGAGAGGAGGTTCACATCCGGGCCGAGGCTCGCTCCTTCCTGCACCACCAGGTGCGCAACATGGTCGGCACCCTCGCCCTGGTTGGCGAGGGGAAATGGCGGACCTGGGATGTCGAGCAAGCGCTCGCCGCGCGGAGCCGGGCCGCCGCCGGGCCGACGGCGCCGCCGGAAGGGCTTTATCTTGTGGATGTCGCCTACAACGGCGCGCCGGGCTGCTGAGCGAAGGTTTCCAGAAGGTTCATCACCGCGACGTTGAAGGTGATATCGAGCATCACGATCGCAAAGGCGAGGAAAGGCCCGATCTGAAGCTGCCGCCGGCCAAGCTCGGCCAGGAACAGCGCGACCACCGCATAGGCGATGATGAAGAAGTTGATCTCGGTGTTCCGGGTGACGACACCGAACATGCCGAGGCAGGTGATCGCGCCCAGCAGATATCCCACCGGAACCATCGCCCAGTTATAGGGCACGATATAGTCCAGAAACCGGTCGCGCCGTCCAAGGACCTTGGTTACGGCGACCATGAGGACCGGATAGGCGAGCCAGATGATCACATAGATCAGCAGGTCGGTGATCACGTCGCCGAATTCATAGGGGACGTGTTCCGGCTTTTCGTCGACGATGCGTTTGGTCATCAGAATGTGCGGCGGAAGCACCAATACCGCCGCAAACAGGGATTTCCAGAAACCGTCGACGGACCGGTTGAAAAGACTGGGCGCCGACGGGTGCAGGCGCGCGAACAGGAATACGCCGTAGAGTGCCTTGAGGATCTCGGAGAGCGAGGGAAGCATCGATCAGCCGCTTGCGCGGGCGAAGAACCGGGTCAACAGCACGTGGTAGACATCGGCCAGACGGTGCACGTCCTCGACCCGCACATGTTCGTTGATCTTGTGCATGGTCTTGCCGACACCGCCGAACTCGACCACCGGACAATAGGCGCGGATGAAGCGTGCGTCGGAGGTACCACCCGTGGTGCTGAGTTCGGGTGTCACGCCCAGAACTTGATCCACAGCCGCGATCAGATCATCGGTGAGCGGGCCCGGTTCGGTGACGAAGGCGTTGGACGAACAAGCGGTGACGAGTTCGTACCGTCCACCCACGGTATCAAAGATATCCCGCAACCAGGTCTCAATGCTCTCGGCGGTCTGGAGGTCGTTGAAGCGGATATTGAAGCTCGCCGATGCCTTGGCGGGGATCACATTGGTCGCGCTGTTGCCGGTATCGATCGAGGCGATGGCAACGGTGGTCGGCGGGAACAACGGGCTGCCCTGATCAAGCTGCTCCTCGGCCAGTGGCGCCATCATCTTTACCAGACGCGACAGCGGATTATCGGCGAGCTGAGGATAGGCGGTATGACCCTGGGTTCCATGAACGGTCAACCAGCCGGTGAAGCTGCCGCGCCGGCCGATCTTGGCCATGCCGCCCAGTGCGTCCGGGTTGGTCGGTTCCCCCACGATGCAGGAATCGATGATCTCGCCGTTCTCCGTCATCCATTCCAGGACCTTGACGGTGCCGTTGATCGCCGGCCCTTCCTCATCGCCGGTGATCAGCAGGCTGATCTAGCCGGGAGGCGCTCCGTCGTGGTCGGTGATGTATTTCTGGGCCGCGGCGATGAAACTGGCGATCGCCGACTTCATGTCCGACGAGCCCCGGCCGAAAAGATTTCCATCCAGGATCTCGCCCGCGAAGGGATCGATGGTCCAGGCGCCGGCATCGCCTACCGGCACCACGTCGGTATGGCCGGCGAAACAGAAGTTGGGCGCGTCGGTGCCGAACCGCGCATAGAGGTTCTCGACGTCCGGTGTGCCCTCCTCGGAAAAGGTCAGCCGGTGGCAGATGAAGCCGAGTTCCTCGAGAACGGTCTGCAACTCGTCGAGGGCACCGCCGTCGACCGGTGTCACGCTCGGACAGCGGATCAGGCGCTGGCTGAGCTGTACCGGGTCGATGGCGGCCGTGCTCATCTGCGTCAATCGCGCAGAAGCTCGTTGATCGAGGTCTTGGCCCGGGTCTGCTCGTCGACCTGCTTGACGATGACCGCGCAATAAAGCGACGGGCCAGGGCTGCCGTCCGGCATCGCCTTGCCCGGCAGGGCGCCGGGTACGACCACCGAATAGGCCGGAACCCGGCCCATGGTGACCTCGCCGGTCTCCCGGTTCACGATTTTCGTCGAGGCACCGATATACACGCCCATGCTGAGCACCGAGCCGGTCTCGACGATCACGCCCTCGGCGACCTCGGAACGGGCGCCGATGAAGCAGTTATCCTCAATGATTACCGGATTGGCCTGCATCGGCTCCAGCACGCCGGCGATACCGGCGCCGCCGGAGATATGACAGTTCTTGCCGACCTGGGCACAGGACCCGATGGTGGCCCAGGTATCGACCATGGTGCCGCTGTCCACATAGGCGCCGAGATTGACGAAACTCGGCATCAGCACCACGCCCGGTGCCACATAGGCGGACCGCCTGACGACGCAGTTCGGCACCGCCCGCAGCCCCGCCTCGCGGAACCGGTTTTCACCCCAGCCGGCGAATTTCGACGGCACCTTGTCCCACCAGCTCGACGCGCCACGGCTCGGATCGGTCGGTCCTCCGGGAATGGCCGCCATGTCGTTCAGGCGGAACGACAGCAGCACCGCCTTCTTCAGCCACTGGTTGACGTGCCATTTGTGATCGCCGAGCGGGGTTGCGACGCGGCTTTTGCCGGAATCCATCGCCTCGAGCGCGGCCTCCACCGCGTTCCGCGCCTCGCCCTTGGTGGCGGGCGAGATCGAGTCGCGGTCTTCCCAGGCTTGTTCGATGGCCGTTTCGAGTTGCGTGTCGCTCATGGTCTCGGCTTTCCGTCTCTTGATTGTAAATCGGCGCACAAAATGAGCGCCGCCTGCATAGCTGTCAACCGACCTCGCCGGCGCCGGTGATGTGCTCCAGCCACGCCGTCAGATCGGCGATTTCATGGTGTACATGGCCACCCTTGGCACCCTCGCTCGACCATTCCAGATCGTGCCTCAGCCAGACCGTCGTCATGCCGAGCTCCGCCGCCGGTTTCAGGTTCTTCGCCATGTCTTCGACCATGACGGCACGGGTCGGATCGATGCCGAAACGCGCGATCATGTCGTGGTAGGGCCGGGGGTCCGGCTTCGGAATGAAATTGCCGGCGACGATATCGAACGTCCCTTCGAAAAGATGATCGATCCCGAGCTGGCGGGTGATCCGGTCCGCATGCGGAACCGAACCGTTGGTGAAGATCACCCGGCGGCCCGGCAACCTTGCGATGAGGTCAGCCAATCTGGGGTCCGGCATCATGTCGCTGACATCGATGTCATGAACGTCTTCGAGGAACCGGACCGGGTCCATGTCGTGTTCGACCATGAGGCCGCGCATCGTGGTGCCGTGTTTCAGGAACAGATGCTTCTGCAAGGCCCGGGCCTCGTCTTCCGGCAGGCGGAACTCGCGCTGGATGAACAGGGTCATGCGCCGGGAAACCCGCGCGAAAAGGTTCGAGGCCTGCGGATAAAGCGTGTTGTCGAGATCGAACACCCAGCAGGACACGCCGTTCGGATCAACCGCGGGAGGGTTCTTGGTCTGGTCGTCGCTTATCATGGCGCCACCCTGGAATGAACGACCGGCGATGGCAAGGTCGTAGGTTGTTCGCCGAACCAATTTCCCGTGTTAGATTTTAAAGCGTACAAAGATGGTGAACCGATGCCCCGTGACAAATCGGAATCCGCCGCCGCACGGGAGGAAGACACCGCGTCGACCGATCCGCTGGGACCCGAGGCGACGGCTATCTCGATGATGCTTCAGGATGAAGGCCCCTTGCATGGCTTTCAGGGGCCGGTCCTTCTCCTGAACCCGGAGCAGGAGGTTGTCGCCGGCAATCCCGCGGCGTTGAGTATCATCCACGGGATGATCGCCGGGACCCAGGATCGCCTTACGGCCTTCATCGGCACGGCCTTTTCCGGGAGCGTCACCTCGGACAGTCTCAAGATCTCCGATCCGGAACAGGGGGTGACCACCGATCTCGCCGCGATCCCGCTGGACGGCGGGGCCCATCTACTGCTGATGGGGCGGGATGTATCGCTTGATGACAACCTGCGCGCGACCCTGGTCGAATCGCGCCAGCGCTATAAGGACCTGGTGGAGATTTCATCCGACTTCGCCTGGGAGACCGGCGAGCGCGGTACCTTCGTCTTCGTCTCGCCGGGCGGCGCGCTGGGGTATGGCGCGGACGATCTTGTCGGCCAGGAAGCGGCAAGTTTCGTCGAGCGTCCCGAGGATGTCGATGTGGATCTGCCGTTCACGACCCGCCGGCCCATGTATGACGCGGAGTTCCGTTTCCGTCGCCCGGACGGGGAGTACGCGAACCTCATCGCCTCGGCTTTGCCGCTGCTCGACGAGCAAGGCGTCTGGCATGGCGTCCGAGGTGTCTGCCGCGATGTGACCGAGGCCCTGGCGCGCGACGCGGCCCTGGCCCGCTCGCAGAACCGGGAAAGGCTCATGGCCTATATCGTGCGCACCATTCGCGACGAGATCGAGCCGGCGGCGATGCTGCGGTCCGCGACCATGGCGATCTCCCGGGCGCTCTCGGCGGACGGATGCCAGATCCTGCGCGCCGACAGCCGTGGCGGGTTTCGCCAGGCGAGCACCTTCGGCGATCCTCCGGCGGACCCGGTGCTGAATCTGGGCCAAGCCATGGAAAGCCCGGCGGCGCGGGACATGGGCGACTACAGGGCGATCGCGCACGCGACCCATTACCATCATACGGTCAATGGCGCGGTCCTGCTCTGGCGCCGGGCGCCGAGCCTGCCTTGGAACGACGAGGAGGTCCGGCTCGTGATCGCCATCGCCGGCCAGGTCGGCATCGCGCTTCAGCAAGTCGCCACGCACGAGCAGATGGAGGAGTTGTCCACGACCGATCCGATGACTGGCCTGCTGAACCGGCGCACTTTCAGCGAGCGGGTCCGGGCCCGTGTCGAACCCGGCGACGACAGGCGGGCGGTTGCCGGCGTTCTGGCCTATGTCGATCTGGACAACTTCAAGCAGGTGAACGACAAGCTTGGCCATCAGGCTGGCGACGAAGCGCTGATCGCGGTCGCCAGAGCCTTGCGGTCCGCGGTCCGTACGGACGATCTCGTGGCCCGGTTGGGCGGCGACGAGTTCGCCGTCTGGCTCGACGGCGTCGATATCGCCCTGGCCGAAACACGGGCCCATGACCTGCTGTCGGACAAGGTGATTTTCGCGCCTTTCCTTGTGGATCCCGACCGGCCCTTGGGCATGTCGATCGGCCTTGCCGCGTTCGACCCAGAGAGCGGCGAGACCTTGGAGGAACTGACCGCGCGCGCCGATGCCGCGATGTACGCCATCAAGCGCGGCGGCAAGAATGCCCTGGCGGTCGCTCCCGCCGCCGCGCCCCGAAGCGCGGACAAGGTTGCCGGCGGATCGTCTCGCTCATGAGCACGCCCCGGCCCGGCGAGCCCGCCTATGAAGCGGCCATGCGGATCGCCGAAAGCGAGGATGCCGAGGAACGTCTGAAGCTGGCGTCGGGCGAGAATGTCGCGCCGGAAATCCTCTATTTCCTCGCCGAGGACGAAGACGCCCGGGTGCGCTTGGCCGTGGCCCGCAATCCGGCAACCCCGCGCCATGCCGACAGTTTTCTGTCGCGGGACGACGATATCGAGGTGCGTTCGGAACTGGCCGGGAAGATCGCCCGCCTCACCCCCGAACTCGGCGACGAGGAACGCGCGACGATCCGCAAGATGACGGTCGAGGTCCTGGAAACCCTGGCGCATGACGAAATGGCGCGGGTGCGTGCGATGATCTCCACGACCCTGAAGGACGTGCCGATGGCGCCGCCCGAGGTGGTCAGCCGGGTGATCGAGACGCTGGCCCATGATAGTGACTTGTCGGTTTCCGGACCGTTGCTGGAGCACTCGCCGCTGCTCAGCGATGAGGTTCTGATAGAGATCATCGCCAGCCCGCCGGTTCAAGGCGCGGTGGCCGCGATTTCCCGGCGCTGGGAAGTGTCGACCGAGGTTTCCGACGCCATCATCGACACCGACGAAGAACCGGCCATCGTCTCGCTTCTGCGCAACGAGTCGGCGCAGATCCGAGAGGAGACCCTGGACCGGCTGATCGAGACCGCGGCCAAGCGTCCCGGCCTGCATGAACCTTTGGTGCGCCGACCACGCCTGTCCTCCGCCAATGCGCTTAAACTGGCGAAGTTCGTCGCCTTGGCCTTGGTGGCGGAACTGAAGCGCCGAAATGAACTGGACGACCAAACCAGCGGGCTCCTCAGTGAGGAGCTGGCCCGGCGTATCGAGGAAGACCCGCAAGCCGCCATCGGCCTTGAAAGCGACAATGCGGTCGACGAGCGCAACTCCGCCGTCCGGTTGCACAACAACGGACAGTTGACGGACAAGATGGTGTCGGTCGCCCTGGCGTCCGGACCGCGGGCCTTCCTCATGGCGGCGCTGTCGCTTCGTTCGGGCCTGGACGAGCCGGTGGTCCACAGCCTGGTCAGTTCACGCAACGCGAAGGCGATGACCGCGCTTGCCTGGAAGGCCGGCCTGAACATGGCCTTTGCGCTGCAACTGCAACTCCGGCTCGGCAACATCGAACCACGGAGCGCGATACGTCCGGACCAGGACGGCCGCTTCCCATTGACCGACGACGACATGAACTGGCAGATCGACCTTGTGGCCGACGGCGACTACGACGCGCCATGACCAAGCGCGGCCCGTGTTTGCCCGCTCTCGAATTCCACAAGTTGGAGCATCTTCACATCTCTCGTCGTGATCACGATGTGATCGCGTTAAGAGGTGATCTGCTTTATGCCCGGATGATGGTGCCGTGCCCCTGGCTGGTGAAGAGCTCGAGCAGCACCGCGTGCGGCACCCGTCCATCGAGGATCACCGCCGCCTCGGCGCCGCGCTCGACGGCTTCGATGCAGGTCTCGACCTTCGGGATCATGCCGCCGGTGATCGTCCCGTCGGCCATCCGCGCGCGCGCCTCGGCCACGGTGAGCTCGGGGATCAACTCCCGGTTTGAATCAAGCACGCCTTCCACGTCGGTCAGCATCAGCATCCGCCTGGCGTCGGAGGCGCCGGCGATGGCGCCCGCCGCCGTGTCGGCGTTGATGTTGTAGGTCTCGCCGTCATCGCCGAATCCCACCGGAGCGATCACCGGAATGAAGCCACCGGCGGCAAGCGTCTGCAGCAGCGAGACATCCACATCGCTCGGATCGCCTACGAAGCCGAGATCGACGATCTTCTCGATATTGCTGTCAGGATCGACCTTGGTACGGGTGAGCTTGGTAACCTTGATCAGATTGGCGTCCTTGCCGGAAATCCCGACGGCGCGTCCGCCGGCCTCATTGATCGCCGCCGCGATGGACTTGTTGATGGATCCGGCCAGGACCATCTCGACAATCTCGACGGTTGCACGATCGGTGACCCGCAGCCCGTCGATGAACTCGCTTTTGATCGCCATGCGTTTCAACATGTCGCCGATCTGCGGGCCGCCGCCATGCACGACCAGAGGATTGGAGCCGACCTGCTTCAGCAGCACCATGTCGGCGGCGAAGGTTTTGAAAAGATCCGGATCGCCCATGGCGTGGCCGCCGAACTTGACCACCACGTTGCGCCCGCTGTAGCGCCGCATGAAGGGCAGGGCGTCGGTAAGAATATTCGCCTTTTCGAGCCAGTCGGCCCGGGCTTCCGCGTCGGTTGGGCTCATATGGGGAATCTCCTGTTATCGAGACGGGCCGGTTCGGCGCCGCCTGTGTATCGGATGCGGTTTACCATGTCGTCAATTTTGCAAGATCGGCGCGCAGCTCCGGCACGCCGGTCCCTTTCTCGGAGCTGGTGAGCGCGAGCACGGGAAACGCCGCGGCACGCTTCGCGAGTTCGGCTGCGACGTCGGCCTCACGGGTCTCAAGCTCACCTTTTTTCAGTTTGTCGATCTTGGTGAGGACCACCTGATAGACCACGGCTGCCTCGTCCAGCATGTCCATCATCTCGCGATCCAGCTCCTTGATGCCATGGCGCGAGTCGATCAGCAGGCAGGCGCGCCGCAAGGTGACGCGGCCGCGCAGGAAGGCCTTCAGGGTTCGGGTCCAGGCCTCGACCTGGGTCTTGGAGACCTTGGCGAAACCATAGCCCGGCAGATCCACCAGCATCAGTTGCCCGCCGAGGTCGAAGAAGTTCAACTGCTGGGTTCGCCCAGGCGTGTTCGAGGTGCGCGCCAGGGTCTTGCGTCCCGTCAGGGCGTTGACGAGGCTCGACTTGCCGACATTGGAACGGCCGGCGAAAGCGATTTCCGGAAGGGCCGCGTCAGGCAATTGATCCAGGATCGCGGTGCCCATGACAAAGCTGCACTCGCGGGCGAAAAGCAGCCGGCCGCGCTCCAACTCGGCTTCCGTGTAGTCGCCGACCGCGCTCTCCCCGGTCATGACGGCTTCGTTCATGCAAGCGCCTTACTTCACACCCATGCGGTACATGATCAGCTTCTGCTGGGCGATGGACAGCAGGTTGTTCCAGGTCCAGTAGATCACCAGACCCGCCGGGAAGGTTCCCAGCAGGAAGGTGAAAAACAGCGGCAGGAACATGAAGATCTTGGCCTGCACCGGGTCCGTGGGCTGGGGATTAGGCGCTGCTGCAGCCACATGGTCAGCCCCATGAACACCGGCCAGGCGCCGATCAGGAGAAATTCCGGCGGCGTCCAGGGGATCAGGCCGAAGCCGTTGAAAATCGATGTCGGGTCGGCGACCGACAGGTCCTTGATCCAGCCGTAGAACGGCGCGTGGCGCATCTCAATGTTGACGAACAAGACCTTGTAGAGCGCGAAGAAGACCGGGATCTGCACCAGGATCGGAAGACACCCGGCGGCCGGATTGACTCTTTCCGACTTGTACAGCGCCATCATTTCCTGGTTCAGGCGGACCTTGTCGTCGCCGTATTGCTCGCGCAAGGTCTGCAGCTTGGGGGTCAGTTCCCGCAGTTTGGCCATCGACCTGTAGGACTTGTTGGCCAACGGATAGAACACCGCCTTGACGACGACCGTGAACGCCAGAATCGCCAGGCCGAAATTGCCGAGATGGCTGTTCAGCCACGAGATCGCATAGAAGAACGGCTTGGTGAGGAAGTAGAACCAGCCGAAATCGACGGCCAGGTCGAAGTTCGCGACGCCCAGGTCTTCTTCATAGGCGTCGAGGCGTTTGACTTCCTTGGCGCCGACGAACAGGCGGCTTACCCGCTCGTGGGTCTGACCGGGCTCGATCCGGGCCTCGGATCCGAGATAGTCGACCTGATAGCGGTCGTCCTGATTGCTGATCGAGTGCACGAAACGATACTTCATCGCGTGGCTCTGGTCGGGAATCAGGGCGGTCAGCCAGTATTTGTCGGTGATGCCGATCCAGCCGCCGATGGCATTCTGTTCGATTTTTCCGTCGCTCTGCAGATCGTCATAGTCGATCTCGCGCAGGGTGCCGTCGAAAACCCCCAACGGTCCCTCGTGCAGGATGTAGAAACCCAAAGTCTTCGGCGTACCGGCCCGGGAAATCAGGCCGAAGGGAAACAGGGTGACGCCCGTGGTCCCGGAGTTCCTCACCCGCTGGGTGGTGGTGACCATGTAATTCTCGTCGATGGCAAAAACCCGCTCGAACACCAGACCCTGGCCATTGTCCCAGGACAGGGTGACCGGACTGGACGGGGTAAGCTCGCCCCGATCCGAGGTCCAGACCGTGTCCGCTCCCGGCAGTTTCGTCTCGGGGGCGGCCGCCACCCAGCCGAAATCCGCGTAATAGGATTTCGGCGCGCCAATCGGGCTCAACAGATGGATAACGTCCGAGGCGGCGTCGATGGTCTCCCGGTAGTTCTTCAGCACGATATCGTCGATACGTCCGCCCTTGAGCGAGATCGATCCGGCCAGCGACGGTGTCTCGATGCGGATACGCGGCGTCGCCTTCAAAGCCTCCGCCCGTTTCGCCGCGGTAAGCACGGAAGGCGCCACGGCCGGCGCGCTGACTCCGCCTCCCGGCGCGGATACCGAAGGCGCCGGCGCCCCAGGGGTCGGCGCGGTGCCGCCCGCCCCACCGGTCTGGGCAGGTTGGCTCGCCGCAAGCTGTTCCTGTCGGGCTTTTTCCTTCTCGGCCTTCGGAAACTCGTACAGGAACTGAAAACCGAGCAGGATCACCAGCGACAATGCGATGGCGATGATCATGTTCTTCTGGTCGCTCATGTCTTGAATCGCCCGGTTTGCATAGACGTGGTGTCGGTGGAAAGGGGAACCGGATCCAGTCCAGAGCCGCCCCAGGGATGACAGCGCCCGATCCGTTTCAGCGCCAGGACCGTGCCGCGCACGGGACCGTGCGCGTCAACCGCTTCCAGGGCGTAGGCGGAACAGGTGGGATGAAAGCGGCAGGACCGTCCGATAAAGAACGACAAGGTCAGCCGATAGACCCAGATCGGCGCCTTGACGGCCCATGCCAGCACCGTGAGTCCGGGCGACCTCGGTTGGTCCGCGCCACTCATGACTGCCGCTCGCCGGACGGTCGGGATACCCGGTCAAGGGCGCCGCGCAAGTCCTTCACCAGGTCGGCATAGTCGCATACGACCGTTGAGGCCCGCGCGATCACCACGTAATCCATTGCTTCCCCGGCGCGCGCGCCGATGACCTCATGGACAGCGGCCCGCAGGCGGCGCTTTGCCCGGTTGCGCGCCACGGCGTTCCCCACTTTCTTGCTGGCGGTAAATCCAATGCGGGGAAGCGGGCCCACGGCATCGGGCGGTGTCGGCAATCCCTGCAACACCAGCCCGGGCGCGACCGCCTTGCGCCGCCCCTTGGCGACCCTCAGGAATTCCGGTCTCTTGATCAGACGCCCGAGCGGCGCCTTGGCAATGCTTTGCATGGATGCCCCATCATGCGACGTCGTCGACGTCGCGTGTTCAGGCGCTCAGCTTGGCCCGGCCCTTGGCGCGGCGCGCCCTGAGGACCCGGCGGCCTCCCACGGTCGCCATGCGGGATCTGAAGCCGTGCCGGCGCTTTCGCACCAGGACGCTCGGTTGATAGGTCCGTTTCACGGTAGGTACTCCGTCGACAGATTTCTTTTCGCCAGGGCGAGTGCGGAGGGGTGTATATCGGCTCGATCCGGCCAAGTCAATGTCACCGGCCGCTTGGCGGGACACCCGATTCACGCCAAGGTGAGTGGCGCGGGAGGATGGATTTTGGAACCATTCGAGCGGCATGGCGACCGGAAGGTGAAGATGAGTGAAGAGATAAGCGCGGATCTCTGTGTAATCGGCGCGGGTGCGGGTGGTCTTTCGGTCGCGGCCGGCGCCTCGCAGATGGGGGCCGAGGTCGTCTTGTTTGAAGGCGGCCAGATGGGCGGCGACTGCCTTAACCACGGCTGCGTTCCTTCCAAGGCGCTGTTGGCGGCTGGCAAGGCTTTGGCGCGGCAACGGGGCGACGCCCGCTATGGCATCGTCTCGCAACCGAGCCACGCGGATTTCACCGCGGTCAAGGCGCATGTCCAGGGCGTGATCGACGCGATCGCGCCGATGGATTCGGTGGAGCGTTTCGAAGGCTTAGGGGTGCGGGTCATCCAATCCCACGCCAAGTTCACCGGGCCGCGGACCGTCGAGGGAGGCGGAGTCAGGGTGCGTGCGCGCCGCATCGTCGTGGCCACGGGATCGACGCCGATGGTCCCGCCGGTTCCCGGACTCGCCGACGGGCCGTATCTGACCAATGAAACGATATTCTCCGTCTCGGTTTTGCCCGAGCATCTGCTGATCATGGGCGGCGGGCCGATCGGGATCGAACTGGCTCAGGCGTTCCGGAATCTCGGCTCCAAGGTGACGGTGGTCGAAATGGCGCGGATCATGGCCAAGGACGACCCTGAACTCGTCGATCTGCTGCGCCGGCGTCTCGGCGAAGACGGCATTGAGATTCTGGAAGGCATGCAGGTCCGCCGGGTCGACTATCCCGAGGGCGGCGGCGTGGTCGCCACGATCGGCGCCCCGGATGCCGAGGAAACTTCCGAGCTCACCTCGAGCCATATTCTGGTCGCCGCCGGCCGCAAGCCCACCATGGAAGGGCTCGATCTCGAGGCGGCGGGAATCGCCTGGACGCCCAAGGGCATCACCGTTGATGCGGGCTTGCGGACCACCAATCCGAGGGTCCAGGCGATCGGCGATGTCGCCGGACCGTATCAGTTTACGCACATGGCCGGGTATCACGCCGGGATCGCAATCCGGCGCGCGCTGTTCCGAATGCCGGCCAAGGTCGATTACAGCGCCGTCCCCTGGGTCACCTATTGCGATCCGGAGCTGGCATCGGTGGGATTGTCCGAGGCCGAGGCCCGAGCGTCGCACGGCACGATCCAGGTGCTGCGCTGGCCCTTCGCCGAAAACGACAGGGCGCAGGCGGAGCGTGATACAAAAGGCCTGGTGAAGGTGATCGTCACACCCAAGGGCCGGATCCTCGGCGCGGCGATCCTCGGCGCGCATGCCGGTGAGTTGATTCAGCTTTGGTGTCTGGCAATCCAGCAGAAACTCAAGATCGGCGCCGTCGCGGGCGTGATCCTGCCCTATCCGACCCTGGGCGAAGCGAACAAGCGCGCCGCCGGAAGTTTCTATACGCCGAAGCTCTTCAGCGACCGGGTCCGGAAAATCGTCCGCTTCCTGCGCTGGTTCGGATAGTGTGGCTAAATCGGCTTAGACTGACGAAGCGATTCCGCGACGGGTCCGACCATGGCGCCTTTCCTTAGAAGCCTGTCCTTTAGACTGCTGATCCTGACGGCGTTCTTCGTGATGCTTTCCGAGGTCCTGATCTATACGCCGTCGATCGCGCGCTTTCGGCTGATGTATCTCGAGGAAAGACTGGCCTCCGCGCATCTCGCGGCCCTGGCCCTGCAGGCGGCACCGGACCGCATGGTTACCGAGGAACTGGCCGATCAGCTCTTGTCCCATGCCGGAGCGCACAGCATCGTCGCCCGCACGCCCGGCGACAATGCCCGCGCCATCGCCCGGCCGTCGGACCGGAGCGTCGACGCCGAATACGATTTGCGCGACCACAAGGCCGTCGAGCTGATCTTCGACGCCATGATGGCTCTCTCCCAAAGGGAGAACCGGATCATCCGGGTGATCGGCGAGTCGCCCAAGGACCAGAACGTGCTTTTGGCGGTGGAGCTGGATGAGACCCCGATGCGGCTCGCGATGTATGACTATTCTTGGCGCATCCTCAACCTGTCGGTGATCATCTCGCTCATCACCGCGGCGCTGGTGTTCCTGTCGCTGCAATGGCTGATGGTCCGCCCGATGCGCCAGATCACCGCCAGTCTGATCGCGTTCCGTGGAAATCCCGGCGATTATTCCAGCGATATCACGCCGGACGGCCGGACCGACGAGATCGGTATCGCGGTGGACGAGCTGGCGTCAATGAAATCGCGGTTGCGGGCCGCGTTGCGCCAGCGCACCCGTCTGGCGGCGCTCGGGACCGCCGTCAACAAGATCAATCACGATCTGCGCAACATGTTGGCCACGGCCACGTTGATTTCGGACCGTCTCGCCGAAAGCCAGGACGAGAACGTCCGGCGCATAACCCCACCGCTGATCCGCGCCATAGACCGCGCGGCGCGTCTGTGCTCGCAAACCATCAATTTCGCGCGCGGTACCCAGGCGCTGAAAATCTCCGAGTTCCCGATCGCCGATCTTCTGCATGACGTCGAAGCAGAGGTTCAGGCCGGACAGCTTGAGCCCTTTTCGATCGACTATCCGGGACTGGCAACAGAGACCCTGCGCGCCGACCGGGATCAGCTTTTCAGGGTGTTCTCGAACCTCGCGAATAATGCGGCGGCCGCCGGAGCGAGCCAACTTGTGGTTCGCCGTGCCGGAGTCGAGGAGCGTTTCGTTCTCGCCATTGCCGATGACGGTCCCGGGATACCGGAGGGCTTGAGAAACCAGCTTTTTCAGCCGTTCCACGCCTCGACGAAGAAGGACGGGGCCGGGCTCGGCCTCGCGATCGCACGCGACATCGCGCTGGCCCATGGCGGCGATCTGACATTGACGGAATCAAACGGCCAGGGAACCGAGTTCCACCTCGATCTGCCGGCCAATCGCCCTAACGCTTGACGACGACGATCGGCTCGACCGGCCGCGGTTCCAGGTCCCAGGGGAAATAGATCCAGGTGTCCTGGCTGACCTCGGTCACGAAGGTGTCGACCAGGGGCCGGCCGGCCGGCTTGGCGTAAACGGTCGCGAAATGGGCTTTCGGCAGCAGGGCCCGGACCGCCTTCGCGGTCTCCCCGGTATCCACCAGATCGTCGACGATGAGCCAGCCCTCGCCGTCCTCGGTCATGGAGGTGGGCTTGATGATGCGGACATCGCCGCGCGAGCGCTCTTCGATCTTTTCGACCGCGTTGTCCTGATAGCTGATGGCGCTGATGGTATCGATGACGCGGATTTCGAGCTCCCGCGCGACGATGGCGGCGGGTACCAACCCGCCCCGGGTGATCGCGATCACGCCATTGAACGGCTTCATTTCGAACAGTCTCCAGGCGAGCGCCTTGGCTGTTCTGTGCAGCTCCTCCCAACTGACGGGGAACGCCTTCGAGTAGCTAACATCCGCCGTGTCGTTCACGCTCCGCCTCCGTTCCGTTCCGCGCCGGGTATCGAGCCGTCACTTAATCCGGAAGCGCGGGCGATGGCAATCCCCGCGCGGGTGGAACGCGGCCAAATCAGGCGCTGAGATCGGCAAGCGGAATGACCGAGACGCCGCCGATCCGCCAGGGCCCCTCCGTCAATTTCTCCATGAAGTAGATGACCATCGCGGATTTCCCATCCGTCCCGGTCATCAGCACGGCCTGGGCCGGGCGGCCGCCGATGGTCTCGAGCGACTTGAAGGTTACCACGCGCGGGCGGTGCACGATGGAATAGCCACCCATGACCATGCGCCGGAACGTGTCGGGAGAACCGAATTTCTGCTGAATGAAGGGAGCGGCATAGCCGAAGGCTTCAGTCCAGTCGTCGCGGCGCAACGCGTCAAGCTGGCTTTCGATGACGTCGCGGATCAACGCGGCGTCCCGCTCTCCCACCGCATCGTCACCGGCACTGGCCCGAGAGCCGGCTAAGACAGCCGTCGCGATGATCAAGAAAACGAAAACTTGCTTGAAACGCCCCATCCTCCGGACCCTCGGCGCGACTATGCGACCTCGTTACGCACGGTGCGTAACGGCGGATCACCCGGCTCGGGACAGAGGATCCGTTAACGGACGTAAAGACGCACTTCGTTGCCGCCGCTCGGCGCCGTGGTCGCGGACAGCGAAACCCGGCTTGGCGGGAGGCCCATATCGACAAGGGCGCGCAGCACCGATTGTGCGTTCCGCCGCGCGCTGCTGGCATTGAGCGAGGATTGCGCCGTCCCGCCGGAGAGCGTGCTGACAGACACGAGATCGAAGGCGGCGTCGGGCTGACGCTGTAAAGCCCGGTTCACCGCCGTGTACAGGGCCTGCTGATAGTTGACGTCCGGACGGTCGAAACGGATCACCACAAGCGGCCGCCGGGCATCGGAACGCACACTCGGCCGCGCGATGCCGCCCACGGTCGGCCGGGAATTGGCATGGGTATAGGCGGTGCTCGCCAGGCTGGGTCCGAAGAACTCGCCATTCTTGATCGCCAGAGCCAGGGTGTTCAGATCATTGCGCTCGGTCGAGACATAGTTGGACTGCCGGCGGATATCGTCGCTGAGTTCGGTCAGCAGGCGATCGATCAGCACGACCGTGCGGTTCACGTCATCTTCAAGCACTTCGAGCTGGCGATGGTCCTCGTCGATCGCGCCGGACAGGCCGAAAGCCGCCCGCGTCGCCTCCAGCAGATAGCTCGACATGGCCGCATCCGCCGCGACGCGGTTGGAAAGCGCGTTCATGCGGCCGATATCGGTGTTGATCTTCTCAAGCTCGATCTGCGACTGGTTCCAGGCGCTGACCAATTGCGGATTGCCCGGGGTCGTGCCCAGCTGCAGGCGCGAACGGATACCCGCCACCTGGGAATGATAGCCCTGGGCGTTCGCGATGGTCTGCTGGCGGACCGCTTGAAGGTCGGCATTTTCCTTGCTGATCGAAGCCTGCAGACGCGTCAGGTCATCACGCAGCTGCGCGACCTTGTTGCCGACAAAGGTTCCGGTCGCCTGGCCGGCGCGCGGCGGCTCGACCTGAAAATTCGTGCTACCGAGCCGAGGCGGCGCCTGACCGACACTCGGATTGACGAGAGGCTGACCCGCAGCTTCACCTTCGGAGGGTTTAATGGGGACGACCTGGGCACTGGATCCAGCCGCCGGGGACGACGAAGACGGCGCGTCACCCGAAAGGGACGGCCAAAGCGCATCGGTGGAAAAAGAGCAGCCCCCGAGCATTAACACCGTGCTCAAAACGGCGATCGGCAACCGGATTTGGACCATTTTACGCCATCACCCTGGCATTCTGTTTTCGTTTCCGCGGTCATCTCGGACAACCGGCGACCAGTCCGACGACGCGACGCACCATCTCAACCGATCACACGCGTGTATTTAGGATTCAACCCCGATGGATCGGTATGCCGACCGATCCTTTCCGTGCGATGAATCCACCCCCCACTACGTGACCGTAAGCCGCGAATTTCAATGGGATAGTACAGAAACCGACTCCGCGCCACAAGGTGTTTTGCCACGTGACTTTTTTTCCTTCTTCCCCTTGCCATCGCAAATCGCTTTGAGTACCTTCCGCAAGCTTTCGCGGGCCTCGTTCCGCGGGGGCGCCCGTAGCTCAATTGGATAGAGTGCCTGACTACGGATCAGGAGGTTGGGGGTTCGAATGCTCCCGGGCGCGCCACGTTTCAGGTTTGGTCTGGCGCGGTCAGTTCAACCCGCCGCATTTTTGCGGAACGCTGGGTAAAACCATAAGAAAATCAAATATTTAAGACTATTTCACCTTGAACTTGCCTAAGGTCCATTGCGCCTGATGACCAGCCGGCGCCGGGCGACTGGTTTCAGCTTTCGCCGAACAGGAACGCCAGCATCGCGAACCGTGACCCGGATCGCATCCCCACCACCTCATGCAGGAGTGAGCAGGAAAACACCATCGCGGTACCGGACGCGGGCTTGTAAAGCTGGTTGCTGTATTCGGGAAACCGAAGTTCGGCTCCATCATACTCTTCCGCGTTCAGGTTGATCGTTACCGCGAATCGGCGATGCGCCACCGTTGGCTCGACATTGTCCCGGTGGCCCATCGCCTCGCCGCCGCGTCGTCCCTCGTAGCGGGCGATTCGGTATCGCTCATGCCGCGTGACCGGGTAGTTGAAGGCCTTCTGGATTTCCGGAAACAGCCGGGCGCGCAGCCGGTCCGTGATCAGCGCCTGGGTGTCGGATTCGACAACCCAGTGATCGACCCGGTCCTGACGACCGAGATCGGGGATCCGCATCTTGCAGTCGGTTGTCCGTGAACCCAACGCGGAATGACCCGGCTCGACGAATTCCTGGCCCCGGGTGTGAAAGATCGAAATGAGATGGGCATTATCCGCCGGGCTGAAGACGTCGGGCACGGCGAGCACCGGCGGGTGCAGCGGTGGCGAAACAACGTCCTGACCGGAGGCGCGGCGCTCGATCGTCGCGATAAGGTCCTCGATCGCGCCGGGACGGCCCGGATCGGGGATCACGTCGATCACATGAAGATTGGTGCCGATCGCGATCAGCGCGGGTGTTTCCTGTCCAACCCCGGCCAGCCGGAACGCATCGCCGCTGGAGTCGACAAGGCGCATCGCGCCGGCCTTCAGCTCTCCGATATCCGCCGCGCGCACGGATGGTCCCGCCAGGGGCGATCCGCCGAGACCGGAGTGCGGGCGCGCCGGCGCCGATGGTCGCGCCGAGCCCCGGCCTTGTCACCAGAAGCACCGCGCGCCGGCCGCTTCGATTCTGGCGCGCCGGTCGGCGAGGGCCGCCAGGATTGCGCTGACTGCGCCGGTGTTGCTGCCGGCAAGCAGCAGAAGATTGATCCGGCCGGCCATGGGCGGCGCACTCGTATCCACGATCTCGCCCCGGGGGCGCTAAGGGCGGACGGGGCATGATATCGCCGGGTTCCAGGGCATGAGGGACGCGTCGGCTGGTTCATGCGCGGTGTCCGTGCGGTCTCGGAAGGGCCGGTCATTTTATCGCCGCCGCCGCAAACGAAGCCGGCCCCGTAACGGGCCGGCTCCCGACTGCCATGCTCCGTTAGGAGCGGCGGCGTTTCGGCTTAGTAGATGTTCTGCGCGGAAACCATCGCGTAGAGCATCGGGATGGACAGCAGAGTGTTGGTCCGCGAGAACAGCATCGCCGTCCGGGCCGACTTCGCTTTGGTGTCGGCGTCGGCTTCCACCATGCCCAGGGCGCGCTGCTGGTTCGGCCAGATCACGAACCAGACGTTGAACCACATGATCGTGCCCAGCCACATGCCGATGCCGATCGCGGTTGCCCTCGGCGTCCCGCTCTCGCCGAGACCCAGGGTGATCGCTTCCACCAGATAGCCATTCATCCAGGCAGGATCAGGCCGGTGACGATCGTCGCCATGGCACCCAACGAAACCAGAACAGCACCGCCGGCGCGATCACCTTGCCGATCGCCGGTTTCTGCTCATCCGGGATATTC
This sequence comes from Alphaproteobacteria bacterium, assembly GCA_038146985.1. Lineage (GTDB taxonomy): Bacteria > Pseudomonadota > Alphaproteobacteria > Thalassobaculales > Thalassobaculaceae > JADHLJ01. Next base: position 75,032 of record JAYQSQ010000017.1, read on the forward strand.
GGCATGTTCGGGATCTGCACGAAGTTGAGGTACCAGAGCAGGCCGATCCACATCACACCGGACAGCACGTGCAGCCAGCGCAGGAAAAAGGCGAAATAGGCGTGGTCGAAGGACAGGGCCTCGCCGGTGACGTTGGTGACGAACAGGATCATGATGATCGTCAGCACGATGCCGGCGATGATCGTGTTACGAAGACTTGTTAGAATTGCGGCCATGGGATTTCCCCCTCCATTGCAACCATCGTTTGGGCGGCCCGAACCGGCCGCCGCACGCGAATTGAGATGCGTCTTGGAAACAGAGTTTAAGTGAGTCGCGCCCGATAGGTAAAGAGTCGGCACGCGAAAACAAGAACTGCTTTTTATTCAACCGTATTAATCATGTGTTGGACAAGTCATGATTTTCTCCCGCCATACCCGGAGTGCCGAGCGTCAAAAGGAGAGAGCGTCTTCATGCTGATCGCCCAGATCACGGACCTTCATCTCGGGGTACCGGGTCAGTCGGCCCATGGCAAAGTCGATCCGTTCGCCAATGCCCGCGCCGCCATCGCGACCGTGGCTCGGATGGCGGTTCGCCCGGACATCTTGCTGCTGACCGGCGATCTTGCCGACGCGGGCGAGAGCGCGGCCTACGAGTGGCTCGACAGGGAACTTGGGCGCCACGGCATTCCCGCCTATGTGATCCCGGGCAACCATGACCTGCGGGCGCCGATACGGACCGCCTTCGGACGTCACGGCTATCTGCCCGAGGACGGGTTCCTGCACTATGTGATCGAGGCGGGCCCAGTCCGGATCATCGCGCTGGATACGGTGATCGAATATGAGGTCGCGGGACGGTTCTGTGCAGAACGGCTGGAATGGCTGGCCGGCCGCCTGGCGGAGAACCGCGAGGCGCCCACCCTTGTCATGATGCATCACCAGCCCTTCGTGACCGGCGGCCCGTTCGACGCGATGGGGATCGACGGCGCTGAAGATCTGGAAGCCGTGATCGCCGGCGCGCCGAACATCGTCCGGGTGATCTGCGGCCACATGCACCGCGGCGTGACGGTAGGCTGGGCCGGCACAACGGTCAGCGTCTGTCCGGCAACCGCCTTCCAGTTCGACCTCGACCAGGCCGATCCGTCGACCTTCCGGGTCCGAGCGGAGCCGCCGGGCTACCAGCTCCACCACTGGCGCCCCGAAACCGGCCTTGTCACTTATACGGGTACCGTCGGGGTGTACGAATTGCTGAAGGAGCGGGCCAACGGGTAGGGGGCCTCCGTCCTACCCGTGGCTCCAGTTGTCGGGGTCGTCGTTATCCCCCGGAGAGAGGCCCAGAACGTCGCCGTCGGTATTGACACCCAGGCCGAGGACGGTGCGGTTGGCGTAGGCGAAATAGCTGACCACCTGGTTCACCTCCAGGATGCGGCCGTCGTCCATTCCCGCCGCGCGCATGGCGGCGACCAGGTCCTCGCGCATGGCCGCCGGCTCGCGGGTAAGCGCCCGGGCATAGCGCATCGCGGCAAGCTCGGCGCCGTCGAAGGCGTCTTGCGGTCGGTCGGCCTGCAAGGCCGCGCGCATGGTGTCGGCCCGTGCCTTATCCCCCAACAGCCGGGTCAGCCCGGCAAAATGATGCTCGACGCAGTAGGCGCAGCCGTTGAGCAGGCTGACATAGACACCCAGCGCCTCCAGAAACCATTTCGGCACCTGGTTGCCGGAATGGTGCAGCACATATTTGTAGAGGTGCATGTGCCCTTCCATGGAATGCGGGCGCAGGGAATGGGCCATCATGATGTTGTCGACATTGTCGTCCGGCCCCTTGACCCTATCGTACAGGGTCTTCAGCCGGCCCTTGGCGTCTTGGTAGGCGACGGTGGCGATCCAGGTCATGCGGGCTTCCAGGCAAGGGTGAGGGAGAGTCCAAGGAAACGGTGGTTGGAGCGCCGGGTCAACGGGAAAGCGGTCTTGCGCGAACCGGGTTTTGCCGCGACCTTCGTTTCCGGGAAGGATTCTGGAGAAGAACCATGGCGGAAAAGCTGTCCAGCGGCGGGACGCGCGGGATTCGCGTACTGGTCCATGACGACCAGTCGCATCAGTATCGCGACCTGTTGGAGGCTGAGACCGGGGTCAGATATCTCTTCCACGACCGTTATGCGGACCTCGCCGACGCGGCACGGGCGTTCGAGCCGGATGTGGTGATGAACTTCCGGTTCGCCGGCAATCCCTATCCACGCGAGGCCTTCATCGATTTGCCGTCGCTTCGATGGGTGCATATCTCGGGCACCGGGAGCGACCATCTGGCGCCCTGGGACCGGCAGCGGGTGATTGTGACGAACTGCGCCGGTTTTCAAGCCAAGGTCATGGCGGAATATGCGATCGGCGCGGTCCTCGCCCATAATTTCAGATTCCCTGAATACATCGCCGACCGTCAGGCCCGGCGCTGGGCCGAAAAGCCGGTCCGGCCGGCTGCCGGCGGCACGCTGCTGATGATCGGGCTCGGCCCCATCGGCCGGGCGATTGCCGGCCTCGCCAAGGCGATCGGCATGCGAGTGACCGGTTTGCGGCATTCCGGCGGGCCGGTCGAAGGGATCGAACAGGTCTACCGGCCCGATGCCTTGCATCGCGCCGTGGCGGAAGCCGACGTGGTGGTCCTGGCCATCCCGCTGACCGAGGCGTCGCGCGGCTGGTTCGACGCGGCGGCGATCGCGGCGATGAAGCCCGATGCCTTGCTGATCAACATGGCGCGCGGCCATATCGTCGATGAGGCCGCGTTGGCCGATGCGCTGTCCGGGGGCCGACTCCGCGGCGCGGTGATCGATGTGTTTTCCAGCGAGCCCCTGGATCCGGAAAGCCCGCTCTGGGATCTCGACAACGCCATCCTCACCCCGCATGTCTCCAGCGTCTGGGAGGGTTGGCAGCGGTCGGCGGCGGAAATCTTCGTCGACAACCTGCGCCGCTACCGCGCCGGACAGCCGCTACGGAACATCGTGGCCTGAACTATCCCATCAATGCGGCGCAGCGTGCGACGACATGCTTGAGGGCCGCGTCGGGCGATCCGAGTTGCACCTTGTTCACCGCCTGGGCGGCGCGGATCGCCAGTGGCTTGTCCCGCACCATTTTCCTGATTGCGTCGGCAATGCGCTTGGCGTTCCAGTCCTGCTGAGTGACGACGGAGGAACCCAGCGTTTCGACCTGCTTCGCGGTCACCAGATGTTCCAGGTTCCAAGGGACGATCAGCTGCGGCGTGCCGGCCTGGACCGCCGCGATGGCCGTGGAAAGCCCGCCGTGATGGATGATGAGCCGGGACTCGGGGATCACTTTCCCGAAAGGCTGCGGTTCCAGATGGAGCTTGAAACCCGGGCCGGCGGCTCGGGCGGCGGTATCCGGGCCGATATCTGAAATATAGGCCTCGCAATCCACCGACGCCGCCTTGATGGCCTCGACGACCTTGCCCAGTTCAGGCTGACCGCGCGGCATATAGAAGAAAACACCCCGCTCCCGGCGCTGTTCGGCCGGCAAGGGTGCCATTCCCGAGGGGAGATTGAAGGGGGGAAGCTGCGGCGCTTCGCGATAGGCCGCATAGGGATCGACGAGCGGAACCGAGAAAACGCAGGTCTCATCCCCGTTCAGCGCGTCCGCCAGAAACCCGATCGGCGCTACGCGGCGGCGGGCGAGAACGGCATTGATGGCTTCGAGAATCTTCCGTTCGTGCTCGATGCTGAAGGCCTCCAGCTTGTCCTGCCAGGGGCGGATCGGCGGTAGCGGGCGTCCTGGCGGGGGGATCGTGTACCCATTGCCGACCATCATCATCGGAACCCGGCCGAGGGCGGCCAGTCTGAGGGTGGGGCAGAAATCACCGATGACCAGTTGCGGGTTGATCGCGCTGAGCAGGCCGCTCCACGCTTCCACCCGCGCCGCCAAGGCCGCGGGACGGCCGTAGCCGATGAGATTGAGCACGTCGGCGAAGCTGTGGGTCGGGATCTTTCGGGCCTCGGGATTGCGCGGCATCTCCCAGCGCGGCCCGGAGATGACGTTGAACCCCGGCAAGGCGATCCCGGTTTCGGGATCGAGAAACGCATCGGCTCGGTCCAGGTCCTGCAGCGCCACCACGATCTCGGCGCCCTGGTCTCGCAAGGCCGTGACGATCGGCTTCAGCCGGGTGATATGGCCGAGGCCAGCGCCGAACTCCCAGCCGCAGAGAATCCTGGGCGCGCTCACGCGTTCATGCTTTCACGTGTCGGTCGCCGAGGGGTCGCGCCGTGCATGCCCTGTTTCCTTTCCGCCGAATTCTCCGCATAGTGCCGTCGTCGCAAGCGAGGTCAAGGTCCGTTCCCCGCCGCACTGAAACCGAGGACTCCCGGAAAGTCAGAATGGTCGCGCCGTTTCATCCCATCCTCGAGCTTGCCGTCGCCAACAAGGGGGGCATGGAGGCTCTGGAGCAGCTTCTGCCGACCCCGCTCCCGCCGGAAGAACTGGCGGCCATCCCCGACGACCGTTGGCTTTCGATGATGACCAAGCGGATCTTCCAGTCGGGATTCGTGTGGTCCGTCATCGAAGCGAAGTGGCCGGGTTTCGAGGACGCGTTCGAGGGTTTCGAGCCACGCCGCGTCGCGATGTACGGGGACGAGGATCTGGACCGGCTGATCTCCGATGCGCGCATCGTGCGCAACGGCGCGAAGATCCGGTCGGCGATCGAGAATGCCGGGTTTCTGACGGCCCTCGCAGAGGAGGGCGGCTCCGCCGCCAAGGTTTTCGCCGCCTGGCCCGACGAGGACTACATCGGCTTGCTCGATATGCTGAAAAAACGCGGCAGCCGGCTGGGCGGGAATACCGGCCAGTATGTCATGCGATCCATGGGCAAACCCGCTTTCGTGCTTTCCAAGGATGTGGTCGCGGCGCTGATCCGCGAAGGCGTGGTGGACAAGCCGCCGACCTCAAAAAGCGCGCTGGCGGCGGTTCAGGATGCCTTCAGCCACTGGAGCCAGGAAACCGGACGGGACTTGTCGGCTCTCAGCCGGATCCTGGCGGCGAGCGTGTAATGTCGGAATTCTTCACCCGCCCTCCCGATATTCCGGAGGAAGAGCTTAACGCCCCGCGCATCGTGCCCCCGGAAACCGCGCTGACCCGGACGGTGGCGACGGTGCTGATGCTGATCTGGGTCTGGTGGTGGTGGAACGGCTATGCCGACGGCGCCTATTGGGTAGTGCCGGCAGTGGCCATCCTCGCCCTTGGCGAGACCTCTCCGCATTGGTTCAGGCCGGTGGCTTTTCTCTGGTGGCCGCTGTCTTTCGTGGTGCGCCCGATCACCTACGTCGTGTTATCGGTGACGCGGGCCGTCATTCCGGAATCCTACCGGCGCCGCCGTCAGGTGTTGAAGCCGCTGAGCTTCAAACAGATCAACGATGCCCTCGACGAAGCAAGAGAAGAAAAGGAACGGCGGGAGAAAGACGGGACGGAAAAGCGTGACGGAGAGTGACTCCGCCGGCCATCCTGCACTGCGTTACACGTCCAGATTCGCGACTTTCAAGGCGTTGTCCTGGATAAACTCGCGCCGCGGCTCCACCAGATCCCCCATCAGGGTGGAGAAGACCTCGCCGGCCTGTTCAACGTGATCGATACGGACCTGCAACAAGGTCCGCTGATTGGCGTCCAAAGTGGTCTCCCACAACTGGTCCGGGTTCATTTCGCCCAGACCCTTGTAGCGATTGATCGTCAGGCCCTTGCGGCCGATATCCTGAATGGTTTGGGCGAGGCCGACCGGACCGTCGATGATGAATTCCTCGTCCTTCACCACGAGAGTGGCGCGCTTGCCATAGGTCGTCTGCAAGTCCGCCGTCATGGCATCGAGGCGTCGCGCCTCTGGGGTGCGTATCAGCATGGCGTCGATCCGATAGCGCTCGGTGACACCGCGCAGGGTGCGCTCGAACCGCATCTCCTGGCGTTCCGCGTCGAACGTGCCGGTCCAGCCGCGCTCGATGTCGTCGGACAACTGATCCAGGCGTTGCGCGATGAACGTGGCGGCCTCCTCGGCATGGTCGAAGCCTTGCGGGCCCATGACGCCGGCGATGGCGCATTGCTCGACGACCATGCGCGAGCCGACCCGTCGGGTCAGAACATCGATCAGGCCACGCGCTTCGCAAGCACGTTCCACCGCGCCAATGAGGTCGGCACCGATGATTGACGAGCCATCGGCGAGGCGAAGGGTCGCGCCATCGACGCCGTTCTGGTTGAGATAGTTCTCCAGCGCCTTGTCGTCCTTCAGATAGGTCTCGGACTGGCCCCGTTTGGCCCGGTAAAGCGGTGGCTGGGCGATGTAGAGATAGCCCGCTTCCACCAGTTGCGGCATCTGCCGGAAAAAGAAGGTCAACAGCAGGGTCCGGATGTGCGAGCCGTCCACATCGGCGTCGGTCATGATGATGATCTTGTGGTTGCGGGCCTTGGACAGATCAAACTCATCGTGGCCGATCCCCGTACCCAGCGCGGTGATCATGGTCCCGATTTCCTGGCTCGAGAGCATCTTGTCGAAGCGGGCGCGCTCGACATTGAGGATCTTGCCGCGCAGGGGCAGAATCGCCTGGGTGCGCCGGTCCCGGCCCTGCTTGGCGGAACCGCCGGCGGAATCGCCCTCGACCAGGAACAGCTCGGCCAGGGCCGGATCGCGCTCCTGACAATCGGCGAGCTTGCCCGGCAGGCTGGAGATATCGAGGGCACCCTTGCGCCGGGTGAGCTCACGGGCCTTGCGGGCAGCTTCGCGCGCCGCCGCCGCCTCATAGGCCTTGGTGACAACCTTGCGGGCATCCGCCGGATGTTCCTCGAACCATTGCTGCAGCCGGTCGGCGACCACGGACTCGACCACCGGCCGGACCTCGGAGGAGACCAGCTTGTCCTTTGTCTGGGACGAGAATTTCGGATCCGGCACTTTCACCGACAGCACGCAGGTCAGCCCCTCGCGGGCATCATCGCCGGAAAGCTGGGTCTTTTCCTTCTTCGCGATCCCGCTTTCCTGGGCATAGGCATTGATGGTGCGGGTAAGTGCACCCCGGAATCCGGCGAGGTGTGTACCGCCGTCGCGCTGCGGGATGTTATTGGTGAAGCACAGCATGGTCTCGTGATAGCTGTCGGTCCATTGCAGCGCCAACTCGACGGTGATGCCTTCCCGCTCGACGGTCATGACCACCGGCTCGTGCAAGGCCTGGTGCGAGCGGTCGAGATACTCGACGAACGCCTTGAGACCGCCCTCGTATTCCAGATCGATGATCTTGGGATCGGCGGCCCGATCGTCCCGCAACTGGATATGGACGCCCGAGTTCAGGAAGGCCAACTCCCGCAGGCGGTGTTCCAGCCTGGACAGCTCGAAATCGACATTGGTGAAGGTCTCGCGGGACGGCGTGAAGGTGACCTCGGTGCCGGTCCGTCCAACCGCATCCGCGACCACTTCCAGACTGGCTTCCGGGACGCCGTGGCGGAAACGGAGATAGTGCTCCTTGTCGTCACGCCAGATCCGCATCTCCAAGGTTTCCGACAGCGCGTTGACCACGGAGACGCCGACCCCGTGCAGACCGCCGGAAACCTTGTAGGAATTCTGATCAAACTTACCGCCGGCATGCAGCTGGGTCATGATGACCTCGGCGGCCGATACGCCCTCTTCCTGGTGGATGTCCACCGGGATGCCGCGGCCGTTGTCGCGCACCGTGGCCGATCCGTCGCCGTTCAGGATCACCTCGACGAGATCGCAATATCCCGCCAGCGCCTCATCGATGGCGTTGTCCACGACCTCGTAGATCATGTGGTGCAGGCCTGAGCCGTCATCGGTGTCGCCGATATACATGCCGGACGCTTGCGTACGGCGTCGAGCCCCGCAGGACCTTGATCGATCCGGCGTCGTAGTCGTTGTCGTCGGCCTCGGGAGGCGTCGGGGTATCGGACATGATATCGTCTATCCTTGCGTAAACGCTGCCATGGTCAAAGTCGGGTGAGCGCACCGTCCCGGACGGTGAACCGCTGGGCCCGATTCGCGATCGCGTCGAACAGGGCCGCGTCGGTGCCGGTCAGCCAAGCCTGACTGCCGAGGGTGTCGAGTATATCATACAGCGCCGCCCGGCGCTCCTCATCCAGATGGGCCGCCACTTCGTCGAGCAGCATCAGAGGCGCGTCCCCCAGATCCCTTGCCCTCAGGCGGGCATGCGCCAGGACGATGGCGATCAGCAGCGCTTTCTGCTCGCCGGTGGAACACTGCTCCGCCGGCATGTTCTTGACCGAATGGACGACCTTGAAGTCGCCGCGATGCGGTCCGGGCACCGGCGCGGCCTCGCCGGAGGACAGGCGCCTAGCCTGGACGAGCGCCGCGCGAAACCTGTCTTCGGCATCGAGCGCCGGGCCTTGGTCGAGCCAGCTCTCGACCTCACCCTCGACCGATAGCAGGGCGCCGGGGAAGGGGCCGTGGCCGGCGCCGGCAAGGGGCGCCAGACGATCCACCAGCTCGCGGCGCGCGGCGGCCACCGCCACGCCCGCCGTCGCGATCTGTTCCTCCAGCGCCAAGTGCCAGGAGGCATCGGTCCGGCCATCGCGAAGAAGACGGCCCCGCTCGCGCAGGGCATGCGTGTATCCGTTCATCCGGCCCGCGTGCTGCGGGTCGAAGGCATAGACCAGCCGGTCCAGGAACCGCCGCCGCTGGCTGGCCCCGTCGATGAACAGGCGGTCCATCTGCGGCGTCAGCCAGGAGATCGCGAGATATTCCGCCAAAACGGTCTGTGACTTGGCCGGCGCGCCGTCGATCCGCACCAACCGCTTGTCGGCGCCGGCCTCCGCGGCGGGATCCCGCCCCGTGCCGATCGTCGTGCGGCCCAGCGCGGTCTCGATCTCCGCCGAGACGGCCCAGAAATTAGGGTCGGCACCGGACTCCATCCGGTCGACATCCGCAAGCCGCGGACGCCGAAGCCCCCTGCCGGGTGCCAAAAACGAGACCGCTTCCAGAAGATTGGTCTTTCCCGCGCCATTGGGTCCGGTCAGCACGACGGGCGCGCGCTCAAGATCCAGCTTCAGCATGCTGTAGTTGCGGAAATTCGATACCGTAAGGCGCCGGACCGCCGGTCCAATGCGGATCGGACCGGCAACGGCTCGCGGCTCAAGCACGCGGGCGCTCGCGGTCATCGTATCACCAGGCCGGACTCGTTTGCCGATAGGGCCACGCGCACCTAGACCCGCATGGGCATCAGGACGTAGAGCGAGGTTTCATCGTCCTGATCGCGCACGATCGTCGGCGACGCGGCATCGGCGAGCGAGAAGACCGCGCCTTCGCCCTCGATCTGGTTGGCGATATCCAACAGATAGCGCGAGTTGAAGCCGATCTCCATCGGGCCGGAGCCGTAGCTGACTTCCAGTTCTTCGCGCGCGGTCCCGCTTTCCGGACTGCTGGCGCTCAGCACCAGGCTGCCCTCGCTGAGCTGGAGCTTCACCGATCGGGACTTTTCGGTCGAAATCGTCGCGACCCGGTCGACCGCGTCGGCAAAGACCTTGCAGTTGACCTGCAACGTCTTGTCGTTACCGGCCGGGATCACCCGCTCGTAATCTGGGAAGGTGCCGTCGATCAGCTTGGTGGTCAGGACCGTGTCCGCGAATGCGAAACACAGCTTGCTTTCCGACAGCGAGATGGAGATATCGCCGTCGGTTTCATCGATCAGCTTGCGAATCTCGTTGATCGCCTTGCGCGGGACGATCACCGACGGCATGTTCGCCGCCCCCTCGGGCAGCGGCATCTCGACACGGGCCAGCCGGTGTCCGTCCGTCGCCACCGCGCGCATTACCGCGACGTCGGCCGATTTCGTGGCGTGAAGATAGATGCCGTTCAGATAATAGCGGGTTTCCTCGTTGGAGATCGCAAACCGGGTGCGGTCGATCATCGACTTGGCGTCCGCCGCGGAAAGCGTGAAACGGTGCGGCATGTCCTCGCCGCTCATCGCTGGAAACTCGTCCGCGGGAAGCGACGGAAGCGTGAATGAAGACCGTCCCGACGTGACCGACACCCGCCCGGCCTCGCCGTTGGCCTCGAGACTGACTTCCGCGCCGTCGGGCAGCTTGCGGACGATGTCGTACAACGTATGGGCCGGAACCGTCAGGGTACCGTCGCGCGTGACGTTGCAATCGACCGATTCAACGATATCCATATCCATGTCGGTTGCGGTCAGGCTCAGTCGGCCACCACCGGCCTTCACCAGCACATTGGCGAGAATCGGAATGGTGTTGCGCCGCTCCACAACGCTTTGCACATGTCCAAGCGGACGAAGGAGCGCCGCGCGATCGATGGTGAATTTCATTGGCGTATCATTGTCCAAATCGTGTTCATCAATGCTTCGGTGCCGCGATGCCGCCGGGCTTGCGGGACGCGCCGGATGGCCGCGAATCACCGGACGGACAGTATAGCATGATCGTCCCGTCAAGACGCGGAATTTCCGCGTTTCCCCGAACCGGACCGATGCCGCCGGCCGGCCGGCACCGCAACCGAAATCGCCGACGCGCCGTCAGCTCTCCAGCATGCGCCGCAGGAGATCGACCTCGTCGTTGAATTGCTTGTCGATCGACCGGAGTTCGTCGACTCTCTTCACGGCGTGCAGCACCGTGGTGTGGTCCCTGCCGCCGAACCGGCGTCCGATATCCGGAAGGGACTGCTGGGTGAGATGCTTGGCAAGATACATGGCAACCTGCCGGGGACGTGCAACCGACCTGGACCGGCGGGCCGAATGCATGTCCGACAGGCGAATCTCGAAATGCGTGGCAACCTGCCGTTGAATGTCCTCGACCGTGACGCGCCGGTCATAGGCACGCAACAGGTCGTGCAGAACTTCCTGGGTCGATTCCAGGGTGATGTCCCGGCCGACCAGCGTTGCGTGCGCGACGATCCGGTTCATCGCACCTTCCATCTCGCGCACGTTCGACGTGATCTTGTGGGCGAGGAACTCCAGCACCCGGGTCGGTATCTCGACGCCCAGCTTCTCGACCTTCGATTGCAGGATGCCGAGGCGCAGTTCATAGGTGGTCGGATGGATATCGGCGACCAGACCCCAGCCAAGCCGGGACCGCAAACGCTCCTCAAGCCCTTCGAGATCGGTTGGCGACTTGTCGGCGGAAATCACCACCTGGCGGTTCTGATCAACCAGCGCGTTGAAGGTGTGGAAGAACTCCTCCTGGGTGGAATCCTTGCCGCCGATGAACTGGACATCGTCGATCATCAGGACGTCGACCGACCGGAACTGGTCCTTGAATTCCACCGTGTCCTTGAAGCGCAGCGCCCGGATGAACTGGTACATGAACTTTTCGGCGGACAGATAGATCACCCGGCGTGACGGGTCGCGCCGCCGGATCTCCCAGGCGATCGCATGCATCAGATGGGTCTTGCCGAGACCCACGCCGCCATAGAGGAACAACGGATTGAAGGGTACGCCGTCACTTCCCGCGACGCGCCGCGCCGCCGCATAGGCGAGTTCGTTGGGCTTGCCGACCACGAAATTCTCAAAAGTGAAACGCTGGTCAAGATTGCCGCTCAGCGGATCACCGTCACGCCCGTTGGTCTTTATGACTTCCGGCGCCGACACCGCTTCCTCGGGATCGATCTCGGAACCGCGATCGGTGACGGCATCCATGTCAGACGCCTCGTTTGCCCTGACCGGTTCCGATTTTGCGGAGCGTCCAGCAGCCTTGACATCAATCTCATGGACGGCGCCCGCGCTTTCGGCGCTCCACGCCGCCGCGATCCGCTCGCCGAACTGGGTCATGATCCTGTCACGGATGAACGGTGTCGGAGCGACGATAACCGCCACCTCGCCCTCGATGCGTTCCATGGTCAGCGAACGGAGCCAATTGCGGTAGACGGACTCACCGAATTCCTGGCGCAGCCGGGCGCGAACCCGCGCCCATTGCTTGTCGGCGCTCACCGGACGCTCGTCAGGCATCGGCGATCCCCTTGATGGCGATCCGAGATTCGGGACCGACCGACGGGATTCGACAGTACCTGTTGGCAACCGGCATGATCACGCGCCCCCAATTCCCCCCTTCCCGGTCCAGGCGACACGCCACGTCCACCGCCGAGAAAGGCTTCAGAACAGCCCCCGTCCGGTGATCGAATTACTTGGTCTTTGCCAAGCTTACAATCACCACACTTAGATGAGAGCAAGAAAAATAGAAGCCTTGCCCTCGTTCCATCCAATAAAACTCGGAAGAGTTTCTGGGATGATATTTGTGAGATCCTGTTAAATTCCTTTTAATTTAACGGGATCGTAAAAGACTCTAAAATTTTTTGAGATCCGGCATCAATTCCGCCTCGACTTTTCTTCGTTAATTCTCCGGACCGGTACCCAGTCGGGACGGAACAAAGTACCTATGAGGGAGCCACCTTGCAACCTTGCAGTCACAAAAAAATACGAAAAAACGACTCTAAAAATCGTCGCCCGGATAGGGCGAAGAGGATCTTGACTGGAATCAATACGTTGCCGGTTTCAGGCAATACGGAACGCCAAGACTCGCCTCTAGACCGTCATTGAAGCACAGGGATTCGACCCGCAAGGCACGGGGCGGACGAATGATCCGAGAAAGCAAATCGGCCGCGAGAAGGCTCGCGGCCGTTTCTGAGAAGATACCCGGTGATGACGGGTCAGGCCACCATCGCCTTGATGCGTTTCGAAAGCCGGGACAGCTTGCGCGCAACGGTGTTCTTGTGAAGAACGCCCCGGGTCACGCCACGGTGCATTTCCGGTTGCGCGAGCTTGAACGCGGCGCTCGCTGCATCCCGGTCGCCCGACGCGATCGCGCTCTCGACCCGCTTGACGAAGGTGCGGACCCGAGAGATCCGCGCGTGATTGATTACCCGCCGTTTTTCGTTGCGGCGGATCCGCTTCTTGGCGGAAAGGTGATGAGCCATGCTAAAAGTCCCGGCTGCCGGCGCCTCATTCAAGAGCGCGGGTTATAGACAGACCCGCACCCTGCGTCAACGGCGTTTCAGCGCCTTGTGTCAGCGATTCTTGAAGTTGGGCTGACGTTTCTCCGCAAAGGCGGCCATGCCCTCCTTTGATCCTCGGTCGCGAACGTGGAATGGAACAGCCGGCGCTCCACCCGGATGCCCTCGGCGAGGACGGTTTCATAGGCCCGATTGACCGCTTCCTTGGCCATCATCACCGACGGGCGCGACAGGCTGGCGATCCGTTGCGCGGCCTTCATCGCTTCGTTCATCAGTTCGGCCGTCGGCACGATGCGGCTGACGAGACCGGCCCGCTCGGCCTCCTCGGCATCCATCATTCGGCCGGTCAGGCACATGTCCATCGCCTTCGCCTTGCCGACGTATCTGGGAAGGCGCTGGGTGCCGCCGGCGCCCGGAATGGTGGCGATGGTGATTTCCGGCTGGCCGAACTTCGCATTCTCGGCGGCGATGATGAAATCGCACATCATCGCGAACTCGCAGCCGCCGCCCAGCGCGTAGCCCGAGACCGCCGCGATGATCGGCTTGCGGAGCTTGGAAAGCTGCTCCCAGGTCGCGGTGATGAAGTCCTCCATATAGGCGTCCATATAGGTCTTGGACTGCATCTCCTTGATATCCGCCCCAGCGGCGAAGGCTTTCTCGTTGCCGGTCAGGATCAGACAGCCGATCTCGTCGTCGCCGTCGAGGTCGATGAGCGCGGATTTCAATTCGCTCACAAGCTCGGCGGACAAGGCGTTCATCGCCTTGGGACGGTTGAGCGTGATCACCGCGACGCGATCCTTGCGCTCGACAATGATGTTTTCGTAACCCATCGGAGATCTCCTGTTCGTGGGATGCCCGGCCGCGCTTTCGCCGTGGCCGGATAATCGGTTCATTCGGGAAGCAGGGAAAACCGGACGATCGTATCGGGTCCATCGGCCAGATAGTCGAAGCTCAGCACCTCGCCTTCCCGGGCGTGAACGCCGGGTGACCGCTCCTGCCATCCGAGCTGTGCCAGCGCGGCCTGGTAGAACGATCTGATCTGGTCCGGCGCGGCCTGCGTCCTGGCGAAGGCAATGACGATCCGGCCCGTGGTGGTGTCGAAAGCGACATCGGTGTCGGGGATTTCCGTCATCCCCGTCATCAGGGGCAGATCGCTGAAGCCGGTGACGAACTTTCCCGCCGCCATGGCGCCTTGACCGGCCCCCGCGATGGCGAGCGCGAAAACCGCCGCCACGATATACCCGCGGGTGTTGAATGCCTTCCTCATGGGACGCGCTTCTACCTCAGCGCTGGCAACTGGCACAATAGAAAGTGGAGCGTCCGGACTGCACGATGCGGCGAACCGTTCCGGTGCATCCATCCCTCGGACAGGGTACGTCCTCGCGGTCGTAGACCTTGAAGCGATGCTGAAAATAGCCGAGTTCGCCGGTGACCTGCTGGTGGTCGCGCAGGCTCGACCCGCCGGCCTCGATCGCCGCGTCCAGCACCTCGCGGATCGCCGTCGCCAGCCGTTCTGTGCGCCGGCCCTTGACATTGGCGGCGAGACGCAACGGCGAGATTCCCGACATGTGCAGCGCTTCGCAGACATAGATATTGCCGAGACCGCAAACCACCCGCTGATCCAGCAGCGCCGCCTTGACCGGCGACCGCCTTCCCGCGAAGGCAGCGGCCAGCACGGGGCCGCTGAACGCGTTGCCGAGGGGCTCGGGCCCAAGTTCAGCCATCAGCTTGTGCTTGTCCAATGCCGCCGTGTCGACGAGGTCGACCATGCCGAAACGGCGCGCGTCGTTGAAGCGAATGGTTGTCCCGTCATCGGTGGTGAACACGAGATGATCGTGTTTGTCCAACAGGTCCGGGCGCGTGCTGCTGATCTGAATTCGGCCGGACATGCCGAGATGCAGCATCATCACCATGCCGTCGTCGAGATGCCAGAGCAGATACTTGGCCCGCCGTTCCAGCCGTTCGACCCGCCGCCCGGTCAGTCTCTTGGCGAAACCGCGCGGGATCGGCCAGCGCAGATCGGGGCGGCGCTGCTCGACCTTCGCGAGAACCCGGCCCTCCAGAACGGCGATCAGGCCGCGGCGAACGGTTTCGACCTCCGGCAGTTCAGGCATGGCCGCGGCTCTCGGTCTGTCAATCGGGCCGGCATGATGGCGCCGGTGCGGGGCAAGCGCAATCATGGGCCGGCTCGGTCCGGCTTTTCTTGGAAAATCAATCAGTTTGGGGTACGAAATGCGGCTTGGTGTCCGGGCGGCGATGCGCGCCCGGTCGGAATCCGAGGTCGGGGCGATGGTCATGTCGGATGAGGATGCGGCGACGGCGGATTTCGGATTCCGCGAGGTGCCGTCGCGGGACAAGGCGGGTCTCGTGCGCGACGTGTTCGATTCGGTCGCCGGCCGGTACGATCTGATGAACGACCTTATGAGCCTGGGCATCCACCGGCTTTGGAAATCGGCATTGCTGGACTGGCTGGCCCCGCGTCGCGACTCGCTGTTGCTGGATGTCGCCGGGGGGACGGGCGATATTGCGGTCCGCTACAGGGCGCGCGACGGCGGACCGGTGGTGGTATGCGACATCAACCAGGCGATGCTCGAAACCGGGATCGAGCGGGCTCGCCGCCGCGGGGAGGAGGACGGCATCTCCTGGGTCTGCGGCGATGCCGAGGCGTTGCCGCTGCCCGACCGCTCCGTCGATGCCTATACCATCGCCTTCGGGCTCCGGAACGTCACCCGGATCGACGCTGCCCTCGGCGAGGCGCGCCGGGTGCTTCGCCCCGGGGGACGGTTCATGTGCCTGGAGTTCAGCCGCCCAGCCCTCGCCGCCATCGATCCGGCCTATGACTTCTATTCCTTCAAGCTGCTGCCCGAGATCGGTCATTGGGTCGCCGGCGATCGGGACGCCTATGTCTATCTTGTGGAGAGTATCCGCCGGTTTCCGGACCAGGAGTCCTTGAAGACCCGCATGGCCGCGGCCGGTTTCGAAAGGATTGCGCATCGCGACCTTTCGGGAGGCATCGCCGCGATCCATTCCGCGTGGCGGCTCTAGGCTCGCGTGATGTGGCGTTCGCTTCGAAATCTGCTGCGGCTTATCGGGGTGGGCTGGACCCTGGCCCGCCATGGTGCGCTGTTTCCCTTGGAACAGCTTCCCCACGCGCCGGCGCTCGGCTTTCTGGCGCGCCTTTCAAGGCTGGTCCGCAACCAAAACCACGCAAAAAGGCGGCCTGGCGAGCGGCTGGCGGCGGCCCTGGCGGCGCTGGGCCCGAGTTTCATCAAGTTCGGCCAGTCGCTCGCCACCCGCTCCGACCTGATCGGTGACGACATCTCCCGGGATCTTTCCAGCTTGCAGGACAAGCTGCCGCCTTTCGACTTCGCCCGCGCCAAGGCGACCATCGAAGACGAATTGGACGCGTCGATCGACGCCGTGTTCCGGAGTTTCGATGAACGGCCCGTCGCGGCGGCCTCGATCGCCCAGGTGCATTACGCGGTCACGCCGGACGGCCGGGAGGTGGCGGTCAAGGTGCTGCGCCCCGGCATTGAAGCCTCCTTCGCGCGGGACATCGATCTGTTCCGCTGGATCGCCTCGATCCTGGTGGATCACCTTCCATGGATCCGCCGGCTGCGTCCGGTGGAGGTGGTGGAGCTTTTCGCCGATACCGTCGAGATCGAGATGGATATGCGGCTCGAGGCTGCCGCCGCCGCCGAGCTTGCGGAAAACTTCATCGATGATCCGGATTTCAAGGTACCGGCCGTCGATTGGCAGCGTACGACCCGGCGGGTGCTGACACTGGAACGGTTGCGCGGTCATCGCCCGGACGATGTGGAGGCCCTGCGTGAGGCCGGGCACGATCCGACCGAGATCCTCCGCAAATCCGCCTGCATCTTCTTCAACCAGGTGTTCCGCGACGGCTATTTCCACGCCGACATGCATCCGGGCAACGTCTTCATACTCGAGGACGGGCGCGTCGCGCCGGTGGATTTCGGGATCATGGGGCGGTTGGACACGAAGACCCGGCATTTTCTGGCGGACATGCTGATCGGCTTCCTGACCGGCGATTACCGCCGGGTCTCGGAGGTGCATTTCCGGGCCGGATACGTGCCGGCTGACAAGTCCGTCGATGCCTTCGCCCAGGCCTGCCGATCAATCGGCGAGCCGATCCTCGGGCGTCCGCTGTCCGAGATCTCGCTCGCCAGTCTGCTGGCCCAGCTGTTCCGGATCACCGAGCAGTTCGACATGCAGACCCAGCCGCAGCTGCTTCTGCTTCAGAAGACCATGCTGGTGGCCGAGGGGGTCGGGCGCCAGGTCAACGATCAGGTGAACATCTGGGAGCTCGCGCGTCCGCTCATCGAGCAATGGATGCACGAGAACCGATCGCCGCAGGCCCGCGCCGCGCAGGCCGCCAAAGACGCCTTGGCCTTCGCCGAGCGCCTGCCCGCCCTGGCGGAACGCGCCGAGAAGGCCATAGGCGATCTGGCCGATGGCGGCTTGCGCCTGCATCCCGACACGGTACGCCGTCTCGCCGAGGCGCGCCGGTCCCAGCGGTCTTTCGGCTGGCCGCTCCTGGTCGCGGTACTGGCTCTCGCGCTGGTTCTGGCCGCTCTGGACTGAACGGGTTACGTGTTTTCCTGCAGGCGCTCCACGCTAAAGACCTAATCCCACTTGCCGCCGCCGATCCAGAGCGTGTCCCGGGGCGGATACTTGGCGAGCGCCGCTTCGTTGATGTCGGTGCCCCAGCCCGGCGTGTCGGGAAGGATCAGCATGCCGTCCTCGATGACCGGGACATGAGTGAAGATCTCGTCCTTCCAGGTGACGTCCTCGTAGTCGGTCTCGACGACACGGAAATTCGGTACGGCGGCGCAGAAATGTGCGCCCATCAGGGTGCCGAGATGGCCGTTGAAGTTATGGGCGGCGACATTGATCTCGTAGATCTCGGCGAGGTTGGCCACCCGGATCGATTCGGCGATGCCGTTCCAGGGCACGTCGACGATGCAGACATCCACAGCCCCTGCATCGAAATACGGCTTGAACTGCCGCCGCCCGTAGAGTGACTCCAGCGACGCGATGGACATCGGCGCCCTGTCGCGCACCGCCTTCAGCGCCGCCGGCTCGAAGATGTCGAGCTCCAGCCAGTCCATATTGAGATGCGCGAGCGCCTGGGCGACCCGGATATAGCCCTCGGTCTTGAAATTGAAGTTGAGGTCGAGCTTGAGGCCGATATCCGGTCCGGCGCCCTCGCGAAACGCCTCCATCTGCTTGACGATCAGATCGATCAGCCAGGCCTCGCCGTTCAGTTCCGGCGCGCCCTGGGAACGTCCGAAGCCGGGCATATAGACTTCCGGCTCGTCCCCGTCGAACAGGAAGATGTTGGTCTTCAACGAATTGACGCCGCTGGCTTTAACCTCCGCGCCCAGGGCCCTGATATCGTCAAGGGATCGGGGCTGTGGTTTGCCCATCGCCTTGTGATGGTTAAGCCGGAAGGTCCCGCAATGGGACCAGTAGACCGGCAGGCGGTCGCGGTGCGGGCCGCCGAACAGGGCCGAGACCGGCACGCCCAGATCCTTAGCCTTGATGTCGTAAAGCGCATTCTCGAACGCCGCGATCGCCTGGGCCGCGAGGCCGCCGGGCACCGGACGCGTGACCGACCTGAGATTGGCGACGATCCGCTCTACCGGGCGCGGGTCCTCGCCCATCACCAACGGAAGCAGGCGGTGTATGACACCGGTGAGGCCGGGGCTGCCGAAGCCTTCCAGATACTCCGAATATCCGACGATGCCGGTATCGGTGACGATCTTCAGGAAGTTCAGGTCGCGCCATCCGGCGCCGCAATGCAGGTCTTCGATCGCTGCTATTTTCATTGGAAAAGTCCAATTGGGGTGGTGGCGGGGGAGCGTGGAAGGCTGGGATCTGCACTCGACAGGGCGAGCGCCGAGATGTCTATTGTGCCGCGAACTGGGGAGCCCTGTCATCCGCCGGTTTCGCGCGGGCCGACCATCGGGGGAACGGAACCGGACATGCCGATCTGGTTGAGATACGCGCTCGGCGCCCAGGCAGGACTGCTCGTCGGCATGGGACTGGGCCGGTTCGGCTACTCTCCGATGATACCGGCCTTGATCCAGACCGGTGCGCTCGCCGAGGCCGAAGCCGGCTATGTGGGTGCCTTGAATCTCGGCGGCTATGTGGTGGGTGCGCTCCTGACCTCCCGGCTGCGCCGCCGGTTTCACGAGGCCTGGATCCTGCGCATATGCCTCGCTCTCGCGCTCTTGTCGCTGGTCGCCAGCATTCCGCCCTGGGGATTTCTCTGGCTGGGGTTCTGGCGGCTTCTGGTCGGGATCATCGTCGCGGTGATGATGATCCTGGGCGTCGCCTATGTGACCCGGTTCGCGCCGCCGGGGAAAACCGCGCTCGCGACCTCCATCGCGTTCACCGGCGTCGGTATGGGGATCTTCTTTTCCGCCGCCGGCCTGCCCTGGTTGCTCGATCAGGGCCTTGCCTGGGCCTGGGCCGGCAGCGCGGTGGTCGGCGCGCTGGGAACGGCGCTCGGCTTCTGGGCGTGGCACGGCGCACCACGGCTTGAAACGCCCGATAGTGGCGGAGCGTCACAGCCGGCGAAGATTCCGCTGGACGGCAAGAAGTTGGTTGCCGCCCAGGCGATGTTCTCGATCGGCTTGATTCCCCACTCAATCTACTGGGTGGACTATATCGTACGCGGGCTCGGCGCGCCGATGAGCGAGGGCGCGTTGCAATGGTCGCTCGTCGGTTTGGGCGCGCTCTTGGGAACCGTGATCTGGGGCCGGCTCGCGGACCGGATCGGCCTCAATGCGGGATTGGTAGCAGTGTTCGCCGCCTTGTCGGCCTCGATCGTGCTTCCGGTCCTGCTGCCGGAGGCCTTTGTGATCATCCTCTCGTCGCTGGTCTTCGGCTCTCAGCCCGGTTCCAGCGCGGTAATCGCCAGCCGGGCGCAACGGGCGATGGGCACGGCCTCGATGGTGCCGCTCTGGCGCTGGATGGTGGTGTCGGTGGGTGCCGCCCAGATCGTCGGTGGCATCGGCCTGGTCGAGCTTTACAACCGAACCGGAGACTACCGCCCGGTCTTTCTGGTCGGAGGCATGGCAATGGGGATGGCGGCCGTCCTCTGCGCGACTCGAGCAGGGTCGATCGCGAGCCATAAGGAGGAAACCGTCCACTATCCGAATCCCCGACGAAGGTCGGGGGCCGACGCCTAATGGCTGTTATACGTGACGGGTAGCCGATCACGATGATGGATCACTGAAAGTGCTCTGGCATCCTCGCTCGCCGACGCTTCAGGTGTGGGCCCCGGCCTGCGCCCGGGATTCGAAACGGAAAAGCCAACACCCTTTCAGCGTCGTTCTTCCCGTGACCGACGGTCTTGGCCCAATAAGAAAGAATCAGGCGGCCAGCGGCTCCTGCTCCGTCGGTGCGTCCATGACGACGCATTTGATCCACTCGATACCGGCATGCAGGCAAGCGGCGAACCGGTGATTACCGTCGACGATACGTCCGTTTCGTACCGTAATCGTAACTTTCTCAAGATCGCCGTGCGTGATCAGCCAGGCCACGCGGGCGGCATGCTCCTCGGCGGTCATCGGTAGATTCGGGTCGCGGGCGTCGTCAGGCGCCAGCAGGACACCCGATTGCAGGGCAGTGTCGATATCACCGGCGGTCAGGCGGCGATCGCTGCTTGCCCAGTGCGGATAGTCCTGGATTCCGCACTCAAGCGCGAGGTCAAGAATGTCGCGTTCGCAGACACGAATCGCCATGTCCCGCTCCGTCCCAGCGCCACCAATCGAACAGACCACGCCAGGCCGGTCGTCATGGGATCAAGCGTTGGTTAGTCTATGTTTTCCGTGGTGTTCCGATGACGCCGCGACGCCGCCGGACGCGCGCTTTTCGATGAAAATGGCGGCGGCGACAATTGCGGAAATTCGCTAGCCGCTATGCGTAAAACGCATGGCTCGCGAGCGTCGGAATCTGCCTCAAATCACTGATTTCTTACGCTCGAAAATGACCCTTTGATTCGACGCGGCGCGATCGGCCCAGATCTTGTGAATCACTACGGGTCTCAGTCTTCCGTGGCGCGAAAATCGTCGTCCACGGCGGTCTGCCGCACCACGTCCCGCGCCAGGGCCAAGGTCGGGTCTTGCTCGACGGCCTGGTTGAGATAGCCGTCCGCCTCCGCTAGTTTGCCACGGGCCCGCAGCACACGTCCAAGATCCAGGAGGCGTTCGGCGTTTCCTTGCGATAGGTCCAGAGCACGCCGACAATGGATCTCCGCATCTTCCAGAGCACCGGACATCATCGCGGCCCGAGCGAGGCCGATGGCGATGCTCGGGTCCTCCGGGGACAAAGCCCGCAGAATATGAAGCAGGCGCCCGGCCTGTCCCGTATGGCTCCAAAGGTTAGCTATTCGCGCGAGGTCCTTAAGAGCGGAAACACTGTTGGGTGCTCTGATTAAAACCCGCTGGCAAAGCCGGTACGCGGTATTCAACTGGCGTCCGCGGATCGCGACCGACGCATGGATCGGCCAGTGCCTGGATTCCCTTGGATCAACGATATTGACCCGGTTGAGCAGCCGGTGCGCCGATCCGATACCGCCGGTCCTAGCGTTCGCGGCCCCTAACAAGACCAGGGCGTCGGTGTTTCCAGGCTCCAAACAGAGCTGGCGTTTCATCTGTGGTATCGCGTCGAGCAAGCGATTCTCGCTATAGGCCTTGCGACCCGCCTCGAGATAGGACGGCATGTCCGCTTCTCCGCCTTCCGGCGACGCGTTCCACCGCTCTTCCAATGGCTGCTCGGAAGTCATTGCCCCGCAGGCTCGAGAAGTGTCATCGTCGGCGCAATCGCGCGCAAGGCGGGCATGTCCCCGCCGATCCGTTTGCATATGGCCTTGAGTGCTGATTCCAAGACTTCCGGTGTGAGGCGTTTCGGGTCGATGCTGGGATCCGGTTCGTGCACGGACTTGACGAATGACAATGTCTCGATGTTATGGGCGAGTCCGTCGCCGTTCTCTCTTGCCAGCGCGGCCAGGGCCTCCACCGTCGCGAGCGCTGATGGCTTGTCGGGCCATGTGGTCAGATAGTCGCTGAGCACAACGTCATGGTTTGGTATTCCGTCGAAACGACCGGCGGCCCGATCAAAGGCATGGCGGCACAGATCGGCAGCGTTGGCAAAAGTCGGGTTAATGAAGCTTGAAATCATCACGCGGCCGCGTGTCGCATCGTTGGGAACAATGCAGGCGGCCGGGATGCCCATCAAATAAGCCTCCATGCCGGTCGTGCAGCTCGGATGCACGAGCAGGTTGGCGGCCTTTGTCCAGGCCGTGTGATCGCCCTCTCGAAGCACCCGTGTATTCGGCAGTGTGTCGAAGTTGCGGCGCCAGGTCTCGAAGTTTTCCGCTGGGTGAGGGCGGATAATGATCTTCCAGGGAAAATCGGCGGCGACCAGACCACGGATGAAAGCGGAAAGGCTCCTTAAGCAGGCCTTCTCATAGCGCAGGGCGTCGAAAAACCAGTTCTCCACGTCTTCCGGCGACTCGCGGTCAACCCAACCAGCCCGGGCGCATATCTCGAAATAAGAATAGGCATCGAGATCACGGGCGTTCGCGGCGGCGAAATTCGTGTTCACCAGCAGAAAGGGGCCATAGCTGTTTCGAATTGCCTCGGCTTCGGAGGCGACCTGCTCGGACAGGGGGGGGCGCAGGAAGTCGGCCCGCGGATTGCCGGTGATCGCAGACCGTGCGATCTTTCCGAGGTGCCTTTCCACGGCAACCTGGTTACGGGGACCCTGGAACAGAAACAGGTCGCAACGCGAACCGGCGTCACGCGCGTAGCAGCGGCTCAATTCGTCGGCATCGGCGATCCCGAAGGCTTCCTCCTCGATCGAAGCGACGAGATGCCCGGCACGCTTCGCATTTGCCATGTTTGTGGTCTGGATCGCACTGTTGCCCTTGAACAGGACGACGCCGCGGGGCAGCGCGGGAAAGTTCTCCCACATCAGCCATTGCGGCAGGATGATCACCGGGTGACCCAGTGCGCAGGCGAATGTGGTCATCAGCAACCGGCTGGAAAGCTCTCGGCTGGTTTCCTCGATCAGAAAATAGAATGGCGGTTTAGCCATGCCGTCTCGTCCGCTTTTCGCCAAACCGGCTCCGCATCTCTTCCAGGACCGGAAGCAGTCTCCGACTCCAGGTGTGATGACGTTCGTAGTGGCGCAACATTTGGACTCGATCGATACTTCCGTTCTCGAGTTTTTCCTGCAGACCAAGAACCCGTTCGCGGACATTGCCGGATGAAACATCGAAGAATTCGACGAATCCATGCATTGACCTATCCGCTTCCAGAAATGTCGAGCGGGTCGTGAGCACGGCGGTTCCCCGGCTGAGCGCGTAAAATATTCGCTCGTGCCCGCCATTGGGGAAGCTCGGCACGATATTCAGTAAAACTTTGGAGCGCGCAACCAGATCCAGGCACGCCTTGAACGGATGAAAGCCGAGTTTCCTAATTCGCACCCCGCCGGCGAGAACCTCGTCGTCTATATTGCCGACAACCGAAATCTCGATATCCCGAAGCTTGGAAAGAGTCTGGATGCGGGCAACATTGCTGAGATACGACTCGAGAAAGACCGCAACCTGCGCCACGTCTTTGCGGCGGTATCCCCGCGGATGACGGCGTGCCGTCGCCAGCGTGGTCTGAAACGGCGTGTTCGCGGGTTCGAGAGCCTCGAAGCTGGTGACGAAAAGCTGGGTCAGCAAGCGATTGTTCTCAAATACCTCGTTCGCATAGTCGCCTGGAGCGGTGACCTTGGAGATATTGCCGATGAAGATCAGGTCGATGTCGCGCGACTTGGTATCGAGGATTCGAGACGGTACCGAAGGCCCGGCATGGGGGCAGAAACGGATGTCAGCCCGATCGTAGTTCATGAAGCCGGTCAAGGCCGGAAAGGATGAATCTACGACGCCGACAATCTCCCCCGGCGGATAGACCTGTAGCCGGCTGTGGAAATTCAGGGGCGTGTCCGTGACGAAACTGAAACAGCCGGCGCCGTCTTCAACGCTTTCGAACCTCTTCGCGACCGCCTTCGTCGTGATGAAAGCAGCGTTTATATCCGTAACGAAGGCCCCGTCCTTGGAGGCTTCCAGCCATGCCAGTTTTCCGGGAAAGGATTCGGGAACGCTTCGGTTGGGCCAGTATTCTAAATCCCGGACATCCGCCCCGAGTGCACGTAGCGCGGCGCCGATGTCCTGGGCCATGACGGTGACCGACCCGTTCTCGACCACCGGGACGCAGTTCAAAACGCGCATTTTCGAAAGGACCCTTGGATCCGGCTTTTCCACTATCGACCCTAGTTGATACGCTCGCCTTCTACAATGCGCGCCGAAGCGGGCCGACCTGTCGGGTGCTATCGCTCGGCGCCGCGCCACCGAGCTATCTTCCGGTGGCGCGGCGTTTATAAGAATGACCTGTAAGTTGAAAAGGAGCCTTCCCATGCCCCCCTATCCCCGAGACCTGGTCGGATATGCCGACAACCCGCCCGATCCGCGTTGGCCCGGTGGCGCGCGGTTGGCGCTGAATTTCGTCATCAATTATGAGGAAGGCTCCGAATACAACGTCCATGACGGTGACGGGTTTTCCGAAGCGAGCCTGACCGAGGCGCCGTCCTCGACCATCCCCCACGGGCAACGCGATCTCGCCGGCGAGACCCTGTTCGAATACGGATCGCGTGTCGGGTTCTGGCGGCTGCTCCGGCTGTTCCGGGAACGCGAGCTGCCGGTGACGATTTTCGCCTGCGCTCTGGCGCTGGAGCGCAACCCGGAGGCCGCCCGGGCGATCCGCCAGGCCGGGCTCGACATCTGCTGCCACGGCTGGCGCTGGATCGAGCACTACAAGCTCTCGGAAGACGAAGAACGCGAGCATATTCGCAAGGCGGTGGCCTCGCTGACCGAAACCTTGGGAAGCCGGCCGCTCGGCTGGTATTGCCGCACCGCGCCGAGCGTCAACACAAGGCGCCTGCTGGTGGAGGAGGGCGGGTTTCTCTATGACTCCGACGCCTATAACGATGAGCTTCCCTACTGGCTGACGGTCGAGGGCAAGCCGCATCTGGTCGTGCCCTATTCGCTCACCAACAACGATTCGAAGTTCGGGCGCGGCTGGTTCTCCACCGGCGACGATTTCTACAATTTCAACAAGGACGCCTTCGACATGCTGTACGAGGAAGGCGCGAGCCAACCGAAGATGATGTCGGTCGGCCTGCACCAGCGTCTGATCGGTCATCCAGCCCGTGCGATGGGGCTCCGCCGGTTCCTGGATCACGTGAAAAAGTTCGATGACGTGTGGGTTTGCGACCGGCTGGAGATCGCGCGGCACTGGATGAAGGAACACCCGTATCCGGGATAGTGCCTATTCCTCGGTACGCAGGTGGTTGGCGAGATCAATAATTTCAGCTTCGTCCGGCTCGTCCTCGCTGGGCAGCCGATAGGCGCCGTCGATCCATCGCCCGAGATCGATCGTCTTACAGCGCGGCGAGCAGAAGGGTCTGACATCGGCCGATACCGGCTTGCCGCAGATCGGACACTCGCCCGTGTTTCGCGCTTTCGAGGTCACGGCCTCATCCTCCTGTAATGTCGATCTCGGTGTTATCCGGGCCCACCTCAAGTGTCAAAGGCGTACCGAGGCGGCGTTCGAGCTCGTTCAGCGCGGGTCGCAGTTGACCCTGGAGCGCCAGCCGGACCGGGTTCGGACAGACCAGCTTCGGCCGCGCGATCCCCGAGCTTTCGCGCGCGACCCGGCGCAGGGCCTCAAGCGCCAAGGTCGTGACGTTGAGCGGCGCGGCGGCGCCGGCGTCCCGTAAACTCTCATGCAGCGACGGCGCGCGCCGAGGGCGCGTGAGTTCGAGCAAGCCGCTGCGCGTCCATCCGTGGACCGTCAACGGATCGGCATCCCCCGCCATCGCCTGTTCCAGGCCCGTGGTGAGCGCGCGCCTTGCGTCGGCGGATGCGGTCCTCGGAAAATCGATCACGATGAGTCCGGCCAGACGGCGCAGGCGGATGTGTCGCGCGAGACCGGCCGCGACCTCGCGGGCGAAGGCCTCGGGATTTTCCAACGCCCCGCGGGAGCCACCGGTATCGACATCGATCGCCACCAGCGCCTCGGTTTCCTCGATCACCAGAGCCGTCCCGCCGGGAAGCACCGTCCGGCGTTCCGTCGCTCGGGCGATCGCTTCGTCGATGTCGCGCTCACCGAACAGGATGCCGTCGCGTCCTTCGGTGACCCGGGCATCCGGCGCGATACGCCGGGCCCGGGAGAACGGCCCGGGCGCCGGGTCGAGAATTCGAAACCGCCGCTCCCCCTTGCCGGCGCGCGCGCCGGCTTGAATCTCCGACCAGCGCGCCATCAAGTCCGTGGCCTCGGCTTCCAGTGCCTGGGCCTCGCAACCCTTAGCCTGGGCATGGATCAGGAGGCCGACATCGTCGGGGACCACGCCGTCCACGGTTTCCCTCAGCCGGCGCCGTTCGCCCTTGGCGGTGATCGCCCTCGCCACCGCATGATCGGGCTGGGTTGGGAGAAGATCGAGAAGGTCGCCCTGCAGCGTCGGGTCGGCTGAAACGCGGGCCGCCTTTGAGCGGTGCGCCTCGGCGACAACCTGCACGATGACGCTTTCACCTTGGTTGGGAGGCGGCCCGGAGAACCGGTCGAGATATCCGTCGGATTTGCCGAGATCGACAAACACGGCGCCGAGATCGCGCCGTACCATCGTCACCGGCGCCAGCACCACA
This sequence comes from Alphaproteobacteria bacterium, assembly GCA_038146985.1. Lineage (GTDB taxonomy): Bacteria > Pseudomonadota > Alphaproteobacteria > Thalassobaculales > Thalassobaculaceae > JADHLJ01. Next base: position 101,739 of record JAYQSQ010000017.1, read on the forward strand.
GCGCCGACCAACGATGGCTCATTGTCGCGTTCTATCAGAACTTCGTCCAACCGGCCGTCGGTAAGGATGGCGACCCGGGTTTCGCCGGGCGAGACGTCGACCAGGATTTCCTGGTCATGCATCGCCCGACGCCAGTTCCGTCGTGAAACCGAATCCGCCGAGCATTCCATAGGTTTCGGCGAGCGGCAGCCCGACCACGTTCGAATAGGACCCGTTCAGGGCGGCGACGAAGGCGGCGGCGTATCCTTGAATGGCGTATCCGCCGGCTTTGCCGCGCCATTCCTGCAAGCCGATGTAAAAATCAATCTCGCTCCGGCTCAGACGTTTGAAGGTGACGGCTGTGGTCACCAGGCGTTCGACGGAGCGCCCGCCCGGCGCGATCAGGACCACGGCGCCGATCACCCGATGCCGCCGCCCGGACAACAGCGTCAAACAGGACCTCGCGTCCTCTTCGGTTTCGGCCTTTGGAAGGATGCGCCGGCCACACGCGACGACAGTGTCGGCGGCGAGAATAAAGCAATCGGAGAAGCGTTCCCGTGCCGCCTTTGCCTTTCCTTGAGCCATGCGGGCAGCATAGACCCTCGGCAATTCCCGGGGGCTGGAGGTTTCGTCGATATCGGTGGGTTCGATGCGACCCGGTACCACGCCGATCTGCGCCAGAAGATCCCGGCGTCTTGGCGAGGCGGAAGCGAGCACCAGCAGTTTTCCATCCGGCGGCGCGATGAGCGCGCGGCGTGTCACGGTGGATGCCGGACCGCTGTTACTTGAATCGGAAGGTAATGCGGCCTTTGGTGAGATCGTAGGGCGTCATTTCGACATTCACCCGATCCCCGGCAAGCACGCGAATCCGGTTCTTGCGCATTTTGCCGCTGGTGTGGGCAAGAACCTCGTGTTCATTGTCCAGCTTCACGCGAAACATCGCGTTAGGTAACAATTCAGAAATCGTTCCCGATACTTCCAGTACGTCTTCTTTCGCCATAGTCCTGCCATTAGTTGTTCGGAAGGTGGCAAAAGTGGGGGCGTTCCGGGTTCAGGTCAAGGCGTTTCTGCCGTCAGCCGCGCTCTATTCTAAGCGTCACCGGCCGGGTGGGAAGGAAACCGTGCCTCGATCCGCCGGCGCAGTTCGTCCCTCACCTGGCGATAGGCGGCGAGCCGCATCTCGCGCGTTCCCTCGACCAGTGTCGCGTCCAGGATCGGCCAGTACTCGATGTCACAGGCCATGGTCCGGGTCAGTTCGGTGGCCCTGTGATGAGCTTCAGGCGAGAGCGAGATGATCAGATCGAAAAACCCGTCCTCCATCTGCTCGAAACTCTTGGGCCGGTGACGGGTCAGGTTGACACCGATTTCGTTCAGCACCTCAACCGCGAATGGGTCGAGTTCGCCTTGGCGCACACCGCAGGAATCGACATACATCGCCGTGCCGCGATGATGCTTGAGCAGGGCCTCGGCCATGGGTGAACGAACCGCATTCTGCACACAGGCGAAAAGCACCGCGCTGGGCTCCTCAATACTCCCGGCAAAGGGGTGCCCCGGTGCGATGTCGGCGGGTGGTGTTCTGATCGTCACGCCGTTTCGCCTGATGTGCTGGAACCGAAACAGATCATCATCTTCAGGTCCCCGACGCTAACCCCGGATATGCAGCACGCACATCAAGGTGAACAATCGGCGAGCCGTCGAGAAATCCATCGCGACCTTGTCCGAGAGCCGGTCCATCAGCATGGTCGAACCGTCGTTGTGCAGGCCGCGCCGGCCCATGTCGATGGCTTCGATCTGCGAGGGGGTCAATCGTTTGATCGCGTCGTAATAACTTTCGCAGATCAGGAAATACTCCCGCACTACGCGGCGGAACGGTGCGATCGGCAGGGTGACGCGGCTGACCGGGGCGTCACTTCCGTCTCGGATGTCAAACCGCAGACGGTTGTCCTCGATCCCGAGATAGAGGCGAAACTCCTCCGCCACCGCTCCGACAGGGCAAAAACTGTTCTCCTCGATCAGGTCATAGATCGCAATGGCCCGCTCGTGCTCGACCTCGGGGCTCCGGCGGACCACCGTGCGCTCATCGAGTTCGATATGAACAAGCTTGCCGCCCGTGTTCTGATTGGACGGTTCCGGAACGGGACTTGGTTTCGCGGTATGACGCGTCATCCTGGCGTTCCCCTGTTCGCCGCGCCGGTCCTAGCGAGGTTCGGCCAGGCGCATGGCGATCGAGCGGGCATGGGCCTGCAAACCCTCGGCATTGGCCAATGTGACCGCCGCCGGGCCGATTCGCGACAGGCTATCGGCGTCGCATCGTACCCATGTCGTGCGCTTAAGGAAATCCATCACCGACAGGCCCGAAGAAAACCGCGCGGTCCTGTCGGTGGGCAGGACGTGGTTCGGACCCGCGACATAGTCGCCAATCGCCTCGGGGGTATGGCGGCCGAGGAACATCGCACCGGCATGCCGGATTCTGCCGGCAAGGGCGCCGGGATCCGCGACCGCGAGTTCAAGATGTTCCGGCGCCAGGCGATCGACCAGGGCCGGCGCCTCGTCCAACGAGCCCACGACAATGATGGCGCCGTGGTCGCGCCAGCTTGCCGACGCGATTTCCGAGCGCTCCAGGCTTGCAAGGATGCGGTTCACGGCGTCGCTTACCGCCCGGGCGAAACCCGCGTCATTGGTGATCAGGATGGCCTGCGCCACCTCGTCGTGCTCGGCCTGGGAGAGCAGGTCGATGGCGATCCATTCGGGATCGTTGGCGGCGTCGGCGACCACCAGAATCTCCGATGGACCGGCAATGGAATCGATCCCGACGCGCCCGAATACCAAGCGCTTGGCGGCGGCGACATAGGCATTGCCGGGCCCGACGATCTTGTCGACGGCGTCGATTGTCTCGGTGCCATAGGCCAGCGCCGCGATCGCCTGGGCGCCGCCGACCTGGTAAATCTCCGTCACCCCGGCGAGATCCGCCGCCGCCAATACCAGCGGATTGAGGGCGCCGTCCGGCGTCGGCACGGCGATGACCCGTCGTTCCACCCCGGCGACCCGGGCCGGGATGGCGTTCATGAGCACCGAGCTCGGATAGGCCGCCTTGCCGCCGGGGACGTAGAGACCGACAGCGTCCAACGGCCGCCAGCGCAGGCCAAGACCGACTCCGTCCGAGTCCACATAATCAAGGTCACCGGGCATCTGAGCCTGATGGAAGGCTTCGATCCGCCGCGCCGCTACGGACAGGGCCTCCAGAGTCTCGGGCTCGCACCGGCCACGGGCTTCGACGATCGCGTCGGCGCCGAGCCGCATGGTTTGCGGCGTCAGCGACACCCGGTCGAACCTGTATGTGAGTTCGAGAACGGCCGCGTCGCCCCGTGCCCGCACATCCTTGATGATGGTTGCGGCGATATCGTCGACATCGGCCTCGCTGTCTCGCTTGGTGTTCAGCAGACGCTGGAAGGCGGCCTCGAACCGTGCATCCGCCGTGTTCAGCTCATGCGGCAAGGGCCGCCTCCCGAAATCGCTCGACCCAGTTGCGAACGGCATTGGGCCGGGTTTTCTGGGCGGCGCGGTTGACGGCGAGCCGTGAGCTGACTTCGGCGATCTTCTCGACCTCGACCAAACCGTTGGCCTTGAGGGTCGAACCGGTCTGGACCAGGTCGACGATGCGCCGGCAGAGACCGAGCTTGGGGGCGAGTTCCATCGCGCCGTTCAGCTTGATGCATTCGGCCTGCACGCCCCGGGCGGCGAAATAGCGTTTGGTAACGTTCGGATATTTGGTCGCCACCCTGAGATGGCTCCAGCGTCTGGGATCCTCGTTCGCCGCCAACTCCACGGGTTCGGCCACCGCCAGCCGGCACCGTCCGACCTTCAAATCCAGGGGCGAGTAGATCTCCGGATGATCGAACTCCATCAGCACGTCGCTGCCGCAGATCGCCAGATGCGCGGCGCCAAACGCCAGGAAGGTCGCGGTATCGAAACTCCTGACCCGAATGATCTGCAGGCCCGGATCGCTGGTGGCGAATTGCAGGCGCCGCGAATCGGGATCGTTGAAATCCGCTTCCGGCTCGACGCCGGCGCGGGCCATGAGAGGGCCGACCTCTTTCAGGATACGGCCCTTCGGGACCGCCAGAATCAACGGCTCGATCGGGGTCATTGATCATCTTCCGGATGGCCGGGGCGTTGCAGGGTCGGCCATGGCTGCCCGATATCCTCGGCTAGGCAGGACAGTTTCGAAACCGTCAGCCGGATGGTCTTGTCGCCGGCGAACGCGAGGTCGACACCGCCGTCACCGACATGCAGCGAGAGAAGTTCCAGCATCTGTGCCCGATCCGAGAGGTCTATGCCGTTGGCTTGCACCGCCGTCACGTGATCGAAGCGGAGCGCGCAGACGACCCTCTCGAACCATTCCGCGGGTTTCGCCTCCCCGTCGTCCTCCGCGTCGCCGGTCTTCGGGTTGGCGTCTCCGAGCGCGTCGAGACCGTCATCGACCGCCCCGGTGCGATGCGTCCTCTCCCAACGGAACCGCTGGGTCATCAGCACGAAGCGCCCCTCGGCGCGCTGCCATGCGATCTCCGAGATCGGGACGATCGCGTCCTGGAGCATCGCCGAGACGACCTCCAGGTCCTCGATCGAGTCCGCGCGGACACGAAACGCGCGATCGGCCTCGATGCCGACGATGTCGCGCGAACCGGACATCAGGCGACCTCCTGCTCCCGCGCGGCGCCGCCATCCGCGATCCTCTCGATAACGGCCCCGCAATCGCGCAGCTTGCCGACCAGCCGCTCGTATCCCCGGTCCAGATGATAGATCCGGCTGACCGTGGTCTCTCCTTTGCCTCAAGCCCGGCCAGGACCAGGCTGACCGAGGCGCGCAGATCGGTCGCCACGACCTCGGCACCGGTCAGCTCGGTAACACCGCGCACCAGCGCCGAGGAATGGTGCACCGTGATGTTGGCGCCCATCCGGCCGAGCTCCGGCACGTGCATGAACCGGTTCTCGAAGATCGTCTCGGTGATCATCGATGCGCCCTCCGCCCGGGTCATATAGGCCATCATCTGGGCCTGCAGGTCGGTCGGAAAGCCGGGATGCGGCTCGGTCATCACGTCGACGCCGTGCGGCCGTCCCTCGGGACCCTTCACCCGGACTCCGCGCGCCGTCTCGATCACGGTCGCGCCGGTATCGGAAAGGATCTCGAACACGCCCGGCAACAGATAGGCGCGCGCGCCGATCAGTTCGATATCTCCGCCGGTGATGCAGGCCGCGATGGCATAGGTGCCGATCTCGATCCGATCGGGGACCACGCGATGCGTCGCGCCGGATAGACTTTCGCGACCCTGGATGCGGATCGTGTCGGTGCCGTGGCCCTCGACTGCCGCGCCCATGGAGATCAGGCATTCCGCAAGATCGATGATCTCGGGTTCGCGCGCGGCGTTGATCAGCACCGTTTCCCCTTCCGCCAGCGCCGCCGCCATCATCAGGTTTTCGGTGGCGCCTACGGAGACCACCGGAAAAGCGATCTTGGCGCCGCGAAGCCGGCCCCGAGCGCCGGTGCTCGCCTCGACATAGCCGCCCGCCAGGTCGACCGATGCGCCCATCTCCGCCAGCCCTTTGAGATGCAGGTCGACGGGACGGTTGCCGATGGCGCATCCGCCCGGCAGCGAAACCCGTGCCTTGCCCTGGCGCGCCAGCAGGGGGCCGAGCACCAGGATCGAGGCCCGCATCTTGCGGACGATATCGTAAGGCGCTTCGGTATTGGTGATATCGGCGCTGGTCAGAGTAAGGGAAGCGTCGGCGCCGCCGGCCTGTCCGGCGACCGTGGTTCCCAGCCCTTCCAGCAGCATCCGCATCGATGCGATGTCGTCCAGCCTCGGCACATTCTCCAGAGCCAGCGGCTCGGCGCTCAGCAGGCTCGCCGCCATCAGCGGAAGGGCGGCATTTTTCGCCCCGCTGATCGCGATCTTGCCGTTCAGCCGGTTGCCGCCGTCAATCTTGACTTTATCCATGTCCTGCCTCGGTGCCGCTCGCCGCGGCTGTTGTACTGAAAGCCAGGGATCGCCACAACCCCGCTCAATGGCCGGGTGTGAGAGCGATGATCTCCCCATAGCGTTGAAATGCGGCGGCTTTCGGGCGGGGTACCTGTCTGTGTCGGCGGATCTTGCACTAGGCTTGGGGCGGGTGTTCACCTACCCTGCGGGATCGCAAACCCAGTGGGCGCCTCAGGCGAGCCCGATACCGAGTCGCCCTGCTAGGCGGTTTCGCCGGAATCGCCGCGTCGGTCTTCGCGTTCCCTCGCCTGGGCTTTCCGTCGCCTCAGATTCTCTCGCAGGGCTTCGGCGCGGCGCTGCTCCCGCTCTTCGGCCCTTGATCCGCTATCGGAGGGCCTTGCCTTTTCGGATTCGTCGCTCACACTTTGCTCCGAGGCGATCTATTGCCGCCACGGAAGGTTACCGGGATTTCCGGATGACGGTCCAGGCGGCAAATCCGCTTGCGTCGGGAATGACCCTTGTGGCATGGTCCCGCCGCCTCGCGACGGGCGGGAAAACCTGCCGCCGACGCCTAATGCTGCCGTAGCTCAGGGGTAGAGCACTCCCTTGGTAAGGGAGAGGTCGAGCGTTCAAATCGCTCCGGCAGCACCACTTCATTTTTCGACCCGCGGCTGAGACCCATAAAACGGCTTCTCGAACGAGCCTGTGTCGGATTGCCGATGCGGCGATCCCGTATCCAGGCTTTCCTGGCGATATCTAAACCGCGTTCGGTGCGCCGATCGCGTCGTCGATGAGGGAGTTGCCGGGTTTGACGATTGTGAACGCCACCGGAACCATCTCGATATCGAGCCTATCGCCGGCTTGCCGGACCCGTGTGTAGGTCGTGGTTTCCAGCGGCCCGGTCTCCGGATGATCTTCGCGGAAATGCGCGCCGCGTGAATCCTCGCGCGCCAGCGCCGCCTTGGCGATGACTTTGGAAACCTCGATCAGGCTTTCGAGGTTCATCCAATCATGCCAGGTCATATTGAAGGCCCGGTCGCCGTCCGAGAGGCCGGTGTGGCGCAGATCCGACTCGACGGCGTCAAGTTCCAACAGACCTCGCCTGAGCCCCGCATCGGACCGCAGGATTCCGACATCGTCCCACATCAGCTGCCAAAGCCGGTCGCGCAGCCCCGAGAGGTCGCCGGCGGGATTGGCGAAAGGCGCCTCGGCGCGCTGGATCGCCGCCGCGATGGCGCTCTCTTCCGGATCAGGGGCGGCGCCCATGGCCGAGACGGCGGCCGCCATGGCATCGCCGGCGATGCCGCCAAAGACCGTGGAATTGGCAACCCCGTTGCCGCCGAGGCGGTTGGCGCCGTGCACGCCGCCGCAATCCTCGCCAGCGGCGAACAGACCCGGTAGCGCCGTAGAGCCGTCGATCTCGAACTCCACGCCTCCCATCATGTAATGCGCCGTCGGCACCACTTCGACCAGGCCGCCGGCGAGGTCGAAGCCGCAATCGGCGCAACGCTCAACCATGCCCTTGAACCGCTTGGCGACGCTTTCGGGCCCGAGATGGCTCATCTGGATATGGACGCCGCCGTTGGGCGTGGTGTTCCCGGCCCGCATCTCAGCCTGGATGGCACGGCTGACAATGTCGCGCGTGGCGCGCTCTCCCGCCGGGTCATAGCGGGTCATGAAGCGCTCGCCCGACCCGTTCAGGAGATAGCCGCCGGCCCCGCGCAGACCCTCCTCCAGCACCGTCCCGGTCATCCGGGTCTCCGGCCCGGCCAGCAGACCCGTGGGGTGAAACTGCACCATCTCCATGTCACGCAGCGCCAGCCCGAGACGCAGGGCCATCGCCATGCCGTCGCAGGACTTGTCGCCGGACGGCGTGTGATAGAGATACATGGTCGGCCCGCCGCCGGTGGCGAGCAGCACCGCCTTCGCCTTGACGAACCGGTACCCGCCGGTCCGCATGTCGATTAGCAGCACCCCGGAAATGCGGGAACCGTCCGCCGCCGGGACCAGGGCGATCGCCCGATGCTCCTCCAGCTTGTTGAAGCCTCGGGCCCAGACCTGCTCCATGAGCCGGCCGATGATCTCGATACCGGTCAGGTCGCCCTTATGGACCGTGCGGTCGAAGCTCTGACCGGCAAAGGCCTTTTGATGCAGGGAGCCGTCGGGATTGCGGTCGAAGAAGCAGCCGATTTCGTTCTCAAGTTCATGGATACGCTCCACCGCGCCCTCAATCAGCCGCCAGGCCAGGTCCTGGCGCGGCAGCCATTTGCCGCCGACGATGGTGTCCATGAAATGCCGTTCCAGGGAATCGCCCTCGGCCAGCGCGACATTGTAGCCGCCCTGGACCATGCGTGTGCAGCCGGACTTGCCGAGCAGGCCCTTGGCCGCGATGGTGACGTCCAGATCCGGGGCCGCCTTCAGGGCGTGCAGGGCCGCGAACAAACCCGCCCCTCCGGAACCAAGGATCAGGATGTCGGTGCTGGACCGTTCAATCGCCACCATGGCCGCCTTACCCGAGATTGACGATGAAAAGCAGGCCGACGAAAAGGGAGGCCGCCGCGCCGAGCCCGATCAAGGTCTTCGCGCTGTCGCGCCAGGGCAGGAACTCCAGCGCAAGGACCCGCAGTCCCAAGCCGAGATGCAGGGTCAGCAACACCACCAGGCCCCACTCGCCAAACTTGACCAACGGTTGATCGGTCCATCGGATCGCGCTCTCGAGGGTTGCCTCACCCTCGATCGCAAGCCCCAGCACGAGAAAATGCGCCGGCAGGAACAAAGCCAACAGAAGGCCGGAAATCCGATGCGCCATGGCGGCCAGGAAGCCCGGGTGACGTTGGGAGCCGCGGATCATGCACCGCCTCCGACCACTGCCCAGACGGCGCGAATGCCCAAAGTCAGCAGAACCAGTCCGACGGCGAGAACCGCCACGTTCACCGATGGCCCATGCCAGGCGAGCCACTCTCTTGCAAGGTTTCTGAGCCCGATCGGCGCGTGCACCGCCACCGCCGCGACGAACAGGCCATAGAACAAAGCCCAGGCGACGCTCCCCCGGGTGCGGTCGAGAATTTCGGCGGCCGACAGCCCGTCCCGAACCGCATAGAGGATCAGGGCGAGATGGATCAACACCAGAGGCGCCAGCAGCATCGCGGAACCCCGCTGCAGGAGATAGAGCCGTGCCTCGGTCATGAAAGCCTGCCGTTCAGCAAGGCGGTCAATGTCATGCGCTTCAACCCGGCGATCCCGGCCGTGGGATTGAGGCCGACCGGACAATGTTCCACGCAGCTTCCGTGGGTATGGCAGGCATGGCAACCGCCGGCCTCGGAAACCGCTTTAAGGACGCCGGCGCGATCCGCGTCGCGCTCATCATTGACCAGGGTCCAGGCCCGGTTGAGTGCCGCCGGCCCCACATAATCCGGATTCCAGGCGACCACATCGCAGGCCGCGTAGCAGACCGCGCAATTGATGCACTCAATTCCGGCATCCGCCGCCTTGCGTCCGGGGCTTTCGGGCGAGACCGGTGCCATGGGGTCGGCCCGTGTCGCCGAGGGTTCGAACCGGCCCCTCGCGGTCTGCCATTTCTCGAAGAACGGCGTGAGGTCGGTCACGAGGTCCTTGATACGCGGCAGATTGCGCAAGGGTTCGATACGGACCCGGTCGCTCGCCGCGACCTTTGAGACATGGGTCCGGCAGGTCCATCGCGGCTTGCCGTTGACGGTCATGGCGCAGGACCCGCACATGCCGACCCGGCAGGCGAACCGGTAGGCGAGGGCCGGTTCTTCGTTGCGCTGCACCCAGGTCACCACGTCGAGAATGGTCTGGGAGTCGCGATGCGGCACACGATAGGTTTCGAACCGGCCGTCCTCCTTACCGCGCCAGATCTCGACCGCAAGCGTCCGTTCGCCCATTTGCTTCCGTCCCAGCATTGCCCTCGGGTCAGGAAATACCAGGACGGCACGGCGCGCAAGCCGAGGTGTCTGTGAGATACTCGGGGGCGATTGACCAGGGATGAATTCCCGCTCCGCGCGCGGTAAACTTGGGCCACGAAACGGATACCGGGATTAAGGGAGCCGACAAAGGTGAGCGGATACAGACATATCCAGGTGAAACCGGTATCGGCGGCGATCGGCGCTGAGATATCGGGTGTCGATATCTCCAAGTCCCTGGCCGACGATGTGGTGGCTGAGATCCGCCGCGCCTATCTCGATCATCTGGTGATCTTTCTGCGCGATCAGCAACTGGAACCGGCGAGCCAACTGGCCTTTGCCCGCCGATTCGGCGAGCCGATGGTCTATCCCTTCGTGAAAGGTCTGGACGAGTTTCCCGAGGTGACCCCGATCATCAAGAAGGAAGAGGACAAGATCAATTTCGGCGGGCTATGGCACTCGGACACCACCTACGAGCAGACCCCGCCATTGGGCAGCATGCTGTATGCCCGGCAGATTCCCCCGGCCGGCGGGGATACCGAATTCGCCAACATGTATTTGGCCTATGAGACCTTGTCCGACGGCATGAAGCGCTTGCTCGACCCGCTGATCGCGGTCAACACCTCGGGCAAGGGGCGGGTGAGGAACACACGCGCGGCGATGCGTGCGGCAGCGGCCACCGATAAGACGGAAGATTCCTACATCGCCGAGCACCCCGCGGTCAGGGTCCACCCCGAAACCGGGCGCAAGGCGCTTTACGTCAACGGAGCGCACACCACGAATTTCAAGGGCATGAGCGTCGAGGAAAGCACGCCGATCCTGGAATTCCTGTTCCGCCACCAGATCCGGCCCGAATTCACCTGCCGGTTCAGATGGGAGGTCGGCTCGCTGGCCTTCTGGGACAACCGCTGCGCCCAGCACAACCCGCTCAATGACTATCACGGATACCGCCGGGAGATGCACCGGGTGACCCTGCGCGGCGACAAACCGGTCTAAGGCGCGATGAGCAAGGCCTTCACCAAGGAAAACGACGACGCGCCGGAACTGGATGAGCCGGACGAGGCCAATCCGCTGCCGGCGGGGGTGAAGAACTACATCACGCCGCGTGGTTTCGAGGCCATGCGCGAGGAGTTGAAGCAGTTGCGTACGGTCGAAAGGCCGAAAGTGGTTGAAACCGTCGCCTGGGCGGCCGGCAATGGCGACCGCTCGGAAAACGGCGACTACATCTACGGCAAGAAGCGGCTGCGTGAAATCGACCGGCGCATGCGCTACATCTTGAAACGCCTGGAAATAGCCGAGGTTGTCGATCCTTCCCGTCAGGTGAACAGGGATCAGGTGTATTTCGGCGCCACCGTCACCTATGCCGAGGACGACGGCGGCGAGCACACCGTGCGCATCGTCGGCGTCGATGAAGCGGACCTGGAACGCGGCGAGGTAAGCTGGATTTCACCGGTCGCCCGCGCGCTGATGCGGGCGCGGGAAGGCGATCTGGTTGAGCTTCGAACACCCGGCGGAAGAAAGTCGTTGGAAGTGGTTGAGATCCACTATTCCGAGACTTGAATCTCGCAATGACATCCATAAACTAGAAAGAATTCTGACGCGCGGTGCGTATCCGGGCAATGGAACGGGTCCATGCCAGACGCGCGTGATGGAGTCTGCACCATGGGCATGCGGGTTCGCGAGGACTATCGGAACATCACGGGGCCGGAGAAGTCGGCTATTCTGCTGATGTCGCTTGGCGAGGATCAGGCGGCCAAGCTTTTCTCGCATCTGGACGACGAGGAGATCAAGGAGATCTCCCAGGTCATGGCCGGTCTCGGCAATGTCAGCTCGAACATCGTCGAGCGTCTGTTCGTGGAATTCGCCGAGCAGGTCTCCTCCACCGGCTCGCTGGTCGGCACGATGGACAGCACCCAGCGCATGCTGACCAAGATCCTCGGTGAGGACCGGGTCAACGACATCATGGAGGAAATCCGGGGCCCGGCCGGCCGGACCATGTGGGACAAGCTCGCCAATGTGAACGAGCAGGTCCTGGCGAACTATCTGAAGAACGAGTATCCGCAGACCGTGGCGGTGATCCTGGGCAAGCTCGGCCAGCAGCACGCGGCCAAGGTCCTGGCGATCCTGCCGGAGAACTTCGCCATGGAAGTGGTGATGCGGATGCTGCGCATCGAGGCGGTGAACAAGGACATCGAGAAGGACGTGGAGCGGGTGCTGCGCACCGAGTTCATGTCGAACCTGGCGCGCACCAACCGGCGCGACAGCCACGAGACCATGGCGGAGATCTTCACCCATCTCGACCGGGCGACGGAGAGCCGGTTCCTCTCGGCGCTGGAGGAGCGCAACAAGGATTCCTCGGAACGCATCCGGGCGCTGATGTTCACCTTCGAGGATCTGAAGGGGATCGACCCGTCGGGCATCCAGACGCTGCTGCGCAATGTCGACAAGGACAAGCTGACGGTGGCGCTGAAGGGCGCGTCGGAGGAGCTGAAGGACCTGTTCTTCTCGAACATGTCGCAGCGTGCCGCCAATCTGTTGCGCGAGGACATGCAGGCCGCCGGGCCGGTGCGCCTGAAGGAGGTCGAGGAGGCCCAGCAGGCCATGATCACCGCCGCCAAGGACCTCGCTGAGCGCGGCGAGATCGTCATTGGCGGCGGCCCCGGAGACGATCAGTTGGTGTTCTGAAGCCCGACGTGGTTAGCGCTAGCAACGGCTCACGCCACCACCGTTCCGAACAGCGCGCCGACGATCGCCGTGGCCACCATGGCGAGTATGCCCCAGAAAACCACCCTCGTCGCGCCCTTGATGATCCCTGATCGGCCTACCCTGGCGCCGATACCGCCCAGAAGCGCGAGGGTAAGGACGGTAGCGAGGCCGACGGCGATGATTTCCGAGCCGCCTGGTGCCACGATCGCGACGATCAGCGGGAAGGCCGCTCCGATCGCGAAACTCACCCCCGAGGCGAAAGCCGCCTGAACAGGCCGGGCCGCCGTGTCGTCGGTGATGTTGAGCTCGTCGCGCATATGGGCCCCCAGCGCGTCATGCTCCGTTAACTGGACCGCCACATCCTTGGCCAGGTCCCGCGTTAACCCGCGATTCTCATAGATCTTGGTCAGTTCGGCCAGTTCCGATTCGGGATAGTCGCGAAGCTCCCGGCGTTCGCGCTCCAGCTCCGCTTCCTCGCTGTCGGATTGCGCGCTGACGGAGACATATTCGCCGGCGGCCATCGACATCGCGCCCGCGACCAGACCCGCGATGCCGGCGATGATGATGTCATGCTTGACGGCTGTCGCCGCGGCGACCCCGACGATCAGGCTCGCCGTCGAGATGATGCCGTCATTGGCGCCCAGCACCGCCGCCCGCAGCCAGTTGAGCCGGTCGATGACGTGAAGTTCAGAATGTGGCCGTGGTTTTCGCATACCGCGCTTCCATTCTCCCGGCAATGCACAGGCTAGCGCATTGCCGCTTCTATATTGCCGCCGTCGACGGTAGTGACACTGGCCGTCGTGCGCTCCGCGAGTGCGTGATGCAGGAAGGCCCGGGCCACATGCTCGGCGGTGACTTCAAGACCGAGCAGGTTTCCGGAAAGATACTCGCTTTCGCTGACGCCTCTCGCCTGGGAACGCTGAGCGATCATCGCATCGGTCAGAAGGCCTGATCGGATCCGGTCCGCATTGACCGCATTGGACCGGATGCCAAACCGGCCATATTCCAGCGCATATTGCCGGGAGAGGAACAAGGTCGCCGCCTTGGGAAGACCATAGGCGCCAAAATTCTTGCCTGGGTTGACCGCCTGTTTCGAGGTGTTGAACAGCAGCGTTCCGCCGGTTCCCTGGGCCAGCATGATCCTTGTAGCGGCCTGCGCCACTGTCTGATGCGCGAAGAAATTCAGCTCGAAGCTTTTTCGCAAAACGGTGTCGTCCAGCGTGCCGATCTCGCCCTGCCAGGCCGCGCCGGCATTCGAGACAAGAATATCGAGACCGCCGAAAACTTCAGAAATCCGGTCAAAAGCCGCAGCTACCGCGGCCGGATCGGTCACGTCGCACGCCAGCGCAATTGATCCGTTGCCGGCCGCCCGCGCCGCTGCTGCTGCCGCCCCCTGGTCCAGATCCAGGATTGCCACATGCGCCCCCTCGCCGGCGAAAACCCTCGCGGTCGCCGCGCCAATCGCGCCGCCGCCGCCGGTCACCACCGCGACCTGCCCCGAAAGTGGCTTGTAGGTGATCGACTTCAGCTTGGCCTGTTCCAGGGACCAATATTCCAGCTTGAACAGTTCCTCGTCAGGCAATGCCGTGAAAGTCCCGATCCGCTCGGCCCCGGTAACCGCCTCGATCCAGATCTCGGCGATGTCGGCGGCGATCTTGGCCTCCTTGTGGCTTCGGCCCATGCCGAACAGTCCGATACCGGGCACGAGCGCCACCCGGGGCATCGGATCAAGAATGATCCTCTCGACGTCATCGAGCGCATCGCACCGCGCGAAATACGCCTTGTAGTCGGCCATATACGCCTCCACCCGCTTGCGGGTATCTTCGCGAAACGGGTCGGGTGCACCGGCTTCCGGCGCCAGGGTGATCAGCGGTTTCTTCTTGGTGCGGATCACCAGATCAGGCGTGCTGACGCCGCGCGTGGCGTAGTCCGCGACGTCGGCGCCGTTTACAAAAGCATCGACATCCGGTGTCGAGCGATGTTCCAGCACGACGCGCGCGAACCGTCCGTCGCCCAGCGCCTCGGCGACAGCCCCTCTCAGGATTGGGGCGATCTCGGCGAGCGGCGCCGTCTTCACCGGCGGTGCCGCCACGAAAACCGACTTTTTGCCCCGCGCGATATGCGCCTCGGCAAGGCTGACATGCTCGATCATCCGCTCGTAGGATGCCTCGGCCGTGTCCGCGAAGGTGAAGAGACCGTGCTTGTCGAGGATCAGCCCCTCGACATTCCGGTCGGCCTCGTAAACTTCCGCCGCCACCTTGGCCAGCTCGAAACCCGGCGCGACGTAGTCGACGATCCCCAGCCGCTCGCCAAAGATCTCCCGACAGAGATCCTGACCGTTGGGCTGATCGACGATGGAGAGGATCGCTGTGGAATGGGTGTGATCGACAAAGGTATGCGGCAGAAAAGCGTGTAGCAGGGTTTCGACCGACGGATTCGGTGACGCCGGATCGATGAGGTTCGCGCGCTGCAGCTTGACCATGTCTTCGTCGGAAAGCGCCTCGAAACCTCGGGCTTTCAGCAGCGGCTCGAGCTTCACTGCCGGCAGACCCGCGGGCTCGATCGTGCCCATGTCCCAACCGCTCCCCTTGACGCACAGGACAGCCCATTCGTCGCCGACCATGTCGGTGACCCGGGTCTTCAGCGAAGTATTCCCGCCGCCGTGCAGCACCAGTTTCGGCTCGCTCCCCAACAGACGCGTCGTGTAGACCCGGAGCGCCAGATCGGCGGCGATCCCGTCGGCGGCATAGCGGTCGATCGCCGCGTCAGCATCCTTGGCGTTCCAGAGGCTTTTCATGTCGGCTCTCCCCAGCCCGTCACCGGACGGGCATGCTTCGCCGCAGATACGCCATTAACCGGAACCGTGGTCAAGGGTCTTTGGCCTGACGGCACCGGGCTGAACACCACCCAAGCGCACGGAGAGACGTGTCAGATCCGGTACATCTTGATCGCCGCCGGATCGACCTTGATGCCGAAGCCCGGTCCCTCCGGCAACCGGGCGATACCCTTCGAGACTGTCGGTCCCTCCAAGAGCATCCGGTCCCAGAGTGGATCGCGTTCCGGATCGGCAAAGCATTCGACGCAAACGCCGTTCGGCTGGGCGGCAAGCATGTGCAAGGCGATCTGCGGCTCCTCGTGGTGGGTCATCTTCACGTCGGTGAGCTGAGCCAGCCCGGCGACTCTTTGCCACGCCGTCACCCCGCCCGCCTCCGAGGCGTCGAAATTGATGAAGTCGACGGCACCCGCCTCGATCATGCGGCGCATGGCCTGCCCGGTGATCTCGCTCTGGCCGGCATTCACGGGGATCGAGCAGGCCCGACGGACCTCGGCCATGTTGCGCAGATCGTCCATCCAGTGGCACGGCTCCTCGAACCAGGCGATGTCCAAGGGCTCGATCAGGCGGGCATGCTTGACCGCGTCCCGCCAAGACCAGCCTCGATTGGCGTCGACCGAGATCAGGAAATCCGAGCCGATCCCGTCCCGTGCGGCCTTTACCCGCTCGGCATCCGCCTCGGGCGAAAGGCCGCCGACCTTGACCTTGCAGCCGGCCATTCCGGCATCGCGCAGCGCCCGCATCTCCGTGCCCAGATCATCCAGCGTCTTGCCCTCGATGTAGTAGCCGCCGATCGAGATGATCGGCAGTTCGTCGCGATAACCTCCCAGGAGCCGGGCGACGGTGACGCCGTAGCAGCGCCCGATGGCGTCCCAGACCGCACAATCGACGCAAGCGATCGCCTGCATCATCAGTTCGGGCGCCATCGCCACGCCCGGCACCAGGGCTTCAAGCTTGGCATAAAGCCGCTGCCAGTCCCGCACGTCATGACCGATCAGCAACGGCGCCAGGCGATCATTCACCAACGCCGCGATTTCCGGACCATGCGCGCGGTTGTCGCCGTTGTAGATCTCCGCCACCGGGCCGTCCTTGACCCAAAGCCGGGTGATCACCGTGCACCGCGAGGTCACGTTGTAGGTGCTGCCGCCGAAATCCTTGGTCAGGGGGATTCTGATCGCCACCGCTTCGATCTTTTCGATGATCATCACGCCGCTCCCATTCGCTGATTTGTCGAACGAGCCTAGGCGGGCCTCGAGCCCCTGGCAAAACCCGTGGTGGGCCGACGCGCCCAAAACGGCAGATATCGTCCTTGTGGGGATTGGCCCGCTCCCAGCCGATGCACTCCAATGCACCTTGACCTGCCTTCCTTGTCTGGCGAGGCTCGCACCCGATTGAGCGAACCGTGGGGAAAGCATCGGATCATGAGCGCAGGAGAACGTTTGCCGGGAACACCGATCCCCGACCATGTCTGGACCGGATACGAGGGGATCAAGATCGCCGGCGACACGTGGGGGAATCCCAACGGGCCCCTGGTCGTTCTGCAGCACGGCGGCGGCCAGACCCGTCATGCCTGGAAGGGAGCCGGCGAGACGCTCGGCAAGGCCGGCTATCACGCGGTCGCTTTCGATGCCCGGGGGCACGGCGATTCCGATTGGGCCGGCGAGGGCAGGTACACCGCCGACCACATGGTGGAAGACCTGAAATGCGTTGCGAAAGCGCTGGGCTCGGACCAGCCGATCCTGGTCGGCGCCTCGATGGGTGGCGGCACCAGTCTGGTCGCGATCGGCGAGAAGAAAATGGACGCCGCGGCGCTGGTGATGGTCGACATGGCACCGCGCATCGAGCCCGAGGGCCAGGCGAAGATCCAGGCCTTCATGAATCAGAAACCGGAGGGCTTCGACAGTCTGGAGGAGGTCGCCGCGGCGATCGCCAACTATCAGCCGCATCGTAAACGGCCGCGCACTCTCGACGGGCTCGCCAAGAACGTCAGGCTGGCTCCGAACGGCAAGTATGTCTGGCACTGGGACCCGGCGCGGCGGTTCGGCAGACAAGGCCCCTCGGGCGTCGCCGACTACCGCGAACGCCTGCGCCTCGCTGCCGATAATCTGACCCTCCCGGTTCTTCTGGTGCGCGGCGGCCTGTCCGACGTCCTTAGCGAGGAAGGTGCTCAGGCCTTTCTCGAGCAATGTCCGCATGCCGAATATGTCAATGTCGCGAACGCCGCCCATATGGTGGCGGGCGACCGGAACGACATCTTCGCGGATTCGGTGATCTCGTTCCTGTTGCGGGTCGCGCCAGTGGGCAAGGGCTGAGGCCGGTCAGCCGCCCGTCCCGCGGAGCGGCGCCTGGCGAGATTCCCGTGTTCCGGCCGGAAACCGGGAATCTAAGCGCCCCGAGATTTCAGCGATGTCCTGTCCGCCGGCCTCCGATATGTGCAACACTTGCGACGGCCCCGGAAAAGATCCGCATTCGTGGAGGCCTGATGATCGCTTGGGATGGAATCGTCTGGACAGCGGGGAGCATCATTCTGGGCCTCGTGGCGGGCGGGTTCCTGAATGTCGTCATTTACCGGCTTCCGCGCATTGAGGGCTGGCCTTACCCGTTCCTCGGCGCCGACGCAGATGACGAGACTTCGCCAGCGCCGCGCCTCACGCTGAGCAGTCCGGGCTCGCATTGTCCAGGATGCGGACACCGGATAACCGCGATTCAGATGATACCGCTTGTCGGCTATGCCGTGCTGCGGGGTGCGTGCGCCCGTTGTGGCGACCGGATCTCGGCCCGCTACCCGACGGTGGAACTGCTGGCGGCAGCGGCGGCGGCGTCGAGCATGCTGATATACGGCCCGACGCCGCAAGGGTTCCTGGCAATGGTGTTCGCGTGGTTCGCGATCGCCATCGGCTTCATCGACGCCGAAAACCTGGTCGTCCCCGATGTGCTGTCGCTGGCATTGCTCTGGACCGGTTTGGCCGCAAATGCCTTCGAGGTATTCACCTCGCCGAGCGCGGCGATTTTCGGCGCGGCGGCTGGTTACATCGCGCTTTGGGTAGTGAACGCCGTGGCCGAGCGTCTATTAGGCCGCGTTGCCGTCGGACAGGGTGATTTCAAGCTGTTCGCCGCCATCGGCGCCTGGCTCGGCTGGCAGGCGCTCGCGCCGGTTCTCCTGTTCGCGTCCACCGCCGGGGTCATCGTTGGCTATGCCTTGGTCTGGTTCGGCGTTCTGCAAAGGGGCGGCCCGATCTGTTTCGCGCCTTTTCTGCTGGCCGGGGCTCTGGTGACGCTGTTTTTGCCGGACTGGTATTTGACTCTCCTGACTTGAAGCCCGAACGCCTACGAACAGATCATAACCGGCGTCGCTCCGAAGCAAGACATGCGCGGATAAATTGGCGATGCCATGCCCGATATGTTTGACCCGCAGGCTTTCGCGACTCACGTCCCGGAGAAAGTCTTGACATAAAATGAGCATCATATGACCGATTCAGAAACGATTTCAGCACTGCATATCAATGTTATCAGGAGATTATGGGTCGCGAAATTCAGACATCGTTAATTTTTCGTCTTTAACAATGGATTAAGCATTGAATCTAAAGATGCGCAAACCAACCTCTCGGGCAAGCTCGACCTACCGGTCCCGACGTGGTGCTCAGCGTGACGGGGGTCCGTGACGGCTCGCAATTTGTTACGCTCTCCGGGCCAAATGTGACATGCTGCATACAATCGCGATTCGCCCGTCGCGCCTTCGCTAGAGAGCGATACGAGACACATCAGACCGTCGACCACGCCACGGGCCCGATGACACATGAGGAAGACATTTGATGAAATCCAGGATCGCCGAGACCAGCGCCGCGGAATGTGGTGAGCGCACAATTGGGAACGTCGAGGTTTTCGGACGCCGGACCAGCATGCGCCTTGAACAAAGTTATTGGGACGCCTTGCGCACGATCGCGGCGGCCAGGGGCACGCATCCCAATGTCATCGTCAGTGAGGCGGCACGTCTGGCCGAGGGCAGCGGCGTCAGCCTGACAAGCGCCGTACGGGTCTATCTCGCGGTGATCTGCGCCGCCGAAGCGCCGTCCGCGCCCGAGTTCCACCGGCAGGTATCGCGGGTCCGCATGAATCTCAGTTACAAGAACCGTCGGATCACGGTCTTCCTGGAGCAGTTCTTTTGGGATGGGCTGACCGAAATCGCCCGGCGTAACCAGGCCTCGCTTGATGAGATCGTCGAATGGGTCGCGGTAAACGTTCCCGGCGCGACTTCCAGGGCCTCGGCGATCAGGCTCGCGGTTCTCGACGACCGGGCGGCGCGCCAAGCCAAGGCGGCCTGATACCCCCGTCTAACTTTCATCCTATTCCTGAGGATAGCGCCAGGGCTTTTCCGGCTGGTCGGCGTCCTCGTCGATTGTCCAGTGCGGTAACGCGAATTCATCCGTTACATCCACATAGACCATTTTCACCCGCGTCCCGATCCCGACCCGTTTGATCATTTCCGGCGGTGCGAACTCGCCGTCGGCGGTCATCAGATTGCCGGCCACCCGGAGCGACTCATGCTCGGTCGGCTGGCCTTTCTGGGTATCCAGGTCGGCGAGGATGATCATGTAGGGCACCTTGTCGCGGAACGCCGGCTGGATCGGGTGATGGACCTCGACATAGGAGTGCACGGTTCCCTTGCCCTCAACCGGTACCCACTCGCTCTCGCGGTCCGAGGTCCACGGGCAGGCCGTAGTCGGCGGATAGCGCAACAGCCCGCTCTGTTTGCCGCGCTGCAGCCGGAAGTCCCGGTTCGCGCAATGCCGGAAGAAGTCCCGGTTTTCACTGTCGAGATCCTCGATGGTGAGGGTCATGCCCATATAGGCGCCTTGAATCGGCATGGTCCGTCTCTCCCTACCTGTGATCCCTCATCGATGGTCCCGGGCCATCACCATCGCCGAGCCGGTGCCGGGCATCGCCCATCCGAGATTGGCGGTAACCTCGGCATCCCTGACCTGGCGGCAGCCGCCCTCCCGGTAGTCATAGGTGTGCTGGCGCTTGCCGTCGGGGCCGATCGGACAGCTGTCATCAACCTCTCCGCGCAGCTGGCGGGTATTCTCGATCACCATGTTCATACCGTGGGTATAGCCCTCGCAGAGATGGCCGCCGGAGGTATTGTTCGGGCGCCTGCCGCCAAGCTCGATGGTGCCGTCGGAAACGTAGTGCCCCCCATCGCCCTTCTTGCAGAAGCCATAATCCTCGAGCTGCAGCATGGTGGTGAAGGTGAAGGCGTCGTAGGAACCCGTCACGTCCACATCCTCGGGCCCGAGCCCGGCATTGGGCCAGAGAATTTCCCTCGCATAGTGCCCGGCGACGGTGGAGATCGGCCCGTGCTGGTAGTGCATGTCGGCGCGCGGCTTGCAGCAGCGGCCGACCACCGACTGGATCACCGCCGGCGGGTTAGGACAATCCCGGGCGCGGTCGAGCCGAGTGACGATGATGCAGGTCGCGTTGTCGGTCTCGACACAGCAATCGAGCAGGTGCAGCGGTTTGCAGATAATCCGCGAGCCGACCACCTCGTCCACCGTGTAGCGCTTCTTGTAGAAGGCCTTCGGGTTGTTCGAGGCATGCTTGGAATGCGCCACCTTCACGGCCGCCACCTGTTCGGGCGTCGTGCCGTAATCGTACATATGGCGCAGGAAGGTTGGCGCGAACATCTGTCCGGCGCTCTGCCAGCCATAGGCGCGGCTGTGAATCTGATCGCCGACGATGGGAACCGCCGAGCGGGCGCCGGTACCGCCGATGCGCACCGCCGAATAGCCGTTCATCGCCCGGAAGATCGCGACGGTCTTGCACATGCCCGCCTCGATCACCCCCATGGACATGCCGATCAGCGCTTCGATCGAGGAACCGCCGCCATGCACATCCATGTAGAAGTTGAGCCGGATCCCGAGATCCCCGGCAACGAACGGCGAGAAGGTCGAATCGTTGCCGGAATAGCTGAACATCCCGTCGATATCGCCGGCGTTCATGCCCGCGTCCTTCATGGCGTTGGAGATCGCCCAGGTCGCCAGCGAGCGCGTCGATTCTTCCGAGCCGCGCCGGTACGAGGTCTCGCCCACCCCGCATATCGCATACTTGCCGCGCAGATACCTGGCCGAACTGGCGTCGTGATCGGAAACGCTGGATAGTGACATGCGCTCGCCTCCCTCTGCTCTCCACCGAAGCCTAGCGCGCGAAAGGGGAGGCTGGACAGACAACAGCCGCCGATCCCGCCATTATCACGGGTGTGGAGGCGATCTTTGGGGAACCGCGCCATGCTGCCGCTCACCGGATATACCGACCGCTTCTCCGCTCCGTCGGGTGGAAAAATCGCGTTCAAGATTTCCTCGGCCTTCGAGGAACCCTATGAGGTCGACGTGGTCCGGATCATCCACGGCGATCCCAATCCAGCCGGTTCGGGTATCAAGCTGAGGCCGGTCGAGACGAGCATCGTCGGCACCTATCCCTCACGGTTTCAGCCGGTCCAGCTCGGCTCCTACATGGTGGTCGACGACGCGCCGGCCCTGACGGGGCTCAAAGCCTTCAGCGTGATGGCGACGATCTGGCCGACCTTGCCGGATAAGGGACCGCAAGCGGTGATCTCGAAATGGGATGCCGCGACCGGTAGCGGATTCGCTCTTGAGATTGGTCCGGACGGAGCTTCCTTCATCATCGGTGATGGCGCCGGAGGCGAGAGCCGGGTGGCGGTCGGCAAGCCTCTTCGCCGGCATCAGTGGTACCGCGTCGCCGCCAGTCATGATCCGAGAACCGGTACGATCACGGTCACGCAGAAAAGGCTGGTTCCGGCCCATGGTATCGATGATTCCGGAACCGTGACCGAGGCGTTGCAGGGTTCGGCGGTTCTGGACACGGCCTCGCCGCTGCTCATCGCGGCCCGGTCGGGCCGGGAGGTCGGCCATCACTTCAACGGCAAGATCGAGGACCCGGTGCTCGCGGCCACGGCGGACCATGACGCTCTCGTCGCTACCCCGCCTGGTTCCACGCCCGGCAAGGCGGTGATGGCGGCCCGGTTCGGCCGCGATTTTTCCGATGCCCGTGTCCATGTGGAGCCAGAGGCCTCCCGGCTCCGCGCACGCCTCATCAATCTGCCGGCCCGCGCGGTGACGGGCTCGAACTGGGACGGCACGGCGATGTCGTTCCTGCACGCGCCGGATCAGTACCGGGCGATCCATTTTCATGACGACGACCTGCATGATTGCGGCTGGGAGACGGATTTCACTTTCGAAATTCCCGAAGGCATGCCCTCGGGCATCTATGGCTGTCGGATCACGTGCCGGCATGCCGAGGACGTGATCCCCTTCTATGTCCGGCCCAGTACCGGCAAACCGACCAGCGATACCGTGTTCCTCGCCTCGACCTTCACCTACCAGATCTACGCTAATCATCAGCGCAACGTCACCGACCACAAGTTCCGCGAAAAGGGAAAACGCTGGGGCGCCGCCCAGTATCTGCCGGACGATCATTCCGACTACGCCCATTCGACCTACAACCTGCACACAGACGGCAGCGGGGTCGGGTATTCCTCGCGGCTTCGTCCGATCATGACCATGCGGCACAATTTCCTGACCTTCGACGATCCCTACGGTTCCGGTCTGCGGCATTTTCCGGCGGACACCCATCTGATCGACTGGCTGGACGCGATGG
Source organism: Alphaproteobacteria bacterium (assembly GCA_038146985.1). Taxonomy (GTDB): domain Bacteria; phylum Pseudomonadota; class Alphaproteobacteria; order Thalassobaculales; family Thalassobaculaceae; genus JADHLJ01. The sequence goes on from JAYQSQ010000017.1 coordinate 124,828, forward strand.
GCCACGGTGTCGACGTGATCACCGACGAGGATCTCGACGATGAGGGGGTCGCGCTGATCGCGCCTTACAAGGTGGTCCTGACCGGCTCGCACCCCGAGTATCACACCAAGGGCACGCTCGACGCGCTGATGGAATACGCCCACGAGCGGGGCGGACGGCTGATGTATTTGGGCGGCAACGGCTTTTATTGGCGGGTCGCGCGCAGCGATGCCTGGCCGGGAGTGCTTGAGATCCGCCGAGCCGAGGGCGGCATCCGGGCCTGGGCGGCGGAGCCGGGGGAATATTACAACGCCTTCGACGGCCAGTATGGCGGGCTCTGGCGGCGCAACGGCCGGCCGCCCCAGCTGCTTGCCGGCGTGGGATTCTCCTCGCAGGGCGCATTCGAAGGCTCGTACTACCGGCGCACGGACGGCGGCGAAGACCCACGCGCCGCCTGGATCCTGGAGGGTATCAACGAAGAGATCCTGGGCAATTTCGGCCTGTCCGGCGGCGGCGCGGCGGGGTTCGAACTCGACCGGGCGGATATCCGGCTCGGCACGCCGGAGAACGCGGTGGTCATCGCGTCATCGGAGAGCCATCAGCCAAGTTTCATCGCGGTTCTGGAGGATCAGCTCTCCCAGCGCAACACGGTCACCGGGGTTCCCCACGACAAGCTGATCCGCGCCGACATCACCTATTTCGAAACCGCCAATGGCGGCGCGGTCTTCTCGGTCGGCTCGATCACCTTCTGCGGCAGCCTCTCGCACCAGAACTACAAGAACAGCATCTCGCGGATGATCGACAACGTTCTGCGGCGCTTCAAGGAATAGGGTGATCTGCGGATTACCTGAAGCCTCAGCGTTCGCTGGGGCGACGGATACAAGGTGGTCCGATACTGCGACGTCGCCCCTGTGAAAACAGGGGCTGAGCCACCGCTCGTCCAGAGCCCGGCTTTCGCTGGGGTGTCGATCAAGGTGAACCCGGTCCGCCTAACCCTTGCCGTCGCGCACGAAGGGATAGATCCGCATCTGGTCCTGGAGCGGGTCGGCGGCAGCGAACTCGGCTATCACCTCGAAGGCGCGCTTGATTGCGCGGTTTGGCGTACCCTCGCCCTCGGAGCCGGCGACGAACAGGCCGATATCCTTCTTCACGATATGAGCCTCGGCCCCGGAACCGTCATAGTCGCCGGTGGCGACGTATTTCGGAAAGATCACCGAGGTCGCGAAGTTCATGCCGGAACTCGCGTTCACGACCTCCAGCATGGTGTCGATGTCGAGGCCACCGTTTTCGCCGTAGGCCAGCGCCTCTGACGTCGTGACATAGGCGGAGATGCAGAGCGCATTGTTCACCACCTTCATCCGCTGCCCCTGCCCGGCATCAGGGCCGACATGATAGAGCGTTCTGGAATAGCCCTCGATCAATGGGCGGGCGCGTTCGACGGCGTCCTTCGGCCCCGCCGCCATGCTTGCGAGCGTGCCCTCCTCGGCACGGAACTTGAGGCCCGAGACCGGACTGTCGACATAAGCGATGCCGGCGGCTGCGAGGATCGCGGCGTTCTCCGCCGCGGCTTGCGGCCCGATGGTGCAGGTATCGACGACGACTGAGCCGGCATTTCCCGCTTCGGCGATCTCCTTCACTACCGCCCGGTTCGCTTCCACCGTCGGCAGCGAGAGCGCGATCACCCCGGCCCGCCGGGCAACCTCGCCATTCGACTGGGCGATCTCCGCTCCGTCCGGGGCCCGGTCCGCCGTGCCCGCAATGTCATGAACGATCATCGCCAGACCCTTGGCACGGGCGTTGCGCGCCATTGGTCTGCCCATATTGCCGAGGCCGATGAACCCGTAGATTTCCTGCGCCATGTTCTTCTCCCTAAACCTGGACGCTCATGCCGCCGTCGATGGACAGGATCTGGCCATTCACGAAAGCACCCGCCTCGGACATCAGAAAAACCGCGCCGCCGCCAAGCTCGCTCGGCTGGCCCCAACGGCCGGCCGGGGTCTTCGAGACCACCCAGTCGGAGAATTCCTTGTTGTCGAGCAACGCCTGGTTGAGCTCGGTCGCGATGTAGCCCGGCGCGATGGCATTCACCAGGATGCCTTTCGAACCCACTTCCACCGCCAGCGCCCGGGTCATCGCCCTCAGCCCTTCCTTGGCGGCAATATACGCCGGTACCGTCGGGCGGGCCTGAGGGCCCAGCATTGAAACCGTGTTGATGATGCGCCCGCCGCCATGCGGCAGCATCAGCCGGATCGCCTCACGGCTGTTGGTGAAGCATGAGGTCAGGTTGATCGACACCACGCGTTCGAAATCGGCGGTGGTGAAGTCCAGAACCGGGCTGCGGTGCTGAACACCCGCATTGTTGATCAGCCCGTAAAGCCGGCCATGATCCCTGTCGATCCGCTCCATCGCCTCCCGCGAGGCGTCGCCATCCGTTACGTCGAAGACGGCAATCTCCGCCTTCAGGCCTTGCGCGCGGATGGCATCGGCCTTGACCTCCAGGGCCTCCGGGTCTCGGGCATTGAGCACCACGCGCGCGCCGTGCTGGGCCAAGGTCTCGGCCATGGCGAAACCGATCCCGCGCGAGGCCCCGGTCACCAGGATGCTGCGCCCGGCGAGGTCGAAAAGTTTGCTCATCTCATGCCTTTGATCAGAAGAGTGGGAAGAAGGCGTCGCGCGCCGGTTCAAGAGAAGACGATGCCGCCGTTCACGTCCAGCACCGCCCCGACCATGCCGGCACAGGCCGGAGCAAGCAGGAATGTAATCGGCCACGCAATGTCGACCGGCTCTAGAAGCCGGCCCAAAGGAATGCCCGCGGTTGCGATGTCCCGGCCTTCGGTCATCTGGGTTCGCGTCGGTCCCGGCGCCACGGCGTTCACCAGAACGCCGGAACCGGCATATTTCGATTCCAGCAGCCTCGTCATCGCGTGCACGCCCCCCTTGCTGGCAACGTAATGCGGCTGCGAGGTCACCCCGCCCATGCGCCCGGCGATCGACCCGACTAGCACCAGCCGCCCCCATCCGGCGGCCTGCATTCTCGGCAGGAAAGTGCGGGCCACGTTGATCGGGCCGCGCATGTTGACGTTGAAAATCGCGTCCGTATCGGCGTCCCAGGTTGCCGGATCGGCGTCGATCCAATCATTGTAACGGGTGACACCGGCGGTGAGCGCGACCGCGTTCGGACTGAGCCCCGAGGTATCGAGTTCCGCTGCCAGCATCTCGACCGCCTCTCGGTCGGAGATATCGCAGGCCTTGGTGACGATCGGCGCGCTATGCCGGCTCTCGATGATCCGGGCCGGGCCCGAGGGTTCCTCCACATCAGCCAGGATCAGCGAGGCGCCCTGCGCGGCGCAGGTCTCGGCAACCGCCCGGCCAATCCCCTGCTGGGCGCCGATAACCAGAATTTTAAGGCCTTCGAGGCTGAAGCCGTTCGGTCTTTCCTGTGTGCTCATCCGACGACCCTCACGCTGAACAAAACCATGGTCGAGATTTCAGTATTCATGCCTGCCGCGACCGGTGCAAGCGGCGACACAACGCGACCAGGGCCGGGAGTGGCGCGTTCCGGCCGGGCCCGCCCGTTGTCGAGCATATCCAGGGGATTTGCAGTCGTTCGGCGGCGCAACCCTGACAAACCCGAAAGCCGGGCCTAAACTCGCCGGATCGAATTCATGCAAAGGGATGCTCGTGATGGCCACCGCCCTGGAGATCAAACCCGTCACGCCGCTGATCGGCGCCGAGATCGCCGGTGTCGATCTGTCCAAACCGCTCTCGGACAACGAGCTCGGCGTGGTCAAGCAGGCGCTTCGCGACCATCTGGTAATCTTCTTTCGCGACCAGGACATGACGGTCGACCAGCAGAAGGATTTCGGCCGGCAGTTCGGCGAGCTGCATATCCATCCGGCGCGCGACCGCAACGGCCTCGAAGGGCACCCGGAGATCCTCTACATCAATAACGGCCCGAACACCTCACGGGTGAACGGAGACGAATGGCATAGCGACGTTTCCTGCGACGCCGAACCGCCGATGGGCAGCATTCTGCGCCTGTTCGAGGTGCCTCCCAGCGGCGGCGGTGACACGCTTTTCGCCAGCATGTACGCCGCCTATGACGCGCTGTCGGAGCCGATGAAGGCGTTTCTGGGAAATCTGACGGCCCTGCATGACGGCGGGCCGAACTACATCGACCGCGCCAAGCGAGCCGGCATTTACGATCCGTCGAAAGTGTTCCCGGCGCACGAACATCCGGTGATCCGCACGCATCCGGAAACCGGCAGGAAAGCCATTTACGTCAACAAGATCTTCACCCAGCACATCGTCGGCCTGCCGAAAGACGAAAGCCGGGCGATCCTGGACTTCCTGTTCCAGCATATTGCCAAGCCGAACTTCCAATGCCGGTTCAAATGGGAAACTCATTCGGTCGCGTTCTGGGACAACCGCTGCGCCCTGCACCATGCCATGTGGGACTACTACCCGGAAGTGCGGCGCGGCTACCGCGTCACGATCAAGGGCGACAAGCCGGTCTAACATTCGCGAAGTAGCGCGCCGTTCGGGCCGGAACAGCCTCTTCCTCAGCGAACCCCTGGCGAAAGCTGGGGCTCAACACCGTCTACCACAAGCCCCAGCTTTCGCTGGGGCGACGGTGAGTTGAATTTAGATTTCTCGCAGTACTTACAACGACGCTGCCACCGACTTGGCGGCGGTGATCGCGTCTTCGATCCCGGCGGCATCGACATCGAGATGAGTGACCGCCCGAACCACGCTCGGTCCCATCGGGCCGACCCGGATGTCATGCTCCGCCAGCATCCGCCGCGAGAAATCGGCCGCGGTTACCCCGAGGCCCGCCACATCGAAGAACACCATGTTGGTGTCGATCTCATTGGCGTTGACCGAAATCCCCTCGATTTCCGCCAGGCCCCGGGCGAGGCGCCGGGCGTTGACGTGGTCCTCGGCGAGGCGTTCCACGTGGTGTTCCAACGCGTAGACCCCGGCGGCGGCGATAATGCCGGCCTGGCGCATGGCCCCGCCGTACATGTGCTTGTAGGCCCAGACCTTGGCGATGAAATCCTCGGTGCCGGCCAATACCGCGCCGACCGGGCAGCCGAGGCCTTTGGAGAGATCGATCCAGACACTGTCGACTTCCGCCGCGTATTCTTTCGCGGAAGTCCCCGACGCGACCACCGCGTTGGGCAGCCGCGCGCCGTCCATGTGCACCGGTATTCCCTGTTCGCGGGCGGCTGCGGACACGCCACGGAGCTGCTCGATCGGCCAGACCGTGCCTCCGCCCATATTGGCGGTATTCTCAACACTGACAAGGGCGGTGCGCTGGGTGTGGTAGCCGTGCGGCGCACGTATGCCCTCGGTCACCTGCGCACCGGTGAACAGGCCCCGCTTGCCCTCGATGGTCCGGGTCATGGCGCCCGCATTGGCGGCCAGGCCGCCAACCTCGAAATGCAGGGCGTGAGAGGACTTCTCCAGCAAAATCTCCTGGCCCGGCGCGCACCAGACCCGGTAGGCGATCTGATTGCACATGGTCCCGGACGGCAGAAACACCGCCGCTTCCTTACCCAGAAGCTCCGCCGTCATGTGGCAAAGCCGGTTGACCGTCGGGTCCTCGCCCGCCTGCTCGTTGCCGACCTCGGCTTCCGCCATGGCCTGGCGCATCGCCCGGGTCGGGCGGGTGATGGTATCGCTGTAGAAATCGATCCGAGGAACGGCTGGTGTTTCGGGGTTGCTCGCCATGGTGATCGCCTAGATGATTTGCCGGAAAGGTCGCAAACATTGAACGGGGCCGAGAGTATACCCACTTCTGAGCCGGAGAAAGCATTGTCCAGGGAACCGATGACCACCACCAGCCAGGAAGTCGCACGCCGCCGCAACCTGCCGTTCCAACTCGGCCTCTCCGAGAACGACCGGCTCGCCCTGCATATTGTCTACGGCCTTTATGCGCTGTCGCTCGTCACCGCCCTACCGTCGATTCTGGGCGCGTTACTCGCGTTTCTCAAGCGCGACGACATCCGAGGCTCATGGCTGGAAAGCCATGCGACCTGGCAGATCCGCACGTTCTTCATCATGCTGATTTCCTCGATCCTTTCGGCGGCAATGGCAGCGACCTTCGTCCTGATTCCCTTTGCCGGCCTGCTCGCCGGGGCCACTTGGCTATGGTTCGCCTACCGGACCATCAAGGGCTGGCTCAAACTCTCCAATGACGCGCCGATCGACGATCCCGAGGCTTTCTTTTAGCCCCAGGTCGTTCGAACCAAAGCCGCGCCCGACGGATACGCCTCCGCGCTTGCCCGTCCGCGCGGCTGCCGCTACCGTCCTCCGGTTTTCCCGGTCCGCTCCCGCGCATCCTAGAGGCTGAACATGGCAAGCGCTCCGCTTCCCTCCGCAAATTGGAATTATCCGACACAGGTCCGCTTCGGCGTCGGTCGGATCTCGGAACTCGCGCGATGCTGCGGCGAGCTTGCCATCCAGCGCCCCTTGGTGGTCACCGACGAGGCTCTCGCCAAACTGTCGATGATCAACGGGATCGTCACCTCGCTTCGGGACACCGGCATGGCGGCTTCCCTGTTCTCGCGGGTGAAGGGCAATCCGGTCGGCCAGAACGTGCTGGACGGCGTGGATGCGTACCGCGACGGCGGCCACGACGGGGTGATCGCCGTCGGTGGCGGTTCTGCCATGGATGCCGGCAAGGTGATCGCCATGTATCAGGGCCAGTCGAAGCCGCTGTTCGCCCTCGGCGTGCATGCCGAGGGCGGTGCCGGCATCGACCCCACGGGCATTGCGCCGATCATTGCCGTGCCGACCACCGCGGGCACCGGCTCCGAAACCGGGCGGGCCGGTCTGATCACCGAGGAAGCGACGGAAACCAAGCGTATCTTCGCGCATCCGCGCATGATGCCGGGCATCGTCATTGAGGACCCGACCCTGTGCACCGGCCTGCCCGGACATCTGACCGCGTGGACAGGGATCGACGCGCTCGCCCATTGCTTCGAGGCGCTCTGCGCGCCCGGCGCCCATCCGATGGCGGACGGCATCGCCATCGAGGGTATGCGGCTGGTCAAGGAGTATCTGCCTCGGGCCGTTGCCGACGGCGAGGATCTCGAGGCGCGTGGGTATATGCTGGCGGCGGCCTCCATGGGGTCGACCGCGTTCCAGAAGGGCCTGGGTGCGATTCACTCGCTGAGCCATACGATCGGCTCGCTCTACGACACCCATCACGGCCTGACCAACGCGGTCTATTTCCCCTATGTCATGGACTACAACCGCGCCGCGATCGCCGAGAAGATGGACCGGTTGGCAGCCTATCTGGGTCTTGCCAAACCCGGCTTCACCGGTGTTCTCGACTGGGTCCTGGAGACCCGGGCGACCTACAAGATCCCGCATACGATCGCCGAGATGGACATCGACGACCGGGATGTCGACCGCATCGCCGTAATGTCGGCCGCCGACCCGACGGCGCCGGGCAACCCGGTCGCCTTGGATGCCGAGGGCGCAAGGCGCATCTTCCTGGCCTCGCTGGAGGGACGGATCGGCTAGAGAGTGTCCCTGGCTTTCCTCTCGGGCGACGGTACCCGGAGATCTTGGGGAGAATATTCGTTACCGCAGCCCGGCATGAAAGCTACCGGATTGTTTTCCTTAGCAGGGATACCCGTTTAGCGCCGCCCCCGGTTTCCTGCTGACCCACCTCGCGAAATCCGAACCGGCGATGCATCTCCACGGAGCCAGGATTCGGTGGACGGATGTTGACCTCGCAGGTCATCGCCTCGACCCGATCGCGCATTGCGCTTTCCAGATCGTTATACAGCCTCCTCGCGACGCCTTTCCCGGACGCTTCCGGCGCCACGACGATCCGGTCGATATAAACGAAATCGTCATACCGTGTTTCGAACCAGCGATAGTTTTCGCTCTCATACGCGGCGCCGGGCAGAAATGCGGCGAGGAAACCGAGCAAGGTTCGGTCCGTTACGGCGGCGCGGAAGTAAGCGGTGCCCTCGGCAATCCGTGTGAGGTCAGCGAGGGAGAGAAGATTGACGTGCGGAACGGCGGCATTGTTCAAGGCTAGTACCGTCGGCAAATCCATCGGCGTGATGTCGCGGATCATGCGCGATGCTTTCCCAGGTTCATTGATACCTTGGACGCAAATCCCGGTCCCGACACGACCCGTTGGCCCAGCTATCAGGCTTTCGGCAGTGACGCCGCGACGGCCTTCACCATCTCGGTGATGCGTTTTCTGACGCTGGTATCCGCGATCTGGTAATAGGCCCGGACCAGTTCCAAGGTCTCGCGCCGCGCCATCGGATCCAACGGGGTTTCCTCCACGTCGGCGGCATCGGCGGCTTTCATCTTGCGTGGCGAGTGATCCTTCGTGTCGTCACTCATATCCTCATAGAAAAAGCTAACCGGAACTTCGAGAATCTGCCCGATATCCCAAAGCCGCGACGCACTGATCCTGTTGCTGCCTCGTTCGTACTTTTGGACCTGCTGAAAGGTGATACTCAGGGCTTCACCCAACTGTTCCTGGCTCATGCCAAGCAAGGTCCGACGCAATCGAACCCGCCGCCCGACGTGAACGTCGATGGCGTTGTTGTTGGTGATTCGAAAATTTGGATTTTCGTCACCTTGTTTCGCGGATCTGACGGCAGGCATCTTTCCGACCTTTCGTTCGCCTTTATGGATCGAGAGTGGGTGAATCCAGAGGCCGGATCGTTCTACCGGCTTGATGTGTTCCGTCAATTCAAAATGCGACTGCTTTCCAAATGCTTGACGAATTTTATCGGAATAGAGCCAAAGGATCAATTCCCCGCAATCGCGAGTCTTGCAATTAGTAGTTAACATCGTAATCATCGAAACGAATTAGGAAATTCATTTCTGAGAATCCGCTCCGATTGTTTCTACGCGAATGACGATAAGGAGCAGACGGAACTACGGCGAATCTCTTGTCCGCCAGACTCCAATGACATCTGGTTCCCAAATGAAAGTGCCGAATCCTGCGAGAGCCAGGAACGAGACCGTGTATAGACGTCATTGTCCGCAAACGGCGTAGTCCGTCTCGGTCACCGTTCGACGGCCCGCGAAAAACCGAAATCAGCAAAGGCGACCGTCGGGAAACGCGGATCCCATGTTCACCGAGAGAAACGTCAATCGACGTTCTCCAAACACCCCTGGAGATAACCGATCGAGCGCGCCGCGGTCGTCGGCCCGTCCGGCACATAGTCAAAAGGCTCGACGGCGACGACGCCACGGTAATTCTGCCGGCGCAGCGCTTTCAGGACCGGTGTGAATTGGTCCTCCCCCTGGCCGGGGCCGCGGCGATTGCGGTCATTGACCTGAATATGCGCGATCCTGCCCGTCGGGAGCCACGTATCGATCAACGTGGGCACGGATTCCGATTCGGTGGCGCCGGCCGCCGATGTGTCGATCATGGTCCTGAAAGCCGGCTCCGCGATACGGTCAACGATCTCGGCGGCCTCGGCGACCGTGTTCACGAAATCGGTCTCCCGCCGTGCGAGCGGCTCAAGGCAATAGGTCACGCCTTCCCGCCTCGCGGCGGCGGCGACGCGGCTGAATACCTGCAGCGCACGTTCCAGGGCGACCTCCCGGCTTTCCCCGGGCGGTACGGCTCGTTGAGCCGGTGAGCCGTGAACCAGGACGGTTCCACCCATTGAGGCGCACAGGCCGATCAGGCGTTCCAAAACATCGATCGTCCGCTCCCGCAAGGCCGCGTCCGCAGTGGTGACCGACAGCCCCTTGGGTGTGATCAGGAGCCAGTGCAGCCCGGTGACCACGATCCCCGCTTGCTCGGCCTGCCGCCGATAGGTCGCCGCCTGCGCGGTAGTCAGAAGATGAGGCTCGTCGCTCAGGGTGAAAGGCGCAACCTCCAAGCCCATGTATCCGAGCTTGGCGGCAAGATCACATTGAACGGCAAATTCGAGCCCGGCGATCACCTCGTTGCAAAGCGAGAACTTCATGGTGAACTCCGGGAATCAATAGCCTTGGGCTGCGACCCGAGACACGAGACGGCGGATCGGGCGCGGCGCTGGAAAGTCATCCACTTGGGAAAGCCGGCTGAAGCGCCGCTAGGACGCTCCAGCCGTTATTCCAGCTTTCCCGCAACCACCAATCAGGTGGTCAGCCAGCCGAACTGCTGCGGCTTGCGGCCGGCGGCATGGTGCAGGCGGACATTGACCAGTGCGGGCCCGGGATGCGCCTTGGCGTCGGCCAGCGCCTTCTTCAGATCCTTGGGATCTTCCACATAGAAGCCCTTGCCGCCGAAGGCCTCCATCATCTTGTCGTAGCGGGCGCCGATGGTCAGCACATGGGCGGGCATTTGCGAATCCGTCGGCATTGCCTCGATGCCGCGGCCGATGCCGCCGTTGTTGAGCACCACGATCTTGATCGGCAGATTGTGGCGGCAGGCCGTCTCGATCTCCATGCCGGAGAAGCCCAGGGCCGAATCGCCGGAAACCGAGACCACCGGCTTGTCGCGATTTACCACCGCCGCGGCGATCGCGAATCCCATGCCGATGCCCATGGTTCCATAGCTGCCGGCGTCGAGACGCAGGCGGGGCGAGGCATTGGGCAACTGGGTGCGGCCGATATCCATCGTATTCGCGCCTTCACCGATGATGATCGTGTCCTCGGTCAGCGCCTCGCGGATATCCTTCAGGGCCCTGTAGTAATTGGTGGGGCTGGAATTGTCGTCGATCATCGGCTGGATCTGCACCGCGTTGGCGTCAGCCTTCTCCTTCAGCGCGGTCCGCCAGGCCGTGTCGGCCGGATAGAACCATTGGCGGTTTTCCAGCGCCTTGTTGAGCTGTCCGGTGATCGCCTTGCCGTCTCCGACCAGCGGCACCTCGGTGGGCACGTTATTGCCGATCGCCTCATGCGCGATATCGAGCTGGATGATCTTCACCCCCGGCTTGAAGCGGGGTTTTTGTCCGAAATGCATGATCCAGTTGAGCCGGGCGCCCATCAGGAACACCACGTCGGCTTCCTTCAGCGCGTGGCTGCGCGCCGCGCCGACGGAAAGCGGATGATTGTCGTCGATCACGCCCTTGCCCATCGGCGAAGCGAGGAAGGGAAGCTGCGTGCGCTCGACAAAGGCGCGAACCTCGTCCTCCGCCCGGCTCCAGGCCATGCCCTTGCCGACGATGACCAGCGGGTTCTTGGCGCCTTCCAGCACGTCAAGGGCCGCCTCGATGTTTTCCTGGGGCGCCTGGCTACGCGGCGGCTCGGGAATGGTCGCGGCGACAACCGCCTCGCTCTCGTCGATCTCTGCCTGGATGATGTCGTCGGGCATATCGAGATAGACCGCGCCGGGGCGGCCATAGATCGAATTGCGGATCGCCTGTTCGACGTAGAACGGAATCCGATAGGCATGCTCGACCGCGTGGGCATATTTGCAGAACGGCGAGGCGATCTGCACCTGACGTTCCTCCTGGAACGCGCCCATGCCGTTCTGATAGGTCGGCGATGCGCCGCCAATCAGAATCATCGGCCAGCAGTTCTCCTTGGCGTTCGCGAGACCGGCGAGGCCGTGCACCACGCCCGGGCCCGAAACCACGAGACAGGCGCCCGGGCGGCCCGTCATGTAGCCGACGGCCTGGGCGGCATAGGACGCGGATTGCTCATTGCGCATGCCGATATAGGTGATGCCGGCCTCGATGGCGGCGGCGGCGATCGGCTGTACCGGAAAGCCCACGACGCCGAACATGTAATCGACGCCCTGCTGTTTCAGACTGCGCGCCATCAACTGCGCGCCGGTGACCTTGGCCATTTCAAGCCTCCCAGATTTTTTTGAATGACGGGTTCAGGATTGTTCTTGAGTGTCACGCTAAGCATCTGGCGCCGAGGCGGCAAGCGCGGGTTTATCCGGTCGCCGCAAGCATTCAGGTGATGATGGGTTGACGGTTCCGGCGTGGATCGCCGGGACGCGTTGCTTGACGGCCCCGCACGCGTCCCGCAGTTTCCTTGTACGCGTAACGATCAGTTCAGAGACTGCGATGACCTTGGATTACGAGCCGGACCAGGAGCTTGAAGCCGCCGGCTATACCGTTCCCTATCCGAACGATCCCTTCGAGATGCGCAGCGGGCCGTTCTATATCGGTTTCGAGGCCGATGGGTCGACGGTCGTCGCGCTCCGGGCGGGCGAGAACCAATGCAACAGCAACGGTGTGGTGCATGGCGGATGCCTGATGACGCTGGCGGATCTCGCGGTCTGCTACGAGGCGATCGGCGGTGACGAGGCCCTGAGATCCCTGACCGTCTCGCTGACCGCGAATTTCCTCGCGCCGGCGGAACGCGGGACGATTCTGAGGGCCTTTCCCCAGGTGAACCGGCGGACCAAGCGCATGGCTTTTGTCGACACCCGGATCATGGTGGGCGATACCTGCGTCTTTACCGCGTCCGCCGTGATCCGCGTCATTCCGCGAGGCTAGCGGCCGGCCAACACCGCCATTGCGGCGTCGTGCAGAGCCTGGCTGGCCGCTCCGAGGATCGCGCCCGACGAATCCAGGGTCAGCGCGGCGCCGTCCCATCCGGTGAGCCTGCCGCCCGCGCCTTCGACGACGGGGACCAGCGCGCAGATGTCGAAGGCATCGAGATTCGTCCCATTGAGAGCCAGATCGATCGCACCCCGGGCCAACGAGGCATAGCCGAGGCAGCCGGTATCGAACAGGTTCCAACGGGTCGATCCGCGCAGCCGCTCGAACCCCGCGAAATGATCGGCGTCATACGCGTCGGGCCCGGACAGTCCCGCCACGGCGTCCGCCAGACTCGCGCACCCACTGGTGGTGACCTTCCGGCCGTTCATCCAGCAGCCACCGTCGCTCAGACCAATGGTACGCTCGTCGATGAGCGGCTGTTCGATGATCCCCAGGACCGGTTTCCGGTTTTGACAGAGCGCGATCAGCACGCCGAAACCGGGCAACCCGGCGGCGAATTGTTTTGTCCCGTCCACCGGATCGAGAACCCAGACGAACTCCCGGTCAAGACCGACCGAACCGAATTCCTCACCGAGAATCCCGTGACCCGGGACTTCCCGCGCGAGCATGTCGCGCGCCGCCTCCTCGACGGCCTTGTCTATCGCGGTCACCGGGCTGCCGTCCGGTTTGATCTCTACCGAAAACCGCTCGCGGCCATCGCGTACGATCGCGCGGGCCGAATCCGCGAGGCGTTCCGCGAGTTCCTTGAAATCCGTTGCGCTCATGGCCGGTAACCCCTGGCTCGAAAACCGGGACGATAGCCGCGCCCCGGCAAACGGGGAAGCATTTCGGATGTGATCCCGTCGGTCTTGCCCGCGACCGCGCCATCGCCGACCCTTGGCCGGCATACCACGTCCGTTGTTTCAGGAGTTCGCCATGCCCGAAGGCCCACTTTCCGGCATCAAGGTCATCGAGTTCGGCCAGAACCTGGCGGGTCCGTATTGCGGCCAGATCCTCGCCTTTCTCGGCGCCGAGGTGATCAAGATCGAACGCCCGGAGGGGGATGACGCCCGCCGGTGGGGCCCACCTTTCACCAGCGAGGAGGAGGGAGCACCGGCGGTGATCTTCGTGGCGCTCAACCGCGGCAAGAAGAGCGTGGTGATCGATCTTCGAGAGGCTGACCAGCGTGAGCGCCTCGTCACCATGATCGGCGACGCGGACGTGTTCGTGCACAATCTGAGGGTCGACGTACCCAAACGCTTCGGCATCGACGCCGAGAGCCTGACCAAACGGTTTCCCAAGCTCATCTACGCCAATCTCGGTGCCTTCGGCCACAAGGGACCCTGGCGAGACCGGCCCGGGTATGAGCCGATCATCCAGGCGGTATCCGGACTGATGTCAGTCAACGGCGATCCCGTCGCGCCGCCGGCCAGGGTCGGGGTATCGATCATCGATCTCTCCACCGGCATGTGGACCGCCATCGGCATCCTGGCAGCGTTGGCGGGACGGGCGGCGACCGGCAAGGGTACGGTGGTGGACACCTCGCTTTTCGAAACCGGGCTCATGTGGGTCTCGACCCACGCCGCGCAGTTCAGCACCAGCGGCGTGCCGCCGCGCCGGCTCTCGTCGGGGCATCCCTCGCTCGCCCCCTATCAGGCGTTCACATGCGCCGACGGGCCGCTGATGGTCTGTCCCGGCAATGAGCGGCTGCTGCAAAAATTTCTTGAAGTGCTCGGTTGCACGCACTGGCTGTCCGATCCGCGCTACGCCACGAACACCGCGCGCGTCGCCAGACGGGACGAAGTCAACGCCATGGTGGACGCCGTCATGAAGGAAAAGCCGAGGGCCTACTGGTCCGAAAAGCTGGACGCGCTGGGGGTCCCCAACGGTCCGCTCAATACCGTGCCGGAGGTTCTGCAACTGGCCCAGACCGCCGCGCTCGGCATGATGTTCCAACCCTTGGCCGACAGCGCCGGGCAATATCACGGCCTGCCGATCAGCTTCGACGGCCAGCGCGCCGGGGATGCCTCGTGGGCGCCGGATCTCGGGGAGGATTAGCCGCATGGCATCGGCGAGATGCTCAGGAAGGCATCTACAATCCGTAGTAATCATCCCTCGTTATCGCTTGGCTGAACGCAGTATTAATAACAATTTAAATATTAACGAAATAAAATTATGCATTTTGGACATTGTTCCCATTTAATTGCAAAATTATAATAAAAACGAAAATCGTTACAATTGAATATTTATAATATTATTTTTCATCTTTCTTACAAATACATGACACAAACTTAGTCCTAAAGCACAATAAATAGAGAATAGAAAAATAATAATCAAGAAGGGCCAGGGCCCAAATCTCAGCGAGATAGGGAGTGAAGAAATTAGTAGCGCAATTATTAACTCAAATACTAAGAATTCTAAAAACCAAAAAATAAAATACGATAACAATGCCCCAAAAAGAATGAGGAGCCAGGAGACAAAGCCTTTGCCTTCTCTTGAGATGTAAATCTCACGGCCAAAATGCTGAGAAAATAGCGATCAGCTGTGAAATAATAATCACATGATGCATTTCTTACCTCATATATTTACAATATTTTATATTATAACAAATAGAAAGATCCGATACATAAAATATAACTGCTATGACGGTAAATTTCGTCCTATATACATCAACATTTTCATGATGTCAATCCTAAAATACACCGCTTTGATCGTGAAAATTGATGGTTCTACGCATAGTCGCCCGGAGTTCCGCCACGGCTCGGCGGATGATTTCACCCGCCGACCAGCAAAACAGCCCAGCCATGGCAGCAGCGACGATGAGATCTGGAATCCCGGACGCGGTGACGTAGACCAGGCCAGCAGCAGCCACGACCCCTAGATTGCCGATGGCATCGTTGCGGCTGCACAGCCAGACCGAACGGACATTGGCGTCTCCGTCCTTGTACCGGATCAGCAACAGAACACTCAGCACGTTCGCGCCGCAGGCCAGCAGGCCGACCCAGCCCATCGTCGCGGCTTCCGGCATTCCGAGCACCAGGACCTGATATCCCGTGGACGTCAGCACCCAGAGCCCCATCACCGCGAGGGAGACCCCCTTGGCCAGTGCCGCCAGTGCCCGCGTCCGGCCGGACCGACCGATGACCCAGAGGCTGATGGCGTAGGTGACACTATCGGCGAGAAAATCCAGCGCGTCGGCCTTCAGAGCCTGGGAGCCGGCATGATGTCCGGCCAGCGTCTCAACCCCGAACATCGCCGCGTTGATCGCGATCACCAGCCACAGGATCCGCCGATAAGCCGGCGACATGCCGTCGAAATCCGCACCTCCATGGCCGCAGCATCCGGTCATTGTCTCGTCCTTGCGATTGCAAACTCTTCAGTGCGGCACAGTTTGAGAGCTATAGTGACTATAGGTTCAAGGGAGAAAATCCATGTCGATGGCCCAGAGCATCGGAGACGCCGCCAAACGGTCCGGTTGCACGGTCCAGACCGTCCGTTACTACGAGCGCATTGGCCTGATCGCGTCGCCGGTCCGCACCATGGGCAACCAGCGGGTCTATGACGACAACGCGGTGGACCGGCTGAGCTTCATCCGCCATGCCCGGACCCTGGGGTTCGGCCTCGACGCTATTCGCGAACTGCTTGGCCTGTCGGCTGATCCCGAGCGAAGCTGCGCGGAAATCGACGCCATCGCCACGTCCCGCCTCGAAGAGGTACGCGAAAGAATCCGGCGTCTGAAGCTGCTGGAAGCGGAACTCGCGCGCATGGTAAGGGCTTGCTCCCAGGGCTCCGTCGCCGAGTGCAGGGTGGTTCAGGTCTTGTCAGATCATGGACTTTGCGCGGCCGATCATCCGGACGTCGCATGACCGCCGGTCGCTTTACCGACCGGCCTCGTCGTCATAGCCGCGCCGGGCGCTGAAGAAAACCAGCGCCATCAGTCCGCCACCGATGACCAGGCTCGCTCCGGCGCCGAGAATCAGGGCCAAAGTGCCGTGAAAACCGATTTCAACTTCGCCGCCATCCTGGAACCAGATGCCCCAGGCGCCGTAGATCGCCGCCGCCAGCATGGCACCGAGAGTAGCGGTCAGCAGTAGGACCTGTTTCATGCGCGGCACTCCATCGCGAGACAACCTGCCATATGGGTATCGCGCATGACAGAAAAACCCGCACGCGGCATTTTGACCACGCGGCCGGATTGGCGGTATGAATGGCCAGCAACACCGCCTTCACACGGGATCCGCCATGACGAACGCCCTCAGCCAGGACCAGATCGACGCCTATAACCGGGACGGATACCTCGTGGTCGAGAATGCCGTCACCGCCGACCAACTGGCCCGGTTGCGCGCCGAGATGGCCGGCTGGGTCGAGGAGAGCCGCGGTCATGCGGAACCTTATGGCGCTCCGACCATCGACGGTCGCCCCCGCTTCGACATGGGAACCGAACACACCGCCGACCGCCCGGCCTTGCGTCGGGTCAACAATCCCTCGGACATTTCCGAGACCTGCTTCGAGGTGATGTCCGATGCCAGGACCGTGGACATGGTCGCCGATCTGGTGGGACCGGACGTGAAGTTCCATCACTGCAAGATCAATCAGAAATGCCCCGGGGCGAATACCACGGTCTACTACCACCAGGATTTCGCCTTTACGCCGCATTCGAACGACGATGTGGTCACCGCATTGCTGATGCTGGACGACGTGACGCTGGACAACGGCTGCCTGATGGTCGTTCCCGGCAGCCACAAGGGCCCGATGTACTCGCTGTTCGACGGCGAAACCTTCACCGGCAGGGTTGATGACGCCACCGAAGCGGCGTTGAAGGCCAAACAGATTCCGATTACCGGTCCCGCCGGATCGGTTTGCCTCATGCATACGCGCCTGGCGCACGGCTCGGCGCCGAACGCCTCGGACAAGCCGCGCGGGCTGTATATCTGCGTCTATACCGCCGCCGACGCGGTTCCGCTTGCCCGCAACCCGATGCCGAGCCCGAACGAGGGCAGGATCGTGCGCGGCAAACCCAGTCTTTCGGCCCGGATGATCGACTTCCAAGTCGAACTTCCGCAGCAGCCGAAATCCGCGTCGTTCTTTACCGTCCAGGGCCAGGACTCGGCGAAAACCCAGGCTGCGGAGTAACTCACCGCCCGTTGAAGACCGGCGCGCGTTTCTCGAGGAACGCCTTGTAGCCCTCCTGGAAATCCTCGGTATCGAAGCAGGCGAAGCCTTCGGAAATCTCGGCGGTATCCAGGGGCCGGCCCTCCGTCAGGCCCCGGACGATCCGGTTGGCGAAGGCCTTGTGCCATCGATTAACCAGTGGCGCGCCGGCACAGATGCGCGACGTCATCGCGGAAAGCTCCTCGTCCAGGTGCTCATCCGGAACCACCCTCGTAAGCAGACCCTTTGCCAGCGCCTCCTCGGCGCCGAATATCCGCGCCTCGAACAGAATTTCCAGCGCCGTCGATCGTCCGACCAGGGCGATCAGGCCGGCCATCTCGAGATGCGACATCACCAGGCCAAGCTTGTTCACCGGAATTCCGAACCGGGCGCTCGCTCCGGAAAGCCGAAGGTCGCACATGCAGGCCAGTTCCAGCGCCCCGCCGATACACAGCCCTTGAATGCGCGCGACCACCGGATGCCGGCAATTCCCGATGGCCGACATGGCCCGGTGCATCAGCGCGCCGTAGTCGGCGGCCTGGCGGGCATTGGAGCGTTCCGTCTCGAATTCCTTGATATCCGCGCCGGGACCGAGTGCCTTTTCTCCAGCGCCCCGCAGCACGATACAGCGCACGGTCTCGTCGGCATCGAGCGTTCCGAAAGCGTCGCCGACACCCTGCCACATCGTCCTGTCGAGGGCGTTCAGCTTCTCCGGCCGGTTCAGGACGACGGTCGCCAGCGCGCCGTCCCTGTTGATCAGTACAGCATCGGACATATGTGAGCCTTCCCTCCCTGGGCTTGGGAAGAGTCGAGACTACGCTACGCGCGCCGCCTCGGAAATGCTCGGGATCCCGAGAACACGATTGCGGATCGCATACTGCGGGTCCTCCTCTCCCAACGGCGCGATGTCCCATCCCCAGGTCTCTCCCTGCCAGGGGACACGCGCGCCGCGCAGGGCCGGGACGGTCTCTATGACCGCTCCTTCCGGCGACAGAATCTCGCGTTCCAGATCCACGATCAGACAGACGGTCGCCTCGAATTTCGCAAGGTAGCGAAAATGCGCCTCGACAAGCGTGCGCCCGATCGCGTCCGCCGCTGCCTCGTCCAAGCCGGCTTGGGTTTCCAGGAAATGCGCTGGAAGGGTTGGAAGCTGCGAGGCGATGTTGAGGGAGACCACCAGGTCCACCGCCGGGTCATCGAGGAAGCGCGCCGGTTCCGCCGGCTCCCTCCGGCCATCGACCAACCGGTCCAGGCTTTCGGTCACATCGTGGGTCACCAGCCGAACGCGCCGGTCCCGCCACGCGGCCATCCGGATACCCGGCCCGTGCACCAGATCCACCAGCAATACCTCATCGAAGGCTGCCGCGAGGTCGCCAAGCGGCAGGTCGTAGCCGAGGCCGGCTCCCAGGACCACGGCGCGCCGCCGGCCCACGGCCTTGCCGATCGCCTGCCGGACAATGTCGCGGCTGCGCTCGAGATGCGGTGCCCAGGCCCTGCGGCAGCGGTTATGGCGGCTGATGATCGACACCATCTCGCGCGCGAAGCCGAGACGCCGAGCGGCCGGCGGGCAGGGCGTGACCAGATAGGTGAGAGCCTCAAGAAGCATCGCGCGTCGCTTGCCGCATCGATTGTGTCCCGGTTGACATCCTCGCACGGGAGTTCCACAGTCGCACCATCGTGATGCTGGGGTGCCCCGGTTGGCGTTTTTGGCCGGGACTGAGACCATACCCATCGAACCTGACCTGGGTCATACCCGCGGAGGGAGACGTCACGGGACCACGCGCCGCAGATCCAGGCCGCATCCGTCCCCAGACCAGATGGAGGTCTCGCCCCAAACCCTGGGAGAACCGAGATGATCCGTCGCCTCGCCATTATCGCCGCCATCGCCGCCTCGACCCTTTCGCCGTGCGCCGTGCCCTTCGGACCGGCACTGGCCGAGGATGCCGCTCATTTCCCGATCCTGGTGCCGATCACCGGATTCATCGCCATCGAGGGCACCGCCCAGCGCAACGGCGCGATCCAGGCATTGGAGAACGCGCCGGAGGGGGTGAAGGTCACCTATGAGGTTTCCGACACCTCAACCTCGCCGGAGGTGGCGGTCACGGCGCTTACCCGGGCACTGGAGCGCGGCAAGCCGGTTGCCGCGGCGGCCTCGATCTTCGGCACCCAGATGCTGGCCATGGCTCCGGTCGCCCAGCGCGCCGGTTTGCCGCTTATTACGGTGTCCGGAACCGCGAAGCTCACCGAACTCGGAAATCCCTATATTTTCCGATTCTTCCCGGGAGACGCGGTGGTCAAGGTCGCCCATGCCCGCTATGCGGTGGAGATGCTCGGCGCCAAACGGCCGGCGCTGCTCTACCAGACCACCGCCTACGGACAAAGCGGCCGGGCCGAACTGGCCAGAATCCTGGAGGGTCTCGGCGCGCCCTTGGTCTTTGAAGAGGCGTTGGCGCCTTCCGTTAAGGACATGCTGCCGGCGCTCACCAAACTTCAGGCGAGCAACCCGGACGTGATCCTGCTGCACCTGCATTCCGGCCCGACCGCGCTGGCGATCCGTCAGGCCCGCGAGGCCGGCATCGATCTGCCGGTGGTCGCCGGATCGGCCATGCATCAGCCGACCACGGCCAAGCTGCTGCAACCGTCCCAGCTCAAAGGCGTTTGCGCCGAGAGCGCGTCGTCGCCGATTTCGGAGAGCGATCCCAAGCTGACCGCGTTCACGAAGGAGTTCCGCACTCGCTTCCACACCGAGCCTGATGCCTTCGCCCTGGCGCAGCACGACGGAATCAACATGGTGCTGGCGGCCCTCAAGGACGGGGCGAAGAATGCCGAGGATGTCCGCAATTGGCTGGCCGGCCACACCTTCGAGGGGCTGGCGATGACCTACAAGTCGGACGGGAAGGGCAACATGGCCCATGACGCGCTGATCATCTGCTATGACGGCAACTCACTGGTGCCCGCCGTGGCCAAGCGGTATCACAACGTCGACGGCGTTCTGTAAGCCCCGTCGGAGGTCTTCATGGGGGACGCGGTCCCGCAGCTTCTGGTTAACGGGATCGCGCTCGGGTCCGCCTACGCGCTCATCGCGCTGGGTTTCGTGCTGGTCATCAACGCCGTGGGCGCGGTGAATTTCGCTCAGGGCGATCTGGTGATGGCAGGCGGCTTCGTCGCCGTGATCGCGGGCGAGGCGTTGACCGGCCGGTTGGGGGGTGGCAGCGCGTGGACCGGCGTACTGGTACTTCCCCTGACGATGCTCGCCATGGCGGGTTTCGGCCTGCTTTTCTCGCTGCTCGCCTATGTGCCCTTGCGCCGACGCCCGCCGGTCTCGGTTTTCATCAGCACCATCGCCGTCGGCCTGATCATCCAGCATGCGGCGAATGCGGGTTTCGGACCCGAGCCGCGCATCGGGCCGGCGTTGATCCAAGCTGATGCGCTGCGGCTTGGCCCGATCGCTCTTTCGGTTCAGCAGATCGCGGTCATCGGCGCGGCGGGGCTCCTGATCGGCCTCACCGGCCTCCTGCTGACCCGGACCCAGCTCGGTCGTTACCTGCGCGCGGCGGCCCAGGATCCGGAGATCGCCGAGGCGCTCGGGATTCATGGCGCGCGGTGTATTGCCGTCACCTTCGCTCTCGCGGTGGCGCTGGCCGGCGCGGCGGGGATGTTGCTTTCCAACCATTTCTTCGTCGCTCCCGCCGACGGCGGCCTGTTCATGCTGAAGGCCTATATCGCGGTGACGCTTGGCGGTTGGGGCCGGCTCGACGGCGCGGCGCTGGCGGCGCTCCTGATCGGTGTGTTCGAGGTGGTCACAGCCGCTTACCTCTCCTACGTCGTGGCGGAGGCTTTGCTTTACGCGGCTCTGCTGCTTGTCCTGCTGGTCCGTCCTTCGGGACTGCTGGGCGAGACCATCCAGCGTCGGACCTGATCCAGTGGCGCGCAACCGGTCGTTCTGGATCATGGCGGCCCTGCTGGTCCTGCCGGTGGCCGCCGCGCTGGCTCTCGGAGGTTACGAGCAGCGGATCATGACCCTGGCGGGTATCTACGCCATCGCGGTGCTCGGCTACCAACTGATCTTCGGGCGTCTCGGCGCGTTGTCGCTTGCCCAAGGGTGCTTCTTCGGGATCGGCGCCTATGTCACCGGGCTGGCGGGGGTGCATCTGGGATGGGGATTCATCGCCAGCTTCCCAGCGTCCCTGGCGGTTCCGGCCTTGATCGCCGGCCTTGTCGCCATACCGGTCCTGCGGCTCGAGTCCCATTACTTCGCGCTGGCGACCCTGGGCATCTCGCAGATCGCCCTGCTGATCGGGGTGAACTGGACGGAGGTGACGGGTGGCGCCAACGGGCTTTACGGCGTGCCGGGCATCCGGATCGCCGGAATATCCCTATTTTCCTCCGAGGCCATGCTGCTGATGGTCTGGGGGACATTGGCGGCGGCCGTGCTCGCCTTCGGCGCCCTGACCCGAGGGCGGCGGGCACGCCGCCTGGCGCTGCTTCGGGAATCGCCGGAAGCGGCGGCGGCGGTCGGAATCGATATCGGCTCCAACCGCCTGATCCTGTTCGTCGCCAGCGCCGCTTTCGGCGGCGGCGCCGGGGCGCTTCAGGCGCACACGATCGGGGTCGTGTCCCCCGCCGTGCTGGATTTTCAGATCATGGTGACGATCCTGGCGATGACGGTGATCGGCGGCCGTGGTCATCCTGCGGGCGCGATTCTCGGCGCGCTCCTGCTTGCCCATCTCCCGGAATGGTTCCGTTTTCTGGAAAGCCACTATCTGATCGCCTACGGCACCGCGCTTCTGGTGGCGGTGATCATCATGCCCGAGGGGCTTGCCGGGTGTTTCGGGCGATGGTTGTCAGTCCGAGATCCGACGCCGCCCGAGATCAAACGCCCGGTTCCCGCCCGGGTCAGCGAACCCGGCGGCGAATTGCGGCTCTGCAACCTGCGCAAGACCTATGGCGGGGTCACCGCCGTCGACGGGGCCTCGCTGACCGTGGCGCCGGGCCGGATTGTCGGGCTGATCGGCCCGAACGGGTCCGGCAAATCGACCCTGATCAATCTTGCCACGGGACTGCAAGGTCAGGAGAGCGGCACCGTGCATCTCGGGCCGGTCGATCTGAGCCGAAGCCCGCCGCATATACGGGCCCGCGCGGGACTGGCGCGGACCTTCCAGAGCCCCGCGGGCAACGCAAACCGGACACCGCTGGAATCGGTGCTTGCCGCCTGTCCGCCAGACCTGACCGACGAGGATGCCGAGGCCTTGGCCATGCATTGTCTGGAGCGTGCGGGGCTAGAGCACCTGTCGGGCAAGCCGGCTGGACCGCCGTCTCCGGCAGAAGCGCGGGGTCTCGACCTCGCCCGGGCGCTGGCGACCTGTCCGACGATCCTGCTTCTGGACGAGCCCGCCGCCGGGCTGGCCCCGGGCGAGAGAGCGGACCTCGCCGATCGTCTGAAGCGCTTGGCGGCGGAAGGGCTCGGCCTGCTGATCGTCGACCACAGCATGGATTTTCTGCTTCCGCTCGCTGACCGGATCGTTTGCCTCGCGACCGGGACGGTGGTGGCGGAGGGGACACCCGAGGCGGTATCCAAAGACCCCGAGGCGATCGCCGCCTATTTCGGGAGCCGGCCGACATGACCGCGCCGATCCTCACGCTCGAGTCCGTGTCCGTCGATCGTTCCGGCGCGCGGGTGGTCCGGGACTTCACGGCCACGGTCGGCGCGGGCGAGGTCGTCGCTGTGCTGGGGTCGAACGGCGCCGGGAAATCCAGTCTGCTGCGGGCGGTCATCGGCCTCGAGGAAACCAGCGCCGGCCGCATGATGCTCTGCGGAGAAGACCTCGCGGGTAAACTTCCGCGCGAACGGGCCGCCGCCGGGATCGGCTACTGTCCGGAGGGCCGGCGGCTTTTCCCGGGCCTTACCGTGGAGGAAAACCTCGCCGTCGTCTTCGATGGGTCCGCACGTGCCCGAAAAGCGCGGATCGAGGAAATGCTCGACCGGTTTCCGGCCCTTATCGCCAAACGCCGGGACCGGGCATGGTCGCTGTCGGGCGGCCAGCAGCAGATGCTGGCGATCGCGCGGGCCATCATGAACTCGCCAAATCTGGTGCTGCTGGACGAGCCGACCCTGGGCTTGGCGCCGATGATCGTCGAGGAGGTTCTCGAATCGGTTCGTACCATCGCCGCCAATGGGGCCGGCGTGCTGTTGGCGGAGCAGAATGTCGGTCCCGCCCTGCGGGTTGCCGACCGGGTTCTGGTTATCGCCCGTGGCGACATCGTGTACGAAGAACGGGCGGAGAACCTTTCGGCCGAACAGATCGCCGGGATCATGCTGACCGGTGACCGAAGCGCGACCACGGCAGCGTCCGTGACCGGTTGACCGTCCGGGAAGATTGCAAGAGGATCGGCGGGGGTGGGGGTTACCCAAGGGATGGAAGGACGGAATGATGCGACGGCGTTCGGTTTTGAAGATGATCGGTTCAGGCGTGCTTGCCGCGTGCCCCCTTTGCGCGGGAACCGCCCTGGCCGCCGGAAAGGACGGCGCGCACTGGTCCTATGAGGGCGCCGGAGGGCCGGAGCATTGGGGCGAACTGAACAAGGAATTCGCGGCCTGCTCGATGGGCCGCCAGCAATCGCCCATCGATTTGCGGAACAGCACTCCCGCCGGTCTCGAGGAGGTCCAGACCTTCTGGCGGCCCGTCCAACTCGACGTGCTGAACAACGGCCATACCATCCAGGTGAACACGGCCGGCGGCGGCATGATGATCCTCGACGGCCGCAGGTTCGACCTGCTGCAATTCCATTTCCATCATCCGAGCGAACACACGCTGTACGGCGAAAACTTTCCGATGGAAGTGCATTTCGTTCACAAATCCGCCGACGGGGATCTCGGCGTTCTCGGGGTCTTCATGGCCGAGGGAGAGGAAAACGCCACCGTCAACACCGTATGGCGCAACGTCGCGGTTCAGGGCGGCAGCCGCAAGACCGAGGACATCATCTCGCCCGCGACCCTGCTGCCGGAAGACCGGGCGTATTTCAGATATGCCGGCTCGCTGACGACGCCGCCGTGCAGCGAGGTCGTCAGTTGGGCGGTGATGGCGCAGCCGATCACCGTGTCGCGGCGCCAGATCGATGCTTTCGCCAATCTGTTCCCGCTGAATGCGCGGCCGGTCCAGGAGCTGCATCGGCGCTTCATACTGGGGTCTTTCTGAGCCGTACTAGCGCGTCGGTCTACCCGAAGACGCGGAATCAGGCTAAGAGCGGCGCCAACCTTTTCTCGTGGAGACTGACGACATGATCGGCGCGCCGACACCCGATACCCGCAAGACCCCCGCCCAGATCGCCGCCGGCATTCTCCTTGATATCGAGGCAATCCATATCCGGCCGGATGAACCCTTCACCTTCACCTCCGGGCGTCTATCGCCGGTCTATGTGGATTGCCGCCGTATCATCTCCTTTCCCCGGGCCCGGTCCGAGTTGATGCGCATGGGGGTCGACCTTCTGAACCAGCAGGCCGGGGCCGAGGCCTTCGACGCCGTTGCCGGCGGCGAGACCGCAGGCATCCCCTTTGCCGCCTGGATCGCCGATCTCTTGGGCCTGCCGATGCTTTATGTCCGCAAACAGCCCAAGGGCTTCGGTCGCAACGCGCGGATCGAGGGTACTTTCCCCGAGGGCGCGCGGGTCCTGCTGGTCGAAGATCTGGCGACCGACGGCGGCAGCAAGATCAGTTTCATCAATGCCATCCGGGAGGCCGGTGGAACGATCGCGCATTGCTTTGTTGTCTTTCACTACGGCAATTTCCCCGCCAGCACCCAAAGCCTGGCCGAGCGCGGGGTCGCGCTGCACGGGCTTTGCACCTGGTGGGACGTGCTTCAGGTGGCCGAGACCAAAGGATATACCGCCGCGCAACTGTCGGCGGTGCGTGACTTTCTCGACGATCCGGACGGCTGGGCCGAAAGGCGTGAAAGTGCGCGTGTGTGAAGCCAGGGAACGTCGAACCACGGAGACCCGAAATGCTGAAGATCCACGGCCGCAACAATTCCTCGAACGTGCAGAAGGTCGTCTGGGCCTTGAACGAGATGAAGGTTCCCTACGAGCGCACCGACGCCGGCGGGGCCTTCGGCATCGTCAATACACCGGAATATCTCGCCATGAACCCGAACGCGCGGGTTCCGACCATGGACGAGGACGGGTTCATTCTATGGGAATCCAACGCCATCGTGCGTTACCTTGCCGCCAAGCATGATCTGGGTGGCCTGTGCCCGTCCGATCCGCGCCAGCGCGCCGATGCCGACCGCTGGATGGATTGGCAGCAGACGACGGTGGGCGGGGCGATCACCCCTATTTTCTGGAACCTGGTGCGCACCCCTGAACCCCAGCGTGACATGGCGGCGGTCGAAGCCGCTAAAACGACCATGGCCGGGTTGATGAAGATCATGGACGACGCGCTTTCGAGCCGCCCCTATCTGGCGGGAGACTCCTTCACCATGGGGGACATCCCGGTGGCCATCGCGGTCTATCGCTGGGTCGCTCTGGTCGAAAACCGACCGTCGCTGCCGAATCTGGAAGCCTGGTATGACCGGCTGTGCAAGCGCGAGCCTTTCAAGACCAATGTCCTGGACATTCCGCTCACCTGACGCGGTTGACAATGTGCGTCGAATCCCCGGCGAATGCCGGGGCCCACGCCTGAAGCGGAGTCCCGTGACGGATAGTGGAGCACTACAAAATGTCTCTCCCCGGTGATCCACCAACCATCGGCACCTTTAGCCTGAGGGGTGGGCCCCGACTTTCGCCGGGGATTCGGTTTCTTGGGACATTGCTCTCCCATCTGATCGTTTTCATGCTCTCTGTTAGCGTCGTTATCGGCGCGTCCATCGCCGAGGCGCGGGACAAGCTGACCATCGGTGTCACGCAATTTCCATCGACCCTGAATCCGATCATCGATTCGATGCTGGTGAAGTCCTATGTGCTGGCGATGGCCCGGCGCCAGGTCTCGATCATCGGTCATGACTGGGAGGCGATGTGCCAGCTGTGCACGGAGCTGGCGACCTTCGAGAGTGGCCGGGCCGAGAAATTCCAGGTCCTCGGCAAGGACGGGAAGCCGACGGGAGAGACCGGCGTGCGCACCCGCTTCACGTTGCGCGACGACGCCTTCTGGGGTGACGGGGTTCCGGTGACCACCAAGGATGTCGTCTTCACCTGGAAGGTCGGCCGGCATCCGGAAACCGGTGTCTCGGACTTCCGCTCGTTCCAGGACATCCTCGATATCGAAGTCCAGGACGAGAAGACCTTCACTGTCGTCAACCGCAAGCTCGACTACCGCTACTACGCGATGGGCGGATTTAGCGTCCTGCCGGCGCATCTGGAGGAAGCGGCCTTCGCGGTTCCGAAGGAGTACCGCCACCGTACCCTCTATGAAACCGATCCGACGAATCCCGGTCTCTACAACGGCCCCTACAGGATCACCGAGGTCGTCGCCGGCTCGCATATCGTGCTCCGCAGAAACGACGCCTGGCGCGGCGCTCCTCCAGCCTTTTCTGAGATACAGGTCCGCACCATCGAGAAGACGGCGGCATTGGAAGCCAACCTTCTGTCCGGCGCCATCGACTATGTCGCCGGCGAAGCGGGTCTGTCGCTGGACCAGGCGCTGGCATTCGAAAAGCGTCACGATGAGAAATACGACGTCTTCTACAAGCCCGGCCTGATCTACGAGCATCTCGACGTGATGCTGGACAACCCCATCCTGGCCGATATCCGCGTGCGCCGGGCACTGGCCCATGCCATCGACCGCGAGGCGATCAGTCAGCAGCTCTTCGCCGGCAAACAGCCGGTCGCGCATAAGGGCACCCACCCGCTTGATTGGACCCATACCGACGAGGTGCGCAAATATCCCTTTGATCCCGACGCGTCACGGGAACTGCTGAATGCCGCCGGCTGGACGGAGATCCGGGACGGGGTCCGCCACAACAAATCGGGCGAGCGGCTGTCGCTTGAAATCATGACAACCGCCGGCAACCGGGTGCGCGAACTGGTCGAGCAGGTCTTGCAGGACTATTGGAAAGCCGTCGGGATCGAGGTGAAGATCCGCAATGAACCGGCAAGGGTGCTGTTCGGCGAGACCATCAGCAAGCGCAAGTTCACCGGCCTTGCCATGTTCGCCTGGCTGTCGGCCCCGGAGAGCCTGCCGCGCACGACCCTGCATTCGGAATCGATCCCGACAGAGGCCAACAACTGGGCCGGACAGAATTATACCGGCTTCAGGAATGCCGAGATGGACAGGCTGATCGACGCCATCGAAATCGAACTGGATCGCACCAAGCGCGGTGCCTTGTGGAAACGGCTGCAGCAGATCTACGCCGAGGAACTGCCGGCGATCCCGCTCTATTTCCGCGCCGACGGCTTCATCGTGCCGAAATGGCTGAAGGGCATTCGTCCGACCGGTCATATGTACACCACCACCCATTGGATCGAGGAATGGCGGGTGGAGTGACGGTCGCAGCCTTGCGCAAGACCCACGGCCGGGACATGATTTCGTCGATATGAAACCCTTCCGCGTCGCCCCTGTGAAAACAGGGGCTAATTTCTCGTCTGCCCGAAGCCCCGGCTTTCGCTGGGGCGACGACCTGCGATTTTGGGCGATCGGTAATGTAAACTGCGCCGTCATAACTCGCGACAAAACCAGCAGGGATTCGGCTCCTGATCTTTTCGGTCCTGAAGCGCTAGCCCGATGATCGCCTTCTCCCTCGCCCGGTTGAGCCAGTCGGCCCTGGTGCTTCTGGTGATGTCCTTCGTGATCTATGTCCTGCTGGGACTGATGCCGGGGGACCCGATTGATCTGATGATCGGCGCGGACCCGAATGTCACCGCCGCCGATGTGGCGCGGCTCAAGGCGCTGCAGGGCCTAGACCGGCCGATCCTGGAACGCTATGCGGCCTGGCTTGCGGACGCGCTTTCGGGTGATTTCGGATATTCCCGGCTGTTTTCGAAACCGGTGCTGGAGGTCTTGGGATCGAGGCTGCTGAACTCGCTGATCCTGATGGCGATATCGCTGGCCGTCGCCCTGGCGATCGCGATACCCGCCGGTATTCAGGCGGCCCGCCGGCCCGGCTCATGGATCGATCAGGCGATCAACCTGCTCTGTTTCGCGGGCATCTCCGTCCCGCCGTTCTGGCTGGCATTGCTGCTGATCCTGCTGTTCGCGGTTTCGCTCGGCGCATTGCCGGCAAGCGGCATGAACACCATCGGCGAGGATGGGTGGCTCGATCGCGCGCGCCATATGGTCCTGCCGGTTCTGACGCTGTCGGCGGCGGGTGTCGCGGGCTATACCCGGCACGTGCGGGCGGCGATGATCGAGGTCCTGCGCGAGGACTACATCCGGACCGCCCGCGCCAAGGGGCTGGTCGAGCGCCGGGTCATCTGGCGCCACGCCCTGCGCAACGCTCTGCTGCCGGTGGTGACCATCGCCGCGCTGGATTTCGGCTCGCTCTTCTCCGGTGCCCTGGTGACCGAGACGATGTTCTCCTGGCTCGGCATGGGCAAGACCATCTACGACGCGGTCATGGGCAACGATTACAATCTCGCTTTGGTCGGGTTGCTGCTGGCGACCGGCGTTACCCTGGTCGCCAACATCCTTGCCGATATCGCCTATGCCTGGCTGGACCCGCGCATTCATTACCGTGTGGAGCGGGGTCCGTGAGCGCGATCACGGCCCGGGTGCCGGACGCCTGGCGACGCTTCGCGCGCCACCGGCTGGCCCTGGTCAGTCTCTGGGTTCTCTTGGGGCTGCTTCTCGCGACCTTGGCGGCTCCGCTGATCGAAGCGGGGTTCGGCCTCGACGTGAACGCGGTCAATCTTTTCGGCCGCATGGCGCCGCCCAGCGCGGAGCACTGGTTCGGAACAGACGAATTGGGACGTGACCTGCTGCTGAGGTTGCTGCATGGCGGCCGTGTCTCACTGCTGGTTGGGTTTACCGCCGCCGTCGCGGCGGCCGCGATCGGAACCGTTCTGGGGCTGCTGTCGGGCTATTTCGGCGGTCGGACGGATGCCGTTATCATGCGTTTCGCCGATGGGGTGATCTCGCTTCCGCTGCTGCCCCTGCTGATCGTGCTGGCGGCGGTCGATCCGGCCAAGCTCGGCCTTCCGGAAGCGGTCTCGGGATCGGCCTCCTTCAGCCTGCAGCGCATCGTGGTGATCATCGCCCTTGTCGGCTGGCCGGCGGTGGCCCGGCTGGTGCGGGCGGCGACGCTAAGCCTCAGGCGACGCGACTTCGTGCTGATCGCGATCACCCAGGGGTTCGGCCCGGCGCGGATCATGTTTCGCCATATCCTGCCCAATGCCGCGTCGCCGATCCTGGTGGCAACGACCTTGACCGTCGGCAACGTGATCCTGTTCGAAAGCGTGTTAAGCTTCCTTGGTCTTGGTATTCAGCCGCCGGTGCCGAGTTGGGGCAACATGCTGACCGGCGCCCAGGATCTGATCTCCGAAGCGCCGGCCCTGGCGATCTGGCCGGGCATGCTGATCTTCGTGACGGTGATCGCCTTCAACCTGCTGGGCGACGGCCTGCAAGCGGCCCTGGACCCGAGATCAGGCCCGAACCGATAACAGGCGATCCGAGGTCAGCCCTTCTCGGCCCGCAGTTCGGCAAAGACTCGGCTTGCCACCAGCATCGCGCCGCGCACGCAGGGCACGCCGATATAGCCCGAGAGGTGCAGCATCGTTTCCAGGAGCTCGTCCTCGGTCCATCCCTGGCCGATGGCGAAGCGGAGATGAATCTCCAGCTCGTCCTCGCGCTGGGTCGCGATGTCCGAGACGACGCAGATCAGCGCCCGGGTCTTCGTGTCCAACCCGGGCCGGGTCCACAGGGCGCCGAACACTGTCTCTGTCGCCACATCCAGGAACTTGCGCATGATCGGATCGGCATAGACCCCGTTATTGGCCCGGTCATAGGCCTCCTGGCCGTACATCTTGCGGCGCAGCGCGTCGCCTTTCTTATACAGATCGCTTCTCTTTGGCTCGGCCATCTCGGGTCTCCGGTAGTGGTTAAAAGAGGGGGATCAGACCAGCCCGCCGGACACGTCGATGGTCTGGCCTGTAACGTAATCCGCTTCGGAAGAGGCGAGGAAGCAGATCACCTTCGCCTGATCGGCCGCCTCTGCCATCCGGCGCAGGGGTATGCCTTCGATCGCGGCTTTCTGATCCTCGGGGCTGCGCTGCTCGAAACGGGGCCGGATGCGCTCGGTCAGGGTCATATTCGGCGCGATGGCGTTGACCGTGATGCCGTATGGACCAAGTTCCCGGCCGACCTTCTTGGTAAACGCGATGACGCCACCCTTGGCGGCGGCATAGGCACTGCTGCTGGCATCGCTCATGCCGCGGCCGGCGATCGAAGCGAGGTTGACGATCTTGCCGCCGCCCTGCGCCTTCATGATGGGGATCACCGCCTTCGAGAACAGGAACATGCCGTCCAGGTTGAAGGCGTTGATCGCCTGCCATTCCTCAAGGGTCAGTTCGTCCGTCGGCGCCGCCGCGTTGGCGATGATCGTGCTGCCGCCGACAGCGTTGACCAGGATGTCGATACGCCCGTGATGCTCCATCACGCCAGCAATGGTCTTGTCGACCGCGTCCCGGTTTGTGGCGTCCGTGTTATAGGCAACCGCCTTGCCGCCGGCGGCGGCGATCTCGGTTACCATGGCCTCAAGCCGTTGGTCGTTGACGTCGATGGCGACAACGGTACCGCCTTCGGAAGCGATAATGCCCGCCGTCGCCCGGCCGATCCCGCTCGCCGCCGCGGTGATCAGCGCGACCTTGTTCTCGAAGCGCATGGTGAGTCTCCCTTTTCGCCCGGCAGCCAACGCGTCGTCCGTCGTTGTCCGGCAGGACCCTTCGCGACGCCACTGCGTGGCTCCTCAGGGTGAGTGCCATCTTGTTACTAGGACTCGAGCATTGTCTCGAAGGGTCTAGTTCGCCGCATTAAGCCAAGCCTAGGCGACCGGCGCGCCGCGCGACAATCTCGGGGGCGAGACAAATCACGCATTGGATCGGCGGACCGGCGTCCGCGCGATCGCCCTAATCCGCGGCGTCGATCCTCCGGTCCGGGATGGTGATCACCGGTTCCACCTCGCGCAGCTCGTCCAGCGGGATATGACAGGCGATGGCGTGGCGGTCGGCGGCGAATTGAACCGGCGGCGCCTCGTCCTCGCAGATCTTGCCGATCTTGCGCGGACAACGGGTCGAGAACGGGCACCCCTTGGGCGGATTGAGAGGGCTCGGAAGATTGCCTTCCAGGACGATCCGCCGTTTTTCGACCTCTGGGTCAGCGATCGGCACCGCCGACAGAAGCGCCTCGGTATAGGGATGATAAGGCGGCGAGAAGACCTCATCCGTCGTGCCACGCTCCATGATCTGGCCGAGATACATCACCACGACGCGGTCGGCGAGATAGCGCACCGCCGAGAGATCATGGCTGATAAACAGCAAAGTCGTGCCGTGCTCGCGCTGGATATCCATCAGCAACTCGGTAACCGCCGCCGCCACCGAGACGTCGAGCGCCGAGATCGGTTCGTCCGCGATGACGGTCTTCGGATTGCCGGCGAAAGCCCTGGCGATGCCGATCCGCTGCTTCTGACCGCCCGAGAGCTGCCGCGGCTTGCGGTTGGCGAAGGCCCTCGGAAGCTTGACGGTATCCAGCAACTGGAAGACCCGCTCCTGGATCTTGGCCGGATCGGATTCGATGCCGAACCGTTTGATCACGCGTCCTATCTGATAGCCGATCGTGTGCGAGGGGTTCAGCGTGTCATTGGGATTCTGGAACACCATCTGTAACGAGGCAAGCTGCTCCGGCGAACGGTCGCCGACCGGAATCTGGCCGAGATTGGTGCCGCCGAGATTGACCTCGCCCTCGGTGGCGGTCTCCAGCCCCATCAAGACCTTGGCGAAGGTCGACTTGCCACAGCCGGACTCGCCGACGATGGCCACGGTTTCGCCTTCTCCGGCGCGGAAGCTGATGCTCTCGTTCGCCTTGACCTGCTTCACCTCGCCGCCCGAGAAGAGCGCGGCGAGCGAACTGTCCTTGACCTCGTAATACTTGCGCATCTCCTTGACTTCGAGAACCGTCTCGCCGACTGGAATAACCTCTCGCTTCGCGGTTTCCTCGGCCACGAAACTGCCCGGGTCGATCTCGTCCCAACGCGCGCAGCGTACCCGGTGCGCGGGGTCCTCGTCGGTGTGAACCAGCGCCATGGGGATGAGCTCCTGATCACAGGTGCCGGGTTTGAAGAACTCACAGCGCGGCCCGAAATAGCACCCTTTCGGACGCTGATGCGGTAGCGGCAACTGCCCCTTGATCGCGGTCAGCGGACGCACGTTCTTATCCGCGTGCGGCAGGGGAATGCAGCCGAGCAAGCCATGGGTATAGGGATGCGTCGGCCAGGAGAAGATCGAGTCGATATGACCTTCCTCGACCACTTCGCCCGAATACATGACGCAGATCCGGTCGCACACCTCAAGCATCAGCCCAAGGTTATGGGAGATGTACAGCAGCGAGGTGCCGGTCTCCTTGCTGAGCTCGGCGATTAGCTCGACGATGCCGGCCTCGACCGTCACGTCCAGCGCCGTCGTCGGCTCGTCCAGCAAAAGCAACGCCGGTCTCGATAGCAACGCCATGGCGATCACCACGCGCTGCTGTTGTCCGCCGGAGACCTGATGGGGATAGGAGTCCATCAGGCGTTGCGGGTCGGGAATATGGACCGCCTTAAGCATGTCGAAGGACCGCTGGTGCGCTTCATCGGCGCTCGCGCCCTCGTGGTTCATCGGCACTTCCATCAGTTGTTGTCCGATGGTCAGGCTCGGGTTGAGCGAGGCCATCGGCTCCTGATAGATCATGGCGATGTTCTTGCCGCGCAGGCGGCGGACTTCTTCCTCGGACATCTCGGCCATGTCGCGGCCCTTGAACTTAATGGTGCCGCCGACGATTCCGCCGTTGTTTCCCATATAGCGCATGATGCCGTTGGCCACGGTCGACTTGCCGCAGCCGGATTCGCCGACCAGACCGACGGATTCTCCCTTGGCGATCTTCAGGTCAAAATCCATGACCGCCGGAATTTCGCCGGCCCGCGTGTAGTAGCTCAGCCTCAGTCCCGTGATTTCCAGGACTGGGGTTTCGTCTTGTTCGGACATCCTAACCTCCTAGTCCCGCAAGGACACTTCGCGCAGGCCGTCGGCCAGCAGGTTGAAACCAAGCACCAGCAGCGACACCGCGCAGGCCGGGAAAATCGCCATATAGGGGAAGCCGCCGGTCACGAAGGAACGGGTCTGGGTGATCATGCCGCCCCAATCCGGATCAGGCGGCGGCAGACCGAGGCCGAGGAAGCCCAAGGCCCCGATGGTGATCGTCGTGTAACCCATGCGAAGGCAGAAATCGACGATCAGCGGACCGCGCGCGTTCGGCAGGATCTCCACCAGCATGATGTACCAGGCGCCTTCGCCCCGGGTCTGGGCGGCGGCGATGTAGTCGCGGGTGGCGATGTCCATGGTCACGCCGCGCACGATACGCATGATCCCGGGCGAGGAGGCGAAGACCACCGCGAAGATGATATTCGCGCCGGACGCGCCGAGATTGGCGATGATCAGCACGTAGAGCACCATGATCGGGAAGGACAGGATCACGTTCGCGAAGAACGAAATGATCTCGTCCAGATATCCCCGGAAGTACCCGGCGGCGAGCCCCATCAGGATACCGACGATATAGGCGCTGACCGTCGCCAGGGTCGCGTAGAATAGCACCCTCTGTCCGCCCCAGATGATCCGCGAGAGAATATCGCGGCCCAGATGGTCGGTGCCGAACAGGAATATACCGCCATCCGGCGCCTCGGAACCGGGGAAGGCGAAGGGCAGCAGCGGTGCGTTCGGATCGAAGGGCGCGAGAACCGGCGCGAATACCGCCAGCACCACGAACATCAGCACGATCAGTCCGCCGATAATCCCGACCGGGCTTTCCTTCAGCAGGGCGATCGACTTGAACGCCGACACCAGCATGGAGTCCGGCTTGGCGATCGGAGCGCTGTTGGTTGTATCCGTCATGATCGCCGCCTCCTATTTGAACCGGATTCTCGGGTTCAGATACGTGTACCCGAGGTCACCGATGGTTTGCGTGAAGACCGCGACGAAGACGGCGGCAATACCGCAAGCCTCGATCACGAAGATATCCCGGCGTAGCGACGCTTCCAGCAACAGGGCGCCGAAGCCCTTGTAGCCGAAGGCGAACTCGGTCACGACCACGCCTGAGAGTAGCCAGTTGATCTGCAGCATGATCACCGTGAACGGCGCGATCAGCGCGTTGCGCAGCGCGTGCTTCATGATGATGTGCCGGTAGGGCAACCCCTTCAGAACCGCCGTGCGGATATAGGGAGTGGTCATCACCTCGGCCATCGAGGCCCGGGTCATCCGGGCGATATAGCCGAAACCGTACAGGGTCAGGACCATCACCGGCAGGATCAGCTCGACCACGTTGAAACCCGAAGTCATCGACGAGGTGCCGGGCAACCAGCCGAGCCAGAACACGAAGATGCCGGCGAGGATCACCGCGCTGGCATATTCCGGCACCGAGGTGGTGGCGATTGAAAGAACCGAGATCACCCGGTCCTGGGGCGAGCCTTCCTTCATGCCGGCCAGCACGCCAAGCACCAGGGCGACGATCACCATGATGACGAAGGTGACGCCGGCCAGAATGCCGGTATTGCCGAGCCGATCCCAAAAGATCTCGCTGACTGGACGCTTGTAGATGATCGAGTTGCCGAGATCGCCGGTCAGAACCCGTCCTATCCACTCGAAATATCGTATTAACATCGAACGGTCATAGCCGTTCTGCTCGATCCAGAGTTGAAGCTGATCGTCCTGCGCGTATGGTCCGAGGACGCTGCGCGCGATCAGCCGTGGATCGCCTTCATTGATCATGAATAGTAAAAGCGCGACCACGAGCATGATCAAGATCATCATGCCGATGCGTCGCATAATCAGTTGGAGCATGATCGTCTCCCGGTTCCCCATTCGAGAGTGATTTTCGCGCCCTCGTTGTCTCGTCGACGTTTTATTTGTTTACGCGGATAGCTTGCCGCGGGGGCGATCGAGAAAGCAACACGGGGGCCCGAAAGCCCCCGTGTGTCGTCGTCTTGGTCTTAGCTGTCCAACCAGACATCCTGGAATTGATGGTACAGCGTCGGGTGGGTCTTGAAGCCCTTGACCTTCTTGTTGGTCGCCTTGAAGACCGAACGCCAGAACGGCTGCGGGATGATCGCGTCGTCTTGGATGAGCTTCTCGCAAACCGCCATTTTCTTCTTGCGCTCGTTGACGTCGAGGGTGCCCTCGGCATCGTCCAGAGCGGCGTCGAACTTGGGATTGTCGTAGGCCGCCTCGTTCCAGGGCACGCCCTTGCGATAGGCTAGGCCGAGCACCATGGTGCCGAGCGGACGATGGGTCCAGGCCGTGTAGCCCCACGGCGCCTTGTCCCAGACTTCCCAATACTGGTTGGCCGGCATCTTGTTGATGTTGATGGTGATACCGGCGGCCTCGGCCTGGCTTTTGAAGATGGCGCAGGCGTCGGTCATCCAGGATCCCTCGGTATCGCCATTGGCGATCTCGACGGTCAGGCCACCGCCATGGCCGGCCTCGGCCAATAGCTTCTTGGCCTTTTCGATGTCCCGCTTGAGCGGCGGCAGGGCCGCGTAGTCGGGATGGATCGGGCAGACATGGTGGTTCTCGGCGATCTGGCCGAGGCCCTTGAAGGCCTTGTCCAGGATCTCCTTGTGATCCATGCAAGCGGCGATCGCCTTACGCACGCGGACATCGTCGAACGGCTTCTCGGTGACCCGGAAGCGCATGACCGCCGTCTGGGCCGTGGTCGCCTCATGGATGTTCACGAAGGGAAGACGCTTGACCGTCTCAATGGCGTCATTGGGGACGCGATAGACCATGTCGACCTGCTGCGAGGCCAGAGCCGCGATCCAGGCATTGGTGTCCTCGCCGTGATCGAAATACTGGATTTCGTCGAGGTGGAAGGCGTCATCGTGATAGGCGCCGGCGCGCTTCTTCAGGATCGCACGCTCGCCGATCGAGAAGTCCGCCAGTTCGCACGGGCCGGTACCGATCGGGTTCTTCGACAGATCGGCGTCGTAATCCGCGCCGAAGCCCTTGTGCACGATCGCCGTCGGGTAGTTGTAGAAGTTCTCCGGCATGGCCAGGGCGGCCTGCTTGAGGTTGAACTTGATGGTGTGACTGTCGACGACTTCCACGGCGTTGGCGATGCCGCGCTTCTTGCCGTCGGCGCCTTCCTCGACCATCGCGCCGAACAGGCCCAGGTTGGAGGAACCGGTCGCCGGGTCGAGCCAGCGGTTGACCGTGTGCGCCACGTCGGCCGAGGTGAAGTCATCACCGTTCGACCATTTCACGCCTTCCTTAAGATGGAAGACCCAGGTCTTCAGATCATCCGAGGCTTCCCAGCTCTTGGCGAGGTAGGGCACCGTCACGTTGTCCGCCCGGGTGCGGGTCAGATGCTCGACGATGAAACGCGCGACGTTGGATTTCTCGGCCCAGTCAAAGCTGGCGGGATCGGTCATTTCCTGGACCCGCATCGAGACCTTGAGGGCGCCGCCGGCCTTGGGGGTCGCCGCCTGGGCCGCCTTGATCGGAGCGTCGCCTGTCAGCACATCGGCCATCGCGTAGGCGGTGGTCGCGGTCATGCCCAACAGCGCCGCCTGACGCAGGAAGCGGTCGATCTTCTTGGTTTTCAACTGATCGCACAGTTCCGGCAGATAGCTGTGCGTATCCGCCCCATACACACGCGCGTTCGGACGCCAACGTGTAGCGACGCGGGTCGCGGTTCAAGATTCTTTGGTCACTCATTAGAATTTCGCCTCCTTGGCATTTATGCGCCCAGTCACAGGCCTCAGCCACGCCGGGCAGCGGTTCTAAACCAGCGAATTTGTCTAAATCCGACAGTTTAAGCCATAAGGATCCCGCAGGGTTGGAGATGGATGTGATCCCAAACCCCATGGGTCAGCTCCTGAGCCTGACCCTAGAACATTGCCCCGTCTGTACAGGTGTGATTGGGGTCGGCTCCACCCGTTCTGAATTCCGCGATGTGCGTTACGGTGACCCGGTGGTGACGTCGGCGCGAAGAACAACAGATTAGGTCAAACGGCGTCGCGAACTGGAAAACGGACCGGGATGCTGCGGCTAGGAATCTTACTGCTTTGGCTGTTCATTTTGACAAGCGGGTCAGTCGCCGCCGAAGGGACTCCGGACATAGGAGATCTGTCCGCTCGTACCCTCTATGCCCAAGACGGCGTCAGGCTCGAAGCACTCGAAACGCACGCAGAAGGGCAATCCCGGCCATCCTGGCCACATCGATCCTCTCAATGCGGTATCGGGGCGATCAGGGAGGCAGAGGTCCTCAGAGACCGTCCGCGCTGTGACGGGAGACAAAGGAGATAAGGATTGGTTCGGTACCATGCTCTGGCAGGAAGCCCATCGAAAAGTGGTGCCGCACGAAAGCTACCGCCCGATCAAACTCGCACTGCTGAAGCGCATTGATCCACAGTTCGCCCGCTTCCTGGACGGCGATCTTTCTCTCCGCGAGAACCTGAAGATCCGGCAGGGAAGTCACCTGGGGGCGGCGTCCGGGTGGACGGAATACCGTCTCTCGACCATCCCAAGCGGATCAAGGCGAGTGAGGCGGACTATCTCAAATCCGACGACCTGGTTTTGGCGTGTCGATCGGCGGCGATGCCGGGCCTACCTCCGCATCATGGGCTGGCACGAGATGTTCAACGGGTGATCTGCGGTGTCCCGGTCGTGCTCGCGTATTGCACGCTTTGTGGTTCAGATTCTTTTTCGGACTCTAGTTCCGCCGCGCGAAGGCCGTTGATTTTCGGTTCGTCGGGTTTCTGTGCCGTTCCAAACTGATGTTCGACCGGGAAACCGTTCGCTCTGTAAGCGCCGGATTCACGAGGCGAGCGGGTCTCGGACCTCTCAGGACCAGCGGCATCGAGCTCAAGATTCGGCCGGTGGTGATCACGACATGGAAGGACTGGTCGGACCGGCAATGGTTACCACGGTCACTCTCTCGATACCAGTCATCCGCTGGGACTACGGGTCCGGCGTGGTCTTAAACCTATTTCGACAGCCCCGATCACCATTTTCCCGGCCATCGTTGTCCGGCGAGAAAGGTTCAGCGCAAGGACTACGTGCTCGGCGTGCGGACCGCTGGCGGCATAAGGCCCTGGCCGCGGCGGCACGACGGTGGCAAGGTGATCCAACTGTTTCTGGTCTGAAAGACATCGTGCTGATCGGCGATGCCGCCAGGAGCGCACAGTCCGGTTTATGAGCGCAGGAGACCGCGGATTCACGGATGGCCTGGATGGGGCTCATCTCCGGGCCCGGCGGGATCATGCGGAAGGTTTCCGAAGTACTGATCAGTTACAACAGGAAACGCCCTGGCCGGGATTGCGGGCCATATCGCCTACTGGACCGCCTGGGACGTATCTCGGCAACCGGAGTGAGCTTTGTCAGATTACCCGCTAGGGCGGTTAAAGCGCCGGAGGGCCGTGTCACCGCATGCCGCCACCTCGGAAGGGACCTGGATCAAGTCAGGGTTCGGGGAAGGGGTGAGTCACCCTATCATCCTGTATTCTGGCGAAAGCCAGGGTATACCGCCGCCGTTACCTCGGTTTCGATGACCAAAACCGGGACCACCAACCACATCTGTGGAGGTGGCAAGAACGGCTTCCGGATCGGCCACCCCGAACCTTCTTAAGCGGGATCTCAGGATCGTGTCCGGGTTCGCCCGCCCGCGCAGCGACGGTGTCGCGCCTGGAAGTAGGCCGCGTTTCGAAAACCAGGGTCCGGCGCCTTAGCGTCCATGAAATGCATGGCGAGGCCTCGGCAGGGTTCTGTCGGTTTCATTGCGCAGTGTTTTGTGCAGGATCAGACAGTGATGGATCGCAAACCCGCCCGCGGACCGTTTTGGTTCGGCAGTGGTCTCGTCGATCTCGTCGATGGCAATGAAACCCTTCTTCTGGTCGGTGTCCCCAGAGCTGGCGATGATCCAGAAGCCTGTCGTGGGCGCCAGGGCAGATACCACATACGGCCGAATTCTCGACGTTAGCATCCATCAACGCCAGCCAGTACTGATAGTCTTTGTCGGCCTCGACCGCAGAAATAGCGGTTGTCCTGATGCCAGCCGATCACCCCGCCGGTATGCGGCGGCTTGTACGAACCTTGATAGTGGACGAGGCGGATGTCCGGCCCGATCAATCCCTCCACCAGATCCAATAACCGCGTGTCGTGAATCAGCATGCGGAAGACCGGGTGCTGAAGATGGGCGGTGCGGATCTGATAGACCTGGAAATCCTCGTCCCGGTCACCGCCGGACTGGACATTCTCCAGGGTGTGTTCGGAACTGAGGCGCTCGACGGTAGCCGTGTAGCAGTACCGGAGATGCGCGATCTCATCTTCTCCCAGGAACCCAGGAGTAACGACATATCCCCGCTCGTGAAAGCGGGCCAGCTCGGAACCGGTCAGCTTCATGGCACCTCCTCGTCGGAGGCTAGCCCCGAAGCGCGCGTCGGGCAATTGCCCTACTTGGTGGCGGCGAGGGCGGAGGCCAGGACGGTCGTCATCATCTTGTCCAGCTCCCTGCCCATCAAGGTGAGTTCCGGAACCTCGTAGGCGCCGAAGACGTGGCTTGGCAGACGGTAGGTCACCAAGGCGGTTCCGTCCGAATTCTCCTGTCACGTAAAAGCGAAGGGGCGCTTCGATGCCGGCAGCGGTGCTCGCCGTCAACATGCGGATCGCATAGCGCGGCGCGAATAAGAAGAACACTCGGTTCCCAGGGATGGTCTTGCCGAGGGATTTCACCGCGCAGCTTCCACAGGCGACCCCGACAATATTGAAATCATGCTGTTTGATCGCCGGTGCGACGGCCTTGGCGAAATCCTCAAAGGGTTTGCCGGTCTCAACCTTGACTATGCCGGAATAGGGCTCGCGGTTCTCGGCGGATACGGGCATGGCAAGCAGAACGAGCAGGGCGAGACCAGCGGCTAGGGATTTCATGGCTTTATCCGAGTGGCGACAGATTGGTGTTCCCGGGGATCTTCAGCTCCACCCACATGTCACGCCAAGTGAACTGTTCGTGAGGAGCGGCGACCGGGCCGAGGACACGGCGATCCTTCGAACTTGATTTCGCCTTGGCGCGGCACGGTGTGCTGACTTTCGGCGGCGCGATGAACGACGCCACGGGCATCGCGGACAACAGGAAGCGACTTTCATGACAGCCGATCTCAAGGGTAAGGACCGCCATCGTTGCGGAGCCGGACGGGGCCTTGGCAAGGAGTATGCCGAGAAACTCGCGGCGGCGGGCATAATGTCGTGGCCGGCGACGCGTGTGGAACGTGCCGCGACAGTGGCTGGGATGACGGCGGCAGGTGGCCGAGGATCGCCGTTGCCCTCGACGTGCGGGACCAGGTGAGTTGCGATGTGGCCGAACAGGCAATGGCCGAGTTCGGCCGCATTGACGTTCTGGTCAACAACGCGCGGCGCTCTACGGCTCACTCAGGGCGGGCGTTTCGAGGCCTCCCCGACGATGACTGGAACGCCTGCATGGACGTGAACGTCAACGGCATCTGGCGCTGCTGCAAACAGTGATCCGGGCGATGAAACCGAAGTCGAGGTTCGATCATCAACATATCCTCGCTCGCCGCCGTCGCCGGTTTTTGCCCTACGGCCTGCATTACTCGACCTCGAAGGCAGCGGTCATCGGCATGAGCCGCTCGCTTGCCCGCGAACTCGGGCGCGACTGGATCCGGGTCAACGCCATCGGCCCGTCGGCGGTGATGACCGAGGGCACCAGCGAGTTCTTCGGCGAGAAGCTCGACCGGGCGGCCGAAGTGATCGCCTCGGGTCAGGCCCTGAAGCGGAACCTCCAGGTGGAGGATCTGTCGGGTACGGTTCTGTACCTGGCGAGCGATGCCTCGAAATTCGTCACAGGCCAAACCATCATGGTCGATGGCGGGACGGTCTTCCTCTAGGATCGGCGCGGCTCTCGGAGAAAACCGCCATGCTGCAAGAGACTCAGATCGCGCTCTCAAAACGCATTCTCGCCCACCTAGACGCCAACACCACCGACACGGTCGACGCGGTGGCCCATAACACCACCACCGCGTTTACCTGTCCGGACCGGCTGGAGCGGGAATGGAAACAGCTGTTTCTCGGCATGCCGCAATATGTCGGGCTGTCCGGGCGGATCGCGGAACCTGGCGACTTCATCACCAATGACGATCTCGGCGTTCCAATCCTGGTGACCCGGGACTATGACGGCAAGGCTCGGGCCTATCTCAATGTCTGCCGGCATCGCGGCGCCCGCCTGGTAGAGGGCTGCGGCAAGGCGGGGCGCCGTTTCACCTGCCCGTATCACGGCTGGACCTACGATACCAACGGTCACCTGATCGGCATTCCCGACCGGCGCAATTTCACCGGCGTCGAGCAGGCCCTTTACGGGCTGACGGAACTGCCGCTGGAAGAGCGTCACGGCATGATCTGGGTGGCGCCGCGCCCCGAAATCTCCGCCGATCCCAGCCCCAATCTGGACGGGCTCGACGGCTGTCGAATTTCGGCTTCGGAACCTATCACCACCACGACACCAGGGTCGGCCACTGGAAGATGAACTGGAAGATCGCGGTCGATACCTTCCTGGAGCCGTACCACTCCCGATCCTGCCGCCCAAGGGACACGGTCGGGCCGATCTTCTTTCCCAACCTCTGCGTGGTCGACGGTTTCGGGCGAACCTTCGGGAGATCTTTCCGCGCCGGGGCATCGTCGAGATGCACCCGAGGCAGGCGCCGAGGCGCACTGGGATCTGGTGACGCACTCGGCGATCGTCACCTGCTGTTCCCCAATATCGCCGTCGTGGTACAGATCGACCATTATGAGATCTGGCGCATCTATCCGGTGGAAGGCAAACCGGACGAGTGCAAGGTCTACCTTAGATTCTACATCCCGAGCCGGCGACCACCGACAGCGCCCAGGAGCACTGGAAGCGGAACCTGAATCTCGGTTCACGCACCGTCGAAATTCAAAGGACCCCGCCGGGAGGGCATTCAGTCCGGCATGTCCGGGCCCAGGACCGTATCGTCTATGGCCGGAATGAGCGGCCCTGCATCATTTGAAAAGCCCGCTGCCGAAGCGGTGGGAGCCGGCTGTAGCCGACCGACTTGGGAGTTTAAGATGACCGTCCACCCGCGGCTTTTCCAGACGCGCGGCGGTGATCACCGGCGGCGCCGGGAGCATCGACTCGCCGCCGCCCAGCGTCTGCATGCCAGCGGCGCTACAAAGGTCGCTCTGGGACATGGACGCGACCCTCGCCGAGATCGCGTCGGGCTTCAAGGGCGGTGTGGACGCCCAGGTCGTCGATGTCACCAACTATGCGTCGGTCGAGGCCGCCGCCAGAATGATCACGCCGCCATGGGCGGTCTGGATATCTGGTCAACAGTGCCGGGGTCGCCGGACCGAACCACATGACCTGGGAGTATCGGTCGAGGAATGGACCAAGGTCATCGATATTGACCTCAATGGCACCTTCATGTGCTGCCGCGCCGTACCCTTCATGCGGGAGCAAATTACAGGCGCATCGTTAACATCGCCTCGATCGCCGGCAAGGAGGGGAACCCCCACCGCTTCGCCTACAGCGCCGCGAAGCAGGGTCATCGAGCTTCACCAAAGTCGCTCGGCAAGGAACTCGCCAACACGCCGATCACCGTCAATTGCATCACTCCGGCGGCGGTCCGCACCGAGATCTTCGACCAGATCAGCCAGGCGCATATTGACTTCATGCTCTCGAAAATCCCGATGGCCCGGTTCGGCCTGGTCGAGGAGATCGAGAACCTGATCGCCTGACTTTCCTCCTGAGGAATGCTCTTTCAGCACCGGTGCCGTTTTCGATATCTCTGGCGGCCGGGCGACCTACTGAGGACGCTTCCCGACCGCCGAGCGAAGTCGCCGCCGTCCTGTTTGCCAATGATGCGTTACCAACGCCTTCACCACCCGTGATCTGGGGCGCTGGAGGAACTTGTGGTCGCGGGAGGTGCCGGTCACATCTGCATCCGGGCTGGGCGCCGCTCGCCGGGTACGACGCGGTGATGCAAGTTGGGCGAATATCCTGTCGACCCAGGCTCTCCGTCATAAGCTGCCAGGGCTGAAGCGCATTCTGTCGATGATGTGTTTCGTCGCCTGCTATGAGCTGATCGGCCAGGGCGCTCGCTCGTGGCCACCAATATCTTCGTCAAGGAAGCCGGCGGCTGGAAGATGGTGCACCACCAGGCTTCCCGCCGCGCACGTCCGCCAACGCCAGGCAACGCACCAAAGGCACCTGCAATGGCTCGGGATGTCCCATGCCCGTTGAAGCCGATCGGCTGGATCGCCGCAGATCTCCTCCGAGATGATCCCGCCGCAAGGCCCGGTCTTCGACGCCGAAACCGTGGCCGAGACCGCACGAATTCACGAACGTGGTGGTTTCGACCGGGTCCTGATCGGCTATTTCAGCGACGCTCCCGACGGCTTCATGATCGGCGCCCAGGCGGCGATGGTGACCGAAAGGCTGAGCTTCCTGCTGGCCCACCGGCCCGGCTTCGTAGCCCCGCCGCTGGCGGCCCGCAAGCTCGCGACCCTGGACCAGCTCTCTGGCGGCCGCCTGGCGGTGCACATCATCGCCGGCGGCAGCGATGCGGATCAGGCCAGGGACGCCGACCATTCCGACCACGCCATGCGCTACCGCCGCTCGACGGAATACATCCAGCTGCTACGCAAGACCTGGACCGCCGACGCGCCCTTCGACCATGAGGGTGAATTCTATCGGACCAGGGGCACCTACTCGGCGATCCGCTGCGTCCAGCAGCCGCATATCCCGATCTATGGCGGCGGCGGTTCCGACGCGGCGATCGCCGCCCTGGCGCCGGAG
Source organism: Alphaproteobacteria bacterium (assembly GCA_038146985.1). Classification (GTDB taxonomy): domain Bacteria; phylum Pseudomonadota; class Alphaproteobacteria; order Thalassobaculales; family Thalassobaculaceae; genus JADHLJ01. The sequence continues at coordinate 169,363 of JAYQSQ010000017.1, forward strand.
TTGGACGTCTTCATGCTCTGGGGAGAGCCCTTGAAGGAGACCGCCGATTTCATGAAACGCGTCACCGACGGCTCAAGGGGCCGCAATCCGAGTTTCAGCCTGTCGACCCGGCCCATTCTGGCCGAAACCGAGGACAAGGCCTGGGACCGGGCGCACGAGATTCACCGCCGGGTGATGGAGATGCGTGGCGGCGTCCCGGCTCCGCGTCCGGAGAATGTCGGCTCCCAGCGTCTGCTGGCCGCCGCCGCCGAGGGCGAGGTGCATGACAGGTGCCTATGGACCAGGCTTGCGGTCGCCACCGGCGCGCGCGGCAATTCGACGGCCCTGGTCGGCACCCCGGATACCGTGGCCGAAGCGATGGTGGAATACTACAAGCTCGGTGCCACAAGCCTGCTGATCCGAGGCTATGACCCACGCCCCGATGCCGAGCAATACGGCGCCGAGCTGATCCCCCGGGTGCGGGAACTGGTCGCCAAGGTCGATGCGGGGAGGGCGTGAGTTCAGGTTTGGTTTTGCGTACTTAATTTGAAGGTTTCTCCGTCGCCCTCGCGTATGCGGGGGCCTCAAAGGGCATGGTTAAAAAGCACACAATTGGTCAGATGTATCGAGGTCCCCGCCTGCGCGGGGACGACGAATTCTTGTCCCACACCACGCCTGCATGGATCATCCGCACGATACGCGATAGCTTCCAGCATCCCCGTTTTCAGGAGACCCTCCGATGACTCTTCGGCAACCTTATGATCCCTCGGTCCTGCCCGCCGGCATCCGCTCCCGGCACGTGGATAATTCCAACGGCCTGGTGATGCATGTGCTGGAGGCCGGGTATGAGACGCCGAACCGTCCGGCGCTCCTGCTGCTGCATGGGTTTCCCGAACTGGCCTTCAGTTGGCGGCGGGTCATGCCGGCGCTGGCGGAGGCCGGCTATCACGTCTTCGCGCCGGATCTGAGGGGGTATGGCCGGACCCTGGGCTGGGGCCCGGTTGGCTATGACGACGACATGGGCCCGTTCCGCCTGCTGAACACGGTCCGCGACGCGCTCGGTATCCTGAGGGCCATGGGCCACGAGACCGCCGCCGCCGTGGTCGGCCATGACTACGGCTCCTCCGTCGCGGCCTGGTCGGCACTGGTGCGCCCGGACGTCTTCAAGTCCTGCGTGCTGATGAGCGCGCCTTTCGAGGGCCCGCCCGATCTGCCCGTTGCCGGCGCTCCCGCCAAACCCGCCGGCCCGGATATCCATGAAGCGATGGCGGCGCTGGCCCGGCCACGCAAGCACTATCACTGGTACTATTCCACCCGGCCCGCCAATACGGACATGACCGACTGTCCCCAGGGCTTGCGTGACTTCCTGCGCGCCTACTACCACCACAAGAGCGCGGACTGGAAAGCCAACAAGCCGCATCGGCTGGAGGCCTGGCGGGCGGATCAGTTGGAGAAGATGCCGACCTACTACATCATGGATCTTGCCGACACGATGCCCGAGGCGGTCGGCAAGGAGATGCCCAGCGCCGCCGAGATCGCCGGCAATGCCTGGCTGCCGGACAAGGACCTCGCGGTCTATGTGGAGGAGTATACCCGCAACGGCTTCCAGGGCGGGCTCAACTGGTACCGGCGCGGCACCACCGGTTTCGATACCGCGGAGCTTCAGACCTTCGCGGGATGGACCATCGACGTGCCGAGCTTGTTCATTTCCGGTACCAGCGATTGGGGGGTCTATCAGCGCCCCGGCGTCGCCGAAAAGATGAACGGCACGGTGTGCACGGACATGCGCAGCTTTCACCTGATCGAGGGCGCCGGACACTGGGTACAGCAGGAACAGCCGGAGGAGACCTGCCGGCTGTTGCTCGATTTCCTGAAAGATGCCGGAACCGGCGTGAAATAGCCTAGCCGAGCGCCTCGCCCTCAAGGGTGATCCGGTGCATCAGCCGGCGCTCGCCATGGTAGTCGTTGACCGCCTGATGCCAGGTCGCCCGGTTGTCCCAGAAAGCGAGAGAGCCCGGCTTCCATTGGAAGCGGCAAGTGAATTCCGGCCGGCTCGCATGGGCGTAGAGATAGCTGAGCAGCGGTTTGGATTCCTCGTCGGTCCAGCCTTCGAAACCCAGCGTGAAGGCGGGGTTGACATAGAGCGCCTCACGGCCTGACAGCGGATGGGTGATGATCACCGGGTGCACCGCGTCCTGGGTCGCGAGTTCGGGGTTCTTGATCCGCCCGACGGTATCATCGTCCCGCGTCGCCCGGCTCGCGCCGAAGACATGACGGCTGGAATGGCGGGCTCGCAGGCCACGCAGCGTGTCTTTCAGCCCATCCGAAAGAGTTTCGAAGGCCAGATACATGCTGGCGAACTGGGTATCGCCGCCCTTGGAAGGCACCTCGTGGGCATAAAGCATCGACCCCAGGGCCGGCTCGACATCGTAGGTGTGGTCGGTGTGCCAGCCGCCGCCGATATTGTTCTTCTGCTCCGGCTCCTTCAGAACCATGGCGATCTTCGGATGGCCTTCGACATGGGTGAAGAACCGGTTGATGTTGATCGGCGCCCACCGCTCCGCGAAGGCGATGTGCTGTTCCGGGGTCAGCGTCTGGTCACGGAAGAAGATCACGCCGTTATCCCTGAATACGTCGCGGATCTCGGCGAACTGATGATTCGACAGGTCCTTGGACAGATCGACGCCATGGATCTCTGCGCCGAGCGCACCGGCGATCGGGCGCACCTCAATGGTCTCGTAGGTCCCGGACATGGCGTTACCTCTTCGCGGATTGAATCTCGTCCATCTTTTAAGCGCCGCCCGCCAACCCGGCAAGAGGCCGTGCGCACGCCCTCTTGAACGCCGTTCCCCGATTACGCAGTTTTGCTCGAAACGAACAGGCGCTAGCATTCACGACCGAGGCAACCCGAGGCACGCGCATGCGGCTGATGGCGAGAACGGCTTTCTTGCTGGGCTTCCTGACTCTCGTCGCATCGGCGACGACGTTCACGCAAGCATCGGCGCAAGCCCGTTGCCAGGCGGCGAGCCTGGAGGAGGCCAAGGCCCTGGCGGTCAAGGCGGCCAAGGCTCTGGTTGATCTGGGGCCTGAAAAGGCCTTCCGCCGTTTCAGCGATCCCGAGGATGAGTTTATCGATCGCGATCTCTATGTCTTCGTCATCGATCTCGGCGGCCGGATCTGGTTCAACGCGGTTTTTCCGACGGCTCCCGGCAGCAATATCCTCGGATCGCGTGATTCCAACGGACGGTATTTCATCCAGGACATGATCAGAACGGCTCGAACCAAGGGAGAGGGTTGGGTCGAATACGAATGGCTGAGCCCCTGCACCGGCGAAATGTCGCCGAAAACGGCCTATGCGGTCCGCGTCGGCCCGGTTCTGGTGGCCGTCGGGGCCTACGGCGTCGTCAGCCTGTAGAGGCGCTTACTCCGTCGACGGCCATTTGCAAGATCCGCCGAGACGCAGCAAACTCCCGCCGCGTCATTTCGGCTTGAAGCCTTCCTCGGGAGATCGGTGATGTCTTTGTTTGATCTAAGCGACCGCGTCGCAGCGGTGACCGGCGGCAACGGCGGTATCGGTCTCGGCATGGCCGAGGGCCTGGCCGGAGCCGGGGCGTCGATCCTGGTGGTCGGGCGCAACGAGGAGAAGAACACCGAGGCGGTCGCCAAGCTGCGCAGGCTCGGCGTGAAGGCGGAGGCCTTCGTCATGGATGTTACCGAGCCGAGCGCCGGGACCGACATGGTAGCGGCGGCGGAAAAGCAATTCGGCCGTCTCGACATCCTGGTCAACAATGCCGGCAGCAATATCCGCAAGCCGCCGGAGGATTTCACGCCGGAGGAATGGCGCTGGGTGCTCGAGACAAATCTGACCAGCGCTTTCCTGTGCAGCCAGGCCGCCTATCCAGCGCTGAAACGCGCCGGCGGTGGCAAGATCATCAATATCGGCTCGATGTATTCCCTGTTTGGCGCACCTTTCGTCGCCGCCTACGCCACCAGCAAGGGTGGCATGGTGCAGATGACCAAGTCCCTCGCCGCCGCCTGGGCCAAGGACAATATCCAGGTGAACTGCGTGCTGCCGGGCTGGATCGATACCGAATTGACGCGCCGGGCGCGAGAGCAGATCGACGGGCTGTATGAGCGCCAGCTCGCTCGGATGCCGGCCGGCCGTTGGGGCACGCCGGAGGATCACGCCGGCGTCGCGGTGTTTCTGGCAAGCCGTGCCTCGGACTACATCACCGGCATTTCCGTTCCCGTCGACGGCGGCTTCTCGATCTCCGGCTAGCGCGAGTGGTCACTGCGGATAAGCCGCCGACGGATTTTGGCGCTCAAGGCAAAGCCACGGGAGAAGAGGCCGGCGGATCGCCTCCATAATCACTTCAGCCTAGGCCCGACGCCTTTCCGGTTGATGGTGCGGGCCGCGCGACGCTGCTGTATGGTTTGCTCAATCTTGAACTCGCTTGGGGAGGGAACCGCGCCATGAACGGGCAAGGTAAGATCGCGATCATCACGGGCGCCGGTACCGGTGTCGGCAAGGCGGCGGCGGTGGCTCTGGCCGCCGACGGCTGGACGGTGGTTCTAGCGGGACGCCGACGGGAGCCGCTGGATGAGACTGTCAAGCAGATCCAAGCCGCCGGCGGCACGGCGGAGGCGGTACCGACGGATGCCGCCGACCAGGCTTCGGTCCGCGCGCTCTTCAAGGGAGTGAAGGACCGCCATGGCCGCCTCGACCTTCTCTTCAACAACGCTGGCACCAATGCGCCGGGCATCCCGCTCGAGGAGCTGACGCTGGAACAGTGGCAGGGTGTGGTGAACGTCAACCTCACCGGCGTTTTCCTGTGCACCCAGGAAGCCTTCAAGCTGATGAAGGAGCAGAGCCCGAGGGGTGGGCGGATCATCAACAACGGCTCGATTTCCGCGCATGTGCCGCGGCCGAACTCGGCACCCTATACCGCAACCAAGCACGCGGTGACGGGTCTGACCCGGTCAACCTCGCTGGACGGGCGGAAATACGATATCGCCTGCGGTCAGATCGATATCGGCAATGCCCTGACCGAGATGGCGGCGCGGATGACCAAGGGCGTTCCCCAGGCCGATGGAACCACAAAGGTGGAACCGGTGATGGACGTCTCGAATGTCGGCGCCACGATCGTCTACATGGCAAGCCTGCCGCCCGAGGCCAATGCCCAGTTCGTCACCGTCATGGCGACGAACATGCCGTTTATCGGACGTGGTTGAGGTCCGTTTATGATTCCTCGGGGCGCGCGAAGCGGCGGCGCGCCTCGGCGAATCCGATCAGTCGTTCCTCGGCCAGGCGGTTGACCGTCCCCTCGGGGAAAGTACCGTCCTTCCCGCGTTCTCCGGCGGCGACTCCGGTCAGGATCTCGATCCCCTCGGCGATGGTCGAAACGCCCCAGATCCGGAATCGCTTCGACTCGACCGCTTTGCGCACCTCGGATTTGAGCATCAGGTTGCGCACGTTGGCCGCCGGGATCATGACCCCCTGGGTGCCGGTGAGGCCGCGCGCGGCGCAGACATCGAAAAAGCCTTCGACCTTTTCATTTACGCCGCCGATCGCCTGGACCTGTCCCATCTGGTTGACCGAGCCCGTCACCGCGATCCCCTGATTGATTGGCAGTCCGGAGAGCGCGGAAAGCAGTGCATAGAGTTCGGTCGAGGACGCGCTGTCGCCATCGACACCGCCATAGGATTGCTCGAACACAATACTCGCCTGCAGCGAGATCGGCAGATCCGTCGCGTAACTGGCCGCGAGGTAACCTTGCAGGATCAGCATGCCCTTGGAATGCAGGGGGCCAGCCAGCTCAACTTCGCGTTCGATATCGACAAACTTGCCTTGACCCATGCGGACCCTTGCGGTGATGCGCGTCGGCTTGCCGAAGGAGATGGCACCGATCTGGAGAACGCTGAGGCCGTTGACCTGACCCACCACCGCGCCGTCCGTATCGATCAGCATGGTCTCGCGCAGGATCTGCTCGCGGGACCGCTGTTCGATACGGTCGAAACGGTGCCGCTGGGCCTTCAGCGCGGCCTCCACGTCATCGACGCGGATCACGTTGTGGTTCTTGTCGCGGCCCATATAGTCCGCCTCGCGCAGGACATCGGCGATGATCCCGACTCGCGCCGTCAGACGCTCGGCATCCGCGACCACGCGCGAGCAATGCTCGACCACGCGTTCCACGGCCTGGCGATCGAAAGGCCGCAGGGCGCTGCGGCGCTGTACCGTGGATACCATCCGAGCGAACAGGGCCTCGCTGTCGTCGTCGCGCTCCATGATGTCGTCGAAATCGGCGGCCACCTTGAAAAGATCGCCAAAATCGGGATCGACCGACGAAAGCGCCATGTAGAGATTGAGATCGCCGAACAGCACCACCTTCACGCCGAGCGGGATCGGCGCCGGTTGCATGGTCACCGCGAAGGCGGTACCGACGGTCTCCCAGGGCCCTTCGATCGCGATGCAATCCGCGTACAGCGCCCGTTTCAAGGCGTCCCAGCTATGCGGCTGGACCAGAAGTTTTTCCGCATCGAGCAACAGATAACCGCCATTGGCCCGATGCAGCGCCCCGGCCTGAATCAGGGTGAAGTCGGTTAGCATGGCACCCATATGCGCGCGGTGGCCGATCCGGCCGACCAGCCGTCCAAGGGTCGGATGGTCCTCAATCACCACCGGGGCGCTGCCATCGGTTTCCTCGTCGACCAACATATTGATCGCGTAGCGGTTGAGGGGGTGAATGGGGCCGATCTGCTCCGCCGGCGTGCCGCTGCCGGGCTGATGTTCGTCCTCAACGAAAAGCCGGATGTTCTCGACCATGTCCGCTTCCGCGGCCGAAAGCCAAGCGTCGACATCCCTGGTGCCGGTAAATCCGTCGCGCAGCTCAGCGAGTTCCGATTCAATCAATCCCGCGGCGAACCGGCTGTTCAAGGCGCGCAGCGCGGCCTGCCGTTCGCGTTCGATGAGCGGCATCGAGTGCATTGCCGCGCTCAACATTTCCTGCACTTCCTTGATCGACGCGACGAGGCGGTCGCGCACCACCTCTGGAAGGCCGTCGAAATGCTCCTGCGGCATCGGCTTGCCCTCGTGGCGCGGCGCGACCGCCATGCCCTGAGGCGCGCGGATCAGGACCAGGTCGCGCTTCTCGGCCTCCTCGGCGACCTCCTTGATCATCGCCTCGCCCCGATCGGCGAACTCCTTCTCCACCGCTTCGCGAGCCTGCCGGTAGTCGTCGCTTTCGAATACAGTTCGGGCGCTGTCCTTCAGGTTTCCGACCATTCGGCCCATGCGGCGGTGCAACTCCCGCGCGCCGCCTGTGGGTAGACGAAGCGCCTTGGGCCGCTCGGCGTTCGAGAAGTCGGTCACGTATACCCAGTCGTCCGGCTGCGGAAGGCTTTGCGCCCGTTCCTCAAGATAGGAACGCACGGCGCGGTGCTTGCCGGACCCCTTGGAGCCGATGACGAAAATGTTGTAGCCCCGGGCCCGCATGCGCGCGCCGAAACGGACTGCCTCCAACGCCCGCTCCTGGCCGATCAGGGTCTCGACATCCTCCAGTTCGCGCGTGGTCTTGAACTTCAGCGCTTTCAGGTCGGTACGCCGATACAGTTTGGTGACGGGAAGCGGATCGATAGTCATGTCGCGTCTCCGCGCGTTGAGTAAGCCATTCGATATCGGAACCGCGGTGTCGTCCAGCGGTACCTATACCGCGAACGCCTGGCTCCAGGGATCGAAACCATAGCACCATGACGGGTCGGTTTTCTCGCGCATCCAGGTATTGGCGTGAGAAATCGCCTGAGCCTCGGCGGTGCGGGCCTTGCGGGATGCCTCGAAACGATCGAGCGCGGTGGCGATGTCCTCCCACTCGCTCAGCGCCCGGGCCAGCATGACCCCGTCCTCCAACGCCATCGCCGCGCCCTGAGCCATGTACGGGGTCATCGGATGGGCCGCGTCACCGATGAGAACCGCGTGGCCGTCATGCCACTGTGCCAGCGGCTCGCGGTCGAGAATCGCCCAGCGGTGCACCGAGGGGCAGGCGCGCAGCACCTCGCGCACCTCTTCGTGGAAGCCGGCAAACGCATCGCGGACGACGGCCATGTCTCCGGTCGCGGACCAGGACTCGTTGACCCAGTCGGCGTCGGGAAGGCTGGTCACGAAATACAGCTCGTCCCGACGCGACGTCGTGAAATAGATGACGATATGGCGATCATCGCCCCACCATTTGGTGCATTCCCCGACCGGCAATCGCAGATGCGACGCGGCGAAGGTCGCCCGGTAGGCGACCCTGCCGGTTGCCGAGGGCGCTTGCGGGCCCACCAGGATCTCACGCACCCGGGAGTGCAACCCATCGGCGCCGACGATCAAATCCGCCGACTCGGTTGTGCCGTCCGCGAACCGCAATTCCGCTTCGGGTCCGATGTCGACGAGGCGCTTGCTCAGGTGCAGGATCGTGGGGGGCACGGCGGACATGAGCGCATCATGAAGATCCCCCCGGTGCATTTGCAGATAAGGGGCGCCGTAAGTCCGCTCCGCTTGAGTGCCCAAGGGAAGTTCGAACATCATTTCGCCGTTGTCCGAGCGCCGGTTCATCCAGCTTTCGGGTTGGAACGCCACGCCGCGGACCCGATCCTCGATGCCCAATCCGCGCAGAGCTTTCATGGCGTTGGGGCTCATCTGGATGCCCGCGCCGAGACGGGTGAAGCGGTCGGCCTGCTCGAAGATCCGGACATCGAACCCGAAACGTCCGAGCGCCGCCGCCGCGGCGAGGCCGCCCATCCCGGCGCCGATGATCGCGATCCTCGGTTTAGACCCCATGCTTTTCCCCTTTTTCGAGGCCGGTATCGTCACAAAATTCGCCTTTCCCGGAAAGCGACGCGCGTGTGGTATCCGCCACCTGATCCGGGCGCGCTGGTTCAAAGTCCGCCGCCGCGTTATACCTCGATCTCGCGTTCTTTCGAGGGAGATATCCGATGGCGTTCACGGTTGGCATGTATGAAAAATCCCTTGCGCATATCGGCGACCGGCTGAACGCCCTGAAGCTGGATATCAAGGTCCTGCCTTTTGACGGATCCGGCCGTTTCCTCATCGACGGCACGGCCACGGCGCCGGAAAACGTCGACCTCGACTATCTCTGGCTCAGCAGTCATATCAATGCCGACAACGCCCAGAAAACCGCGTTCGATGTGGCGTTGGCCTGCCGGTCCATCGGCGTGCTGCAGACCTTTAACGCCGGGCTCGACAATCCCGTCTACAAGAAGATCTCGGACAAGGGCACCCGGATCTGCAACAGCAGCGCCCAGGGCGTCGCAATCGCCGAGTACATCATGGCTCAAGTGCTGAGCGTGACCCATCCGGTAGCTCAGCAGCGCGCGCAGCAGGCCGCCAAGGAATGGAAAATCACGCCGTTCCGAGAACTTTCCCGCACCCACTGGCTGATTGTCGGCTATGGCCCGATCGGCCAGGAGGTCGCCAAGCGGGCCAAGGCTTTCGGAGCCGGAATTTCGGTGGTTCGCCGGTCCCCGGAATCCTCGGACGTGGTCGACAAGGCGGGCACGATGGCGGATCTGCCGTCCCTGCTCCCGGAGGCGGACATCATCGTGCTGGCCTGTCCGCTGAACGAGTCGACCCGCGGATTTGCCGGCACCAAATTCTTCGGCGCGGTCAAGCCGGGCGCCATCCTGGTGAACATCGCGCGCGGCGGCCTGATCGACGACGCGGCGCTGATCGCGGCGCTCGACGACGGGCGCCTGGAGACGGCAATTCTCGATGTCTTCCATACTGAACCCTTGCCGACGGACGATCCTCTGTGGTCGCATCCCGGCGTGCGGCTCACGCCGCACACCTCGTTCGCCGGCGACGGAGGGCGCGGCCGTTGGGATCAGCTGTTCCTCGACAACATCGCGCGTTTCGCCAGGGGCGAGGCGTTGGCGCAGGAAGTCAATCCGGCGGATATCGCCTAAGTTCCCCTGTCCGCCCCATGGAGGTCCGTCATGCGGCTCGGCCTGTTCATGATGCCCCTGCACCCCTCGTACCGGCCTGTCGCCGATTGCTATGACAGAGATATCGACCAGTTGGTCGGGGCGGACCGCCTGGGCTTCGATGAAGCCTGGCTGGGTGAACATTTCACCGAGAAATGGGAGAACGCGCCGGCGCCGGACCTGCTGATCGCCAAGGCGCTGGCGCTTACCGGACGGATCAAGCTCGGCACTGGCGTGACGCTTCTCGGAATGCACGAACCGGCCTATCTGGCGCACCGGCTGGCGATGCTCGATCATCTCGCCCGAGGCCGGTTTCAATGGGGTATCGGTCTCGGCGGCATTCCGACGGACATGAAACTGATGGGACTAGACCCGGCGACGGCGCGCGGCCGAGCGGTCGAGGCCCTGGAAGTGATCCTCTCGCTGTGGGCGCACGAAGACGGGCCGTTCTCCTACCAGGGCGTGCATTTCCATATTGAGGCGCCTGAACTCGATCCGGAAACCGAGCGCGGGCTGCATATGAAACCGTTGCAGCGTCCGCACCCGCCGATCGCGATCGCCGCGAGCACCCCGCAATCGAATTCACTTCGGATCGCCGGCGCCCGGGGCTGGAGCCCGATGTCGAGTTCGCTCCTGTCCAGCGCCATGCTGCCCGGACATTGGGCCACCGTGGCCGAGGGGGCGGAGACCGCGGGGACGAATGCCGACCGTTCACAATGGCGGATTGCCCGTGACATCTTCGTTGGCCCGACCCCGAAGATCGCCCGGGAACGGGCGCGCGCGGTGCTGGGCCGGAACTATCTGACCCATCAACTCGCAAGCCGGCGCGGAACCTGGCAGATGGAGGCCGCCAAGCTCGATCCCCGTATGCCAGACGAGGCGCTGGACGTCGACTATATGATGGAAAATGTCTGGCTCGTGGGCGATCCCGCAGAGGTTGAGGATAAGATCCGGGCCTTGTTCGAAGCGGTTGGCGGATTCGGGACGCTGTTGAGCGTCACGGCGGATTCCGATGATGCCGACTGGGATCATGAAAGTCTGCGCCTGCTGGCCGAAAAAATCGGGCCGAAAATCGAGGGATTGCACCCGTGACGGCGGAGTCCGTCGCCGTCGGGACTTCGCGCTGACAAGGCGGCGCAGCGTGCCAGAAATGAAAATTCTCGCCGCCTGTCACCGTCTGGACTGGACCGGCGCGCCGCTTATTCTCTTCCGCTTGTTGCGGGAACTGGCGCGAACCCATGAGGTGACTCTCCTGGAGCCCCGGGACCCGGCGAATGGCGGGCCCTTGCGCGCGCTCTATCGCGAGGCGGGCATAGCGGTCGTCCCCAGCGCGCGACCCGGCGATTTCGATGTCTTCCTGGCCAATACGCTGATGACCAGCCATCTCGCGCGCCGTATCGCCCAAGATATTCCGGTGCTCTGGTGGATTCAGGAGCCGATGAACGGCCTTCACATGATCCGCCGCGGCAAGGTCGATCTCGCGGCTTTTACCGAGGTCGACCTGGTTTGCCTGCCGACGAATTGGCAGCGGGACGCGTTGTACGCGCCCTATCTTGGTGACGCGGACACCATGGTTGTGCCCTACGGCTGTCCAACGGACCAAGCATCGGGAGGGCGGCCGCCGGAATTGGGGGAAGATGGCTTTCACATCGTCACTCTCGGCTATCTCAGCCGCCGCAAGGGCCAGGCGGTCGCAATCGAAGCCCTGGAGCGTTTGGGCCGGGAGAACGTCCATCTGCATCTGCTCGGTTCGATCGACACGGCCCCGGCCGAAGCGGAAAGCATACGGGCGATGGCGGAAAAGTCGGATGCGCTGATCCGGCACGTCCATTTCCACGGCGCGCGGCCGCAGACGGATGTCGTCGACTTCCTTGCCCATGCCGACGTGTTCCTCTTCCCGACCTTGGACGATCTGCTCAGCATCAGCATCCTTGAAGCGGCAAGCCAAAAGCTTTGCGTGATCGCGTCCGATTTTGGCGCGATACCGGAACTGATCGTCGACGGCGAAACCGGGTTCCTGTTCCCGAAATTCGATTCCGAGACCCTGGCGGCCAAGCTCGCGGCGGTGATCGATGATCCCGCCTTGAAGCGGCGGGTCGCGGAGGCTTGCTATCGGGCCGCGATGGAAAGGCATGCGTTTGCCGATCATGTGGCGGCGATGGAGCTGGGGCTTCGCCGGGCGATCGCCACCAGATCCACCGCGCTCTAGGCTGGCGCGCAGGATCGCAGACTTCGGAGAACCTTCGATGGTGCAACTGGCCGAGACCGACATTCTGACCAGGGAGGTGCTGGAGTGGCGTGGTCTCCACGTCTTTCATTTCGCAATGTCTTCCTGCTCGCAGAAGCTGCGGATCTTTCTCGCCCTGAAGGGTTTCGAATGGACACCGCATCCCATCGATCTCTCAGCGCATGAAAGCTATGGCGCCTGGTTCATGGGTATCAATCCGCGCGGCATGGTTCCGGTCGCCGTGATCGACGGCGCGGTGCATATCGAGAGCAACGACATCATGGAGACCCTGGAAGAACGCAAGCCGGAACCGGTGCTCTGGCCGGCGGATTGCGCCGTCGAGATACGCGCGGCGCTGGATGCCGAGGATGCGCTGCACCATGACCTCAGGACCTTGAGCTTTCGCTTCGTGCATGGACGCACGGCAACCACCAAGACACCGGACCTGTTGACCGCCTACCGATCCCAGGGGAGCGCCACCGTCGCCGGACGGCCGGACACCAAGAAAGCCCATGAACTCTCGTTCTACGAGGGGCTCGCTACGGAGGGAATAAGCGACGCGCGCTGTCACGCCGCGGCCTGGAAGTTCCATGCCGCCTTCGAGCGGTTCGAACAGGCGCTCTCAAAGTCGCCGTATCTTATGGGCGACCGGCCGACCGTTGTCGACATCGCCTGGTTCGTTTACGCGTATCGCTTGGATCTGGCCGGCTATCCGCTGGCGCGGCTCCATCCCCGGGTTGACGCGTGGTACCGCGCGCTTGCCGCCGATCCGCGTTGGAGCCGCGAGGTCGACCCCGGCCCTACCTTGTCGCAACGCATCGCGCGGACCCGCGCGGCGCAGGAGCAGTCCGGTGCGACTCTGGTCACCATCGCAGGTTTCGGTGGTTGACCACCGCCATGGTTCTCGGCCTCGACGGCGCAAGCGGAGACCAGCGTCCGCTCTTTACGCGGTGAGCGCCGGCCAGGTATCGCGAAACGGTTTTTCCATGGCGCGTTCGACCAGTTCCAAATGGTCCTGGCCATAGAACATGTCGCCATCCACGAAATAGGTCGGCGAGCCCGGAACATTTCGCGCGATGGCCTCGTCGGTATTGGCGGCGTACTCGGCGGCTGCGGCGGGAGTATCCGCTTCCCGGAGCCAGCGCGCACCATCAAGACCCACCTCTCCGGCGATTTTTACCAAGGCGTCGGGATCGGCGAGATCGGTGCCTTCGCCCCAATGCGCCTCGAGCATTCGGTGGGCAAGCGCGTCGATGGTCTCTCCGGCTTGTCTGGCCGCGATAAGCATCCGGTTTGCCAGATCCGGGGAATGATGGTGGTTCGACGGGCGGCCCGGCATAACGACGCCCCGAAACTCCGCCCAGCGTTCCATCTCTCGGCGGAAATAATAGTCCCGTTGCTTCACCGTGCGCTCGCGGAACGCGGTGCTCCCAAAACTCGCCATCGCTCTGTTGAGGTCGATCGGCTTGTGGACAATCGTCCGCCCGGCGGCGGCAGTGATCTCCATGAATTTCGCGGAGCCCAGATAGGCATAGGCGGAATGCGCGGAATAGAAGTACTCAACCTCGGCCATGAACTCTGTCCTCCATCGACTCGTTGCTCGTTCTCGCTCCGCCGTCGAAGCGGTCGAATGCATAACCTCGCGAAGGGTCTATTCTTATCCCATCTCGATCGTTTCGGAAGGACTTCAAGGTGAACCTGATCGGAGGGATACAAGGTTGATAGCTCGCTCTCACCGGGCCGGCAAAACTGATCCCGCGAAGAAGATCTGATAGTAATGGAACGGATACAAGGGGCTCGGTGTCTGTTCCCAGGCGGCGAACCGTTGGTTCAGGCAGGAAAGGAAACGGGTCATGAAAATCGGCATCTCGCTACCGGTTCGCGAACTCCAGGACGACATCGCCGCCATCAAGGCATTCGCCCAGGCGGCCGAGGAACTGGGCCTGACCCATCTCAGGGTCCCCGAGCAGATTATCCGGCCCGGCAGCGGCCCGTTGCACGAACCGCTTACCATGATGGCCCTGATCGCCGGCGTTACCAACAGGATCGAACTGGTTCCCTCGGTGCTGATCCTTCCCGCGCGGCAGACGGTGCTGGTGGCCAAGCAGGCCGCGAGCCTGGACCGGCTGTCGGGCGGGCGCCTCCGGCTTGGGGTCGGGGTCGGCAAGGACCCGGCGGAATATGAAGCGCTGGGCGCGGATTTCTCCAATCGCGGCGCCCGGTGCGAAGAGCAGATGGCGCTGCTGAAACGGCTCTGGGTGGAAGAGAGCCTCAGTTTCGAGGGAAAGTGGCACAGGATCACGGCGGCCGGCATTAACCCGCTCCCGATCCAGAGGCCTATTCCGATGTGGATCGGCGCCAGCGGTGTTCCGTCCCAGCGTATCCGCCGGCGCATCGGCACCTTGGCGAACGGCTGGTTCGTGCTCGCCTCGCCCGAGGAGTTCCCGGCGATCCGAGACGACATCCGTCGCGCGGCGGAGGCTGCGGGCCGCGATCCCGCCAATATCGGCGCCGAAGCCGGTGTCGCCGTCGTCGGGCCACGCGAGCATGAGTGGAAAAGCCGGGTCGCGGGCTGGCGTGACATGGGCCTGACCCATCTCTGCCTGCGTACCCTGGGCGGCGGACTGGCGCCAGACCGGCATATCGATAAGATGCGTGAAGCGGTGGCGGCGTTGCCGAGCATCTGAGTATCAGACCATGAGACGGTCCGGTTTCGGGGAGTGTCCGATGACAGGCGAAATCCCGATCTTCGATCTTTCCCGGTTCGAAACCGGCGACGCAAAGACCACGATCACGGCGGCCCGAGAACTCGACCGGATCTGCCGGGATATCGGGTTCCTGGTGATCACCAATCACGGCGTGCCGACGGAGACTCAGCAGACTTTGTATGACGCGGGGGCGGCGTTCTTCGATCTTCCGATCGACATGAAAATGACGGTGCGAAGGCCGAGGAACGACCAGAACCGGGGTTATATTCCCTTTGGCGAGGAAACCCTGGCGCGGATGCACGGCGGTGATACGCCCCCGGACTACAAGGAAGTGTTCGCCGTCGGCCCGTTCGACCGGCCCGACGACGACTACCACTCACAAGAGCGGTCCTATCCCAATTTCGCGCCCAATCTCTGGCCGAACCAGCCATCGGCGCTGCAACCAGCGATGCGCGCCTACTATACCGCGATCGACGCCCTCTCGCGGCGACTGGCCGGTTACTTCGCGCTTGCGCTTGATCTGCCCCGGGATTGGTTCGCGGAAAAACTGGACCGCCATGCCAGCCAGCTTCGGCTACTTTACTACCCGGCGCCCGACCGGGAACTGGAGCCGGGTCAGTTACGGTGCGGCGCGCATACCGATCTCGGCATGATGACCATATTGCGAAACCAAAAGGCCGAGGGTGGCCTGCAGGTGCGCCCGCGCGGCGGCGACTGGATCGACGCGCCGGCAATCGACGGCACCTTCGTGGTGAATATCGGCGACTTGCTGATGCGCTGGACCAATGACCGCTGGGTCTCGACGCCGCACCGGGTCGCGGTGCCGGCGGTGGAAGCGCGTTCACGCTCGCGCCGCATGTCGATCGGCTATTTCACCCGGCCGAATTACGACACGCCGATATCCTGCATCGAGACCTGCGCCGATGCGGACAATCCGGCGAAATACGAGACCACGACGGTGAAGGCCTACAATGACGAACGGTTTGCGCGCGGCGCGGGGCCACGCGATGCGGCGTGACTCGACGGCGGTCGGGCAGCCGTAGGATCCTCTGCTTCATCGCTGTTTCTTGAAATCAGCCGGGTCAACCGCTCGGCATCTCGATCAGGGATGCTTCTTTTACAGAGGCCATCAGCGGGAAAGGAAGTTGCGAGGTTTTCGGCCGATCAGAGGCCGCGGACGGTTCGCGCCACCGCTCCACGTTTATGGTCCTCTGGTGAAGGAGGTTAGCCACGTGGATGATTTCAGGGCCCGTGCATTTGGTGAACCGGCATCCGGCATCGGGATGGCTTAGCTGTTTGGCAATTCCCGGCCGCAAAAAGCCGGCTTTATAGGCGGCGCGCTGGCGGTAGCGGCGACCATTCGGAATCTCGATCGTTTGCGTCACGAGAATATCGTCGTCGTTCCAAACGCCACTTATATCGATATTGTCGGTAACAGCGGTCGGTGTTCCGACGCCTGGCCCGAAAGTGAGCGGACCGGACGGAGAAGAAATGAAAAACCGGGCCAAGCTGATGGACGTAATTTGGGTCGCGAGACTGTCCTCAATCTTCGCCAGATCGATGATCGATGGGTGGTTCCGCAGTGTCGTAGGGGTCGGGTGCCCGAGCCTCACGACCTGACCACCCAAAGTGTCGATGACGTGGTCGATGGCGGCAAGATATGGACTCGGATCCAGAATGTCGCGCAGCGGAAGCGGTTCCCGCCCCATGTAACCCGGCTCGCGCCAGTAAAAGCAGGCGAACCAGCGATCCGGATCTAGACCCAGCGCCTGCAGATGGTCGACGCTTCGCGCCCGAACCTGATCCGGGACCCGAAGTTTCGGTACCCATGGAAATGACGGGAGCGCGCAAGATCGAAGGGCGTGTCCAGCGAGAACAAGGGAACTGCGGTGGATGCCCATTTCGACGGCGCCTGGATCATCGAAGATCTCGGCGCCGGCATAGACATCGAAATACTCCAGCGGCGTTTTCTTGTCTGGTGCCCGGACTACCTCCAGATCAACACTCGGGCACATGGCGACGATCGGTCGCTTGTATGGCCTGTCGTCATGATAAACGACCGCGAGGCGATGTCCCTCCAGGTTCTCTTTGACTGCGGCCGCGCAAATGAGCTGTTCGGTGAAATCACCGAGATTGCGCGAGCTGAGATACGCGGTCACGATCCGTTCCCGCTCCTCCAAATCCATCCGCAAGAGGCCGGGCGGAGTTCTCTCGGTGTCGGTGATTTCCGCCTTCCTCCGTTAAAAGTTGCCTTTGATGCGACCGGTCTTTCCGATCAATCGGATGTGGTTCGAGGCTAGAATTCCGGTTGGGACAATCGATAGTAATTCCAGAAGAAAGTCTCGCAAAGTTCCTTTCGCCGCGCTTGCAACTGCTGGCTCTGCGCGATGAGACCGAATTCCTGGAAGTAGAGTTCCAACGAGGTTGTCCCCGCCCATTGAACCCTATGAATCTGCGCGAAAAGCGGTAAGCACAGCTCTTTGACCTCGCGCTGCGCTTTTCTGTCCTCCTCAATCAATCTTCGCCGATCAGCTTCGGAGGTGGCGATCGAGAAGGCGTGCTTTCTGTTCGTGCGTGCCAGACGGTGATGCCCGAAATACGGAGGTTTTGGAAGCTGGTCCGCCATCTTTTGCATTCGGCTCGACAAGCCACGAAGAAATGCCAAGTACTTGGCGGGCGGGTTGCCGGAACTGTCCGCGAAGAAATCACCGCCCAACGCTTCGGCTTCCTTCAGACATCGAAAGCAGAGACCATTGCCGCCATTGAGCACCGCCAGGAACGCCAGCTTGTACAACCGCAGCAATGTCCCTTTCGGATCAGACGCCGCTTGCGACAAGATCATGTCCAAACGTTTATGGACCGCGACTTCCGCCGCGAAGGTCTGTCCGTCGCCATGCATTCCGTAGGAAAGCGAGTCGGCCTCATAGTTGTTGGTCGGCTCGACCTTGAAAGTATCAAATCCTTTTTCCGCAAGGTGCCCGAGGTTCGTCGAGATTGTCGCGGCGCTGTCATAAACCGGGTTGAACCACATTTCGGCTTCAAGCCACAAAACCGACGTGGACAAGGCGGTTTCGGCGCCTCTAAAGACTTCGTATTCGGCGCCCTCGACATCCATGGAAAGGTAGTCCGGCGGCGGATATTCGCCGGTGGGCTCGCAGATGTCGTCCAGCGGGATCAGATCGACTGAAACCTCGCGTTCGACGGCATGTTCATTCTCGAGGGGCATCTGACCGAGATATGTCGGGTTGGTATAACGCCTGTACCTTGGGTTGAGGCGGTAAAGCGAACTTGCTGTCGGGTTGCGCCCGATTAGAAACGTCCTTTTCTCGCGAGTCGAGCCAATGCAATAGGGCAGGAACCGCACTTCCCCGACCTTGACCAGCGCGGTTAACCTTCCGGACAAAGCGTCGGGATCGGCGTCATAGTAAAACGCGGAGAAATCCGCGCGGAGCGGACTGTCCGATTCAAGCGGTATCCGAACGTTTCCGCGCGCGCCGACATGGTGATGGATGAGCTTGAAGTTCATACGCAAAACTCTGGAAGCCTATGGTGCTTAACGCGGCTTGAACAGTCTGAACCGTAGAGAACGGGGCTGTTCATAGAAACAAATGGATCGCCGGTCCACTCGGAACAGAAAGACCAGCAAGCCGGCGCCATCGGCCCCATTCGTCGACGTGGGTCTTTCCTTGTGAGACCCTGTTTATGCTCCGATCTTGCGAAGCGTATCGCCGACGGTCAGCTGACCGTCCTTGACCACGCGCGCGTAGATGCCTCGCAGCTTGAACCTGTCGCCGTCTCCCATGTTCACGAAGACGCAGGCATCCCGGCCATAGCGTTTGATGAATTTGGCGCAGCCCTTGTGCGGCGTGTCGGTGATTTCGATTTCCGCCGAACCGACAGCAAGCCGCGTTCCGGGCGGCAGATTGGCCGGCGTCAGGTCCATATCCACGAACAAGTTGTCGCCCGCAGGTGCCCAGTTGTCCCGATCCTGAGCGATCAGGGAGATGCAGCGTGCGTTCATGATGCAGATCTGAACGTCCGGATGCGGCTTGCCGTCCTCCGTCGACTTCCAGCATCCCTTGGCCCAATGATCGCCCTCCAGCCCGCCGGCGAGGCTGATGGCGATGCTCTCGACCTCCTGACGCTGCTCGGAGGCAGGCCGTACCACGATCGCCTCGAGCCGTCCGTTATCCTTCGGCGAGGCGAGGATCTCCGGCAGACCGGCCTGAAGCTCGGCTCGGGAAAGATGTCTGGCCATGGGGATTCTCCCAGCGAGTCATGGTTCCGTTAAGGGTAAAGAAGCGAGCTTCCATCGACAAGATACCGAACAGGACCCTTCGAGACGATCGCTCCGCGATCCCTCAGGGCCGGCAACAATTTTTTTCGAGCGCCTCACCCTAAGAAAGGCGCATAGCGCCTGTCTCGAAGGGTCCTGTCGAACCTTAGCTGGTGACGATACCGCCATCCACGTTATAGGCCTGCCCGGTGATGTTCCGGGATGCGGGCGAGGCAAGGAAGACGACCATCGCGGCGATATCCTCGGGATCATTGGGGCGCCCGATGGGAATCATCGCGGCTCGGCGTCTGGTCATCTCCTCGACGCTAATGCCTTCCTGTTCCGCCCGGACCGTCAGGTTCGCGCGGGACAGCGCGGTTTCGGTGACACCGGGACAGACAGCATTGACGTTGATGTCATGACGCGCCAGTTGCTGGGCCGCCGTGTAGGTGAGGCTGATCACCGCGCCCTTGCTGGCGGCGTAGGCGGCGTTCGAGGTGCCGGCATAGCCGCGCCCGGCGATCGAGGCGATGTTGATGATCCGCCCGCCGCCGCCTTGCTTGATCATCTGAGCGGCGGCCGTCTTCAAACAGAAGAACACGCCCTTGGCGTTGACCCGATGGATGCGGTCCCAGTCCGCCTCGGTCAGGTCCATGATATCCGCACGCCGGGTGACGCCGGCATTGTTGAGAATGATGTCGAGCCGTCCGAAAGCGTCGACCGTCCGGTCGACCATGGACTGGATCTGGGCGACATCGCCGCAATCGGCCGCGACGGCGATCGCGGTTCCGCCCGCCCCGGCAATTCGTGACGCCGTCGCCTCAGCCGCGGCGGCATCGATATCCGCGACCGCGACCTTCGCTCCGGCTTCGGCGAGGGCCAAGGCGGCGGCCGCACCAATCCCCACGCCGCCGCCGGTGACGATGGCGGTCTTGTTCTTGAGCGTCATGGCGTCCCTCCCGTCATTCGGCGGCCAGCGGGACCGGCGCCGGCATCGGCGTATGGCAGATCTGGTCCAGCGGCCTGCCGAAATGCGCTTCGATCATCGGGACGACCTTGGTGGCGAACTGCTCGATCGAGTTCATCACCGCCCGGTGCGGCACGTCGCCGACCGCGAAGTAATTCGCCATGTGGCGCGGGCCGTAGAGCTCGATCTCTTGGCAGAGCCGTTCGGCAACCTGTTCGGCGCTGCCGGCGACGATGTTCTCTGCGACCTGATCGAGGCTCGGCTCGTTCGGGAACGGGGTCTCTTCGACCATATAGTCGTCGACCATGGTCTCCCGACGATGGCGCAGGGACATGGCGATGCGTTTTTGAAAACGGGCGCCATCCACATAGCGGTCGACGACCGCCCGGTCGTCGCTGACACAGACGAAACGCAGCACCCCAAGGGGAATAGTCGACGGATCCTTGCCCTCCTCGGCGTAGCAGCGTTCGATCTGGTCCCGCATCGCGCGGATCCGCTCCGGACTTTCGATGCCGCCCGAGATGAAGGGGATGAAACCGTCACGGGCGCAGCGCCGATGGCTATTCGGGTCGGCGCCAGCGATCCAGATCGGCGGGCGCGGGCTTTGCACCGGCTGCACATTGATCGCCGTCTGCAATTGACTCAGTCTTTTGCCGTCATAGCTGAAATGCGGCCTCCGCAGCCCCTGGTCAATCATGTCCAGCATCTCGTTGAAGACGATCTTGTTTTCGGAGATGACCGCGCCCAGGCGCTCGAACTCGTAATGCTGGTAGCCGCTGCCGACACCGACATCGAGTCTTCCGCCGGACAAGGCGTCGACCAGCGCGATCTCGGCGATCACCCGCGCCGGCGCGTGCAGCGGCAGGATCAGCACAGCGCAGCCGACGCGGATGCGTTTCGTCGTTGCCGAGACCTGATTGCAGAAGATCAGCGGCGACGGGCAAAGGCTGTAGTTCGAGAAGTGATGCTCGGCGAACCAGGCCCGGCTGAACCCCAGTTCCTCGGCGAGCCGGACATGCTCGAGCGCTTCGGCGATGACGTCGCTCGGTGGTTTAGAGCGGTCGCGGTGCTGCAGCAGGTTGAAGATACCGAAATCCATGGAGGCCTCCGCTGAAGGTTGGCGAACCAATGTGGCGGCAAGCCTAGCGCGGCGGTCTCGTGGTTCCAAATGAATGCACGGCTTTCCACCGAGCGATCAGGTCGGGGATGCGCAAACGTCCTTTAGCCGCATCACGCAGACGGTGTTTGACGTGGTTCCGCCCCGCTGTTGCTGACGGGCCTGTCCGGCCGCGTCATGATGTTCGGCGTTTTTTTGTTGTCAGCATTGGAGAGTCATGATGGCGCTTTATGAACTGCGCACCTACACCGTCGTCGTCGGCAAGATGAATGATGTGGTCGAGCTGTATCACAAGGAGGGCTGGCCGGCGCTGCAGAAACATGCCGGTAAGTTGTGTGGCTATTTCACCGGGGATATCGGCGCGATGAACACCCTGACCCATCTCTGGCGCTTTGATGACGATGCGGACCGGCGGGCGCATTGGGCGCGGGTTTTCGCCGACGATGAATTCATGGCCTTCGCCGCCAAGCTGCGGCCGATGCTTCAGTCCCAGCAGAACAAGCTGATGTTCAACGCGCCCTGGGGCCCGACACCCTGAAGCGGCAACTGGGCTACAGGAACGACAGGCCCATCCCCAGA
This sequence comes from Alphaproteobacteria bacterium, assembly GCA_038146985.1. Classification (GTDB taxonomy): domain Bacteria; phylum Pseudomonadota; class Alphaproteobacteria; order Thalassobaculales; family Thalassobaculaceae; genus JADHLJ01. Next base: position 191,194 of record JAYQSQ010000017.1, read on the forward strand.
ACCGCGCAGGCAAGCAGCGTTCTGAATACGCCTTGATGCCACCACAGCAGCATCGCGCCGGCGAGAACCGTCAGGCCGATGCTGCCGAGATCCGCCGTCGCAAGGTCCGGCATCGGAAGAGTCGCGCCGAGGACGGCCACCTCGCCGACGCTCGCAAAGCTGACATGCAGGCCGAACCAGACCGCGAGATTGAGGACGACGCCCACCACCGCGGCGGTGATCCCCGAAAGGGCGGCGGCGATATGGGTATTGTCGCGCAATGTCTCCACGTAGGGCGCGCCGAGAAAGATCCAGAGAAAGCAGGGGGTGAAGGTCACCCACAATGTCACTGCGGACCCGATGGCGCCGGCAAGCAGCGGGTCCATCCCGACCCCGTGGCGGTGCGCGCCGAGGAAGCCGACGAACTGTGTGACCAGGATCAGCGGGCCCGGCGTGGTCTCCGCGAGACCAAGGCCGTCCAGCATTTCCTCGGGCGTCATCCAGCCGAAGGCATCGACCGCTTGCTGCGCCATATAGGCCAGGACGGCATAGGCGCCGCCGAAGGTGACCACGGCAAGCTTGCTGAAGAATTCCGACTGCAGCGTGAAGACGTGGTCCGGCCCCAGACCCAAGTTGAGCGCCGCGATCGGCCCGAACCACAGGGTTCCGAATATCAGCAACAACACGACGGCGCGCTGTAGGGACGGCCGGGTATGGTCGAGGCCGCCCGATGCCGCCATCGCGTCGATCGCGCTGCCGTGGCCGGAATCATCCACCGGCCGGTTCTTCAGGATCACGAAAGAATGGGGCCGCAGGATGCCGCCCAGAAATCCGATCAGCCCGGCGCCGGCGACGATGATCGGGAACGGCACGGCGAAAGCGAAGATGGTGATGAAGGCGGCACCGGCCATCAGCACCATCGCGGTGGACCGCAGCGCGCGCCTGCCGATCCGGATCACCGCCTCGACCACGATGACCAGCACCGCCGCTTTGATCCCAAGGAACGCCGCCTCGACCAGCGGCAGGTCGGCGAAGAGGACGTAGACCACCGACAGGGCGAGCATCACCAGCGCACCGGGTATGATGAAAAGAAGACCCGCGATGAGGCCGCCGAGGGTGCGATGCATCAGCCATCCGATATAGGTGGCGAGCTGCTGCGCCTCCGGTCCCGGCAGCAACATGCAGTAGTTGAGAGCGTGCAGAAATCGAGCCTCGTCGATCCAGTTCCGCTCCTCGACGAGGGTGCGATGCATCATCGCGATCTGACCCGCCGGGCCACCGAAACTGAGCAACCCGATCCTCAGCCAGACCCGAAACGCTTCGCCGATACCGGGGACATCGGGGGTCCGCTTCTGGCTGCTTTGTTCCGCCATGGTTGACTCCCTGGAAGACCGTTTTTTACCGCGCCGTGCGCGCCGGCATCACGCGCCGAGAGTGCACGGTCCGGCTTTCGGTCGGAAGCGAATTGTTCTATTGTAACCATGAATGTAATTAATGGTAACTCCATGCCGACCCTTCCCAGCACAACCGGCCTCAGATGTTTTGAAACGTCTTCTCGCTTGCTGAATTTCACGCGCGCGGCGGAGGAGCTCAACCTAACCCAGGGGGCGATCAGCCATCAAATTCGCGAATTGGAAGACCTGCTTGGTGTCCGGCTTTTCGACCGCCGGCACCGTGGCCTGACGCTGACCGACGCCGGCCGAACCTATCTCGTCCATGTTCGGGAGGCGCTGGAGAGTCTGAGAGCCGGAGCCGAGGCGCTGGGCAAGCAGGAAGCCGTTCTGACGGTTACGGTTTCCCCGAACTTCGCCAGCAAGTGGCTGGTGCCCCGGCTCGGGAATTTTTCCGCGGCGCATCCCGAGATTGATCTGCGGATCAGCGCCTCGCGCCGGCATACCGATTTCGCGACCGACGATATCGACCTCGCGGTTCGGCACGGCACCGGGGACTGGCCGCATCTGCATGTACAGCGGTTGTGCCCGGAGGAGATCTTCCCGGTTTGCGGACCATCGTTGCTGACCCCCTGGGCCCTGCTCGAACGGCCCGGCGATCTTCGGCGCCACACACTGTTGCATGACCGAGACCGATCGGGGTGGAGGCAATGGCTGATCGCCTTCGGCGTACCCGCCGCCGTCGCGGATCAAGGTCCGGTTTTCTCGGACACGAGCCTCGCGATCGATGCCGCCATCGCCGGCCAGGGGGTCGCGCTGGCCCGCAGTGCTCTGGCGGCGCTGGATCTTGAAGGCGGGCGCCTCGTCCGGCCGATGCGGGAATCGATCCCCGCGCCGCCTTCGCCTATTGGATCGTCTGCCCCAAGGCCTCGGCAAACGAGGCCAAGATCAAGGTGTTTCGGGAATGGCTGCTGGCACAGGCATCGGACGAGATGGGACCAGGCAGCCCATCAAACCCAGCTGTTTGAAGAACGAGGAGAAATCTTTGGACTCCCCCATCTTCTCGTTTGCGTTCCTCGCCGACATCCAAACCCTGATATCCAGTCTTACGGTCTGCGCAACGGCGGTGATGGCGGCGTCGGCGGCGATTCAGGCGGTGCGGCACGAGTTCGATTTTTTCGGCGCGGTTGCCTTGGCGGTCGTCACGGCGGTGGGCGGCGGCACCTTGCGGGACCTTCTGATCGGCAACACCCCGGTCTTCTGGATCAGCGATCTGACATACGTTGCGACCGCGGCACCGGTCGGGCTTGCCCTGTTCACGCTTGTCGGCGCGAGCGTGGCGCTACAGGCCGACGTTCCGGCGGTTATCGCCGTGCTCCTCGGATGCGTCACCGGCGTCGCCGGCGGCGTGATCCGTGACGTTCTCTGCGGTGTCCAGCCGTCGATCCTGAAAGAGGACTACACGGCGACAATTTCCATCGCTGGGGGTGCCGTCTTCGTGCTGACCCGCGATCTGGTCGACGGCAACGCGACCATGGCGATCATTTTCGTCGTCATGACGATTGTGCGATGCGTGGTGATCCGCATTCGCGAAACCCACCCGGTCTAGGAAAGCCGTATTCCCGCCGGCAGAGCTCCAAACGAAAGAAGGCTCCTTGCGGAGCCTTCTCGTGAGTTGGGCCGTTGATGGGGCCCCCAATCGCCTCGGCTTTGCAAGACGACTGGTGTGTTCCTTAGTCGGACGCCGAAGGTTGCTCCGTTGTCGCCGTAAGAACACTAGCCCGGCACCAATGTGCCCTTTTCTCACTCGACATTGGATCACCTCCTTTCGATTGTTGCTGGTAGCGAAGGCTAACATGCTTATCCACAGGTCCGCCACAATATATTGTGGCACTCGGGCGGCCTTCGCCGACTAATGGCTACCCTTCCATGATCCCGGACACTGTGAAGCCGCCATCGGCGCTGAAGACGTGGCCGGTCGTGAAACTGCAGGCGGGAGACGCCAGAAAGGCCGCCACCTCGGCAATCTCCTCGGGCCGCCCGAACCGTTTGATGGACATCCGCGACGCCGCGCTGGCCCACGGCACGTCGGGTTGTTCGTCTCGGGTCTTGGTCGGCCCCGGGGCCACGGCGTTCACCAGGATGTCATGCTCGGCGAGTTCAATCGCCATGGTCTGGGTAAGGTTGATGATCCCGGCCTTGCTGGCGCCATAGGCCGCCCGGCCGCGCCCGCCGAAGATGCCGGAGTTCGAGGCGACATTGACGATCCTGCCGCCTTTGCCCCGGGCGACCATGTGCCGCGCTACCGCCTGCCCGCACATGAAGGCACCGCCCAGATTGATCCCCAGCACCCGCCACCAGAAATCGTCGCTGGTTTCCAGAAACGGCGCCCGGTCCATGACGCCGGCATTGCAGACCAGAATGTCGATCCCGTCCAACCGCGCGATTGCGGTTTCCACCATCGCCTCGACCGACGCGCGATCCGACACATCGACCCCCAAGGCGGTGACGCTGTCCTCCCCGGCGCCGGCGATGCGCTCGGCCGTCGCCCGGGCCGCGTCTTCGTCCTGATCGGCGATCACGACCTGGATCCCGTCGGCGGCGAGCCTGGCGACGATCGCCCGTCCGATGCCACGGGCTCCGCCGGTCACAATGGCGGTTCTTGAATGGGTCGACATGGCGTGGCTCCTCGGCATGGGTATCGGACAGGGCGTGCGAAGCCTAGCGCCGGGCCCGCAGCATCGCCAGCGAAACGGCGCAGGCGATCGCGGCGATCAGATGCTTGACGCTGTGACCGCTGATCAGCTCTCCACTCAAGGCCAGGATCTCGTAATCGAACCGCGCCACAAGCATCGCGAAACCGTAAATCCCAATCGCGGCGAAAACATAGCGCGTATCCGTCAGGCGACTTTCGCGAAACAGCAGACATATCAGCGGCAGGATGAGCATCGTGCCGAACTGGATCAGGATATAGGGCCTTAGATCGCCGTGTCCGGCGTTCTCCGACCAGTTCCAATAGACCACGCTTGCTACACCGGCGGCGATCGACGCCGGGAGGACCCAGACGATGCGCGCATGCCGGTCAATCCGGTCCAAGACGATCGCGGCGAAGAAGGTCATGAAAGCGGCGGTCATCGGCAACCGGTCCCAGAACAATCGCGCCGTGTCCGGCGCCCAGTGATAGTAGGCCGAGCCGGCGCCGATCAACGTGACCGCGGCGAAGAAGCAATAATAAGGAATTGAATCACGGGGTGACTCGAACACTCCCACCGCTTGCACCGCCTTCACATGGTAAAGCCCGAAGGCGCCGACGACGAGGAATGCAAGGTTGCTGACCACGTCTCCGAATCTGGGCACGCCGCATACCACCCGCATGTCGGCGAAAAGATGATAGGCCGGATTTTGAGGCAGAGGCGGCGCGGCGGCCGATGCGGCCACCATTACGAGGACGGCGCCCGCGAGAACCGCGAGCTTTCGATATCTGTTTCGAGCCGGCCTATCCGGAATCATCCAAGTCGATCCCCCCGGTTCCGATCAGGGCACGCAGGCGGTCCGCATCATATTCCGCGTTGAGACGATCGGCCATCGCCACGGCCTCGGCTTCAAGGTCTTCACCGCATTCAACCGGGTCCGAACGCCTCCAGTCCGCCAGATAGCTGTCGGCGTCGCTTGCCGCTCCCCGCATCGCGGCGGCGTCGATCGCCTGGGCAAATCGATCGGGCAATTCGATCTTGGCGGTTTGCCGGCCACGGCCACGGCCACGCTCGGCGATCACCTGTGCCGGAATGTCCCGCCAGTAGACGATGACGATATGCGCCATGGAACTTCCGCCCTATGCCGGGGTCGAGCGGCGGGCGGACGCGCCATGGATAAAAGCGCCCAGGTCGCCATACGCGCGGTATCGGTATTCAAAAGCCAAACCAAGACGCTCAGCGGCTTTTTCAGCTTTCTCCCGGAGCCGTTGGTCATCGGTCTGGGCCACATAGATCAGCTTGGTGTAGTTCCCGAAGTAATCGCTCAGTAATTCCGGGAACCGGTCGAGGCCGAGCCCCTTGATGATGATGCGGTCGAAATGCCGCACCAGATAGTCGGTCAGATAGAAGCAGGTGGGGTCGTCGTCATGGGTTCGCTCGAACTCGGCGCTTCCCATATAGAAGTGATAGCAATGCGGACCGGCTATCCGTTCGACACCCTCTGCGGCGAGGACCCTGTCCAGTTCCCCGCCGGTACCGCAGTCGCCATAGAGCCCATAGACCTTGTCGAATCGCCGGCCCATGCCTCGAATCTTGGCGAGAACGGCCGGCGCGATCCGGTCCGGCGTGTTGTGCCAATGGGCCGGCAAGCAGGCGATGGTCAGTTCAGTCCAACCCGTCGTCTCCTTGAGCGCCACAATCTCCTTCGCCAACGCACCGCAGGCAATGAACAGCGTGGTGGGCCGACGACATCCGGTAGAGCGGTCCGGGGGGACCGACACCGTGTCCGGGCCCAGGTGAGACACGCCATCTATTACTTTGTCATCCATATCGAGCCGTATCCGGCGCCCGACCGCTTGGCCTGCCGGCGCTATTCAACTCCCATCGGCGCCGAGTTCGAACCGCGCTTTTCCGCCACCATCGCCTTGGCGGTTTCCACCGCGACGGCCGCGTCACGGCAATAGGCATCGGCACCGACGCTTTCCGCGAAGGCTTCGTTCAGCGGGGCGCCGCCGACGAGGACGATATAGTCGTCACGGATGCCTTTTTCCTTCATCGCGTCGATCACCACCTTCATATAGGGCATCGTCGTGGTGAGCAGCGCGGACATGCCCAGTATGTCGGGCTTATGCTCTTCCAGCGCCGCAAGGTAGGTTTCGACAGGATTGTTGATGCCGAGATCGATCACGTCGAAGCCGGCTCCTTCCATCATCATCGAAACCAGATTCTTGCCGATATCGTGAATATCGCCCTTCACGGTGCCGATCACCATCTTGCCGAGCTGCGGTGCCCCGGTCTCGATCAGTAACGGCCGCAGGATCGCCATGCCGGCTTTCATGGCATTGGCCGCCATCAGGACCTCGGGCACGAACAGGATGCCGTCGCGGAAGTCGATGCCGACAATCCGCATACCCTCGACCAGGCTTTCGGTCAGAACCTTGTAGGGCGCCCAGCCGCGCTCGAGCAGAATGTTCACGGCCTCCTCGATCTCTTCCTTGAGACCGTCGTAGAGATCGTCATGCATCTGTTGAACAAGCTCGTCGTCCTCAAGCTCGGACAAGACGATATCGTCTTCCTCGTCGGCCATGGGCAACTCCTGATCAAGCCGCGGGCGCGTGGCACGCGTGATTTCGTGCTTCTGCTTATAGATCTAACGAACGGACCGCTAGCGGTTCCACGACACGATATGTCGGAGGCGCGACGTTCGCTTAAACCTCGCAGGGCCCGGGATTGGCGTTTATTTTCACATGCTTCGGAGCATACTTTTTACCCAAAGAAACAATCTGTTTCCGGTGTGGCCACTTGCCCGAAGCCCTGTGCATCGACACACTGCGCGTTCCATATCTTGGTCCATTCGGACGTCTCGATGGGGCCGGAAACATCGGTGAGGAGAAGACTCATGCGGACACTATTCACTGGAGCGATCGCGGCCCTCGCGATGGGTTCGGTCTTGATGATTTCCCAAGGCACCAGCCCCGCGCACGCGGATGGACACGCGGTCATCGAAAAGCGCATCACCTTCATGCGCAAGGATATCCTCGACCCTTGGAAGGTGATCACCGCCTTCGCCAAGGAAGACAAGGGCACCGCGGCCGATGTCGCGAAAGCGGCGACCGAGCTGAGCGCGGCGGCCGGCGGCATTGCTCCGTTGTTTCCGAAGGGAACCGGGCGCGGCGATGTGGACGCGAAGATGACCCGCGCGCTGCCGAAGATCTGGGAAGACTGGGCCGGTTTCGAGAAGGCGGCGAACGTTCTGGTTGCCGAGGCGGCGACGCTTGCCAAGACGGCCGCCGGTGGCGACACCGCGGCGATCAAGGCGCAGATCGGAGTGACCGGCAAGAACGGCTGCGGTGGGTGTCATACGCCGTATCGCGGTGAGAAAGTAAAATAATCAGTACCCTGGACAAGAGCCGGCGGAAGTTCTGCTTCCGCCGGCTTTTTGCGTTTGCCGCGCAAGCTTCGCTTGTCCTGTGCGGCAGCGATGCGTTTGCTGCGGCGGCGGTCCCGGCTTTTGCCAGCAACGACTCGAACGCTGTTGAACGCGGAAAGTACATTCTCGCGGCGGCGGGTTGTGTCGGTTGCCATACCCGGGAGAAGCCGGAAGGCACGCCGCTGGCCGGCGGACGCAAGCTCGAAACGCCCTTCGGAGATTTCTACACGCCGAACATTACGCCCGACCCGGTCCATGGGATCGGTTCCTGGAGCCTGGACGACTTCAAACGCGCAATGCGCCAAGGTCGCGGCCCGGACGGCAAGGTCTATTTCCCGGCCTTTCCCTATGCATCCTACACCGGCATGACGGACGATGATCTGGCCGATCTATGGGCCTATTTGATGAGCATTCCACCGGTTCCGGAGGCGGCCCGCGATCACGATCTCACCTTCCCCTTCAGCATCAGGGCGCTGATCTGGCCGTGGCGCTGGCTCTATTTCGTCGACGGCTGGACGGCGGAGGAGCCGGGCAAGGCCGACGACTGGAACCGGGGGGCCTATCTGTCGAACGCTTTGGGCCATTGCGGCGAGTGCCACACACAGCGCAATCTTCTGGGCGGCCTGGACCGCAGCCGACCTTTTGCCGGCAATACGCGCGGTCCAGAGGGCAAGGGCGTGCCCAATATCACGCCGCATCCCGAAAAAGGTATCGGCCGATGGAGCGAAAGCGACATCGTCTTTTTCCTTGCTGACGGCATGTTGCCGGACGGCGATTTCGTCGGTGGCGCGATGACCGAGGTGGTCACGAACAGCACCGGCAAGCTGACCAAAGAAGATCTTCGGGCGATCGCGGTCTATCTGAAGGGACTGGCGCCCATCGCCGGTGATTGACGTTTTCGTCATGGTGATGTCGGCGGCGGCGTCGAATCGATTAGACTCGATCCATGGTAGTTGAACTTTCCGCCGCCGATACCCGGCGCTTGCCCGGTGATCTGCTTGCCTGGTACGACCGGAACCGGCGCCATCTTCCTTGGCGGGCCGCGCCAGGTGAGGAGGCCGACCCCTATCGGGTCTGGCTGAGCGAAATCATGCTGCAGCAGACGACCGTGGTCACGGTCGGCCCGTACTTTCAGCGGTTTCTGGCTCTGTGGCCCACGGTGAACGATCTGGCGGCGGCCCCGCTCGAGGACGTCTTGGCCGAGTGGGCGGGGCTTGGCTATTACGCCCGGGCCCGCAACCTGCACAAATGCGCGGTCAGCGTCGCCGGCCGGTACGGCGGTCGATTTCCGGATACAGAGACGGAGTTGACGGAACTTCCGGGGATCGGGACCTATACGGCAGCCGCCATCGCGGCCATCGCCTTCGACCGGCCCGCGACCCCTGTGGACGGCAACTTCGAACGCGTGATGGCCCGCCTGCACGCCGTCGAAGACCCCATGCCCGGCGTCAAACCCTTGCTCCGCGACCTTGCACGACGCCTGACGCCGGCAGTGCGGCCGGGAGACTATGCCCAAGCGGTAATGGATCTCGGCGCGACGGTCTGCACGCCGCGCAACCCGAAATGCATGATCTGTCCCTGGAGTGCCGCCTGCGCCGGACGGATCGCCGGCATCGCGGAGGCGCTGCCCCGAAAGGCCCAGAAAAAATCCAAGCCGACCCGCTATGGAACCGCTTTCTGGTGTCTGAATGGGGACCGCGACGTCTATCTGCGGCGCCGTCCGTCAAGCGGACTTCTCGGCGGCATGATGGAGATCCCCTCGACCGACTGGCGTGAAGACATTTCCGCCGGGGATTTTCATCCGGACGATCCGCCCTTGAAGGCAAAATGGCGCGCGCTGCCGGGCGTGGTGCGGCACACCTTCACCCATTTCCATCTGGAGCTGCAGGTTCTGGCCGGCCGGATCGACGGCAAAGACGCCGGCTCGCCGGGTGTCTGGCATCCGGTCACGGATCTTGGCCGTGCCGGCCTGCCGTCCGTGATGACCAAGATCGCCCGCCACGCCCTCAAACATGGCTAGACCATCAGGACACCGGGAACCGTGACAATCCAGCGCCTGCCGATCCGCGCTAAACTTTGGTATCTTCATTCAACACGGTCATGATCTTAAAAACCCCGGCGATCCGTCGCATGGTCGGGGCGATGCGCGGGTCCGTATACTGGGGTCAAAGGACAGACTGTGCTGACACTGACGAAACCGGCGCAAGGCCCTTTCACGCGGGCCGAGCGGATTATGATCACCGTGCCGGTTTTGGCGGCGTCGCTGCTGCATGCTCTCAACATGAGCACGGCCTATGTGGCACTGCCAAACATCCAGGGAAACCTGTCCGCCGCGCCGGATCAGGTCGGCTGGGTGATCACCGCCTTCGTCGTCGCGACCGCCGTGGGAACCATCCTGACCAACGTGTTCAGCCAGCGGTTCGGACGCCGCCGCGTCTTCATGGCGGCAATCCTCGGCTTCACGATCACCTCTCTGCTCAGCGCCAGCTCCCATACCCTGACCGAACTCGTATTCTACCGGATTCTCCAGGGTTTCGTGTCGGCGCCGCTTCTGCCGATCTCGCAGGCGATCATGCTCGACACCTATCCCCGCGAGAAACACGGCTTCGCGATGAGCATCTGGTCGATGGGCATGATCATCGGCCCCGTCGCTGGTCCGACGGTGGGCGCGCTGCTGACCGAATACTATAATTGGCGCTATGTCTTTTTCATGAACATCCCGTTCGGGATTTTCGCCTTCTTCGCGATCCTCGTCACCCTGCCGAGCGCCGAGTCACGCCGCCAGAAGGTGGATTGGATCGGCGTGACCTCGCTCATCGCTGCCGTCGTTCTGCTGCAACTGGTGCTTGACCGGGGCGAACGTCTGGGATGGTTCGAGTCGTACGAGATCATGCTGAACAGCTTCCTGTCGGCCCTCGCGTTCTATGTCTTCGTCGTCCACTGCCTTACCACCGATAATCCCTATATCAGTCTCGCCATCTTCACCGACCGCAATTACGTGATCGGATTGATGCTGATCTTCATATTCGGTATCGCCGTCTTCTCCAGCCTGTTCATCCTGCCGGTGTTCCTGCAGAACATGCAGGGCTATCCGGTACTCTCGGCCGGATGGATTGTCTCGGCGCGCGGATTGGGCACCATGGCGGCAATGATGTCCGCCGGGTATCTGGCCGACCGGGTGGAGGGCCGATACCTGATCCTCGCGGGCCTGCTCTGTGTAGGCATCAGCAATGTCTGGATGACGTCCTGGAACGCCGAAGTAGAGATGGCCGAGATCATCTGGATCACCCTGATCAACGGCTACGGCATGGGAATGATGTGGGTCTCGCTTACCACGGTGACCTTCTCGACCATGTCGCCGCAATACCGGGTCGAAGCGGCCTCGCTCTTCTCGCTGACCCGGGCGATCGGCGCCAGCATGGGAACCTCGGTCGTGGTCTCCATTCTGGTTCGCTCCAGCCAGACCAACTACATCGAGATGCGGGACCGGATCAGCGAGTTCAGCCAGTCGATGCGTTTCAACGATTCAGCCGCGATCTGGAGCCTGGACTCCACCTCCGGCCTCAGCGCCCTGCAGAACATGGTGTTCGGCGAAGCGCAGATGATGGCGTTTCTCAATGATTTCGTTTTTCTGGTCTTCGTCGCTTTCCTGGCGATGCCGCTTTGTTTCCTGATCAGACGCGTGAAAAAGCCGGCAGGGTAGAACCTTAACCGTCGCGCCGTCCCGTTTCCCGCGCTAATCTGACGTACCGCTTTCATGGAGGAACGGGCATGGCCCTGGCGAACCAACGCATTGTCTATCTCAATGGCGAATTCATTCCAGAGAGCGAGGCGCGGATTCCGATCAAGGATCAGGGCTTCAAGTTCGGCGACGCGGTGTTCGACACCACGCGCACCTTCGGTCACAAGATTTTCAAGCTCCAGGAGCATCTGGAGCGGTTTGAACGCTCCATGCGTTACCTCAAGCTCGATTCCGGGCATTCCGTGGACGACTTCATTCAGGTGACGGAAGAGGTGGTGCGCCGCAACCTGCCGCTGATCGCAAACGACGATGATTATTGGGTTACGCAACGCGTCAGCCGGGGGCTCGCGGAGGGTGATCGCGAAGCATGGCCGGACTGGCCGGACGCGACGGTGCTCGTCGAATGCACCCCGCTTCCGCTCGCTGCCCGGGCCAAGAGCTATCGCGACGGTATCCAGGTCATCACCCCGTCGGTCCGCCGGGTCGCGCCGGAGATGGCCAGCCCGCGCGCCAAGACCCACAATTATCTGAACCTGATCCTGGGTGACCTGGAGGTCGCGGCGCAGAATCCAGACGCGCTTTCGGTTCTGCTCGACCGAGACGGCAATCTCGCCGAGGGCAAGGGCAGCAATATCTTCCTTGTAACCGAGGGCCGCCTCAAGACGCCGCGGGAGCGCTTCGTCCTGCCGGGCGTCAGCCGGCAGGTCACCAAGGATCTCGCCGCCAAGCTCGGCCTTTTGGTGGAAGAGACCGATATCGATCTTTTCGACGCCTACAACGCGGACGAGGCCTTCATCACCTCGACCAGTTTCTGCATCTGCCCGATCCAGTCGATCAACGGCCGTCCCCTGGCGGAATCCGCTATTCCGGGCCCGGTAACGAAACGGTTGATCGAAGCCTATGTCGACATGGTCGGCTTCGACTGGTACGCGCAATACCTGTCCCGCCTGGCGTAGTCGGGCGAGCGTCTTCAGCAAAGACTGGCGTTTGGACCTTGAGAGGCCTGGCGCCGCCGAAACGCGAGAAGGCATGCCGTCTCGTGAGGTGCGGTACGATCTATCCGCCCCTTGATTGACCCTATCTCCCGGGCGCCGCAAGCTCGCCTCCAAGAATAACCAGGAGGAGGACAACGCCATGCGGTTCGAGAACAAGGGTGTCATGATCACCGGCGGCGCCGGCGGAATCGGGCGCGAGACCGGCTTTCATTTCGCCGCCGAGGGCGCGAGCGTCGCCGTCGCTGATCTCGATCTCGACCAGGCCAACCGGGTCGCCGGCGAGATCAAGGAGAAGGGCGGCAAGGCATTCGCCTTCAAGCTCGATGTGACCGATCAGGCCGAGACCGATTCCGTGGTCGCGGCGGCGGCGGCGGCGATGGGCACGCTCGACGTGGTTTTCTGCAATGCCGGCATCCGCGAGATCGCGCCATCCCACGAATTGGCACTGGACCAGTGGAAGGCGGTGATCGATGTGAACGTCACCGGCGTCTTCATCTCGGCCCAGGCTTTCGCGCGCCACTGCATCGCCAAGGGCAAGGGTGGCGCGATCGTCAACACCGCTTCGACGCTCGGCGTGATGGCGGCAACCTCGCGCTGCGCCTACACGACCTCCAAACACGCCGTGGTCGGCATGACCAAGGCCTTGGCGATGGATCTGGCGCCCCACAATATCCGGGTCAATGCCGTGGGTCCGGGCGTCATCCGCACGCCGCTGACCGAGCGCTATTTCCAAGACCCGGAGATGGCAGCCCGGATCAAGGAGATCCACGCCATGAACCGCTGGGGCGAGCCGTCGGAGATCGCCCGCGCGGTGCTGTTCCTGGCCAGCGATGAGGCGAGCTTCTGCACCGGCCACAACATGGTCATCGACGGCGGCTGGACGATCGGCAAGCGGATGTAGATACTGCGGTCATCCATATCCCGCGCCGCTTGTTCAAAGCGTTCCGGGAAAACCTTCTCTTTGCGAAAGAAGCCGAATGACCGCCTTGGTCACGCTGCTGCCGTGCGCGGTGGTCATCCTCGCGATTCTGGTGTTCAGGACGAGCGGGCTCGCCGCGGCGGCGCTGTCGTTGGTCTGCGCCATCGCGTTGTGGGCGGGGAATGTGTTTTCCGATGCTCAGCTGCTGCATCTACAACATTCCCTTGCCGATGCGCTGGTCCTCGAGCTCCTGGTCGGGATCGTGGTCTTCCTTGGCTTACTGTTCGTTGAAGTCAGCGGGCGCGGCGGCGGGTTGTCGGCGCTTAGCTCACTGGTTTCGGCGCTGGGCCTTTCCGGCCCGCGAACCGCGATCTTGATCACGCTGGGGGTGGGCGTGGCGGTAGAGTCGCTGACCGGCTATGGAGTCTCCATGCTGGTCACGGCGCCGTTGCTGCTCAAGATCGTCGGTCGTGTTGAGACGATACGGTTGGCGCTGCTGGGCATGAGCCTCATGAGCTGGGGGGCCTTGTCGGTCGCGGCGCTGCTCGGCGCGGAGATCGCCGGGTTACCGACACCGGTTCTCGCCGAGGCAATTCTCAAGATAAGCGGGCCCGTCGCGGCGGTGCTGCCGTTCGCCTGCCTTCTTTGCATGTCCAAAGTGAGCCGGACGGACGTTGTCCATGCGATCGTTGCCGGCGCGGTACTGGTTGGCGGAATTGCCTCGACATCATACTCGGTGGGCGTTGAGGTCGCGGGCGTCGGCGGTGGTCTGGCCGTGATCCTTTATTCGATCGCCACCGCCGGATCGCGGCAGGGCTTGGCAAGAATCGTTTTCGCCAAGGCGATGTTACCCTATGGCCTGCTCATAGCCGGCGTGGTGTTGCAGAAAGTCGCCATTCCTCTGTTTCATGCGGTGGGGATCGCCCCGGAAATTTCCACGGGACGGGTCTCGTTCAGGATCGTCGAATCCCCCGGAATCGCCCTCCTCGTGGTTTCATTCGTTTCAATTTTGATCGTGGATCGGACCAGCGGTCTCTCGGTCCTCCGGCACACGGCAAGACGGGCTTGGCGGCCTCTGACAGGGATTTTCCTGTTCCTTTTGACGGCTAGAATTCTGGTCGAAATAGGGGGAGTCGCGTCGCTCGCCGAAACCCTTTCCAGTTTGGGCAAATATATGGGAGTCGTGGTCGTAAGTCTGCTGGGTGGCATTGGAGCATTCGCCACGGGTAGCGGCGTTACGTCGAATGCACTTTTCATGTCTAGCGCCGTGAGCAGTGGTCAATCCCTTGACGTGCCGCTCTTATTCGCTGCTCTCCAGCATAGCGGCTCGGCGCACATGGCGATGGCATCCTTGCCCGTGATTGCGATCCTCGTCGCGGCCATGCCCGATCATCGAGCCGAGGACGAGCGAATGGCAATGCGCCAGGCCCTCGGTCTCGCCGCTGTATGGCTTCTCATGGTAATCGCGAGCGGCTGGTTGCAGTTGCTTTTATAGCCAGCAAGCAACCTTCGATCCGGCGTGACTTAGCCCACACCAAGCGCCTTCGCCAGATCCGGGAAACTGTCGACGATGACATCGCAGGCCGGGTTGGCGTTGGGCTCGGGCGGGCCAGGCGGGCCCCATTCGTCGGGACGCCGGACGAAGGCGGTCTTGAAGCCGACCTTGCGCGCCGCGTCGAGATCGAAATTATGGCAGGCGACCATGCAGATCTCGCTCGGGTCGAGCACCAGCCATCTCGCGACGGTCTGATACGATTCAGGCAGCACCTTGTACTTTCCGATCGCCTCGCAAGAGAACACCGCGTCCCAGGACAGCCCGTTCCGCTTCGCGGTATCGATGATGATCCGGAAGCTGAGGATGGTGAAGGAGCAGACCGTGTATTTGGTCTTCAGTCTCGGCAGAACGTCCGGAAAGTCCGGCCAGGCCTTGAAATTATGGGCGGCGGTCCAGGCAATGGCGTGGCGGTCTTCCTCGGTGAAGGCGTCCAGACCGTTCTCGGCGCAAAGCTCGTCCAGGGTCGTCCGATGCGCCCCGTCGAAGTTATAGGCCGGCTTATCCTTCTCTCCGAGATTGAGCATCCGGCCGAGCGAGCGACGGCGCAACTCGTTGGTAATCACCGTCCAGTCCCGTTCCAGCCCGTGCCGCGCGCCAGCCTCCGCGAGCGCGGTCTTGAAACCGGTATGCCAGTCGAGAATCGTGCCGCCGGTATCGAAAGTAAGGGCCTTCACGCCATCAAGGCTCATCATCTGTCTCCTCGCCAGGTACCGAACGCACCTTAGGCGGAGCCGGCATGAGCGCAAAGTCGCGAGGCCGTGAAGGCGGGAAACACTGTCGTTCGAATTTGGGGTGAGTATGTGGCTGTGCGGTCTTTTTATCCGGAATCAATCTCTTCAACATGAGCCAAAAGCTGCGTCGCCCCTGTGAAAACAGGGGCTCAACCATTGTTTGCCAAAAGCACCGGCTTTCGCCGGCGCGACGGCTGGGTTCCCTGACGGGTGAGTGGGAGTGAAGCAGATCTCCAGATCCTATACCTGACTTATCCTACCCGCTCTTCCTCCAGCATGGTGCGCAATTGAGCCTTGGCGACCTTTTCCAGGGTTGAGCGCGGGAAGGCGTCCATCACGCGGAACTCGGCGGGTACCTTGAAATGCGCCAGTTTGGCAACGCAAGCCGCGCGCGCCCGGTCCAGCAGACCGGCATCCGCCGCATCTGGCCCGCCATGCAACAGCATCAATGCCACCGGTTCCTCGTCCAGCATCTTGTGCTTGCGCGCCACCACCGCGACTTCGGCGACTTCAGGCAGTTCCATGATCACCCGCTCAATCTCGGCGGCCGCGACATTCTCGCCGCCGATCTTCAGCATGTCCTTGTCGCGGCCTGAAAAGCTGATGAAGCCGTCCTCGTGGAGTGTCACCTGGTCGCCGGTGATGAACCAGCCGGCATCGTCATAGGCGGCGTCCGTGGCCTCTGGATTGTCGAGATACTCGCGGAACAGGGAAACACCGCGCGTGCCGAGGATCTTCAGATGTCCGGTCTCGCCCGGCGCGACGGGTGAGCCGTCGTCGCGCTGGATCGCGACACCGTATTCCGGCGCGGGCTTGCCGATCGCCATCGACCGGTTGTCCAGGTGCGGATGGCCGACGATGCCATGGCTGATGGTCTCGGTCATGCCCCACCATCCCATGGTCTTCACCCCATAACGCTGGTCCTGGGGTGGCGCGCACATGGCGTTTCCCCAGAGCCGGTAGAAATGCTGCTCCGGCGGTTCGGTTTCGGCCAGGGCGTTGAGGCAGAACCAGATCATCGAGGTCCAGGTGCATACGTATTTCAGCGAAAGATCCCAGAACCGGCTGGTCGACCAGCGCGGCAGCAGCACCGCCGTCGCGCCCGCCCACAGTGCCGCCAGTACCGAATAGGCCTGGGCGTTGGTGTGGAACAGTGGCAGATAGACCAGATGAACGTCCTCGGCCCGGAGATCCTCGTGGGTGGCATTTACCCGTGCGCCCCAGAGCGCGTTGGCATGTGTCCAGACCACACCCTTGGGCCGAGAGGTGGTGCCGGAGGTATATTGGATTCCGACCGGGGCCATCGGATCGGCGGACCGCGCCGGAACCGTTCCCGGATCGCCCAGCAGAGCCTCGAAAGCCTCCGCCCGACCGGGACGGCGGCCCGGATCGGCCGGCATGCCCGCATCATGGCTGGTCACCGCCAACCAGCAACCGGCCGGCACGCAGCCCGCCACCCGTTCGGCGAAGGCCGGCTGGGTGATCGCGCCACGGACCCGGGCATGATGTGCGAAATAGTTGAGCTCGTCCGCCGAGGAGCGGGCATTCGTGGTCACGCCGACCGCGCCGATTCGCGCGCAGCCATACCAGGCGAGCAGCAATTCGGGACAATTGTCGAGGTGAATCAGCACCCTGTCGCCCGGGCCGATCCCGCGGGCCAGCAGTCCGGCCGCGAACCGCTCGACATCCCGCGCGAAGGCGCCGTAGGTCCAGGTTTTCGGCGCATCATCGAAGGGATGCCAGATCAGGAACGCATGACCGGCGGGCGTCCGCGCCCGCTCCGCGACCAGACTTGGGATGTCGTAGGCCATAAAGGGATGCAAGGTCGGGATAGCTGGCGTCGCCATGGCAGGAACTCTTATTGGTGCGGGACGTTCCGCGGATTATGATCGGCGGGTGGCGGACTAGGCCAGCGGAAACTCCAGCGCCTCCAGGAAAGAACGATGGAACTGACACTGCGCGCGATCGGCTTCGTCCGGGGCGGGCGCACCGAACCGATCGACGACGATTGGGATTCGGTGCGCTCGGAGATCGAACTCGATACCGGTCAGTTCACGCCGGATGCGCTCATTGGGCTGACCGATTTCTCCCATGCCGAAGTGCTGTTCCATTTTCATCGGCTCGACCCGGCGCGCATCGCCGCCGGCGCCCGTCATCCCCGGGGACGCGAGGACTGGCCGAAGGTCGGCATCTTCGCCCAGCGGGGCAGTACCCGGCCCAACCTGCTTGGAATAACCGTCTGCCGCATCCTCGGGGTATCGGGGCACCGGGTCGAGGTCCAGGGGCTGGACGCGGTCGACGGCACTCCGGTCCTGGATATCAAGCCTGTCATGTCGGGATTCGCGCCTCGTGGAACTGTGCGGGAACCGGACTGGGCCCGGGAGATCATGGCGGACTATTGGCAAGCTCGCGGGGGCCGGACATCCTGATGGCCAAACCTGCCTCTACAAGCCTCACCATTGTCCTGGGCGCGCTTGCCGCCCTGGGCGCGGCGGCGATCGATATGTATCTGCCGAGCTTGCCGAGGATCGACGCCGAACTCGCCTCCGGCGCTGGGCAGGCGCAGCTCACCCTGGGCGCGTTTCTGGTCGGTCTCGGCGTTGGACAGGTGTTCCACGGCGCAGTATCCGATGCCTATGGCCGGCGGCGGGTCCTCATCGGCGGCACGGTTCTGTATTGCCTCGCCAGTCTCGGGTGCCTTACCGCCGGAGGGATCGACGAGCTGATCGTCTGGCGGTTCGTCCAGGCCTTGGGCGCGGCGTCAGGCAGCGTGATTTCCCGTGCCATCGTCCGCGATCTGTTCACCCGGGACGAGGGAGCGCGGGCCCAATCCTTCATCAACATGGCCTTTCTCGTGACGCCGCTGCTGGCGCCGAATATCGGTGGATACCTGCTCGCCTGGTTCGGCTGGCGGGCGATTTTCCTGGTGCTCTGCCTGTTCGGCGCCGCCTGCCTCCTGGCGATCATTTTCCGGGTTCCAGAGTCCCTGCCCCCGGAGCGCCGGTCGCCGCTGGCGCCGGGTACGTTGATCCGGGGCTTCGCGCGTATCATGACTCACCGCCAGACGCTCGGCTGCCTGCTGGCCAGCGCGACGTCCTTTGCCTGTATGTTCACCTATTTCGCGGCGTCGCCCTTCGTCTACATCACCGTGTACGAAATTCCCGAGCAGCATTACGGCCTGCTTTTCGGGCTCAATGTCGTGGGCATCATCGCCACGAACTTCATCAACGCGCGGCTGGTGATCCGTTTTGGGGCGATCCGCATGATGTGGATCGGCTGCGCAATCTGTGCCGCCGCCGGCGTCGCGCTTCTCGTGACCACCCAGCTTGATCTGGGCGGCCTTGTGGGCGTGGTCATCCCGCTGTTCTTCGTTGTCGGCAGCCTTGGTTTCGTCGGTGCTAATGCCTTGGCAGGCGCCATGGAGCCCTTTCCGAGACTCGCGGCGACCACCGCCTCCCTGCTTGGGTTTTCGCGCATGCTGCTGGGGGCTGCCATGGGCGGCATGATCACGGTGATGCATGACGGAACCGCCCGGCCCATGGGTTTGCTGATTTGCGGGCTCGGTGTTCTGAGCCTGGTGTCGTGCTTCCTGCTTGTAAATGCCGATTCCCGGCCCGCCGCCCCAACATCGACGTCTTCTTAGGCCGCTGGCCCATGCGGTGGACGCGGGGTTAGACTCCGGCAATGAGCGCGCAGGAGACCATCAACAAAGCCCTTGCCCTGCACCAGGCCGGCGCCCTTGACGAGGCGATCGCCGAGTATCGCCTGGCCCTCGACCGTTCCGGTGGCCATCCGGCCGCGGCAAACCTGCTGGCGGTGGCACTGGACGAGCACGGACGAACAGACGAAGCCCGATCGGTGCTGAGCGACGCGCTCGCCGGTCTGCCGAAGGACGATCCCGGCGGGTACGAGCCGGCGCTCAATCTGGCTCGGCTGCTGGTCCGGGATAACGCCGTTTTGGAAGCGGCGGGTCCATTGGGCCGGGCCGCAGCGGTCGAGCCGGACGGCACCACCGAGGCTCGAGGCCTGCTGTTTCAGGTTGCGATGGCTCTTCTCAGCTCGGATCTTGCGGAAAAAGCAGCGGCCGCCTTGCTCCGTGATGAGAGCGGAGCGGCGATCATCGGCCAGGCGATCGGCATCGCGGAGGGCGCGGGCGCCACCGGCATTGCCATGGCCATGACCAGGAGGGCGGTTCGATCGAATCCGCTGGACCCGTCTTTCGCCATACAGCTTGGTAACGGCCTCGCCGGCCTGGGCGAGGGAGAAAAGGCGGCGCGCCATTTTCGCCGGGCACTCGCCGCCGCGCCGGGCGAGGCGGTTGCCGCCAACAACCTCGCGAACCTCCTTGCGGGCGACCCGAGCGCGGCGCGCAGGCAGTATGAACACGCGGTTACCGCCGGAGCGCCCTATGCGGATGCCGAGGCCAATCTCGCCCGTCTGCTGATCAAGGTCGGGGCCGTCGATGACGCCGCGATCCACGCCCGCCGCGCGGTCGCCATCGATCCCTTGGCCGCGGGCCATCGGGAGGCGCTTGGACTGTTGGCCTGGGCCGACGGAGATGCCGAACGCGCCGCCCGGCAATTCCGGCGGACCGCGTTGCTGGCGCCCGGTCATGCGTCCGCCTGGAGCAATCTCGGCGGGGCGATCAAACCGACGGGTCATGCCGGTCTTGCACTCGCGGCGCAGAAACGCGCCGTCACCATCGCGCCGGATCTGGTTGATGCGCACCGCAATATCGGCGTGCAACTGGCGGACCTGGCCGACATGGACGGCGCCCGTGCCGCCTATGCCGCCGCCATGGCGCTGGCCCCCGGCGACGCCGGTCTCGCCTTCAAGGCAGCGATGACGTTCAACACGATCCCCGCCGATGACGCGGAAATCGATGCGATCCGCGCTGGGATCGATCGGGATCTTTCCGCCTTGCGTGCGTCAGGGGGCAGGATCGACGACCCGATGGCCGAGGTTGGGCTGCCGAATTTCTATCTCGCCTACCACGGACGGAACGACCGTGAACTGCAGGAGACGATCGCCGCGAGTTATCTTGAGTTGTGTCCCGACCTTGCCTGGATGGCGCCGCATTGCCGGGAGTCCCGAAAGCAGGTTTCCGAAGGGCGCATCCGTATCGGTTTCTTTTCCGTCTTTCTGCACGAGCATTCGATCCGCTACATCGCCGAGGGCGTGATCCAGACCCTCGACCGTACAGCATTCGAGGTGACGGTCTTCGGAACCCAGGCCGAGAGCGAGGTATCGGTGTTCGGCAGCGGCGGTGGCGAGGGATGCTACAGGCGCGTGCCGAACCGTCTGGACACGGCGCGGCGGATCATCGCCGAGGCGGCGCTTGATATTCTCGTCTATTGCGATATCGGCATGGAGCCGTTGTCCTATTATCTCGGCTTTGCGCGGCTGGCGCCGGTCCAGTGCGTGCTGCAGGGGCATCCGGTGACGACCGGAATACCGAATATCGACTACTTCATTTCCAGTGCCTGGCAGGAACCGGACGATTTCCGCAACCACTATAGCGAAGCCTGTGTCCGGCTCTCTGACGTCGCCTTCTACTACCTTCAAGAACCCCAAGCCGCGCCGGGCGATCGCGCTGCATTCGGATTGCCGGCCGACAAGTGCCTTTATTTCTGCCCCCAGACCCTGTTCAAGTTCCATCCGCGTTTCGACGCCATGCTGGCCGGGATCATGGAACGCGATCCCGATGGGCTTGTCCTGCTGCTGAAAGACCGGTCCGAGCATCGCACCCGCCAACTCGCGGCTCGCCTGACCTCCGCGCTCGGCGCCAATGCGGGCCGTATCGTCTGGATGAACCGGATGCCGAGGGACCGCTTCTACACGCTGCTGGCGCTGTCCGACGTGGTGCTCGACACTCCGTATTTCAGCGGCGGCAATACCACGATCCAGTCCCTCGCGCTCGGTCTGCCGACGGTCACTCTTGCAAGTCCCCACGTGCGCGGCCGGATCACCATCGGCTGGATGAAGATCCTTGAGACACCGGAACTGATTGCCCGTGATGGCGAGGATTATGCTGACATAGCGGTGGCAGCAGGGCGTGATAAATCCTTTCAGGAGGGATTGCGGAAGCGGCTGGCCGCAAACGCGCCGCGCCTGTTCCGGCGCGAGGCGGTGGTGCGCGAGCACGAACGCTTCTTCAGAGCCGCGCTCGCCGCCGCACGGGACGGGGCGCCGAAACTCGATTGGGGACCAAAGGACCTTCGGACATGACCGACCGCCTTTCCAATGCCGACGCGCGCCGGCTTTTCCTTTGGCTGCACGGTCTGTCCGATTTCGGTGCCACTCCGCTTCGGCGCGGTGATGTCGCGGCCCTGGTGGAGCGCATCGGTTTCGTGCAGATCGACAGCATCCGCACCGTGGAGCGCGCGCATCACCACATCATGTTTTCCCGAGCCGGCGCCTACAAACCCGGATGGCTGGACCATCACGTGGAGCGCGAGCGGACCCTGTTCGAGAACTGGACCCATGACGCCTCGATCATTCCGGCCCGCTTCTTCCCGTATTGGAAACCCCGTTTTGCCCGCGCCGGTGCCGAGATGATGGGCCGGGCCTGGTGGCGGGAACGGATCGGCGAGGAACCCGAGCGGACCTGTGCCCAGGTGCTGGACTACATTGCCGAGAACGGTCCGGTCATGGCACGGGAACTGAAATCCGACAATCCGGATCCGCCGGAGGATCTCGATCCGATCAGCAAGGCCTGGTGGGGCTGGCATCCATCGAAGGCGGCGTTGGTCTATCTCTGGCGGACCGGCCAGCTTTCCGTGACGCGGCGTGAGGGATTTCAGAAAGTCTATGACCTCACCGAGCGTGTGGTGCCGGAGGAGTTCCGCGCGCATGAGCCGACGGAAGCCGAGTTCCTGGACTGGACCTGTTCCGAGGCGCTTGACCGGGTCGGTTTCGCCACCCATTCGCAGATCGCCCGTTACTGGGAAGCCGTGAACCCGGCCACCGCCAAGGCGTGGTGCGAAGGTGGGGGACGCAACGCGCTTCGCAAGATAGAAGTCGAAGGCATGGACGGTTCGGTGAGCGAAATGTACGCCCGCCCGGATATTGGCGATCTGCTGGAGGCGGCGCCGGCCGCGCCGGCGAGAATCCGGTTTCTCTCGCCCTTCGATCCCATCGTGCGGGACCGCAAACGGGCCGAATGGTTGTTCGGCTTCGATTTCAGGATCGAGATCTACGTTCCCGCCCCGCAGCGGAAATACGGGTATTACGTCTACCCGATGCTGGAGCGCGACCGGCTGATCGGGCGCATCGAGATCAAGACCAACCGCGAGGCGGACTCCCTCGACGTCATTGGCCTGTGGCTTGAACCCAAGGTCCAGATGAGCAAGCCGCGCCGCGCCAAGATCGAGGCCGAGCTTGAACGGTGGCGGCGCTATCTGGATCTCGGACGGGTGACCTGGCATTCGTGATCCGGCTTGGGTCTTGCCGGAGATTATCCCCTTTTCCTTTGACCGGAAATTTGGTCTTGTCCGCCGTCTGCATCCTTGGCGGAGAGAAAGCATGGCGGGCGAGGCAATCGAGGCTTCCGGCGGCTTGCGGTCGCGCGCGCGAGGTCTCGTCACCCATCCGGTCACGCAGCGCGCCATCACCGGCCTGATTCTGGTCAATGCCGTCGTCCTTGCGCTGGAGACCAGCGCCACCGTCATGGCCGTTGCCGGCGCCGCTCTCTTATGGCTGGACAAATGCATTCTGGCGGTCTTCGTTGTCGAAATCGTCCTTAAACTCGTGGCTTTCGGGCGCGGATTTTTTCGTGACCCATGGAACATCTTCGACACGCTCGTCGTCGGCATCGCGCTGGTACCGGCGACCGAGTCTCTTTCCGTGCTTCGGGCTCTTCGGATCCTCCGCGTCTTGCGCCTGATCTCGACGGTACCGTCTCTGCGGCGGGTCGTCGGCGCCCTGCTGCACGCGGTCCCGGGCATGAGTTCTGTCGTTGCCCTTCTCGCGGTGATCTATTTCGTGTTTTCGGTCATGGCGACCAAGCTGTTCGGTGGCGCGTTTCCGCAGTGGTTCGGCGACATCGGTGCTTCCGCCTACAGCCTTTTTCAGATCATGACCTTGGAAAGCTGGTCCATGGGGATCGTCCGCCCGGTCATGGAAGTGTTTCCGCTGGCCTGGGTATTTTTCGTTCCGTTTATCCTGATCACGTCCTTCGCCGTGCTGAACCTGTTCATCGGCATCATCGTCGACGCGATGCAGACGCATGCCCATGCCGATCCGAGCCAACCGCCGGAGCCGACCCGTGCCGAGCTGTACGCGGAGATTCGCGCGCTTCGCGAAGATGTCGCGGCCCTAACACGACAGCACCAGGAACCGCCCGCCGACCAGGGCCGCTAACGCCGATCAGTGCACATAGGCGAGAAAGCCGAAATCCGCGTTCCGGCCCGGTATGGTGATCTGATTGAAACCCCGTTTCAGGGCGATCGACGCGCGGGTGCCGCCGGACTGGCAGAGAGCGTCGTTGACCAGGGTTCCGGGATCGCCGCTCAGGTCATTGACGAAGAACAGGTTTTCCTGCCGCACGAAGCGGAAATGCGATGGTTTGACCTGCTTGATCTTGGAGGCATCGAACCAGAATCCGGTATCGGTATGCTTGATCGGGGCGCCTTCGCCGCCGCTGCCGACAACGAAGGGGACCCGGGGAATGGCGAGGCGTTTCGCGCCGATATAGCGTTCCATCCGGCTGCTGATCGGCTCCAGGGATAGGGTGGCGTGGTACTCGCCGCGCTCCGGCCGGGCCGACTGCAGATCGACATAGCTGCGCAACGAAAACTCCCGGTTCTGATCGGCCAGTTTTCGACACACATTGCGGAAAAGATAGGTGATCAACTCGGCCCGCTTCAGTTCCGCATCGAGCATTGAGCGCGGAAAGAACATGGTCGCGCAGGGCGCGCAGGCGATGGCGCTGGCTGTCCGGCGCGTGCCGTCGACGATACTCATCTCGCCGAACGGATCGCCCTCCTCGACATAGGCTAGCGATATCCGCGAGTTGTTCGGCCCGTCGGCGACGATTTCCACACGCCCGGTCTGCAGAACGTAGAACCCGTCCGGCTCGTCGCCTTCCCGAAACACGACATCGCCGGGTTCGAACCGTTTGGTTTCATATTCGATCGACATCGCCAGAACCGTCCACGCCTTGACCACCGCGAGGCTGCGCCGCGAGCATAACAGCGGATTTTGGCGCAGTGGAAGAGCCGTCCCGCTTGCCCGCGCCGCCGCGGCATGTATCGTTGCATCAGCGACCACCGCACCCGCCACTTGCCGGAGCCCCGGATGAGCGACACCAAATCCCGAGATGCCATCGCGCGTCTGGCGAAATCCATGTTCGACCGGGGCCTGACCTTCGGCAGTTCTGGCAATATCAGCGTGCGGGTCGAGGACGGCTGGCTGATGACGCCAACCGGGTCGACCATGGGCGATCTTGATCCGGCGCGGATTTCCAAGCTCGACACCGCCGGCAACCTCGTCTCCGGTGACAAGCCGACCAAGGAAAGCTTTTTGCACATCGCCATGTACGAGGAGCGGCCGGCGACCGGCGCCGTGGTGCATCTGCATTCCACTCACTCGGTCGCGGTCTCCTGTCTCGCGGACGTCGATCCCGCCAATGTCCTGCCGCCGATCACCGCCTATTACGTGATGAAGATCGGCACCCTGCCGCTGATCCCGTATTTTCCGCCGGGGGACCTCGACCTCGCCAAGGCGGTGCGCGAGATGGCCGGCAAGCACCACGCGGTTCTGCTCGCCAATCATGGGCCGGTGGTCGCCGGGAAGTCGCTGGAAGACGCTGTCTATGCCACCGAGGAGCTGGAGGAGACAGCCCGGCTGTTCCTGATGCTGAAAGATCTCAAGACCCGGTATTTGACCGAAGCCCAGGTCGCGGCGCTCAGGGAGAAGTTCCCGAGCTGAAGTGGGGTCCTGTTTCCAAATTTGTTCCCATACGAACGCTCGAGATCTCTTTACTCAAAGTTTCCTTTCGAATCCCCGGCGTAGGCCGGGGAAGCGGTGCTCGTGGGAGCTTGCCTGATCCGGTGTTGTGCGAGTGGCTTCCCGGGCAAAGCCATGTGCGATTGACCAGCTGTCATTTGATCGACTGAATCGCCCTTGCACTCTCTCAGGCATGTGGTATACCAGACACCAGATACTGGAGAAATCCTTCTCCAATCCCTAACGAAATCTCCGCCGATGACCGCCGCGATTACCGCCAGTCCGGAAGGCCAGACCACCGTTTCCCTGGAACCGGTGGCGCGGAATTTCAGCCTCACCGAGCATGTCTATGGCGAGTTGCGCCAGGCGATCCTGGACGCACGAATCTATGACGCCGCCACCGACCTCAGGCTCGACGAGCGCACGCTGGCGGACCAACTCGGCATCTCCCGCACGCCGGTTCGCGAGGCTCTGGCGCGGCTGGCCCAGGAAGGGCTGGTGGAGATCCAGCCGCGCAAGGGCGTGTTCATCCTGCGCAAGACCCGGGACGAGATCCTGGAGATGATCACCGTCTGGGCGGCGCTGGAAAGCATGGCCGCGAGACTGGCCACCGAACGGGCCAGCGACACGGAGATCGCATCCCTCCGCCGGCTGGCCAGCGGCTTCAGGACCAGCGATGCGCGCGCTCATATCGACGACTATTCCGAAGCCAACATCACCTTCCATCAGCGCATTCTGGAACTTGCCAAATGCCCGATGCTGAAGGACATCGCCGATGGACTTTTCGTGCATGTCCGCGCCGTGCGCAGCCGGGCGATGCATGAATCCGATCGGGTGACGCGTTCGCTCGCCGACCACATGCAGATCGTCGAGGCAATCGAGGCGCGCGACGGCGACCTCGCATCGACCCGGGTGCGCGAGCACACGATGGGTTTGCTCGACCATGTCCGGCGGACCTGGCGGGATTTTCACGGGACCTGAAAGGCGAGGGGAAGCCGAACCTTCGCGCGAAACGAAACGATCAAGAAACGGCGGGGATGGAGGAAACCATGACAGCGAACAGCGCCAGCCAGGACGAGGCACCACAGAATCTGACCGACGGGTTTCACCTGGTCATCGACGCCCTGAAACTGAACGGTTTCAAGACGATCTATACCGTGCCCGGAATTCCGATCACCGATCTCGGGCGCTTAGCCCAGGCCGAGGGCATGCGGGTGCTGTCGTTCCGCCACGAGCAGCATGCAGGGTATGCCGCCGCGATCGCCGGCTACCTCACCAAGAAACCCGGGATCTGCGTCACGGTTTCCGCCCCTGGCTTCTTGAATGGTCTGACGGCGCTGGCCCATGCCACCACCAATTGCTGGCCGATGATCCTGATCAGCGGGTCTTCCGAGCGCGAGATCGTCGACCTGCAGCAGGGTGACTATGAGGAGATGGATCAGCTCGCCGTCGCCAAGACCCTGTGCAAGGCGGCTTTCCGCGTGCTCCATGCCGAGGATATCGGCATCGGCATCGCGCGCGCCTACCGAGCCGCGGTCTCGGGGCGGCCGGGCGGCGTCTATCTCGATCTTCCGGCCAAGCTGTTTGCCCAGGTTATGGATGCCGATGCCGGGGCCAAGTCCCTGGTCCAGGTGGTCGATCCCACGCCGGCGCATGTTCCGGCACCGGCGGCGGTGACGCGGGCACTCGAGGTTCTCAAGGGTGCTAAGAAGCCGCTGATCATTCTCGGTAAGGGCGCCGCCTATGCCCAGGCGGACGACGCGGTTCGTACCTTCGTCGAAAAGAGTGGCAGCCCCTATATCGCCATGAGCATGGCCAAGGGCCTGTTGCCGGACGACCACCCGCAATATGCCGGCGCCGCCCGCTCGCTGGTGCTGCAGGAAGCGGACGTGGTCATGCTGATCGGCGCCCGGCTCAACTGGCTGCTGAGCCACGGCAAGGGCAAACAATGGGGTGCACCGGGCTCGAAGAAGTTCATCCATATCGACATTGATCCCCGCGAGATGGACAGCAACCAGCCGATCGCCGCGCCCCTGGTCGGCGATATCGAAAGCTGCCTCGGCGCGCTGATCGAAGGCATGGGCGCCAACTGGCCGAAGCCTCCGTCGGACTGGACCGACAGCGTGCGCGAGAAGGCCGAGTCCAACGTCGCGCGGATGGCGCCGCGGCTGCAGAACAACAACGTGCCGATGGACTTCCACGGCGCGCTCGGAGCTCTCAGAAACATCATCAAGGAGCGGCCGGACACGATCCTGGTCAACGAGGGCGCGAACACTCTCGATTTCGCGCGCAGCATCATCGACATCTACAGACCCCGCAAGCGCCTGGATGTCGGCACCTGGGGCGTCATGGGCATCGGCATGGGCTCCGCCATCGCGGCGGCGGTCGAGACCGGCAATTCGGTCCTCTGCATCGAGGGCGACAGCGCCTTCGGATTCTCAGGCATGGAGATCGAGACGATCTGCCGCTATCAGCTGCCGGTCTGCGTCGTGGTCTTTAACAATTCCGGTATCTACCGGGGCACCGACCAGAATCCGACCGGCAGTTCCGATCCGGCGCCGACGGTCTTCGTCCGCGATGCCCGCTATGACCGCATCATCGAGGCCTTCGGCGGGGTCGGCGTGAACGCGACCAGCCCGGACGAGCTCAGCCGCGCGGTCAACGAAGCCATCGCGTCCCGCAAGCCGACTCTGGTGAACGCGGTGATCAATCCGGAAGCCGGCACCGAGAGCGGACGCATCGGCAACCTCAATCCGCAAAGCGTTGTCTCGAAGAAGAAATAGCCGTCCAGACGTTGTGACAGGCCCCTTTCATGGGAGAAGAAAATGGAAGCCCTCAAAGGCATCAAGGTTCTCGATTTTACCCACGTCCAGTCCGGCCCGACCTGTACCCAGCTGCTGGCCTGGTTCGGCGCCGATGTCATCAAGGTGGAGCGGCCCGGCTCCGGTGA
This sequence comes from Alphaproteobacteria bacterium, assembly GCA_038146985.1. Taxonomy (GTDB): domain Bacteria; phylum Pseudomonadota; class Alphaproteobacteria; order Thalassobaculales; family Thalassobaculaceae; genus JADHLJ01. The sequence goes on from JAYQSQ010000017.1 coordinate 219,527, forward strand.
CCCGACCCGTGGCCAGCTGGTCGACGTGCCTGGCGCCGACAGCCTGTATTTCACCATGTTGAACCACAACAAGCGCTCGCTCACGCTCAACACCAAGAACGAGACCGGCAAGGAAGTGCTGACGCGCCTGGTCAAGGAATGCGACGTGCTGGTGGAGAACTTCGCCCCCGGCGCGATGGAGCGCATGGGCTTTGGTTGGGAGCAGGTGCACGCGCTCAACCCGCGCATGATCATGGCCTCGGTCAAGGGCTTCGGACCCGGCCCCTTCGAAGACTGCAAGGTCTATGAGAACATCGCCCAATGCGCCGGCGGCGCGGCCTCGACGACCGGTTTCCGCGACGGCATGCCGCTGGTCACCGGCGCCCAGATCGGCGATAGCGGCACCGGGTTGCATCTGGCCCTGGGCATCGTCACGGCTCTCTATCACCGCACCCACAGCGGTAAGGGACAGCGGGTGCTCGCCTCGATGCAAGACGGGGTGCTGAACCTCTGCCGGGTCAAGCTGCGCGACCAGCAGCGGCTGGCCGCCGGGCCACTGACCGAATACTCGCAATATGGCGAGGGCATCCCGTTCGAGGACACCACACCGCGCGCCGGCAACGATTCCGGTGGTGGGCAGCCAGGCCGGATTCTGAAGTGCAAGGGCTGGGAAGAGGATCCCAACGCCTATACCTACTTCATCACCCAGGCCGCCGCCTGGCCGAAGATCTGCGACGCCATCGGCAAGCCCGAATGGAAGGAAGATCCGAACTATGCGACGCCCAAGGCGCGGCTTACGCGCCTCAACGAGGTGTTCGGCGCGATCGAGGACTGGACCATGACCAAGACCAAATACGAGGTCATGGACATCTGCAACCCGCTCGACATTCCCGTCGGCCCGATCCTGTCAATGAAGGAACTGGCCGCTGAGCAAAGCCTGCGGGATACCGGCACCATCGTCGAGGTCGACCATCCGAAACGCGGCGCGTACCTGACCGTCGGCTGCCCGGTGAAGCTGTCGGCCTCACCGGCCGATGTGAAACGCTCCCCGCTGCTCGGCGAGCATAACGAGGAGATCCTGCGCGACGTCCTCGGCTATGACGGCGACGCGCTGGAAGCGGTGTGGAACAGCGGCGCGGTGGGCGATCGCCCGGCGCAAGCGGCGGAGTAAGGAAAGGCGCGTTCCCGCCGTTTCATTCCCTTGATCGGACTCCTGGCGCAAGCCAGGGTCCATTCCGAGGAAGGTAGCGCGCCTTGCCACCTTGGCGTCCGCCTGTGCCCGGTGGTTGGCCGAAGTTTCAATTTCAGATGGGGTTGGCCTGGACCCTGGCTTGCGCCAGGGATACGGTCGAACAGGCGACGCAGCAGGTGACGGAAAGGTCAACCAGCAATGGCCCTTGAACTCCCCGCCCAACGGCTGCCGAGCCTTGCCGAGATGCGGGTTGCCGCCGACCGGCACGCCTGGACCAACGCCTTCGTGTCGACCATCTTCGCGGTGACCGGACCGATCGCGATCATTCTGACCGTCGCGGCGGCGGGCGGCCTTACCAAGGAAATGGTCGACGGCTGGATCTTCGCCGCTTTCGTGGTCGGCGGGATCCTCACCATCCTGTGCAGCCTGTTCTATCGGCAGCCGCTGGCGCTTGCCTGGACGATGCCGGGATCGGCCCTGCTGATCACCGCGCTTGACCATCTCACTTTTGAGGAAGCGGTGGGCGCCTTTCTGGTGTCGGGCATGGTTATGGTCGCCCTCGGCGTCAGCGGTCTTGTCGGCCGGATCATGGCGGCAATTCCGGTGGGTGTCGCCATGGGCATGGTGGCCGGCGTGTTCCTGCCGTTTGGCGTCGATCTGATCACCGGTTTTCAAGGCAGCCCAATACTCAGTGTCGCCATGGTCGGCACGTTTCTTGTCTTCTCGGCGGTTCCGGCGCTGGCGCGCGCGGTACCGCCCCTGCTTGCCGCGTTGATCGCCGGGGTGGCTGCCGCCATTGTCCTCGGCGAGACGCCGAGTTTTCCCGCCGATACCACATTGATCGCCGGGCCACGCATCGTCGTCCCTGTGTTCAGTGTGCCGGCGCTCCTGGAACTGGTGGTGCCGCTGGTGATTTCGGTGCTGGCGGTCCAGAACCTTCAGGGCTTCACGGTTCTAACCGGAGCCGGTCACAAGCCTCCCACCGGCATGCTGACCGTCGCCTGCGGGTACGGCACCCTGGCCATGGGGATTCTCGGCTCGGTGCCGACCTGTGTCACCGGCCCCGCCAACGCCTTCCTGGTCAGTTCTGGCAAGCGCGAGCATCAGTTCATGGGCGGCATCCTGTTCGGTCTGATGTTCGCCGGCGTCGGTATCCTCTCGCCGATGCTGACCCAAGCCGCGACGACGATGCCGCGCGTCTTCATCACCGCGCTGGGGGGCCTCGCCATGCTCCCGGTCCTGATCGGCGCCTTCCGCAGCGCCTTCGCCGACGGCGGAGGCAAAGCGCTCGGCCCGCTGGTCTCCTTCGTGGTGACCGTCAGCGGGATCACGCTCTTTAACGTCGGCGCCCCGTTCTGGGGCGTGGTGTTCGGCTATCTGGTGCATGTGGGGTTGGATCGGCGGGGGTAAAAACTCGGGAGGGTCGTTCCACCCCTAACCTCATCCCAGCGCGATATCCCGAAGCGCCACCCACATCAGAACCGTCGCGCCGCCGCAATACGCCGCGAAGATCGCGGCGATGCTTTCCATTGGGATCGGCGCATCCATCAGCGCGCCCATAAGCGGCGGTCCCAGCGCCGAGGCGAACACCGAGAATGACGCGATCAGTGACCGGATCGCGCCGATATGCTCCACGCCGTAGATCTCGGCCCAGAGCGCGGCGATGCCCGTGTAGTTGATGCCCACGGTAACCCCGAGTAGGAACAGATAGGGCCAGACCCAGTAGGCTTGATCGAATGCCGCAATAATCAGCAACGCCGCGATCATCGGAACCAGGAAAATCGGAATCACCCGAACCGCGCTGATCCGGTCGATCAGCGGGCCGGCGAGAAGCCCGGCGCTCACCGATCCAATCGCGTATCCCCAGTAATTTCCGGTGATCCAGGCGGCGCTCCACCCCTTGGCCTCGGCCAGGGCGAGATGATGAAAGAACATCGCGGTGCCGATCACCGACGGTCCCATGACCGCCGGCAACAACAGATAGAACCGCCAGTGGCGCAGCACCTCTCCACGGGTCCAGGATCTTGCCACGATCCGCCCGTCGGCCGCGAAATGGTTCCGGTCCGCGAACTCAATATCGCCCGCGCCTTCGGTCCAAGCGGGCCGGGCGAGCAGCCAGAGCAAGAGTGGCAGGATCAGCACGACCAAGGCGATACCGGATGCGGCATAAGTCTGCCGCCAACCAATCACGGCGATACCGGCGACCACCAGGACGGGAAGAACGGATTCGCCGGCCGCGAACCCGAGCGTCGCCAGCGCCACCGCTTTGCCGCGACCGGCGCTGAAATACCGGGCCATGGTGGTGACCGCGATATGGCTGCTGAGGCCCTGACCGCTTTGCCGAAGGAAAAAGATCGCCGCGACCAAAAGCGCTACATGCGGCACCAAGGCCATGAACAATGTCGCGCCGACCAGACCGGCGAACACGATCAGCGTATAGGGTTTCAGCTTGAACCGATCGATCAGCGCGCCGGTCCAGGGCAAACACAGGGCGCTCAACAGCGTCCCGGCCATATAGATCCCGCCCCATCCGGCGTGGGACAGGCCGAAACTCTCTTGTACCGACGGGCCGAAGGCGCCGATGAAAAAGGTCTGCCCGACGCTGGACGCGAAAGTCATCGTGAAGCCGAATCCGAGCAAGGCTGGATGAGCCGTCACGAAAGCGCGATAGCCGGTGCCGGTCATGTCGATACCTTTGGCTGGGACGCATATCAGCGAGTCGAATCGCCGCCGAAGGGTCGAAGGTTAGAATGTCTTAAGAAACCCGTCCACGTCCGCCGGCCCTCTCAAGTGATGCACCGTCACCCCGCCGGGCAGGCTGTCCAGCATCTCGATTATCTCCGGACGTAGATTCCTTTTGTATCCGACGATCCATTTGAGGAATTCCCAATCGACACCCTCGGGACAACCCTCGGCCATGTCGGAACGGACGCGTCCGAAGCCGGTCACGACCCGTTTAATCACCCGGAACAGGCAAAGCGGTACCGGGAAATCCAGGAAGATCACCGTGTCGGCCTTGGCGACCCTGAGGTCGAAACTCGTGGAGTTGTTGCCCTCGAAGATCCATTCATCGCCGGCGATGGCCTCGGCGACCAGCCGGCGGGTTTCCTCGCGGGACCGGTTGATCCAGCCCGCGGTCCAATAGATCTGGTCGACATGGATCACCGGCAGGCCGGTCTTCTCGGAAATCCGCCGCGCCAGGGTAGATTTCCCGGCGCCGGAACAGCCGACGATCATCACCCGTTTCACGGCGGTGTCCCTTCCCAGTCAAACGGCGCCCTGGTTAGCTCGAATTGTCCCTAGAGACAATATTGGGCGGGACGGAAAGAGCCCGCCGTGCCATCAATCGGCGGTTGATGCCCGGAGGCCCCGCCATGAAGACCCATACCGGTTCCTGCCATTGCGGCGCGGTGAAATTCGAGATCGACAGCGATCTCGCCGAATTCACCAAATGCGACTGCTCGCTCTGCGTGAAGAAGAACGCCGTCATGGTCAAGTTGCACGAAAGCCAGTTCCGGTTGACCGCCGGAAAGCAGGCGCTCGGGCTCTATCAATGGAACACCGGGGTCGCCAGGCATCATTTCTGCAAGATCTGCGGGATCTACACGTTCCACCACAAGCGGGTGACGCCGGATTTCCTCGGCATCAACGTGTTCTGCCTTGAGAACGTGGACCTCTCCAAGGTGCCGGTGATTTCGGTCGATGGCATCACCATGTCCACCGACCCCTGAAGGCCCGTCAACTCCGCATCCGCGCGCCGGACGGATCATAAAGCGGTCGCGCGCTCGCGACCGCCTTGACCCGCGCGCCGGCGACGTCGACCTCGAAGCTGGAGCCGGTGACCTCGGCGAGGGTCTCGCCCGGCGCGCAGGGCACATAGCCGAGGCCGATCGCGGCGCCGAGATGATGACCGTAATTGCCCGAGGTCAACCGCCCCACCACCTTGCCGTCCCGCAGGATGGGCTCGTTGTGATAGAGCAGCGGCTCGGGGTCGGTAAGCTGGAACTGCAAAAGCCGGCGGGACAGCCCTTGTTGCTGCTTCGCCAGCACCGCCTCGCGGCCGATGAAGGCGCCGAACCGGCCGGCGGGCTTGTCCGCCTTCACCGCGAAGCCGAGTCCGGCCTCCAGCACGTGATCCTCATCGGTGATGTCGTGGCCGAAATGCCGAAACGCCTTCTCGATGCGGCAGGAATCCAGCACATGCATGCCGCAGAAGCGCAGATCCATCGACAGCCCCCGTTCCGCGATCGCATCGAACACATGGGTTGCCATATCCGAGGAGACGTAAAGCTCCCACCCCAACTCGCCGACATAGCTCACCCGATGCGCCCGGGCGAGACCCATGGCAAGCTCGATCTCCCGCGCCGTGCCGAAGGGAAAGGCCTGGTTCGACAGATCCGCCGAGGTGAGCGGCGCCAGCAGATCCCGCGACCTCGGGCCCATGACGCAGATCACCGCCTCGGCGCTGGTCACGTCGGTGACGACGCAATGGGCCTCATCCGGAATGTTCCGCCGGAGCCAGGACAGGTCCCGCACCGCCGAGGCGGCTGACGTGACCACCAGAAAGACCGTTTCCGACAGCCGGGTGACGGTCAGGTCGGCCTCGATCCCGCCGCGGTGGTTCAGCCACTGGCCATAGACGATCCGGCCCGGCTCCACCGCCACGTCATTGGCCATCACCCGCTGCAGCACCGCCTCGGCATCGCGGCCCTCGACCCGGAACTTGGCGAAGGAGGACATGTCGAAGAGGCCGACGGTCTCGCGCACCGCCTTGTGCTCGGCCGCGGCATAGTCGAACCAGTTCTGCCGCTTCCAGCTGTACCGATACTCGGCTGACTCTCCCGCCTCCCGCTCGGCCTCGGGCAGGAACCAATTGGCCCGTTCCCAGCCGGCGGTCTCGCCAAAACAGGCCCCGCGTGCCGCCAGCCGGTCATGCAGCGGACTCCTGCGCACGCCGCGCGCCGTCGCGAACTGCCGGTACGGGAAATGATCGGCATAGAGCAGGCCCAGAACCTCGGTCGCACGGTGATAAAGGTAAGTCCTATTGCTCTGAAATGGCTGCATGCGCCGGATGTCGACATCCCAGAGATCGAAAGGCGGTTCGCCCGCATCCATCCATTCCGAGAGCGCCTTGCCGGCCCCGCCGGCCGACTGGATGCCGATCGAGTTGAATCCGCAGGCCATGTAGAAGTTCCTGAGGTTTGGCGCCTCGCCCAGGAGATACCGGTCGTCCGGCGTGAAGCTCTCGGGGCCATTGAAGAAGGTCTGGATGCCGGCGGTCTCCAGGATCGGCATCCGTTTGGCGGCGGCCTCCAGGATCGGCGCGAAATGGTCGATATCCTCGGGCAATTGGTCGAAGCAGAAATCCTCGGGAATACCGTTCATGCCCCAGGGCTTGGCCACCGGCTCGAACGCACCGATCAGCAGCTTGCCGGCGTCTTCCTTGTAATAGGTGCACTCGTCCGGCACCCGCAGGACCGGCAGATCGCGCGTCAGTCCCTCGATCGGTTCGGTGACGATGTAGAAATGCTCGTTGGCATGAAGCGGCGTCGAAACCCCGGCCATGGCGCCGACCTCCCGGCCCCACATGCCGGCGCAATTGACCACATACTCGGCCTCGATCGGCCCGAACTCGGTCTCGACGCCGGTCACACGGCCGGCCCGCTGTGTGATGCCGATGACCTTGACATTCTCCAGAACCGTCGCGCCGTTCATCCGCGCGCCCCGCGCCAGCGCCAGCGCGATATTCCCCGGGTCTGCCTGGCCGTCTCCAGGAATGAAGACCCCGCCAATGCCGTCGGAGACTTCCAGCAGCGGGTACTTCTCCTTGCATTCCGCAAGACCTAGGACATGCGCTTCCAAGCCGAAGGTGCCGGCCATCACGGCACCCCGGGTCAGCTCCTCCATCCGGTCCTCCGTCAAAGCCAGGGCCAGGGAGCCGAACCGCCGGTATCCGGTGGCAATGCCGGTTTCCGCCTCCAACCCGTCGTAGAGTTCGGCGGAATAGGCGGCGAGGCGCGTCATGTTATAGGTTGCCCGCAATTGTCCGATCAGCCCGGCCGCATGCCAGGTGGTGCCGCTGGTCAGCTGCTTGCGCTCCAGCAGCACCACATCCTTCCAGCCGAGTTTCGCGAGGTGATAGGCGACTGAACAGCCGACCACGCCGCCGCCGATGATCACCGCCCGTGCCTTGCTCGGGATGTCCGTCACAAACCTCTCCCCGCCGGATGCCGCCTTTCCGACAGGGGACACGATTGCCGCGCGTGACTCAAGCGGACGATCTCGAAGGGTCTTGTCAGCAAGGTCTCCGCTCCATCACATCCTGGTCTTGGAATCAGCCACCGGCTCGAGCGAACGCACTGGAAAAACATGAACGTCCGTCGCAGACTTCCTGTGCGTTACTGAAAACCGACCCGAAAGACCGCACCATGTCCGAAAACCCCAAAACCATTCGCATCGGCTGCGGCGCCGGCCAGTCGGACGACCGGGTGCCGCCGGCGGTGGATCTCGCACGGAACGGCGCGCTTGATTATCTGATCTTCGAGTGCCTCGCCGAGCGTACCATCGGGCGCGAGACACTGACCAAGCTACATGATCCGGACAAGGGTTACGCGCCGTCGCTGCACGAGCGGCTGCGGGCCGTGCTGCCGATCTGCCACGAGAAGAAGATCCGCATCGTCAGCAACATGGGCGCGGCCAATCCGGTCGCCGGCGCCCGGGCGATGCAGCGCGAGGCCCGCGACCTGGGACTCGGCACCGTCCCCTGCGCCGTGGTGCTGGGGGACGATGTCGCCGAGGTGGTGCGCGCGCGGCCGGATCTCACGATCCTGGAGACCGGCGAGCCGCTGGAATCGATCCTGCCGAACCTGGTGTCCGCCAACGCCTATCTCGGCGCCGATGTGGTGGCCAAGGCGCTCGGCACCGGCGCGCCGGTGGTTCTGACCGGACGGGTCGCCGATCCGTCATTGTTTCTGGCGCCGATGCTGCATGAGTTCGGCTGGTCCTATGACGATTTCGGCAAGTTGTCGGTCGGGACCGTCACCGGGCATCTGCTGGAATGCTCCTCGTCGGTCACCGGCGGCTGTTTCGCCTGGCCGGGACGCAAGGCGGTGCCGGACCTCGCGAGGCTCGGTTATCCGATCGCCGAGGTTTCCGAGGACGGCCGGGTGCGGGTCACCAAGACCCCCGGCTCCGGCGGCAGGATCGACGTGATGACCTGCACCGAACAGCTGCTCTACGAGATGCATGACCCGACGGCCTATATCACCCCGGATTGCGTGCTCGATATCACCGATGTCGACCTGGTCGATGAGGCACCCGACTGGGTCGCGGTGAGCGGGGCCAAGGCCAAGCCGCGCACCCCCACATACAAGGTTGTGGTCGGTCACAAGGACGGCTATATCGGCGAGGGCGAGGTTTCCTTCGGCGGCATCGACGCGGTCGCCCGGGCCGAAATGGCGGCGGCGGCGGTGCGTGAGCGGCTGGAGATGCAGGGCCGGGTGTTCGAGGACTACCGGGTCGACCTGATCGGCATGTCGAGCCTGCATGGCGCCCCGGACCGCCGCCCGGAACCCTATGAGGTGCGCTTGCGTGTCGCCGCCCGCGCCAAGGACCGCAAGGCCGCCGAGGCGGTCGGCTTCGAGGTCCGCTCCATGCATATGCACGGCCCCGGCGGCGCCGGTGGCGGCAAAGGCCCAATGGTGCGTGAGGTGCTGGCGGTCAAATCCCTGTTGCTGCCGCGCGAGCTGGTCAAGCCCGAGGTGGTGATGGAGGCGGGACTATGAGCGAGACGGTCCGGGTCTATGACCTCGCCCATTGCCGCGCCGGCGATAAGGGCAATACCTCGAACGTCTCGGTAATCGCCTACGAGGAAACCGACTGGGCTTTCCTGCGCGACAACCTCACCGAAGCGGTGGTGATGGCCGCCTACGCGCATATCGCCGAAGGACCGGTGACGCGGTACGAAGTGCCGAAACTGAAGGCGCTGAACTTCGTCATTGAAAAGGCGCTCGGCGGCGGCGTCACCATCTCGCTCGCCCAGGACATCCACGGCAAGAGCCTAAGCAATGTCATGCTGGCCATCGAATTGCCGGTAGCGGGCCGGAATGTAAGTTGACTCTCCTCCCGGGTCGAACGCCGAGGTAACAAGCGCATCGCCCCACCCCGATGTCTGCACGACAGTGACGAAAGATGTCTTGGAAAAGGCGTATCGCGATTCTACCCGGAAGAGGCCATCGATAATTTTTATAATAATATCAATATTTTAATAGTCCATCGACTCTGAATAGAAACCTCAAACCGTGCACCTGCCTCACCGTTCTAAAAAATCTCGTCGCGTCACGATATCGGTTGTTGCGCTTCGACCAAACTCTCAACAAACTCTCCGCGAAGAGAGGCTCGCGAATGGAGAGTCCGAGCCCTCAAGCGTCTCGTTGGTTACCAGGTTGGAAAGCCCACCATCATTATGGGACCTTGGTCGATGGCTGATGTAAATGATGATCTTCAAGGACAAAATGCCGTTACGATTCGTTCAACCGAAAGCCGGGGCCGGCACATCATCTGCAGCTCCTTCATCACCAAGGGAAGCGTGATCGGCCGAATTCCCGTGGTCGTGGTTCCGCAGGACGAAGTCGAACTGCTCCGCAAGACGATGCTTTTCAACTACGTTTTCGAATGGGATCCCGCCGAACGCTATAAGATCACCAAGGACCTGGCGCAGTGTGATTTGCGGTATCATCAGGGAATTGCCCTGGGCCCGATTTCACTTTGCAATCATAGTTACGAGCCGAATTCGGACTATGAATTCGACTATGTAGGCAGCAATCTGATTTGGCGCGCCCTTAAAGACATCCGACAGGGCGATGAAGTTACGATTCACTACAAAGTTCCGATATGGTTCCAGATAGACGAAAAGCCAGCCGCCGCGACCTGAACAACAGCTGCGGCCCCGCGACCGGCTGAGGCCATTGGAAACCGGTCAAGGCAATGGTCGACCATGTCCACAGTCCGCCGGGTTTTGGTTGGCCGTCAACCAGCTACGCAGCAACGTCACATGCCCTGGCTCAATGAGTCGGACGACCTTGAAAATGCTCTGAATAAAGAATTGCTGCACCTCGTGGGGCGCCATCGAAAACGTGCGTAACGGTTTGACTTAAAGAGAAATGGTGCCCCTCAGCGAAGGGGAATCGAACGAGCTTTTTCAAACTCTTAGCGATTGGGAGCACCAACTTCAACATCTGGAATGGCCATCGCCTTACAAATCGGTGGATGAAATCGAGGAGCCGTCGCCATGACCGCTCCCTCGACCGCCCAAGCTTTCACCGAAGCCGCTCAACCAGCCCCGAAGCGACGCAAGGCTCCACCACCGGTATCCGTACGCCTCTCATGGGAAGAATATGACCGGCTGCTCCATGACGCGGGCACGTTGTCTATGGCGGCGTACATTCGGCTCTCGCTCTTTGGCGAAGGCGAGATCGCACCCCACCGCAAACCCTATACGCGCAAGAGAACCTCACCATCTTCCGAACTGGTCATGCTTGCCAAGATGCTCGGTGGGCTCGGACAATCCGAGATTGCCGCAAACCTCGCTGACATTGCCGACGCGGCACGGATCGGGGCGCTGCCGGTGTCACCCGAACTGGAAGCCGAGATATCCGTCGCGTGTGAGGCGGTACAAGAGATGCGGGAACGGCTCATCATGGCTTTGGGTGTGAAGCCGCGATCCACCTCCGCCAAGGCTTCGGAGGACTGACGTGATCCTCAAGGGCAACCGACGCGGTGGGGCGAAGGATTTGGCTGTCCACCTGATGAAGCCGGAGAACGATCATGTG
>JAYQSQ010000018.1:0-215819 GCA_038146985.1 Alphaproteobacteria bacterium
TCCCCGCTTGCGCGGGGACGACGAAAACTAGCTCAATGCCCGTGACAGATCTTTCGCCCTTGGTGTGATTGCCGATAAGCGTCTCGAGGGGTCCTGCCACCCGTGGCCGTTTCCGCGCTACCACTTCTCGATCCAGGGCCGAAGATCGGTCTCGAAGCTCCAGGCGTTGCGCGGCTGGCGATGGAACGACCAATAGACCTCGGCGATGGCGTCGGGATCGAGGATTCCGTCCTGCTCCTTGAGAGCATAGCGCTCCGGGAACATGTCCCTGATCCAGGCGGTATCGATCGCACCGTCGACGATGACATGGCCGACATGAATCCCTTCCGGTCCCAGCTCCCGCGCCATGGATTGCGCCAGCGCGCGCAGCCCGTGCTTGCCGGCGGCGAAAGCGGCATAACCGGCCCCGCCCCGAACGCTGGCGGTGGCTCCGGTGAACATGATCGTGCCGCGGCCGCGTTGGCGCATGTGCCTCGCGACCTCGCGACCGGTGAGGAATCCCCCGAAGCAGCACATCTCCCAGACCTTGGAGAAGACCCGTGCCGTAGTGTCGGTGATGCCGAACCTGACATTGCCGCCGATATTGTAGATGGCGACCTCGATCGGACCGATCTCGTTCTCGACCTTCTCGATGAACGGAACCATCTGTTCCTCGCGCCGGGCATCGACGCCGAAGGGATGCGCGATCCCGCCCTCGGCCCGGATCTCTTCGGCCAGAGGCTCCAGCTTCTCCGCCGTGCGCCGGGTCAGCACCGCCTCGTAACCCTCGCGCGCGAAGCGTTTCGCGATCGCGCCGCCGGTCGCGTCGCCCGCGCCGATCACAAGAACCACGCCTTTGCCCATGCCGAGCCGCCTTTTCTGGATGCCGCCGCGACGGAAGCCGCGTTCAGTCCGAGTCGAAGACGGCGACGATGCGCGTCTCGATGCTGCGCCGGGGCGGGGCGGCGTCACCGCCCAGAGGATTATCGAAAGAGGTGTGCGGACAATAGACGACCCGGCCCGGCCGTTGGTCCATCTGCTTGAGCACGATCACTTCCTCGGTGGTCATTTCCGGAAAATAGCACCACCGGTGTTCGGGATTATAGATGGGCGCGGCCACCAGGCTGTCCCGGTTGCGGCCCGTGTAATAATAGTCGATCACGTCCCCATCCGGCAGTGAGCCGGCGTCGATGAAGGCGAGCGGATTGTTGATCGCGGGATTGTCGAACGGCTGCCAGGTGTTGAACCAGGCATATCTCCAGGTCTCCCGTGGCTCCACGCCGTGATTGCGCAGCACGGTCTCGGACATCTCCTCGATCCGCCGGACATTGTAGTCGCAATGCACGAAACGAGCGTAGCCGTCGTTAAAATCGATCGGTGTCTCGGTGCGCACAAGGTGGCTGTAGTGATATGCCGCCCTGGCGCCGGTAAGCCGGCACACCAGATCCAGGACCTCGGGCAAATAGTCGCGCTTGATCGCCTCTTCGTCGCGGAAGTCGGTGCAGGATGTCTTGTTGGTGGCGAGAGTGAATCCGGTCTTCTCGAGACCGATTTCCCCGGCCGCGATGCGGGGCCGGGCGTCGAAGATCTCTACCGGCTGGTAAGCGGTGTTGGCGCGCCGTGATTCCTTGGAGCCGATGCGCGGGCTTTCCGCGCGGCCACGCCATTCGGCGTTGATATAGCGGACCTGGGCCTGGACATCGGTTGCGGCGGGCATGGCGGCTCTCCTCGACAGAGATGGGTCGGCGAATTATGCGGATGGCCGCCGATCCGGGCAAGTATCGGCGGATCCCGCGCGCCGGCTGCATCACGGACACGCTCCGCCCTTGCCAAGCCCTCTCGCGCGGTTAGAGTCGGACTCTCCTTTGCCGCCGGATCTCCCGAACTGGACACCGCCCCATGGCCGAGACCGCCACGAAAAACAGCCGCTCGCATTTCTACCTGGTGGACGGCTCCGGATTCATTTTCCGCGCCTTTCATGCCTTGCCGCCGATGAACCGGGCCGACGGCACGCCGACCAACGCGGTTTTCGGCTTCACCAACATGCTGATCAAGCTGATCGAAGATCTGCATGCCGATCATTGCGCGGTGATTTTCGATACCTCCCGCAAGACCTTCCGCAGTGAGATCTATGACCAGTACAAGGCCCAGCGGCCGCCTGCGCCGGAGGAACTGGTTCCCCAATTCGCGCTGATCCGCGAGGCGGTGAAAGCCTTCAATGTTGCCTCGATCGAGATGGATGGGTTCGAGGCCGACGATCTGATCGCGACCTATGCCAGACTGGCAAGTGCGGCCGGGGCGGAGGTCACGATCGTCTCCTCCGACAAGGACCTGATGCAACTGGTCGGGCCGGACGTGACCATGTACGACCCGATGAAGAACCGCGAGATCGGCGCCGCCGAGGTGATGGAGCGGTTCGGCGTGGCTCCGGACAAGGTGATCGATGTCCAATCGCTGGCCGGCGACTCCGTCGACAACGTCCCCGGCGTTCCCGGCATCGGGGTGAAAACGGCGGCTCAGTTGATCACCGAATACGGCGATCTCGACACGCTGTTGGAGCGGGCCGGTGAGATCAAACAGCCGAAACGCCGGGAAAGCCTGATCGAACATGCCGAGATGGCGCGGATCAGCCGCCGGCTGGTAACCCTCAGGACCGATATCGAAGTGCCCGCTCCGCTGGAGTCGCTGGCCGTGCGCGACCCGGACCCTGCAACGGTGCTCGACTTCCTCAAGGCCCAGAACTTCCGTCGCCTGATCGCCCGATACGAGGCGGAGCTATCCGACGCGGGTCATGAACTGCCCGCCGCGAGCGTGGCGGAAGAACCCTCGGGCGAGACCCGCTACGAACTTGTCCAGGATGTCGAGGCGCTGGATCGCTGGATCGCCGAGGCCGAAAGCACCGGTGTCGTTGCCTTCGACACCGAAACCAGTTCGCTGGACGCGACCCAGGCGGTGATGGTCGGCCTTTCATTGGCAACGGCGCCGGGCCGGGCCTGCTATGTGCCGCTGCGTCACGGCTCCAACAGCCAGGGCAGTCTCTTGTCCGAAACCGCACCGGCACCGGCACAGATCCCCTTCGACGAAGCGATCGCGCGTCTGAAGCCGCTGCTTGAAAATCCCGGCGTTCTCAAGATCGGCCACAACATCAAATACGACGTCCTGGTGATGATGCAGGAAGGCAACGGCGGCGTCGCCGTGGCGCCGGTCGATGACACCATGTGCCTTTCCTATGTCATGGAAGGCGGCCTGCACGGCCATGGTCTCGACGAGCTTTCGCACCTGCATCTCGACCATACCAACATCAAGTACGAGGAGGTGTGCGGCAAGGGCAAGACCCAGATCCCGTTTGCCGAGGTGCCGCTGGAAAAGGCACTGAACTACGCCGCCGAGGACGCGGACATGACCTTGCGCCTGCACCGGCTTCTGAAACCGGAACTGCCCAAGGTCGGTATGGCGACGGTATACGAGACCCTGGAACGTCCGCTGATCCCCGTGCTTTCCGGGATGGAGAATGCCGGCATCAAGGTAGACCCGGCGATCCTTCGGGAGATGTCGGCCGATTTCGCCAAGCGGCTCGAGGAACAGGCGGTCGAGATCCACAAGCTCGCGGGGTCCGAGTTCAATATCGGCTCCCCCAAACAGCTTGGCGATATCCTGTTTGACCAGATGGGCCTGCCAGGCGGCAAGAAGACCAAGACCGGGGCCTACGGGACCGGGGCCGACGTGCTGGAGGATTTGGCCGCGATCGGCCACGAACTGCCGGCCCGGGTGCTGGACTGGCGGCAGATGTCCAAGCTGAAATCGACCTATACCGACTCCCTGGTCGAGGACATCAACCCGGATACCGGCCGCATCCATACCTCGTACTGATGACCGGCGCCAATACCGGACGGCTCAGTTCCAACGATCCCAATCTCCGAGAACATCCCGGTCCGCACCGAGGAGGGCGCAAGATTCGCACTGCCTTCATCGCCGAGCCGGGCCACACGTTGCTGAGCGTCGACTACTCGCAGATCGAGCTGCGCCTTGTCGTCATATCGCCAATATCGACAGCCTTAAGCGCGCGTTCCACGAGGGCATCGACATCCACGCCCAGACCGCCTCCGAGGTGTTCAACGTGCCCATCGAAGGCATGGACCCGATGGTCCGCCGCAATGCCAAGCGCGATCAATTTCGGCATCATCTATGGCATGTCGAGCTTCGGTCTCTCCCGCAACCTGCGCATCCCGGTGGGCGAAGCGAAGGCCTATATCGATGCCTATTTCGAGCGTTACCCCCGAGATCCGCTCCTATATGGACGCCGCCAAGGCCGAGGCGCGAGAAGGGCTATGTCGAGACCCTGTTCGGCCGCAAGGTGCACTTGAGCGGCATCATGGGGACAGCAATCCGGCCCGCCGATCCTTCTCTCGAGCGGGCCGCAATCAACGCGCCGATCCAGGGCAGCGCCGCCGACATCATCAAGCGCGCGATGATCCGGTACCCGGGCACTCGAGAATGCTGGTATCTCGCGCCCGCATGCTCCTGACCGTGCATGACGAGCTTTTGTTCGAGGTACCGGACGTCTGACGCTGACGCGACCAAGGACTTGGTCCGCGAGGTCATGAGGGCGCCGCCCAGCCGGCCGTCGGAAATCTCGGTCCCGCTGATCGCCGATGCCGGCACCGGCGCCAGCTGGCCGCGGCGCATTAGGAAGGTCAATCCCGCGCCATGCTTAAAACGCGCTGTTATACATGCCGCCGTCCAGCAGCAGGCTTTGACCGGTGATATAGCCGGCCTGGGCGCTGCACAGGAACGCGGCGGCCTCGCTGAATTCCTGGGCGTGCCGGTCCGACCGGCGGGCACCTGGGCAACGCGCCGCTGGTGCGCCTCCTCATGGCTGATGCCGTAGGTCTCGCCGCCGCCTCGACGCCGCCGCGATAGCGGTCGGTATCGAAGATGCCGGGCTGGATGTGATTGATCGTCACCCCGACTGGCGCCACCGACCGGCAGACGCCGGCGCAGAAGGCGGTCAGGTCGGTACGCGCGGCTTCTGATAGATCAAGGCCGAAGATCGGCATCTTCACCGAAACCGAGGTGATGTTGAGGATCCGTCCAGCCGCGCTCGGCCATGCCGTCGACGGTGCGCTGGATCAGTTCGATCGGCGTGATCATGTTCCAGGTGACACCGGTCAGCATCGCCTCGCGCTCAAGCTCGCGGAAGTTCTTGTAGGGTGGGCCGCCCGCATTCGTGATCAGAATGTCGGGCCTGGACAGGCGTTGAAGAGCGCGTCCTGGCCAAGGGTGGTGACGTCGGCGGCCACTTCTGATGATCTCGGCGTTGGTGGCGCGCCGGATCTCACCGGCGGTCTCGGCGAGGCGCACCGATCGATGCCGTTGACCACGACCACGCAGCCGGCCCGGGGCAAGCGAGGTGGCACAGGCCCGGCCGGAGCCCCCGGCCCGACCTGTAACGATGCCCTGCGGCCGGCAATCCCTTGATCCATGACGTGTTCTCCATCCCCTTGCGGTGTTCAGTTTCCGGCGGAAAGGCCCGTTGGCGCGCCGCGTCGGCACGGCGGGCCGGCCCATTTCGTCGAGCAGTTTCGAATAGCTATCGTAAAGCGCACGCCGCACACCAGCCGCATCGGCGCCCTGGGCATGTTCGATCGTCGTGATGGCCACCTCGTAGGCCTCAAGCGCCTTGTCCACTCTTGCGCCGATGGTGCAGATCCTCGAGATTGCTGAGGGTCCGCGAGACGCCCTGGTGTCCTGGCCGAGGACCTTGGCCCAGATCCCGATGACCTGGCCATACAGCATCTCGGCGGCGTCGAGGAACCCGTTGGCTTCCAGAACGATGGCCAGATTGTTCAGCACCGCGGCGCGCGCTTCGGATCCGGCTCGGTATGGCCGACCGCCTCTTCGAGGAGCTGCTGCGCCTGCACCGGACGGCGCGCCTCATAGGCGTAACCGGCGGCTTCGACGAGTTCGCGCCATTTCTCCGCCGCATCGGCCCGGCCCGGCAGTAACATGAGCATTCCGGCGAGCCCGGCCCGGAAAAGCAACCCTCTAAGGTTTGCGGAAACGCTCATGACATGCCTTGCAGATCATTCCCACGGTCTGGAACTCCGAGCGTAGCACGACCTTGTCGGCTTTCGCTTTCTGCAACGACAGAGCCCTCTCCTCGAGATCATTGGCAAGCCGGCTGAAGGTCTTCCAGTCGGTCCAGATTTCCGGCACGGCGTCCGTATGGCGTGTTGGCCCGTTTTCGGGGAACAGGCTCAAGAGCCGGGCACCGGCGTTTTCGGAGAGCCGGACCGCGATCGCGTCGATGGCATCCGGTTTGGGACCGTCAGGCGACTCCAATGCGGTCTTCCAGGCCTTCATGGCCTCTTTCAAGGCGATCATGCCCTGCTGACGCTCCTTGACTGCGCCGGTCGCGCCCTCATGCGCCTGGGACGGGCCTCCAACCGGGAGTAAAGCGAACGTGGCGATCAAACAGAACGCCGCCAACACCCGGCGCTCCAGGAATCGCCCCGACGGGCTCATTGCCCCCGTCCCTTGGCCGAAATTTCGTCATGGCGGGCGCGGATTTCCGGGGGCCATGTACTCTTGATGAAAGACAGGACCCCGATGATCTCCTCGTCGCTCAAGATTTCCGAATAGCCTTGCATCTCGGACGGTTGGCCGGTGATCCGGGTCGACCCGAATTTGGTGATCGCGAACAGCATGCCGTCCGGATGATGCCAGGTGTGGCCCGACGCGTCGTGCGGCGGCGCGGGGAGCTTGCCGTCGGGACCACGCTCTCTCCAGTTCGCCTGCCCCTCAAGATTGACGCCATGGCAGGAGGCGCAGTGCGCGGCGTAGACGCGCTTTCCCTCGGCGACCAGGGCCGCGTCGTCCGGCCGGAGCCTGAAACGTGCCGGCGTGACGGCGGGCGGCATGGTCCGGGGCGCGGCTCCCGGCTGACCGGCGCCGGCGGGGCGGGGCGGGGCGGGGGTCACCTCCGGGCTGATGCGGTAGCCGCCGCCGTCACCAAGGAACGAAACCCCGAGACCGGACGCCAAAAGGCCCACCGCGAACAAGGACACCAGGATCGATACGACTCGCCGGCGCATCAGTGGCTGTCCGCCGGAACGCCTGAAAGATCATCGAGGATCGGACAGTCCGGACGGGCATCGCCGTGACAAGCTTCGACCAGCGAGGACAGGGCGTCCCGCAGACCCTCGAGCTCGGCGATCTTGGCTTCGATCCGGTGCAGGTGGGTGTGCGCCAGCGCCCGGACATCGGCACTCGCCCGGTTGCGGTCCTCATAAAGCGACAACAGGGCCCGGCAGTCCTCGATCGAAAACCCGAGGCCTCTGGCGCGTTTCAGAAAAGTGAGCTTGTGCACGTCGGTCTGGCCATAGTCCCGATAGCCGTTGTCCCGGCGCGCGGGCACCAGCAGGCCGATATCCTCATAATAGCGGATCGTCTTGGCCGGCAGACCCGATGCCTGTTCAGCGGCGCCGATATTCATTCCGTTCCTCCACCGCTTGCCGGTCAGGGTTCAATAATGCTTCCGGTGACTGGAAGGTCAAGGGCCGAGGCGTGAGCAATGAAAGGAGTACTAGTCTTCGGCCATAAATGCCGCGAAATCCTTGGCGACGCAGGCGGCGCTGGTCTTCGCGAAACGCTCGCCGTGCTCAGGCGTCGCCAGGAAGCTGTCCGCCTCGATCCTCCCGTCGGGGAAAAGCTTGCGATAGTCCTCGGCATCCTGGAAGGACCGAGGGGCGGGCGGGGCCGGCTCCATGTCCGCCTTCTTGATGTGCTCGCGATAGGCATATTGCGTGACCGCGACTTCGGAAGCCGTGGCGTGCCGGCCGTCGCGACCGGCATAGATTTCCTTGCTCAGCTCCATGACTTCCGGAAACCCGAACCAGTTGGCCAACTTGCAGCGGATGGGTGGACGGCTCGAATTCGCCTCGAAACTTCGTTCCGCATGAATCTCCGAGAAAGCGGCTCCGACCGTGGCGATGTTGCCGCCGTGCCCGTTCAGAAAATAGAACCGCTCGAACCCGTTGCGGGCCAGCGAGAGAACATAGTCCTTGATCACCGCGATCAGCGTGGTCGGCCGCAACGCGATGGATCCGGGAAAGGCCAGATGGTGCTGGGCCATGCCCACGGAGATGGTTGGGCCGATCAGTGCGCCGGTCGTCTCGGCGGCGAGATCGGCGATCACCTCGGGGCAGATCGCATCGGTCCCGATCAGACCGATCGGACCGTGCTGTTCGGTGGAGCCGATCGGGATGATGATCCCCTTGGAGGTCTTCAGGTGCCGCTCAACCTCGGCCCAGGTCATGAATTGCAGGCGCATTGCGGTACCTCCGGTACTCTCAGGACAGACATTTCTCCAGCCACGCGGCGGCGGCCAGAGTGTGCGCGTCGGCACCGGCCGGGCCGACGATCTGAACGCCAAGCGGCAGGCCGTTCGGCCCGGTTCCACACGGCACGGTGACGCAGGGCCAGCCGAGGAGGGTCCAGACCCGGTTGAACAACGGGTCGCCGGTAAAAGCGAGCCCCGCCGGCGCTTCACCCGGAGCCGGTAGTGTCAGGATAACGTCGACATTCTCGAACAGGGCCGCCTGTTCCTTCCGCGCCGCATCGGCGCGTGCCTTGGCGGCCGCGAGATTGCCGTCCGACATGGCGAGACCCAATGCAATATTGTCGCGGTAGAACCGGGTCAGGCGCTCCGGGTGCCGCTCGTACTCGAACCGCAGGGCGCGGCCGGCATCACCGGTCATCACCAAGGTCTGGAGGTCGGCCAGAGCCTCGAAGCCGGTGCTGGACGGCATATCGACGACCGCCGCGCCGGCTTTCTCGGCTCGGCGCCAAACCGTCTCGAGAGCGCTCAGAGCCTCATTGGAAGCTTCGATGCGAAACGGTACCATCACGCCGATCCGAGGCGCCGCCGCGCCGAACCCGTCCAGCGCCGGCGGCGCCGCGCCCCGCAAAGCAGCGTCAAAAAACGCCGCGTCTTCTACACTTCGGGCAAAGCAGCCCACGGTATCGAGATAGTTCGACAGTTCCTTCACGCCTTCTCGAGGATGGGTCCCGACGCTGGGTTTGAAGCCGACCGCGCCGCAATAGGCCGCGGGGCGGATCACGGAACCCGCGGTCTGGGTGCCAAAGGCGAGGGGAAACTGCTTATCCGCGACACCCGCCGCCGAACCGCTGGAAGAACCGCCGGGCGTATGGGCCGGGTTGTGCGGATTGCCGGTCGGGCCCGGATTGCGCCAGGCGAATTCCGTCGTCACGGTCTTGCCCATGACCACGCCGCCGTGCCGGCGCGTCAGAGTGACTACCGCCGCGTCGGTTTGCGGGCGGTTGACGCCGTGATCGTCGAGCCATGACGGGTCGGCATGTCGGCGGTATCGATGATGTCCTTGACGACGCCGACCGGAACCCCGGCGAGAGGACCTGGATTGCCTGCCGCGTCCGCCGCCTTGGCGCCGGCGATCGCCTGGTCCGGATCGAGATGCGCCCATGCATGTACTACCGCATCCCGCGCCGCCACGCGTTCCAGGCACGACCGCATCAGTGCCTCGGCGCTCAGTGTGCCGGCCTTGATCCGCCGCGCGGCCTCGGTCGCGGATAGCTCGTGCGGTTCGGACATCCCCGTCTCCCTTGAACAGGCCGATCGCGTGCTGCATCGGCCTCGAAGATTGCGGCATTGTTCTGGGCTATGCAACGACCGTATCGTTGTGTCCGAGCTTCACGCCGATGTCCGAGAGGAATGCAGAATGCCGCGCCATGTCGCCTGTCTGACCTATGATTTCGATGCGCTTTCCCTGTGGATTGCACGGGGCATGACGACGCCCACACCGCTTTCGCGCGGAGAGTTCGGGATCACCGGCACCGAGCGGATCCTCGACCTTCTGGCCCGTTACGACATCAAGGCGACCTTCTTCATCCCCGGTCACACGCTGGAGACCTTTCCGGATATCTGCAGGCGGGTCCATGACGAGGGCCACGAGATCGGTCACCACGGCTGGACCCACCGCAAGCCGTCGGACCTGAGCCGCGAGGAGGAAGAAGCCGAGCTGCTGCGCGCCAACGAGCAGATCGAGAAGATCAGCGGCCGCAAGGCCCGGGGCTATCGCTCGCCGTCCTGGGATCTCAGCCCCCATACTTTGGATCTGCTGATCGCCAATGGCTTCGTCTATGACAGCAGCCTGATGGGGCACGACTATCTGCCGTATTTTGCGCGGTCCGGCGACGAAGCGCCGCTCCTGGAGCCGGCCCGGTTCGGCAAGGTCACGACGCTGCTGGAAATGCCGATCAGCTGGAGCCTCGATGACTTTCCGTATTTCGAATACCTGATCGGCCCGGCGGGAATTCTGCCGGGCTTGCGGCCGGGCGCCGACGCCCTGGCCAACTGGACCGAGGATTTCGACTACATGACCGAGATCCTGGACTGGGGCGTGATCACCTACACCTTCCATCCCTTCGTGTCCGGAAGAGGTCACCGGATGAAGGTGATGGACCGGCTGATCCGGCACCTCAAGAACGGCGGCGCTACGTTCATGACCATGGAGGAAGCTGCCAGGGAAGCCGCCGGACGCGATGCCTGAGGGTCCCGCGGATCTGGACATCGCCGGCGGCCTCGCACATCTGGCGTCGGTCGATCCCGACCTCGCGGAAGCGATCGGACGGGTCGGCGCCCCGGAACAGCGGCGGCGCGACCCCGGCTTCGGAACACTGGTCAATATCATCGTCTCACAGCAGGTTTCGCTCCAGTCGGCGGCGGCGATCTGGGGCCGGCTGACCGAAACCGGACCGGTTACCGCCCGCGGGATGCTGACCTTGGGAGAGGAGGGATTGCGGTCCGTCGGGTTCAGCCGTCCAAAGATCCGCTACACGCTCGCACTCGCTGACAACGTCGTTTCAGGCCGCTTCGATCCGGCCGGTCTCGCAGCTCTCGGGGACGCGGAGGCGTTATCGTCACTCACCGCTCAGCTCGGCTTTGGGCGATGGAGCGGCGAGATCTATCTGATGTTCTGCCTGGGCCGGCCCGACATCTGGCCCGCCGGAGATATCGCTCTCCAGGAAGCGGCTCGGGTGATCAAACGTCTTGAGCAGCGCCCCAAGCCCCAAGAGCTGGACCGGATCGCCGAGCCCTGGCGTCCCTGGCGCAGCGTCGCCGCACACTTGCTCTGGCGTTACTACCGCGACGCGATCAAGGCCGGGGCGGCCTCGGACGTGGTCGGATTTCAGTGACAATGGCGTTAACGTCCTGATACTGTTCAAGGCTTGACGCGAATCGGAGTTTCGAAGACGTGTGGTTTGATCCTCACGCTCCCGCGACCGTGGGCCTGCCCCGACCGGCGGGCTTTTCAGCTTGGCGACGGTCATGAACGCCAAGGTCAGCCATGCCTTCATACCGGTTGAGCAAAGCGTCGAGCGGATCCTCGATGCAACCGGCGAGGCATTTTGCGTATTCGGCGCCGACGGCCGGCTGATCTATGTCAGCAAGCACTTTCTGGAGATGCATGGCTCGATCGCCGACGCTTTCCACACCGGCGCGAGCCTGGACGAAACCCTTGAGGCAGAGGGGCGGTGGAGAGAGGACACGGGTCTGGTCCAGGATGTCGAGGCCTGGGCGAAGGCACGCCGGAGTTTCTACGCGTCTCCCGGCACCTCATTGGAGGAGCCGCAACCGGGGGGCGGCTGGATAGAGCGGCGGGTCTCGCACGCCGAAAATGGTGCCATTGTTGTCTTCCTGGGCGACGTTACCGCCCATATGCGAGAGCGTGACAGCGCCGAACAGCGCAACGCCCTGCTGCGCGGGACTTTGGAAAACATTCCTCAGGCGCTTGTCGCAGTCGACGCCGAGCTTCGGCTGATGACCTGGAACCGGCGATACTTCGAACTGCTGGATCTGCCGCATCGTTTCGCCCAGGTCGGCACGCCGCTGCGCGACATCCTCGGCTACATCGCGGCGCGCGGCGACCTCGGACCCGGAGAACCCGGCGCCGTCGCCGAACGCGCCATGAAGCAAAGTTTCGACAGCGGCCCGGTCCGTTTCGATCAGGAAACCGCAGCGGGCGTGATACCGGAAATCCGGGTCAATCCACTGGCCGGTGGCGGTTTCGTCGCGACCTACAGCGACGTGACGGCGGCACGCCTCGCCGCCCGCAGGTTGAGCGAAAGCGAGGAACGCTATGCGCTTGCCGCGGCCGGCGCCAATGACGGCCTTTGGGACTGGGACCTGAAAAGCAACAAGGTCTTCTATTCCCGCCGCTGGAAAGAGATGCTCGGTCACGAAGAGACCGATATCGGCGATTCCGTCGACGAATGGTTCGGCAGAATCCATTCCGACGATGTCGACCGCGTGAGAGGCATGCTCGATGCGCATCTCGGCGGGGCGGTCTCGCATTTCGAGATCGAACACCGGATGCGCCACGCGGACGATGATCATCGCTGGATGCTGGTGCGTGGACTTGCCGTGCGGGGCGGAGACGGAACCGCACATCGGATTCCGGGCTCGCAGACCGATATCACCGACCGCAAGCACGCAGAGCAGCAGGCGGTCCATGACGCCCTGCACGACCCGCTGACCGGACTCGCAAACCGCATCATGTTTCTGGAGCGCGTGCGCCGGGCCTTGGCGAGACGGATCCGCCACCCGTCCACCCGTTTTGCGGTGATCTATCTCGATCTCGATCGATTTAAGCTTGTCAACGAAAGTCTTGGCCATGTCCATGGCGACGACATGATCATCGCCGCGTCGCGGCGGCTCGAACAAAGCCTGAAATTCGGCGATACGGTCGCCCGGCTCGGCGGCGACGAGTTTGCCATCCTGATGGAGGACGTAGCCACCCCAGGAGACGCGAAAAGCATCTCCGAGGATCTGCAGAAGTCCCTGTCGAGTCCGTTCACGCTCCGCGACAAGGAGGTGTTCGCTACGGCCTCGATGGGCATCGCGCATTCCGAGAACGATTATGAACGCCCGGAAGATATCCTTCGCGACTCCGAATTGGCGATGTATCGGGACAAGGAACTGGGCAAGGCGCGGAGCGTGATCTTCGATTCGGGGCTTGCGGATGTCGCCGGTCACGCCGATCGATCTGGACACCGACCTGCGGCGCGCGCTCGAGCGCGACGAAATGAAACTGCACTATCAGCCGATCGTGTCGCTGACCAACGGCCGGATCAGCGGGTTCGAGGCCTTGCTGCGCTGGGACCATGCGGAACTCGGTCCGATCTCACCGGGCGAGTTCATTCCGCTGGCCGAGGAAACCGGTCAGATCGACTCACTGGGCCAATGGGTCCTGCGGCAGGCGTGCCGGCAAATGCTGATTTGGAACGAGGGCCGGTCGGCCAGCAAGCAGCTCGAGATCAGCGTCAACCTGTCGAGCCGCCAGTTCGGACGCTCGGATCTGGTCAACGGCATCATGGACGCGGTCCACGGATCTGGTCTGGGCGCGTCGTCCCTGAAGCTGGAGATCAGCGAAAGCGTGCTGATGGAGAACGCGCAACGGTTGGTCACGATGCTGAACCAATTGAAGGAACTCGACATCAAGGTGTGTGTCGACGATTTCGGGACCGGCTATTCCTCGTTGAGCTACCTGCACACATTCCCAATCGATACCCTCTAGATCGACAAGTCGTTCATCGGCGACATGAGCCGGAACTATCAGAACCTGGAGATCGTCCGGACCATCACGATGCTGGCCCGCAACCTGCGCCTCGATGTCATCGCCGAGGGCGTGGAAACGCCGGAACAGCATGCGCAACTCCATGCCCTGGGCTGCCAGTTCGCCCAGGGATTTCATTTCTCCCGACCGCTCGACGTGGAAAAGGCGACACGCCTGATCCAAGAAGACCGACGCTAGTAGCTCCCATCGGGTAACGGCATGGCCAAACGCTTTTCTTACTACTTTCTGCAAGTCAAATCCGGACAGGCGTGGGATACGCTTGAGCAATCCGAATCCGTGGCGGTGCTGACCTCCGGTCTGGCCGATCAGCTCGCCTCGCCCGTGGATGCGGAAATCCGCATCGTCGGCGCGAATTTCGATCAAGCCTCGGAGAAATGGGTCTACGAGCAGCTCTTCTATATCGATCAATCGAGCATCGACCTCGGCATCTCGGACGAAGCGGAGGGCGACGGCGAGGATCAAGTGTCGCCGGGCGTCTCCGACTGGGACGAAACCTTGGAGCGCCCTTCGCTTGAGATCGAAGACGAAGATGAAGCGGAGGACGAGCCGGTCGCTCCATCAACGCGAGAAGAGCCGGAACCGGAACTTCCGCCTTCCCCGCTGGACGAAGAGGGATCGGACGAAATCGTCGGCTCTCGCGAGCCCGAGGCAGAAGACGCAACACCGCCTTGGATGAGCCGGCAGGCATCGGAAGATATCGACGAAGAGTCTCGTCCTTGGGGCGGTTTTGATGATACCGCCGCCGGCGGTGACGCGTCGGATGACATCGAGAACGAAAAAGAAGATGACGAGGAGCCGGTTCCCTGGCTTAGGGCACAAACCCGGGCGACATCGACGGGTGCGCGGAATGACGAGCCGTTCCGGTTCGACGATGCGCCGCCGCCGGTACGCCGCCGCTCCATCGGCAAGATTTTCGGCTTCATCTTCCTCGTCCTCTTTCTATCCTTCTGGGTCGCGGTCGGGGCCCTGGTGTACCTCCAGCATCCTCTTCTGCTTGAAACCGCGGACAAACTCGGGATCGGCGCTTATCTGCGCATGGGGTCGCATGACGGCGCCGAGACGATGCCCCGCCAAGGCGCGAAACCGGAAATGAGCGAGAAAAGCTCGATGGCGGCCGGCGGGAGAATGGCTGGCGAAAAATTGGTTGAACCCCTCACCACTGGCCAGGTTGTTCGTCACCTCGGTGTCGCAACCACATTGCTGGGGCGCTGGTCACCCCGGAAATGTGAGACCACCTATATTGAATTCGATAAAGAGGGGTATGTCCGAAGTGTCGACGGCCAGGTATCGCCGGAAAAAACCTTGATCAGCGAGACCCTGCAGGATGAGTTCGTGTTCTACCTGCGGCGCTCTCCGGAATTGGTCGAACACTATCGCCGGGTGACGGACAACGACATCCAGCTCGCCGGCGCCACAACGGAAAGCGGTTTCCTCGGAAGCTCGGAAAAGGCCGAAATCTTAAGCCGCTGCCGCTGATCGGCTGCGCTCAAAACAAGGTTGGCTCGCGCTCCACATGCGGTTCAAGCAATGACGAATCGTCGTTCCGCACATTGCCGACCCGTGGCGATACCTCGAAACTCCGGAGTTTGACGTCGGACAGGGGTTTAAGGAGTTCTGCCGCCGCGACCATGCTTCCGGTCAACCAGGTTTGATGGTCGCCATCCTCCAGGATCACCGGCATCCGGTGATGGATATGGGCGATCGACGGCGCGGCGGTCACGGTGGCGATCGTGAAGGTCTCGACGATCGCACCGCCGTCGCTCGGGTCGGGCCAGGCCTCCCAAAGCCCGGCAAAGGCGAAGGTCGCGCCGTCCGATAGACACACGCGATAGGGCTGCTTGGTATTGCCGCGGACCTGCCATTCATAGAATCCGTCCGCCGGCACCAGGCAGCGGCGGGAACGGAAGGCGTCGCGATAGGCGGGTTTCTCGGCAATGGTCTCGATCTGGCGTTGATCATCTTGGCCGCGCCGGACGCGTCCTTCGACCACTTGGGCAGCAGGCCCCAGCGCAGAATGTCGAGATGCCGCTTACCGTCACGTTCCCGGACCACCGGCGCCGTTTGGGTCGGCGCCAGATTGTATCGCGGCTGAAGGTTTGGTTGCCCTTCGAACTGAAACAACTGCCGCATCGCTTCGGGCGCGGTCGTGATGCTGTAACGTCCGCACATGTTTCGTCACATCCTTGATTGGCGCGCCGCGATCAAGCGACTAGCATGCGCGCCTCATCCGTCAAACCCGTTCCGGCCACGCGCCATCGGAGACTCAATGACCGATCAAGCCCGTCTCGACGCCGTTATCGCCATTGCCCGCAAGGCCGGCGATGTGATCATGGAATATTACGAGGGACGGATCGAAGTCGATGAAAATCGACGGCTCGCCCGTCACGGCAGCGGACCGGGCGGCCGACGCGGTCATCGTTCCGGCCCTGCGGAAACTGACGCCGGAGATTCCGGTCGTCTCGGAGGAAAGCGTCGACGCAGGCGATATCCCGACGTGTCCGGAGGCACTTTCTGGCTGGTCGATCCCTTGACGGCACCAAGGAGTACATCAGCCGCAATGGTGATTTCACCGTCAATATCGGACTGATCGTCGATAACAGGCCCACGCTCGGCGTATTGATGACCCCGGTGAACGGATTGGTCTGGGCCGGGATCGTCGGCGAAGGTGCGTTCGAGGAATCCTCGGATGGACGGCGCCGGCCGATTTCGGTCCGCACCGCTGATCCCGAGGCCCTGGTCGTGGTCGCCAGCCGGTCGCACCGCAGCCCGGAACTGGAAGACTACATCGCCGCACGTCCGGTGAAGGAATCGATCTCGCGCGGCTCGGCGTTGAAGTTCTGTCTAGTCGCGCGCGGCGAGGCGGACCTCTACCCGCGCACCGGCCCGACCATGGAGTGGGATACTGCCGCCGGACATGGGGTTCTGCTGGCGGCTGGCGGATCGATGGAAATGTTAGAGGGCGGCGAATTCCGCTACGGCAAGCCGGATTTCCGCAATGGCTGGTTCGTGGTGCGCGGGGCATAATCTCGCGCGCCGGTGATCGCAGATAGCAAGGGAGCTTAGACCATGAAGGCCGTGACCGTTACCGATGATGGCGTCAAAATTCTGGACGCACCGGCGCCGAAGCCGGGAGCATCCCAGGTGCTGGTGCGGGTGCGCGCCTGCGGTCTCAACCGGGCGGACCTGATGGTCGCCAGCGGCATGGCACATGGCGCCATCGGCGGGCCCGGCACGATCGTCGGCATGGAGGTTTCCGGTGAGGTGGCGGAAGTCGGCTCGGAGGTCACGGGCTTTGCCGTCGGCGACCGGGTGATGTGCTCCACCGCTGCCGCCTGGGCGGAGTACGCCGTGGCCGACCACGGCCGCACGGTCAGGATCCCGGATACCAACATGAGCTACGAGACGGCGGCCACCCTGCCGGTCGCGCTGCAGACGATGCACGATGCGGTGGTTACCCACGGCATGGCGGGGCCGGGCAAGACCGTGATGATCCAGGGCGCCAGCTCCGGCGTCGGCATTATGGGCATGCAGATCGCCAAGCTGAAAGGCGCCGCGCTTGTGGTCGGAAGTTCCACCAATGCCGAGCGTCGGGCCCGGCTGTCCGAATTCGGCGCCGATCTCGCTGTCGATCCCCGTGATCCCGGCTGGGTCGATCAGGTACTGAAAGCGACCGGCGGCGAAGGCGTGGACACCATCGTCGACCAGGTCTCCGGCTATGTCGCGAATCAGAACCTGGCCGCCACCAAGATCAAGGGCCGGATCATCAATGTCGGGCGGCTCGGAGGGTTCTCCGGCGATTTCAACTTCGACCTGCACGCGGCCCGGCGGATCAACTATATCGGCGTCACCTTCCGTACCCGGACGATCGAGGAAATCCGCGAAATCGTGCGGCGCACCTGGGCGGATCTGGGTGACGCGGTGGTCGAGGGCAAACTCTCGCTGCCGATGGACCGCACCTATCCGATGGACCAGGTCGCCGACGCGCTGGCCCGCATGAAGGCGAACCAGCATTTCGGCAAGATCACTCTCTCGGTTGGCTGAAAACTGCGCCGTCTCGAAGGGTTTCCTTTACGGCTGAGTCCGTTCAAGGCCTCACCAAGTTGGCGTAATCAGGCCGCACGCCCCGGCGCTCGGCCGGACTGGCGCCGAACCCGGCCGTGTCCGCCGCCACGCTTGGGAGCGGCGGTGTCACGCGGATCGTAGGGCTTGCGCGCACCGCGCCCGCGCTGGTTCTGTTGTTGCTTAGGCCGCTTGGTCGTGCCCGGATCGTTGGCGATCTCGTCGGAATGGTAGGGATGATCCGCGAAGACCGGCACCGGCTGGCGAATGGTTTTCTCGATATCGCGGAGCAGCGCTTTCTCGTCGAGGTCGCAGAATGCGATCGCCACCCCCGCCGCGCCGGCGCGCGCGGTGCGTCCGATGCGGTGCACATAGCTCTCCGGCTCGTTCGGCAGGTCGAAATTGATCACATGGGTGACCCCGTCGACATCAATGCCACGGGCCGCGATATCGGTCGCGACCAAGGCCCTGATCGTGCCCTTGCGAAAGGCTTCGAGAGCCCTTTGGCGGGCATTCTGCGCCTTGTTGCCATGGATCGCGTCGGCATCGATCCCTTCCCGCAGCAATTGCTTGGCGACACGATCGGCGCCGTGTTTGGTGCGGGTGAAGATCAGGACCCGCTCAATGCTTTCGTCGTTCAAGAGATCGACAAGAAGGTCCCGTTTCTTCGATTTCTCGACGAACAGGACGCGTTGCTGGATCTTTTCCACCGTCGTCGCGGCAGGGGTGACCTCGACCCGGACCGGGTCCTTCAGCATCGTCTCCGCAAGCGCCGCCACCGGCCCCGGCATGGTCGCTGAGAACATCAGCGTCTGACGGCGCATGGAGAGCTTGGCGACGATCTTGCGGACATCCGGAATGAATCCCATGTCGAGCATCCGGTCAGCCTCGTCGAGGATGAACACCTCGATGTTCTCCAGCATGACGTGGCCCTGATCCATCAGGTCGAGCAGACGCCCGGGCGTCGCGACCAGGATATGGACCCCGTGCGACAGGTTCTTGATCTGCGGACGGATGGATACTCCGCCGAAGACCACGCCGATACGCAGTCCCTGGTAACGGCCATAGGCCCTCAAACTGTCGTGGATCTGCCCGGCGAGTTCGCGCGTCGGGGCCAGGATCAGGGCCCTAGGGCGTCGATGATCGGGCTTGCCCGGGTTCTGGCCCAGGCGGTGCAGCAGAGGCAGCGCGAAAGCCGCCGTCTTGCCGGTACCGGTCTGGGCAACCCCCAGCAGGTCGCGGCCTTCCAACAGCGGCGGGATGGATTTTTCCTGGATCGGGGTGGGCGCGGTATAGCCTTCCTCGGCGATCGCGCGAAGAATCGGCTGGGCCAAATCAAAGCCCGTAAACTCGGTCATTCAGTGTTGTCTTTCCAAAATAATGAACAGCCCGGCGGCCATTTCTGTCGACCGGCGGACGCGCGTGCACAATGCAAGCTTTGGCGGCACGGGCTCGCAAATGGCAGCCGGCCTGACGAAACGCCTGCATCTGTCGGTAAGAACATGGCCGGCGGCGGGGTGTCCGCCAACACGGCGGCCGTTCGATGAACGGCCCTGAAGGTGCATCGTTGTGCTCAGATAAGGGGGCATGGGGATCGAAAGTCAAGCCCGGCCCGCTACTCGGGCGAATTTAGCGTTTTGATTCAGGATTTTGTGCAACACCCGCCCATCCTGGGCCGAGCATGGCCACCCCATATATTCTCAGATCCAGCGCCGGACGCGCGCCTTGTAGGAGAGATAGTCGTCTCCGAACTTCCGTTCCAGATACGCTTCCTCGCGCAGGATCACGCCGTAGTGCATGACGAAGATCATCGGGACGAAAAGAACCGCGAACCAGACGCTACCGACGATCAGGCCGATCCCGATGTAGAAGCCGGTCAGTCCAATATACATCGGGTTGCGGGTGACACTGTAGGGTCCGGTTTCGACGATCGTGGTGGCCGGAAGCCAGGGCGGAACATTGGTGCCGGCCTTTCGGAACTGCCGGACCGCGATCATCGCCAGCGTCACCGACACGACCGCTAGGACAGGTCCGGCACCGTGGCGGTTCTCCACCCGCAGAAAGGCAGGCAGCGCCACAGGGACCAGCCAATGAAGCAGCATCGCCAGAGCGGCACTCCCCGCGTAGATGACCGGCGGCGGCGCGATGACGCCGGGATGATCGGCGCCGGTGCCGGTCTCATTGGCCATGGTCCTATCCGTTCCCCGTTGCCATAAGTTCCCCTGTCAGGCAGCCGGCGCGCCGAGAACGACGAGACCGTCCACGGCGATCACGCCGTTGCCCTCGCCGCGTATGATCAACGGATTGATCTCCGCCTCAAGCATCGTCGCGCCGTCGCACGACGCAAGGCGCGACAGTGCGACGATGGCATCGGCGAGGGCGTCCAGATCACCTTTCGGCAACCCTCGGTAGCCGCGAACCGGAGCAAGGCCCCTGACCTCCTGGGTCATCTCGAAGGCGTCCTCCCGGTCGACCGGCGCCAGGCGCACCGCCGCGTCACCGTGGATTTCCGCCATGATGCCCCCCACTGCCAAGGTCACAACCGGGCCGACCTCGGCGTCGCGGGTGAAGCCGATCAGCGCCTCGGCGAGGCCCCGGGTCATTGGTTGCACCGAAATGCCCTCGATTTCGGCTTCCGGATACCTATCGGAAACCGAAGCATGGATGCGCTCGATTGCCGACTCGAGGGCGGATGCATCCGCGATGTTGAGAATCACGCCGCCGGCTTCGGTCTTGTGCGGCACATCGGCTGAGAGGATCTTGGCCGCGACGGGATAGGCGAGCCCGGCCGGCACCGACGCACCCGGAGGGATGACGGTTGTTTCGATGGCAGGTATACCGAGCCCGGCCATGATCGCGAGAGAGGCGCGTTCGTCCTGTGCGCCCGGCAGGAAGCCGGCGGGCAGAATATACGGCGACTGTACGGACCTCGGGCGGGGTGGGCGTCGCTCCAGCAGGGCCCGAACCGCCTCGGCACAGCTTTCGGCGGTACGAAACCCGGCGATCCCGGCGGCGCCGAGGGCACGCAGGGCCTGATTGGCTTCGGGGACCATGAAGGCGGCAACCGGCGCCGCGCTTTTGTCCACATCGATGATCGGCTGCACTGCGTTCTCGGGCCGGAACTGCGCCGATGAGCCGACGGTGACGACCACGACCGAGAATTCCTCGCAAGTGACGAAAGCCTCCAGGACAGCCATCATCGCATCGTAGTTCGCGCCGGCCAGGGTCACGTCGGTGAGCTTTCCGGAACCCAGCCTGACGCCCCGTTCGGCGAGCCGCTCCCGCACCTTTGCCGAAGCGCCGGCAACCTCGATCCCGTATGCGCCCAGCCGGTCGACGACCATCGCGCCGCCGCCGCCGGTGGTGGTGATCACCGCGACCGGCTTGTCCCGCCGGATCGCCCGGCCCCTGGTTTCAGCCATCAGCAGGGGTGGTGCCTCGATCAGGGTTTCGAATTGGTCGACTCGCACTATGCCGTGAGCGCGGAAGAACGCGTCGCTTGCCGCGTCGGAGCCGATCAGCGCGCCGGTATGCGAGACCGCCAGCTCCCGCGCCATTTCGGAGCGGCCCAATTTGTAGACGATGACCGGCTTGTCGGCGGCTCGCGCGGCGGCGGCGAAGGCGGCCAGCGCCTCGGGCTTGCGGATGGTTTCCATGAACAGGACGAAGCCGTCGATGCCTGGATCATCGACGGCGGCGAGGCCGATATCGCCAACCGTGAGATCCGCCTCATTCCCGACCGAGACGATCGAGGAGAACCCGATGCCCCGAGCCTCGCCGCGTGAGATGAGAGTGCCGACGATGCTGCCGCTTTGGGAGATCCCCATCAGCCGGCCGGGCACTAGCCGGTCGATATCCAGCGCGGCATTCACGGTCAGGCCGATCCCCTCGGCGCAGTTCACCATGCCCATGCTGTTCGGGCCGAGGATGCGGGTGTTCGAGTTCCGGGCGATCTCGGTCAGGCGCTGCTGCCGCGCCTCGCCCTCCGGCCCGGCCTCGGTAAAGCCGTCGGCGAGGATCGATACGACCGGCACACCCGCGGCGGCGCAGGCTTCGACCGCGCCGATGACGGCGTTGGTGCCGACACAGACGTAAGCGTGGTCCGGAACCTCGGGCAGCGCTTCTATGGAGGGCCAGGCCTTGTCACCCTGCACCGTCTCTCGGCCGGGATTGATCGGATAAACCCGCCCCTGATAGCCGTGTTTCTTCAGATATTTCTGTGCCCTTCCGGCGGTTTTCCCAGGGTCGTCCGAAGCGCCGACAACAGCGACGACGGCGGGCCGGACCAAGGCTTCGTAAAAGGACGAACGGGAAGCGGCGGGTTTGAACATACTCTCGGCTTTCACTCCATGGATCGTTCGGTTCCGTGAACCACGGGTCCGATCGTCATATCCGGTCTTGGTGTGGCCCGCGCCTATTCCGCGGCTTCGGCGTCCGGGCGGCCCAGGTCCGACAGATCCAGGTCGGACATCGCCGTCACGGTCTCAAGCGACCACAGACGTTCCAGCAGCCGCGCGGCGCCGCGCGTTCCGATCACCGGTACCGCAAGGTCGCGGAACTTATCGGCAATATCATCGTCGGAAAGCGGGCTGTCAGGATCGCCCCGGCGGGTCGGCGCGAAATGATTGAGAATCCGGCCGTCTTCGGTTTCGATCTCGACCCTCGCGGACCGCGCACCCGGGAACGCCGCCTGGCAACCCTCGTCGACCTCCACCGAAACCCGCGCCATGACGCGGCGGAGATCCGGATCCGCGATGAGGTCGGCCGTGAAGTCGCGGGTGCGCAACGAGCGTCCGGTGCGTAGCGCCAGGGCGGCGCAATAATGCGTGCTGAACTTCGCCTCGTAGGGGGTCTTCGGCGCGGCGTTGCCGCAGATCTCCTTGGTCTTCTGGTAAGAGCTAACATCAATCCGCACGACGGAAGCGGGCGTGAGGTGATGCGCCTTCCTCAGAGCCAGCACGGCATCAATCGCCGCGTGCAGATGGCCGCAGGCCGCATGGTTTTCTGGGTCACCCGCGTGATGGTGAAGTCACGCCGAGCCCGGCGGTCGCCGCCTGCCAATCCACATCGGCGCTCATTGCGTTGCCGAAACCACGCTCGCCTTCCAGGATATCGAGGGCGCCGGTAACGCCCTTGGCCGCCAGCATCGCCGCCAGCAAGCCGCCCTCGGCGGCGCGGCCGGCATGGATTGGCTTACTCAGCATCGGCACGGAAAGCCTGCTGGAGACCCGCCATGGTGCCGGCGGTGCCGATCGCATGGGCAGCCTGCGCCGCAGTCAGGTTCAGGATCGTCGACGCTGCCGCCGTCGCGCCGAAGAAGCCGACGGTCGCCGTGGTATGCCACCAGTCGTAATGTGCCGGCACCATCGCGGCGGCGATGCGGTTGGAGACCTCATAACCGGAAATCACGCCGCGGAGCAGTGTCTGCCCTGATGCTCCCGCCTGTTCCGCCGCGGCGAGGGCCGCGCTGATCACCGGAGAGCCCGGATGATAGAGGCCGTCGCGGAAAATATCGTCGAACTCCACCGTGTGCGACGCCGCGCCGTTGATCAGCGCCGCCGTCCGCGCCGTAGCGGGATGCCCTGATGGCAAAAGGTCGCGACCCCACGTCCGGTATCCTCGGCCAGCGCCTGAGTGATCAGCGAAGCCGGTGCCTCCTGACCTCCGGGAAGGTCGCGGCGAACCAGTCGATGACGCAGCGCTTGGCATGATGCATCGCTTCGGCAGGCAGGTCCGCCTGGCGCATCCCGGCGGCAAAGGCGGCATAGCGTGGCGATCGTCATATCGGATCTCCGCTTCAGCAGCCCAACTGATCGGCGAGGTCGTTCATGTCCTTGGTGACATAGTCGAAGTCGTGCTCGGCTTGAAATCGCGATCCTGATTCGGCCCGTATTCCGTCGGCCGGGCAATGAAGGCGGTGCGCAGGCTGCATTTGGCGGCCGCGAGCAAGTCGCCGTTATGCGCCGCGCACATCAATACCTCGTTCGGCTCAAGCCCCAGCCATTCAACGCCGGTGAGATACGTCTTCGGCGTGGGTTTATAGGATTGCGCCGGCTCGGCGCCGAGGATGACGTCCCACGGCAGGCCCGCGTGCTTGGCCATGTTGACCATCAGGGCGACGTTGCCGTTCGACATGGTGCCGATGATGAACTTGGTCTTCAGCCGCGCCAGCCCGCCCGAAGAATCCGGCCAGCCGTCAAGGCGGTGCCACGCCTTGTTCAAATGAACGCGCTCGGCCTCGGACAGCCCGGTGATTCCCATATCGCCCAGCAGCTCATCGAGATTTTCACGATGCAAAATATCCAGCCTTACGTATCCCCGCCCTCCGCTGCGCACGCGTTCCATCGCCGGTTGATATTTCGCCCGCCAGGCATCGGCGAAAGACAGCCAGTCGGTATCGACACCTTTTGGCGCGAGGACGGCCTTGGCTTCGCGCAATGCTGGTCCGCCAGTCGACGACCGTCCCGAAAACATCGAAAACCAAGGCTTTAATCGTGTTGGAGGACATGGAGGATTTCCCGATTGCAATGCGCGGCCTCCAGAATAGAACCCCGGCAAGGCCGCGTCATTCTGATTTTCACCCTCACGGAACGGCGACCGGCGCCAAAATCAGCGCGCGGAGACCTCTGGGGCTGCAATCCACGCGGATGAGGGACTGAATTTGACAGAACCCCGGAAACTAGTTTCACCGGTAACGTTCGCTCATAACCCAACGAAGCGAATACGAGCGTAACAGGGAGGCGGTGTGGCTGCTCTTTGCGGATCCAGGATCTGAGAACGCAATTCTCGACCTCATCGGGAATTGTCAAGGCGGTGGATGGGGTTACCTATGATGTGGAAGAAGGCGAGACCGTCGCCGTGGTCGGGAATCCGGCTGCGGCAGTCGGTGACCGCGCTTTCGATCATGCGTCTGGTCGCCGAGCCCGCCGGAAGATCGTCGACGGAAGATCTTATTCCAAGACAAGAATTTGCTGGATCTGGACATCGAGGATATGCGGAATATCCGTGGGCGCGACATCGCCATGGTGTTCCAGGAACCGATGACCTCGCTGAACCCGGTGCTGACCATCGGGATGCAGCTGACGGAAACCCTGCTTCAGCATTTGGACATCACAGAAGAGGCTGCCTATGCCCGGGCCGAGGAATTGCTCGGCCTGGTCGGAATCTCGGATGCGAAACGGCGGCTGGCCCAATATCCGCACAATCTCAGCGGCGGGATGCGGCAGCGGGTGATGATCGCCATGGCGTTGAGCTGCGAGCCGAAACTGATCATCGCGGACGAGCCGACGACCGCCCTGGACGTCACCATTCAGGCGCAGATCCTTGAACTGATGAAAGATCTGACCCGGCGTCTAGGCGTGGCGCTGA
Organism: Alphaproteobacteria bacterium; assembly: GCA_038146985.1. Taxonomy (GTDB): domain Bacteria; phylum Pseudomonadota; class Alphaproteobacteria; order Thalassobaculales; family Thalassobaculaceae; genus JADHLJ01. The sequence goes on from JAYQSQ010000018.1 coordinate 25,083, forward strand.
TCATCATCACCCACAATCTCGGCGTGGTGGCGCGCTACGCCAACCGGGTGAATGTGATGTATGCCGGCCGGATCATCGAACGGGGCAACGCGATCGAAATTTATCATAACCCCAAGCACCCCTATACGCTCGGTCTGCTGCGTTCGGTTCCCCGGCTCGACCAGCCCCGGGGGGAGCGTCTGATCCCGATCAACGGACAGCCGCCGGATCTGACGCGGCTGGATGACGGCTGCGCTTTCCGGCCACGCTGTTCCTTCGCAACCGAGCGCTGCGCTAAGGAAAAGCCCCTGCTTGAGGATCTGGGCGGCGGACATCTTTCGGCGTGCTGGGAGAAGGACAAGGTTGGCTTGAACGCGGGAAAGCACGTGAGCGCGGCTGAAATGGAAACTGGCGCTCCGGAGCATCAGCTCGGAGAGGTGCTGCTGAAGGTATCGGGTCTGAAAAGCATTTCCCGATTACCGAGGGGTTCTTGATAAAAAGGCCGTCGCTCAGGTAAAGCGGTGGATGGGATCAGTTTCGAGGTCCGCAAGGGCGAGACCCTCGGTCTTGTCGGCGAGTCCGGCTGCGGCAAGTCGACCACCGGGCGTTGCATTCTCCAGCTCGACCCGCCGACCGATGGGACGATCGTCTATGACGGCATGGACCTCGCGAAGGTCAGCCGCGCGGAAATGAACAAACTGCGCGAGCGCATCCAGGTCATCTTCCAGGATCCGTTCTCGTCGCTAAACCCGCGTATGAAGATCGGCGATATCATCGCCGAGCCAATGCATGTCCACGGGATCGAGCCGGATGCGGCCAAACGCCGGGCCCGGGTGGCGGAACTGCTGACGGTGTGCGGTCTCAACCCCCGTTTTGCCGACCGCTACCCGCATGAGATGAGCGGCGGCCAGAGGCAGCGCGTCGGCATCGCACGGGCGTTGTCGATGCGCCCGGAGTTCATCATCTGCGATGAAGCGGTTTCAGCGCTTGACGTGTCGATCCAGGCCCAGGTGATCAACCTGCTTGAGGATCTCCGCGAGCAGTTCAACCTCACCTACCTGTTCATCGCCCATGATTTGAGCGTGGTTCGCCACCTCTGCCACCGGGTTGCGGTGATGTATCTCGGCAAAATCGTCGAGCTGGCGGAATCCGACGAGCTTTTCGACAATCCGATGCATCCCTACACGCAGGCGCTGCTCTCGGCGGTGCCGGTTCCGGATCCGGAGGTCGAAGCCAAACGCGTGCACCAGGTGGTCAAGGGTGAGGTACCGAGCCCGATCAATCCACCGTCGGGGTGCGTATTCCACACTCGCTGCCCGAAGGCGGTAGCGAGTTGTCAAACCGATGTTCCCGCGCTGCGCGAATTGCGGCCCGGGCATTGGGTCGCCTGCACCGAGGCATAGAAAGTGCCGCTGAGAGGCCCCTTCAACACCTAACGACCGGGGCCAGGGATTTAAGTGTTAGGGAACAAGGAGGAGACTTCATGAAACATCTCTTGAAAACCATGGCCGCGATCGGCGCGGGCACGGCGATCGGGCTGGGGGCCATGGGTGCCTCCCTCGCCGCCACGCCCAAGTCCGGCGGCATTCTGGACTTCGTGGTTCCGAGTAACCCGCCGTCCTACGACGCGCATCAGGAAACCACCTTCGGCGTCATTCATCCGTTGTCACCGATGTACAGCCTGCTGATCCGCGTCGATCCGGAGAACCCGCAATCCTCGGACTTCGTTTGCGATCTTTGTGTCGGCAGCGTGCCGGAGCCGACCAATGACGGCAAAACCTACACGTTCGAGATCATTTCCGGCGTCAAGTTCCACGACGGTACGCCGCTGACCGCCCATGATGTGGCCGCCAGCTTGAACAAGATCGTCAACCCACCGGAAGGCGTTCCAAGCTCGCGCAAGGCGTTCTTCGTCATGGTCGACTCGATCACCGCGCCGAATGACGACACGCTGATCATCGAACTGAAGTATCCCTCGGCCGCCTTCATGCCGGCGCTGGCGACGCCCTTCAACTGGATCTATTCCAAGAAGGACCTGGATACCCACGGCTATGCCTGGCACAAGACCAATGTGAACGGCACCGGTCCGTTCGTCTTCAAGGGCCATGTCGCCGGCTCGCATATCGAGGGCACGAAGAACCCGAACTACCATCACCCTGGAATGCCCTACCTGGATGGCTTCAAGGCGATCATCGCGCCGAAGATGGCGCTCCGCCTGCAGGCTATCCGCGCCGATCAGGCCGCCATCGAGTTCCGCGGCTTCCCGCCGAAGGCTCGTGATGATCTGGTGAAGGCCCTGGGCAATCAGATTACCGTCCAGGAAAGTGACTGGAACTGCGGTAACCTGGTGGTCTTCAACGCCAAGAAGCCGCCGTTCGACGACAAGCGTGTGCGTCGGGCCCTGACCCTGGCCATCGACCGCTGGAACGGCTCCAAGTATCTCTCGCAGATCGCCATCGTGAAGACCCCGGCGGGTATCGTCTTCCCGGGTCATGAACTGGCGGCGACCAAGGAGGAACTGGAAAAGCTGGCTGGCATGTGGCCGGACATCGAGAAGTCCCGCGCCGAAGCCAAGCGGCTGCTGAAGGAAGCCGGTCATGAGAACCTGACCTTCGACCTGCATAACCGCGCCGTCGACCAGCCGTACAAGATCGTCGGCACTTGGCTCATCGACCAATGGGCGAAGATCGGCGTCAAGGTGACCCAGCAGGCGGTTCCGACGGCCCAGTGGTACGACAAATTCCGGAAGACCCGGGACTATGACGTCGGCCTCGACGCCAACTGCCAGGCGGTGATCAACCCGGTTGCCGACGTCGCCAAGGTGCTGTGCAGCTCGACGAACAACTACGCCCAGTGCGAGAATCCCAAGCTGGAAGAGCTGTTCGAGGCGATGAACAAGGAAAGCGATCCGAAGAAGGTCCGCTCCATGATGCGAGAATACGAGAGAATCGTCCTCGACGAGGAAGCGTATATCGGTCACGCCCTGTGGTGGTACAAGATCAACCCGCACCGTTCCTATGTGAAGGGCTGGAAGATCGCGCCGAGCCATTACCTGAACCAGCAGCTTGATAACGTCTGGCTGGACAAGTAAGGCAGCGTTTCGCCTATCCAAGACCGCCGCCATGGGTTGTTCGGCCCGTGGCGGCGGTGGCGGACCCAGAAGTCTATTGGAATTTGTCAATCTCTCGGGCAAGGCGGTCAAAAATGTACAAATACGTCGTAAACCGCATTCTTTTGATGCTTCCAACCCTGCTCGGCGCCGCCGTGCTGGTGTTTATCGTATTGCGTCTTGCTCCCGGCGATGTGTGCGAGATGCGCATGGCTGGGACCGGGCTTTTCGCCGATCCCGAAGCCATCGCCACCTGTCAGGAAAATCTCGGCCTTAACGACAGCAAGCTCGAACAGTTCGGGCGTTTCATAGGCGGTTACGCCGTCGGGGATCTGGGCATTTCCATGTGGACCGCCCGGCCGGTCACCGAGGAAATCGCCATCCGTTTCAAGCTATCCCTTGAATTGGCGATCCTGGCGACGGTGATCTCGGTCCTGATCGCCATTCCGCTCGGGACAATCTCGGCCGTTAAGCAGAACACGTGGGTTGATTACGCGGTAAGAACCTTTTCCATCGCCGGCATCGCCATGCCGTCCTTCTGGCTGGGAATTCTTATCATCCTCGGTCTTCTGATCACGACCCAGGCCTGGTTTGGGGCGCCCTGGATGCCGCCCATTCACTACATCCCACTAACCGAGGATCCGCTCGGCAACCTGACCCAGCTGTTCTGGCCGGCCCTGGCGACGGGGTACCGCTATGCGGCGGTCTCGACCCGTATGACGCGCTCGGCGTTGCTGGAGGTTCTCCGCGAGGACTATGTGCGCACCGCCCATGCCAAGGGGCTGGTCGAGAAGCTGATCATCCGGCGTCACGCCCTGAAGAACGCGATGCTGCCCGTGGTCACGATCATCGGTATCGAGTTTGCGTTCCTGATGGGCGGTCTCGTCGTGACCGAGCAGGTGTTCAACTTGACCGGCATCGGCAAGCTTTTCGTTGAATCGGTGCTGAACCACGATTTCAACATGACCCAGCAGCTTGTCATGCTGGTCGCGCTGATCTTCATCATCACCAATTTCGTCGTGGATCTGCTGTACGCTTGGCTTGATCCGCGCATTCGCTACGCGTGAGGTGACGAACCATGGCTAGCTTCACTGCCGACGACACAACCATTGAGGCGCCACCGCGCGCCGGCTTTTCCAAGACCCTGAAGGACTTCGTCCGCAACCAGCCGCTCGGCGCGGCCGGCGGCGTGATCGTGATCGTGATGATCCTGGCGGCGATTTTCGCCGATTTCATCACCGTCTACGAACCCGAACAGATCAGCTTCGAGGCGATGCTGGTGCCACCGGAATGGGCTTATCCGCTTGGCACCGACAATTACGGCCGGGATATTCTGACCCGCATCATTTTTGGCGCAAGGACCGCGCTTTTCGTCGGCTTCGTCGCGGCGTTCGTCGGCTCGTTCGTCGGCCTGGTCCTTGGTGTCGCCAGCGCCTATTTCGGCGGCACCTTCGATCTGATCTTCCAGCGGGTCATGGATGTGTTTCTGGCCTTTCCGCTGATCATTCTGGCGCTCGCCGTCGTCGCTGTGCTGGGCACCGGGACCGAGAACGTGATCATCGCGATCACCATTCCCTTCATCCCGCAATGCGCGCGGGTGGTGCGTTCCAACGCGTTGGCGATCCGCGAAATCCCTTATGTCGACGCGGCGCGGGCTTGCGGCTTCTCGCATCTGCGGATCATCCTCAGGCACATGGTGCCGAACGTCATGGCGCCGTTCCTGATCATGGTCACCGCCTTTGTCGGCCAGGCGATCCTGCTCGAGGCGTCCCTCTCCTATCTCGGCCTCGGCGTGCAGGAGCCGGTACCGGCCTGGGGGCTGATGCTGCAGGGCGGGGCGGAGGAATACGCCGAGAGCGCGCCTTGGGTTGCGATCTTCCCGGGTCTCGCCATCACCTTGGCGGTGTTCGCTTTCAACCTCTTCGGCGACGCCTTGCGCGACGTGCTGGATCCGAAGCTGCGCTCCGAACGGTAAGGCAATCGGGCCCGATCATGGGGCGCGGAACCGCAAGCGTCGGGTCCGCGCCCCGTTTCGTTGTGCCTCAGGCGTTGCCCGTCAGATAGTCCATCGCCACCTGCACCCCGCCCTTGGAATGCGGAACCCCGGCAACAGCAAGGCCCATCTCGACACCCGACAGGGTCCCCATCAGCATCAGGTCGTTGAAGTCGCCGAGGTGACCGATGCGGAACATCCGCCCCTTCACCTTGCCGAGGCCGGCGCCCAGCGACATGTCGTAGTTTTCCAGGATCGCCGCCCTCAGCGCGTCTGCGTCATGGCCCTCGGGCATCACCACGCCGGTCAGGACCGGGCTGTGTTCGCTCGGCTCCAGGCACTGGGTCTCCAGCCCCCAGGTCCGCACCGCGCGGCGGGTCGCCTCGGCATGGCGGTCGTGGCGCGCGAAGACATTGTCCAGCCCCTCGTCCATCAGCATGTCACAGGCCTCGATCAGGCCGTAAAGCAGGTTGGTGGCGGGCGTATACGGGAAGTTGCCGGTCGGGTTATTGGCGAGCTGGCTGTTCCAGTCCCAGTAGGAGCGCGTGCATTTGGCGTTCTCGACGCTTCCGACGGCCCTTCCTTGCTGACCGCGTTGAAGCCGAGGGCCAGGCGGCAGCATCAGCCCTTCCTGCGAGCTGGCGACGGTGACGTCCACGCCCCATTCGTCATGCCGGCAACTGCCGATCCCAGGCCCGGAGATCGTATCCACCAGCAACAATGCGGGTGCGCCAAGCCCGTCGATGGCATTCTGCACCGCGTTCACCTTTTTGAGGTCGCGCCGGTCGAGGTCTCGTTATGGACAACGCAGTGACCGGCCTTGATCTCGTGCCCCTTGTCCTGGTCAGCCGCCCTCGGGATCACCGGCTTCCGGACACCACCGCGCCAGTCGCCGGGAATCAGATCCGCCTTCAGACCGATTCGCGCGGCCAGTTCCTGCCACAGGGTCGAGAACTGTCCAGTCTCGTACATCAGCACCCGGTCACCCGGTGACAGCGTATTGACCAGCGCCGCTTCCCAGGCCCCGGTGCCGGAGGACGGGAAGATGATTACCGGTTCCGCCGTCTTGAAGATCGGGCGGATCTTCTCCAGCACCTCCCTGGCCAGGGCCTGGAAGGTCGGGCCGCGATGATCGATGGTCGGCCGTTCGATGGCACGCAGGATACGGCCGGGCACGTTGCTTGGACCGGGGATCTGCAGAAAGTGGGGGCCGGCACGATGGCTCATGACGAATGTCCTGATTTGTTCATAGGTGAAAGGCTGTAGCCAGGACCCTTCGAGGCGCGGCCATATGGCCGCTCCTCAGGGTGAGCGTTTCAAGGACCGGCTCACCCTGAGGAGGAGGCGAAGCCGACGTCTCGAAGGGTCTTGGCGGACACTTGGTGGCTATCATGGCGTGGCGTCCAACGCCATCTCCAGCACCCGGGCGACATGAATGGCCTCGCGGCCGGCGCCGTCGAGGATCTGGTGGCGGCAACTGGTGCCATCGGCAACCAGGATTGTTTCGGCGTCCGCGGCACGGACCGCCGGCAGCAGGTCGAGCTCGGCCATGGCAAGGGAGGTCTCGTGGTGCTCGGCTTCATAGCCGAAGGACCCGGCCATGCCGCAGCAGCTTGAATTGATCACCGATACCTGGAGGTCCGGCACCAGCCCCAGCGCCTTTTCCACCGCGCCCATGGCGGCGAAGGCCTTCTGGTGGCAATGGCCGTGCACCAGTGCCTTTTCCCCGATGGGCTTGAGGTCCAAGTCCAGCCGCCCGGCCTCCTGCTCGCGGACCAGGAACTCCTCGAACAGCATCGCGTTCTCCGCAAGGCGCTTAGCTTCCGGTCCGGGCCGCATGGCGGTGAACTCGTCCTTCAGGGTGAAGAGGCAGGAGGGCTCGAGCCCGATCACGACCAATCCCGCATCCAGGTAGGGCGCATAGGCGGCAAGCATCCGGTCCGCTTCACCTTTGGCCTCGTCGACGAGCCCGGCGGCCAGCAGAGTGCGCCCACAGCAGAGCCGCCGGCCACTGCCGTCGCGCGACGGGTCCAGCACATGGACCCGGTATCCCGCCGCCTCAAGCACCCGAAGCGCGGCGCGCAGGTTTTCCGGCTCGAAATAGGAATTGAACGTGTCCGCCAACAACACAACCTGCTTATCCCGCGCGGTCTCCAAAACTTCCTCGGCCCGAAACGGTGTGGCGCTCCATTGCGGAAGCGAGCGGCGCGCGCTGAAACCCAACAGTTTTTCGGTCAGCCAGGGTACCCCCGGGACCTTGTCTCTCAGGTTCGCGAGAAAGTGAAAGCGCGAGGCCGCCTCGGCGTAGCGCGGCAGGTAACCGACCAGCTTGTCCCGTGCCGACAGCCCGTTCCGGCGTGCCTGCGCCGCCTTCACCTCGATCTTCATCCGGGCCATGTCGACGCCGGTCGGGCATTCCCGCCGGCAGCCCTTGCAGGAGACGCAGAGCTCCATGGTCTCGGTCATGGCGTCCGAGACCAATGCATCCGCGCCGAGCTGCCCGGTGATCGCGAGGCGCAGCGAATTGGCGCGCCCCCTCGTGACATGCCGCTCGTCGCCAGTCACCCGGTAGCTCGGGCACATCACGCCGGCGCCCAGCGCCCGACAAGCGCCGTTGTTGTTGCACATCTCCACCGCGCCGGCGAAACCGCTCCACTCCGACCAGTCCAGCGCCGTCTGCATCGGCTCGGGCCTGTAATCCGGCTTGTAGCGGAACAGCCTGCGGTCATCCATTTTTGGCGGATCGACGATGCGGCCCGGGTTCATCAGGCCCTTTGGATCAAAGACGCGCTTCACCTCGCCGAACGCGTCAACCAGGCGCTTGCCGAACATCGGCTCGTGGAACTCCGAGCGTACGATGCCGTCGCCATGCTCGCCCGAATGGGAGGCCTTGTAATGGCGCACCATCTCGAAGGCTTCCACGGCGATGGCCCGCATCTTGGCGACGTCGGTGTCCTGCTTCATGTTGAGCACCGGCCGTACATGCAGGCAGCCGACCGAGGCATGGGCGTACCAGGTGCCGTCTGTCCCGTGCTTATGGAAGACCTGGGTCAGCCGGTCGGTATATTCCGCCAGATCCTCCAGCGGCACCGCGCAATCCTCGATGAAGGAGACCGGCTTTCCGGCGCTCTTCATGGACATCATGATGTTGAGGCCCTGCTGGCGCACCCCGGTGATGCGCGCCTGGAAGGCCGGATCGATTGCCTCGATGATCGCGTCGGGATAGCCGAGATCGCCCATCAGCGCGTCGAGCTCCCGCAGCTTGGCAAGGCCCGGCGCGGCTTCCTCGCCGGCGAACTCCACCAGCAGCAGTGCCTGCGGCTCTCCCTTCACGAAGCTCTCGACGATCGGGCGGAACAGCGGGATGTCGCGGGCAAGATCGATCATCGTGCGGTCGATCAGTTCCACCGCCACCGGGCCCAGCTTGACGATGTGCTGGGTCGCGTCCATCGCGGCATAGAAGGTCGGGAAATGGCAGACCGCCGTCACCCGGTGCTTGGGAATCTCATGCAGTTTCAATTCGATCGACTTGAACGCCGCCAGGGTGCCTTCGGAGCCGACCAGCAGGCTTGCCATGTTGTGGCCCGAGGGGTCGACGGTATCCAGGTTATAGCCGCCGACCCGGCGCTTCAGCTTCGGGAACCGCGCCTCCAGCTCCGCCTTCTCGCGGGCGGCGATGTCGCGCACGCTCTGCACCAGCGAGGCATAGCAGGGCGCGGCGCCGAGCCCGCCGAGATTGCCTGGCACCTGTCCGAATGTCAGATGCTCTCCCGTCGGCAGCAAGGCGTCGATGGCGGTGACGTTGTCCACCATGATCCCATAATGGATCGAGCGTGCGCCGCAGGAATTGTTTGCCGTCATCCCGCCGATCGTCGCCCGCGACGCGGTCGAGATATCCACCGGAAAGAACAGGCCGTGCGGCTTCAAATACGCATTCAGATGATCCAGCACCATGCCCGGTTGAACCTTGATCCGCCGCGCCTCGGCATCGAAATTCAGCACCCGGTTCAGATGCGGCGAGCAGTCGATCACCACCGCCTCGTTCACCGTCTGCCCGCACTGGCTGGTCCCGCCGCCTCGCGGGAGCACCGGCACGCCCGCATCGACCGCGATCTCCACCGCGCGGATCAGATCGTGCTCGGTCCTGGGAATGACCACGCCCACCGGCTCCACCTGATAGATCGAGGCATCAGTGGAATAGCGCCCGCGGCTGAACGCGTCGAACAGCACCTCGCCCTCGATCTCCGAGCCGAGGCGGCGGGCAAGCGCGGTATCTCCAACGGTGGGGCGGGAAGCAGCCATGCACGAAACTCCAATTCGAACGCCCAAAACTACCCCCCGCACACGGCAGCGGCAAACCTCGTTTCGCAATGCGGATGTTCGGGCACGGTCGAGGGGGAAGCGGCGGCGGACCGCCACTTCCTTCGTGAACCGCAGGGACTTAAAAGTGGCCTGCCAGAAGCTCCGGCTTTCGTCGTCGCGACGGAATAGTGCGCTTGACCCTGGCGGTCATTCCCAATGCCCAACTGTCGTTGTGATTCGGAAAGCGATTTCCCTGACGAACCGGTTTACGACGTCCTTCCGTGCAGGACGTGAGTTGACTCGGCTGAGCGAGTGCCCAGATTATGAGGGGCTTTCAGCGGGAGATCCGGGCAAATGAAAATTCTGTGCACCGATCACCTTGTTCTGCGGATCGGCGGGACCCTGATGGGGATCTTTTTCCTCACCATTGGCTACTTGACCCTGACCGGCATGGATGCGGCGGGGGAACTGGCCGATCCGGACCGGGTCTATTGGTACGGTGTGACGATGATCATCGGCGGTGTGCTGGCGATCGGTTTCGCCTGGCTCGAGTCACGGCTCGACCAGGTCTATTGCGCGACGCCCAAACGCTGGTTCCGGCGCAGGCCCTATCTCGCGGAAGACGACAGCGATCACGCGACCGAGCGCGGACCCCGCATGTAGTGTTTTTCCGGCCGGTACGCCGTAACGATCCGCGGAACGAACAGTTTCCAAAACCGCATCGGATTCTTCCTTTTTCGCTCAGGGAAACACCTGTTTCCCGACAACATTCTGTTCGCAAAAAGCGGGCCAGATCTTGGTCGAATTGGGTTCAAGCTTTCTGCCTGTCCGGTATCTGGGACCGAAATGGTCCGCCGTCCAGGGCAGATGCGGTGGGATTGTGCCGTTGGGTGAGAAAGGCCACAATTGTGGGAATTGCTTAGTGATCAAGGGAGTCACCGGAAATGTCAGGCCTTGAGCTGAAGCCGCTTTCCGCCAATGTCGGCGCGGAAGTGTGTGGCGTGAACCTCGCCGCCATCGACGATGCCGGCTTCGAGGCGGTGAAGCGCGCTTTCGATGCATATCACGGACTGCTGTTCCGGGGTCAGAAGTTGACACCTGACGATCTGGTGGCGTTCAGCCGGCGTTTCGGAGACCTCGACCATGCGCCGGTCATGGAAAACGGCAAGACGGCGGTCCCGGGTTATCCCGAGATCTATATCGTTTCCAACATCAAGGGCGAGGACGGCAAGGCGATCGGCAGTCTCGGCAATGGCGAGGCGGTGTGGCACACCGACATGTCCTATCTGGAAAACCCGCCGGACATCTCGATGCTTTACGCGCTTGAGGTGCCGCCTGCGGGGGGTGACACTTCGCTGTGCAGCATGGCGGCGGCCCATGACGAGTTGCCGTCATCGCTTCGCGAGAAGGTCGCCGGCCTGTCGATCAAGCATGACGGGACCTATAACTCCGGCGGCTTCCTGCGACAGGGCGTGCGCGCGGACAACGACCCGATGACCTGCGAGGGCCAGCCTCACCCGATCATCTGCGCGCATCCGAACACCGGACAGCCGGTGCTGTATCTCGGCCGCCGCCGCAACGCCTATGTCATGGGGCTGGAGCGACAGGAGTCGGAGGATCTGCTCGATGCGCTCTGGGAATTCGCAACCCTTCCCCAGTACACCTACACCCACCAGTGGCGGGTTGGGGATCTTCTGATGTGGAACAACCGCTCGACCATGCACCGCCGCGAGCCCTTCGACGCCAGTGCCCGGCGCCTGATGCAGCGCACCCAGATCAAGGGCGGAACCCAGCCCCGGGCCGCGGTCTAGGGGGCTTCTTCTGCCGTCGTCCTCGCGAAAGCGGGGACCTCGGCGGGACTGGTCAAAAAAGCACGCGGTTTTCGAGCCTTTCGAGGTCCTCGCTTTCGCGAGGACGACGAAAAAACAAGGTTTGGAGTTGTCTCGAGATTTTTCCGGCCGTCGATGCGCGTCCGCCGGCGCTACGGAAATCCTTAACGCAGCGCCGCCATCACCTTCGCGCAGAACCCGTCAAAGGTCTCTCGCTCGATCCAGCGGACGACGGCGACAAGATCCAGCTTCGGTTCGATCCAGATGATGTTGGAGCCAAAGCCGACAGCGCAGAAGCCTTCCGTCCCGGCACTCGGCAGGCGCTTGCCGGACCGGTTCAGCCACCACATGAAGCCGTAATCCTCGTAGACCGGACAGGGCGCCACGGCCTGGCGCATGTAACCCTCCGACAGCAGGCGCTTGCCGTTCCAGGTGCCGCCGCGCTGCATCAGCAGGCCGATCCGCGCCTGGTCGAGCGAACTGATGAACACCCCGCCACCCCAGTGCGAGCCGCCGGAGACCGACTGCATCCGCTTGCCGTCGATCTCGATCCAGGAGTTTTCGTAGCCGTGCCATTCCCAGTCCGGCGAGGCGCCGATCGGCTCCATGATCCGCTCCCGGAACAGTTCCGGCAGCGGACGGCGCGCGACCCGCAGCAGCGCGAGCGACAGCCGGTTCACCCGCACGTCGTTGTATTCCCAGAACGATCCCGGCGCCGAGAGCTCTCTTTCCTCGCCCTTGGTGAGGTTCTCCGCCGGGTCCTTGGCGAGATCGCGGTTGCGGTCGATGACGTCGGGCTTACCCCAAAGCTCGCCCTCCCACTCACTGGTCTGCTGCAGCAGATGGCGCCAGGTGATCCGGTGGTTGTGGGGCAGCTCGAAGCCGCCGTCATCGACCAGGTCGCGCACCGGCGCGTCGAAATCCGGGATCAGTCCGTCATCGTGCAGCAGCCCGGCGCAGATCGACAGCAGGCTCTTGGCGACGGAGAAAGTGATGTCGCACCGTTCCACCGGTCCCCATTGGGCGGCGATACGCCCGCCGCGCAGGATCAGCCCGTGCGGGTCCTCGCGCGGCCGGGTCGGGCCGATGATATCGCCCCAGGGTGGCGGCTCGGCGAAGGCGCGCTTCTCCGTCAAGGCCCTCAGCACGTCCCGGTCCATCGAGGATTCGTTGGCTAGGGCGTAATCGACGGCCGCCTTGAGCCCGGCGGAATCGAAACCGGCGGCCTCGGCGGAGATGGTTTCCCACGTGGTATCGGTAGTTGGAAAATAGGCGTTGCTCATGAGTCTTTCCCCCTGGTGACGGGAGAGTAAGATGGCGTCAGGGCAACGTCCACCGGCGGCGGGGAGTACGCATGTTCGAAGGCTTCCAGAACCGGAAGATCGACACCGGCGAGGCGACGATCCATGTCCGTACCGCCGGCGATGGTCCGGCGGTTGTCCTGCTGCACGGATATCCGCAAAGCGGGGTGTGCTGGCACAAGATCGCGCCGGCGCTGACGGCGACGTACCGGGTAATCATCCCGGACCTGCGCGGCTATGGTGACAGTACCGGTCCGGTTCCCGACGCGGCGAACAAACTCTATTCCAAGCGCGCGATGGCGGGCGATATCGCGGCGGTGCTGGATGCCCTGTCCGTCGAGCGGGCCCATGTGGTCGGGCACGACCGGGGCGGCCGGGTCGCCTACCGCTTTGCGCTGGATCATCCTGGCCGAATATCCAAGCTCGCCGTGCTGGATATGATTCCGACCTCCGAGACCTGGGAGCGGATGAATGCCCGCGAGGCTATCGGCGCGTATCACTGGCCGTTTCTGGCTCAAGGGAACGGCTTGCCGGAGCGGATGATCGGCCACGATCCGGACGACTACCTACGCCATACCCTGGACAGTTGGACCCGGGTGAAGGACTGCTTCACCGAGGAGGCCATGGCGGAGTATCTGAGATGTTTCCGCAAATCCTCGGTGATCGCCGCCTGCTGCGCCGACTATCGCGCCGGCGCCACGACCGATTGGGAGATTGACCAGGCAGACCGTGCGGCGGGCAAGAAGATCGCGGCTCCGATGCTGGCGCTTTGGGGCGAGCGGCCGAACCGCGAGAAATCCCAGAGCCTCGAGGTCTGGCAAAGCTGGTGCGGCGCTAAGGTTTCCGGCGGCCCCATCGATAGCGGCCATTTTCTCGCCGAGGAAAACCCAGCGGATACCCTGGCTGCCCTGTCCGCTTTTTTGGCGGATTGACGTGCGGCCAGAAGCCGTCTTCCAACCATTTTCGAGGAGGAAACAGATGCCCGATGGAAAACCCAAGGATCACGGACCCGTCTATATCCATGTCGACGAGATGGATTGGGAGACCCTGCGCTTCCCCGGTCAGCACTCGAAGATGGTGTTCCACCCCTCGCCGGACGCGCCGACCCAGCCGAATTCCGGTTTCGTGCGTTATGAGGCGGGCGCCTATCATCCCCGGCACCGGCATGATTTCGCCCAGGTCTGGTATGTGCTGGAAGGCGAATTCACCATCGGGGAGCGCAAGATCGGCCCGGGCACGGTGGTCTATCATGCCGACCCGCATTACGAGGAGGATCTCTCCACCGAGACCGGCGGTCTGATGTTCTTCGTCCAGTATCAGGGGCCGACCACCGGAGGCCGCCCGATCTATGACGGCCGGTTCAACATGACGGAACGCAAGCCGCTCTCGCAGGAGAATCTGGAGGTTTAGGGGCATTTGTTTTGCCCTCATTGGCAAGCAGGACCCTTCGAGACGGCGCTGGCACGCCTCCTCTGGGTGAGTGCAATTCCTCATGAGACTCACCCTGAGAAGCGGTGAAACCGCGTCTCGAAGGGTCCTATCCAAAGGTTAACGCCGCCGCTCGAAGCGTTGCTCGGTGACCTCGACGCCCCAGGTGGTGTCGGGTTGCTCGGATGTCAGGGCGAACCCATGGGCCTCGTAGAGATGGCGGGCCGCGTCCAGTCCCTTGAAGGTGTCGAGATAGACAAGGGCGAAGCCGACGCGGTCACAGAAGGCCATCGCTTCGGTCATTAGCCTCCGGCCGATTCCGGTGCCGCGCGCCGCGTCCGATGTAATGAACCAACGCAGATGTGCCTCGTCCGCCTCGGTCTCGGAGCCGTCGATGGTGATCGAGGCCAGCAGATGAGCGCCCCGCCGCGCCGCGAGGAACAGATCGCGCGAGGGGTCCAGCCGGGGTATGAACTCGGCCATGCCGGCCGCGACCTTGGCCTCGAAATAGGGACCGAACCCCCACTCCCTGGCGTAATAGCGGCCATGCAGCGACACCACCTGGCCAAGCGTCCCCGGCTGCCATCCGCCGACGGAAATCTCGGCGTTTTCCCGATGTTCGGCCATGGCCAACTCCGCGTTGTGGTGAGGCTTTGAAGTTGCCAGTATAGCAACCGGTCGCAATGCTGTGTCTGTTTGGTGGAGCCGAGAATGGCCATGGACCCCAAAGTGCTCGAGCTGATGAGCCGTCCGCGTTACACCGGGGTGCCGACCTTCATGCGAGCGCCCTACAGAGAGGATCTGAGCGGCCTCGATATCGCGATGATCGGCGTTCCCTATGACGGCGGGGTCACCAACAGACCCGGCTCCCGGCACGGGCCGCGCGAGGTTCGTAATCAGTCCTCCCTGATGCGGCTGACCAACCAGGCGACAAAGGTTCAGCCTTATCAGCTCTGCACCGTCGCCGATGTCGGCGATGCCTACGTTGAAAAACCCTACCATTTGGAAAACGCTCATGAGGAAATCCAGAAAGCGTTCGAGCCTCTGAAGGCGGCGGGGGTGGTGCCGCTGTCGGTGGGCGGCGACCACTCGATCTCGCTGCCGATCCTGCGGGTGCTGGGCCGGGACCGTCCGGTCGGGATGGTGCATATCGATGCCCATTGCGATACCGGGGATGGCCATCTCGGCTCCCGCTTTCATCATGGAGCACCGTTTTCCCGAGCGGTGGAGGAGGGCGTGCTCGACCCCAAGCGCACCATCCAGATCGGCATCCGAGGCAGCCTCAACGACCTCGACCAATGGTCCTTCAGCTACAAGAGCGGCATGCGCGTCATCCAGATGCACGAGGCACATGCCATGGGGATCGACGCGGTGCTCGCCGAGGCACGGCGGGTGTGCGGCGACGGCCCGACCTATCTGTCCTTTGACATCGACGCTCTAGACCCGGCCTTTGCGCCGGGAACCGGCACGCCGGAGATCGGTGGTTTCACTTCGCTTGAGGGGCAATTGCTGGTGCGGGGTCTGTCGGGTATGAACCTGATCGGCGCCGATGTGGTGGAGGTGGCGCCGCCGTTCGATCCGTCCGGTCTGACCGCCATGGCCGGGGCGACGATCATGTTCGAGATTCTCTGCATCCTCGCCGAAGCCGTCGCCGCGCGCCGTTGACCAGGTGCGGCGTCACGCCGATCGCGTTCCGTGCGCGACAAAAATTCTCAAAAAAATCCACAGGCTAGGCAGGATTAAGAATTTGGATGCCCATTATACGTTCTTGCGTGTTCTTATAAAATAAAAAAATAAAATATCCGGTGATTTGATAAATTGATATCGCATTCGAATAGTTTCCGCTAACGCTTTTCACAACGAAAATAGGCGAATTTCAGATTTACATACGATGGGAGCTCTTCTCACTGGAGCGGATCGGCAAATGACGCCTCGTCGCGCCCCGCTCTTGGGACTGCTGATGGGCGCGTCGGTCGCCGGCGCTGGTCTGTTCTTGGCCGAGGTATTGACCAAGCGGGCGGTCGAGCCTCCCTGTGAGACGGCGACATCGCAAGAAGAGGTCATCGCCGATACTGCGCGACGGGTTCACATGGCGGCGGTCGTCCTTCCACCGCCGCCTCAACCGCCGTCGGTCCAGACCGCGCCCCTGCCGCAAAAGCTCGCCTCAACCGCCTCCTCCGTCCGGCCTGCGGATCCAGCACCGGCCGATCCGGTGGCTGCGCCGGAGCCTGGCCGCGCGATCAAGAGCGCCGCCGCAAAGCGATCGGAACCCTTCGTCCCGCCAAAACTCGTGTTTGCCGGAACGGAGCAGGAGACGGCGGGGCGGCCTTTGCTCCGATTGTTGGAACATGGAGAAGGTCCCCGCGTCGAAATCGCCTGGCCGGATCATAGGGTCGCGCGCGCCAAGCTGTACCAACTTCTGGCACGCTGCCATGGGCTCCGGACTGTTCTGCTAAGGGGGCAGGAGATCCTGATTTCGACGGCATCGAACCGGAACGAGGTGTTCAATTCCGACCGTCACAGCGGGTTCCTGCGGACCATCGACGGAATGTCTCCCCAAGCGGAAGAACGTGCCTTGGCCGCATTGCGGGCGGCTCACGGCGGTGACGGGGTTCCCGCGCGGTTGCTGTCGCGCTCCTTCGATGCCCGGCTTCTGGGAGGCCTTGAGCGGCTCGCCGGCCCGGGATATCGCGGCGCCGGGACGGTTACGGCGCGCTATGCCATCGCCGGCGACCGGGTATTGGTGCACGGACTGTCGGTCGATGGCCGTGCCATCGAAGGCCGGATCGAGATCGCCCCGCCGCCCCGCTGTGACGGAGCCGGATCGTGATCCGGTTTCTGGCCATGGCCCGCAGGATGGTGGTGGCGTCGATCCTCATTGGCGGAATGGGTTGTGCGCCGGTGATGCCCCTGGTTTCGGAGCAGCCGGTTCCGGTAGACGAGCTTTCGCCTCTTCAAGGTGTCCGTGATGGGTTCCTGCGCGCACCGCCGGCCTGTGTGATCGTGCTTCCGGCGCGGACCGGGGCCGGTCACTGGATACCCGCGCAGGCCGTGGATGAGGCGGTGGAACGCTTTCTTTCGGTTCGTGTCGACAGGGTCGTGGCCGGCGCGCGGCGCGACCGTCTCGCGCGGCATCTGGCTCTGGCGCTGGACCGGCCGCGGGATCTCGGGACTTTCGCCGAGCACACCCAGTGCCGCCACGCGATGGCCGTGACGGTCGATGGCGGCGAACTGGCCTACGCCGTCGTCTGGGCCGAGCGGCGATTGGCTCTTGAGCTAAACCTGATCAGGATAGGCGCTGAAAAGGATCCGCTTTGGTCGGCGCGCGCCGAGGGCGCGCGGGGAGACGGCGGCCTGCCGTTCTCCCCCTTTGGAGCGGTGAGTGCCGCCTACCGCGCCGGCAAGCTTGCCGGAGATGGGGATCAGAACCGCTCCCTGCTCGACGACCTTTTGCGGCGGATGACCGCGACATTGCCGGACATGAGGGGACTCGCTGTCATGGCCGGCGGTCCGAGC
This sequence comes from Alphaproteobacteria bacterium, assembly GCA_038146985.1. Taxonomy (GTDB): domain Bacteria; phylum Pseudomonadota; class Alphaproteobacteria; order Thalassobaculales; family Thalassobaculaceae; genus JADHLJ01. The sequence continues at coordinate 42,540 of JAYQSQ010000018.1, forward strand.
CGGTCTTTCGCGCTTTCCAGTAAGACAGGCAGGTAGGTCGAGGACCTGGATTGCCGGTTAGCGGGCGCCTCCCTACAGGCGTATGGACTCGGAATTTCCGAGCGAGGAGCATCGTATTAAATCGCGGGATTCCATGGAGTTATTTCGCGATGTAGCGCTGTTCAGGGGCAGGCTGTGAAAGCTTTGTGGATAAGTGATGATTTCCGATCTGAAGGAAATTCCTAGAAAAATTTTACGTTATTAAGTCAAATTCGCTTTCAGCTTTGAGTTGATCTAAAAAGTGTTTCGACGCATCGCAAGAGAGAATTTTCCAGTTTTTCAGTTATCCACAGGCGCGGGAAGAAGTTAAAGCATGGTTAAGATATGAGAAAACCTTAACATTTCGCCGTCATACCTGCGCCGGGAGAGGATGCCGGAGAGGGCCGCGAGGGCCGTGCGGCGCTGTGACAGTCATGACGGCCGTTGGCACATTGCGATGAACGCCCCGGAATCTTCCGTGCCGCAGGTGCTGACGAGATGCCGATCTGGAACAAGCGAACGGAATTCACTTGGACGAGCGGCCGGCGCGGGTCATATGGTTCCCGGGAATGGCGGAGAGTTGGCGATGAACGACGACGTTACCACGGTCGATGCAAGCGGGCTAAAGTGCCCGTTGCCGGTCCTCAAGGCACGCAAGGCGATCAAGGGCCTTGATGCGGGTGCGCGCATCCGGGTGATTTCGACGGATCCGGCATCGCCGCTTGACTTCAAGCATTTCTGCAACACTTCCGGCCATGAATTGCTGAGCATTACCGAGGATGGCGAGCGAATTGAATTTCTGATCGCCAAGGCGGCGGACTAAACCAGGCCGAGATCGCGCGGGCGGGAGGTAGCGGTCGTGCTCAAAAAAAGCATTGTCATCGACGCCCCGATTTCTCTCGTTTGGCAACATCTGACCTGTCCCAAGCTGATGACCGCTTGGATGCCGGGTATAAGAGCCATGCGGTCCGCCGACGGCGGGAAGGCACGGCTTGGAGGGATACTCGTTTTCACGGTTCGGGCAGGCGAGCGGGAATCGGAGATCATCGCCTTCGATCCGGGCCGTGCGTTTGCCCTGCGTGCCATCGATGGCGCGTTTACCACCCTATACCGTTATGAATTGGCGCCGGCACCGGACGGGATCGAGGTATCGCTGCACGCAACCTGTACGGCGCGAGGCCTCGCCCTTCTTGCCGGTCCCCTGGTCCGCTCCTTCATGCGCAAGGCGGATCGCTGGCAGTTGGCCTATCTCAAGGGAGAGGTCGAAAAAGCGCGGGATTTGGAAGCGCGGGGCTAGCCGGCGGGTCTAATGGTGGTGTTGAATTCCGGCCTGCCAGCCGTCCAGGAGGCGGCAACCTCCGCGAAGCCGCGGACGGCCGGAATTTCATGCCGGTCGGACAGCCAGGCAACGCTGATCCAGGTATCCGTGGCGCCGTCGGACAGCTCGACAATGGCGGTCCGGGGATCATGTCCTTCCTCGCCGGCAACCATCGGCGAGATGCCGAGCCCGGCGGCGACTGCCTCGCGCACCGCTTCACGGCTACCGAGTTCGAGCAGGATTCGCGGTGATTTCCTGGTGGCCGCGAATTTCTCGTCACAACTACGCCTTGTCTCGGAACCGATCTCTCTCAAGATCATCGCTTCACCCGCGAGATCGTCGAAGCCGATCGGGCCCGCGCCGGCCAGGGGATGACCCACGGGAACCAGCAAACGCAATCGATGCCGGGCCAGACGCATGACCTCCACATCCTCCAGATGGGCACGCACCGCTGCCGACAGGGTGACGACCGCGATGTCGCAGCGCAGGTCGAGCAGGTTCCGCAGGGTGGCCGTGGCGTTGCCCATGAGCGTTGAGACGCGAACCGCTGGATAAGCGCGCAGGAAGCCGGCGAGGACCTCCATCGACCATTGCAGACTGTCGATGCCGAGTCTCAGCGTACCGAATTGCAACCCGCCGGCCGCCCCCAGCACCTCGTCGGCATCCCGCACAAGACGGAAGATCCGGCGAGTCACCGTATACAGCGATCGGCCGGCATCGGTCATGAACACGCCGTCGCCCCGTCTTTCGAAAAGCCGCACACGGCGGTCCTTTTCCAGCATCCGAACCTGGGTGGTCACCGCCGGTTGGGTCACGCCCAACGCCTCGGCGGCGCGGGTGAAGCCGCCATGTTCCGCGACCGCGTTGAAGGCCTGGAGCTGTTTGGTGGTTAGGGGTGGTATAGACATTAAAAAGACCTTATGGAAGATGAAAATTAATTAATTTGCATTATGGGTGATCACACCCTAGCTGTCTCGCGGGAAATACGACACCGGGGTCGGAGCGCGATAAGATCGATGGATCGCCCGACACCCAGCGGCAACTCGAACCAAGAGGCGGAGAGCGCAATGAGCGGAAAGAGCCGGGAAATCAGCGTCAACGGGCGAAATTACAATTGGCCGGAAAGACCGCTGGTCGTGGTCTGCATCGACGGCTCCGAGCCTGATTACATCGAGCGCGCGGTCGTGGCGGGCCACATGCCTTTCACCGCCAAGATGCTGTCCAGAGGAGCCGACCTCCGCGCCGAGAGCGTTGTGCCGAGCTTCACCAACCCGAACAACCTGTCGATCGTCACCGGTCGGCCACCCTCGGTGCATGGAATTTGCGGCAACTTTTTCTACGACCGGACTGCCGACGCCGAGGTGATGATGAACGATCCGGCGTTTCTGAGGGCGCCGACGATCTTCTCGGCGTTCGAGGCCGCGGGTGCCCGGATCGCAGTGATCACCGCCAAGGACAAGCTACGCCGTCTGCTGGGACACGGGCTGTCGCACGGTGCGGGTGGGTCGATTTGTTTCTCCGCCGAGAAAGCGGACGAAGTGACGCTCATCGAAAACGGTGTCGAAGATGTCCTCACACTGACAGGGCTGCCGGTCCCATCGGTTTACAGCGCCGATCTCTCGGAATTCGTTTTTGCCGCCGGCGTAAAGCTGATGGATCGTGACCGCCCGGATCTGATGTATTTGTCGACGACGGATTATATCCAGCACAAATTCGCGCCGGGGACAGGCGGCGCCAACGCCTTCTACCGGATGATGGATGGGTACTGGGCGGCACTCGATGCATTGGGGGCGACACTGGTGCTGACGGCGGATCACGGCATGAGCGCGAAGCATGATGCGGCCGGCCAGCCGGATGTGATCTATCTGCAGGACGCGCTGGACGGCTTGGTTGGTCCCGGTGCCGCGCGGGTGATCCTGCCGATTACTGACCCCTATGTCGCCCATCACGGCGCTCTCGGGTCCTTCGCCACCGCCTATCTTCCCGCAGGTGCCGAGATCGCGGAGGTGATCGCCGCCCTGACAAGGATCGACGGTGTGGATTCGGTCCTGACCAGGGCCGAGGCTTGCGCCCGTTTTGAGCTCCCGGATGACCGGGTCGGCGACATCGTTATCGTGTCCGCGGAGAACAAGGCTTTGGGGACCTCGGCGGCACTTCACGATCTTTCGGGTCTCGATGTCCCCTTGCGTTCCCATGGCGGGTTGAGTGAGCAGGTGGTGCCCCTGATTTGCAGCGTGCCGGTCAGGGCCTTCGCGCCGGGTCACCGCATCCGCAACTTCGATGCCTTCCACCTTGGTCTCAATCTGGCGAAGGTGCCGGTCGCGGCGATGTGAGCGCAAGCGCAGGCAGGCTCAAAACGGTGAAGAAACCGGTCAAGCCGAGGTTCCGCGTGTTCCCCAGTCTCCCGGCTGTGGACCGGGCTTCGGGACGGATCGTTCAGAAGCCCATGACCATGTTGCTGGGAACGAACGGCTGGTCCGTCCCGTCGGGTTGAGCCTCGCCGGTGTCGCCGATGTCCATCCGGCCCTTGCGGAAGACCCGGTGGATCGGCAGTTTCATGAGCACGCGGCCGAGGCCCGCCAGGGTTTCTCCGTATTGGCCCACATAGCCGCGGATCGTCTGGCGCTGGTCGCGGTCGTGGCCGAGCACGAAGATCCTCGCTGAGTCCAGGTGATAGAAGTCCGGCTGGTCGAACCGACCCTCTGCGAAAATGCGCGGAAAATCGTAAGTGTAGCTCCCCGAAACCTCGACATCGCAGTCGAGGATCGCTGTCTTGCGCTGCAGGCTGTAGCGCCGCAGTTCTCCCAGATAGCCGACCATGTCCTTCGTCAGCACGCCCTGGCGTTTCGCGAGGGTGATGAAGGTATCGTAGACGCTCTCGTGGATGTCTTCGAGGTGATGGAAGAAGGCGCGGGCCTTCGCATTGGTCATGGCCTGCTGGTTCACGCCCTCGCTGGTCTCGATATAGTGGTCGAGATTGGCGACCACATGCTCCCGAAGGCTTTCCACGTCGTCCCACAAGCCAGCCATGGATTCCCGCCGGAAACTCTCGTAGAGCGATTTCAGGCCCGGCCGCAGGGTGTCCAGGTTCCGGTGCATGGTGGAGATCAGCTCCGCCCAATCCAGGCCCCAGGCACCGCACAGATCATAGAGTTCGCGGAAGACATTGCCGTTATGGGTGATCTCGACGGTCAGATCGCTCATTCGGCAGTCGATGTATTCCTCGAAGGACATGGAGTTCTGCTTGGTGCAGATCTCGTCATACTCGACGGCGATGAACTCTTCCCCGAAAACCCTGTACCGGCCGAAGGACCGGGCCGCGACACGGTATTTGGTCTCCATACCGTAGCGTTCCTTGGATTCGGGCGTCATCATTTCGGTCTGCGGCAGCATGATAAGCTGGTGCATGCGGACCACGCTGACGCCGGACCGGACCGAATCTTCGACGGACTTGCGGTGCTTGGCCACGGTGTCGCCGGGCAGGCCGAGGATGAGCTCGACGAAGGACTTGGCGTTCATCTCGTGGCTCCACGCCCCGAGTTCGTTGAGTTCGCCGTAGGAGATGTTCGCGCGCTTGATGTTCTCGAGAATTTCCGGGTCCGTGGACTGCATGGAGGCTGAGATGTCCATGCGGCCGCCAAGGATGCGGGTGACCTCGCGCAGACGGTGCTTCTGGTTTTTTCCGCCTGCGACTTGGATGTGCTTCGGCCAGGAATACTTGTCGTACAGCGCGGCAATCGCGCGGGCCTTGTCGGCGTCCTCCTTGAACATCCCGAAATTGGCGTCGGACATGATCAGATCCGGCACGTCGCGCACCCGGCTGCCGATATACTCCAGCTCCTCCTCAAGGTGGGTGCGCTTGGCGACCTTGTTGTAGTAGCTGGCGCCCTCGGTGCAGAAGGTGCAGGTGAAAGGACAGCCGCGGGTAGTGTGCACTGCCGGGATCAGCACTGAATCGAAAAACTTGTCCATCAGCCCTTCGAGGTAGGGTGAGGGAATCTCCGACAGATCGCGGATGCGCGGCAGCATCTCGCCCGTGATCATCTGCCCGCCGGCGCGGTAATGGCCGTTGGCGATGGGGTGCCGAGCCTGCTTGATCGCCTCGGCGTCGAAGGCGAATTCCGTCAGCGTGTTGAACAGCGCGACAAAGGCGCGTTCGCCCTCGCCGACCATGTGGAAGTCGATCGCGGTGTGCCGCTCCCAGAATTCCGAGATTTCCCTTTGGGTCAGACCGTAATTTGGGCCGCCGAACACCACGACGGTCTCCGGCTTCGCCTGCTTCACGCGCTCGGCGAAGGCGTAGCCGAGGTTGAAGTTCCAGGAGTAGTTGGAGAATCCGATGATGTCCGAGATACGCCGGTCAAGCGCCTTGCCGAGATCCTCGGGATACTTGAACAGCTCGATCTCTATGCGCTCGCCCAGTTCCTTCTTGGCATAGGCAGCGATCAGTCCGATCCCCAGGGGATGGACGTTGGCGGAAACGATTTGCCCTGTGTGAGTGAGATCGGCGAGATAGATCAGTTTCCGTCCCGCCGGGGCAACCGCACCAAGGCTATTCTGCTTGGTCATGGCAATATATCCTGTAACCGTGGCTTTCTGCACACCGTAGCAATGATTATGCCACGAAACCGCGCCATCGCAAAACGGAACGAAAGAGCTGATTTACGGGTTGTGCAATCCGCACATCGCTAGGACGGGGGTCTCGGGAAACTGATTAGCGACGGGTGGTGAAACAGAACATGTTGAAATCGGTTTCGAAATGCTGGCGGCGCTGCTCCGCCCTGAAAGCACCGGTATCCATGTTCCATTCGCCGAGCAGCCTGAGGGTTTCGTCCCGGCGCTGATTGCGCTGGCCCAGCACCCGGCTGTGATTGGCCATCTTGGCGTCGGTATCCGGCGGGTCGATTTCCATCGACATACCGGCATCGAGATTGGTGAGCACGACAAGGCGGTTGCGGCTTGCCAGGTGGATCCGCCACCGGCTGTCCCAGTCGACGAAGCGGTCGGAATCGGTGAAGAACACGAGATCCTCGGTGGTGAATTTACCGAGGAATGGATTCGGGTTGGCGCAGAACAGATGCACGAAGTCGCCATCCTCGAGGATCACGTGGCCGAAATTGGCATCCGGGAAATCCTCGCTCGAGGCAAGAGTCCAGGATTGCCAAAGCGGGCTGCGGTATTGCAAGAAGGCTTTCTTGTACCCGTCGTCGCTGGCCTGCCGTAGCCGGTGAAAACCTTCCAGATCGTCACCCGGGGCAACCCGCCCGTTGAAAGTTGCCACGACTTTTGTGGAAACCCGGTGCAGGCGGTAGCAGTTCTCGATAATCCCGTTCGAGTAGAGGACGTCGGCGTTGGCGAAGACGAAAGGGCGGTCCTCCTTCACGCAATAGGCCACCGCCTTCATCATCAGATCCCGCAGGGTATCGTTCTGCCATTGGCCCCGATCGGCGTAGTCGGTGGTCTTCTTGTCCTGCAGATAGGAGACGTCGATGCTGCTGAAATGTTCCATGCCGGCAAGCGGGCTCTTGGCGCGTTCGGCGATAAGCGGGACGCTTGATTCGGTGGTGAAGAAAACCAATGACACGTCCACGCCGCGTGCCGTCAGCGCGGGAACGTTTTTCGGGGTCAACAGGCTCGGAAGCGAGGTCTGGAAGAAGGAATCGATATAGGGCTCACCGAACACGATAGCGAAAACGATCATCGGGCTTTTCCGGTCCGGTTGGGCGCTGGTCAGACACCCATGGAGCCTATCGCGAATGGCCTCGGCGGCAAACGGATGAAATGCGGCCCTTGGGCGAGGACCGCCACCAGAAGGGCGATATACCCGCGCGCGCCGTTGGGATTGCGTGCTTCGAGCCGATTTCGGGTTGCCGCCACCGCCGCCGCGCCTCACCATCCTGGGCCAGCGCGTTCAGGAACCAGGGAGAAGCACAATGAAATTCGGCGTCATGATGTTCACGACCGACTACTCGATGGCGCCGCAGGAACTGGCGGTGGCGGCGGAGGAGAGGGGATTCGAATCCCTCTGGTTCCCCGAGCACTCGCACATCCCGCTGCCCAGGGTATCACCCTGGCCCGGGGGCGGCGAGTTGCCGAAAATGTACTATGACGTGCTGGACCCCTTCGTTGCGTTCGGCGCCGCCGCGTCGGTCACCAGCAAGATCAAGCTGGCGACCGGGATCTGTCTGGTCGTCCAGCGCGACCCGATCCAGTTGGCCAAGGAGGTTGCGACCCTCGACACGATCTCGAAAGGCCGGTTCATCTTTGGCGTCGGTGCCGGGTGGAATGCCGAGGAGATGGCCGATCACGGCACCACGGACTTCAAGGGGAGAGGCAAGCTGGTGAACGAGCGGCTTGCGGCCATGAAAGAGATCTGGACCAAGAACAAGCCGGAATATCACGGGGATCATGTCGATTTCGGCACCATGATGACCTGGCCCAAGCCGGTCCAGAAACCGCATCCGCCGATCATCGTCGGCGGCGGATTTCCCCACGGGGCGGTCCGGGCGATCGCCCATGGCGACGGCTGGATGCCGATCGGCGGACGAATGGATGTGGTCGATATCCTGCCGCGCTTCCGGCAGATGGCGGCGGAAGCCGGCCGCGAGCCGGATTCGCTGCCGGTGACCTCGTTCGGCTTGCCGGCCGATGCCGGTCAGGTCTCCAGAACCGCGGATGCGGGCGTCGACCGGGTGGTCTTCGCGCTACCGCCGGAAACCGCTGATACGGTGCTCCCGCTGCTCGATCAGTATGCCGGTCTGGCGGGCAAGCACCCGGATTGAGGCGCGACCTCAGCGGGGCGCGGCCGAAGCAGCGACGGAAGGCAGGGCCGCGATCCGGGCGTGCCAGGCAACCAGGTTGGGCCGGTTGTCCCGCCAGTTGAAGGCCGGCAGGCGCCGCTCGATGTCGAGGGCACCGAACAGATAGATCTGCGCCATCGTAAGCGGGCCGTTCAGGGACGGGTCCGCGGTTCGACTTTCGAAATGGTCGGCAAGCCGGAACGCGCGGCGCTGTTCGTGACCGATCACGGTGGAAGACTGTTCCTGCGCCGGCCGGATCACTTCGCGGGCCCAGACGGCGAGGCCGTCGATCATGGCGCGGGCGGTCGCCTCGATCCCGCGATAGTGCCAGTCTCGCCGATCCGCGGAATGCGCGAAACGTGCGGGCGGGACCAGACTGTCCAGATAGTCGACGATGACCGGCGTGTCTTCCAGCACGGTTCCGTCTTCAAGGATCAGCACCGGAACACGTCCGGAGGGGTGCACCGCGAGGATCGGATCGTCCGGAACCCGGGTTTTGGTCCAGACCAACTCCACCTGCTTTTCCAGACCTTTCTCCAGCATGACGATCCGGGTGAGCCGTGCATAGGGCGAGGTGGCGGTGCCGTAGAGTTTCATCGTGGAAAACGCCATGCCAGAGGGGTTTCGGTGCCTATTCCGGGTAATTGTGGATCGAAAGCAGCATGTTGACCACGCCGTTGTCCGGCGACAGGGGAAACATCAGGCGCTCCGTGGTCACGAATTCACGGCCATCGATGGGCATGGCGAAACGGCCGAAGATCGGCCGGCGTTCCGTCGCCACCCGCCGCATCGCGGCGACGGCCGTATTGGCGCTGGCGCCGGACAGTGCGTCTTCCACCAGTTTGCCGGTGAAGTCGCCGCCGGCGTAGCGTATCTGCCGCGTGCCGAGAAGCCGGAACGTGAAGCTCGGCTGATCCGGTCCCGACCACGCAACGTCGATCAGATTGACGAATGCCAGGACATCGGGCAGTTCGACCGGATCAATATCGGCGCGGGACGCCAGGCGGGTACCGCCGGTCTTGCTTTCGAGATAATCCCGTACTCGTGAGAAACGCGGATGCAGCGTATCGAACTCTATTTCATGAGTAATAAGAGGCGGAGCCGGCGGCAAACTCTCTCCCATTTTTCCAGTTCCTGAATGCGTATCGTCAAATAGGTGATTCGGTATCGCGATTAATCGCCGAGACTTTCAACGATCGTATATGTCGCGCCTTGGCATTGAAAGTCCGCTTCGCCATCCAGAGGTTAAAGAGGGATCACCAGCAGCACGTCGACGCGGCGGGATTCCAGAACCACGCGGCGGGAACGCAGAGCAAGGGTGTCGCTCGAAACGTCGATCTCATCGCGGTACGTGCCTGTGGCGAAAACCGTACTGCCGCCGTCTTGCATCGTGCGGGTAACGGAGAAATTGGTTCGGGCCGAGAGGATGCCGGATCCTTTATCCGCCAGACGCGTCGCGCCAAGGAGATGGCAATAGCGGTGCGGCTCGAAAATATTGGCGGTTCTGAGCGCCTTGATCCGATCTTCCATCATGCCACGGCCTTCGCAATGCATGATGCCAATCGGAAGGCCGGCCTCATCGCTCTCCCGAGTGGTGATGTGATAGAGCGCCTCCGGGGTGAAGAAACCGGGCCAGTCTTCCAGGCGGTCGTCATCGATCGCGTGAACATAGTCGGTGAGGAAATCGCCGACGCGCGCGCGCAGGACGGGGTCCAGAACCGGCGTCATCCCGGTTGCTCCGCCTCGAAGCCCATGATCTCGCGATAACCGGTCCAGAAACCACGGATCGCAACCTCGGTCGCGCGGGAGGCCTCGCTCGATTCGACGGTCTTGCCGCCCATTTCCATGAAGGCGTTTGCCCTCTGGCCCTCGCCCCGCGTGCCGCGCTGCACGAATTCATTGATGCAACCGTCCTCAAGGCTGACGAGGCCGGCGGCGCCGGTGAGGTTGGCCTGCATGACGCGCATGCGCTGTTCGGCTTCGTCATCGTCCTGATAGCCGAGATACATCCAGAACAGCTCGGTCTTGTCGACACCGCGCGGCGTGAACCAACGTACCGCGAGGGAATTCAAGGTGAACTGTATCGCCAGGGTCGGGAACAGCGCCTGGATGGAATGAGTGATTCCGTCGTCGAACTCGTCCCAGGTCTCCAGCAGTTCCGGACCGGCGAGCCGATTCTCGTAAGCGGCGGAATGAACCTCGGCCTTTTTGTACTCGTCGGCCGCTTCCAGGGTCGCGCGCTTGGCGAAGGACAGATGATGCCAGGGCTTGGCCGCATTGGTGATGCGGATGCCGCCGTCCATGTCCAACCGGTTGATCTTGAAGGTCGTATAGAAGGTATGGAGCAGGGTCGCGTGGTACGAGTCGCGCACGTTCTCGGCGTAGAGCTTCCAGTTGTTGTGAATGATCTGGCTGTGATAGCCGAGCAGTTTCAGGGGCCGCGAGAAATTGCGCCGCAGGATCTTACACATCTCCGAACCGAAGAAGGTCTCCACGTCCGGCGTCTCGTCCGAAAAGGTGCCGAATACCATGCCGGCGAAAACAGCGGTTCGGATCGGTTGCAGGCGATGGTCCTTGGTCTTGAAATCGCTCGGCATGCCGCCCTTGCCGCGCAGGCCGTCCCGGAAGGCCAATCCCATCAGGTTGCCCTTCAGATCATAGGTCCAGGAATGATAGACGCAGGACAGAGCCTTGGCGTTGCCGCGCTCCTTGTGACAGACCAGGGCACCCTTGTGAGCGCAGCGATTGACCATGCCGTTGATGTTTCCGTCCCGGTCGCGCACCGCGATGATCGGGGTCTCACCGATGAATCCAGTCCGGTAGTCGCCGGGCTCTTTCAGATCGAGTTCCAGGCAGAGGAAATGCCAGACCGGTCCGCGAAAGATCTTTTCCTGTTCAAGTTTGTAGATGGCGGGGTCCGAGAAAAGCTGAAAAGGCACCCGGGTCACGCCCTCCGCCGGCCAGACGAACGGCGGGCCATCCCGCTCCGGCGGCGGCGTTGCGGAATCCGAGCGCTGTGTCGTGCTTGATGCGGTCATAGTTGGCTCGTTTCCTTTCAGGGTCGTTCTGAATCCGGCGCCAAGTATTCGCCGGTCCGCCGGCTATGCCGACGCGGCCTTGGAACTGGCGACGCGGGCCTTGAAATCCTCGGTTGAGTTGGTGCGTGGGAACGGTTCTTCGGGCACGGAAACGCGGAGAAACCGACACAGAGGCTCCCAGCCTTCCGCGACGTCGAAGGTGAGCAACCGGTCCGGCGCGACGGTCGCCTGCACGTCGGCGATATGCGCCCGGTAGACTGCCTTGGCGTGGTCGCGGTCGCCGAGTTTTCCACCGAAGACCTGATTGTTGATGGTCTCGTTTGCCATCTTGCCGTGATCCTGGCTGAGGCCGGGCGGCCGGGCGTCCCATCGCGACATCGCCGGATAGATAGTGGCGTGCACGCTGTCGATCCATTTGTCTTCCGGACGAACCGACAGGATCACCTTGGCCTCGGGATAGTAGGCGCAAAGCTCGCGCCAATACCGGGCCGAGGGCCAGTCCACCGCCGAGCGAAACTTCTCGAAGACGACGTCCCAGTCCGGCAGATCGCCCCGTGCCGCGGCTTGCCAGTGCGGAAGCTGGCCGTCCGGGTCCTGGATGACCTCGAACATGTGATGGCACGGCCCGAAGCCGAGCATCTCCAGCGCCAGCTTCAGCGAGTTCGTCCCGGTGCGTCCGAACCCGGCGCCGATAACGGCGAGACCCATTTCCGTTACCCCCGCTAACCGGTTATCCCGATGTTCCAGGGGATGAACTCGTGGCGGCCGAGATCGAGCATCTCGCTCTTCGTCTGACCGCCCGAGGCGACGCGGAGGAAATACTCGAAGATCCGCTGGCCCATTTCCTCCATATCCGCCTCGCCGTCGAGGATGGCGCCGCAATTGATGTCCATGTCCTCTTCCATGCGCTTGAACATCGGAGTGTTGGTGGCGAGTTTGATGGATGGGCTCGGCTTGGCGCCGAAGCAGGACCCGCGTCCGGTGGTGAATGCCACGAGGTTCGCTCCGCCGGCGATCTGGCCGGTCGCCGAGACCGGATCGAAACCCGGCGTGTCCATGAACACGAAGCCCTTGGTGGTGATCGGCTCGGCATATTTGTAGACCGCCATCAGCGGCCCGGTGCCGCCCTTCATGGCCGAGCCAAGGGATTTCTCCAGAATATTCGCGAGCCCGCCATGCTGGTTGCCCGGGCTGACCACGCCGTTGATCTGCACGTCGCGGCCGACCGCATACTCGTCCTTCCACCAACGGATGCGCTCGATCAGCCTCTCACCGATCTCGACCGTCGCGGCGCGCGCGGTCAGGGTGTGCTCGACACCGTAGATCTCCGGCGTTTCCGACAGCACGCCGGTGCCGCCGTGCCGGGCCAAAATATCCACCGCCTTGCCCAAGGCCGGGTTCGCGGTGATCGAGGAGAACCCGTCGGAGCCGCCGCATTGCAGGCCGACCATGATATGGCTCGCCGGAACGGTCTCGCGCTCGCACCGGTTGGCGACCTCCAGCAATTCCTCGACGATGGCGATCCCCTGGGCAATGGTCTGCCGGGTGCCGCCGTTTTCCTGCATCACCAGGCCGCGCAGGGTTTCGCTCGGCTCCAGCTTCTGCGATTGGAACAGCCCGCCGATCTGGCAGCGCTCGCAGCCGAGACCAACCACCAGGCTGCCGGCGACATTTGGATGGCGGATGTATCCGGCGAGTGTCCGATGCAGCAGGTCCATCGGCTCGCCGGTCATCTCCATGCCGCAGCCGGTATGGTGGGTGAAGGCGGCCACGCCGTCGACATTCGGGTATTTCGCCATCCGCTCCTTGGTGAAATGGTCGGCGATGGCATGCACCACGGTCGCCGAACAGTTCACCGTCGAGACGATGGCGATGAAGTTGCGGGTGCCCGCCCGGCCATCGGCGCGCATATAGCCCTGGAAGGTCGCGCGCTGGACCTCGGGCAGCATGTCGATGGGTTTGAAATCCTGGGCGTATCGGTAGTCCCGCTGGAACTCGCGGAACTCGACATTGTGGTTGTGCAGCATGGTGCCGGCCATCACATCGGCCTTCGCGAACCCGACTGTGACGTTGTATTTCAGGATCGGCTCGCCCGCCGCGATGTCGCGGATCGCCAGCTTGTAGCCCGGCGGAACGATTTCCCGGGTGACCACGTTGCTGCCCGGGATCGCGGTGCCGGATGCGATTTCCCTTACCGCGACGGCCACGTTATCGGCGCCGTTGAGCCGTATCGCCGGCCCGCCGGCGGCTTTATCCATGAGATCCGGCATCGTCATCCTCCCAGGGTATTTTCTTTTCGATCTTAAGCGCTCCTCATGGAACCGCTCCAGAGGCGAGTTTCGCGCGTCATCTCGCCCGATAGGTCTCGGGCGCGAATTTGGCGAAAGCGGCGCCGATCATGACCAGCAGAACGGCGGACAGGATAAGCGCGACGTCGGTCCCGCTGACATCGACGATGAAACCGAGCGCGATGGGTCCTACGACATAGCCGATATCACCGAGCATGCGGAACATGCTCATCGCCGAGGCGTTCATGCCCGGCGGCGCCGAATCCGCCGCATAGGCCGCCGGGGCGGAGCCGCCGATCGACGAGGCGACACCCCACAGCACATAGGCACTTGCAAACACCAGGAACCCGCCGGCGATCATGAACAAGAGGAAGGACGCGCCGGTCAGCACGGTGACCGGCACGATCACCGCCTTGCGGCCCCATCTGTCGGCGATCATGCCGGAGGGATATGTGGCCAGCAGACCAAGCACGCTGCCGACGCCCATGCCGTAGCCGATTTCGGAGACCGACAGGCCGAGCTTGAAGCTGCCGATGATCGGGATGATGTTGAACAGCCCGCCAGTGCGGGTCAGCGCGTTAATGAGCGCGATACCGCTGACCAGAACGAAACCGATGTTGCGGGACAGCAGGACGATCTGAGCGCCGAAGGTCGGGCGCGGGGTGTCCTTGTTTTCCTTGGAACGTGCCAGATGCCGGGTTTCCTTGACCGCCAGCAAGGCGACGGTGCTGGCGATCAGACTGGCGCCGCCGCAGAACCAGAACGGGGCGGCGAGGCCATAATAGTCCGCCAGTGGGCCGCCGACCATCGGGCCGACGCCGACCGCGAAGATGAAGGTGCCCTGATAGATAGCCATGACCCGGCCCCGGCGCTCGGCCGTCGTGATGTCGGCCAGCACCACCGCCCCGGTGGTCACCACCATTCCGGCGCCGGCGCCGGCGACGAAGCGGGCGGCCATGAATTCCGGATAGGCATCCGCGAAGACGCTCCAAAAGTTCCCCGAAGCGGACAGAACCCCGCCGATGGCGAGCGCCGGCTGGCGTCCCCAATTGTCCGACAGCCAGCCGGACGGCATCGCCAGCACGAAACGGGCGAGGCCATAGACCGCGATCGCCATACCGATGGCCGTCGCCGATACGCCGAAGGTTTCGGCATAAATCGGCATCGCCGGGACCATGGCGCCGAAGCCGAGCTGATTCGCGAAGATCAGCACGCACATCGCGATCAGGACACGGCGTTCGAAAGGCATGGACATCGGTTTCGGGCGCTACGTTTCGGCGGGATTGGACCGTTTGGGTGTACACTGCATAGGCGGATCCGTCACCGTTGCATAGAAGCACGGTGCGGCGCGGTATCAAGGATCGGATGCTTGGGTGTATCAAAGACCGGTGATTTGCGGCATCCAGGGCACAGCCGCTAGGTTTACGTGGGAGCAGCAGGCCAAAGCCCCGGAAAAGAAGGGCGGCCACGTGGAAAACGATGACCGCCACCGTCGCCCAGTTCGATGAGACGCCCGCCTATCGCGCCCTGATCATGATGACCATGGCCGGGACGACGATGCTGTATTCGTTGACCCTGACCATGGTGAACATTGTCCTGCCGCAATTGCAGGGCGCCTTGTCGGCAAGCCAGGACCAGATTTCCTGGGTCGTCACCCTGAATGTCCTGGCTACGGCGATCGCGACGCCTTTGACCGGGTCCATGGTCGCGATCTTCGGCCGCCGCAAGGTGTTGATCGTCTGCACGTCCGGCTTCACCCTGGCGACGCTGGCCTGCGGCTTCTCGACCTCGCTGGAAGGTCTGCTGTTCTTCCGCATCCTGCAAGGCATGCTGGGCGCGCCGCTGGTGCCGTTGTCGCAAGCCACCTTGTTGCAGAGCTATCCACGCGAGATGCATGCCAAGGTGAACAGCATCTACGGCATGTCCGTCGTCGTCGGCCCGGCGATCGCGCCCTCGCTCGGCGGGTATCTCTCCCAGGCCTATGACTGGCGATGGGTGTTTTTCCTGATGCTGCCGCTGGGCGTTCTGGCGGTGCTCGGCAACCTCAAATGGGTCAGGGATGCGGGCCGGGAGGACAATGTCAGGTTTGACTATGTCGGCTTCACACTTTTCTCGATCGCCATCGTATGCCTGCAGCTTGTGCTGGACCGGGGCGAGCGCGAGGACTGGTTTGAATCGCTGCAGATCCTGACTCTGTGCTCGTTCATGGCGATCGCGATGTACATGTTCGTCGCCAACACGTTTTTCACCCGCCAGCCCTATATCAATCCCAGGATCTTCCTGAACCGCAATTATGTCATCGGCGTCTTCCTGGTTTTCGTATACGGCTCCCTGAATTTCACGCCGTTGGTGCTGTTGCCGCCGATGCTGCAGAACCTCAAGGGATATCCGGACGAGCTGATCGGTTTCATCCTGGCGATGCGGGGCGTCGGCATGATTCTCGGCTTCTTCTGTGCCGCGCGGATGGGCAAGCTGGACCCGCGCATCGGCATGGTCCTGGGCATGGGCTGTATCGGGCTCAGCGGCTGGGCGATGAGTCTCTATGATCTGAACGTGGCGCTCGGCGCGCTTTCCTGGGCGAGCATCCTGCAGGGATTTGGCTGCGGCATCCTGTGGGTGCCGCTCGCGGTGATCACCTTTTCGACCATGCCGCCGAACCTGTTCCCCGAGGCCTCGGCCTTTTTCCATCTGCTCCGCAATCTCGGCACCAGCGTCTTCGTGGCGCTTAGCGTCACTCTGCTGATCCGCACCTCGAAGATTCGCTACTCCGAGATGACGGAAGGGATCTCGCCGTTCAACGAAAGCCTCGCCTTTCCCGGCGTGGTCGGGGAAGGCGTGGTGGATTGGACCACCAGCCTCGGCCGCCTGGCCGCCGAGATGGCCCGCCAGTCGGCGATGATCGGCTATGACAACGCGTTCTATTTCTACGCGCTCACCTGCCTGATGTCCCTGCCGGTGCTCTCGCTGGTGACCATCAAGAAGCAGGGTGGGTGAGGAAGGACGATCGAATTTGCGCTTTGTCCACCGTGTGACGTTTTCTAACCGTCGCCCTCGCGCATGCGGGGGCCTCAGGCTCGACTGATCGACATCGCTGATTTCTCTTGTCCTTCAGAGGTCCCCGCCTTCGCGGGGACGACGAAAGAATGACGGGCCGCGAACCGTGAAGAATTCCCCGCATGACGAGCGAGATTGCGAGCAACTCGAAGGATCTTGCCAAATCCGAGGCCCAAATCCATCACCACAAGCCGGATGGCACCTGGCGCCCGCCTCGGTTACGATGGCGCCGCTAATCGGGAGTGCGAGGCCATGCAGACAATCCGTGTCGGGGCGGTCGAGGAATTCAAGGACCGCGGCAAGCGGGTGGTCACCATCGGTGACGTGGAGATCGGGATCTTCCGCCTCGGCGACGAGTTCCACGCCTGGCATAATACCTGCCCGCACCAGGGCGGCCCGGTCTGCCAGGGCCGGCTCTATTCCCTGGTGCGCGAGAACATGGACGAGGCCACCAAGCAGAGCTTTGGGCGGGTCTATGACGAGGACAAGCTGAACATCGTCTGCCCCTGGCACGGCCTGGAATTCGACATCCGCACCGGCAAGCATCCCGGCACCTCGGAACTGGCCCTGGAGCGGGCGACGGTGCAGGTGGACGGAGGCGAGGTCTATGTCCTCCTCTGACGGGGACAGCGATAAGAAGATCGGGGCGCTGGAAAACGACCCCTACGCGGCGCTGGAGCGGGCCGCCGATCTGGTGTGGGAGCGGGCCGAGGGCGCCGTCGCCGAGGGCGAGGCCGCGCGGGTCTCGGACGCCGCCGTCGCCAAGCTGATGACCGCGGCGGTCAAGCTCTATGCCGCCAAGGCCGACGGCGAGGACCGCACCTTCCGCCCGGTGCTCGGCAGCTATGACGAGGTGGTGACGCCGACCGAGGCGCTGACCGCCGTGACCGAGGTGCTGCGCGCGCTGCGTCTCGGCCCGATGGAATTCGGCCTCTGGTCGCGGCGCCGGCCGGAGGATTATCATGACATTCCCCATGCCCCGCCGCCCAAGGCGGCGACGGGCGAGGATTGAAGCAGGCCCCGGTAACCGGGGCGGGAGGACAGCATGGACGTGGCGATCGGCAAGGCCCAGGACCATCCGGTTCAGGATTTCGACACCCAGACCGACACCCGTGATTATCTCTCCCACGCCCGGAAAGATGCCGAGCGCAAGGGATACAGCGACTGGCTGATCGTCGATATCGACGCCCACCATGTGGAAAGCGTGAGCTGGGCCGAGGTGACGGAATATATCGCGGACCCGGTCGTGCGCCACCAGGCGACCATGTACCAGAAGGAGCGGGTCGGCGCGCCGCCCTATGGCCTGAACGGCGACCTCGGCCTGCGCTATCAAGACGTCGGCGGGCGCATCCCGCATCAGTCGAGCCAGCGCGAAAAGGTCGAGGAGACCGACGTCCACCGCGACGTGGTGCTGACCCGTCGGGCCATGCACGGCCTCTCGGTCGACTATATGGTGCTGTTCCCGACCCCGATGCTGTTCCTCGGCATGCACCCGCAGACCGACATGGAGGTGTTTCTCTCCCAGGCCTATAACCGCTGGCTGACTGAGCGGGTGCTGCCCGGCGATCCCGGCATCGTCACCCTGGTGGTGCTGCCCTTCAACACGCCCGACGCCGCGCTCAAGATGGTCGAGACATACGCCGACAATCCCAAGGTCATTGGCTTCTGCGTCACCTCGACCCGCTACAAGCCGGTGCATGCCAACGAGTACATGAAGCTCTACCGGGCGATCGAGGAGAGCGGCAAGCCGATCGCCTTCCATGCCGGCTATCACTGGCAGGACCCGTCGCTCGCCACCTGCAACACCTTCCTCGGCATGCATGCTCTGGGCTTTGCCTGGTGCAACATCGTGCACATGACCAACTGGGTGCTGAACGGCATCCCCGAGCGGTTCCCCAAGCTGAAGTCACTCTGGGTCGAAAGCGGCCTCGCCTGGGTCCCGTTCCTGATGCAGCGCCTGGACGACCAGTACCTGATGCGCCAGTCTGAGGCCCCGCTGCTGAAGCAACTGCCCAGCGAGTACATGCGCCAGAACTGCTGGTACACCTGCCAGCCGATGGAGAAGGGGAACCTCAAGGCGCTGGAGGTCACCTTCGAGATGATCAACGCCGAAACCCAGCTCCTCTACGCCTCCGACTGGCCCCATTTCGACTTCGACACCCCGAGCGTCATCTACGACCTGCCGTTCCTGGACGAGCAGGCCAAGCGAAACATTCTGGGGCTGAACGCGGCGGGGATGTTTGGGTTGGACCCGAAGGGGGGAAGGTAGGGGCATTGACCCGCGCTAGGATGCAAAGCGGCGAGTTCGGTGAGCAATACGTCAAAGAGCGGCTTCGGCAGCTTGGCTGGGATGTCGACGAATTGGTCCGAACCAACCAGCCCAACTTCGATATTGTCGCAAAAAAGGCCAGTGCTACCAAACGCATCCAGGTTAAAACGAAGAAACACAAGGAAAAGGCATCATTGGGAGGCGGCTGGAGCCCCGAGAGACCTATCTTCAACAAAGTGCCGACAGAACCTTTCGCTGACTACGTGGTGATGGTCCGGTTCACGGATGACACTGATATCGAATGTTTTGTGTTGCCGATTGCGGAAGCTGAAGCGCTCGCAGAGTGGTTCGGAACCAATCTGCTTAGTTTGGGAAAATCACCGTCACATATGTATCCGTATGTGGGGCGACGCATCCGACAATCCCGAGAGTATCCGTTCAACGTCCGAGAACCTTGGGAGCGATATTCGGAAGCCTGGGACTTGATACGTTAAACTCGGAGTCCGGGGCCATGGCCGTAATCAGGGTTGGCCCCGTTCCATCAACCCAGTAATGGATTTCCGGGTCCCCGCCATCTAGGCTCAGATCCAAGAGCCAGGCCACCAACCCCAACCCCACGGGAGCAACCCACATGACCCTTACCTTGGAGGAAGCCAACCGGATCGCCCAGGGCGCCATTGCCGAGGCGGAGAGTCTGGGGATCCGGATCAGCGTGGCGGTCTGTGATGCCGGCGGGCGGTTGCTGGCGTTTCAGCGGATGGACGGGGCGATCTGGGCCGGGGCTTATGGGAGTCAGGGCAAGGCGGTGGCCTCGGCGGCATTCGGGCGGCCCAGCGGGGATCTGACCGAGCGGGCGGATCATCCCACCTTCCGCGGCATCGTCGCGGCCGAGGGCGGGCACATCTTTCTCGGCCAGGGTGGCGTGCCGGTCCTGCGCGATGGCGCCATCATCGGCGGCTGCGGCGTCGGCGGCGGCACCGGCCAGCAGGACGAGGACTGCGCCCGGGCCGGTGTCGGGATGCTTTAGGGGACGGAAACTCGGGCTGGTGCGTCCGTATCAATCTTTATTCGCGAATCCCCGGCGCGGGTCGGGGCCAACGCCTGAGACGCTGGCTCGCGCTTTATAGCGGAGCCCTTTCGAAGGTTCTTGAGAGTGCTCAGCTATCCGTCACGATGACAATTCTCAGGCGTCAGCCCCGACCTTCGTCGGGGATTCGTATTGGGCGGAAACCTTACCGTCGCCCTGGCGAAGGGCAGGGCCAAGCTCCGGCGGTGCAGCTTGACCGGTCAGACCTTCGGTTGAGCGATATACATTGGGAACCGCAGCAAATGGACAGTCCCGATTCAAGGCCCTGCCTTTCGCCAGGGCGACGGAAACTTTTTCGCTCCGATCCGCCCAGCAATAGTCCCGTTGCCCCAGTGAAAACAGAGGCGAAACGCTTCCGCGATCCTCAGAAGAACACGTAGGACCGGACCACCACATTCTTGCGGAACGGCGCGCCCTCGGGCGCCGTCGGGTCATAGCAGGCGCTGTGGAAGGACCAGCGCGAGACCGAGCCGTCGGTGACCGAGTCGTAGCACTTCAGCATCGAAACTTCGGTCGAGGTCTGCCGCGGGAACCAGTACCACTCGTGGTTTTCCCGATGGGTGAAGCGGGTGGTCTCGCCGACCCGGTCGTCGTAGATGCGGTAGTTATTGATATAGGGCTGATCCGCGAAGGACGGCCAGGCGCAGAGCACGAAGGGCCATTGCTGGACCGTCTCCATCGGCTTGGCGAGGTTGATCGACATGAAGCGGCGCGACATCTTCGCGTCCGCCTCGGCCTCGGTATAGGTCTGGGTGCGCCCGAAGTTGCGCAGATTGCGGGTCAGAAGCTCGCGGCAGCGGACCCGGCCGCTATTGTCGTTGAGATCATTGTGCACCAGGTTGACGTAATTCTCGTTGATGCCCGGATTCTTGGCGTCCTGATCCTCGGTGCGGTCGCCCTTGTAGGACTTGTCGAAGACGTCGTGGTTGTAGACCAGCGCATCGGTCGCGCCCGGGAAGAAGTCGAGCAGCAGCTTTTCGATCTCCGGATAGAACACGCGCTCCACCTCGGCGGCGTCATAGAAGTTCCGGCACTTGGACTCGAGATGCGCGAGCGAGACGCCGAGCTTGTCCATGCAGTCGGGAGAGTTGGGAGAGAGGCCGGGATAGTAATCGCCGATCCGCCTTGCGTCCCGCAGAACCTTCGGGAAATAGAGCGCCCGGTTCTTGTTGTCGGTCTCATACTTGCGCAGCGCCTTGGCATCATCAGCGCGCGCCGGGTCCCGCCAAAGCGCGTTCGAAGGGACCACGGAATAAGAGGGGTGCTGGTTGATCGAATAGCGCAGCGGCAGCACCACGCCACCCTCCGGCGCGGTCATGTTGTTCTCTCGGATATAGGCGACGCATTCGTCATATTCCCGGAAGCCGGTGCCCCATTGGGTCTCGATCGGGCCGGCGGGTGCGGTTTCCAGCAACTCAAGGATGTCGTCGCCGACGCCGCCCTTGATCTGCTTGAACACGGCATCCATTGCCGCTGCGGTGCCGCCGTCGCCGTTCCGGTCGAAGGACATGTAGGAGAGGCCGCCATTGGCCGCGATCGGCGGCTCCTGTCCCTGGGTGAGCTGCAGCGGCGGGACATAGGGTGTATGGATTTGCTGGGTGTCGGTTACCTTGGCCTGGCTCATGACCGCCTCCGCTGCTATCCGTGCCATCGTCGCGTGCCGGCACTATTCCACGGAACGCCCGCCGCTGTCACCGGACCGAATCGCAACGGGTCTCGTTCCATATCGGAAACCCGTGGGTGAAGCTCACCCGCCCTTGACGCCCTGGGTGTTCACGTAGACCGCGTAGAGCGACTGGCTCGCCGCCATGAACAGCCGGTTGCGCATCGGGCCGCCGAAGCAGACATTGGCGCAGCGCTCGGGCAGGGCGATGCGGCCGATCAGGTCGCCGTCGTCGGCATAGACATTGACCCCGTCGAGCTCGGCATTGCCCATGCCCCCGCCGCACCAGAGATTGCCGTCAATGTCGCAGCGCATGCCGTCCGGCGTGCCGCCCGGGCCGGCATCGATATGCACCCGCTTGTTCGAGAGCGTCTTGCCGTCCGCGCCGACATCGTAGGCAAGGATCTTTCGGTAGGGCTCACCCCGGGATTCGACGACATAGAGGATGCTCTCATCCGGGTTGAAGCAGAGCCCGTTCGGGCCGAGCACGCCTTCTGCCACCACGCTCATCTCGCCGGTGCCGCCGTCGATCCGGAAGACGTATTGGTCGATCTCGGGATCGTTCTTGGTGCCCTCATAGTTGCCGAGGATGCCGAAGATCGGGTCGGTGAACCAGATCGAGCCGTCTGACTTCACCACCACATCGTTGGGGGAGTTCAGCTTCTTGCCCTGCCAGCTGTCGGCGAGGACGGTGATCGAGCCGTCGATCTCGGTCCGGGTCACGCGCCGGCCATGCTCGCAGGTCACCAGCCGCCCCAGGCGGTCGCGGGTGTTGCCGTTGGCGAAGTTGGAGGGCTTGCGGTAGACGCTGACGACGCCGGTCTCCTCCTCCCATTTCAGGATCCGCTGGTTCGGAATGTCGGACCACAGGAGGTAACGGCCATCGGCGAAATAGACCGGCCCCTCGGACCAGCGGCACCCGGTGTAAAGCCGCTCCACCGCCGCGCTGAAGATCCGGTACTTGTCGAACCGGGGGTCCAGGGTCTGGATCGCCGGGTCCGGATAGCGGGGATGATCGCGCCAGCCGGCGCTTTTGGGATGTTCGGTGCTCATGGCCAGTCTCCGGGGAAATCACGTCTCTGCCGCAAGCCTATCCCGCCCGGCGCGACTTCCCAAGAGGTGACCTTCGATCCGGCGCGACGGCAGGAGATGGTGCCCTGCGTTGTCCCTTTTTTTCCGTATCCCCGGCGCAGGCCGGGGCCGACGCCTGAGACTGTTCTGCGTGACGGGTAGCCGATCTCGATCAACAATCTCGAAGAGTGCTCTGCCATCACGCGCGAGCCGGCGTCACAGGCGTCGGCCCCGACCTTCGTCGGGGATACGGACTTGGATGGAAAGCCTCTCTGACCTACATGCAATTCCGTCGCCTCTGTGGCATCAAAGGTTTAGGCACCGTTTGCTCAGAGCCCTCCGCCACCGCGCGTCGAGAGCACAGGCTTGCGCTGGCGTGACGGGTGTTTCCGTGGGGCGCGGATGGGATATTCTCTCGGTCGTGAAAATCGAGAGGGCACTCGGATGTACAGTCATGTGACGGTCGGCACCAATGATATGACGCGGGCCCGGGATTTCTATGACGCGGTGCTCGGGACCTTGGGGACAAGCCGCTTTGCGGGTGGCGAAAAGCATGCCGGCTACGGCAAGTCGGGCGGCGATCAGTTCTGGGTGCTCACCCCGTTCGACGGCGCGCCGGCGAGTGTCGGAAACGGGACCCATGTGGCCTTTCTGGCGCCGAGCCGGGCCGCCGTCGACGCATTCCATGCCGCCGCCCTGGCTCACGGCGGGAGCGATGAGGGCGCGCCGGGGCTGCGGCCACATTATCACCCGGCCTATTACGGCTCCTATGTGCGCGATCCGGACGGCAACAAGCTCCAGGCCGTCTGTCACGACCCCGAGGGATGAGCGGGGCGGGAACGATCGCCGTGCGGCGGGCGGAAGGCGGCGACCGGCGCCGGCTTTCGGAAATCATGAACGCGACCTGGCGCGAGACCTGGGCGCCGCACATGCCCGAGGGCGCGGACAAGGCCTGGTGGGAAAACGCCATCGCCGAGTTCTTTGTCGATCAGGTTTGGGCGTCGTGCCTTGTCGCGGTCACCGGCGGCCGGGTGTCAGGCTTTGTGCTGATGACGTCGGATGAAGTGACGACCTTGCATGTCGACCCCGCCGTCAAGCGCCGGGGCATCGGCCGGGCGCTCGTGGAAGCGGCTGAAAGCCAAGCCCGGTCCCACGGACATGGCCGTCTCAGGATCGAGACCGAGGCGTTCAATACCGGGACTCACGCCTTCTATGCGGCGCTCGGCTTCGTCGAGACCCGGCGCTTCATCGGCGATGTCGTCGGATACCCGACCCCTTGCCTCGAGCTGGTCAAGACCTTCTGACGGTGCATCAAGGGTGGAGTCAGGCCGCTGGGCCGGACCACTCGCTGACCACCGTATCGAACGCCGGACGGTCACGGGGCTTGGGTTCCTGGGTGGGCGTGCCGATATAGATGAAGCCGATGATGTCGACCGACGGGTCGTGACCCAGCGCCTTCTTGACTTCGGCATTGAAGGCCGGCCATTCGGTCAGCCACTGCGCGCCGTAGCCGAGGGCATGCGCGGCGTTCAGAATGTTCATGCAGAGCGCGCCGCCGGATAGGCGCTGTTCCAGTTCCGGAATGTTATGCGGTATCTCAAGGCGCGCGGTGACGACCAGCAGGACCGGCGCGCGGGACGGGCGTTCGCGCTCGAATTCCACCATCTTGTCGTTGGCGCGCTCACCCTGTTCTTCCTTGTAGAGCTTGGCGCAGAGCTCGCCGAGGGCGGTCTGGCCGGCCTTGCTGATGACCTGGATGCGCCAGGGGCCGATCTTGCCGTGGTCGGGCACGCGCATGCCTGCTTCCAGGATACGGCGGAGTTCGTCCTGGCTCGGTCCGGGCTCGCCCATGTGGCGCGCGAGTATCGAACGGCGGGTGGTCAACAGGTCGATGGCCTCCACGGGGGCCTCCTTCGTGAATAAGCTCAGGGTCGCGGACTGAATTTAGGGGCTCGGGCGAAAAGATAAAGCCGAAAACCGCCGGAGCGTGATCCTCTACCCGGTTAGCCGCACTTGGAATAGCCGCAACCGGTGCACAGATCGCAGCCTTCCTGACGCAGCAGGCTGGCGGTGCCGCATTTCGGGCATTGGCCTAGGCCCCCGCCGTTCATGCCGACTACCTTACGCTCGGCATTGAAGTTCATTTCCAGGGTTTCCGGATCCTTCAGGAACCCGATATCGATCATATGTTCCTCGATCACGCCGCCGATCGCCGCCAGCAGCGAGGGCACGTAGCGCTTGTCCATCCAGGCGCCGCCGCGCGGGTCGAACACCGCCTTCAACTCCTCGACCACGAAGGACACATCCCCGCCGCGCCGGAACACCGCGCTGATCATCCGCGTCAGGGCCACGGTCCAGGCGTAATGCTCCATGTTCTTGGAATTGATGAAGATCTCGAACGGACGCCGGCGTCCGTCCTGAACGATGTCGTTCAGGGTGATGTAGATCGCGTGATCGTTCTCCGGCCACTTGATTTTATAGGTCTTGCCGGGCAGCTCGGCGGGCCGGTCCAGCGGCGCCGACATATGGACGATCTTGCCGCTTGTCGCGGGTTCCATCGGCGCTGGGGCAACTGTTTCCGGCATGGCGACGGGGCTCTCGGCGACAGCCGGCTCCTGGGGCTTCACCGCAAGTACGGCCCCGGTCACCGGGTTGGGGCGATAGGTGGTGCAGCCCTTGCAACCGGAATCATAGGCGGCGAGATAAACGTCCTTGAAGGCCTCGAAATCGATGTCCTCGGGACAATTGATGGTCTTGGAGATCGAACTGTCGACGTATTTCTGCACCGCCGCCTGCATGATCACGTGATCTTCGGGCCGTAGCGACTGGGCGTCGACGAAGGCGTCGGTCAGCGGCGCGTCCTCGCCCTTCAGACGCCGGTACAGGCGATAGGCATGATCGCTCACTTCCTCCACCCGTTTCGATCCGTCCGGCTCCAGCACGGTGCGCTCGTAGGTGAAGGCGAAGACCGGCTCCAGGCCCGATGACACATTGTCCGCGAGCAGCGAAATCGTCCCGGTCGGCGCGATCGAGGTCAGGAGCGCATTGCGGATTCCGTGCTCGGCGATGCCGGCGCGGATATCGGCCGGCAATTCCCTGATGCATTCCCCGGCAAGGTAGGCGTCGCGGTCGAACAGCGGGAAAGGGCCCTTTTCGCGGGCCAGATCAACCGACGCGCGGTAGGCATTGTCGCGGAGCGCGCGCATCCAGGTTTCGGTCAAGCGGACGGCCTCGGCCGAGCCATACCGCGCGCCGCACATGATCAGCGCATCCGCGAGACCCGTGACGCCAAGCCCGATCCGTCGCTTCGCGCGGGCTTCGGCCGCCTGCTCCGGCAGCGGGAAGCGCGAGACATCGACTACATTGTCCATCATCCGGACAGCCACGGGCACCAACTCGGCCAGGGCTTCCATGTCCAGAGCCGCGCCGGCCTCAAAAGGCCGCTCCACCAGGCGGGCCAGATTCACCGACCCCAGCAAACACGCACCATAGGGCGGCAGCGGCTGCTCGCCGCAAGGGTGGGTCGCGGCGATCGTTTCGCAATAGGCAAGGTTGTTCCGACGGTTGATGCGGTCGATGAAGATCACGCCGGGTTCGGCGCTGAGATAGGTGGATCGCATGATCCGGTCCCAGAGCTCCCGCGCCTGGACCGTGCGATAGACCGTGCCGCCGAAAACCAGATCCCAGGACTCTCCGGTCCGCACCGCCTCCATGAAGGCATCGGTCACCAGGACTGAAAGATTGAACATCCGCAACCGGGCAGGATCCTGCTTGGCGTCGATGAAGGCTTCGATGTCGGGGTGATCACAGCGCAACGTCGCCATCATCGCGCCGCGCCTGGAGCCGGCGCTCATGATGGTGCGGCACATGGCATCCCAGACATCCATGAAGGACAGCGGGCCTGAGGCATCGGCGCCGACACCGCGCACTGGCGCGCCCTTGGGTCGCAGGGTCGAGAAATCGTATCCGATCCCGCCGCCCTGCTGCATGGTCAAGGCCGCTTCGCGCAGAGCCGAGAAGATCCCGGACATGTCGTCCTCGATCGTGCCCATCACGAAACAATTGAACAGCGTCACCGTTCTTTCGGTTCCGGCGCCGGCGAGAATCCGGCCGGCCGGAAGAAAACGAAAGCCGTCCATGGCGTGGTGGAACCGGTCCTCCCAGATCTTGGGGTCGGCTTCCACCACTGCCAGGGCACGGGCCACGCGGCGCCAGGAATCGGAGAGCGAGCGGTCCCGTGGCCGCCCCTCCGCGTCCTTGAAACGGTATTTCTGATCCCAGATCCGGCCGGAGATCGGCGCGACGCCCGTCATGACCAGTCCAACTCCAAGTTCTCAGTTTGTTCCGTCCAAAATAGCGAAAATCGCCGTGACCGGCAAGGTCCCGCGCTTCCGGTGCGGCGGATTGACCAACCGCGTCAGGCCTTGCCCTGGAAAAAAAGCCTGATGCCCGTCAGCAGGAGTTTCTGGTACTCACCCGCTAACAGGGCGAGAGATCCCGGCCACCGCCACCACGCGTTCAGCATGACCGTGCGCGCAACCACTGGGTGCCGGTGGATCCGAATTCCCGGCAGTGCCGCGCGCAATTCCAGAAATGCGCGCGGCATGTGGTAGTTGCTGGTCACCATGATCAGGGAGGAAAGCCCCTTCTCGCGTGCCCATGCGGCGATCTCGTCGGCATTGCCTCGGGTATCGAGCGCCTGAAAGCCGAGTTCCACACAACATTTTGGAGCATCGATGGGTTCCGCCGTCTGATGCAGAACGGCGAGCGCGTGAAGATCGCCCGGCCGAACGTCTTCGTTCACACCGGAGACGAACAGATGATCGCCCCTGCCTTCGCGCAGCAGCCGGAACCCGGCGCCGAGGCGTTGCGCGCCCCCCGTCAGGACGACGATGGCGTCGGCACGCACCTCGGTTGCCGGTTCGGCACGCGGGATCGCGCCAACGAAACGCGTAAAGCCGACGCCCCACACCAAGAGGGCGAGCAGTCCGACGCACACCGCCAGGCGAAGGCCGATGCGCTGCTTCGTGCGCCCGGGGTTCGATGGCGACGTCACCGCCATGACCGATCCTTCATCACGGGTGTCTATACCAGCCGCCGCAACGCCACCATCGCGGCAAGGCGCGCGGTCACCAGCGTGAACACCGCGAAAACCGCAGGCACGGCGCAAATGGCCAGCCAGTCCAACAGCGTCAGCCCGCCGATCCTTCCGAATCCCATCGCCGCCTCCACACCCACGGAGTCCGGTTGGGAAACAGCGCCGATCGCAATGATCGTCGCGACCGCGAGCATACCGGCAATCACAATGGCCGGCATCGCCGCCATGAGGACGAAGGTTTGAAACCGCTTGGCGACATAGCCGTCCCGCGCACCCATGAGATGCAGCAGCTCAACGACATCGCGGTTCATGGACAGTCCCGAAAGTACGGCAAAAACCACCGATAGAGTGGCGACGGCGCCGACCAGAAGAACGATGAGCCAGCCACCGCGCTCGGCGGCCTGGGTCACCGCGGCGACCCGTGACAACCACGGCCCATGATCGTCAACGACAGTACCGGGCACGCGGCGGTCCAGCCGTTCCCGCAAGGCGCCGATATCCATAGCCGCCGAGTCCATCAGCCTGATGTCGATCAGGGTCGGCGGGTCGATCTGCCCGACCAGATCCGCGCCGAGCCAAGGCGTCAGAAGCGCCCGCGCGCGGTCGCGGTCGAGGATGGTCAAATGTCCGATTCCCGGGGTGATCCGCAGGATCTCGAGAACCGCGGCCAGCCGCGTCGGCTGTGCGCCGGGAGCGGGGATCGCCGGGCCGGATTCTGCCGTCTGGTCGGCATCAGGAACCTGTACGGTCAGCACGCCGCTGAGCGACAGCGACCAGCGATCGGATACTGAGTGGGCGAACAGCGCGCCGGCGGCGGCGAGGACGGCGACATAAACCATGGCACCCACGACCCAGCCGAGATAACTGGCTGAGCCTCCCCTGCTGATCGCGATTTCGGAACGGGTCAAGCGCGCCATGGTGGCTCTCAAGCCTCGGCCTGATCGCGCGCGAAGGGCACGACCCGGCCCGTCGGGGCCTGATCGGCGGGCGAATTGGGGGCGGCGACACGGTGCAGAAGTCCAGCCTCAATATGCAAGCGGGGATGCGCAAACCTGTCGCACAGCGCATCGTTGTGCGTCGCCACCAGGATCGTCGTGCCGGCGCGGTGAAGCTCCTCAAAAAGATAGAGCAGGCGGAAGGCGATCCGGTCGTCGACATTTCCGGTCGGCTCATCCGCCAGGAGCAGCGCGGGGCGCGCGATCACCGCGCGCGCGATGGCCACACGCTGCTGCTGTCCTCCCGAAAGCGTATGCGGCAGAGCGTCCATGTGATCTCCGAGGCCGACCCAGTCGAGAAGCTCGGGAACATGCCGGCGGATTACCGCTTCACGGGTGCCGGCGATCCGCAGGGGAAGCGCGACGTTTTCCCGGGCGCTCAGATGCCCGATCAGTCGGAAATCCTGAAAAACGATGCCGAGGCGTCTGCGAAAATCGGCGATCTCGTCGCGGGAAAGGGTTTTTGTATCCCGGCCGAAGACGACAACCCTGCCGCCGCTGGGAACCAGGGCAAGATAGATCATGCGGAGAAGGGAGGATTTGCCCGCGCCGCTCTTGCCGGTCAGGAAATGAAAACTGTTCGCCTCCAGTTCGAAGGTCACGTCCGTCAGAATCGGCGGACCGGCAGGGTAACGCATCTCGACGTTTTCGAAGCGAACCACCGTTTTCGACCTTTCGAGTTCGCCGATCTATCCAGACGGCCGGCGGTACTCAACCGCATTCCCTCGGGCCCAGGTCCTTGATGGATCGTCGCGGACACGTGCTTGGCCGGGGACTCGGCTCGCGCGCATCACCATAGCCGATTTCAGCAGGATTCATGGTAACATTATTCGCGAGGTTAGACTTGCTCCACGCGAAACGACTGGGTCATCGATGCGAATCATCTGTCCAGAATGCGAGGCCGGGTTCGACGTTCCCGACAGCGCCATTCCCGAGAAAGGCCGCAAGCTGAAATGCAGCCAGTGCCAGCACAAATGGCACCAGATGCCTGTTGCTGATGAACCGGCGCCGGCCGGGAAGAAACCGGCGGCGAAAGCGAAGCCGGCGCCGGAACCCGATCAGGACTCCGGGGAGGAGTCCGATATCGACTTTGAGAGCGGAGAGGATAATCAGCCCGAAGAAGAAGGGTTTCCGATGTTCGGCGGCGGCGACCGCGATCCCGACGAGCAAGACGATATCGACGCTCCGCCGATCTTCGGCCGGCGGCCGCTGCGGCCGGCCCCCAAGGAGTCCAAGCGCGGCCGATACGCGTTGATTGCGGCAGCCGTCTTGTTTCTTGTGATCCTCCCCGGCGGCCTGGTTGGCGCCCGGGCGCCTCTGGTTTCGGCGATGCCTGCGGTTTCACCCCTGTTCGATGCCATTGGGCTGCATGTGCCGGTGCCCGGAGAGGAGTTGATCATTCGGAACGTCGGAGCCTGGCGTAAGACCGAAGGCGGCGTCGAACGGATGCTGATCAAAGGTGAGATCTACAACGAAACCCAGCAGATGCAGTCAGTGCCCGTGTTGCGCGCGGTGATTTCGGACGCGGCGGGCGCCGAACTCCAAAGCGCTCCCTATACGCCGGAAGCGGCCTTGCTTGTGCCGGGCGATGTTCTGGCTTTCGCCTATGAGATCCCCAATCCCGCCCCGCATGCGGCGCGGGTGACGGTGCGCTTCTCGGACGAGGAACGCCAGGGGGGATTCGGGTACTAGCCCGAGCCGTTGGTCTCAGAAGCGCCTCAAGAGCCGGTCGATATAGTCCAACTCAAGCACCGGGCGGCTGCGTTCTCCGGATCGGCGGCGCAGTTCGTCGAACAGGCGGCGAGCTTTCTGGACATCCGACTCCTCCGGGATCCCGAGGGTGCTGCGGTCAAAGAAACCTTGACCCGATCGGCGCCGGTTCAGCGGATCGATCTCGTCCTGCCTCCCGTCCTGCATTCCCCTGGCCTGTTCGTTCGGCGTCCCCTGGCCATTGGCCATCTGTTCGCGCAGCATCTCGTTGAGGGCTTCGGCGCCAGCCTGCATCTGTGAGAGCGCATCCGCCTGCGGTCCGACCGCGTCGCCGGGCTCGCCCTTGTTCAAGGCGCCGACCGCGTTCTTCATGGCCCGTTCCGCCTCGCCGAATCCCTGGGGTATCTGATTGAAACCCTCGCTGAGCTTGCGCATGAACTCGCCGAGCTGACGCCGCAACTGCTCCTGGGCCTTGGCAAGCTGGTCGGCGGTCATGCCCTGCCCGTCGCGTTCCGGTCCGCCGGGCCGGCCTTGGCGGCGGGGGCTATTGCCTTGCATGCCGTTGCGACGGTCGCGCGGAAGGCCTTCGCCAAACTGGGGAGGCTGCTGCATCCTTCCGCCGCCCATCTGACCCCACTGGTCGGACTGCTGGTTGCCGTCGCGCTGTTGTTGGCGCCCACCGTTCTGGTGATGTTTGTAGGTGTCGTCCATCAGTTGCTGCTGCTGGCGGGACAACTCGCTCAACTGCCGCATCATTTCCTGCATCGCGCGCTGCTGGGGCGACATGCCCTGTTGCCCCATGCGCATGTTCTCCATCATTTCCTGGAGGCGCGAGAGCATTTCACGGGCGGCATCCCGCGCCCCGGTCTTGGCCATGTCGCGCATGCGGTCGAGCATTTCCTGGAGATCCTCACGGCGCATCGCGTCGGCCATGTCCTGCTGTTGGCCCTCGGCGTTCGGTTGCTGGCCTTGTTGCGCCTGCTGGTTCTCCATCTGCTTGGCCATGGCTTCGAGATATTCGTCGATGGCCTGTTTCAACTGGTCCATCAGTTGTTCGATCTTCTCGTCCGAGGCATCGCCCGCCAGCGCTTCCTGCAATTGTTTTTCCAGCTCGCGAAGCCGCTGGGCGGCGACCGAAAGCTCGCCGTCTTCGATGCGGAGCGCCGTGTCCCAAAGCAGCGCGCTGACGGATGCGTCCTCGGACCCGTCGCCGTTGAGGCCAAGCCGCGACGCCGCGGATTTCAGCGACATGAACGCGACGAGATCGTGGTTGTAGCGGTGCGGCCGGGCGGCAATGGTCATCAAGACGTTCGCGATGTCGCTGCGGTCCTCCGGCGCCGCCGCCAGGCGTTTGCGCTGTTCGATCACCGCGCGGGCGACGGGGTGCGTGAAGACGCGTTCGGGCAAGAACATGTCGATGGGCTCGGACCGGCCGGACTGCCCGATCTCATCGGTTGCGTGCAGCGTCACACGGACCTGCAGGCCTGCCCAGGCGTGGCTTGTAAGGTTGTTGAAGGACCTGCCGGCAACATCCTTCTGGCCAAGGCCCGGCAAGGGCATCTTGATGGTTATGGGCTCGTCCTTGGCTAGCGTATCGGGGCCGGTGAGCCGATGGATCACGATGGAGGCCGAGGCAATCCCGTAATCGTCATTCGCCTGATACCGGACCATCAGGCTGTCGCGCTGGGTCCGGGTCGGAACCTCCGCGAAAGCGATCCGCGGGGGAAGATCCGGAATCACATTCAACGCCCATTGCGACAGAACCGCACCGCCCTGTCGGATCGTCAGGGACGCGCCCGCGTTCAGGGTCATTTCCAAACGGTGGCTGTCGGCGCTCGTGGTCTCGAAGGGTCTGACATCGCTCGTGCCGCCCTCGGTCTCGACGATGAGTTCGGGCAGGCCGGAACCACCGGTGACGGCGGCGAGCAGGGTGCTGCCGATCGGAATCGGAACGGTTTCGGGTTCGGTCTCACCGCCGGTCCGCGTGGCGCCCGCCGCCGCGATTTCCGCCTTGTCCTTGGCCTGCACCGCGTCGCCGGGTGCGGCCGGACGAGTCAGCAGCATCGGTGGCAGGCCGGTATAGGCCGGCGGACTGACCCAGACATCGACACTGGCCGACCGCGCATCGCCGGCGGCATCGAAATTCGGCTTGATCGCCGCCAAAATGCGCGTGCCCGGGTCCTGCCAGCCGGCGGTCAGGGCAACAATCAGCAGCAGACCGATCCCGGCACGGACCGCGAACGGATCGAGGCGGGGGAGAACCGGGTGGGGGGCGCCGACCCGCAGTTTGGACTGAGCGTCGAGCGCCCGGCGCCGAAAGGCTTCCCAGAGCCGCGCCATGCGCTGATCCGACGGATTGGCCAAGCTGTCCGCCAGCGCGGTGAGCGGCCTGTGGGTAAGGCCGCTTGATGCTTCGATGCGGCGCTTGATCGCCGCGTCGTCAGGAACCTGGAATCGAAGGACGGCCTGCCGGACGAACCAAAGAAACGCAGAGAGCAGGAGCAACAGGAAGCCGGCGTGAACGGCCCCCCCGACCTGTCCGCCAAACCAGGAGGCCAGGGTTTGCGGGATCTCAAGCAGCCCGGCGGCCACCGCCGCGAACGCGATTCCCACGGCCGGGGCGCCGGCGTTCCAGAATGCCTCCCACAAAAGGACCAACCGCGCCAATGCATGCTTCGCGCGGTATCGGCGGGTTTTAAGCGGGTCGTTCTCAGAGGCCATGGGGGTTCGCCCGGGTGCTGGGTGTCGCCGGCGGCCGCGGAGCCCCCCAATAGTTTCCGCGCCGAGCGCCGTGATCACCGCGTGATCCGATAACCGATGGAGTGTCGCGTCGGCAAGTGGCTCCGGTCAAGGCAATTAGCATCACAAGCCCGCGCGGGCGGACCGAGACGCGAGGGTTGGTTTCGCTTCTTTAGCTAATGCCGTAAGCTGTGACCTCTGTTTCGCCTGGAGTTTTCGTGACAATCATTCCCGAACCAAACCCGGCGGTGACGCTGGGCGACCTGCCGAAGCGTTCCGCCGACAAGTCTCACCCGGTCAAGCCCAAGGACAGCGCCTCCATGCTGGTTCTGCGCCGGGGTGCGCGCGGGCTTGAAGTCCTCATGGGCCGCCGCGGGCGCAAGGCGGTGTTCAGCAACGCCTATGTCTTCGCCGGCGGCAAGGTGGACAAGGTCGATGCCTTGCCGGTCCCCGCCAGCGCCCTCGATCCCACCCTCGAACAGCGGATTTCCACCAGCCCCGCCAAAGCGCGGGCCTTTGCCATGGCCGCGGTGCGTGAAACCTTCGAGGAAACCGGTTTGATTCTCGGGACGCCGGGCGATCTGGGAGACACCGGCGGTCAGAGCTGGGACGAGATGCGGGCCTTGGGGCTGGCGCCGGCGCTGGGCAAACTCGGCTATGTCGGGCATGCCATCACCCCGGCCAGCCGGGCGGTGCGGTTCAACGCGCGATTCTTCTGTGCCTGGGAGGAGGATATGGTCGGCGAACTCGGCGGCAGCGGCGAACTTACCGACCTTGCCTATCTCCCGGTCGAGGAGGCGCTCAAGCTGCAGATGGTGGACGTGACCCAGTTCATGCTCGAGGAAATGCTGCGCCGCGAAGACAACGATTTCGCGACCCCGACCTCGTATCCGTTCTTCGGCTACCGCAAGGACCGCCGGTATCATCGATACAAATAGAGAGCTTTGATCGGGCGGTGAGGGCGCCGCGCGACACCGCCGGCGAACGGGTTGACGCATGCCGCCGCGATGGATTCGCCGGCCCCGCGACGTTATCCCGCCGCGCGGTACCGGCCCTCGACGGTCACGCCTTCAAGGGCGATGGCTCGGCCCTCCTCGACCAGATAGATCACCGTCGCGAAAAGCGAGCGGGCGGCGGCGCCGAACAGGGACGGAGAGACATCCGCGTAGACCTCCGGCACCATGTCCGCAATGGTCTCGATACCCGAATTCAGGCAGGCCAGGATCTTGTCCTCGCGCTCGCGGCGATGGGCGATGAAGGCGCGGATATAAGGATGCGGGTCGGTGATCGCCGGCCCGTGGGTCGGATAGTAGATCTCGTCGTCGCGGGCGAGCAGCTTGTCCAAACTGCGCATGTAGTCGCCCATATCTCCGTCCGGTGGCGAGACGATGCTGGTCGACCAGCCCATGACATGGTCGCCGGGGAACAGGATCTTGCGGGACTCCCAGGCAAAGCAGATGTGGTTCGAGGTGTGGCCCGGCGTGTGGACGCAGGACACCGACCAGCCGTCGCCGTCGATCACCGTGCCGTCTCCGATCACCTCGTCCGGGACGAACTCCATGTCGCCGCCCTGGATCGGCTGACCGGCCTTGACCTTGCCGGAACCGTGGGGCCCGAAGCCGTAGGTCGGCGCGCCGGTCGCGGCCTTCACATGCTTGGCGGCGGGGGAATGATCATTATGGGTGTGGGTGATCAGAATGTGGCTGATGGTCTCGCCCTTCAGGGCCGAGAGCAGCGCGTCCACATGCTCCGGCAGGTCCGGGCCGGGATCGATCACCGCAACCTTGCCCTCGCCGATCACATAGGTACCGGTGCCGCGAAAGGTGAAGGAACCCGGGTTGTTGGCGGTGATCCGGCGGATTCCGGGCGCGACCGTCTGAAGTTCACCGTACGGTACCTCGAAATTCCGGTTGTAGGGGACTTCCACCGCCATCAGATCTCTCCCGTTGAGCGCGGCGCATCATAGGCGCGCGAACCGGTCGCGTGCAACGCGGGCCGCGGGCCTTTTCAGTCCCGAACCAGCAGCGCGCGGCGGCTGTCGAGAAACTCCTCGAAAGCCGCGACGGCGGTATCGAGATCGTCGTCGGTCATCGGCAGGGACAGGTTCATCATGCCCCGGCGGGCGTGGTAGACGCCGGATCGGATCATGTCGAGATGCAGCAGGTCGCGCTTGCGATTACCGACCGGATCGGCAATCGGCCGTACGACCGGATCATCGCGGAAATGCACCGTGTTCATCGAACCGATCCCGGTGACCTGCATCGGCAAACCACGCGCCGCGATCGAGCCGTTGAGGCGGCTTCGCAAGCCGTCGCCTTTCTCGTTCAGGGCGAGACAGGCCTCGGGGGTGAAGAGCTGCGTCAGGCCCGCGAGGCCGGCGGTCATGGTCATGATGTTGTTGTTGAAGGTCCCGGCATGCGGCCAGGCGCCGGCTGAGCGCGGGTCAAATCCGCTCATGATGTCGGCCCGGCCGCCGAAAGCGCCGAAGGACACGCCGCCGCCGAGATACTTGCCCAGCGAGATCAGGTCCGGTGTGATGCCGAGCGCGCCGTGCCGTCCGCCTGGGGCGAGACGGGAGGTCATCACCTCATCGAAGATCAGCAACGCGCCGGTCTCCATGGTTGCGTCGCGCAGGGCCTTCAGAAACTCCGCCGAAGCCGGGATGCAGCCGCCCGACCCCATCATCGGTTCGACGATCACGCAGGCAAGGTCGCTGCCCGCCGATCGGATGGCGTCGCGCGCCGCGTCGGCATCGTTGTACGGCACCAGGATCATGTCGAAGGGCACATTGACCGGCGACGGCGAGGCGAAATACAGCACCCCGCCATGATAGCCGCCCTGCATGGCCATGACTTTCGAGCGGCCGGTAAAGGCCCGGGCGGCGCCGATCGCCATTAGATTGGCCTCGGTTCCGGAATTCGTGAACCGGACCAGTTCGAGGGCGGGAAACCGGTCGACGACGGCGCGTGCCAGGCGGGCCTCCATCAGGTTGGGCCCGCCAAGCACGATGCCGTCCCGCACCGCCGTCTCGATCGCGTTTTGGATCACCGGATTGTCGTGGCCATAGAGACCGGCGGTGTACTCGCCTAGAAAGTCCACCAGACGGTGCCCGTCGGCATCAACCAGGTGCGCGCCCTCGCCCTTGGCGAAGGCCAGTGGGTAGGGAGCGTAATGCAGGACCGTGCGGGTATTGCCGCCCGGCATCACCTCGGCGGCGGCGGCATGGGCCGCGGCGCTGTTCGGATTGCGGGCCCGATAGGTCTCCTCGGCCTCGGCGTAGGCGGCCTCGAGATCGACATTGGCGAGGACGGTTGTCATGGGGTCCGCTCCTTACTGACGGTGGCAGAGGCCGGTTGTGGAGACCCTTCGAGACGCCCCTTCGTGGCTCCTCAGGGTGAGAACGGGGAAGCGCGGAGGCTGCAATTTGAGTATCACTCACCCTGAGGAACGCGTGCAAGCGCGTGTCTCGAAGGGTCCTTGCATCCGCGGGACTTGCTGCCTACGCCGCCCGTCGTTCCGGAAACAGCGCCAGCAGCCCCTCGGTGGAGGGCTCGGCGATCCCGCGCTCGGTGATCAGACCGGTGATCAGCCGCGCCGGCGTCACGTCGAAGGCCGGGTTGGCGGCGGGGCTGTCCTCGGGCGTGATCAGAACCGAGGCGATGGAACCGTCGTCCAGCCGGCCGGTCATGCGCTTCACCTCGTCGGCGGAACGCTCCTCGATGGGTACGTCGCGCACCCCGTCCTCGATGGTCCAGTCGATGGTCGGCGAGGGCAGGCCCACATAGAAGGGCACGCCGTTGTCCTTGGCCGCCAGGGCTTTCAGATAGGTGCCGATCTTGTTGCAGACATCGCCCGAGGCGGTTGTGCGGTCGGTGCCGGTGATCACCATGTCAACCTGGCCGTGCTGCATGTAATGGCCGCCGGCATTGTCGACGATGACCGTGTGCGGCACCCCGTGATTGCCGAGTTCCCAGGCTGTGAGGCTGGCGCCCTGGTTGCGCGGGCGGGTCTCGTCGACCCAGACATGTACCGGGATGCCGGCGTCATGAGCCATGTAGATCGGTGCCGTCGCGGTACCCCAATCCACTGTCGCCAGCCAGCCGGCATTGCAGTGGGTGAGAATGTTGACCGGCTCTCCCTTGGCCTTCGCGGCCGCCAGCGCTTCGATGACCGGCAGGCCCGAGGTTCCGATTCCCCGGTTGATCGCAACGTCCTCTTCGCAGATTTCCTCGGCGAGACGCAGAGCTGCGCTCGGACGCTCCGATGGCGGCAAGAGCGACAGACGGGCGCGCGCCGCGTCCAATGCCCAGCGCAGGTTCACCGCCGTCGGGCGGGTGGCGTAGAGGGTTTCATAGGCGGTTGAGAGGCCTTGATCCGAGGAATCCTCGCGCATTGCCAGCCACATGCCGTATCCCGCCGTCGCCCCGATCAGGGGCGCGCCCCGCACCAGCATCGCCTTGATCGCGCGCGCCGCATCCGCAAGCGAGACCAGCCGTGCCACTTCCCAGACATGGGGAAGCTTGGTCTGATCGATGATCTCCACCGCCCCGCCATCCGATGCCTGCCAGATGGTGCGGGTGGGCCTGCCTTTGACCTTCATGACGCCGGATCCGCATGGATGAATGAACGGCGATGGTAGCCCGCGTACACCGGGAATTGAACGGCTGATTGCGGGACGGGTTCCGGTGGCGGCGATGCCCCCTGGATGGTAAAAGTCGGTAAAGCAAATCTTGACCAGGACCGTTCGCATGATCCCGCGCTATTCCCGACCCGCCATGACCAAGATCTGGGAGCCGGAGAACCGGTTTCGCATCTGGTTCGAGATCGAGGCGCATGCCTGTGATGCCCAGGCCGAGCTTGGGGTGATCCCGAAGGAAGCCGCCGAGGCGGTTTGGGAACGCGGCGGCTTCGACGTGGCGCGGATCGACGCCATTGAGGCCGAGGTCAAGCATGATGTCATTGCCTTTCTGACCAGCCTTGCCGAGCATGTCGGCCCGGAAGC
Organism: Alphaproteobacteria bacterium; assembly: GCA_038146985.1. Taxonomy (GTDB): domain Bacteria; phylum Pseudomonadota; class Alphaproteobacteria; order Thalassobaculales; family Thalassobaculaceae; genus JADHLJ01. The sequence continues at coordinate 80,690 of JAYQSQ010000018.1, forward strand.
GCGCTTCGTTCATCAGGGCATGACGTCGTCCGACGTGCTGGATACCTGCCTGTCGGTACAGCTCACCCAGGCGGCGGATCTTCTGCTTGAGGATCTGGACAAGCTTCTGGCTGCGCTGGAGCGTCGGGCCTTCGAGCATAAGTTCACTGCGACCGTCGGGCGTAGCCATGCGATCCATGCCGAGCCTACCACCTTCGGTGTGAAGCTCGCCGGCTATCATGCCGAGTTCGCCCGCAACCGGGAGCGCCTGGTGGCCGCGCGGCGCGAGGTGGCGACCTGCGCGATTTCAGGCCCGGTCGGCACCTTCGCCAGTATCGACCCCCGGGTCGAGGAGCATGTCGCCGCCAAACTGGGCCTGGCGCCGGAAACGGTTTCGACCCAGGTCATCCCCCGTGATCGGCACGCGATGTTTTTTGCCACCCTGGCGGTGATCGCGAGTTCGGTAGAGCGGCTGGCGATCGAGATCCGGCACCTGCAGCGCACCGAGGTGCGCGAGGCCGAGGAGTTCTTCTCGGCCGGCCAGAAGGGCTCGTCCTCGATGCCGCACAAGCGCAATCCCGTCTTGACCGAGAACCTGACCGGTCTGGCGCGCCTGGTCCGCAGCCATGTGATTCCGGCGCTGGAGAATGTGGCGCTGTGGCATGAGCGGGACATCTCGCACTCCTCGGTAGAGCGGAATATCGGACCGGATGCCACCATCGCGCTCGACTTCGCGCTGGGCCGGTTGACCGGCGTGGTCGACAAGCTGATCGTCTACCCGGATCGGATGCAGGCCAATCTGGATCAGCTTGGCGGGCTGATCCATTCCCAGCGAATCCTCTTGGCTTTGACCCAAAAGGGCATGAGCCGCGAGGACTCCTATGCCGCCGTTCAGCGGAACGCCATGCCGGTCTGGCTCGAAGGCAAGGACTTCCTGACCTTGCTGAAGGCCGATGCGGCGGTCCGGGAGCATCTGGACGAGGCGGAACTGGCGGCGCTGTTCGACATGGATTTCCACATGAAGCATGTGGACACGATCTTTACCCGCGTCTTCGGCCGCACCGAGGCCGCGAAGGCCGCCGCCGAATAGGTCACCAGTGCGTGGCGGCGCCCGAGCCGGGCCCGGCGCTCGACGGGTGGGCCGCTGAGGTGATCATGATGTTGCCGTGCAGGTGCAGAACCTGACTGGTGAGGCCCGCGGCCTTAAACCAGGCGCGATAGTCGTCGGTCCGGCCCGGACTGTTGTTGGACGCGAAATCGGCGATGTAGTCCGCGAAGGTGTCCGCCGAGCGCATGCCGAAGCCGTGGACCCGTTCCAGCCGTTTCCAGAGTGCGACCTGCAACGGAAACAGCGACGGCTTGGTAAGCCTGATACGATCCATAAGCAGAATGAACCCGTCCTTCGCGATCTGGTCGGCCATCCAGGCGATGGCGTTCTGCTTTTCCGCATCGGTGAGGTCATGGAAGGTGAGGCAGGTGACCGCGATCTTGTAGCCGCGGCGCGGCAAGCCAATCGACGCCGTGTCCCGGAGATCGCCCCGGATCCAGGTATAATCCCCGGCGCCCGCGAACCGCTCGGCCGCCGCCGCGAGCGAGGTCTCGTTCATGTCGACACCGGTGATCGCGAGATCGTTTCGCTTCGCGGCAAGCAGGTGCTGCAAATAGCCGGTGCCGCAGCCGAGATCGAGAACCGCATCGCTCGGCGCCGTGGTCGCGGCGATCAGATCGGTCAGAATATCGAGCTGCTCGGCCCGGGTTGGATGGCGTTGGATTGGATCGTCCATGATATCGTGCCTTCCGATCGGATATGCAGGCGAGGAAAACTGCGGCTTTTGCGGCGATGACGGCTGATCATGCCGCGTGCTGGAGGCGAGGGGGAAATTTTTTCCCGGTACCCGGCAATTTCTTCTTGCATTTAGATAAAAATTTACGTAAAGTCTCTCCATACAGTCCTTTAGAAGGAAGGATACCTACCATGACCAGAACGGTTACGGAAAAAGCAATGGAACTGTTGTCCAAGTCGGTCGCGGATGTCGCCGGCGAGGAAAGACGCATCGCCGACGCGTTGATTCAGGCGCTTCGGTCGAGTGAACGAACCTTTGGAGCCCCGGTTCGTTTCGACTACCACGGCGTGGACCCGATGGTCCGCCAGCGCATTCACGGTCATGCGGCCGCGGTTGCCGGCGGCCTGACCTTCCACTGAACGAATTCAGCTACTCCCGAAAGTCCTGCCGCGGGTTTCCGTTACCGGGCCCGCGGCGACCCTCCGGCACGGTCAGTTCATGACGCCGAGCTCGCGATAGCACCGCTCGGCGCCGGCGTGCAACGGAACCGCGACACCCTCAAGCGCGGTTTCGAGACGGATATGCTTGCCCTGAGGATGGCCCTCGTCGAGGGTGGCGCGGGCCTTTTCGGTCCACAGCGACTTGCAGATCGCGTGGATCAGATCCTCCGACACATCCGTGGAGGTCAGCCATAGCGCCGGTACAGCGATGGTCGGGATATCGGCGATATGGTCGTAGGTGCCGTCGGGGATGGTGGCCGGGCTGAAAAACGGATGGTCGGCGAGAATCTTGACGGCCTCGCTTCCGCCGAGTGGGATCACCGTGGCGATGTCATCGCGGGCGAGCGTCGTGATCGCGCGCGCTGGCATCCCGGCGATCAGGAAAAAGGCGTCCAACTCACCGCCGCGCATCAGGTGCGCCGCCTGGCCAGCCGTGGTTTGTATGCCAATGACATCAGACTCGCCGAGGCCGTGCTCGGCGAGAATGACGTTGGCGGCAAAGCGGGTGCCAGACCCCAGCAAATCGAGCGAAACTCGCTTGCCGCGAAGATCCTTGATGGAACGGATATCCGCACCTTGGCGGACAACCACGTGGAGGGTTTCGGGATACAGGCTGGCGATCGCCCGGATCTTGTCCAGCCGAGGCAATCCGGAAAACGCGCCCTGGCTGTAAACCATCGCCGATGCCACGTCCGCCTGGCTGAAACCCGAATGGACCCGGCCGTCCTGTATCGCCCGCATGTTCGCCACCGAACCGTGCGAGGAGACCGTGCTTGCGAGCAGGTTGGGAACGCCGCAGCCCCCGCCGTCCTCGCAGGCCCGCGAGCCCGGCGGTTGCGAGATAATGTTGACCAGGAGCGCCCCGATCGGATGGTAGGTCCCGGCGATCGCGCCGGTGCCGACGCGGAACTGGATCGGATCGTTTGCGCGGGCAGCAAAGGTCAAGAGACAGCCCAGGGCAACGATGGCGATCGCCGGCAGTTCCCGGAACCGGATCTTAACGGTCATGACCTTGATGTCCCTTGGGTCAGGTAAAACTTGATCAGTGACTCCGCCGCGGGCGAATTCCATTCGGCATCGCCGATCAGCCTGCCGACGATCAACCCGTCGGGGCTGATCAGCAGGGTTATCGGTATCCCCGGGGCCTTGAGTTTACGCAGCAGCGCGCCTTTCGGATCACTGGCCGACGTGATGCCGGTAATGCCGAGTTTTTTCAAGAAGGGGCCATAGATCGCTTCCCCGCCACGATCGATGGACACCAACTGGACGGTGAACCGGTCGTCGTCGATGGATTGGCTCAAGGCTTCCAGAGACGGCAGTTCACGGATGCAGGGGGCGCACCATGTGGCCCAGAAATTCAAGAGCACCATACGGCCGGCATAGTCAGCGAGCTTGATGGTTTCGCCGCGCGGCCCTATGAACGGGGTATCTGGTACCGGAACCGGCGGGTCGCTGGCGACGAACTTGATCATCGATCCCTCAACGGGGGGCTCGGACGCGGCGGCCTCGGCATGCGAATGAAGGAGGATAGCCGGAATGATCAAGGCGATCAGCGTCAGCGACCGGATAAGAACCCTTAGTGAATTGACGCGCACCGAAAGCTCCCCGCGATGACAACGACGCCCAGCTCGACAAAACCAATGTCCGCCCAAAGCCAAAACGCACCCGCCAGCAAAATGTGGGGGGGCCGGTTCCGTGACGGTCCGTCCGAAGTAATGGATCAGATCAACCCTTCCATCGACTTTGACCAGCGCTTCTACGCTCAGGATATCGCCGGGTCCAGGGCTCATGCCGCGATGTTGGCCATCCAAGGGGTTATTTCGGAAAAAGATGGGGCCGATATCGCCCGGGGTCTAGACCAGGTGGAGCAGGAAATCGCCGAGGGCCGGTTCACGTTTTCGCGCGCGCTCGAGGACATCCACATGAATGTCGAATCCCGGCTTGCCGAGCTGATCGGCGATGCCGCCTGACGCAAGCATACCGGCCGCTCGCGCAACGAACAGGTCGCCACCGATTTCAAGATGTGGGTGCGCGATGCCATCGACCGTCTCGACGAGGGGCTGAAGGCGCTGCAGGCGGCACTGATCGATCAGGCCGAGGCGAATGCCGCCGTGGTCATGCCGGGCTTCACGCATCTCCAGGCGGCGCAGCCGGTCACTTTCGGACACCATATGATGGCCTATGTGGAAATGATCGGCCGCGACCGAGGCCGCTTCGCCGATTGCCGGGCGCGCCTCAACGAATGCCCGCTCGGGGCTGCGGCGCTCGCCGGCACGTCGTTTCCGATTGACCGGAACGCGACTGCCGCCGCGCTGGGGTTCGACCGGCCGACCGCCAATTCCTTGGACAGTGTATCGGACCGGGATTTCGCGCTGGAATTTCTGTCCGCCGCGTCGATCACGGCGATGCATCTTTCCCGGTTCTCGGAGGAGGTCGTGAACTGGACCAGTGCTCAGTTCAACTTCATTTCCCTATCCGACGCCTTCACGACCGGCAGCTCGATCATGCCCCAGAAGCGCAACCCGGATGCCGCCGAACTGGTGCGCGGCAAATCCGGCCGGATTATCGGCGCGCTGACCGCGCTGCTGGTGATGATGAAGGGTCTGCCCCTGGCCTTCTGCAAGGACATGCAGGAGGACAAGGAGCCTCTGTTCGATGCGGCCGACACGCTCGACGTCTGCATCGCCGCCTGTGTCGGCATGGTGATCGACATGAAAGCCAACGCGCCGGCCCTGAAGGAAGCCGCCCGGCTGGGTTTCGCCACGGCGACGGATCTCGCCGACTGGCTGGTGCGCAGCCTCGACATGCCGTTCCGGAACGCCCATCACGTGACCGGAGCAGTGGTCAAACTGGCCGAGGAACGAGGATGCCGTCTCGATGAACTGGCGTTGCCGGATCTCCAGAAGATCGAACCGAGGATCACCGACGCGGTCTATGCGGTGCTCGACCCCGAGCGCTCCGTCGCCAGCCGGACGAGTTTCGGGGGCACCGCGCCTGCCAATGTGCTCTCCGCCGCCAAGGCCGCGCGGAAGCGTTTTCTCTAGCACGCTGGATGGGAGGAGCAGGTCATGCGCCGGATGCTGTCCCGATGGTTGGGTGTGACCATGTTGTGTCTGGTCATTGCCGGCCTGTCACTGTCGGCCTGCGGCAAGCGCGGCAATCCCAAACCGGCCGGCGACCAGCCGGTGACCTATCCGAAGGCTTACCCGACCCAATAGGGTGCCGCGGCCTTTAGTGTCGTTTTTCGAGGAATCTCCGAACATGGATCATTTCACTGCCAGGGCGGGCGTCCTGCATGCCGAGGGTGTCGCCATTCCGGCCATGGCCGAGGCCGTCGGAACGCCCTTCTACTGCTACTCCAGCGCCACCATGCGGGATCGGTACGAGGCTTATGCTGGCGCTCTCGAGGGGCTCGGCGCCAAGGTCTATTTCGCGGTCAAGGCGAACTCGAACCTCGCGGTCATTCGGACCTTCGCGGAGGCCGGCGCCGGCGCCGATGTGGTGTCGATCGGCGAGATCCGCCGGTGCCTGTCGGCCGGGATCCCCGCCGGCAAGATCCTTTTCGCCGGGGTCGGCAAGACCCGTGAGGAGATGGCCGAAGCGTTGCGGCTCGGGGTTTACCAGATCAATCTCGAATCCGAAGCCGAATTGCGGGCGTTGAGCGAGGTGGCGAGCGCCGCCGGTATCGAGGCGCGCGCCGGACTCAGGGTCAATCCGGACGTGGACGCGCGAACCCACGCCAAGATCACCACCGGCCGCAAGGAGAACAAGTTCGGCATTGATCTTGACGCGACCTTGCGCATTTTCGCGCTGGCGGCGTCCCTTCCGAATGTATCGCTGCGCAGCCTGTCGGTGCATATCGGCTCGCAGCTGACCGACATCTCGCCGTACCGCGAAGCCTATGGCCGGTTGCGCGACATGACCCTCGAGTTGAGGGCCGCCGGATACGTGGTCGACCATCTCGACCTTGGGGGTGGGCTCGGCATCGCCTATGGCGCCGAGACGCCGCCGGATCTGCACGCCTATGCCGAGATCGTGCGCGACAAGGTCGGCAATCTCGGCTGTGCCCTCTCGGTGGAACCGGGCCGATACCTGGTCGGCGACGCTGGAATTCTCGTCACCCGGGTCGTCTACGTGAAGCAGGGCGCGGAAAAGCGCTTCTTGATCGCCGATGCGGCCATGAACGACCTGATCCGGCCAACGCTCTATGAGGCGTATCATGAGATCGTCCCGGTCGTTAATCCGGACGCGCCGGCACTGAACGACCTGTGCGATCTGGTCGGGCCGATCTGTGAAAGCGGTGACTTCATCGCGCAGAACAGACGGCTGCCGGAGCTTGCCGAAGGGGATCTCCTCGCGGTGCGTTCGGCGGGCGCCTATGGCGCGGTTATGTCGTCGACCTACAACAGCCGGCCCCTGATCCCGGAGGTGCTGGTCAACGGGACGGCGTTCGCGGTGGTGCGGCGCCGGCAAACGGTCGAGGAGGCGATGGCTTTGGAGGCCTATCCTGAGTGGCTCGCGTCCGGCGGCGCGCGCTAGCCCCTGCCGCGATAGGGCGAGACGCCCGGATCGGGAACCCAGGCGCCCTCGGGGGCGGTGCCGGATTGCCAGAAGACGTCGATCGGAATGCCGCCGCGTGGGTACCAATAGCCGGCGATGCGAATCCAGACGGGGGACGCGACGGCGACGAATTTCCGGGCGATGTCGATCGTCGTGCCTTCGTGAAAACCCGGATGGTTCCGGTACGACCAGAGGTAAAGCTTCAGCGATTTGCTCTCTATCAGCCATTCGCCGGGAATGTAGTCGATCACCAGATGCGCGAAATCAGGCTGCCCGGTTACCGGACAGACGCAGGTGAATTCCGGGCAGGTGAAGCGGGTGACGTAATGGGTCCCGGGATGCGGATTGGGAACGCACTCCAAGACCGCTTGTTCGGGGGAAGCGGGTGTCTCGACCGTCTTTCCGAGCTGAGTCAGCGTGATTTCCGCCATCAGATTTTCCTAGTTGCCGGCAAAAAAACGGTTCTTTGGTCGCGCCAAGCCAAGATTTTCGCGCAGAGTCTTGCCTTCATACTCGGTGCGGAAGATGCCACGCCGCTGAAGCTCGGGAACGACCTTCTCGACGAAATCATCAAGCCCCGCCGGCAGGTAAGGGAACATGATGTTGAAGCCGTCACTGGCTTCTTCCTCCAGCCATTGCTGCATCTGGTCGGCGATCGTCTCCGGCGTGCCGACCATGGCGAGCCCCGAGAACCCGCCGAGCCGCTGGGCGAGTTGCCGGACCGTCAGGTTCTCCCGTTTCGCGAGGTTGATGGCGCGCTCGCGGCCGCTTTTCGAGGCGTTGCTTTCCGGAATCTCCGGGAGCGGCGCATCCGGGTCGAAGACCGACGCATCGTGGCCGAGCGCGATGGAAAGGGATGCAATCGCGCTGTCGTAATGCACCAGGCTGTCCAGCAACGCCCTTTTTTCGCGTGCTTCCGCGTCGCTCTCGCCGACGACGACCAGGCAGCCGGGCAGGATTTTAAGATGATCGCGGGGACGGCCGAGCTTGTCCATGCGACCCTTCAAGTCTTGAAACAGGGCCTTGCCGTCCTCGATCCGGGCCAGACCGGCGAACACCATCTCGGCGGTCTCGGCCGCGAGTTGCTTGCCGGCCTCCGACGCGCCGGCCTGCACGATCACCGGCCATCCCTGGGGCGGGCGGGAGATGTTGAGGGGCCCCCGGACCGACAGGAACTCGCCCTTGTGATTGAGGGTGTGGAGCTTGTCGGGGTCGAAGAAGATGCCGGTTTCGGGGTCGCGAATGAAAGCGTCGTCGGCCCAGCTGTCCCAGAGCCCGGTGACTACGTCGAAATACTCGCGGGCCCGGCGGTAGCGCTCACCGTGCTCCATATGTTCTTCAAAGCCGAAATTAAGCGCCGCGTCCGGATTGGACGTGGTCACGAGGTTCCAGGCCGCGCGGCCGCCGCTGATGTGATCCAGGCTGGCGAACCGGCGGGCGATGACGTAAGGCGGCTCGAACGTCGTGGAAGCGGTTGCGATCAATCCCAGATGCTCGGTCATCATCGCTAACGCGGGCAATAGGGTCAGTGGGTCGAAAGACGTCACCGTGGCACTGCGTTTCAATGCTTCTATCGGCATATTCAGCACCGCCAGGTGGTCGGCCATGAAGAACGCGTCGAACTTGCCGCGTTCCAGAGTTTGGGCGTACCGAACCAGGTGCTTGAGATTGAAGTTGGCGTCCGGAGTGCCCCCGGGGTAACGCCAGGCGGCGGTGTGGATGCTCACCGGGCGCATGAAAGCGCCAAGGCGGAGTTTTTTCGCGGAAGCTGTCATCGAAACCATGTTCTCGTTCGCGGAAACCGTCCGGATGGTGGCCCCGGGGCGGGATTCAAGCAACGGAAATTGAGGGTTTGGGCGGGTGGTCGCCATGACAAAATGATCTAAATTTTGTATTTATCAACCTTAAATGCCAAGCTGATCACGCGGAGACTTGCGGCGTGAAACCGAAAAAAATGTTATTCCATGTCCTTATTATTGCCATAAAATAAAAATCCGAGAAATCAATATTGAGATAAACGGCTGTTTCCTCGAAAATATTTATTGGAAACCTAAGTAAAAAAATTGGAAACGCGCACAACATCTATATCGAGACGATAAAATAGATATCAGTGTAAATTTAAAAATAAGCCATGTAAACTTTTACCATCGTCGAAGGAAACTGCATCGGGGGTCGATAAATCTTGGCCTGGATTGCTGTAATTTTAAATAACTCGACAATGATCGATCAGCGCTCTAAAATTTGACAAACGCTTGAGTAGGGGAAAATGGACGACTCTGTCGCGTATTCGATGATCGATGGTGCCAATCTCGCGCGGGCCGCGCGGGTTGGACCACGCGTCGACGACATCCATAAACCCGTCGAGGGCTTCCGCCTGTCGCGGACGCACTACCGTCTCAACGACATTCACAAATTCAAGGGCGTCGATCAGCTTCAGAAGCTCTTGGCGGCGTGGTACGCGAGCTTTCATGACGATTGGCTGCCGCGCGAGATCGATCCATGGACCCTGAAATCCATCGGATTGCTCGGCGATGTTCACATCGTGGACACGCGTGGACCGTCCTCCGATTCCTGGTGGTTTCGGCTGTACGGTACCGGCTCCCGGTTCTACGGCGGGCGCGATTTTACCCGCGCCCGCATCGCAGAGTTCGACATCGGCACTTACGCGAACGCGACGAGGGACGACTACTCATCGGTCGTCCACACCGCCATGCCGAAATTCCAGTTCCTCCACACCATGACCAAGCTGAGCGTGAGCAACCGGTACCGCTTGATTCTTCCGCTTTCATCGGAAGGCGACTTGGTCGACAAGCTGCTCGTCGCGTGGACGTACACTCGCGTTCATCCAATTGAGTGACGCCGCCACCCATTCGTCCCTCGAATCCCAGGGCAGATAGAGCTTTTCGGCCTTTTTCGTGACCGGGAAATAGCCGTCCACGGCAAGTTCGCAGTTCGAGTAGCCATAGGCCTTGACCGGAACCTTGGCGTCGCCGAGGGCGCCGAACACGAAGCCGCAATGCCAATCCGCCTGGAAGCGCCTTTCGGCGGCGGCCCGCGCCATGCGCGGTATCAAATGCGCAAGGCCCAACCCCCTCACGCTGGGATGCAGCCACAACCCGCCGTGGAACGCGACACGGTCGGCAATATGCGGGACATGGGACGGGAGCAGCAGGGTCATCGGTTCGGTCTCCGAATCAACTCGGTTTCCGAGCCATAGCGAGCATGTGCTGATGTCGTCGCGGAAATCGTCGGTATTGACCAGCTTCGAAGCGACGCAGCCGACGACCGAGCCGACGTCGTCGGTGATCGCGCTCCAGAACGAATTGTCTCTGTTCAGGTCGCAATAATCCGGATCGAAGGCCGGATTGACGATGGTGGCACCGTCGGCGGCACGCATGATCGCGCCCCAGTCGCGGATATCCTCGCCGATCTGAACAAACAGGTTCCGTCCTTCGAGAAACATCGCGATGCTTTGGTTTATCTGCGTGGCAAGCCGGGCCTCGCTGCCGGTTCTGCGCGTCGTCATAAGTGTTCTCCCCAGGTTGACAAACTGACCACGACCATTCCTGGGTTCCGTGTAAACATAACAAGGAACGAATCCGAAGAACTGCAAAATTTCAAAACCAGCGGGATCTATTTCGTATATTTATATAAATTTTTTAGAAAAATCGTTTCGTCGCCGGGAGAAGGGCAGTGATTATCGGGGCCATAGTCTGGATCATTATTTCACAAAGAATGAGGATGGCTTCCATTATTTTATAATAATTATAGAACGTTGTTGTGTGTAACCATATACGCTGCGACGACTTTGAGGTTAAGATCCGGGAAATACTGCGATTTTCCGCATATCTGGTGAATTCAGATAAATCGGATTTCCATTAGGGATGATGTGTTCCATGCACTGGTCCCGTGTTAACTTGGAGCCAGGTTGGCTTGGATGGGATCGAAAGTCTCCATGGCGCGCGCTGATCTTACGATTGCGGCACGGTTTCTTGATGTAATCGAAAATGACGTTCTGGCTTTGACCGAGGTCGGGGTCGCCGGCGGCAACAAGGTCTTTGGTGCCGCGATATTGAGAAAATCGGATCTGTCGTTGGTCGTGGCCGGTACCAATAGCGAAGTCGAGAACCCGCTTTTTCATGGCGAGATCGCGACACTAAACGCCTTTTACAAAATCGACACGCAAGGCCGGCCGAAGACAGCCGATTGCCTGTTTCTGTCGACGCATGAACCGTGTTCACTTTGCCTGTCGGCGATCACTTGGGCCGGTTTCGACAATTTTTTCTATCTGTTCGGTTACGAGACCACCCGGGACGTTTTCAAGATCCCTCACGATTTGCGGATTCTGAGTGAAGTGTTTCGGATCGAAAACGGGGGCTACGCGCGCCGGAACGCGTTCTGGACCGCGCGGAGTATCGGCGAGTTGGCCGGCGATGATCCGGTGCTCGGCAAGCGCATGACGGCGATACGGGCGCGCTATGACGCGCTTTCGGCGGTCTATCAGGCGTCGAAGGTCGGCAGCGACATCCCGCTTAACTGACCAAACGGGCCAGCGCGGCGATTCCGTTGCTGATCTGCGCCTCGTTCGCGAGAGAAAAACTGAACCGCGCCGTGTTGCCGCCCGATCCATCCGCATGAAAGGCGCGGCCCGGAACGAAAGCCACCTTGGCCTCTTTCACCGCGCGCTCCAGGAGAGCTTTGGTATCGACGCCATCGGGAAAAGTCACCCAGACGAACAGGCCGCCCATCGGCTGGGTCCAGGTGACGCCTTCGGGCATGAACCGGGTGAGTGCCTCGAGCATCCGATCGCGGCGTTGCCGGTAGCGTTTGCGGGCCTCGTCGATGCTGGCTTCAAGCACGGTTGCCGCGAGGCGGTGAATGATCATCTGGTTAAGCGGCGGGCTGTTCAGGTCCGAGGCCTGTTTGACTAGGACCAGACGCGAGATGAGCGCCCTGGACGCACAAATCCATCCGACCCGGAGACCCGGGCTCAAGGTCTTGGAAAAGGTGCCGCAATAGATCGTCCGCGAGCTGTCCAGGCTGCCGCTTCGCGCGACGTCCAAGGCCAGGATCGGCGGGACCGTCTCCCCCTCGTATCGCAATGCCGTATAGGCCGCGTCCTCGATCACAGCGATGTCGAGTTCGGCGGCCAGATCCAGGACCCGTTCGCGCGCCGCCAGGCTCATCGTCGCGCCGGTTGGATTGGCGAAATCCGGTACCATGTAGGCGAACTTTACGCGCGTGTCCGAACCTGCCTCGGCTGCGGCGTCGGCATAGCCACGGGCGCTGCGGTTGGCGCCTTCGGGATCCAGCCGGTCATAGCGCGGCTCGTACGCGTTGAAGGCCTGCAGCGCGCCGAGATAGGTCGGCCAGCGGACGAGGGCGGTATCCCCCGGGCTCAAGAGCAGGCGGCCGAGAAAGTCCAAGGCTTGCTGGGAGCCCGAGGTGATCAGAATGTTGTCCGCATCACACGGCACCCCGAGGCCGGTCATGTGCCCGGCGATCCAGGACCTTAAGCCGGGATCGCCCTCACTGACGGCATACTGCAAAGCCGCGCGGGACAATTTCGCATCGGACATGATCGCGGCGGCGGCTTCCCGCGCCGCCTGCTCGGGAAACAGCGCCGGGTCCGGAATGCCGCCGGCGAAAGAGATGATATCGGGCTGATCCAGCAGCTTCAAAAGCTCGCGGATCTCCGAGCCGCTCATGCGCTCTGCGCGCCGGGCGTATCGCGGTTCCCATGGAGCGGAGCGTTCGTTCATGACACACTCTCAAGTGCACTTTGTTCGCGTGATTATTAAGTCAGTAATACTGTCCTATTGTCAAGAGTTGACCTTGTGCCACCGTTGAAATCCATAGGCTGAGAATTGACCGCGTGGACGCGCCGTGATCAGAGTGCCGAATGATCGCCAGACCAATAGATAGCGCGGCGAGAACATTTGGAAAAAGGTGGGAATGAACCGCGACTTACCCCCTCCTCGGATCCCTGCCGGTCATATGTTTTTTTTCGGCATCGGCTATACGGCGGAACGGCTGGCCGCAAGGCTCCTTGCGCACGGCTGGCGCCTGTCCGGAACGGTCCGGGATGTGGGCAAGCAGGGGGCGCTGAAGGCGCGGGGAATCGATGCACATTTGTTTGGGCCGGGTATGCCGCTCGAAGATCCCGCCGGTGCGTTGCGGCAGGTCACCCATGTCGTTTCCTCAATCCCGCCGTCCCGGGACGGGGACCCGGTGCTCCAGGCGCTCGCGGAAGAGTTACGATCGGCGGCGTCGCTGCGCTGGGCCGGTTACCTGTCGACGCCCGCCGTCTATGGCGACCGTCAAGGCGCGCTGGTCCGGGAAAGCGACACGCCCAATCCGGGCTCGGATCGTGGCCACCGACGCCTCGCCGCCGAGCGAGCCTGGATCGACGTTTTTGGGAACACCGATGTTGCGGTCCAGATCTTCAGGCTCTCGGGCATCTATGGACCGGGGGACCGGAACGCGATCGCCCAGGTCCGGGCGGGGTCGGCCCGGATCATCGACAAGCCCGGACAGGTCTTCAATCGCATCCATGTGGACGATATCGGCTCGATTCTGCTGGCTTCCATGGCCCGGCCCGACCCCGGCAGGGTTTACAACGTCGCCGATAGAGAGGCTTGCCCGAGCGGCGATGTGATCCGTTTCGCTTGCACCCTTCTCAACATGGAACCGCCCGACCCGGTGCCGTTCGAAGCCGCCGACCTGTCGGCCATGGCCCGTTCGTTCTACGCGGAATGCAAGCGCCTCGACACGCGTCGCCTTGCCGATGAGTTGGGGGTCGAGCTGGCTTTTCCGACCTATCGCGAGGGGCTTGCCGCGATCCTGGAGGACATGGCCGGCGGCGGTTCCAGCAGCACTTGATCGACGCCGTCCCAGATCTTACTTGTGGACCCATGCCGACCGTCCTTTGCGAATGCCCCTATACCTCTTTGATCTCGGAGCCGACCGCCCTTTCGGCCGCGGATGCGGCTTGGGTGGCGGAGCTTCGTGACTGGCTGATCGACGAGGGAGCGCGCTCGCGCAGCGTCGGTGCGATCTGGCAGCGTTTCTGCGACACGCTGTTCGCGAAAGGCGTTCCGATCGCCCGGGCGGCGACACAGATCCGCGCCATGCACTCGATCACCGCGGGCGTCCAGCGGCTTTGGACGCCGGGCCACATGGTGCGCCAGCGCGACTGGGTCTACTCCAACGATCAGACGGCTTATCTGCGCAGTCCGGTGCGTACCGTGCATGAGACGAAACGGTGGCTGCGCAGCAGGCTGACCGCCGAGACGGCCGCGGAATACGAGATCCTGCAGGAGCTGTTCGATGAGGGCATGACGGACTATGTCTGCATCCCGCTCGAGTTCACCAACGGCACGCCGAACATCGTCAGCTACGCGACCCGGCATGCCGACGGGTTTTCCAATCGGGATATCGTCATCATGGCGATGTTGCTGCCGACATTGCGCACGGTCCTCGAGCTCATGACCTATCACCGGATGATCGAGGACGTGACCCGTACCTATCTCGGACGGGCGCCGGGCCGGCGGGTGGTGAACGGGGACGTGCACCGGGGCGAGGTTTCCTCAATGGATGCCGCGATCCTGATCTCCGACATGCGTGATTTCACCATGATGTCGGATCTCGCCGTCGACCGCGACACCGTCCGGATGCTGAACGCTTATTACGATTGCGTGATCCCGGCGGTCGAGCAGGCGGGCGGCGAGGTGTTGAAATTCATGGGTGACGGGATCCTCGCCGTTTTCGAGGATAGCGAGGACGCGATCGGTTTCGGCCAGGGATGCAATACCGCGCTGCGGGCGGCCCGCCGGGCGCTGGGCGGGGTCGACCGGTACAACAGCGCGAATCGGGATTCCAACCACGCAATGCGGATCGGTATCGCCCTGCATTACGGGTCCGTCGCGCATGGCAATGTCGGTTCCGGCGAACGGCTCGACTTCACGGTGATCGGCAAGGACGTGAACCTGGCGAGCCGGATCGCGTCCAAATGCAAGGATCTGGACCGGCCACTGCTGATGTCGGCGCCGTTCGCGGACCGGGTCCGCTCTGCGGTGCACGAACTCGGCGCCTTCGAGCTCAGAGGCGTCACCGAATGGCAGACGCTTTACGGCGTTGAATAGGGTCCTAGCAACGGGCTCTCAGAACTCTATGCCTGCCTGGGCCTTGAAACCGGACCGGAACGGGTGCTTGACCATGGTCATCTCCGTCACCAGATCGGCGGCCTCGATCAGCGATTCCTTGGCGTTGCGGCCGGTGACGATGACATGCACGTCGGGACGTTTGTTCTTGAGGGTCTCGACCACCTCGTCGATCGGCAGATAGTCGTAGCGCAGCACGATGTTCAGCTCATCCATCAGAACCATGCCGTAGCTCGGATCGGCCATCATCGCCTTGGCCTGCTCCCAGGCCGAGCGGGCCGCCGCGATGTCGCGGTTCAGGTCCTGGGTATCCCAGGTGAAACCTTCGCCCATGGTGTTGATGGTCACCTGGTCGCCGAACGCCTCCAGCACCTTGCGCTCGCCGGTCTCCCACTTGCCTTTGACGAACTGCACCACGCCGACCCGCATGCCATGCCCGATGGCGCGGCAGACCATGCCGAAGGCGGCGGTGGATTTTCCCTTGCCCTTGCCGGTATGGACGATCAGCAGGCCGCCGGTCTTGTTCTTGGTGGCCATGATCTTGTTCCGGGCGGCCTTTTTCTTGGCCATCTTCTCGGCATGCCGCTCTGCCCGCTCCGGGGCGATGGCACCGGGGGCCGGGGCGGCGGTATCGTCTGACATCGGTATCTCCAGCCGTCGAGGGAACGGCTCAGTGTTCCACATGCCCGCTTCAGAGGCTATCTAGTAGAAATGGCCGAACCGATCACGCCCCCGACCCTGGATCAGATCGAAGCCATGGCACGAGAGGCCATGGAGGCGATCCCGGCGGCCCTGCGCGAGAGGACGCAGGGGATCGCCTTTACGATAGAGGAGTTTCCCAGCGACGAGATCCTCGACGAGATGGGCCTGGAGAGTCCCTTCGATATTCTTGGTTTCTATTCCGGCGTTCCGTTCGGCGAGTCTCAACTCGCGGGCCCGCCGGCAGACCTGGACCGCATATATCTTTATCGCCGCCCGATCCTGGATTACTGGTGCGAGACCGGAGAAGACCTTGTCGAAGTGGTCCGTCATGTCCTGGTGCACGAGATCGGCCACCACTTCGGATTCTCTGACGAGGATATGGAGCGGATCGAGGCCGAGGACGCGGCCCTCGATTGAGGCCGGCGGCGAAACCTTCTAGCCTCATTCTCCACGTCCGACTCTAGGCCCCAAAGCGAACCGCGCCCGCCATGATGCATATCCTCATTGTCTGCACGGCGAATATCTGCCGCTCCCCGACCGCCGAAGGCGTGTTGCGGCACCTGATCGGCGAGGCGGGACTGTCAACAGAGATTCTGATCGATTCCGCCGGAACCAAGGCCGGTAGCGGGACACCGCCGGACATCCGTTCCAGGCTGCTCGCGGAGAGCAAGGGGTATCCCCTCAACGGAATCGCGTCCCGCCCGCTCAATCAGCGGGACTACCGGGAGTTTGATCTCATTCTGGCGATGGACGACGGCCACCGCCGGGACATGCGGCTGGAGTGTCCGCTCGACCATATCGACAAGATCAAACTGTTCATGGACTACACGCCGGGGATGATTGGGACCAGCGTCCCGGATCCGTATTACGGCGAGGCTCCGGATTTCGCCCGCGCTTTCGACCTTATCGAGACGGGCGCCAAGGGGCTGGTCGCCGCGATCGTCGATCAGAAACCCTATCTCGACTACCGCTAGCGCCGGACGGGACGAGTTACTCGATCGTCAAGCGGCACTGTCCGAGAGCGCCGAAATCGGCGACCAATTCCTGACCGGCGGAACCGAAGAAGGGCTGTGTTGCCGATCCGGTGGTGACCAGGTCCCCGGCCTTTAGCTCCTGGCCCATCGAGATCAGGAAATTGGCCAGCCAGGCAAGCACGGTCATCGGGCCACCATCGACGTTCCGGCCCGAGCCCGTGCGCTCGACATTCCCGTTGACCGACAGGCTGACCGGCAGATCGGCAAGGTCGAGTTGGCGAAAATCGGTAACGAATTCGCCGTGAAGCCAACAGGCGTGGTTGCCGTTGTCGCCGATGATGCAGCCGATGCCCGCCTCGTTCCAGACCGTGAACGGCGAGGTGACGACTTCGATCGACGGCACCGCGGCGTCGACCGCCTCGGCAACCCGCTCCGGCGTGTATGGCGCGCCGGAAAGCGGCAGGCCCTTGCCGAGCCGCAGCCCGATTTCCGGCTCGATGATCAGAATTCGATAGTCCTCGGCCTTGATGGTCAGCGGCGCTCTGTAGCATGTCGAGGAAATCAGCACGCCGCCGAAGGCTTCGTTCGTGCCCAGCATGGCGCGTGCCGTGGGATTGGTTGCGCCGATCTTGTAGCCGGCCCGGCGGACGCCGTTCGCGGCCAACAGGCGGGCGACAAGACCGGCCTGAACCGCATAACCATCGGACGCCGTGACGGGGCGGATACCCTCGGGCAAAGGCTCGAGCCCGATGCCATCGCGTCGGGCCTCGAACAGGATTTGGGCGGCGGCATCAGCGGCTTTGAGGTCCAGCGGCATAAGCGTCTTCCCCGAGATGGTGCATCCGGCCCGCGCTGGCGGTGGCGCAAGGTTGTTCAGTTGATCCGCCACCGCTATAAACGCGCGGTTTTGAACACACGCGGCCATGTCGTCAATGGGCTGCGTAGGAAACAGGTAGATCCTCGGCGATGCGCATCATTCGCGGCAACAATCCGGTCGACCCGAGCATCCGCGGCACTGTCGCGGCGATCGGCAATTTCGACGGTGTACATTTGGGGCACCAGTCGGTCCTCCGGGAAGCCCGCCGGATCGCTGAGAGCCTCGGCGCGCCGCTTTCCGTGATCACCTTCGAGCCTCATCCGCGTATGCTGTTCCAGAAGGACGCGGCACCGTTCCGCCTGACCACGAGCGCGACCCGGGCCGAAGCTCTGTCGGATCTTAGTGTCGAAATCGTGTTCGAACTGGAATTCGACAACCAGTTCTCGCAGCTCGCGGCCGAGGATTTCATGCCGCGCATCCTGATCGGGTGCCTGGGATTGCGGCATGTGGTTTGCGGCTATGATTTTGTTTTCGGCCATCGCCGGCGCGGCAATGCCGATCTGTTGGAAAGCCAGGGTGCCGAACATGGCTTGGGGGTCACCCGCATGGACGCGGTCACCGAGGAAGACGGGGCCGTCTATTCCTCGACCTGGGTCCGCCAGTGTCTCGCCGAGGGCGATCCGCGCGGTGCGGCGACCCTGTTGGGGCGGCCCTGGAGCTTTACCGCGACGGTCGAGAAGGGGGACCAGCGAGGCCGGACGATCGGCTTTCCCACCTGCAACCTTCGGATCATCGATCTGATCCAGCCGGCCCACGGGGTCTACGCGATCCAGGTGCGGATCGGGGGCGAGAACACGTGGCGGCCCGGGGTGGCGAATTTCGGCCGCCGGCCAACGGTCAACGACCGGGGCGCGCTGTTCGAGGCGCATCTGTTCGATATTCAGCGGGACCTTTACGATACCGACCTGACGATACGCGTGATTGACTTTATCCGCCCGGAAATGAGATTTAGCGGCCTCGACGCGCTGACCGCGCAAATCGCCGCCGACGCCGCCCGGGCGCGCGAGATTCTTGCCGATTGAGAGGCCGTCCCGGACCGGGGCGCGGACACCATGACCGTGGACTACAAATCAACCATCTTCCTGCCGAAAACGGACTTTCCGATGCGCGCCAGCTTGCCCAAGCGCGAGCCGGAGATCATGGCCGAGTGGGAGAGGATCGATCTGGAAAAGCGCCTGCGGGACGACCGGCGCGGCAAGGAGAAGTTCATCCTGCATGACGGCCCGCCCTATGCGAACGGGCACCTGCATATGGGGCATGCGCTCAACAAGATCCTGAAGGACGTGATCAACCGATCGCAGCAGATGCTCGGCAAGGATGCAAACTATGTCCCCGGCTGGGACTGTCACGGCCTGCCGATCGAATGGATGATCGAGGAACAGTACCGCGCCCAGGGACAGGACAAGGATGCGGTGCCGATCAACGAGTTCCGCGGCAAGTGCCGAAGCTTCGCCGAAGGCTGGGTCAAGGTTCAGACCGAGGAGTTTAAGCGGCTGGGCGTCACTGGTGACTGGGAGAACCCCTACCTCACCATGAGCTTCAGTGCCGAGGCGCAGATCGCCCGCGAAGTCGGCAAGTTCCTGATGAATGGTGGCCTGTACAAAGGCTCCAAGCCGGTCTTGTGGTCGGCGGTGGAGAAGACCGCGCTGGCGGATGCCGAGGTGGAGTATCACGACCACACCTCGACGACGATCCATGTCCGCTTCCCGGTGATCAAGGCCTCGGTTCCGGCGCTTGAGGGGGCCACGGTCGTCATCTGGACCACCACACCCTGGACGATCCCGGGCAACCGTGCCGTCGCCTATGGCGAGGAGTTCAGCTACGCGGTCTACGAGGTCACCGAGGTCGCGGAAAAGAGTACCGCCGTGGTCGGCGAGAAGATCGTGCTCGGCTGCGACCTTGTGGAGGCGGTCAAGGCCGCGGCCAAGATCACCGGCCTGAAGGAACTGGCCCGGGTCAAGGGGACGGATCTGGCGGGGACCATCCTTTCCCATCCGCTTCGCGGCAAGGGCTATGACTTCGATGTGCCGATGCTGCCCGCTGCATTTGTCACCCTGGAAGCCGGCAGCGGCTTCGTCCATATCTCGCCCGGTGCCGGTCTCGACGACTTCCTGCTGGGGCAGGAGCATGGGCTGGAGGTCCTCTCGACCGTCGATGACGCCGGCAAGTTCCACGCCCATATGCCGCTGGTCGCCGGCATGGACGTGATGGAGGACAACTACAAGATCGCCATGATCATCAAGGAGGCCGGAGGCCTTCTGGCGGTCGGCCGGTTGGTGCATTCCTATCCGCATTCCTGGCGGTCCAAGGCGCCGCTGATCTTCCGCACCACGCCGCAATGGTTCATCTCGATGGAGACCAACGAGCTCCGCGAGAAGGCGCTGACCGCGATCGACGAGACCCGTTTCGTGCCCGCCCGGGGCCGCAACCGGCTGCATGCGATGATCGAACAGCGCCCGGACTGGTGCGTTTCACGCCAGCGGACCTGGGGCGTGCCGATCCCGGTTTTCGTGAACAAGCGTACCGGCGAACCTCTCCGCGATCAGGCCGTCATCGACCGCATCGCCGATATCTTCGAGGTCGAGGGTTCGGATGCCTGGTTCTCCAGCGAGCCCTCGCGTTTCCTCGGCAACGAATACGACGCCGCCGACTATGACCAGGTCCAGGATGTTGTCGAGGTCTGGTTCGACAGCGGCTCCACCCACAGCTACGTGCTGGAGGCACGCCCGGAGCTGAAATGGCCGGCCTCGCTCTATCTCGAGGGATCGGACCAGCATCGCGGCTGGTTCCACACCTCGCTGCTGCAATCCTGCGGCACGCGGGGTCGCGCGCCCTTCGAGGCGGTGCTCACTCACGGTTTCGTTCTCGACGAGAGCGGCCGGAAAATGTCGAAATCCCTCGGCAACGTCACCGCGCCCCAGGATGTGATCGACCAGAGCGGCGCCGACATCCTCCGGCTCTGGGTGGTCGGCTCGGACTATTCGGAGGATCTAAGGATCGGTCCGGAAATCCTGAAGCGTCAGGTGGATCTGTATCGCCGTCTGCGCAACACGCTACGCTATCTGATCGGCAATCTCGACGGTTTCCAGGAGAGCGAACGGCTGGACCCGGCGGCGATGCCGGAACTGGAGCGATGGGTTCTGCATCGCGTCAGCGAGATCGACGCGGCCGTACGCAAGGGGATCGGCGATTTCGATTTCCACCAGCTCTTCATCCAGGTGCACAACTTCTGCGCGGTCGATCTTTCGGCTTTCTATTTCGATATCCGCAAGGATGTCCTGTATTGCGACGCGGTCGGCTCGATCCGGCGCCGCGCCGCGCGCACGGTTCTGGATACGGTGTTCAATGCGCTGACCGCCTGGCTGGCACCGATCCTGGTCTTTACCGCCGAGGAGGCTTGGCAGGCCCGGGTGCAGGATCCGGAAAACTCGGTCCATCTGCGGGTGTTGCCTGTGATTCCGGAAAACTGGCGAGACGCGGCGCTGGCCGAGAAATGGGCGCGGATCCGCGACGTGCGCCGGGTCGTCACCGGCGCGCTGGAGATCGAGCGCGCGGAAAAGCGCGTCGGTTCCTCTCTGCAGGCAAGGCCCGTGGTACATGTCGCGAAGGAAGACCTTGCAGCCTTTGATGGGCTCGATCCGGCTGACATCTTCATAACCTCGGGCGCGTTGCTGACCACCGAATCAGCGCCCGACGGCGCGTTCCGCCTCGAAGACGTAGCGGATGTGGCGGTGGTTCCCGCCGGCGCTGAAGGCGCCAAATGCGAGCGGTGCTGGAAGGTCCTGCCCGAGGTCGAGGTATCGCCGGAGCCGGTTTGCGGTCGCTGCGCAGAAGCGGTGTCGATGCATGCCGCCGCCGAATAGTCCGCCGGGACTGGCCTGCCGATGATCGCCAAGCCGGCCGTTCCGGGCTTCGGCCTCGCCTTGGTCACTGTGGCCGCGGATCAGGCCAGCAAGGGCTGGGCGCTGGAAACCTGGTTCGATCCGCCCCGGGTGCTGGAGATAACCGCGTTCCTGAATCTGGTGGCGGTATGGAATTCCGGGGTCAGTTTCGGATTCCTGGCCGGCTATTCCGATACCATGCCCTTGATTCTGTCCGTCTTCGCGGTGGCGGTCGCCATCGGCATGTCGGTATGGCTGCTCCGGACAAGCGTCATGCTGGTCGCCGCCGGGCTCGGGCTGGTGATCGGCGGCGCGGTCGGCAATGTCATCGATCGCCTGCGTTTCGGGGCCGTCGTCGATTTCATCGATTTCCATGTGGCCGGCTTTCACTGGCCCGCCTTCAATATCGCCGATTCCGCGATTACGGTCGGTGTCGTTCTATTGCTGCTGGACAGCTTCACGCGGCGCGAAGAATGACTATATGGTATATGTTCAAGGCGCTGAACCTTTGAACCGGAGGCGTTCCGTGGTCCATTTCCCAGTTAGGCGTCGCGCGGCGCCGGTGCTGCTGGTTGGTCTGATGCTTCTCGGGCCCGTACTGTCGGGCTGCGGCGAAGTGCGTAACGCGCTCGGTCAGGACAAGCAGCCGCCGGATGAGTTTGCCGTGGTGGCCCGGGCACCGTTGAGCGTTCCGCCGAACTTTGCCCTGCGTCCGCCGACACCGGGAGCTCAGCGTCCCCAGGAACCCTTGAAACGCCACGGCGCGCGGGATCTGATCGTGAAAAGCACGGGGGCGGCTGCAACCTCCGGAACCAATACCGCCGGGACCAGCGCCGACAACACGTTGCGCCGGTTGCTGGGCACCGATCAGGCTGAACCCGGGATCCGGGAGACCGTCAACCGCGAAACCGCAGCCTTCGTCTATGCGGATCAGCAGCTGATCGACAAGATCCTGTTCTGGCGGCCGGAACCGCCGAAGGGCATCGTCGTTGATGCCGAAAAGGAAAAGAAACGCCTGCAGGAGAACGCGGCGCTCGGAAAGCGGATCGACGAGGGGGAAACCCCGACGATCAAGCGCAAGCGCGGGGGTATCCTGGAAGGGCTTTTCTAGCCGCGTTCGCGCCGACGGGCCGTTGCCGGAACCTCCAACCCTCCCCATATCGGCAATGTAGACGACAAGCGCCTGCGAGGCCGAGTGACCAGTTTCCTGAAACGAGTTTCATTGCCCGGCGCGGTGATCGTCGCGGCGGCGCTGTTGCTAATAATGCCGGCGCGGGCCGCGGTCTTCGATCCGGTGCATTTCACGCTTGCCAATGGGCTTGAGGTGGTGGTGGTCAGCGACCATCGGGCGCCGGTCGTCACGCATATGGTGTGGTATCGCGTAGGCTCGGCGGACGAGCCGCGCGGCAAGTCCGGGATCGCGCATTTCCTTGAGCATCTGATGTTCAAGGGCACCGACAAGCTGGGACCGGGCGAGGCGTCTCGGATCATTGCCAGGATCGGCGGCAACGAGAACGCCTTCACCAGCCACGATTATACCGCCTATTACCAGACCGTGGCTCCGGACAAGCTGGATATCGTCATGGGGATCGAGGCCGACCGGATGGTCAACCTCAGGCTCTCCAATGACCACGTCCTCTCGGAACGCGACGTGATCCTGGAGGAGCGGCGGACGCGGACCGATAACAGCGACCCAGCCAAGTTCGGCGAACAGGTCAATGCGGCTCTGTATCTGGCCTATCCATACCGGATCCCGATCATCGGCTGGGAGCATGAGATAAGGCAGCTGTCCCAGGACGACGCGATCGCCTTTTACAAGCGGTGGTATGGACCGAACAACGCGATCCTGATCGTTGCTGGAGACGTAACTGCGCAAGCCGTGAGGGCGCTGGCGGAGAAGCATTACGGCCCGATACCGCGCCGTGAAATTGCCGAACGGGACCGCGTGGACGAGCCGCCGCACCTAGCACCGCGCCGGCTTTCCATGGCAAGCGCCCAGGTCGGCCAGGCGCGCTTTACACGCCGCTACCTTGCTCCGAGCCATGCCTATGGCGCTCGCGAACATAAGCTTGCGCTGGAAGTCCTGACCGAGATCCTCGGCGGTGGCACGACGAGCCGGCTCTATCGGTCCCTGGTCTTCGAGACCAAACTCGCCGTCTCGGCGGGAAGCTGGTATGCCGGTGACGATATCGGGCCGTCGGTCTTCGGCTTTTACGGCAGCCCGGCCGACGGCAAGACCGTCGCCGATGTCGAGGCGGCCATCGATGCCGAGATCGCCAAACTTCTGAAAGACGGCGTGACCGGGGATGAAGTCGCTTCAGCCGTCAAGCGCCTCAAACGCTCGGCGATTTTCGCTCGCGACAGTGTCACCGCCCCGGCCCGCATCATCGGCGCGGCGCTCGCATCCGGAGTCAGCATCGACGAGATCGAATCCTGGCCGGACCGGATCGCGGCCGTGACCGCCGATGACGTGCTCGCGGCGGCGCGTGCCGTGCTGAAGCCGGAGCGGTCGGTCACCAGCGTCCTCTTGCCGGAGAGTTCCAAATGAGATGCCTGAACCGGTTCGGCGCGGCACTTGTCCTGCTGGTGGCGTGGGCGCCGCTCGCGCATGCCTTCGAGATCACGCCGGTAACCAGCCCCGGCGGGATCAAGGCCTGGCTGGTCGAGGACCACAAGAACCCCATCATCACCGTTGAAATGACCTTCCTCGGGGGCTCGAGTGGTGATCCGGCCGGCAAGCCCGGGGTCGCTTATCTTGCTTCCGGCATGCTGGACGAGGGTGCCGGCGAGCTCGACTCGACCGCTTTCCAGAAGGCGCTCGCGGAGGACTCGATTTCACTTTCCTTCGACACCAATACCGACAGCTTCTCGGGCACCGTGACCACTCTGACGGAAACCAGCGACCAGGCATTTCGGCTCCTGCGTCTGGCGCTCACCGAAGCCCGATTCGATGCCGAACCCCTCGAGCGGGTACGGGGTCAGGTCATGGCGGGTCTGAGAAGCCGCCAGCAGGACCCCAACCGGCTAGCCGGGCGGGTCTGGTGGAAAGCGGCGTTTCCCGATCACCCCTACGGCATGCCGAGACAAGGAACCCTGACGTCCGTGCCGATGATCACCGGCGACGATCTCAAGAACTTCACGGCGCGGACATTCGCCAGGGACCGGCTTTTCATCGGCGTGGTCGGCGACATCACGCCCGAGCGCCTGGGGACGGTGCTGGACGAGGTCTTCAGCGCGCTTCCGGCGGTGTCCGCGAGCCCGCCGGTTCAGGATATCGAGGTGACCTTCACCGGAGACACCATGATCGTCGAGCGGCCGGTGCCGCAATCGGTCGTGATCTTCGGCCATCGCGGCATCGCCCGGGACGATCCGGACTGGTATGCGGCGACTTTGCTTTTCGAGGTCCTGGCAGGTGGTTTCGGATCACGTCTAACGGAGGAGATTCGCGAGAAACGTGGCCTCACTTACGGCATTTCCGCCTACCCGCTGCCGCTCGACCATTCCGCGCTGATTGTGGGAAGCGTGTCGACGGTGAATGAAAGAGTCGCCGAAACCATCGGTTTGCTGAAAGAGATATGGGGACGCTTTGGCGCTGACGGGCCGACCGAGAAGGAAGTTGCCGATGCAAAGGACTATGTGAACGGATCCTACAACCTCCGCTTCAGCAATTCCGGCGCGATCGCCGGAGTCTTGACCGCGATCCAGCGCGAAAATCTGGGCATCGACTACATCAAGCGCCGGCACGAGATCATCGAAGCGATTGCGATTGAAGACCTAAAGCGGGTCGCCAAACGCCTGTTTCGGGTGGAGGATCTGACCTTCGTCGTGGTCGGCAAGCCGTCCGGCCTGAAAGCGACGCGCGACGCGCCCGAGCCCGAAAGCTGATCTTGCCGCGATAAAGGACGGTGCATCCGGACTGCGCGGCATTGTCTCGCGCTCGATGAGATGCCACACTTCCGCCGCCCCGGCGTCGCTTGACCCCTCTTGAGGCATTTCCAACCGCGTGCGACCCCTGGTCGGTGGAGGAACTGGACATGACGGCGAACAAAGCCGCGTTATCGCGCTTCAAGGTGCTTGACCTGACCCGGGCGCGGGCCGGACCGACGGCGGCGCGGATGATCGCCGATTGGGGCGCCGACACGATCAAGATAGAGCAGCCGCCGGCATTGTCCGAGATTCCGCTCGGCGGGCCGAGGGACGGTTTCGACTTCCAGAACCTGCACCGCATCAAGCGCTCGATGACCTTGAACTTGAAGGAGCCGAAGGGCCGCGAGATCTTCCTTGAGATGGCCAAGACGGCCGATGTGGTGATTGAAAACTATCGCCCCGACGTCAAGCATCGGCTCGGCATCGATTACGAGACCGTGCGGGCGGTCAACCCCCGGATCGTCTATGGCAGCATCTCCGGCTTCGGTCAGACCGGCCCCTATGCCAAGCGCGCGGGGCTGGATCAGATCGCCCAGGGCCTCGGCGGGTTGATGTCGGTTACCGGCATGCCGGGTGACGGTCCGGTCCGGGTCGGCATTCCGATCGCGGACCTTACGGCGGGAATCAATCTCGCCTACGGCATCCTGGTCGCGCTGCTGGAGCGTGAGGTCTCGGGCGAGGGCCAGTGGGTGAACACTTCGCTGCTCGAAGCGCAGATCATGATGATGGACCTGCAGGCCGCCCGGTACATCCAGGCGGGCGAGGTGCCTGGCCAGGAAGGCAACAATCATCCGACGAACACGCCGACCGGCGTCTTCCCGACCTCGGATGGTCTGATCAACATCCAGGCCTCCGCCGACCATCTCCTGAAAAGAATGTGCGAGACCCTGGGATCGATGGAGATCTACAACAACCCGGATTACAAGACCAACGAATCCCGGACGGCCCGGCGCGAGCAGATCAACGCCGAGATCTCCGCCTATACGGTCAAGAACACCACCCAGCATTGGGTCGAGGCCTTCGCCGAGGCCGGCGTGCCGTGCGGGCCGATCCACGACATGGGCCAGGTGTTCAATGACCCGCAGGTCAAGACCCTCAACATGGACCCCGAAGTGCACCACCACCGGCTCGGAACGCTCAAGGTCGTGGGGCAGGCGGCAAAACTGATGCGGACGCCCCAGAAAATGCATTCCGCGACGCCGGATCTTGGTCAGCACACCGACGAGATCCTGACGGATCTGGGGATGTCGGCGGGCGAGATCGCCGATCTCAGGAAAAGTCACGTCATCTGACCGCGATGCACCGCGGCACGTTCATGACGCTCACAGTATACCGGCGAGACGCGGGCGGAAGCGCGCTCCGCCGGCTCAAAACAACGGTCGAGGATAACCGATGAGACTTTCAACCGAGAAAATTCTGGCCGAAGCGGACGGTACTGTCGGCCGGATCACGATCAACAACCCGGAACGCCGAAACGCGATCTCGCTGGAGATGTGGGAAGGTATTTCAGAGGCCTTCGATGCTTTCGGCGCCGACCCCGCCATCCGCTGTGTCGTGATGGAAGGCGCGGGCGACAAGGCCTTCGCGTCGGGAGCCGATATCTCGCAGTTCAAGGAGAACCGCTCGAATGCCGAGGCGGCGGCGCGTTATGCCGAGATCTCGATGAGCGGCAGGAAGAAGATGCTGGGTTGCGAGAAGCCCTTCATCGCCAAGATCCGCGGGTTCTGCATGGGCGGCGGGTTGGGCATCGCCCTGTCCGCGGACATCCGGATCGCGTCCGAGGACTCGACCTTCGGTGTGCCGGCGGCGCGCCTGTCGATCGCCTATGACCGGGTCAATCTCGGCAATCTCGTGGCGTTGGTGGGGCCTTCGAAGGCCAAGGAGATTCTGATCACCGCCAAACGCTACACGGCGGCGGAGGCCGCAGCGATGGGCCTGATCAACGCCTGCGTACCCGTCCATGGATTGGACGCGGCGGTGGCCGACATGACGGACCGGATCGCCGAGAACGCGCCCCTGTCTATGCGGGCCTCGAAGCTGACCATCAATGAGCTGATGAAGGATGATGCGGCCTTCGATTCGGCGCTTGTGGATGAATTGACCAAGGCCTGTTTCGACAGCCGGGACTATCAGGAAGGCCAGGACGCGTTCATGAACAAGCGCAAACCGGTTTTCGAAGGACGCTGAGGCCGCTTTTTTGACCTAGCTTTTCGTCATTCGGGCGATGGTTGCGGTCGTGCTGTGACCTTGCTTGAGTTCGGCAAGAAGCACCCGGCCGCCGTAGCTTTGCACGAAGTCGGCGCCGACGACCGTGTCCACGGTATAATCAGCACCTTTGACCAGGATATCGGGCCTGAGCGACCGGATGAGGCGTTCCGGCGTGTCCTCCTCGAAAATCACCAGCGCATCGACATCGGCCAGGGCCGAAAGGACCACCGCCCGTGACGCCTCGTCCTGAACCGGCCGGTCCGGGCCCTTCAGCCGCCGGACCGAAGCGTCGCTGTTCAAACCGACCACCAGACGATCGCAGGCGGACCGGGCCTGGCGCATCAGCGATATATGCCCGGGATGCAGAATGTCGAAACAGCCATTGGTGAAACCGATGGTCAGGCCGTCGGCGCGCCATTGCTCCACGCGCGCGAGGACGCTCGCCAGGGACCAAGGCGTTTCCGTGGCGCCGTGACCGGGTGCTGTCGTCTGCATCGTTTTTCCTTCGACAAGGACAATTGGTTGCGTATCCGCCACATCGCGTCCAGGCGTTGGCGGAAATGTTTCCTAACGCGAATGGCCAGTCCTAGCCGTTCTGTGCGGTTTTAGCCATCGCCAAACGGCGCGCGCGCCGCTTTCACCCACGCTTGGTCCACCAGGAAAAGAATATGGTATGAAATGCGTGCCGGAGTGCACGCTCGTTTGCGGAAATCCCGGATTGGCGAATTGACGTGGATCCGCGCGGTTTTCACCCTCGTTCGGCTTCGAACGTTGACTACAACGTAGTTAAACCGCCGTAATCACGAGATGTTATTTAGCATGTACGGGGTCACGGTGGGCGCCGAACTGGGGTCAAGCCGCCGATCCACGCAGAAGGCTTTCTCGGCGTTGGTCAGTGACAGATCGCGCGCGCTCGGGTCGTTGACATCCACGTTTCGAGGGCGCCAGGCGGCGGGTCAGCCTCTCAGCTTCCGTTCGACCATTCCGTCAGACCGGTCGGACGCGGGGCCCTTTGATCCTGGATAGCGATGCTCCGAGGACACCGGCGCACCCGCCAGACAGGTAGTAGGTCCCGCACCACATGGGTCAGGCCGCGATAGGCGGTGAGGTGGTGGCAGGCCTGGGGCCCTTCTCACGGATTTGGGCCATCAACCGCAGGGCGCGCGGGGATCCGCTACCACCGGCGGCATGAAGAATTCCGTGTCGACAAGGTCCATCAGGCCGATCACCGACAGGACGGGCCTCTATACTCGCGGGATGATTGGTCAACAAACTAATGCGAGCATGCGGAAGCGCACGGATGAACTTGAAACAGGGCAGCGCGATGGCGGTATCGCCATTACTTCCCAGCCTGTAGATCATGACCAGGACGCTCGGCTCCTCGATATCCGGATTCGGCTCAGTCCGAGATCAGCCTTCGTTCTGCGAGCTGAAGTAATAGTAGTAGGTAGTCCTGACCGCAGACCATGTGCTGGATGTTCAGGTCCCGATGGTAACACGGTTCCCGGCAACCGGGCTCCGGTCTCGACGATTTCCCTGATCGCCCCTTTTACGGCGGACTCCCAGGGCGTCTTTTCCCACCGTACGCAGAACACGCTTTGGTCCACCTTGGGAAGCAGCACCAGGGCATCGAGCACCGACAGAACCGGCGTATCCCGAAGATGATCAGATCGAACTGCCGGCTGGCCCGGCTCGATGACTTGGGCCATGACATCGGATGCCAGGAGATCTCCCGCGCTTTCGATGGGCGGGCGGCGATGATGTAGTGGATGCCCGACGGCATGTCGAACTCTGTAAACATCATCGAACATGGCCTGGCCCGTCAGCAGATAAGCATTCCCGCAGATTATCGACGCCCAATTGAGTGTGGATGTTCGGCAGATGCATCGCAATCCATCACCAGTACCCGGCGTCCGCCAAAATCGAAACGGTGGCCAGACCCAGTGTCGTCGATGTCTTGCCTTCGCCCCGTATCGAGGAGGTTACGGCGATATGTCGTGTCGGGTGGTCGCCGGCGGCAATCTCGACAGAGCGGTCTGAGCTTGCGGATCGATTCCGCAGGCCGTGCGTGCGGCCGCTCGAGACGAACCGGAATAGGGGCAGGTCCGGTTTCCGAATCTCGCGCTTAACGGCACCATTGTGAGAACCGGGGGGCCGGTATCTGTTCCAGCTCGTGCAGCGTGCGGTATCCGGGAATGAGGTACTCGAGACCGATCCCCATGAGCACGCCCAGGACGATAGGTGAGAGCCGACGCGAAGATGGAGTCGATTTGCGCGGGAAGACCGGGATGCGGGGGTGATGGCGCGCGAGATGATCCGGGCCTCGGCCTGCTGCAGTGTCCCGTCCTGGACGTCGGTCTCCTTCAGGCGCTCGAGGAGAACCTCGTAGAGTTGCTTGTTTGGCATTAACCTCCCGGTCACAAGCGCGCGTATCGTGACCTCGGCCTCACGCGTTCGAAATCGAACTGCACTTCCAGATCTGTGACCAGGTCCTTGATCTTCGCGACCTTAGCATCGGCGATCCAGGCCTCGGTCTCCAGGCGCCCGAGGATCTTGTTGATCTCCGCCGTGATCGTGGTCTGGGGGAAAGGTCACGCAGCTGGTTGTTCGTCTGCACCACCGTGGATGCCCGTCGCGGTACCGCGAGCGCAACTCGGTCGCTTGTTCTTCAGGTCGGCCTCTTGCAGGCGCAAAGTATGGATCAGCGAGGAATCAGGACCGGACGCGCTATCGATGCCGCCCGGCTTTACCAGTTCGCGGACCCTTTCGTAGCGGGCGCGCAGATCCGCCCTTTGGGTCTCCGCCTCGAGGAGAGTCTTGGTGAGCTGGGAAAGCTGTTGCCGCAGGAGCGTGGCGTCGCCGGTCTCGACGATGCCGGCGGTATGCGAACTCTTCCAGCTTGCGCTGAGAATCGACCACGAGGCTCCGCATTTCGCTTGACCCGTTCCGACAGCCAGACCGAGGCCATTCCGTCGCGGCGACCTTCTGGTCCTGCTGCGATTCGATGTAAGAGTTCCGCGAGCGTATTCGCGGCGCGCGCCGCCAGCGCGGGGTCAGATGAAGAATATTGAATGAGTGATCACTCTGGCCAACGGTGCCGGGATCACGAATGTACCGCCAGGAACTTGTCGACCGCGCGCCTGCAACTCGTCGCGGGTCGGCGGCTTTTTCTCGGGCATCTCCGCCTTGGGCTGCAGGAATTTTCCAGGCGGCAAAGTCGATTCGGCGACGCAACCAATCAGGGCGGGATCGAGATACTCGAGCAACTCTTCCAATGCGGATGGCGGTTGGCGTGCTTCCAGCGTCGGATTGAACTCCGGCGTATCCAGCGAGCCGAGGCGCTCGACGGCAACACCATAATCTCCCGGGAGCGGATAACCTCCGCCTCGGTCTCCACGATACTCAGATCGAAGGAGACGTTTCCTTTACACGCCGACTTGATGTCGACGATTTGCTCGCGGTTCCCTCGATCAGGATGCGAGACTCGCCGCCTGTTAACGAGCGTGAGGCTGGGCCACCACGAAAGTGACGATAACCGGAATCACCACGCCATACAGAACATGGCGATGACCTTACGCCGAAGAGCAGAAACGCCCAGCAATACCGGAATCGATTAGCGATTCAACGGTGGCCCCGCGCTGGCCGTATCACCTCGGCATTGGCCAGCGCCATCGCCTCACCGGGCTTGGGAAATCGCATGACGTCGGTCGTGCCGCTCCGTCGTCTGCCATTTCCAATGTCGCGCGATTGGGTCAAACCGGGTCTCCGTCTGAGCCAGCGTCTTTGGTTTCGACAACGTCCCCCGGCGGGATACGACTGTCCTTGCGCCAGGAACGTCCGGTTTCTGGCCGAGCACGGGTGTCGCGTCTCAATGGACTCCTCGGACGCGCGCCGCGTGTATCCGCCGGCCAGCGCACGGCTTTAACGCGTCCATGCCGGCTGATACTCGAAGCTCCCAGGAGATTTCACCTCACAGAACGTAAAACGGACGATATTTCAGGATTTCATTTGACCTTCGGGTCGACGATGAAATCCTTGTCTGGGCTTACAGGTGACAACGTCCCGCAGGCGCGACGTTGTAAGGCCGGTGACCTTTGCGCGCGTCAGGGGATCTCCAATGGTGCGTCGTCTGGCGACCGCGGTCTCGAACGAAGATCGTTGTGTTCCAGTGTGACGATACGAAGCTGACTGATCGCGGCGCAGAACTCGTAGTCCAGAAAGGTCGGCCGCGTGTTCCGGCGTCACGATGAGACGGGTTTGCGCAGGCGCTCGTCCATGAACGTGCGCAGCCCAGGAAGCCGGTGCACCGGGGTCGCGGGCCGAGCCGCACACAAGGTTCTGGTTGCGCGCGCTTTACCGGAAGACATCGCGCACTCCTTCGGCAGAAGCGTCGACGAGCCGGAATCGCCAAAGACAACAGTTCTTGATGCCGAACCGGAGGAAGATCGTTGTTTCGTCATGCTCTTCCGACGCGACGTCGAACCCCGGACGCCATTCCGATGTCACCGCGAACAGAAATAGCGCTCACCGATCAGGTAAATAGCACCAAGCCCGTAGCGAACCGTATCGTCGGTCCTGTCGATTCCCTGGAACCGGTCGTTCGGTAACTTACGCCGGAGGTGAAGACGGGAGTTCTCGAACAATTCGTAGTCCAGGTTGAAGTCGATACCGGCGCCGATCTTACCCGCCGACGCCGACTTTGCGCGTCGTCGGTTTGAACATATGCGTCCTTCGCAGGGTGATCAGTGTGTTGCGTTCCAGAGCAACCTGCTTTCGAACAACAGTGATGTCGGTTTCCCGGATCCGGTCGAAATCCCGTCGGGTGATGCCGATTTGCCCGAGGCGGCGGTTAGGCCTTTGGTGTCCACGCGCCAGCCTAGAGCAGAATCATAGACGACCGGGTGGGGATTTACCGACTGGTCGTACGATGTGACCAACACACCAGGCACGATGAAAGATCCACCAGGCCGTCGGTCACGATCTCGCCACTGCACCGTTGACCAGGTACTCGTGCTGTCCCAAAGCGTCCCGGAAGCGGATCGACGCTCGTAATCGTAGCGGCTCACGCGGGTTGCCGAAAGCCTCAGGTCTTCGTCTTTGCCCCGGTTGAACCCGGCCTGCAACCGTATAACGGTTGAAGACCTGGGAGTTCGAAATTCGGGCCGGCGTCTGCGATTCGAGGACCCTCGCGGTGCCTGCATCGGGCTGCTTCAACCATCACCCTGGCGACGTCATCTGTTCGCCAGGTCGTAGTAACCGCCGGCGCAAGCCACCAGATTCACCTTGTTTTCGCTGGACTGGGACGCGTAAGCCCTGGCGTCGGCTTTGAGCGCACGTTCATCGCGTGCCGATCCCCAGTCGGTGTGAAGAAAGCCGACGCAGGGGGTGACGCTGGTGAAGTGGAGCCTTTTCATTGTTGGGTGCCCGCAGCACGTTTGGGTTATAAGCACCGCCGATATCGACCCGGAGGTAAGACGTTCACCTGATCGGCGAGCTTTCGCGGCCCGCTGCGCTCCTTGTCGCCGAGCAGGCGCGGAACAGAAAACCCGAAACTTTCATAGTCGAGACAGGGTTTCCGCACGGACTCGCTGACGGCGCTGATCAAGGCAAGAGCCGGGGTGTTGGGCAAGAACGACGCAGGCAGCACGGTCACCAGGATGATTGTGATCCGGGGCGGGCCAAGCGGCTTCCGCAGAGGGGGAGCCAGGTGTCGCCACTGATTCGGGTTAATCATGCCTTATCGAGGGACCGCGCTTCATGCTAAGGTTAAAATCTGAAATTACCATGTTTAATAATTGAAGCGGAAAACGATTTTTGGATTGAGTGGTTTTCATTGGAGCGTTTCGCAAGAGAGGGAAGTGGATATCGTGGATTTTCAAGGACAAATTTTGAAAATTTGTCTGGTAAATGCACCCGCTAATCGTTGTAAACGATGTGGGAAATTCCGCTTCCGTACTAACGCATCGGCATGTTAAAACGATGACTTCAAGGATTATCGCTCCCGGCCCAGTGTGGAGTGTAGGCATGGCGCTAAGCCAAATTCAAATCGCACTCGGGGTCCACAGCCAGGAATACCTGCTGCTGGACTACGTAGCGGCTCGACCCGAAATGTTGATGGCCGAATGGCGGATTCACATTCATCTGTCGGAGGCTGAGGCCGCCAGAATCCAGCAGGATCACCATATCCGAATCGCAGCGGCGACTGTTCAGGGCATGGTGCGAACTACCAGGGCAGATCTTCACCCTCAACTGAATTCCGATCTGTTTTTAATCTGCAAGGACGCGGCGATCGAGGATATCGACGCCGCGATCATGAGTCGCCTCTGTTCAGCGAGGACCCGCTATCCCAGGGCGATGACGGAGGATCTGGCCCGGTTCTGCACCTGGTACAACGTGACGACCCAGCACAGGGAACTGCTGGACCTGGTAAGCAGATGCACCGGGAGCGCAGGCGCAGGAACCGTTTGGCGGTTACGCGGATCGCGCCGATACGCGGACCCGCAGCGGCAGAAGTCTCTCGATCCCGGGCAGTTGGGAAAGCTCAGTCGTTCCTGATTCGGCCGATTTGTCCAACCTGATGCGCCGCCAGCGGTGCGATCTTGACCGAAATCAGACCGCCAGCGGGTTTTGCCGGGAGTTGTATATTTCGATTTCCGATCTGCAGCAGACGGTCTTGCCGGAATTGACCTCTCATCAACCTTTGGCTGTTCCAGCATCTCACCCAGACGTTGGATTCGCGGATGCTCTCGATGCTCATCCGCAACGACGATACTTCCATCGCGTCGTCGTTCAGCGTCAACTTGAACATCAGACGTCCCTGTCGCCGCCGTTCCTGAATTTCGATTCGAGCTTGAAAGCCGTCGCCCGGAGCACCGTGGTTATCGGCGAACTTCAGGCCATCGACATCTTCGGCGAGATGGGAGCGTATATGTTTGCGCAGGACTTCATGCGTGAGCGCGGGTACCGGATCTGTCTTGATGGTTTGAACCATCTGACACATTTGCCAGTTCATTGACCGCGACCGTTTGAGGCTCGATCTGCTGAAGCTGATCTGGACGCCGGACATAATACGACGGCGTGAGCGGAACCCGGGCAACCGAGCTCAGGAACATGTCGACCGGTGCGGGCGTGCGCGCATCATTCTGTCGCGTTGCGATTCCGATGAAGCGGTCCGCTTCGGACAGTCTTTCGGCATCTACCATGTATCAGGGACGCTACGTTGACCGCCTGCTGTCCAACGAACCGTCTCGACTAAGGCCTAGTCACGATCAAGAAGCACGATCAGCCGCGTGGAGCATGCTTGTTGAGGATGCGCTACAGGGTGCGGCGATGCATGCGCAGCCGCCGCGCCGTCTCCGAGACGTTGCGGCCGCATTGCTCAAAACCCGCTGAATGTGCTCCACGCCGGCCCGGTCGGCAGACATGGGGTTTCCGGCGGCGGCGGAAGCGCGTCGTGGTCGAGCAGTGCCGCGGCGACCGCGTCCGCATCCGACGGTTTCGGCAGATAGTCTATAACGGCCTTCACCGCCGCGACGTGTGGCGATATTGCCGTAGCCGGTCAGCACGATAATCGGGCATCCGGCCTGGCATCGCGCAGTTCGCCGACGATGTCGAGCCCGCTGCCGTCAGCCAACCGCAGATCGAATACCGCGTATGGCGGCTGATCGCGGCGCGCCAGTTCGACACCCTCGGCGACGGTCGCGACCGTACTAACTTCGAAACCACCGCGTTTTTCCATCGCCCGGGCCAGCCGCTTGCGGAGCGGTTCAGTGTCATCGACGATCAGGAGGCGGCGGTCGTCTTCCTCCCTTCATCTCGCTAAAAGCGTATTCGAGGCTGTCTTCCGGCATCGGCGCGCCACTGGAAATGTTGGCGGGATCCCGTTGATCTGGAGCACTTCAGCGTTTTCATGTTCGGGCAGAAACGGGTCCATGATGCACGACCCCGATCCGAAGCCCAGTCAAGCCGTCTAAACTGGGCTCCAGGCTTGACCGGGGCCCTTCGCCTCGGCCGCGCGCCGCCCTCGGGCCGGTTGCCGAAGGTCAGGTGACCGCCGGTCGCTCAAGCAGAGATCTTCGCGATGAAGATCCGGAGGACCCATATGGCCGGACAGACCGCGTCGGGTCGACGGGTCTGGTTTACGCCAACCGGTCGAAGGCGTAGTTATCGGAAAGCCAGGACCGTCATCCTCGATGATCACGGCGAGGTCGCGGTGGTCCCAGGCCACGGTAACCTCGACGGTTGCCGACCGCAAACTGCACGGCGTTTTGAATCGGGTTCCGAGACCGTGCAGGATTTCGAGGCCGGATCACCAGTGGATCGCCGACCGGTTCGGCCGCGCCGTCCCGCATCGTCGGGGCCGTGGCGCTCGACAATTATCTCTATTCCCTCTGATGCGGTGCGCGGTAGATCGATCAGGGTGCTCATCGACACCTGTACGTGAGCGCGCCGCCGCCGATATCCGGCTGGTTCGACAGCCCCCGCGAGTATGGCGCGGCAGCGCGCGCTCTCGCTGCGCAACAACTCTAGTATCCTCGGCAAATTCGCTGTCAGCGGCCAGGACGTCGCCGCGAAAGATCGCGATCACCGCCGATGGTGCTGATGGACTGCCCAGTTCGTGCGCCGCCGCCGCCGCCAGCCCGCCCAGCGCCGAGAGCTGCTGTTCCCTGCCGGGCCATCCGGTTGCGCCGGGCATCGGTCATGCGCCTGGCCTCGTCGGCGACCGCCAAAGGTATAGGCGGCGCTGGGAACGTCGCGATGATCAGAGCGCTCCACATACCGAGGTGCCAGGTTCGGAACACGGTGGTCATGTCAGGAGGGCTGGTGCCGCATCAAGCATCGCCGCGATCATGGCCAGCAGGCATAGCCAGATCGTCGATCTGAGGATAGCACTGTCGCCGAGATCGTGACCGGCGCCAGCAACGGCGCAGTGAGAAGAACCTCATGCCCCCGGTCACGTAAAAAGCGCGCGGCCCGTTTGCGCGTGTCGAGAACCGAGCGAAATGGCGGCCGCCCGGTCGCTTAAACGCTGGCTCAGAGGCGCGGTACATGGCGAGATTGAGCACGGCGGAAGTACGATGATCCCGAAGCAAAGCGAAAGCGGCGGCGGGAATCCTAGACCAAACTGGACGACCGGATGGCGACGGTGGCGACCAACCGCAGCGGATGGTGATCAGGTGCGGGCGCTGACCGCGCCTTCGGAGCATTTGCGCCGTCGCTCCGCCGGGCGGCGGGATGCGGATCAATTGCGCCGAGGCGGGCGGGTGATGCTTGGTCGGTGTCGCTCGTCATGGTTTCCGATCCTTGCCCCAGGCGTGCCGTCGTTTTGCTTGTAGCCGGAAGCGCTCATACTCTTCATGGCCAATGGTATCGGTTTCCGTGACCCCGACACGAATGCTGTTACCGCAGGCTTGAGGACGCGAAGTAGCAAGCTTGCGGCCCCTATCGTGCTACGCTTGTTGATCCAGGTCCACGGACCGCCTCGGAGAGCATGCCGGTGCACAATTATGCCTTTCTGGAATCGCCGCCGCGCGCCGCTGGCAGGTGGTTGCCGAACACATGCAGCTTCGCGCCGGAATTCTCGCGTTCGGGAGGTGTCTTTATGGTCTCTGGCGCAGCCGAATCGGCCAGCCTCTCGCGATGAGTTGAGCGCGATAACCTTCTGGTCCGCTGGATGCGAGACAGGGCAAGCCGAGGCCGCGCTGGTCGGGCGATGGGATCGGATCACGACGTGACGCCGGGCCTTACGACGGAAATGATGACACCGACCACAGGACGAAACCAAACGACCGCCTGTCCGTCAGGGTAACTATGCGTTTCGCTGGTTTGTGACGCCGGCGCCGGATTGGGAGGAGTTCCTGTCTCTTGCGCCGATGCTTGGCCCGGCTTCGAAAGTGCATACGACTCCCAGGTGATCGGTTTGTGGCGGTTCTGGCGGGCGGCGAGCGGACGGGCGGCGCGGTGGACGAGGCAAGCGGGGCCGGCATTTTTCGGCATTCGCAGCCTGTTGCTGACCCGGCGTCCGGACCTTGCGATGTGAACGCTCGAAGCTGCCCCAGGGGGCCGCCGAGGCTAAGGTCAGGGACCATGAGCCGGCGCGCAGTCTGTGTGATTGGACAGCCGTCCACACCCGACCCTGCTGACCGCACACGATACCGAGGATACCGCGCGCTGGACTTGAGTGTTGATCGATGGGCGCTATCTTCCGCCCGCATCACTCAACCGCTTGGAACGCGCACATGTCCGCACCGGCCATCGAGGCGCGAGGCCTCACCAAGACTTTCCGGTGACGTAACCGCGATCCGCGATGTGTCCTTCGAAGTCGGGGAAGGGCGGATCACCAGTTGCTGGGTGGCAATGGTGCCGGTAAGACCACGACGATCGCCATCCTGCTCGGCCTTTTGCTGCGAGAGCGCGGGGACGGCGCGCATTCTCGGATGCGACATGGCGCGCGACCGTCATCGCGTGCTGCCGCTGATGAATTTCTCCTCACCTATGTTGAATCTGCCGCATCGGCTGACGGTGCGCAGGCAACTTCGGGTGTATGGCGAGCTCTATTCGGTGGACCGACCGAATACCGGATCGCCGAGCTTGCCGAGAAACTCGATGAGCGATTTTTCTGAACCAGGCGAACCGATCGGCTTTCGGCCGGGCAAGAAGACCCGCGTGGCGCTTGCCAAGGCGCTGATCTAAATCGGCCCCGGGTGCTGCTGCTGGACGGGCCGACGGCGTCTCGATCCGGATACCGCCGACTGGATCCGCACCTATCTCGAGGACTGTCGGGACGAGCAGGCGACGATCCTCCTGGCGTCACACAATATGGGCGAGGTTGAACGGCTTTGCGACGATATCCTTGTGATGCGGCGCGGAGGGATCGTTGATCAGGGGTTCGCCAGCGGAACTTCTGGCGCGATACGGTCGCGCGACCCTGGAAGGAGGTGTTCCTCCACGACATCGCCGTGACCGGCAACAGGCGACCGCCTCGTGGGCAGGTCGGCGCTGGAGGCCGTATCCCCTGGCGCAGGCTTTTTCCGGCCGCCGGGTCGCCCGGCGATGATCCGCCGGCACTACTACCTTATGCGGCTCAGTCCCCGGCTTGTGGAGATGGCGTATTGGCCGACCATACGCGGTGATCATCTGGGGGTTCGTCACTCAGTTCTTCATGGGGCACTCAAGCTGGGTCGCGGGCGCATCAGGCATCCTGATCGGCGCGGTGCTGCTGGGATCTGCTGTTCCGCAGCCAGATCGGGTTTTCCATGAGTTTTCTCGAGGAGATGTGGTCGCGCAACCTCGGTCATCTCTTCGTCGACCCGCTCCGCCCCACCGAATTCGTGGCCGCCCTGATGGTCATGAGCCTGGCCCGAGTGATCGGCCTGCCCGTCCTGGGTGCTGGCTTATCTGTTTCCGAGTTCTCGGTGTTCTCCTACGGGCCGGGAATCGTCGCGTTTTCTCCTGCCTTTGTTATGGGCTGGGGCTCGGCCTGGCAGTGATCGCCTTGGTGCTGCGCTATGGTCTTGGGGCCGAGTCTCGCCTGGGTAGCGTCTTCGCCTTCGCGCCTATCAGCGCGGTCTATTATCGGTCGCCTCGCTTCCA
Source organism: Alphaproteobacteria bacterium (assembly GCA_038146985.1). Classification (GTDB taxonomy): domain Bacteria; phylum Pseudomonadota; class Alphaproteobacteria; order Thalassobaculales; family Thalassobaculaceae; genus JADHLJ01. The sequence continues at coordinate 119,836 of JAYQSQ010000018.1, forward strand.
GACTGGCTGCAGATCGTCGCGTGGTGCACGCCGTCACTATGTCTTCGAGGGTATGCGCGCGTCTTTATCGACGGTGTTTTCCGGACGGATTTGCTGATCAGGGCCGTGGTGGTGGACGTCATCTACCTTACCATCTGGCGCCGGCCTGTTGCCTGGTCCTTCGCCTCGGCCCACGCAGACACGGCCGGCTTCTGCAGACGGGCGAATAGCCCCACATGGCGCGGCCGAACCTTGAGCAACGCGCCTTTCTTGAACCGTCGCGTCGGCCATTTGGCGACGGCGGATGCCGGTGGCATGCCGCATGTGGTACCGGTCTGCTATGCGCTCCACGACAGAGAGCGCTCTGCGGCTCTGGACGAGAAGTAAAGCAGACGCGGCGCGGTCATTGAAGCGGGTACGAAACATCAGGCGAATCCCCGCGCCGCCTGGTCGTCGACCACTACGACGACAAGGACTGGGAGCCGTCGGCTGGGTCATGGCACGCGGATCGGCCGAGATCATCAAACCAGACCATAGAACCAGCACGGAGGCCTTAGCCGCCCTACGCCGACGCTATTCGCAGTATCGCGACATGACGTTGGAGAAAACCCGATCATCGCATTACGCATCGAAAGGGTGACGGGCTGGGGTTTGCTCTCTAGTAGCAAACGCTCACGGCGGACGCTCTAGGTACTGCGCGGAAATATCCAGCCGGTCAAGGGAGCCCAGTTCGATGAAAGCCCATCCGTTGCTAAAGCAGTGACCTTGGCCGTCGCGCCGGTGGTCAGGCGCGTTGTAAAGCCCCGCGGTTAGGGCCACGATTTTTCGGTTTCTCTGAATTGTTTCGGGGACGGGTGGGCGCATGTTGAGTGCCTGGTGCGGTCGGATGTGATTGTACTGGCGGAGCCACTGAGTGATGACGATCTGGGCCTGTCTGGTGGTGCGGAACCATTCGGCGTGGAGCACCTCATGTCTGAGGTGCCGTTGAAGCGCTCATTGTAGCCGTTCTCCCAGGGTGATCCGGGCAGGATCGAAGAAAGGATTGAAGTTTGACGCCGGCGCGCGTGAGCCATGTCTGGAAGGAGTTCGGTTGTGAACTCGGTCCGTTGTCCGAGCGCAGATAAACCGGCGTGCCGCGGGCCAGGAACAACGGGTACAGCGTCTCGAGGACATCTGCGGCGCCCATCCTGACTGCCACGGTCACGCTCAGAGCCTCGCGCGTAAACTCATCCAAGTACCGTGAGCATCTTGTAGGGGTGACGTTTGCTCAGCCAGTCGCGGACGAAGTCGATGGACCAGATGGTTGGGGTAGTGGGGCCGGAGCCGGATCACCGAGGCGTCGTGATGGTAGAGCCGCCGGCGCTTTCTGTGGCAGTGCGGCAGCTGCAATCCTTCTTCCCGCCACAGGCGTTCGACCTTCTTGTGGTTGATGCGCCAGCCCTCTGCCTGCAGCAGCTCGCCGATCTTGCGATAGCCGTAGCGACCATTACCCAGCGGGGCAAGACGGATCAGGAAGCCAAACGCAGCGTATCGTAATCCTGGGGATAGCTTCGTAGTACGGGCGCAAACGACACCTCCATGACACGGCAGGTCCGCCGTTCCGAGGTCCCGAGCTTCTGGCGCACCTGGACAACCGCCTTACGGAGTGCGCCTGACGTCAGGCCCGCGGTTTTTACAAAGTAAAACCTCCTTGAGGATCAGCTTATCCAGCTCAAGCTCGGCGACGATCTTAACTATTCGCTGGTTACCTTCTCCAGAGCCTTGAGCTCGATGAGATGGGACCGGGCCACGCCGCCGAACCGCTTGCGCCGGACGTAGTACGTCGCTTCGCTGATACCGCGCTCAACAAGCTGTCGGCACGTCGCTGGAATAAATTGCACCTCGACCTCGCGCAGCAGCTTCAGGATATCTTCATCGCTATGTCGCTTCCGAGGCCATCGTCCTCACCCCTTCATACGACAATGTGGCCCAGTTTCAGGGGCTAGGACACACGAGCGAAGGAAGCGATTGAGATTAAATCTCTTCGTTCAAGACGATGCCCGATACATCGCAAAATCGATAAGCGAAAGGATTTCAGAGGGTATCAACCAGGTCGAACCCACCATCACCGATGACATCGGTAGAGCAGGTTCTTCACTTTCTGAGGTAGAGAATGTGAGACGGTTCTCTTCTGGTTGGGGATGTCGATGGGTAAGTTCGTTTCTTTCTCATCGTTCGCTTATCCACGAGAGACGGTTTTTCGATGACGAGTGCCGACGCTCGCTCGACCGAAGAAACAGTTGACCTGAGCCCGCAAACTCCACCAGATTTGGTATAGTCCGTCACCTTTGGGAGACGGATCAGGCGAAAGCACAGTCGGTTCAGTGAAGAGAGCAGATCATCGCGATTTTGCGTAGAGCAGGAGGCCGGTCAGAAGACGGCGGATGTGTGCCGCCGTCACGGGATCAACGACGCGACGTTCTAAGTGGAAGGTCAAGTATGGCGGCCTTGAGGTGTCGGAGGCGAAGCGGCTGAAGAGCCTGGAGGGACGAGACGCGCGGCTGAAGAAGTTGCTGGCCCGGAGGCGATGCTGGACAACGCCATGCTGAAGGACATCGCGTCAAAAAAATGGTGACGCCCGCAGCGGGCGGAGGCCGTTGCCCTGCAAGTGCGGCGCACGCGGTGAGCGAGCAGCGGGCGTGTTGTGTCCTGGCGGTGGACCGTCGTCCGGTGCGCTACCGTCGTGCCAGAACCTGACGACGCGGAGGTCCGTGAGCGCCTGCGGCGCTCTCGCGCGAGCGGCGGCGGTTTTATTATCGCCGCCTTCACCTGTTTGCTAGCCCGCGAAGTCGCAGTGGAACCACCAAAGCTCAGGCGGCTGTATCGCGAGGAGAAGCTTCAGGATTGCGTCGCCGGGGTGGACACAAGCGGGCGCTGGGGACGCGCGCACCCCTCAGCTTCCGGATGGACCGAACCAGAGATGGTCGCTTGGACTTCAATGTAGATGCGCTGTCGGACGGCGACGCTTCCGGATCCTGGCGATCGTCAACGACTTCACCCGCGAGTGCCTAGCTCTGGTGACACCTCGCTCGGGCCAGCGCGTAGTGCGGGAGCTCGACACCCTGATCTGGCGTCGGCGGGCCAGGCCGCGAATATCGTCCAGCGCTGGCGGCACCGAACTCACCAGCATGGCGGTGCTGCGCTGGGAGCCAGGACGAGGCCGTAGGTGGCACTACGTCGCGCCGGGCAAGCCGATGCAGAATGGCTTCGTGGAGAGCTTCAACGGGCGCCTGCGGGACGAGTGTCTGAACAGGACGCTGTTCACCTCGCTGGGCCACGCCCGTGCCGGTGCTCTGCGTCTGGAAGGAGGACTACAACACCGTCAGGCCGCACTCGAGCCTGGGCGGCAGAGACTTGCTCCGAGGATCGCCGCGCAAGCAAGTGCAGGGCATGCCCTGCACCTGCTTTAATCCTGCAACAACAAGACATCAATCGATGCCAGGGCTCTACCAATAGCGGAGAAACTCGGGGCTCGGAGTCACGCTTCGTGAGCGTGTGCTGCAGCCTGAAGTAGCCACTCTGTTTGGGAAGCAGCAAACGCATATGCCAAGTAGGGTTGATAGAGCCATCTCTGCGGGGAGCGTTGATGAATTACAACCCTGCACGTCGCCTCTGATGTCTTTTTGATTTTTTCCCACTTTTCTGACATTCGCTCGTCTATCGGCTAATTGCGTCAAGCACGATAAAATCGGAGCAGAAGAAGGTTCTATATGAGGCAGAAAACCAGTGCCACAGTCTCCAAAAACACCTTCGCAGACAAAAAAGCGTTCCTATGGCTTTTTTCTGCTTCTTGAAGAGCAAGTGTGTGAAGATTGTGTGAAGAGCATATTTCTATCATAAGTAGTATATTTGGGGCAAAGATACTTTGACTATTTTATAACACTGATTTCGTTGAGAAAGTTTGGCGCACCCGACAAGATTCGAACTTGTGACCTCTGCCTTCCGGAGGGCAGCGCTCTATCCAGCTGAGCTACGGGTGCTGATATGGGGGATGTTTAGCGCCGGTGGATCGGTGTGGCAAGCTCTTGTGGCGACGGGCCCACGCTAGCGTTCGGTCTCGGGGCAGAAGCCGGGCAGCGGGTTGCCGGTGGTGGGATCCGGCTGGTGCTCGTGGCCGGAGGGCAGGGGGGCGGCCGGATCGATTAGCCAGGCCGCGATATCGCGGCTAACCAGGTCACCGGCGAGATCGCGGAACAGCATGTGATAGCCGCTCGGATAGAGCGCCGCGCGCCAGCGCCGTCCCGAAGATGGGGCCGGCAGGCGCGAGAGCATCAGACAGGTCGGCCGCTTCGGGACGATGTCGTCGCGCTCGCCGTTCAGTACCAGTAGGGGCAGCCGCAGGGATCGGGAGGCTTCCAATGCCCGATCCATCAGGGTGACTAGACCGGACAATGCGTCGATCCTCGTCTCGCGGATAAAGCGGGGGTCGCGGCCGAGGGCGCGCAGCATCTTGATATTGTCGGACGGCGTGATCCGGATCCCCTGGGGAACCAGCCGGATCAGCGGGACGGTGGCGGTCGCCGCATCAAGCAGGCCGCTTTGCCAACTGGGCATGGTCACCCGGCCCCAGACCGCCGGTGCCGAGAGAACCGCGCCGTCGATCGCCGGGCGGGCATCGCCCGCCAGCGCCACCATGATCACCGCCCCGCCCATGCTTTCACCCAAGGCGTGCACCGGGAGGCCTGGATGGGCGGCTCGGACCAGGCGCACGACCTCGGCGAGATCGCGGCCCATTGTGGTCTCTCCGGCCCAGATGCCTCGGCCGGGCGCGCCGCCGAAACCGCGCTGGTCATAAGCATAAACCACAACGCCGATCTTCGCCAGCGCCGCGCCCAGTTCGTCGAAGGCTCCGGAATGATCGTTGAAGCCGTGCAGCGCCACGACCGCGGCTTTCGGCTCCGTGGCCGGCAGCCATCGGGTGAGCGGCAACCGGGCGCCGTCCCGCATGATCGCGTGGCTGGCGGCCAGGCGCGGCGGCTGGTTCGTCTTGAGCGGCGCCTGCACCGCCGGAGCGCAGGCGGCGAGGCCAAGGACAGCAAGCAAAACCACGGTAAGGCCCTGCCACGCCATTCGGGGTGGGATCGGAGAACGGTTGGCCGGCGCGTCGGAGCCGGACTGCCACGCGCGTTCTGATGCGTTGAAAATCATGGTTTCTGGCGTATCATGAGATCTCCGCCCGGTCCACCGGACCGGCCGGCGGAGAACTGTGGCTCTCGGAAACCTTGGCGAGTACATGTGATGGCAAAGCCGACCGAAATCATTCAGACCGACAAGCACCGGGTGGCGTGCGACGGCGGTAACGGGCCGCTCGGTCATCCCCGGGTGTTCCTGACCATCGGCGCCGAGGGCGAGGTCATGTGCCCGTATTGCTCTCGGCTGTATCAGTACCGCAAAAGCACCATCGGCGACGCCGCTGATTGAGCCGGTCGGCGAGCGTCGGGAATCGGGGCCAATAAACCGCCGGAAAGGAGCGTTCATGCTCCAGGGCAAGCGCATACTGCTGATCGTCTCGGGCGGCATCGCCGCTTTCAAGAGCCTTGAACTGATACGCCGGCTGCGTGGCCGAGGCGCCCATGTACGCGCGGTTCTGACCCGGTCCGGGGCCGAGTTCGTCACCCCGCTCAGCCTGCAGGCACTGACCGAGGACAAGGTCTATTCGGACCTGTTCTCGCTGACCGACGAGTCGGAAATGGGGCATATCCAGCTTTCCCGAGACGCCGACCTGCTGGTGGTGGTCCCGGCGACGGCCAATCTGCTGGCGAAGATGCGCGCCGGGATCGCCGACGATCTCGCGTCGACGGTTCTGCTGGCGACCGACAAGCCGGTGATGGTGGCGCCGGCGATGAATGTCCGGATGTGGCTGCACCCGGCGACGGCGGAGAACATGGCGGTGCTGCGCCAGCGCGGCGTCAAGGTGGTCGGCCCGGTCGAGGGTGACATGGCGTGCGGCGAGTTCGGGCCGGGACGGATGAGCGAGCCGGAGGAAATCCTTGCGGCGATTGAGCAGACGCTCAGCGGAGCGCTCGGGGCGATCGGACCGTTGAGCGGGCGTTCGGCCCTGGTGACCTCGGGTCCGACCTTCGAGGCGATCGACCCGGTGCGCTATATCGCCAACCGGTCGTCGGGCAAGCAGGGGCACGCGATTGCCGCCGCGCTCGCCCGCCTTGGGGCATCGACGACCCTGGTGACCGGCCCGACCCGGCTTGCCGATCCGGCAGATGTACGCACCGTGCATATCGAGTCCGCGCGGCAGATGCTTGAGGCCTGCACGGGCGCGCTGCCGGTGGATGTGGCGGTCTGCGCGGCAGCGGTGTCGGACTGGCGGGTCGCGCGCGAGGCCAACCAGAAGCTTAAGAAAGACGGCAACGCCGCACCGCCGGCGCTGGAACTGACCGAGAACCCGGATATTCTGGCGTCGCTCTCGGCGGCGGGGGAGCGCCGGCCGGCGCTGGTGGTGGGCTTCGCGGCGGAAACCGAAACCGTGGTCGAACACGCGACCGCAAAGCGGCTGCGCAAGGGCTGCGACTGGATTGTCGCCAATGATGTCAGCCCAGGGACCGGCACCTTCGGCGGGGATGAGAACACGGTGCATCTGGTAACCGATGACGGTTCCGAGGATTGGCCGCGTATGGGCAAGGAGGCAGTGGCCGCGCGACTCGCCGAGCGGATCGCCGCCCATTTCTCCACCATCGCCGCCGCCTGATCCATGGGGCGCGTACCGGTTTCCGTCAATCGCCTGCCGCATGGCCAGGGCCTGGATCTTCCAACCTACCAGACCATCGGCAGCGCCGGCATGGATCTCGCTGCCGCCGTCTTCGAACCGTTGGAGATCGCGCCGGGTGCCCGTGCGCTGGTGCCGACCGGCTTTCGGTTTGCGATACCCGCCGGTTATGAGGCGCAGATCCGGCCGCGCTCGGGCCTCGCCCTGCATCACGGCGTGACGGTGCTGAACGCGCCGGGGACAATCGATTCGGACTACCGCGGCGAGGTCTCGGTGGTCTTGATCAATCACGGCGAGGCGCCATTTGTGGTGAAGCGGGGCGACCGGATCGCCCAGATGGTGCTGGCCCAGGTGCCGAGGGCGGAACTGGCCGAGACGGGTGACCTGCCGCCGACCCCCCGCGGCGCCGGCGCCTACGGGTCCACCGGGACTGGCGCGAACGAAGCTTGAGGACGACCGAAACATGGAACTCACCGACGCGCAGTTCGAGCGCTATGCCCGCCATTTGATACTGGAAGAGGTCGGCGACGAGGGGCAGGAAAAGCTGCTCTCCTCAAAGGTGCTTTGTGTCGGCGCGGGCGGGCTCGGCGCGCCGGTTCTGATGTATCTTGCCGCCGCCGGGATCGGCACGCTCGGCATCGTCGACGATGACGAGGTCGATCTTTCGAACCTGCAACGCCAGATCGTCCATGCGACCAGGTCCGTCGGCAGTTTGAAGGCGGACTCGGCGGTCGAGACCCTCACCCGGATCAATCCGACCATCGAATACCGCCCTTATAAGACCCGGTTGACCCGAGAGAATGTCGAGGAGGTCTTCGCCGAATACGACGTGATCGTCGACGGCACCGACAATTTCGAGACCCGGTATCTCATAAACGACGCGGCCTATCTCGCCGGCAAGACGGTGGTCTCCGGCGCCCTGCTGCGCTTCGAGGGCCAATTGACGACCTTTCGCGGCGGCGTGCCCGGCCATGAGGGAGAGCCCTGCTACCGCTGCCTGTTCCGCGACCCGCCGCCGCCCAACACCATTCCCCGGTGCGAGGAGGCCGGTATTCTCGGCTCCATCGCCGGCGTGATCGGCACCCTGCAGGCGACCGAAGTGCTGAAGGAACTGATGGGGCTTGGGGAGTCCATGTCCGGCCACCTGCTGGTCTTCGACGCTCTCGGGATGACCTTCCGCAAGATCCGCTACAAGCGCAGCCCCACCTGCCCGCTCTGCGGGGATGCCCCGACGATCACTAGCCTGAAAACGGGCTAAGCCTCGGGCTTGCCCGCTTGCCGGACTTTCTTTGGCTGAATTTCGACGCATCCACCGGGTTTGATGTGACAATCCACACAGGCGTGACAGCCGGTGCGTTGAATGATTCCTGGCGCGCGCCATATCCAGGAGGAGAGAGATTTTCCGACCCGGTCCCGCCTGCGGGAACACCAGCTTCCTCCCGAGACCCCACCTCATGGGCGCCCCTGCGGCGCCCGCTTCTTTTGGCGGCATCAGAGGGAAGAGCAAATCGCCCCCTCAGAACATTGTCTCGATCACCCTGTCGGGCGGGGTGTGGCCGTCGCTGAAGGTGCGGATGTTGACGATCACCTTCTCGCCCATGTCGATCCGGCCTTCGAAGGTGGCGGAGCCCATATGCGGCAGCAGGGTGACGTTGTCGAGTTCCAGCAATTCGGGATTGACCATCGGCTCATGCTCGAAGACGTCCAGGCCGGCGCCGGCGATGTCGCGGTTGCGCAGGGCCTTGGCCAGCGCCGCCTCGTCGATGACCTCGCCGCGTGAGGTGTTGACGATATAGGCGTGCGGCTGCATCTGGTCGAGCCGGCGGGCCGAGATCAGATGGTAGGTCGCCGGCGTGTGCGGGCAATTGACCGAGATGATGTCCATGCGGCTCAACATCTGGTCGAGATTGTCCCAATAAGTCGCCTCAAGCTCCTCCTCGACTTCGGGGTGAAGACGCTTTCGGTTGTGATAATGGATTGACAGTCCGAAGCCCCTGGCCCGACGCGCAACGGCGCGACCGATCCGTCCCATCCCGATGATGCCGAGCCGCTTGCCGTGAATGCGGTGACCGAGCATCAGGGTCGGGCCCCAACCGGCCCAGGTGCCGGAGCGCAGCAGCCGTTCGCCCTCGACCAGGCGGCGAGGCACCGCGAGGAGCAAGGCCATGGTCATGTCAGCGGTATCCTCGGTCAGGACCCGCGGCGTGTTGGTAATGGTGATACCGCGCTTCTTCGCCGCGGCGAGATCGATGTGATCAACCCCGGTGCCGAAGGAGGCGATCAGTTTGAGGCGCACGCCGGCGGCGGCCAGGACTTTCGCGTTGATCTCGTCGGTCACCGTGGGAACCAGGACATCGGCCTCGCTGGCCGCTTGTTTCAAGGCCTCTTCGTCGAAGGGCGCGTCGGTCAAATTGAGCCGGGTATCGAACAACTCCATCATCCGGGTCTCGATCGGGTCCGGCAGTTTTCGCGTGACGATGACCAGCGGCTTTTTTGACGTCATGGGCGGTTTCCTCGCGGGTTCGCGCGATACCTCAGGGCTTTTGGGCGCGGTTCGTTGGGGTCCAAGGAGGCCCTTCGCCGGAAATATCAGTCACAAGACGGCTTGTCCAGCCGAAGCGCGGTTGATGGGCATGGGACGGCAAAAACCACGTTATGTAGCGTGGTTTTGTGTTAAAACCCGCCATATCTAGTGGTATACTGATCCGCCATCACGAGATTGATCCATGTCGCGCGCGATTCACCTTTTTGCTTGCCTGGTCCTGCTATCGCCGGTTCTTCTGGTCGACCCGATGATCGGAGCGGCACGGGCCGCGGCAGCAACGGTCGGCAAGGAAACCGGCCTGCCGGTTCCGCGCTATGTGTCCTTACGGTCCGGAGAGGTCAATGTCCGGGCGGGGCCCGGATCGCGCTATCCCATCGAATGGGTGTTCAAGCGACGTAGTCTGCCGGTCGAGGTGGTTGCGGAGTTCGATACCTGGCGGAAAATCCGCGATTTCGAGGGGACCGAAGGATGGGTGCATCAAAGCATGCTGTCCGGCCGCCGGATGGTTCAGGTGATCGGCCAGGTGCGGACCCTAAGGCGTGACCCCGGCGGTTCCGCGCCGGCGGTCGCGCGGATGGAACCGGGCGTGCTCGGTAACCTTGAGGATTGCCTGCACGAATGGTGCGAGATCCGGGTCTTGGGCCTCTCCGGCTGGGTCAGCCGCGCCCATATCTGGGGCGTGGACGTTAAGGAAGCGCTTAAAGACTGAACCCGGCGCGACCCAGCCTGTTTCAATCCAGATCGTTGCCGAGCGAGCGGCGAACCTCTTCGGATAGGATCGCCATATGGCCGTAACTCGGATGCTTGATCCCTAGCATGATTTGAGTGGCCGGGTCCTTGAAGGCGGCGGCCTGGGCGTCGGAAAGCGGGAAGTGGATGAACTGGACCGAGGACGCCTTGCCGTCGGCGGTGGTGCGATCGAGATCGGCCTCGGCGACCCCCGGGACCTCCTCGCCGCCGATCGAGAGCACGCAGGTTTCCTCGACGCCGCCCAGGTTGGCCAGAACCCGTTTGCGGCGTTCCGGATCATCGATCTCGAACATTAAAGTGGCGATCAGTTCACGGCCCTGGGGGATCAGCGGATTGTAGGCCGCGAGTTCGTCGGGGATCTGCTCCTCCCCACCTTTTTCGATGTAGAGCATTTCGTGGATCTGCCACCACATGGTCTGGTAGCTCTCGAAATAGAAGGTGGCGTCGGGACCGACCGACACCCTCCGGGCACGCTTTATGCCGACCATCTCGGCGCGTTTGTCCGCCCGAATGGCGCGATACGCCTCCATGTCGAGAACGTCGTCCCGGGTTATCCGTTTCTGGGCCATGGTTTCTCCGTGGGATCGCTTCTCAGAACCCGTAGGCGCGCGCGAGAATCTCTACCGGGTGGTCGGCGCGGGTTACCGTTGGGCCGTCGCCGCCGAGGCGCTCCATGCCTTGCAGGATATGCTCCGCCGCCAGCGGACAGCCGGATGCGACATAGGTGTTTCCCGCCTTCGCCGCCTCGCGGGCGACGGGCCTGCCGACCTTGATCGCGGTCTCGAAGTTTTCCTTCATCACGCCCCAGGATCCACCGTGCCCGGAACAGCGTTCGATGACCGTGACGTCGATATCGGGGATCGCGCGCAGCATTTCCGCCGATTTCTGGCCGAAGTTTTGAGCTCGGCTGTGGCAGGCCAGGTGCAGGGTGACGCCGCCGTCCAGAGCCCGTAGGCCCTCGGCGAGCCCCTCGGACTTGGCGATATCGACGATGTACTCGTCGATATCCCGCGTCGCCGCCGAGAGCGCCTTGACGTTCTCATCCTCGGGAACGATAAGCGGCCACTCGAATTTCAGCATCAAGGCACAAGACGGTGTGAGCGCGATGACCGCGCGGCCTTCGTCGACCCAGGGCCGCAGCTCCTCGGCCACGGCTTTGGCGTTTGCCGCCACTCTCGCGATATCGCCCTGCTCCAACTGCGGCATGCCGCAGCAGGAGGGATACACCACTTCGGTGTCGACTCCGTTATGGGCCAGCACCTGGCGCGCGGCGGTCCCGATGGCTGGGTTGTTGTAATTCACGAAGCAGGTCGCGTAGATGATCGCCTTGCGTCCGAAGGCCGGCGCCTCCGTGTTGACCTCGGGGACCTCGGCCTTGGCGCGGGACAGATAGTCATTGGCATGGAACCTCGGCAGAGCCGCATCGCGGTGCACGCCGCAGGTCGATTCCAGGATCGGGCGGGTAAGAGCGTTTCCGCGTTTGGACGCCCAGTTGGCGATGGGCGCGGCGAACCCGACCGCCTTGCCGTTGCGGTCGGTCTCGGTCAATTGCCGCGCCGCCAGCGGTACCTCGCCTTTGGCGTTCTGCACCGCCCGGTAGCGCAGCATCAGGTGCGGGAAATCCAGATTGAACTCGTGCGGCGGCACATAGGGGCACTTTGTCATGAAGCACATGTCGCAGAGCGTGCAGGCATCGACGACAGGCGCGAAATCGGCGCTATCGACGGTGTCGAGTTCCATCGACTCCGACTCATCAATCAGATCGAAAAGTTTCGGGAAGCTGTCGCAGAGATTAAAGCAGCGCCGGCAACCGTGGCAGATGTCGAAAACGCGCCGCAGTTCCGTGTCGAGCTTCGCCTCGTCGAGAAAATCAGGATCGCGCCAGGCGAGGGGGTGCCGGATCGGCGCGTCGAGGCTGCCTTCTTGCATGGAACTATCCTCCAACGGGGGACTGCACCGGAACATCCGGACGCGCCCCATCCTTGGCGGCCCGGTCGTCCCGCCGCCCCAGCTTGGCGTTTCAATAGTTTACCTGGGCCGGTGATCGGCCAATATCCACTGAGCCGACCGGTTCTGGTGCCAGAGCGACAATTTGTCGCCCTGGCTCCCGAACCGTCGAGCGCCGGAGATCAGTCCATCGTATCCAGGGCCTTTTGGAAGCGGCCGGCGTGGCTGCGTTCCGCCTTGGCGAGGGTCTCGAACCAGTCGGCGATCTCATCGAAGCCTTCTTCGCGGGCGGTCTTCGCCATGCCCGGATACATGTCCGTGTACTCGTGGGTTTCGCCGGCAATGGCGGCCTTGAGGTTGTCACCGGTGCCGCCGATCGGCTTTCCGGTCGCCGGATCACCGGTTTCCTCGAGAAACTCGAGATGACCGTGCGCGTGGCCGGTTTCGCCTTCCGCCGTGGAACGGAAAACCGCCGCCACGTCGTTATATCCCTCGATGTCGGCTTTCTGAGCGAAATAGAGATAGCGCCGGTTGGCTTGCGATTCGCCGGCGAATGCCGCCTTGAGGTTCTCTTCGGTCTTCGAGTTCTTGAGGCCCGCCATTTTGATCTCCCGATCCAGACTGGAATTCGCCCGCTCCAGATGGCCTGCAACGGCAGCGGGCGCTTGATAGCGTTTGTTATAGGAAGGCCGAGGCCAAGCCGTCAAGGTCATTTAGAATGATTCGAAAAATATCGTTAATAGATTGAAAAATATAGATAAAACTATTTGTCCTTGGCTTTGATACGGATCACGACATCGACCCTGTCGATCGAGAATCCCTCTGGGATCTCGGGCAGCACCTCGACCGAGACAAGGTTCGACGGTACGTCCTGCAAGCGGCCGTGCGTGGCGTCATAGAGGTGATGGTGGTCGCTCACATTGGTATCGAAATAGGCACGTCCAGCCTCGACCACGACCTCTCGGACGAGGCCGGCGGCGCGGAACTGATTCAGGGTGTTATAGACGGTCGCGAGCGAGATCGCGGCGCCCCGCGCCTCGGCCTCCGAATGGAGCTGCTCGGCGGTGACGTGCCGGTCTCCCTGTTCGAACAGGACCTTTGCGATCAGCAGGCGCTGCCGCGTCGGTCTCAGACCGGCGCGGTCAAGAATGGATGTGGCCATCTCACCGGCACTGCGCAAGCCGTCGACCATGTTGCGTCCAAGTCGATCCGGAACCGTTGTCGCTACAAGCATCAGACATCAGAAACCAGGGAGTCTTGTCAAGCGTCCGGTGAACCGCCGATTGATCGGTCCGCACGGATCAACGCTTTAGCCCACGGCGTTGCGAAGACATTGGCATGGCCTTCGAATTTGTGTTTTTCTTGAGGTGTGGAACGGCGCGCGATGGTACAAGACCCTCCCGGCGTCGTTGATGATTACGACGATCGTTCTCCAGGGAATAGCGACACGTGACGTCTCAACGAGCTTCAAGTTTCAGTTACAAGGATCTGATCGAGTGCGCGCAGGGCCGGCTGTTCGGGCCGGGCAACGCGCAGCTTCCGATGCCGCCCATGCTCATGTTCGATCGCATCACCAAGATCAGCGAAAGTGGTGGCGCCAACGGCAAGGGTGAGGTCGAGGCCGAATTCGACATCAAACCGGATCTTTGGTTCTTCAAATGCCATTTCGAAGGCGACCCGGTGATGCCGGGCTGCCTTGGCATGGATGCGCTGTGGCAATTGCTCGGCTTCACCTTGGGGTGGCTGGGGGGGCTCGGGTCCGGTCGCGCGATCTCGGTCGGCGAGGTCAAGTTCACGGGCCAGGTGCTGCCGACCGCGAAACTGTTGAAATTCAAGCTCGATATGAAGCGGGTGATCATGCGGAAACTCTGCATGGGCATCGCCGACGGTGTCGTGCTGTGCGACGGGGAACCGGTGTTCGAAGCCAAGGACATCCGCGTTGGCCTCTTCAACAACCCCGCCGTTGCCCAGGGGGCCAATTGATGCGACGCGTCGCCGTGACCGGATTGGGCATCGTTTCCAGTATCGGAAACAACGCGAATGAGGTTACGGACTCGCTGAAACAGGGTCGTTCCGGAATCACCTTTTGCGAGGAATATCGCGACATGGGGTTCCGTAGCCATGTCCACGGCTCGTTGAAACTCGATCCAAGCGATCATATCGACCGGAAACTGCTTCGTTTCATGGGTGATGGCGCCGCCTACACCTACATGGCGATGGAGGAGGCGATCGCCGATTCCGGATTGGACGTGGGAGACATCAGCGACCCGATGACCGGCATGATCGTCGGATCAGGCGGGCCGTCGACTTCCAACATGATGGCGGCGTTCGATCTCGCGCGCGAAAAGGGGCCCAAGCGGGTCGGGCCGTATATGGTGCCGAGGGTGATGTCGAGCACGGTTTCGGCAACGCTTTCGACCGCGTTCAGGATCAAGGGGCTCAGCTACTCGATCAGTTCCGCCTGTTCGACCAGTTCGCATTGCATCGGCAACGCGTTCGAGATGATCCAGCTCGGCAAGCAGGATGTGATGTTCGCCGGCGGCGGTGAGGAACTGCACTGGTCACTTTCGGTGCTGTTCGATGCCATGGGTGCGCTGTCTTCGAAGTATAACGATACGCCGACCAAGGCCTCGCGCGCTTATGACGCCGACCGCGACGGGTTTGTGATCGCCGGCGGCGGCGGGGTCGTGGTTCTCGAGGAAATGGAACGGGCAAAGGCGCGGGGCGCCAAGATTTATGCCGAGCTCGTCGGATACGGCGCGACCTCCGACGGTGTCGACATGGTCCAGCCCTCCGGCGAGGGAGCGGTGCGATGCATGCGCCTGGCGTTACGTGGAATCGACGAGCCGGTGGACTATATCAACACCCACGGCACCAGCACGCCGATTGGCGACACCAAGGAACTTGAGGCGATCAGAGAAGTTTTCGCCCAGCGGAACTCGATCCCGGCGATCAGTTCCACCAAATCCCTGACCGGACACTCTCAAGGCGCGGCGGGCGTGCATGAGGCTATCTACACGCTGCTGATGATGAAGAATAAATTCCTCGCCGCCTCGGCGAACATCGAGACTCTCGATCCCGAGGCCGGCGACATGCCGATATTGTTGGAGCGTCAGGACGACGCGAAGATCAATCTGGCGATTTCCAACAGTTTCGGATTCGGCGGCACCAACTCGGTCTTGGCGTTCCGCGCCCATGACTGACGACGACACGCCTCGGCACGAAAAAATGATTGGGAGTATCGGGCGACGATGACCGAAGCGCGGGCATCGAGTAACGGCCTCATGGCGGGCCGCAAGGGACTGATCATGGGTGTCGCCAATGACCGGTCGATCGCGTGGGGCATCGCCTCGGCGGTGGCGGCACAGGGCGCCGAACTGGCTTTCACCTACCAGAGCGAGTCCATCGCCCGGCGTGTCGAGCCGTTGGCCGAGTCGGTCGGTTCGTCCTTGGTGCTGGAATGTGATGTGTCCAACGACGCGCATCTGGACGCGTTGTTTGACCGTCTCGCCCGTGAATGGGGCGGCCTTGATTTCGTCGTCCACGCCATCGCCTATTCCGAGAAGTCGGAACTCAAGGGCCGGTATGTCGACACCAGCCGTGAGAACTTCCGGAACACGATGGACGTCTCCTGCTTTTCCTTCACCAATGTGGCCCGGCGCGCGGCGGGCATGATGAAGGAAGGCGGCAGCATGATTACCCTGACTTATCTGGGCTCGGTGCGCACCATACCGAACTACAACGTCATGGGGATCGCCAAGGCCGCGCTTGAGGCGAGCGTTCGTTATATCGCGACCGATGTGGGGGGACGCGGTATCCGGGTGAACGCGCTCTCACCCGGGCCGATGCGGACCCTGGCGGGCTCGGCGATCGCCGATGCACGCTATGTTTACCGTTATTCCGAGGCCAATTCGCCGCTGGAGCGCAACATCGACATGGAAGAGGTGGGCAACGCCGCCCTGTTCCTCTTGAGCGATCTCTCGTCCGGGATGACCGGCGAGGTGCACTACGTCGATGGCGGTTTGCGGGTGGTCGGGATTCCGAGGCCGCGAGCCGGCGAATAGCCGCTACCCCGACATTGTGGACAGAAGCCGTGGATCGTCGGTGATGATCGCGTCGACACCCCATTTGAACAGCGTCGCCGCGCGCTCGGGATCGTTGACCGTATAGGGCAGGACCAGCAGTCCCTCGGTCTTGACGTTGCGGACGGATGCGGCGTCCTCCAAAAGCTGGTGATGCGGATGCAGCGAGACGCAGCCGAGGCGCCTTGCCGCTTCGAGCCAGTCGACCGGCCATTCGGAAATCAGGAGCCCGCGAGGCCACTGGGGCCCGTGATCCCGCAAAGCCTCCAATGAGGCACGCTTGAAACTCGAAAAGACAATGGACCCGGCGATCACGGCATCACCGGAGCCGAGCACCTCCGCCAGGATCTGCAACGCCGCATGCGCGGTCGCGCGTTCCTCGCCGGCGGCCGGCTTGATTTCGATATTCATGCCGAGACCGAGATCCCGGCACAGCGCGATGGTCTCGCGCAAAGTGGGAATTGTTTCGCCCGTGAAGTCCGCGCCGAACCAGGCGCCGGCGTCAAGGGTCTTCAGCTCCGCCGCCGTGCGGGTGGAAACCGGCCCTTGTCCGTTGCTGGTCAACCTGAGATCATCGTCATGGAAGATGACAGGAACCCCGTCGGCGGACAGCCGGACATCAATTCGACCCAGTCAGCGCCATC
Organism: Alphaproteobacteria bacterium; assembly: GCA_038146985.1. GTDB lineage: Bacteria > Pseudomonadota > Alphaproteobacteria > Thalassobaculales > Thalassobaculaceae > JADHLJ01. The sequence continues at coordinate 136,543 of JAYQSQ010000018.1, forward strand.
GGTTGCGGCGCGCCGGAACGAGGCCAGCGTGTTCTCCGGCGCCACCGCCGCCGCGCCACGGTGTCCAATGAGGTGCGGTGGCTTGGAAAGACAACGCCACCAGGCCCGATCCGGAACCCGGTGGCGTGCTGGTGACATTCGATGCCATCGTCGTAGCAAACTAGGCGGCGTCGCCTTCTGCTTCGCTCGGACAGGTCTTCGCCGGTTTCCTGGTCGACCGTCCGCATGCTCAGCTTGACCTGCCGCGGTCATCGAAGCCGATGACTTTTGACCCTTGACCGAGTCGCCGACATTGACGACGTCGGTGGTCTTGTTGACCCGGCCGGGCAGCAGCTCGCTGATATGCACGAGCCCGTCGCGGGCCGAGGAAGTCTCACGAAGGCGCCGAAATCGACGGTTTTGACGACCTTGCCGTTGTAGATCACGCCGATTTCCGGTTCGGCGACGATCGACTTGATCCAGTCGATGGCGGCCTGGCTGGCGCTGTTGTCGACGGCGGCGACCTTGACCACGCCGTCGTCGTCGATATCGATCTTGGCGCCGGTCACTTCGCAGATTTCGCGGATGACCTTGCCGGGGCCGGATGATCTCGCGGATCTTGTCCTTGTTGATGGTGATCGTCGTCACCCGTGGCGCATGGTCGGAAACACCTTCGCGGCCGGCGGAGATGGCTTTTTCCATCTGCCGAGAATGTGGAGCCGGCCGTCACGGGCCTGATCCAGCGCGATCCGCATGATCTCCTCGGTGATCGAGGTGATCTTGATGTCCATCTGCAGGAGGTGACGCCCTCGGCCGTGCCGGCGACCTTGAAATCCATGTCGCCGAGATGGTCCTCGTCACCCAGAATGTCGGAAAGCACCGCGAAGCGTCGCCTTCCTTGATCAGGCCCATGGCGATGCCGGCGCAGGGATTCTTCAGCGGCACACCGGCATCCATCAGCGACATCGAGTGCCGCAGACGGTTGCCATCGAGGAGGAGCCGTTCGACTCGGTGATTTCTGAAACCACCCGAAGCGTGTACGGAAAGTCGTCCTTCGCCGGAATCAGCGGCCGCATCGCCCGCCAGGCGAGCTTGCCGTGGCCGATCTCGCGTCGGCCCGACCGAACATCCGCTCCGGCCTCGCCCACCGAGTAGGGCGGGAAGTTGTAGTGCAGCATGAAATGCTGCGGCACTCACCCTCAAGCGCATCGATGATCTGCTCGTCCTGGCCGGTGCCGAGAGTCGTGACGACCAGCGCCTGGGTCTCGCCTCGGGTAAACAGGGCGGAACCATGAGCCTGGGAAGTACCCCGACCTCGCAGACGATCGGACGCACCGTCTCTGGTGTCACGCCCGTCGATCCGCTTACCGGTATCGAGAATGGAGCCGCGCACGATATCCGCCTCAAGCGTCTTCAGCACTTCCTTGGCGGCGTTCAGCTCTTCTTCGGTCTCGAGCAACTCCAGGCCCCTTGGCCTTGGCGGCGGCGACGAGATCCTGGCGCTGGGTCTTGTCGGCGACCTGGTAGGCGGCCTGGAGATCCCGGTGATCGCGGCGGAAAGCTTCGCCTTAACCGTTTCAACTTCCGGCGCTTGCGGCGGAACATCGCGCGGGTCCTTGGCGCAGGCCTCGGCGAGCCTCGATGATCGCGTCGATTACCTCCTGGCAGGCCCGGTGACCGAACATCACCGCGCCGAGCATGGTCTCCTCGAGAGCGCATTGGCCTGGGATTCGACCATCAGCACGCCTTCGCGCGTTCCGGCCATCACCAGATCAAGCTCGGACTCCGCGACGTCCTGCTGTCCGGGTTGAGGATGTATTCCCATTCTTATAGCCGATCCGGGCGGCGCCGATCGGGCCGAGGAACGGCAGGCCGGAGATGGTGAGCGCCGCCGAGGCACCGACCATCGCGACGATATCGGGATCGTTCTCAAGGTCATGGCTGAGAACCGTGCAGATGACCTGGGTTTCGCACTTTGTAACCCTTGACGAGCGGCCGGATCGGCCGGTCGATCAGGCGGGAAACCAGGGTTTCTTCTCGGTCGGGCGTCCTTCGCGCTTGAAGAACCCGCCGGGGATCTTGCCGGCGGCGAAGGTCTTTTCCTGATAGTTGACGGTCAGCGGAAAGAAATCCAGACCCGGCTTCGGGCTCTTGGCGCCGACGGCCGTGCAGAGCACGGTGGTTTCGCCGAGGCTCGCCATGACGGCGCCGTCGGCCTGACGGGCGATTTTCCCCGTCTCGAGGACGAGCTTGCGGCCGCCCCAGTTGAGTTCCTTACGGTAAACTTCGAACATTCTTGTTATTTCCCTACATCAAGGTCGCACCGGTCAAACCATGCAGAAAACCGCGACAAGCCGGCCCTTTGGCCAAGCTCGCCACGTTCACGCATGGTTAAGCTAGAGAAACTGCGTCACGCCAAATGCGAACACACATCGGTTGTGTGCGACCCTACGGTTTCCATATCCTTCTCAAGCGCGCCCTCAATGCCACGGAATGCCGGCCGGGTCAAACAGAGTTTGACACGCGACAGCCGCGAGCCGTCCGATTTAGCCGGCCATATGGGCACTTGCAAAAAGATCCGCCGCCGGTGCGGCGGCTTCGGGGAACCGCGAGTTAACGGCGCAAACCAAGACTTTTGATCGTCTCGGCGTAGCGCTCTTCGCTTCGCGAGCGAAGATAGTCGAGCAACCGGCGGCGCTGGCCGACCATGATCAGCAAACCCCGGCGGGAATGAAAATCCTTCTTATGGACTTTCAGGTGTTCCGTCAGGTTGGCGATCCGGGTGGTCAGGATGGCGCATTGCACTTCCGGAGAGCCGGTATCGCCCTCGGCCCGGCCGTACTGCTTGATCAGTTCGGCCTTCTTTTCCTGTGTAATCGACATCGGATACTCCGCTTGGGTCAGAGATTGAGAACACGAACCGGGCAGACGCATCCGCCTTGGATGCGGGAGATCGCGACGGGTGTCCCGGAGGAAATCGCGAAGAGCAGATCGCCCTCGCGAAGCGCTCCGAGGCGGTCCCGGTCGGCGGCCCGAAATACCGGAACCGTCTGACCGCGTCTCAGCCTGTTCGCTTCATCGTCCGTGAGAGGCATGGCCGGGATGCCGTCCAGCGCTGTCTCCACGGGCAATAGGTGCTCGAAAGCGGCGGGACTATGCGCCAAGCCTTCCAGCGAATCCAGTGAAATCGCATTGTTCTCGGAAAATGGCCCGACCCGCAGCCGGCGCAGGGCGGAAACATGGCCGACCGTGCCGACCGCCAGCGCCAGGTCGCGGGCCAGGGCGCGCATATAGGCCCCTTTGCCGCTGGTCACCAGGAAGGTGGCATGATCGGCGTCGATGATTTCGTCGAGGGTGAAGGACTCGATCAGAATTTCGCGTGCCGGAATTTCGACCGGCTGGTCGTTGCGGGCCAGATCATAAGCGCGCTGGCCCTGTATCTTGATCGCGGAAAACCGGGGCGGCACCTGCTCGATCATGCCGACGAAACGCGGCAGGGCCGCTTCGATGGCGTCACGGCAGGGCCGCGCTTCGGACGTTCGGGTGACAGCGCCCTCGCAGTCGTCCGTGTCGCGCTCCTCGCCCCAGCGGACTTCGAAGCGGTAGTCCTTGTTCGCGTCCATGGCGTAGGGGATGGTCTTGGTCGCCTCGCCCAGGGCGATCGGCAGCACCCCGGTTGCAAGCGGATCGAGCGTGCCCGAATGGCCGGCCTTGGCTGCGTTGAAAACGCAGCGCACGACGTTGACCGCATGGGTCGATGTGACACCGCTTGGTTTGTCGATGATGACCCAGCCGTTGATCGGCTCGCCGCGTTTCCTACGCGCCATCTTCGCCGTCCCCGGTGACCGGGTCCGCCGGCGGAATATCCAAGCCGTGCAAAAGCCTGTTCATGTGCGCGGAGGCGTCGAAGGCGGTATCGATCCGGAACGCGAGCTTGGGGACGTGCCGCAGCTCGACCCGCCGCGCGACCTGGCCGCGCAGGAACGGTGCCGCGCGGTTCAAGCCCGCAGCGACGGCCTCCTGGCGCGTACCTCCCAGGGGCATGACGTAGACCAAAGCGGACTTGAGGTCCGGGCTGGCGGAGACCTCGGAGACCGTGATCGGAACGCCGGCGATATCCGGGTCACGCAGTTCGACGCGCTCGAAAATCTCAACCAGTGCCTTGCGCAAGACCTCGCCGACGCGCAACTGGCGCTGGCTTGGAACGCCGTCGCGCCGGACCGATTTGTCCGTCTGGGAATGTGCCATGTCGAGGACCGATCCGAGGGCGGATTACGGCGACGCGCTCGCCTGTTGCGCCGATTCAAGGGTGCGCGCGACTTCCTTGACTTCAAAGCACTCGATGAAATCGCCGACCTGGATGTCGTTGTAGTTCTCGAAACCGGCGCCGCATTCGTATCCCTCGCGCGCCTCTCGGACTTCGTCCTTGAAACGCCGCAGGGTTTTGAGGGTGCCCTCGTGGATCACGACGTTGTCACGCAGCAAGCGAACTTTCGCGCCCCGACGGATATTGCCTTCGGTGACGAAGCAGCCGGCGACCTTGCCGACCTTGGTGATGTTGAAGACTTCGCGAATTTCTGCGTTTCCGAGGAACTCTTCCTTCAGGTCCGGCGACAGCATGCCGGTAAGGGCCGCCTTGATTTCGTCGAGCACGTCGTAGATGACGGAGTAGTAGCGGATTTCCACGTCACTGGTCCGCGCGAGATCGCGGGCCTGCGGGTTGGCGCGGACGTTGAAGCCGATCACCATCGCTCCGGACGCGGCGGCAAGCGACACGTCCGATTCATTGATGCCGCCGACCGCGCCGTGCAGGATACGGACGGCGACCGAGTCGTTCGATACCTTCTCAAGGCTTGCGCGAATGGCCTCAAGCGAGCCGTGCACATCGGTCTTGATGACGACCGGCAATTCCTCGGCCTGGCCGGCGGCGATCTTCGAGAGCATCTGTTCGACGGTGCCACGGGCGCCGGCGGTCGCCTGTTTGGAACGGATCTGACGCGCGCGGTATTCGGTGATCTCGCGGGCCCGGGCCTCGTTCTCGACCACGACGAAATCGTCGCCGGCGAGCGGGGAGCCGTTGAGGCCCAATACCTCGACCGGGAAACTCGGTCCGCATTCCTCGATACGGCGTCCATGGTCGTCCAGCAGGGCGCGCACCCGGCCCCATTCGGCACCGGCCACGAAAATGTCACCGATCCGCAGCGTTCCATGCTGAACCAGGACCGTCGCGACACTGCCACGGCCGCGTTCCATCTTCGACTCGACCACGGTTCCGGCGGCGGTCCGATTCGGATTCGCCTTCAGTTCCATGACTTCGGCCTGCAGGATGATCGCCTCGCGCAGCTTGTCGAGACCCTCTCCTGTCAGGGCGGAGACCGGGACCTGAATAACATCGCCGCCGAGATCCTCGACTACGACTTCGTGTTGCAGCAGGTCGGTCTTGATCCGATCGGGATTCGCGTCGGGCCGGTCAATCTTGTTGACGGCAACGATGATCGGGGTCTCCGCTGCCTTGGCGTGACGGATCGCCTCGATGGTCTGCGCCATGATTCCATCGTCGGCGGCCACGACCAGGATCACGATATCCGTGACATTGGCGCCCCGGGCGCGCATCTCGGTAAAGGCCTCGTGACCCGGCGTGTCGAGGAAGGTGATCCGCTCGCCGGATTCGATCTGAACTTGGTAGGCGCCGATATGCTGGGTAATGCCGCCGGCCTCGCCGGACACCACGTCCGTCTTGCGCAGCGCGTCCAAAAGCGAGGTTTTGCCGTGATCGACATGGCCCATGACGGTAACCACCGGCGCGCGCGGCTCAAGCATCTCGTCGGGCTCGTTCTCGACCTGGAGACCAGTCTCGACATCGGACTCCGATACCCGTCGGACCCGGTGCCCCATTTCGGTTGCAACCAGTTCCGCCGTATCGGCGTCGAGAGTCTGGTTGATCGTCGCCATGACACCGAGGGTCATCAGCTTCTTGACGACGTCGACGCCGCGTTCGGCCATGCGGATCGCGAGTTCTTGCACCGTGATCGCATCCGGCACGACAATCTCGCGGATGCGTTTCTGCTCGCCCATATCGCTGCGAGCGCGGTTTTTCTCGCGTTCACGGGCGCGCCGGACCGATGCCAGTGACCGGACCCGTTCGGCACCGCTATCGTCAAGCGCTTGTGAAATCGTGAGTTTGCCGGAATGGCGCCGGCGCGGTTCATTCCTGCGGCTGGCCGGGGCCGGTGCCTTCTTGGCGACCTCCCCACGGCGGCGGGGTCCGGCCCGGCCGGTCTCGCCGTCGTCGTCCATCGCCGCGACGGGATCCGGCGCATCGTGCCCGTGACGCTCCGGTGCCCGGTTCTGCGTTCGATCGGCGGCGGCCTTGGCCTGCCGGGCTTCCTCCAGTTCCGCAAGCCGGGCCGCTTCGACGGCGCGCAACTGTTCTTCTTCATCGGCGATGCGTTGCGCCTCGCGGCGTTCGGCCTCGCGGCGGTCAAGCTCCTCGACGACTTCCGGCGCTTCAGGTTCGACGGCTTCTGACGCGGCTTCGGCGTCTTGCGTTGCCGCGGTTGCCGCCGCAGGCGTCGCCTCGAAGGCTTCGTCGGCCTGAGTGGCGGATTCCTGTTGCCGCAGCCCTTCCTGAAGTGCGCGCGTGCGGGCGGCGCGCTCCTCTGGCGTCAGAGTCCGTGCCGCACCCCCTTCGGCGCCGGCATCCAGGCCGTTGTCGGCCGCATTGGGAACCGGCACCCGCTTACGCCGGCGCTCAACCTGAACGGTTTTCGTGCGTCCATGCGAGAAACTCTGCCGTACCTGGCTCGTCTCAATCGACTTGCCGAGGGACAGCCGCCCCGAGGAGAGGCTCAGCTTCTTACGATCCTTGTCGTCCGTCGTCGTCATTCCGTGACCGCGCATTCTTCGCCGATCATGTCGGCTGGGGGTTCAATACACCGCTGGGCCGTTTTTTCCAACCCGGCTCCGCCGAAAGAGGGCCGAAACCCGGCTAATCTTTCGAATTCTCTGTTCAAACGGTCGACCAAGCCGGCGCCGCCGTGTTTTCCATCATCTTTCAGTACCGCCGCATGGACCGTCCGTTCCCGATTGAAGGCCCTTGCCATCTCCACCAAGGACAATGCGCCCAGAACCGGGATGCCGGTGCCGAGCCGATCCAGCTTGCGCCGGCCTTCGGCGGTCCCATCATGTGCCTCCAGCCGCAATGCCACGCGCTCCCGCCGCAGCGCTTCCTCCACTTTCGATTGGCCGGCGACAGCCAAGCCCGCCCGTCTGGCCATGCCGATTGCCGCAACCGTCCGGTCAACCAGCGCCGCCTCCAGCCGGTCCGCGAGTGCGTCGGGGACACTGACCGGGTGCCGGGCGGCCCGGGCGAAAAGCTTGCGTTTCACCGCTGTGTCCACCGCGTCCCGAGCAGCGCTCAACCACATGCCGCGGCCGGGTAGTTTTTCCGCGAGATCGGCGACAACCGATCCGTCCGGCCCAATGACAAATCGTATCATCGGGTCTTTCGGCCCGCTTCGCCCGGTCGCGATACACCGTCTTTCGCTCTGATCCGCCATGTCGGCGCCTCCGCCAACGGGACAGTGCTCAGACCGTCTCGGTGACCGCTTCGTCCGCCTGCTCTTCCTCCTGCTGTTCCTCATCGTCGAACCAATGGGCCCGGGCCGCCATGATGATGGCGTTCGCCTCTTCCATGTTCAACTCGGCCTCGGGCAACATCTCGATCAACTCGTCGCTGGCGAGATCGCCGAGATCGTCGATGGTTTTGACGCCGTTCTCGCCCAATGTGACGACCATGGCGGGAGTCAGCCCTTCCATTTCGGCGAGGTCGTCGGTCACGCCGAGTTCGACGCGCCGATTGGCCAGCCTCTCGCGTTCCGCCTCGGTAAAGACCACCGCGCGGTTCTGCAATTCCTCGGCGATGTCCTCGACGAAGCCCTCGATCTGGGTGAGTTCCTCCAAGCCGGTATAGGCAATCTCCTCCACGCTCGTGAAGCCCTCGGCAACGAGCAGATGCGCCATGACGTCGTCGATATCGAGCGCGTCCATGAAGATCTTCGAGCGTGTCCGGAACTCTTCCTGACGGCGTTCGGATTCCTCGGCCTCGGTCAGAATATCGATGTCCCAGCCGCTCAGCATGGTCGCCAGGCGCACATTCTGGCCGCGCCGGCCGATGGCCAGGCTCAGCTGTTCATCGGGAACCACAACCTCGATGCGCCGCTGATCTTCGTCGAGAACCACCTTGGCGACCTCGGCCGGGGCCAGCGCGTTGACCACGAAGGTCGCGGGATCGTCGGACCACGGGACGATATCGATCTTCTCGCCCTGAAGCTCGCCGACCACGGCCTGGACGCGGCTGCCACGCATGCCGACGCAGGCTCCGACCGGATCGATGCTGCCGTCGTAGGAGATCACGCCGATTTTCGCCCGGCTGCCGGGATCGCGCGCGACGGCCTTGATCTCGATGATGCCGTCATAGATTTCCGGAACTTCCTGGCGGAACAATCCCTTCATGAATTCCGGATGGGTGCGGGACAGGAAGATCTGCGGGCCGCGCGGTTCCTCGCGAACGTCGAAGATATAGGCGCGGACCCGGTCGCCGTTGCGGAAGGATTCGCGAGGCAGCAGCTCGTCCCGGCGCAGAACCGCCTCGGCCCGGCCGAGATCGACCGTGACGTTGCCGAATTCCACGCGCTTGACGATACCGTTGACGATCTCGCCGGTGCGGTCCTTGAACTCCTCATACTGCCGTGAACGCTCGGCCTCGCGGACCTTCTGCACGATCACCTGTTTCGCGGTCTGCGCGGCGATACGCCCGAAATCGATCGGCGGCAGCGGATCGACGATGAAATCCCCAAGCGACAACGCGGGGTCGCGCTTCTGAGCCTGCTCGAGAGTGATCTGGGTGATGTCGTCCTCGACCTCCTCGACCACCTCGGTGCATCGAACCAGCCGGATTTCGCCGGTCTGGCGGTCAATGGAGGCCCTGATATCGTGCTCCTGACCATATTTTGAGCGGCCGGCTTTCTGGATCGCCTGCTCCATGGCCTCAAGCACTTCGTCGCGGTCGATCCCCTTTTCTCGCGCGACGACGTCGGCTACCTGAATAAGTTCGATTTTCGGGAAAGTTGCTGTTTCCATCACCACTGTCCGGCTCGCCCTGTCCGTTGATTCTATAGTTTGCGCGCGAGGCTTGCCTTGATCAGATCATCCGTCAGGACAAGCTTCGCCGCCTTGATTTCCGAATAGGGAATGGTCACCCCATCGTCGTTGGTGTCGATCGCGACGCATTGTTCGCCATCAATCCCGCGAATTGTTCCCCGCAGGCGCTTGCGTCCGTCTATCACGCGGTGCAGATCAATCTTGGCCTCGAACCCGGAGAACCGTTCAAAATCGTCCGGTCGGACCAACGGGCGATCAATGCCCGGCGAACTGACTTCCAGGTTATACGCACCCTGGATCGGATCCTCGACATCGAGGAGCGCCGAGACCGCCCGGCTGACCGCGGCACAGTCCTCGACCGTCATTTCGGCCCGGTCGGCCCGTTCGACCATGATCTGCAGGGTCCGCCGCCGGTCGCCGTTCAGGCTTGCGCGTACCATGTCATAGCCCATGGCCGCCACCGAAGGACCGATGATTTCCGCGACTTTTTCACCCAAAACATCCGACATCGACAGGCCCGCGAAATCCGTGCACCGGAGATAACATCTCCGTTCCACGCAAATGGTCTTCAGACAACGAACACGAAAAAGTGGGCCATTGGCCCACCAACCATAATTCGAAATCTGATGGAAATAGAGGACCGGACTATACTCAAAAGACGGGGTCGTTCAAGGAATATTTCCGTTCCCGGGCGCTCCGGTTCGACCGCCGTGAGGCCGCGAAGGCCAGGGTCTCAGCCTGTCCGTTCGAACCTCAGGAAGGCCGGCGCGCGCCCTTCCTTGATCGCCTTGGCCTCGTAGCGGGTCGGCGGCCAATCCTCTGGACGGATTCGCCAATCCCGGGGCCGGCCCGCGAGCCAACGCAGGTCCTTTCGGCCCGTCGTACGCGCAAGCATCCATCGTTGATAGCCGGGATCGTCCGTCGCCAGTCGCAACTCACCTCCAGGGCGGAGAATACGACAGAAAGCGGCGACGGTCTCAAACTGCACCACGCGCCGGTCCGCGTGTCTTCTTTTCGGCCATGGATCGGGAAACAGCACGAACAACCGGCCGAGACACCTGTCCGGAAGCCGGTCGAGAAAGGGCCTTACGTCGTCGGGGAGAATGCGGATGTTCGAGAGCTTCTTCTCGGCCGCGTGACGAAGCAGGCTGGCGACCCCGTTGATATAAGGCTCGCACCCGATGAAGCCGATGTCGGGGTGGCGTTCCGCCTGCCAGGCGAGATGCTCGCCCGCGCCGAAACCGATCTCCATCCAGACGTCACGTTTGGCTTCGCCGAAAAGTGCTCTCGGGTCGAGGATATCTCCCGCGGCGTCCGGATCGATGGAGAGCGCCGGCAACATGTCCCGGAGGAGAGACCGCAGATTATCGCGCAACTTGCGCCCATGACGGCGTCCCCGGAAAGTAACGGGGTAGTTTGTCGTTGGCGCCGCGCGGGATACCGGCAAGGTCACACCGTCAAGGCGATCAGGCCTTGAGATCCTTGAGGGCATCGACGAGATCGAGCTTCTCCCAGGAAAACCCGCCATCGGCCTCGGGCGCCCGCCCGAAATGCCCATAGGCCGAGGTGCGCGCATAGATCGGCGCGCTGAGCCCGAGGCGCTCGCGGATCGCCCGGGGTGACAGATCGACGACCTCCTGAAGATGGGCGCCCAACTTCTCCTCGGAAACCCGGCCGGTTCCGTAGGTGTCCACATAGATGGACAGTGGCTTGGCCACGCCGATCGCGTAGGAGACCTGGATCGTGCATTTGTCGGCCAGTCCCGCGGCCACCACGTTCTTGGCGACCCATCTTGCGGCATAGGCGGCCGAACGATCGACCTTGGTCGGGTCCTTGCCGGAGAAAGCGCCGCCGCCGTGCGGGGCCGCCCCGCCATAGGTGTCGACGATGATCTTGCGTCCGGTCAGGCCCGCGTCTCCGTCTGGTCCGCCGATAACAAAGCGCCCGGTCGGATTGACGTAGAATTCCTCCTCCGGGCACATCCATCCGGCGGGAAGGACGTTCTCGACGAAAGGCCGGACGATTTCGCGCACTTCCTTCTGGTCAAGATCCTCGTCGTGCTGGGTGGAAATGACCACCGAGGTGGCGCGAACCGGCCGGCCGTTTTCGTAGCGCAGGCTGATCTGGCTTTTCGAGTCCGGGCCGAGGCCCTTGACCGCGCCGGACCGGCGCGCCTTCGCCATATCGCGCAGAATGGCGTGCGAGTAGTGAATCGGCGCCGGCATCAAGGCGTCGGTTTCGCGGCAGGCATAACCAAACATGATACCCTGGTCGCCGGCGCCCTCGTCCTTGTTGCCCGCGGCGTCCACGCCCATGGCGATGTCGGTCGACTGCTCGTGCAGCAGGATGGTTATCTCGGCATCACGCCAATGGAAGCCGGCCTGTTCATATCCGATATCCTTGACCGCCGCGCGCACCGCGTCGTTGATGACATCGTGAGTGATGGTGGACGGTCCCCGCACTTCTCCGGCCAGCACGATCCGATTGGTCGTTGCGAGGGTTTCACAGGCAACCCGGCTCGCGGGGTCGGCGCCGAGATAAAGATCGACGACGGTATCGGAAATTCTATCGCAGACTTTGTCGGGATGGCCCTCGGAAACGGATTCGCTCGTAAATACATAATTTCCCTGGGCCACCGCGCGCCTCCGTTGGTAATCGCTTTCAGGTTCGCCTGATGATGCAAAATCTCGGCGGGGACATGCCGTCTGGCGAGGACGTCCCAGTTTATGCTCGATACGGCCTGCGAAAACCGGTAAGAGCTCCGCTGTCATTGCCGTTTTTGGTATTCTGGGTCAAGCGAAATCACGTCATCCGCCAGAGCGGAAGAGGTGTGCGCCTATGGTTTGCTTGTGTAGGCTTTGGCAAGGCTGCTGGCGAGCTCGAAGAGCCCACGGCGCGCTGATTCGTCGGGAATGCGATAGTAGTTGCGGATCAATTGGATCGATTCCCGCCGGGTGAGCGGGTCGGTATCGCCTTCATAGACCGCCGGCTCTTCATTGCGCGCGTATAATTGCCCGGGGGACTGATCGCGGATCTCGTCGTCCATACCTTCGTAGAAATAAGAGATCGGCACGTCCAGCACACGGCTCAGGTCAAACAACCGGCTTGCGCCGATCCGGTTCGCGCCGCGTTCGTATTTTTGAACCTGCTGAAATGTCAGTCCAATCGCCTCACCAAGCTTCTCCTGGCTGAGCCCGAGCAAGGTGCGGCGCAGCCGGACTCTCGCGCCGACATGAACGTCGATCGGGTTCGGTTTGCCTAGGCTGGCCATGCGGCCCGACGGGCGTCGCGATTTGGCGACTGCGGCCATGGATAATCCGTTCGCTGGCGATAGTTATGCTGAATCGAACTATACCATACGATCGTATGCGGTCAACCGTTTTTGGTTCTTTCACATGGAGATTATTGCTTGTGATATAATAGTATTCCTATACATAATATGCCAAATATAATTAAATAAAATAGGTCTCCTATTATTGAATATGTTGTCGGTTGTTCCGAACGCATCGGAAGGTATCCATCGGCAATACCTTTTTCACTCAGGGGTATCTGTACCATCGTCCGACCGTAGGCATCGTATATCCCGGAGATGCCCGTGTTGGCAGCCCGGATTAGCGGAATACCTTCCTCGATTGCGCGCATTTTTGATATCGCGAGATGTTGATACGGGCCCGAGCTGCGGCCATACCAAGCATCATTGGTCAGATTCAGAAGCGCCGCCACGGGCCTGGCGCCACCGCCGGTCGCGACCTCGCCCGGAAAAATGATTTCGTAGCAAATCAGCGGGCTGACCAGACCAAGACCCGCGACGTTCAAGGGCGTGCGCGCCGGACCTGGCGTAAAATCAGTGAAGGATTGAACGACGCGCGGCAGCAAATTCAAGGATCTGAGCGGCACATACTCGCCGAAAGGCACCAGATGAACCTTGTCGTAACGCGCGCTTATCAAACCATCGGCGCCGATCCCGATCATCGAATTGTACACGCGGCGCGGTAGGTCTTCCGAGATCGTCGGTGCGCCGGTAACGAGAGTCCCGGTTTGCGGTGCCGCGGCGGCGACGGCGTGGCGCAGGTTGCGGTCCTGTGCCAGGAAGCCGGGAACCGCTGTTTCCGGCCAAATGATCACGGTCGGTTCCGTGCCGTCCGCGAGGCCGGGCGCGCGGTGGCTGGGGGAACGCGCTCGGCTGAGCTCCAGGTAGGTGGCGAGATGGCGGGCCCGGAGTTCGGGTTTCCATTTGTCCTTCTGTGCGATGTTTCCCTGCACCAGGCGGATGACGACCTTTTCGTCGGCTGCGGGCGGCGCGGCGTCGAGGCGGGCCGCGCCAGCCGCCCATAACAGGGCAGGCAAGGCCAGACAGCCGAACCCGATCAGGTTTCGACGCCTGGAGAACCCACGATCCGGGCCGGCGATCACGGCGGGCCCGACGGCGAAGACGAGAACCAGGAGTGACAGTCCGTAGGCGCCGGTGACCGAGGCCGTCTGGCTTAGTTCATGCGAGACCGAAAACGCGTAGGCCGGCAGGTTCCAGGGAAAGCCCGTGAACAAATGCCCCCGCGCATAGTCGGCCGAGCTCCACAGCGCTGCCACGGCAACGGCGCGGAGCCAACCGGGAGCCGCGAGCCATGGCAGAAAGGCCATTACCGCTGCGGGAAAGCATGCCAGGGCCATCGGCAAGCCAATCGCGGCCAACGGAACGAAAACCGCGAACTTGTCGCTTTCGACCAGGAGCGCGTTGGAAATCCAATAAAGGCCCGCGAGATGGTAACCGAAGCCGAAAAGCCAGCCTTGCCACGCCGCCTGCGCGGCGCCGATGCCGCGTTCCAGGCGCCAGGCCAGGACCGAGAAGGCAAACAGTCCCGGCAGAAAATGCACCGGCGGCAAGGCCGCTGCGGCTACGGCTCCCAGCGTTATAGTCGTCAGCGCGCCCCGCCAGCCGGTCAATCCTGCCAGATAGCGGATCACGCGGGACATCCAACCGGCGCCCGACGTCTTGTCTCGGTCGTCGTTTAACTTTTCGGGGTCGTCGGTCGGAGGATCAACCGGCAACGTCTTCCGCCGGTTCGGACGGACGCCTTACCCTTACTGATTTCAGACGTCTGGGATCGGCGTCGATGACCTCGAACTCCAGGCCGCTCTGGTGACGGACGATCTCGCCGCGCTTGGCGATCCGTCCGGTGATGCCAAAGATCAGGCCGGCGACGGTATCGGCTTCCTCGCGTTCGTCCTCGCTCAAAACCGGTCCGAAAAGCGCCTCGAGTTCTTCCACCGTCGCCCGCGCATCGGCGATGGCCATGCCCTCGCCCTCGGAGACGATCTTCGGGCCCTCCTCGACATCATGCTCGTCGATGATTTCACCGACGATTTCCTCGACAAGGTCTTCGATCGTGATCAAGCCGTCGATGCCGCCGAACTCGTCGACGACCAGGGCCAGATGGCGGCGGTTCAACCGCATCTCCTGCAGCAGGTCGAGCGCCCGTATGGTCGGCGAAACAAACAGCGTTTCGCGCAGAAGATCGGGAACGGACGCCGGCTGCGAGGAACTGAGATGTGCCAGAACGTCTTTGATGTGAACCATGCCGATCGCGTCGTCCAGGGTCTCGCGGTACACCGGTAACCGGGAATGAGCCGCTTCGATCATCTGGGAGGCGAGTTCCTGAATCGGCGTCTTCACATCGACCGCGACAATGTCCGCCCGAGGAACCATGACGTCGCGGGCCGATATGTCGCGCAGGCCGAGAACATTGCGGATGAGCGTCCTCTCGTGACTGTCGATCGCCACGGAGTCGACATGCTCCTCCTCGATCAGTTCCTCCAGCGTGTCGCGTACGGTCGGCCCTTCCGAGATCAGGCCGATCGCGCGCAGGCATTGCTTGATCGATCCCAGCAGCCCGCCGGACTCGTCCGAGCCGTTTCCTTGATTGTCGGCTTCGGGACGCGCGTCGGAAACCGGGTCTGGTTCGATCGAGTCTGCCGAAGGCTTGTGATACTCGGCGCTCGTCATGACGGTACTCCGATGCCTGTCTCGACTGGGACATCCGCATCCCTATAGGGATCCGGAACACCGAGACCGGCCAGGATCCTGGTTTCGAGAGCTTCCATGCGGATCGCGTCGCGCTCTGCCTCGTGGTCGTAGCCAAGCAAGTGCAGACATCCGTGCACGACGAGATGTTGGACATGGTGATTGAGCGGCCGGCCATACTCTGCGCTCTCGCGAGACACGGTCTCGAATCCCAGGATCACATCGCCAAGCACATGGCTCATGCCTGGCAGAGTGGAACCAGCCGTCGCGAAGGAAAGCACGTTGGTCGGCTTGTCCAAGCCGCGGAAATCACGATTCAGCCGGCGCACGGTTTCGTCGTCGGCCAGGACGACCGTGATCTCGCCGATCTTGGCATCTGTTCCGTTGGAGCACGCCGCTACCGCGGCCCGGCTGAGTAGCTCAATTTCCGGACAGGCGCGTGTCCACGCATTATCGGTTACCGAGACAACCACCAAATCGTCTTCGGCGGTGGTCTCGCCCATAGCGTCCGGTTCCGGATCGTCGGATCGCGCGCGTCGTCGTCTCATTTTTCGGCACCCTTGCCGATAAGCAGCCCGTCCCGCTTGCCGTAGGCATCAACGATGCGCGTGACCAGAGGATGGCGGACCACATCCGCGGCGGTAAACTCGGTAAAGGCGATGCCTGGCACGCCCCGCAGGACGTCAAGCGAATCCCGCAATCCCGATTTCGCGCCGAACGGCAAATCGATCTGTGACAGGTCGCCGGTGACGCACATCCTGGAATTCTCACCCATGCGTGTCAGAAACATCTTCATCTGGGTCGGTGTCGTGTTCTGCGCTTCGTCGAGGATGGCAAACGCATTCGCCAGCGTGCGGCCACGCATGAAGGCAAGAGGCGCGACTTCGATTTCCCCGCTTCCGAGTAAACGCTCCACCTGTTCGCCAGGCATCATATCATAAAGTGCGTCATAGAGGGGACGCAGATACGGATCGACCTTATCCTTCATGTCACCGGGTAGAAAACCGAGGCGTTCGCCCGCTTCAACAGCCGGGCGTGACAGGATGATCCGGTCAACACGGCGCCGTTTCAGCAGATTTACCGCCATTGCCACCGCAAGATAGGTCTTGCCGGTTCCCGCCGGTCCCAACCCGAAGACAAGCTCGCTCTCGGCGAGCGCGCGGATATAGGCATGCTGATTTGGCGATCTCGGCGCGACCGGCCGCTTCCAGGTCTCCAGATTGGTTGCCGTATCCTCGAACTTCGAAAGATCCGGACCGTCTGCCGATGCCTGCCCGTTGAGTGCGAAGGAAACCGCCGCGTCGACGGTTCCCAGGTCCATCATGTCCTTGCCCTTGCCCTTTTCCAGGCGCCGGTACAATGCTTCCAGCGTCGCCCGGGCGATGGGGGTTGAGACCTTGTCTCCGGTGATCTCTACGGTGTTTCCGAAACAGGCCAGGGAAACCTTCAATTTCTGTTCGATCCGCGCGAGATTGCGGTCGTGTTGACCGAACAGCAGCGGTAGCAGCTTGTGGTCGTCGAACTCCAGGGTGAGCCGATCTCCGTCACCGTGCTTGACGTTCACCGTGTGCGTTCCTCCCTTTCGGCAGAATAAGCCATGTTCGCGACCCTTGCCGGTGCGCCGATTGTCGCAATGTGACCCGCAAGGCTGTTGCCCAGCCCTTCGGTGATTTCGACATCGGTGAGGGTGCCGAAAAGCCTATCCGGGCCATCAAAATGCACCGACTGCATGTAGGGGCCGCGGCCGAGCAACTGACCCGGACGCTGTCCGATGCGTTCAACCAGGATTTTCTGAGTGCCGCCGATGCTCGCGACGTTGAAGGCGCGCTGCTGGGCATCAAGGAGCTGTTGCAGACCCTGTAGCCGCTCCGATCTCACATCCTCGGGAATCTGTTCCTTCGCCGCGGCCGGCGTTCCGGGTCTGGGGCTGTATTTGAATGAATAGGCCTGCGCGAATCCGATCTTGGTGACCAGGTTCAATGTGGCGGCGAAATCGGTATCGGTTTCACCGGGATGGCCGACGATGAAATCCGAGGAAAGGGCGAGGTCGGGCCGCGCGTTTCGAAGTCTGTCCACCAGGCGCAGATAATCGGCGGCGCTATGCTTGCGGTTCATCGCTTCCAATATGCGGTCGGAACCCGATTGCACCGGCAGATGCAGGAAGGGCATCAGTTGCGGGATATCGCCGTGCGCCGCGATCAGATCGTCATGCATGTCGCGCGGGTGAGACGTCGTATAGCGAATGCGCTCGAGACCGTCGATGTCGGCAAGCGCCCGGATCAGTCGGGCCAGAGACCATTCCCGTCCGTCCGGCCCGTCGCCGTGGTACGCGTTGACGTTCTGGCCGAGCAGGGTGATCTCAAGAACGCCGCCCTCCACCAGACGCCGAGCCTCGTCAAGGACGGCCGTCGCCGGGCGCGATATCTCCGCGCCGCGCGTGTAGGGAACCACGCAGAAGGAACAGAACTTGTCGCAGCCCTCCTGAATTGTCAGGAAGGCGCTGCTCGAAGTCGCGGAATTCTGGGGCAGGTGATCGAATTTGCTTTCCGGCGGGAAATCGGTGTCGAGCAGCCGGGCGCCCCGGGTTTTGGTGCCGCCGCCGGCCGCCTTGGCGACCAGTTCAGGCAATCGGTGATAGGTTTGCGGGCCGAACACCATATCCACATACGGTGCCCGATCCAGAATCTCCTGGCCTTCGGCCTGCGCGACGCAGCCCGCGACCGCTAGCAGGACCTCGCGCCCTTCGTCCAGAGCGCCGCTCTTCAGCACCCGCATCCGCCCCAGTTCCGAAAAGATCTTCTCGGTCGCTTTTTCACGTATGTGGCAGGTGTTGAGAATGATCAGATCCGCGGCATCCGCCGTGTCCACGAGATCGTAGCCGGAAGGCGCCAGCGCATCCGCCATGCGATCGGAATCGTAGACGTTCATCTGGCAGCCGTAGGTCTTGATGAAAAGCGACTTTCTCGCCGCCGCGTCACGCAGCTTGTTCGGTGCCGTCATCCGGTTCCGTTCTGCGAGCGATCAGCCGTAAGCGCAGGCATTCTCTCCGGTTCCCGCGTATTTCACCAAGGGAAAGAGTATCATCGGACCTCGCCAAGTCAAGCAAACCGTCACGGTTCGCCATCCCTTCCGACCCCCTCGGCGACCTGTCGGTAACAGTGATTGGCCAAGGCCTTGCGATCGGCGAAATCGGATGCGCGAACGGGATCATGAAATCGGATGATGATCTCGGCAGAGCCGAGCGACAAGGCCGACCACAGGTGCGGCGCCAGGTCCATGTCGCCGAACCAGGCATAGAAGGGCCGATAGGCCCGGCCGATCGGGATGCCGTTTAACCGGGCGTAGCGGATCGAGATCGGCTGAATCAAGACCGCGCTGCTTTCCACGGCCGCGAAAAGCGTGCTCTTGAATGGCAACACGCGGCTGCCGTCGCTGCTCGTGCCTTCGGGAAAGACGATCAGGGAATCCGGGGTGTCGAGCCGCGCTCGAATATTGCCGATTTGGGAACGAGGGTCGGTGGCCCGCCGGTCGATGAAGACCGTCCGGCACAGCCGCGCCAGAAATCCGAATACCGGCCACGCCGCAACGTCGCTTTTGGCGACGAAACCAGCGTCGAGCAGGGACCCGAGGGCAATAACGTCGAAATAGGAGACATGATTGGATACGAACAGGACCGACGGATCTTGTACCGGGGCGCCGTCGCAGCGGACGCGCAGGCCGATGATGCCGGCGGTCAGCCGGTGATGGGCTCGTGGTATCGCGCGCGCCAGGGCCGGCCAGCATGCCAAGGCGGCGGCCTGGAAGGGCAGCAACGCGGCGGTCAGAAGGCCATAGGCGGCGAGCCGGCTGCCCGCCAACCAGGGGTTGCCGATTTTGGCGATGGCAAAGGCCTCGTCGTTCCGCGCCGCCATTTCGCCCTGTGCCGTGTTCATTGCAGGCGCATTCCGCGGGCTGTTCGCTCGTAGTGTCGGAAGTATCGCCCCGCCAGGCTTTCCATCCGAACAACAATGCAGACATCGGTCGTGTTGAACTGCTCATCGATGACGGCGCCGTCACCGACCCAGCCGCCCAGCCGCAGATATCCTTTGATCAAAGGAGGAAGCGCGGCGGCGGCGCGTTTCTCATCGATATCGGCCTTGGGTAGAAAGTTCATGTCGACATAGTGGTCCGGCAATGCCCGGGGCCGAAGCTCCTCGGGGGCGAGATGGCTGTGATGAAGATAGGAGAGAGCCTCTCCATGGGCCAGCGGGTCGCATCCGGGCAGACTCGCGCAACCGAACATCAGCTGGATCTTGTGCTCGAAAGCATAAGCCGCGAGGCCTTGCCATAACAGCGACATTGTCGCCCGGGAGCGGAACTCCCGATCGACGCATGACCGACCGAGTTCCAATATCTCTCCCTTGGCATTAGTCAGTTTCGAGATGTCGTATTCGCGCGACGTATAGTAGCCGCCGGTGTTTTCCGACAGCTTCCGGCGCAGCAGGCGGTAGGTACCAACCACCAGACCGCCTCGGGAATGATCGACCACAAGAAGATGTTCCGCCTGCTCATCGAAAGCGTCCCGATCGAGCTTCAATATGGCGGTTTCCTGGGACGGCTTGGCGCCCATCTCCTCGTAGAAGACCCGGTACCTCAATTCCTGTGCCGCCTCGATATCGTGTTTTCCACTGGCGAGACGCACTTCGATGGAGCCTAGACTGAGCGATCCCGGCAGCAGACCATTCGCCGGGACCGACGCACTTTGATGCGCGTTGACTTCCGTTGCCGTGACCATGGAACCCTTTCTAGTTTCGAGTGGAGTACACAAGCAGTTGAAGAGGTAAGGCGAGAGGTGCGTTCGGTCCAAGTCTCGCGCGGCCCGGTTATTCGTTCGGATCGCGGAATACCGAGAATGCCAGTAGCCTTTTGCGATACAGGATGACCATAGCAAGAGATCATTACGGAAAAGCGAGCGCCTGATTATGAATTTGAAATATTTCCACAGCTATCGATCGGCGCCGGGTTCGTCTCTCGGAATAGAAGAACCCGCCCCAAGGGAGGCGGGTTCCACCTAATTCACTATTGCTCCCTGCACCCGGTCTGGGCCGGGCCGGGGACTGTTAGCGCCGGGAGCGGCGGCGCCCGGAATTGCCAAGACCGATTTCCTTCGCCAGCTTGCTGCGCTGCTTGGCGTAATTCGGCGCCACCATCGGATAGGTGCCCGGAAGTCCCCAGCGTTCGCGATATTCCTCGGGGGTCATGTTATAGGCCGTCTTAAGGTGTCTCTTCAGCATCTTGAGACGCTTGCCGTCTTCGAGGCAGATGATGTAATCCGGCGTGACGGATTTGTTGATCGGAACCACCGGTTTCGGCGTTTCGGGTTTCGCTGGCTCGGCGATCCCCAGGCCAGTCAAAGCCGCATAGACCCGGTCTATCAGTTGCGGCAAGTCTTCGGAGGACACAGTGTTGTTCGACACATAGGCCGAGACCACTTCCACTGTATATTCAATTCGATCGTTTTCTTCCGCATCCGCGACCATATTTTTCAGTCCCATAATAATGATCGTAACAACTTCCTGCGTCCTCTTATGGCAAGCTTATTGCAAAAGCAACATAAAAAACATGGAGGATTTCTGAAGATACAATTCTGGCCGAAATCTTTTACACTGATCTAAATTCTCAACAATATCTGAAATAAACTAAGTTACATTCGATCTAAATTCATTATTGAACAAAAATTGCATCAATAATATAATAAAAACATTTTGTTTATTTATAAATATTAAATAATGACTCAATAATATTTGATGTATTGGTAAATCTTTAAGGGCGCAGTTTCACGTATTTCATTTGGCCGTCGCTTGTCATCGTCATTCTTTGCGTCGAATCAATATCTTGACCAACATCGGTGATAATTCCCGCTGGCTGAGGGAGAATTTCCGGACGATCGCTTTTCAGCTTTTATACGTTGTAATAAGGACCGGGAGATTTCGGCGCGTAGCACCAATGCGTTGTGAATCGTCCGGTTATTCATCGTATAATAGTTGTGCCGAGTGCCGAATTTCTCGAATCCGACGCGGCTATAGAAAGCAATTGCCGCCCGATTCGTTTCACTCACTTCCAGAAAAACAGTGTTCACCCGTTTTGAATTCATGAAATACAGGGTTCGTTCCAATAGAGTTCTAGCGATCCCGCGCCGGCGGAATCCGTCTTGGACCGCAATCGAAAGTATTTCGCCTTCGTCCGCCATGGTGCGGAACAGCACGTATCCCAGGAAACGTGCCGGCGCGCCGTGGCGTGCCTGAACTAACGCGAACCCTCGCATGCCCGCGGACCGGAGCATGGCGTTGATGTCGCGTGCGCTCCAAGACATGCCGAGACGATGATCCTGAAGCGAGGCGATTTGTGCCGACAGGCGGGGGCCGGGGCGCGTGACCGGCCGGATCGCACGGCCATATTGCAATGGATTCATGCGCCGAGCGTCGTTGCCGGCGGCCGCAAGTAAAGCGGCGTCAGTCCGGGCGTGTAGGCGCTCGTCGCTGCTTGGCCCAATGCCATCTTGTCCAGCGCCAGCGCCGCGACGTCCCGGGCGTCGGGTGGTTCGGCGGGGCCGATCTCGACCCGCGCGCGGCTTCTGGCGGCCGGTTCTTGAAGGGCGGGAACCACGAGCTCGGCGGCATCGCCAGATACGTAAACGATGCCACCGTCCTTGAACATGGCGCCCAGCCGATCGCCGATGAGCGCGGGCGTCAGCGCCTGGGCTTGGAACAAAACGCTTCCCGCGCCGTCACGTGCCTGGACAAATACTTCCTCGCGTTTGCTGGCCAGGGCGAGAAGCAGCAGGTCGAAGGATCCCGATCCGGCGGCGGTGCGCGCACGCTGGGCGACGGCATCGAAGCATGAAATGCCGATCAGCGGACGATCCGCAGCGAGGGCCAGGCCTTTTGCGGCCGCCATCGCGATTCGCAGCCCCGTGAAGGAGCCTGGGCCGGTCGAGACCGCGATCGCGTCAAGCTTCCGCACCGATACTTTCGCATTCTTCAGTACCGCTGCGACCATCGGCAGCAAAGCTGCCGCGTGCCCTCGGGTCATTGTCAGCATGTCGGCGCAAACGGTATTCCCATCCCGCACGATCGCGGCTGAGCAGGCGGCGCTTGAACAGTCGATTCCCAAGATCAGCATGACGATCCGACCAAAGCAAAAGGCGCGCGCGTCCCCGGCGGGGCGGGTAAGCGATTGTTCAAGGCTATGGAACGTTCTGGCATGCACCTTGTATACTGCGATCCGGGTAAATTTGTCCCCTCTCGTTGAATAAGGATGGCAAGAGTGATCAACGGGCATGTGACCGGCGCCCAAATGGCCGACGCGCGCAAAGGTGGCGGAATGGGCGCTCTCGCGGGGCTTCTTCTGACGGGAATGGCCTGGGCCTGGGGAGCAATCGGCGCGTCCGAGGCGTTGGCGCAGGATTCTGCCGCAGTGGTCCTCATGTATCACCGATTCGGCGAGTCCGACTATCCCTCCACCAATATCCGGATTGATCAGTTCGAGGCCCATCTGGAGGAGCTTAAGAACCGCCGATACACGGTCCTGCCGGTTTCCGAAATCGTCGACAAGGTCGGGCGTGGAGAGCCGTTGCCGGATCGCACGGTGGGCATCACCATCGACGATGCCTATGCTTCGGTTTACGAACAGGCTTGGCCGCGCCTGCAGGCCGCGAATTTTCCTTTTACGCTTTTCGTTGCCACGGATGCTTTGGATCGGGCGTTGCCCGGCTTCATGACGTGGGATCAGGTTCGCGAGTTGGCCAAGGCGGGTGTGACGATCGGCAGCCAGACCAAGTCGCATCCTCATCTACCGGGGGTTCCCCCCGAAACCGTCAAGCAGGAGTTGGATGCCTCGAACGCCCGCTTCGTCGCTGAACTTGGAGAAAGACCGGCGCTTTTCGCCTATCCGTATGGCGAATTCGACCTGAGCAGCCGCGAATTGGTGATCGATCGCGGTTTCAAGGCGGCCTTTGGGCAGCATTCGGGCGTCATGCACACGGTCCTCGATGATTTCGCGCTGCCGCGTTTCGCCTTGAATGAACGGTTTGGGGGGATCGATCGTTTCCGGCTGATCGCGAACGCGCTCCCCTTGCCGGTGACGGATGTGTTGCCGGTAAATCCGGTCCTGGGGGACAATCCGCCGGCGCTCGGCTTCACCGTCGCTCCGGAGATTTCGGGCCTCGAGGGCCTAGCCTGTTTCGCATCGAGCGAGGGTGAGGTTCGGCTCGAACGATTGGAACGGCGGGTTGAAGTGAGGTTCCAGGAGCCCTTCCCACCTGGACGGTCACGGGTCAATTGCACCATGCCCGGTCCCGAGGACCGGTGGCGTTGGTTCGGTATGCAGTTCGTGGTCCTGCGATAGAACCGGAAGCCCGCCAAGCCGGCTGCCGATCGCTCAACTGCCGGGTTCGGCTCGCCGGGTTGTGTCGGTCACGGCGGCAAACCGGGCGGTCTCGAAATCTCCGAAGCCGTTGATGCGGATGATGGAGCGGATCTTTTCGATGTATTCCGCCCCCTCTTCGGAATACTTCCCGAGATGTCCGGTCAGCACGTGACCCCACGTCCCGTCCGGAGACCCGTCCCGCCTGAGTTGCGCGCGGGCGGCCCGGAATTCCTGATAATGCTCGCTGACGTTCAGATTGTGCACATAGGCACGCACCGAGTTGGCGAGGCGCTTGAAGGCGCGGACCGCGTGAGTGCGGCCTTCTTCACGCTCGCCAGGCACGATCCCAGCGTCTTCGTCCCAGGTCCATTGGCCGAAAAGCGCATTGCCTCGACGCGCGAAACGCGAGGTGCCCCATCCGCTTTCCGCCGCCGACTGGGCCAAGGCAAGGGAAACCGGGATCGCGTCGACCCTGCGGTGAAGCGTCTCGAGTGTGTCGGCATCGAGGGCGCCAATCCCGGCTTCGGGCTCGATGACCTTGTAGTGACGTGCCAGGCGAAGCAACCATCGCTGGTCCGCCGCGGCCAGACCATCGAGGGATTCGTCCATGAGGCGTGTCAGCCGCGCGCGTTGGTCAAGAACCATTGAATTGTGGTTCACGATCAGTGGCAGGACGATGCCGAGGAAAAGGTCCTTGCGCTCCTGTACGGACTCGATCGCCGCCAGATCAGCGGGAAGCGCCGCGAGGAACAAGGGCGGGACCGCGGCCTCGCCGACTCGGATCGCCTCTGGATCGAAACTGGATTTTTCTAAAAGCCGCTTGAGTGTTTCGGTGCTTCGCACATGAGCGACAGACACTCTGAGGCCTTTGGCGGGATCGTCGGACAGGCCGAACCCGGTGCTCGATCGTTCCCGGGCCGGGATGAAACGAAGCGATCCTTCCGGCGCAAGGAAGACAACAGCCAGCGTACCCAAGAAACTGAGAGCCAGGAATCCGAGGAGAAAACGCTCAATACGTCCGAGAGGCCCCGACTTTTGAGAGCTTTGACCCATCTTTCCCCATGTTTCGCCCTTCGGCGATCATCTGCTCTAGAACATCCCCGAGGCGCGCACTTCACGCACTTCTGGAATGTAGTGGCGCAGCATGTTCTCGATTCCCATCTTCAGGGTCGCCGTCGAACTCGGGCACCCCGCGCAGGCACCGCGCATCTGCAAGGTGACAACCCCGTTTTCGAACCCTTCGAAAACAATGTCGCCGCCATCCTGGGCGACCGCCGGGCGGACCCGGGAATAGAGCAGTTCCTTGATCTGCGAGACGACCTCGTCGTCGTCCTCCTCGATGCCGTCGCCGGCGCCGTCCGGAGCATCCGACAGAATGACCGGCCGGCCCGCCGTGAAATGTTCCATGATCACGCCGAGAATACCGGGCTTCATCAGGTGCCAGTCCTTGTCGTCGCGCTTGGCCACCGTGATGAAATCGTCCGCCAGGAACACGCCGACGACCCCGTCGACATTGAACAGCGCCTGGGCGAGGGGCGACCTGCCGGCTTCTTCCTCGCTCCGGTAATCGACACTGCCGCCGGGCAGAACGTCGCGGCCCGGAAGAAATTTCATTGTCGCCGGATTGGGCGTGTCCTCGGTCTGGATGAACATGTCTGGCTCCTTCGCCGGGCCTCGGGCCCATGTATCTGGTCGCCGCATATGTGGCAGCAAACCCCGTGATGATCAAGGGGAGGGCGTGGGGCGCCGTCCCGCCACAGTGCCGTAGAGCTCCAGGACCGTCTTGTGGATATGCCCGACGGAAAGCCGTTCCACCGCGTCCTCGCGCGCGGCCTTGGCGAAGCGTTTGCGCAAATCGGGCTCAAAGGCCAAGGTTTCGATTGCGCCGGCCAGCGCCACCGGATCTCGGGGCGGGACCAGCAGTCCCGACCGCCGGTCAAGCACTGCGTCCCTGCAGCCCTGAACATCGGTCGCGATCAGGGCGCGTCCACAAGCTGCCGCCTCGGCGAGGCTCATGCCGAAGCCCTCGCGATAGGAGGGCAGTATGGCGAGGTGGGAATCGCGCCAGACTCCGGCGATGTCGTCGGTCCAGGGCCGGATGTCGAGGAAGTCCTCGTGCTGCCAGGACGCCAGTTCCCGCGCGCCGATGCTTGCGGGATTGCTGGGATCGGGAGCGCCGACCAGGCGGAGGGTGATTGGCGCCCCGCGCCTGTTCAATAACCGGCCCGCGGCGACCAGATCGCGCAACCCCTTGTCGCGCAGAAAACGGCCGACATAGGTGGCGACGATCGGGCGGCCATCGGGCTCGGGTTCCGGTACCAGCCGATCCGTGTCGACACCGGTCCCCGGAAGCACGGTGACCGCGCTCGGCTCGATCCGCGCCAGGGCGGCGATCTCCACCCGGTCGTCACGGTTCATCACCGCGACGCCGGCCGTTTCGCCGGCGAGTGCGTTGGCGAGCGCCCTCGATACCAGCGGACGCAGGACCCTTGCCTTTACGCTCGAGGATGTGAAGACATGGCCGAATCCCGGCAGAAAATTCACACGCGCCGCGATACCCGCGGCCCGGGCCGCCGCCTGGCCATGGATGATCGGCTTCAAGGCAATATGGTGGACGATATCGGGGCACAGCTCCCGATAGGCCTTAGTGATCTGCCGCCGGGTCGCCAGATCCTTGAAGGGATCGATGCCGGATCGGGCGAAGGCGATCTCGTGGTGGATGATTCCGGCGGCCTGGATCGCGGCGGCGGCCTCGGGGCCGCGTTCGCCCGTCCGGCACAGCACGTGAACGTCGTATCCCGCGTCCCGCGCCGCCGTCGCCAGCACCAGGAAATGCTGACGGAAGTACCAGTCCTCGGTGATCAGAAAGGCGAGGCGCGCCGCCACCGGATCACGGCCTCAGGAAACCCACGATATCCTGCGCCTCGCGGACGATCGGCTGGGCAATGGCGCGGGCTTTCTCGGCCCCGCGCCGAAGGATCGCGTCGACCTCGTCCGGCGCAGCCATCAGGCGCTTCATCTCGTCGCCGATCGGCCCGAGGGTGGCGACCGCGAGTTCCGAGAGCGCACCCTTGAAGTCGCCGAAACCCTTGCCCGCGAACTCTGCCACCACACTCTCCACCGTGCGGTCCGACAGCGCCGCATAGATGGTGACCAGATTGGCCGCCTCGGGCCGCCCCTCAAGGCCCTTGACGGAGTCGGGCAGCGGATGCGGGTCGGTCTTGGCGCGCCGGATCTTCTGGGCGATCTCGTCCGGGCCGTCGGTCATGTTGATGCGGGAAAAATCGGACGGGTCCGACTTGCTCATCTTCCTGGTGCCGTCGCGCAAACTCATGATCCGGGCCGCTTCGGCCTGGATGCGGGGTTCGGGCAAGGGGAAGAAGTCGACATTGAACATCGAGTTGAAGGCCTGGGCGATGTCCCGTGAAAGCTCGATATGCTGCTTCTGGTCCTCGCCGACCGGCACGTCGGTCGCTTTATAGGCCAGGATGTCGGCGGCCTGCAGGACCGGGTAGGTGTAGAGACCCACAAAAGCGCCGTCCCGGTCCTTTCCCGCCTTGTCCTTGAATTGGGTCATGCGGTTGAGCCAGCCCATCCGGGCGACGCAGTTAAAGACCCAAGTCAGTTCCGCGTGTTCCGGAACCTGGCTCTGATTGAAGATGATGCAATGGTCGGGATCGACGCCGCCGGCGATCACGCCCGCCGCTACCTCCCTGGTTGCCCGGCGCAAGGCGTCCGGATCCTGCTGCAGGGTGATGGCATGCAAGTCGACGACGCAAAAGATGCATTCATAGTCCTTCTGCATCCGCGCCCAGTTGCGGATCGCGCCGAGATAATTGCCGAGCTGCAGGTTTCCGGAGGGCTGAATGCCCGAGAAGATCCGGTTCATGGATGCGATCCCCGTTGCGGTAGCGATGCGCGGGACTTATCGCGGCGGCACGGGTTCCGGTCAAGGGGTCTGGCGCCCGAGGGGCTTCAGGACCGGCCGGCCCGGCGGCGCAGCGCGTCCCGGATCTCGTCAAACCGCACCGCGCCGAACAAAGCAGCCGCGATCGCGTAGACCGCCGCGCCACCGGCCACAAGGCCGATCAGAGCCGAGATGAGTTGTCCCGGACCGCCGGTGAGCCATTCCCGGACAAACTCCAAAGCACCAATCAGACCCAGCGCCATGACGATCGCGGCGGCAAAGGTACGGGCGATCCTCGAAAGGGCCCGGTTGTCGACGCTGTAGAACCCGCGCCAATTCAGTAACAGGGCCAGGATCGCCGTGTTCGCCCAGGCCGAGATCGCGGTCGCCATCGCCAGGCCGACATGGGCGAAATGCTGCATGAGAATGAGATTGAGAACGAGGTTCAGGACGACGGCGAACGCGGCGACCTTCACCGGCGTGGCGGTGTCCTGGCGGGCGAAAAATCCCGGCTGAAACACCTTGATCAGAACGAAGGCGGGCAATCCCGCGGCATAGGCGACCAGGGCAAGCGCCGTCTGACCGGCGGCCTCGGCACCGAAGGCACCGCGCTGAAAAAGCGCCCTGATGATCGGCTCCGCGAGCACCATCAGGCCGGCGGCGGCGGGCAGCGTCAGCAGCATGCCGAGTTCAAGCGCGCGGTTCTGGCTGTCTCGGGCCTCTGCGTCCTTGCCGGCGCGGATTTGCCGGGAAAGGCTCGGCAGCAGCGCCGTGCCGATCGCCACGCCGACCACCCCGAGCGGCAATTGGTTGACCCGGTCGGCGTAATAGAGGAACGACACCGATCCGGTCGGCAGGGTCGAGGCCAGAATCACGTCGATCAGCAGATTGATCTGCACCACGGCGGCGCCCAGCATGGCCGGCAGCATCAGCCGGAACAGCCTTGCGATCCGGGGCGTCCAGCGCGGCCAGCGCCATCGCGGCAGCACCTCGGACCGCCGGCACGCTTCGAGCAACCACAGGAACTGCGCCAATCCGGCGACCGCGACTCCCCAGGCAAGGACGTGTCCTGGCGTTCGAAGCGCATCGGCGAAGACCGCGAGGGAGGTGATCAGGATCAGATTCAGCAGGATCGGTGCCGATGCCATGGCGGCGAACCTGCCGATGCTGTTGAGGACACCGCCAAGCAAGGCGACGAGCGAGATCAGCGGCAGATAGACGAATGTCAGCCGGGTCAGTTCCACCGCCAGTTCAAATCGCTCCGGCGTATCGACAAAGCCCGGCGCCAGGACGGTCATGACCTCTGGCATGAACAGGATCACCGCGACCCAGAAGGCCAGCAGGACCGCCGCCATCACCGCGAAGGCCTCTTCGGCGAAGCGAATCGCGACCGTCTTGCCGTCGCTCTCCAAAAGCCCGGCAAAGATCGGGACGAAGGCGACGGTGAAGGAACCTTCGGCGGTCAGCCGGCGAAAGAAGTTCGGCAACTTGAAGGCGACGAAGAACGCATCGGCGACCGGTCCGGCGCCGAGAAGCGCCGCGATCAGGATGTCGCGCAGGAAGCCGGTCACCCGGCTGATCATCGTGAAGCCACTGACCGTGGCGACGGCGCGAAGTATCGACATGTTCAGCGGTTTAGGTGATTCGAGCGACCTCGGGAAGCAAACCCGTGAATTATGGCGCCTGCGCGGCGGAAGCGTGGAACTTGCGGGCTATTCCGCCGCCGCACGCGAGGCCGACTTGCGGGCAGGCTTCTCCTCGGGTTCCAGTTCCTCCAGCATCGCCTTGCGGATCGCGTCGAGCTTACGGTCGTTCTGGATCTTCAATCCGAACAGATCCTTCACGTAGAAGACGTCGACGATGCTCTCGCCGTAGGTCGAAATCTTTGCGGCGGCGATCTGCAGATTTTCCCGCGCCAGTTTTCTGGTCAGGCGATGCAGCAGACCGGGCCGGTCGGTGCCGTTCACCTCGACCACGGTATGGGTCGTACTGGCCTTGTTGTCGATTAGAACGCGCGGCGCGACCTTCATTCCTCGGGCGCGTTTCGGCAGGGCGCTGGGTCGTTTTTCGATGGCCTGCTGCAGCTTGAGCTTGCCGGTCAGCGCGCGTTCGATCGCGCTCTCCAGTTTGCCTTGCAGGTCCGGTCCCTCGAACGCTTTCCGGTTGGAATCCTGAATCCAGAACGTGTCCAGCGCCATGCCGTTGCTTAGCGTCGTGATCCGGGCATCGACGATATTGGCGCCGATGGCGGCCATGGCGCCGGCTATACGTGAGAACAGACCCGGATGGTCGGCGGTATGGACGGTAACCTCCGTTACTTCGCGGAACGCGTCGACCCGCGTCTCCACGCTGAGCGGTATGTTCGCCTCTTCGGCGGCGCGGACCAGATGGGCGTGCCTCGCGAGCGTTTCCCCGTCATGGGTCAACCAGTAGGACGGATAACCACGCGCCACATGGGCGGCGAAACTCCTGTCGTCCCAATCCTTGAGCCGTTCGCGCAGTTCCTTCTGGACCGCCTCGACCCGTGTCGCGGCGGATTGGCCCGCCTCCAGGGTCTGACCGGACAGCACTTCCTCGGCCCGCCAGAAAAGATCCCGCAACAGCGCGGCCTTCCAGCCGTTCCAGACATTGGGACCGACGGCGCGGATGTCGGCAACGGTCAGCACCAGCAGCAAGCGCAGCCGCTCGGGCGACTGAACAATGTTGGTGAAGTCGTCGATGGTCTTCGGGTCGTTCACGTCTCGCTTGAACGCGGCATAGCTCATCAGCAAATGCCACCGTACCAGCCAGGCGACGGTCTCGGTCTCCTCCTTGGTCATCCCGAACCGGGGACACAGGCGCCGCGCGACTTTCTCCCCCAGGATCGAATGGTCGCCGCCCCGTCCCTTCGCGATGTCGTGCAGTAGGACCGCGACATAAAGCTCGCGCCGGGAAATCACCTTGTGGACGACGTCGGAGGCGACCGGCGCGATGTCCGCCAACTCTCCCTGCTCGATGCGGAACAGGATGCCGAGCATGATGATCGTGTGCTCGTCGACCGTATAGACATGGTACATGTCGTATTGCATCTGGGCGACGACCCGTCCGAAATCGGGGATGAAGCGCCCGAATACCTGAGCCTCGTTCATGCGGCGCAGGATCCGTTCCGGCCCCTTCTCCGAGGTCAGGATTTCCAGAAACAGGCGGTTGGCCTCCGGATCGTTTCTGAGCGCGCCGTCGATCCGCTTGAGGTTCTGGGTTACCAGCCGAAGAATATGGGGGTGGAACTCCAGATTGTTGGCCTGGGCGACGTGGAACATCCGGATCAGATTGACCGGATCCTTCTCGAAGATCGTATCGTCAATCGCGTTCAGCCGGTTGCCGTCGACCTTGAAATCGCCGAATTGGCGGTTGCGCGTCCAAAGGCTGGACAGGCGCAGGCGCGGGCGGCGCTGATGCTCGTCCTCAATCGCCGCGCAGAAGATCCGAGTTAGATCCCCGACATCCTTGGCGGTCAGATAGTAGTGTTTCATGAACCGCTCGACCGCCGCGCTGCCAGCATGATCGGTATAGCCGAGCCGGGCGGCGATCTCGCGCTGCAGGTCGACCGTCAGGCGCTCCTCGGCCCGGCCGGCGAGATAGTGCAGGTGACAGCGGACCGTCCAAAGCTGCTTCTGGGCCTTGGCGAACCGCCGCGCCTCCTCCAGGGACAGCACGCCCTTGTCCACCAGGGCGCTTACCTCGTCGACCTGATAGACGTACTTGCCGATCCAGAACAGCTTGTGCAGATCCCTGAGGCCGCCCTTGCCTTCCTTGACATTGGGCTCGATCACGTAGCGGGAATCCCCGAGCTTCTTGTGCCGCTCGTCGGATTCCTGGAGCTTGGCCTCGACGAATTCGAGCGCGGTGCCGGCGACGATTTCCTTTTGGAAGCGCGCGACCATGTCGGTCATCAGGCTCCGCTCGCCGCAGATGAAGCGGGTTTCCAGCATCGCCGTGCGGATCGTCATATCGGCTTTTGCCTGACGCATGCACTCGTCGATCGACCGGGTCGAATGGCCGACCTTCAGCCGCAGATCCCAAAGCAGATAGAGGATCGCCTCGACAACCTGCTCGACCAGCGGCATCTGCTTGTAGGGAAGCAGGAACAGGAGATCGATATCGGAATAGGGCGCCAACTCGCCGCGCCCGTAGCCGCCGACGGCAATCACGGCGATCTGCTCCGCCTGGGTCGGATTCGGTGCGCGATACAGCTTGGTGGTCACCGCCTCGTGAATCGTCCGGATGACGCTGTCCATCAGATAGGCCTGGGCGAGGACCGCTTCAGCTCCGTCGTTCCGGCGCAAGAACCGTTCTTTGATTTCCGCCCTGCCGTCGTCGAGAGCTTCCCGCAACACGGTCAGCAGCGCTGCCCGGAACGCGATGTGATCATCGGTTTTCTGCCAGATCTCCTCGACCCGATCCGCGAGCGCGGCAGGGTCGGCGATGGCGCGCCGGTTCTTCAGCTTGCGGTCGTTGGGCGCCAAGCCGTCGATGATCGGCGTATCGGTACTTTCATCGGCAGTCGCGAGGGCCATCGGAAATCCTTCCGGAGAAGCGGATTATCAGCATACCGGATGCCGGGGCCGGGGAACAGAGAGTGCTAGCCCAAGCCCTTTTCCGCCAGTTCCTTGCGCGCCGCCTCGGTCTTCTCCAGGTGGCCGAGGCCCATGGCGTTAATGCGTGGCGAATCTCCGCTCGTTCGACCGGCCAATCGTGTCTTCCAAGACGTCAGGCGCAACAAGCATCGCCGGTCTGAATGGGCGGGCATGGCACCGTCGCGTAGGAGCAGAACACACAACAGTCGCCTGGCTTCGGCTTCAGGACCGAGCCGCATCCCTTGCAGTCGTAGAAGTACTGGCAGGCATCGGTCGGCATAGATTCGGTTTCGGCGTGGCCGCAGTCGGGACAGGTGATCGTGGAACGAAGCTCGACCATCCCGCTATTCCTTCTCGCCGCGGCTATAGGCCCAGAAAGTGAAGGCGGCGGACATGATCAGAACCGGGATCAGAACCGAGTCGGCTTTCGGAACGAGATGGGCGAACCCGATTGCCGGCAGGACCAAAGCCAACAGCGGCGTGAAGCAACAGAGCGCCGCCAGCACGGTACCCGCGAGGCCGATGTGGAAGAGCCGATTGCCTTTCATGACGGAAGTGTAGACCCAAAAGATGGAACGACCAACGGAACCGTCTTGCAATGTCGCATGCTGGCTTGTTCGACGGAAGGCGATGGTCACCTGGCGCTCGGTTTGCCGCGAGGCGTCGTGCCACGCTCCACGGATCGGTGGACTGACCGAACCGCTGATCCCGGATGTCGAGCTCGATCCGGCCATGAGGCGAGGGCAGCGCGATGACGCGTTTGTTTCAAACCCGTCGTCTGCCATGAAAAAATCCCTGGCGTGGTCGTCTGTGGCGCAGCACATTGCCGGACTTCCTGATTAGCTCGCGCGAGCAACCAGAGAATTTCGGTCATGTTTCAGCGTCGTATCCCGGATCTCTTGCGGCACACGCCGACCCCGAGCGCGCGTGGGTTCGCCGTCCTCGCGGGAACCGAGGCAGTCACCCGCGGCATGCTGATTTCGGTGTTTCCGATCGTC
This sequence comes from Alphaproteobacteria bacterium, assembly GCA_038146985.1. Lineage (GTDB taxonomy): Bacteria > Pseudomonadota > Alphaproteobacteria > Thalassobaculales > Thalassobaculaceae > JADHLJ01. Next base: position 169,630 of record JAYQSQ010000018.1, read on the forward strand.
ATGTATCGGGCCTATCGGGATTCGAGCCTGGTCTCGGAGATCTACTTCGCGATCGGCTTGTTTTCCATGGTCTGGGGATTGCTGGTTCCCTGGCTGGTCCGGTTCGTGCCCCGGCGCTGGCTCTATACGGCGGGTGCGCTGTCCTACGTGATGAGTGCCGGCCTGATCGTTTTCGGAGAGGGCCAACTGGTCGCCGCCGCCCTGGCCCTCAACATGGCGGCCACGGTGACCGTGTTCGTCTGCTTCAATGCCTATGTCCTTGACTATGTGGCGAGCGCCGATCTCGGCCGCTGCGAGACGCTCAGACTTTTCTACAGCGCCGCGTCCTGGACCATCGGTCCGGCCGGCGGTGTCTGGTTGCTGCAGCTTTGGGAACCGGCACCGTTCCTCGTGGCGGGAAGTTCGGCCGTCATCCTGTTGGGGATCTTCTGGTGGATGCGGCTCGGCAACGGCAAGCTGATTACCCGCGCGCGGGCGCCAACGCCCAATCCTCTCGCTTATCTCGGGCGCTTCTTCGCCCAGCCGCGCCTCGTGGTCGGCTGGCTCTTCGCCGTGTTCCGGTCCTGCGGCTGGTGGGCCTATGTGGTTTATGTCCCCGTCTTCGCCATTGAGAACGGGCTGGGAGAGAATGTCGGCGGTGTTGTCCTGTCGATGAGCAACGCCATGCTTTTTCTCACCCCGGTCATGCTCAAATGGGTGGAACGCCGAAGCGTGCGGGCGGCGGTTCGGACAGGATTTCTGTGCAGTGCCGTTGCCTTCATGATCGCCGGCACCGTCGCCCATTGGCCCTGGGCCACGGTGCTGTTCCTGATCCTCGGCTCGGCCTTCCTGGTATTGTTGGACATCGTCGCCGGCCTGCCGTTCCTGATGTCGGTCAAACCGTCCGAACGCACGGAGATGTCTGCCGTCTATTCGAGCTTCAGGGACGTTTCGGGCATCGTGTCGCCAGGTCTCGCCTGGCTGGTTCTGCTGGTGCTGCCGATCTCCGGCGTGTTTGCCGCCACGGGCCTCAGCCTGCTCGGGTGTTGGATGATGGCGGGCCGCCTCAACCCGCGTCTCGGCTGGCGCATGTCGAGAAAGAAGCCGGGCCTTGCCGTCGGCGCCAGCGAAGCACCGACACCGGCGACCTCGGTTCAAGAATCCTAAACCTCGACCATCACCTGGATCGCCGCCGAGGCGATCACCGCGACATCGCCCACGGCCTCGTCGGGGACATCGAGACCGCCCTTGACGACGTTGACCGTGACAACACCCACCGGCAGCGAGGCCTTGACCTTGGCGGCATCCACCTTGTCCGGCTGCTGCACCCCGATGGTGACGTTGACCAGGAGCTTGGACTTGTCGACATTGAGCGCCCGCACGAAGCTGAGCGAGCTGTGGTGCAGGGCGTCCTGGACTGCGCGCAGGGCCGCCTTGGTGTAATCTCCGCCGTGCAGGTCGTTGCCGGCGCCCATCTCCAGGATCACGCGTTTCGCGGCCATCACGCGGCTCCCCCAAGTGTGAAGCCGTCCGGCAGGTCGAGATAGACGACGGCCGCCGCATGGGCGATCAGGGTGACGTCGGCCCGGGCGGGGTTGGGGATCTCAAGCCCGCCCTCGACACAGGTCACGGTGCCGGTGCCGTGCGGCAGTACCGCCAGGATCTGGGATTTGTCGACGGCGTTCGGTTTCGGCACCGCGATGGTGACCTCGACCCGCATAGCGTCACTGTTCTGCCCGACCACCTCGCCGATGCCGAGCGAGTTGTGCCAGAGCGCGTCTTTCAGGGCCCGGACGGCGGCTTTGGTGTGATCGCCGCCGCGAATGTCGGTGCCCATGCCGATTTCCAGCACCATGCGTTTCCATGCCATGCGGTTTGGTCCTTGTGCGAGGGGGTCGTTCCCGGAGGCGTCAGACTAGAGCTTCGCCCGCTTCAGCCGCAAGGCATTCGAGATCACCGAGACCGAGCTCAGACTCATCGCCGCCGCCGCGATCATCGGGCTCAGCAGCAGGCCGAAAATCGGGTAGAGCACGCCAGCGGCGACCGGCACGCCGATCGCGTTGTAGGCAAAGGCGAAGAACAGGTTCTGGCGGATATTCGCCATGGTCGCCCGGCCGAGATGAATGGCCCGCACCAGGCCCATGATATCGCCGCCGACCAGCGTGACGCCGGCGCTTTCCATGGCGATATCGCTGCCGGTGGCCATGGCGACACCGACATCCGCGCGCGCCAGGGCCGGAGCGTCGTTCACCCCGTCGCCGACCATGGCGACGATGCGGCCGTCCGCCTGCAAGCCTTCCAGCATGGCGTGCTTGTCCTCGGGCAGCAAATCCGCCTCGACATGCTTGATGTCGAGTTCGTCGGCGATGGCGTTGGCCGTCGCCGCGTTGTCGCCGGTCAGCATCACAACGTCGATCCCCATCCCTGCGAGGCTGGCGACCGCGTCGGCGGCCGACTCCTTCACCGGGTCGGTGATGACCAACATCCCGGCGGCCTTGCCGTCGATTGCGGCGAACAGCACCGTCGCTCCGGAACCGCGCCGGTCGGCGGCGACGCGCGAAAATGCGCCAACCGAAAGGCCCTCGGCCTCGAGAAAACGCGCGGTGCCGAGCATGACGGCCCGCCCGTCTACCTTGCCGCGCACCCCGTGGCCGGTTTCAGAGACGAAATCGGTGGGCGAGGAGAGCAGCGGCATGCCCCGCGCCTCGGCCTCGGCGACGATGGCGCTCGCCAGCGGGTGGGCACTGCCCAGTTCCAGCGTGGCGGCGAAGACCAGCACCTCGACCGCCTCGAACCCGTCGCCTGGAACGATATCGACCAGCCTCGGGTGGCCCTCGGTCAGAGTGCCGGTTTTATCCACCAGGACGGTATCGACGCCGGCCAGCCGCTCCAGCGCTTCGGCGTTGCGGATCAGTACCCCGGCCTCGGCGCCGCGCCCGGAGGCCACCATGATCGACATCGGCGTCGCCAGGCCCAATGCGCAGGGGCAGGCGATGATCAGCACCGATACCGCCGCGACTAGGCCGTGCGCCATCGCCGGCGCCGGGCCCCACAAGGCCCAACCGGCGAAGGCCAGCAACGTCGCCAGAACCACGGCAGGAACGAAGAATCCCGAAACCCTGTCGGCCAATGCCTGGATCGGGGCCCGGGACCTTTGGGCCTCGGCGACGAGCTTGACAATCCGGGCCAAGAGCGAGTCCGCCCCGACCTTTTCCGCCCGGATGACCAGGGTGCCGTCGCCGTTCAAGGTTCCGCCGATCACCGTGTCGCCGGCGGAGACCTCGACCGGGATCGGCTCGCCGGTCACCATGGACTGGTCGATGGCGCTACGGCCCTCAAGGACAATTCCGTCGACCGGGACGCTGTCACCGGGGCGCACCCGAAGCCGGTCCCCGACGGAGACTGTTTCAAGCGGGACTTCCGTCTCGCCGCCCGTTCCATTGATCAGCCGCACCGTCCTAGGGGTCAGATCGAGCAGGGCCCGCAAGGCTCCGCTGGCGCGTTCTCGGGCGCCGATTTCCAGCACCTGACCCAGCAGGACCAAGGTGACGATCACCGCCGCCGCCTCGAAGTAAAGACCGACCGAACCCGAGGCATCCCTGAACGAGTCCGGAAAGATTCCCGGCGCCGCGGCCGCTACCATGCTGAACAGAAAGGCGGCCCCGGTTCCCAGCAGGATCAGCGTGAACATGTTCAGGTTGCCGGTCCGGAGCGACGCCCAGCCGCGCTCCAGGAACGGCTTGCCGCACCAGACGATCACCGGTGCCGCCAGGACGAACTCCGCCGCGTCGAGCAGCCAGGACGGCACGGGTCCGAAAAGCCCGGGCGCCATGTGCCGTCCCATGGCGATGACCACCAGCGGCAGGGTGAGCGCGGCGGCGATCCAGAAACGCCGCGTCATGTCGGCGAGTTCGGGGTTCGGACCCGCATCCGCGAGCACGTCCACCGGATCCAGGGCCATGCCGCATTTCGGACAGGCGGCGGGAACCGGGCTCCACACGTCCTCGCACATTGGACAGATATACCCGCCGCGCTGCGCCTCCTCAGCACTCGGCCGGCGTGGCTGGTGCCCATGCCCGTGCCCGTGATGGGCGTGGCAATGATCGTGCTGGGCGGGGGCATGATCCTTGTGGGCATGACAATGACCAGGGGAGGCGTGGCAACTTGGTGCCGGCGCGGTGTGAGGATCGGCCATGGAAGATCTCCGGCGATGTCTGACGTAGATATGGAGCCTCCAGTTGCTGGAAGGTCAAGACGCCGGTCCGCACGTATTCGATTTTCCGCATCGCCTGGGTGCAGGCACGCGAATCTGTGCCATGCTTGGGGTCGAGGCAAAGTCATCAAAGGGTGTCCAGATGTCGGACCTACCACAACAGCCGATGGTCATGGCGCGGCGGTACATGGTCGTTGCCGGCCATTACCTTGCCGCGGAGGCGGGCTTGAAGATGCTCGAGGCCGGCGGCAATGCGATCGACGCGGGGGTCGCCGCGGGTATCGCCCTCGGTGTCGTCCACAGCGACCAGGTCCAGTTTTCCGGTGTCGCGCCGATGCTGATCTATCTCGCGGAAGCCGACAAAGTAGTCAGCATCGCCGGGCTCGGTCCTTGGCCCCGAGCGGCAAGCCTCGGGATGTTCACTCGCCAGCATGGCGGCGAAATCCCGCTGGGGCTGCTCCGGACCGTTGTGCCGGCGGCCCCCGACGCGTGGATCACGGCGCTGTCGAGCTTTGGCACAATGTCCTTCGCCGAAGTGGCGGCGCCGGCGATCCGCTATGCCCGCGACGGGTTCACCGTGCATCCGGTGATGGCCAAGTTCATCGAGCGTTACCAGGAAAACTATCGGCGCTGGCCCAGCAACGCGGCGATCTGGCTGAAGGACGGAAAGCCGCCGGTTGTGGGAGATCTGCTGGTCCAAAGCGATCTCGCGGCCAGTCTGCAATACATGGCGGACCAAGAGACCGCCGCTGCGAGTCAGGGGCGGCAGGCGGCCCTCAAGGCAGCGCGCGACGCGTTTTACGTGGGCGACATCGCCCGCAAGATCGTTGCCTATCACGAGGAGAATGGCGGCCTGCTGGCGGCCGAGGATCTGGCGGATTATCACACGCCGGTCGAGGAGCCGTTGAGCGTCGATTTCGCTGGTCATCGGGTCTATAGCTGCCGGCCCTGGTGCCAGGGGCCGACCTTGCTGCAGATGCTGAGAATCCTGGAAGGCTTTGACCTGAAGGCGATGGGGCACAACACCGCCGACTATGTTCATACCTTGTCAGAGACGATGAAGCTGGTCTTCGCCGACCGGGAACGCTTCTACGGCGACCCCGACGTGATCGACGTGCCGATCGAGCGTCTGCTTTCACCCGAGTTCGCTGCCGAACGGCGCGGGCAGATCGATAGGGCCCATGCCTGGCCCGGAATGCCGCCGGCAGGCGAAATTACGGGCCATGGCGGCGTTTCCTTCGCGCCCCATGTGGACCGCTCCGCATCCGTCGCGGCGGCGGATACCTCCTATACCTGCACCATGGACGCGGCGGGGAACGTCTGCTCGATCACGCCGAGCGACGTGTCCTTCGAAAGCCCGGCGATACCGGGGCTTGGTTTCTGCCCGTCGGCTCGGGGCTCGCAATCCTTCGCATTGGAAGGGCATGCCTCGGCGATCGCTCCGGGCAAGCGGCCGAGGCTGACTCCCAATCCGGCCATGGTATTGACTCCGGGTAAGCTCGCCATGCCGTTCGGCGCGCCGGGTGGGGACGCGCAGCCCCAGGGGATGCTGCAGGTTCTGCTGAATCACCTGGTGTTCGGCATGGAGATTCAGCCGGCTATCGAGGCGCCGCGCTTCACCACCCATAGCCAGCCCAATACTTTCGAGCCGCACGCGTCCAAACCCGGCCGGCTGGTGATCGAGGAGGGTGTTGCGCCCGATGTCGGGGCGGATCTCGCGACCCGCGGCCACGATGTCGAGTGGCATGGCCCGAGGTCGGATTCGGTGGCCGGGGTTTGCGCGATCAGCGCCGACCTCGCGACCGGGCTGATTTCAGGCGGCGCGGACCCGCGCCGGTCGGGCCGCGCGATGGGGTTTTGACGTGCCGAGGTCCGCTATGACCGATGCAATTGGGGCCGAGGCCGGCGATGCCGCCTCGGTGCCGGGGCCTCTCGCCGGTGTGCGGGTGCTCGATTTCACCATGTATGTCGCCGGTCCTTACTGCTCGCGCCTGATGGCCGACATGGGCGCCGAGGTCATCAAGGTGGAGCCTCCGGGTGGGGAAGTCATGCGCAACGCCCCGCCGTTCCAGGGCACGCAAAGCGCCTATTTCGGGCATCTCAACTGCGGCAAGAAATGCATCGAGCTCGACCTCAAGGACCCGGCCGCGATCGCGGCGATCAAGCGGCTTGTGTTGGGCGTCGACGTGGTTCTCGAGAATTACCGGCCCGGCGTGATGGCCCGGCTTGGTCTCGGGTATGACGCGCTCTGCGCGCTCAAGCCGGATCTGATCTATTGCTCGGTCTCCGGTTACGGGCAGACGGGATCGGAGGCGGGGAAGCCCGCTTTCGCCACCATCATCAACGCCTCTAGCGGCTTCGACATGATGATGATGGATTACGAGACCTCGCTGGACCGACCGCTGCGGCATCGCAGCAACGCGCCGGATTTCATGGGCGGCGTGCATGCCTGTTCCGCTATCTGCGCGGCTCTCTTCGGGCGCGAACGCAACGGCCGGGGACAGCGGATCGACGTTGCGATGATCGATGCGATCCACAACATGATGGCCTATGAGTATCAGGCGGCTCAGGTCGAGAACCCGGCCAAGGCGCCGGTCTTTGCGCCGATCCGGGCGGCCGACGGGTTTCTCATGGTGGCACCGGTCAGCCAGGCGAATTTCGCGGCCCTGGCCCGCGCGGTCGGCCGGGAGGAGTTCATCACGGATGCCCGCTTCGCCGAACCCCGGGCCCGCATGGAGAACTGGGACGCGTTGCTGGGTTTGATCGAAGGCGAAGTCGTGAAATTGAGTGCCGAGGAAGCCGAGCGGCGGATCAATGAAGCCGGATGCCCCTGCGCGCGTTACCTGACGCTTGCGCAGTCCATGTCCCGCCCCCATGTCGACGAGCGCGGCGCGGCGGTCGAGGTGGGCGAGGCGGGCCAAAGCTACCGGGTCGCCAACACGCCGATGCTGTTCACCGCGACCGATGTCGGCGCGCGGACCTGGGTCGCGGCGCCGGGCGAGCATAACCAGGAAATCTTGGGTTAGCGTGAGCTCGCCGCTTCATTAGGAGTCAATTTCTTGCGTCTGTCTGTTCTTGATCAATCCATCGCCGTGGCAGGGCGTCCCCAAGGTGCCGCGATCCGTGAGACGGTTGCCTTGGCCAAGCATTGCGAGGCGCTCGGTTATCACCGGTTCTGGGTTTCGGAGCATCACAACCACCCCGCCATCGTCGGTACCGCGCCGGAGATCGTCATCGCCGCCATCGCCGCGACGACCGAACGGATCCGGGTCGGCAGCGCCGGCGTGATGTTGCCCCACTACGCGCCCTTCAAGGTGGCCGAGCAGTTCCGGGTCCTGGATGCCCTGGCGCCGGGCCGGATCGATCTGGGTTTGGGCCGGGCGCCGGGCTCGGACGGCCTGACCGCCTTCGCCCTCAACCCACAGGCGGCGGACCGGCCGAACCAGTTTCCGAACGACGTCATGGATCTCAATGCCTGGGTGCATGGGGAGCCGCTGCAGGAAGGCCACACCTTCGCCCGCCTGAAGGCGCAACCCCAGGGTGAGACTGCCCCCGAGCTTTGGATTCTCGGCAGTTCAGCCTATGGCGCGCAGGTCGCGGCCTATTTCGGCCTTCCCTATTCCTTCGCCTGGTTCTTCTCGGACGGCGCCATGGGCGAACAGGCCCTGAAGCTCTACCGCGACAATTACAAGCCGAGCGAGAGGCACCCGGAACCGCGTTCGGGGATCTGCGTTTGGGCGCTTGCCGCGAAAACCCATGAGGAGGCGCAGTATCATTATACCTCGCGCGCGCGCTGGCAGCTCTACCGCGACCGGGGCCTGCACCTGACCTTCGAGAGCCCGGAGGATGCAATGGCCCATGCCTACAACGAGCGGGAGGAGGCTCGGATCGCCGAGCTGCGCAAGACGTCCTTCGTAGGCACCGGCGAGGAGGTGATGACCCGAATCAACGAGTTGGCTGGGCGGCTCGGCGTAGACGAGGTGGCGATCGTCACCTGGGCGCATAGCGAGCAGGCCCGCCGCGACAGTTATGCCGAGATCGCCAGGGTGGCGGGGCTATAGCCGCCATCGAAGGGGTGTTGTTTGCCGGACGTGGATTGACCCCGGGGATCTGGGGGAGGAAACTGCCCGCCAATTTCCGCCGCTCCATTCCGAACCCGGGAGATCCCGATGAACTTCGTCTCTTCAAAAGCTCAAGCCCAAGGCCATACCGCCGAACAGTGGCAGGCCCGTGTCGATCTCGCGGCTGCGCATCGCTGCGCCGTCATGCACGATTTGCACGAGGGTATCTTCAACCATCTGACCTATCGGGTGCCGGGCCACACCGACCGCTACTATCAGATCCCGTTCGGCACCCATTGGTCCGAGGTGAACGCAAGCTGCTTCATGGAAGTCGGCTATGACGGTGAGGTGAAGCGTGGCGAGGGCATCGTCGAACGCTCCGCCTATTGCATCCACGCACCGATGCACCGGGACATGCCCAATGCGGCGGCGGTCTTCCACACCCACATGCCCTTTGCCAGCGCGCTGACCCGCCTGGAGGATCAGCATATCCAGCCGATCGGCCAGACTGAGCTCGGTACCATGATGAAGACCGGGTACGACGAATCCTATGACGGCCCCGGCCTAGACCCCGCCGAGGGCGAACGTCTTTCCAAGGCCTGCGGCGATAACACCGTCATGCTGATGGCCAATCACGGCGCGCTCACTCTGGGCAACACGATCGCCGAAGCCTATGACCGGCTTTACTATCTGGAGCGCGTTGCCCAGGTGCAGCTTTACGCCATGTGGACCGGGCGGCCGCTGCGCAAGCTGCCGGAACCGATCATCGAGAAGACCTACAAGACCTACCAAGGCTCGGCGATGCGCTATGGCGGCCGTGCCAATGCCGAATGGCATTTCGACGCGCTGAAGCGGATTCTCGACCGCAAAGAGCCGGACTACGCGGACTAATCACCGCCAGGTTAGGTGGCGGGCTCGATCGACGCGCGGGATGTGGGCGAAGTTTCGCTCGTCTAATCCCAAAGCGTCGGTCGCGTGGCGGCGATGCTGGGTCGGTGCCGAATGCCTTCCCACCATCTGACCAATCTCGGGTAGCGCGCGAAGCACGCGCTGCCTTCTTCGGGCCGGGTGAAATAGTCGACCATCGGTGCGAGATGCAGGTCCGCCAGACTCACCTCATCGCCGAGAAGGAACGGTCCGTCACGGCTGAGGCCTTCGAGGACGCCGAGGCAATGGGCGGACTTTTCCAACCCCTCGGCGACCGCCGCCTCATCGGTCACGCCGCCCCGGGCCGGTTTCGAGATCCGCTCCAGGAACACCTGGCGCACCATCGGCCGGTAGCCGTAACTGTCGATGATGCCGATGATCCGAGTCATGCGCGCGCGGTCCTTTGCCTCGGCGGGCTGCAGGCGCGGGCCGTCGAAGGCCTCGTCCACATAGCGGGCAATCGCGGCGGTCTCGTAGACCGAAAACCCGTCATGTTCCAGCACCGGCACGCGGTTGAAGGGATGCCGCTTCAGATGCTCAGGAGAGATTTCAGGGGCAAAGGGGTTGACCTCGGCAAGCGTGTAGTCGACCCGCTTTTCGGCCAGAGCCAGCCGCGCCACCCGGACATAGACGCTGTAATGCATGCCGTGCAGCGTCACGGCCACGTCACGAAATCCCGTCGGTTCCGGCACCACAGACAATGGCCGCCACCGCTGCGTCCGACGGCACCTTGACGGCGCCGGTCATCAGCGCCGCCAGGGCGGCGGCACCGCTCAATTCCGCGGCAATCCCGAGCTCGAACCAGAGCCAGCGCGCGGCTTGTTCCATGTCAGTGTCCTCGACCAGGACGATGTCATCGACATGGGCCTGAATGAGGCCGAAATTGAGCTCGTCCGACCGGCGGGGCGCCAGGGTTCCGGCCCGGGTGTCGATGCGGTCCAGGGTGATGACCTTGCCGGCTTTCCGGCTCTCGAAATGGGTCGGCGCGCCGGTCGGTTCGATCCCGATGACCTTGATGCCGGGCTTCACGGCCTTTGCCGCCGCCGCTGCGCCGGCGATCAGCCCGCCGCCACCGATCGCTACCAGCAGGATATCCGTCTCGGGCGCGTCCTCCAGGATCTCCAGCGCCACGGTGCCCTGGCCGTGTATGACCTTCGGATCGGCGAAAGGATGGATATAGGTCATGCCGGTCCGTTCGGCATGGGCGAGAGCGGCGACATTGGCCTCGTCCCACACCGCGCCGGCGGAAATCACCTCGGCGCCCCAGGACTTCAGCTTCTCAGCCTTGGCGGGCGGCGTGCTGGTCGGCAAATAGATCACCGCCGGGCAGCCGGCCATGGATGCTGCATAGGCGACCCCGAGACCGTGATTGCCGCCCGAAGCGGTGATCAATCCGGCGCGCTTCTGCGCCTCCGTCAGGGTCATCAGCGTGTTGCTCGCCCCGCGCACCTTGAACGACCCGGTGGGCTGCAGATTATCGAGCTTCAGCAGCAGGCGCGCACTCGGAACCGGGCTCTCCTTCATCGGGGCAGGATCGATCAGCGGCGTGCGTCGCACGCGCCCTTCGATCCGGCTTTGGGCCGTCCTGAAGGCGGCGAGGCTGAAATCCGAGGCTTCGCTCATCCGAGAATGCCGCCATCGACGATGAAGGGCTGACCAGTGGTATAGGCGGACTCGTCGGACGCGAGATAGACCGCGATCGCGGCGATCTCCTCTACCGTGCCGAGCCGGCCCAACGGCTGGCGCGCGATGAAAGCCTTGCGCGCCTCGACCGGGTCATCAAACGCATTGATCCGGTCGTCGAGGGACGGCGACTGCACCGTGCCCGGACAGATGCAGTTGCAGCGGATGCCCTGGCGCAGATAGTCGGCGGAGACCGATTTGGTGAGCCCGATCACCGCCGCCTTGCTGGCGCCGTAGACCGCGCGGTCGACGATGCCCTTCAGGCTGGAGCAGACAGAGGACATGTTGACGATCGAGCCGCCGCCGGCTTCCAGCATCGCCGGAAGGAAGGCGCGGATCATCCGGTACTGCGCCTTCACGTTGAGATCGAAGGAGAAGTCCCAGGCCGCCTCGTCGCAGTTCAGGATCGAGCCGTGATGCACGAAACCGGCGCAGTTGAACAGCACGTCAAGCGCGCCGATTTCCCTTGCGGCCGACGCGATCGCCTCACCGTCGAGTACGTTCAAGATTCTTGTCTCGACGCCGGCGATGCTTTCCATTTCCGCCAGCTTCGCGGCATTCACATCGGTGGCGATCACCCGGGCCCCTTCGGCGGCGTAGGCCTCTGCTGAGGCGCGCCCGATGCCTTGTGCCGCAGCGGTTATGAGGGCCGTCTTGCCGGCCAGTCGATTGCCCATCTCGGTCTCTCCAAGTCAAAGGTTTCGTCTGTGTAGCGTCCGACATGCCGCGCCAGCAAGCCCGTTTCCCGGGACCGCCCGCTGGTCTATAGTCCGGCCAACCCCTTGACGGAGAAAACACCATGGCCCTGGCTGGACACAATTCCGGTAACCGACTGACCGTTCGCCTGCATCCCCGGGACAATGTCGTCACCGCGCGGGTCGAAATGCTGGCCGGCACCGGTATCGACGATGAAGGCGTTTCGGTCATTGCGCCGGTGCCGTCGGGCCACAAGATCGCCACCCGTGCGATCGCGAAGGGCGAGGAAATCCGCAAATACGACCAGGTCATCGGCTTTGCCAGCAAGGATGTCGCGCCGGGCGAGCATGTGCATGTCCACAACGTGGAGATGAAGGATTTCGACCGGGACTATCAGTTCTGCGAAGGGGTGACGACCACCGCCTATGTTCCCGAAGCCGAGCGCCGCACCTTCGAGGGCTATGTGCGGGCGAACGGCCGGGTTGGCACCCGCAATTATATCGGTGTTCTGACCAGCGTGAACTGCTCGGCGACGGCGGCGAAATACATTGCCGACGCGGTGTCCGATGAACTGATGGCAAAACACCCGACGGTGGACGGGGTCGTGGCGCTCACCCACTCGACGGGCTGCGGCATGGCCGGGGCGGGCGAGGGCTACGCCAACCTCCAGCGCGTGCTCTGGGGCTTTGCCCAGCATCCGAATTTCGCCGGCATCCTGATGGTCGGCCTTGGCTGCGAGGTCAATCAGATCGACTTCCTGCTCGAAGCCTATGGGCTGGAACGGGGTCCGAGGTTCCAGACCATGACGCTTCAGGATACCGGCGGTACCCGCAAGACCGTGGAGCGCGGGCTCGGACTGATCACCGACATGCTGCCCGAGGCCGGCAGGGCGAAGCGGCAGACGGTGCCGGTGAGCGAGCTGACCCTGGCGCTGCAATGCGGCGGGTCGGACGCCTATTCCGGCATGACCGCCAACCCGGCGCTTGGCGCGGCGGCGACCTTGCTGGTCCGGCACGGCGGCACCGCGGTGCTGTCCGAGACGCCGGAGATCTATGGCGCCGAGCACCTGCTGACCCGCCGCGCGGTCACCCGCGAGGTCGGTGAGAAGCTGGTGGAGCGGATCAAGTGGTGGGAAGACTATTGCGAGCGCAATGGCGGCGAGATGAACAACAACCCCTCACCCGGCAACAAGGCCGGCGGGCTCACCACCATCCTTGAGAAATCCCTCGGCGCGGCGGCGAAGGGCGGGGTGACCAATCTCTGCGGTGTCTATCACTATGCCGAGCGGATCGACACCAAGGGCTTCGTCTTCATGGACAGCCCCGGATACGATCCCTGCTCGATCACCGGCCAGGTGGCGAGCGGCTCCAACGTCGTCGCGTTCACCACCGGGCGCGGCTCCTGCTACGGCTGCAAGCCGGCGCCGTCGCTGAAGCTGGCGACCAACACCACCATGTACCGGCGCATGGAAGAGGACATGGACATCAATTGCGGCGAGGTCCTGGACGAGGATCTCTCCATCGAGGAGATGGGCGAGCGGATCTTCGACAAGGTGGTGCGCACCGCATCCGGCGAGCCGACCAAGAGCGAGGAGCTCGGCATCGGCGACAACGAGTTCATCCCCTGGCAGATCGGCGCCACGATGTAGGGGCAGGGCGCTCCGGCGTGAGTGATTTCAAGGACAGCTACCTTGGACGCCTGCGCGAGGTTGTCGGCAACCGTCTGATCCTGATGCCCGGTGCCCGCTGCATCATCGAGCGGGGTGACGGACGAATTCTGTTCCAGAAGCGTGCGGACAACGGTCTTTGGTGCATCCCTTCCGGTTATGCCGAAGTGAATGAGGATATTGTTAGAGTCATGCTGCGCGAGGTGCGCGAGGAAACCGGACTTGAAGTGCTGGACGCCAAGCCCTGGGGATACTCATCTGACCCGCGCTTTGAGACGATGCACTATCCCAACGGCGATGTGGTGCAGGCCTTTGGCCTAGATTTTCATGCGAGCCGGTGGAGCGGCACCTTGCATGCCGAAGGCGTCGAGACCGAAGCCCTGGACTGGTTCGCGCCCGACGCGCTGCCGCCGCTCCTGGAGGGGCATTTACGGGCGCTGGCGCGTTTTCAGACCTTCAAGCGGACGGGGGAGTTCCAGCTCTACTGACGGCGCGGATTTCTCTTGGTCACTTCACGAAAAGCGTCGATCCCGTCAGCAACGCCGCGATCCCGTCATCAAACATGAAGGTCCGCATGGCGTCTTCGAAGCTATGGACGATGGGTTCGGGGCCGATATTGAAGCTGGTGTTGGCCAGCACCGGGCAGCCGGTCGCGGTATGATAGTCCTCGATCACCGGATGCAACGGGTGGGCCTGGTCGAGAATCTGGATCCGGACCGAGCCGTCGAGATGAACACAACTTGGGGCCTTTTCCTTGAGGGTGTCAGAGGCCTTTGCCGCGACATTCATGAAGCGCAGATCCGCATTGACCGGCCCGGCAAGGCATTGTGGGGCCAGCGCTCTCGTGGTGACCGGCGCGACTGGCCGCCACCACTGGCGGCGTTTTACCTTGTTGAGTTTCTCGCGGGTTGTTTCGGCATGGCCGCCGGCGATCAGGCTGCGGTTGCATAGCGCGCGTGGCCCGACCTCGTCGCGTCCGGTACACACCGCGACGATCTTCCCGGCGGCTAGGAGGTCGACGATCCGGCCCGAGCTGAAGTCTTCCTGTGTCAGCACGCCGGGAACCATCGCCGGATCGGGCTTGGCGTCGAGGCCGAGATAGGCATGCTCGAATGGAACCCTTTCGCCCCGGGAAAGTGCCAGGGAAACGGCGGCCCCGAAAGCCGTGCCGGCATCGGTCGAAGCGGGCTGCACGACAATCCGGCGATCCGGATAACGCTCGGCCAGTAGGCCGTTGGCGGTACAGTTAAGCGCGCAGCCGCCGGCGAGCATGATCGATCGGTCCTCGGGCCGCAGGTGGGTCTCGACCAGGCACGTCAGCGCGCGCTCGAAGTAGCGCTGGGTGGTCAGTGCCCAGTCCGCCCGGTCCTGAAACTCGGTCGGCCGCTCGATTCCCGTCAGGAAGCGCTCCATCGCGTTGCGCTCCGGCAGCAGGGTTTCCTGGTCGAACATTGTTTCGGGAAGCTCGCGCGGTGTCTTGCCGAGAGCCGCCAGCCCCATCAGCGTGCCTTCCCCAGAATGGTAGCGGAAGCCACAGAGCACGGTGAAATAGCTGTAGAAGACGCCGAGCGAATATTCCGGAGGGATGGTCGCAAGTGGGGCAAGGGACGTGCCGTTCCAGCGTGCAATCAGACCGGCATGGGCACCGCCCCATCCATCAAGGGAGACGACCAGTCCGGGTTCGAACCGGTTCTGTGCGATCACCGAATAGGCATGGGCCTCCTGATGGTCGACGAAGACCACGCGATGGCCCTGAAAACGCCGAAAGATATCGGCCTGCCCGCCGACGATGCGCAAGGTCTTTTCGGGATCGCGAAGAAAGGCTTCTGACGAGTCGGCCGACAACCCGACCTGCTCCGGGCTTGCGTATTGAAATCCGACGGCGATGTCGTATTCCTCGCCTAGAACAGCACGCGAGATTTCGACCGCTCGGGCCGGGAAAACATGCGGTGCGTGCTTGAAGCGTATGGGCCGCTCCTCTTCCAGAAAGAACCGGAGCGCGCTGTCTTCGACCGCACACGCGGCGGAATTCCAGGAGATCGGGTGACTGATTCCGAGGATCTTCACGTTCAAACGGTCCTGGCTCGAAAGGGGCGGGAGGTTGGCGGCGGATCGGCAAGGAGGGGTTTTAGCTCAATCGGGGGTGAAAATCCCAAAATCTTCCGGCGGGTCGCGAAACGTCATCCCCGCTCGAACAGTTGCTGGACGATGGTGGGTTGCGATTTGGCGATGTTCAGGGTCTGCACGCTCAATTGCTGCTGAACCTGCGCGGCGGCGAGCGCGGCGGCTTCCCTGGCGAGATCCGCGTCGACGATGTTTCCGAGCCCGCCCGAAACCTGATCGCGGATCTGGATCAGGTTATCGACCTGGAACTCAAGCTGCCTAGAGTCGGCGCCGAGATCGCCCAGCGCGCTGTTCATGAAGGAGATGTTGGTGTTCCAGATGTTCAGCGCTGCGTTGGCGTTGGCGATGCTGTTCAAGTCCTCGTTCGCGAGGCGCGCGTAAATCAGGTCCAGACGATGGCCGCCGAGTCGAATTGTATCGCCGCGGGTGTTGGAGAGGACATCGAGGTTGAGGACTTGCCCGACCGCCAAATTGAAAGGGACCGCGATTTCGATAAGCAGGTTGATGCTATTGAAAGTGGAGTTTTCCAAAATGTTTCGCATGTCGGCGAGAAGGTTCACGTAGTCATTCTGGATAATCTGCCGCTGTTGGGTGGTGATGCCGGGATTGCTGGCTTCGATGATTTTGACGCGGATGTCGTTCAGGATATCCGAAGTCGCCTCGGCGCCGGCGACCGCGACCTTGGCGACGCCCTTGGCGGAATTCAGCCCCTGGATAACGGCATCGATGGCCCTGAGTTCGCCCCTCAATCCTTGAGAGATCGCGAAATTGGAGGCATCGTCAAGAGCGCCCCGGAGCTTCTGGCCGGTGGACACGGCCTTGCTCGACTCGGCAACCCGGGTGTTCACCTCCCGCAGTGTCTGCAGGCCGGAGAACAGCGACGGATTTGTCAGTATCGACAGCAATTGTTGCCCACCGATCGGCAGAATTTACCTAATGCATTGAAAATTATAGAATTTTTAATAGATTTTGTCGAGGTGTGATCGTTCTTCCGTCATCCCAACGAGGTCGATTGAGTGGAACGGCGCTTGGACCCTGGGTATCGCTTGCGATATGACCGGCTCGTGCACAAGTCGCATATCCAGCGCCGCGCGGCTGGGGAGGAAAAGTGATTATTCCGGGTGAGGACGAGATCGCCACCATTCTCGCCGGGTCGGCAAAATCGGCCGGGCCGGTGGAGGGAGTAAGCGACTGTCATGTTCAGGTCTTCGGGCCCTCGGACCGCTACCCGCCGGCGGCAGGTTTCTCTGTCAATCGGATGGAAGATCATACCGTCGAGGCGTATCGCGAGATTGCCGGTAACCTTGCCGCCGATCGCGCCGTCCTGGTGCAGCCCGAGCAGTACGGCGGCGATCACGCATGCCTCATCGATTCGATGGAAGCGCTGGCGAAGGATGATGAAGGAACTGGTCGCGATAGGGTGAGAGGCGTCGCTTCGGTGCGCCCCACGGTCGAGGACCGCGAATTGGAGGATCTTCTCTCGCTGGGGATGGTTGCCACCCGCGCCGTCATGCGGCGGGGGGCGGCGCTGGACACCTGGAGCGCGGTCGACCGGCTTGCCTGGCGGGTGCACGATTTCGGCTGGGACGTGGAACTGGAGATGGACGGCTCGGACCTCCACGAGGTTGAGCAGGTTCTCCGGGAATGGCCGGGCCGGATCGTGCTTGACCATATCGGCCTGTTCCTGCGTACCAAGACCTTGACCCAGCGCGGCTTCAAGGCGCTGACCCGGCTGATCGACCGAGACAAGGTCTGGGTGAAACTGTCGGCGCCCTATCGAAGTTCGCGACGTGGCCGCATCGACGACGAGGAGGTCGACCACATCGCCCGAGCGCTGGTCAACTGGGCGCCCGAGCGGATGGTCTGGGGCTCCGACTGGCCGCATGCCGGAGTCGAAGACGATTCGCCGGAGACACGCGTCTTGCTCGATAAACTCGCCGATTGGGTGCCCGAGGAGAGCCGTAGGCGGCGGATTCTGCGCGATAATCCAGACGAACTTTACCGTTTCCCGAGACGCCCGAAGAAAGTTGAGAAAGAGACCGCAGAACTCCCTTCTGAATAGCGAGCGGTCTTTCTTTGCAGCCGTCAGGGACCAGGCTTGGTGCCGGCGATGCGCAGATCGCGCGGGGCGCCGAGCTTGAAGCGTGGCGGCTCGGAACGGACATTCTCCAGACCCGCCTGCCTTAAGAGGTGGCCTAGACTTTCGGCGGTGTATCCCCATTGATGCATCATCAGAGCGTCGCGGCCGCCTGGATCGCCGTAGAGCGCCCACATGGTCCGCTGGGCGAGCTCTCCGTCGTGTTGCATGGCTGCTTCCGGTTGGGTCGTGATCGCTTCGCAGGCCGCCAGCAGGTTGGGGCATTCGATGATCAGCGCGCCACCGGGTTTCAACACTCGCACCCATTCCGCGACCGCCGCGGGCGCGTCCCAGCGCGGCAGATGTTCGATCAGATGGACGCTCAGAACCTCGTCGACGGAATTGTCCTCGAAGGCCGAGAGATCTCGGACATCGAGCACCATGTCCGGCTTTGTGCCGCCGCGTTCCGGCATGGCGTCGATATTGATGTAGTATGGGAGCAGCTTGTCACCGCACCCGAGATTGAGCCTGACCCCGGTCCGTCGCCGAGCCGCCTTGGGCTGTTGCGAGACCCGCTCAGCCGCCATGGCAAGCGCCTCGTCCCAGGTGTGGGCCACGGTTTCGGGATGCAGTCTTTCGCGAACCGCCCGCATGCCGCGCTCGGTCCTGGCGAGCGTATCCGGCCAGTTCCCGATGATGCTTTCGACCGCGTCGCCGAGATTCTGTGCAACGGTGACGTACGGGGCGAGCCAGTCGAGACTTCCAAAGGGTTGGGTCGCGACCGGGCGGTTGTGGTGCAGCGCATGGGCCAGCCGGTTCGCGGATTTCGTGACGTGTTTCGCGTCATCCGACATCGGCGTCAGGGCGATGTGGCACTGCGACAAAGCACTGGCGAGCGCCGTTGGCGACCATTCCACCGCCTCCACGGAAAGATCCGGCACCGCTTTGCCGATCTCGGCGGCAAGAAGAGCCGCGTCGTCGCATACGACCGTCAGGTGTCGGGAAAGGCCGGTCGGAGAGGCCAGATCCGCGAGGCTGGCCATTAGCGGCTCCGCGTTCTGGCGCCGCCCGAACCAGAGCAGGCGTACCGTTCCGGCTAGACCACCGGGCGGCGCGTCGGAGCCATCTCCTTCGATGCAATCGGGGATTTCAGCCGCGACCGCGCCGCGTGCGCGGGCGAGGTCGCCGAGCGCAACGGTCGGTGTGGTGGCCAAAGTGGCGACCGACAGCAGCGCTTCATTCGCCGCGGCGTCTTCACCGACGAAGACATTGTCGCAGATATCGAAGAGGACCGGTTTGTCACGGGCCACCGCCTCCGCCAGATAGGCCTCGAGATTGTAGGTGGTCTTGAAGTTGATATAGGCGTCGGCTTCCCAAAAGCTCCCATCCCGGACCATCGCCGGCACCTCGCGGTCGATCACCAGCCGCGGGCGGTGACCGAGCTTGGCGAGATGGGGAGCGATCTCCAGGCAGCGGAGCCGGACGCTGGCAAGGGGCGAGAACAGCTTCCCTTCAAGCTTGCCGAGAGCGTCCGGAACCAGAAGGAACAGCCGCATCGTCTCAGCCGAACCCGCTTACAGCAGCGCCGGGTCGCGCAGGAAGTCGAAGTCGCACCCACCATCGGCCTGCAAAACGCTGTCATAGTAGAGCTTCTGATAGCCGCGCGCATGGTGTGGCACGCTGTCCGAAGGCAGGGCCGCGTGACGGCGGGCCAGTTCCGCCTCGTCGACCAGAAGGTCGATCGACCGATTCTTGACGCTGATCCGGATGCGGTCGCCGGTCTTCACCAGGGCGAGCGGTCCGCCGATCGCCGCCTCGGGCGTCACGTGCAGGACGATGGTGCCGTAGGCGGTCCCGCTCATCCGCGCGTCCGAGATGCGGACCATGTCCTTCAAGCCGGCGCGGGCGAGCTTTTTCGGGATCGGCAGGTAGCCGGCCTCCGGCATCGCCGCCGGGCTCTTGGGGCCGGCATTCTGCAGCACCAGCATGTCGTTCGGCTGCACATCCAGATCGGGATCGTCCACGCGCTCCGCCATGTCCTCCAGCGAGGAGAACACGACCGCCCGGCCTTCGCTCTCGAACAATGTAGGATCCGCCGCCGAGCGTTTCAGGATCGCGCCGCCCGGCGCCAGGGATCCGAACAGGGCGACAAGCCCGCCCATCGGCTGGATCGGGTTGTCGAAGGCGCGCACCACGGCCCGGTCGACATAGGCCGGTTCGCTCTCGAGACGTTCGCCCAGGGTCTGGCCGGTGACGGTCATGCAATCGAGATTGAGCAACGGTTTCAATTCGCGCAGGACCACGCCGAGGCCGCCTGCCTTGAACAGATCCTCCATATAGTGATCGCCGGTCGGTTTGAGATCGATCAGAACCGGCGTTTCGTCCGACAAGACGTTGAGCCGGTCGAGCGGCACCGGGATGCCGAGCCGGCCGGCGACCGCAGTCAGGTGCACAATCGCATTGGTCGAACCGCCGACCGCCAAGAGGACTCTGAGCGCGTTTTCCACCGATGCCGGGGTCATGATCCGGCGCGGCGTCAGCCGCTGGTCGGCCGGCGTCATCGCCAGGGTTACCGCCTGCGCACCCGAGGCCTCGGCGGCGCGGAGCCGATCCGCATGGACCGCCGGGATGGCGGCGGTGCCGGGAAGCGCCATGCCTAGGGTCTCGGTCAGGCAGGCCATGGTGCTGGCGGTCCCCATGACCGCGCAGGTGCCGGCGGTGGTGACCAGCCGCTCCTCGATCTTGTCGATACCAGCCTGATCAACCTCGCCGGCCCGGAACTTGGCCCAGAATCGCCGGCAGTCGGTGCAGGCGCCGAGCCGCTCGCCCTCGGAGTGTCCGGTGAGCTGCGGGCCGGTGATCAGCGAGACGACCGGAACGTCGGCATTGGCCGCGCCCATGAGCTGGGCCGGCAAGGTCTTGTCACAACCGCCGATAAGGACCGCCGCGTCCATCGGCTGAGCGCGGATCATCTCCTCGGTGTCCATGCTCATCAGGTTGCGGTACATCATCGAGGTCGGGCTGAGGAAGGTCTCGCCGAGCGAGATGGTCGGGAACACGATCGGCAGGCCACCAGCGGAGAGCACGCCCCGTTTGACCGCCTCGATCATCTCCGGAACATGGCGGTGGCAGTTGTTGTACCCGCTGCCGGTGTCGCCTATGCCAACTACCGGTTTTCGGAGCACCTCGCGGCCGTATCCCATGGAGGCTGCGTTGGCACGCCTCAGATAGAGGCTGAAATCCATGTCGCCGTAATTGGTCAGCCCCCGGGCGAGCCCACGCTCTTGTGTAGTCATCGGGTGTTCCCTTCCTCGAACGATGCCCCATATCCTACAGTGAGCGCCGCGCGTGATGGTAGTCGTCGTGGCATATTGATTGAGTGATCATTCGGAACAATGAACGCACCGTCTCTGAATGAGGTCGTTCGATTGCGCAAAGGCGGTGCCATGCCTGCATCCAGAAACCTCCTCGTGACCCTGGTTCTGCCGGCGTTTCTGATTTTCGCCGTGCCATACTTCCTGGTCGGTGGCCGGTTGGATTTTCTCGGCTCGATGAGCGAATCCTGGGTGCGGATGCTCGGTCTGCCGCTTTTCACCGTTGGGGTCGGCCTGGTCGTCGCCGGGGCCTATTCGGCCGCCACCTCGGCGGGCGTGTCCACAGGGGCCTCGGGATTGAATAAGTACATGCGCAATCCGATCCTCCTCGGCGTCCTGATCGCGGTCGCGGCGCAGTATCTGCTGTATGACTGGCCGCCTGTGATCGCCTATCTCGTCGTGCTTTTCGTGGTGGCGGATTGTTTGATAAGGCTGGTGGTCGAGCCTCGTTTGGTTGAGCGTTTGGGGGCGGCCTATCAGAGCTATCTCGATACCGTTCCGCGATGGCTGCCGAAGCTGCCGGCGCGGGGTGTGTAGGACAAATCGGTTGCTTTCGCCCGACGGGGCGGTCAGATCTTGAAAACGGCCTCGACCTTCTGTCGCATCTGATCGAGCGAGAACGGCTTGGCGATATACGCCGTGACGCCATGCTTGGCGGCGTCGAGGACGAATTCCTTGTTCGCGTTCGACGTGAGCATGATGAACGGGATGCGCGGATAGAGTTTACGCACGGTCCGTAGAAACTCGATCCCGGTCATGTTCGGCATGTTCCAGTCGGATATGATGAGCTGGAAATCGCCGTTGCACTCCGCGAGCTGTTTCATCGCGTCCAGTCCGTCCCGGGCAACCACGACTTGTGTGATACCCATCAGCCTGAGGGCGCCCCGCGCGAGCTTCGCCGCGAGCGGTTCGTCCTCCGCGATCAGGACCCTCAGCCCTTCGTAGGAGCGTTCCAGGCTGGCGTTGGGAGGCGTCGTCATGCCGGTCGAATATCCATTCTCGAAATACGACTCACGGTGTCTGGAGGTTAACATTCTGGCGTTGTTCCATGTAGTCCCTTAGGAGCCGTCGACCTTCGTTCACGGTGTCGGGGAGACGGGCGCACAATTCTCTCGCCTCCCCCATCTGGTGGCTTGCGGCGGCGATTTCAACAGCCATCGCAAGCTGGAAAGTTCCCCTCAGGCCGAGAGCCCCGCTCGCACCCTTCAGGGCATGGGCGACACCGGCCAATGCCTGCTCGTCATCGTCCTCCAGGGCCTTGGTGAGGTTGCCGAGATGCCGCTCGGCGGCTTCGTCATAGTCGACCAGCAGGTCGAGCACGAAATCATCGCCGAGTTGCTCGCAAAGCGATTCCGAGACGCTCGGGTCCAATGCATCGCCATCCGCGCTCAGGGACTCGGCGATCGAGCTTGCCTCCTCGGGCGCGCCATCCGCGCGGTCCTCCGAGATCCCCAGGGCCCGGGCCATGGCCTGTGTCAGACTGACCGGGTCGATGGGCTTGGGGACAAAGTCGTTCATCCCGGCGGCGAGGCAACGGTCGATATCTTCCGCCATGGCGCCGGCGGTGGCGGCAATGATCGGGACCGACCCGACCGGGCCGCTCAATGCGCGGATGTGACGGGTCGCGCTGATACCATCCATTTCGGGCATTTGCATGTCCATCAGGACAAGATCAAAGGTCCCGGATTTCACCGCTTCGACGGCTACCGCGCCGTCACCGACGATGGTGACCGCGTGACCACCTTCATCGAGATAGCCGCGGGCGACCTTTTGGTTGACCAGATTGTCCTCGGCGACCAGTACCTTGAGCGGCGGCAGGCTGGGGACGCCGATGGATTGCGTCTCCGTTCCGTCGGCCTCGGCGGGAAGAAGGTCAAGATCGAAATGAAACTCGCTACCTTGGCCTAGGGTGCTTTTCACGCCGATCGCGCCGCCCATGAGTTCGACCATCTGCTTGCAGATCGACAGGCCGAGCCCGCTGCCGCCGTAACGCCGGGTTATCGACGCGTCGACCTGGCTGAAACTTTCGAACAAAGTGTCCAAAGTCTGGGCCGGTATGCCGATCCCGGTATCGATCACGGAAAAGCGCAGCGCGACCGTCCCACGGGCGGAAGAAGCGTCGGTTCGGCGCGTAACCTTGACCGTAACCCCTCCGGCCTCGGTAAATTTGACCGCATTGCCGATGAGGTTGAGCAGGACCTGGCGGAGCCGTCCTGGATCTCCGGTTACGAATGGCGGCGCCTCGGGATCGATTTCGTAGTCGAGCGCGAGGCCTTTTTCCTCGGCCCGCCCGGCCATCAGCGAGAGCGATCCCTCGACCATGCGGCGGAGATCGAAACCGACCGACTCAAGGTCCATTCGGCCCGCCTCGAGTTTCGAGAAATCGAGAATATCGTTGAGGATCGTCAGCAGATTCTCGCCGGACTCCAGCACGATGGCCGCGCGTTCCCGCTGCTCCGGCGCGAGATCCGTTTTCAGCAGCAGCCTGGTCATGCCGATGACGCCGTTCATCGGCGTGCGGATTTCGTGGCTCATCATCGCGAGGAATTCGGATTTGGCGTGGGTCGCGGCCTCGGCCTGGTCTTTCGCGTCGCTTACATCGGCCATGGCTCTTTTAAAGACCGAAAGCGCCGCCGCCATGCCGCCGATTTCATCCCGGCGGTTGAGCCCGGGAACCGCGATATCGGTTTTGCCGTCCGCGACCGCGATCATCGCCCGTCCGAGCTGGTTCATGGGGCGGACGATGGTATAGACCACGACGATGCCCACCAGGATCGACAGTCCCAGGACGACGGCGACGATACCCCAGGTTACGGTCCGGGTGCGCTCGACCCCGTTCTGGGCGCGAAGCCAGAAACGATAGCCGTCCTCGGCGGCTGTCTGAACCAGGACATCGAGATCCTCTCTGATCAAGGCCGCGAGTTGGTCGCGGCGGACACGTTCGCGTTCGGGTTCGACCCCGCCGGTCATCGAAACGGCCCCCGTGGCCGCCACCGACCACTGTCCGACCGCCTCCCGGAGCGTGGCGACCAGCGTGTTGGTTCGCTCGGACAGGCTGCGTTCCTCGACGATATCGATATCCGTCAGGAACTTATCCATGAGGTCGCGTTGACGGGCTTCGTCGCGACGGCGCCGGAGCTGGGCTTCCAGATCCATGACCATGAAGCCGGTCTGAGCGGCTCTGGCGAAATTGATCGCCTGCAGCGGCTTGTCGTACATCGACTGGGCAAGCCCGCCCAGCATCCAGGTGGAAACCAATGTGGTTCCCGCCAGAAGCGCCGCGATGGCCACGGCGACGAGCAGCGCGATGATGAATTTGGCCCGGATCGACATCCCGGCGGCTTACTTCGATACGGTGATCTGCAGGCGCATTCTGGGGTGGATCCGGCACCGCACCTTGGCGACCACGGCTTCCTCGAAAGTGACGTCCCGGGTCTCACCCGGCTCCTGCAGGCCGATATCGAACACCGCGCCCTCGGTTTCGGAATAGACGTTATGGCCGTAGATGTCGTTGTTCACGAAGGTCACGATATCACCTACCCGGACCTCGAGAGCCGCGACGCCGAAAGAACGCCCGCGCTGTTCGACCACCAGAGTTGCCGCCCAGGCGGTGGCGGTGACGGTACATGCCGCCAGTGCGGCAATGATTCCCACCTTTTTCATAATTTCTCCCGTATCTGGAGCCTGGGGGAAGGCGGTCGAAACAGTTTAGGCGCGACAGCGGTTCCGGTCTATTGGCCGGTCCGCTCCCCGGCGTTACTTGACGGTCACCGTCACCTGCATTTTCGGGTGAATCCGGCACCGCAGATCGAAGGTGCCGGGAATATCGAACACCACGGTCTTGCGGTCGCCTTCTTCCTGCAGTCCGAGATCCAGCCAGCCGACCGGTTCGCGCGAATACACATTGTGGGCATAGGGGTCGCCATTGACGAAGACGAGGGAGTCGCCGGTGTTGATCGACAGCGACGACACACCAAAGGAACGGCGTTGCTGGACCAGTTCGTGAGTTGCCGGCCGCGTCGCCGCGTGTACCGCAAAGCGTACCGCGCCAAGAGCGGCAACCGCCAGCGCGGCGACGACGGCAATCCTGGATGGTCGCATCATTGTTTCCATTGTGGAGAAGAGATCCCGGTCAGCATGTAGGCCATCGCGGACGACAATCCAGCATCCGCGCCCTCTCCTTGCTTCGAGATTCCGTGATCATGATGACGCGAGTGTATCGAAAATCCGTCGGCATTGGATCTCGTGGAACAATCTGGCCTGCGGGCCATTGTCGGGACCGAAATACATCGCGAGGTCACGGCACAGTTGGAAAAAACCCGGGCCCGGCAGGCCGTCGCCCGCTCTGGAGACGGCGAGCGCCGCCAATAGGGGCCGTCCCGCGGCGTGGTCGGCGCGCACCATTTCCTCCAGCGTGCTCGTTACCGTCTGGATACGGCGGAGCGGGGGAATTTCCGCGCGGTCGGCGATCTGGCGATAGGTGAGCGTGGCACCGTCCCTCGCCGCGTCGTTAAGGATCTCGGCAATCCGACGGGAGGTCTCGCTCACCCCGCACTTCCTCCCTCGGTGACAGGGCAGTTCTGGTGCGCTACAGGACAGGGGCTGGCATCCGCCGCCGGCACCACGGCGCGAGACGGCGCGCCAAATCGGGGGAGCGGCGAGGGGATCATGATTTTCCTAAGATCGACTCTGTTCAATATCGCTCTCATGTCGGTCACGCTGGTACTGGGGATCCTCGGGCTCCCGCTGGTGCTCGGGCCGCGCCGCTGGGTCTGCCGGCTGCGGGATTTCTGGATCCGGCTGGTTCTGTGGCTGCTCAAGGTGACGGTCGGCCTTTCGCACCGGGTCGAGGGGATCGAAAACATCCCCAAGGGGCCGTTCATGGTTGCCTCCAAACACCAGTCCGCATGGGAGACCCTGGCGCTTCACACCATTTTCGACGATCCGTCCATCGTCCTGAAGCACGAACTTTTGAAGCTTCCCGTTCTGGGTTTCTACATCTCCAAGGTGGGTATGGTGCCGATCGACCGTGGCGCCGGCGGCAGTGCGCTCAAACATATGATCGCCGAAGCGCGCAAAGCCTCGGGGAACGGACGCCCGGTCATGATCTTTCCGCAAGGCACCCGGGTCGCGCCAGGCGCGGAAGCGCCCTATCATTCCGGCGTTTTCGCGTTGTATCGGGCATTGAATTGTCCGGTGGTGCCGATCGCCCTCAATTCCGGAAGTTTCTGGTCGCGTCAGGCCTTCTTCAAGCGTCCCGGGTTGATCACCGTCAGGGTCCTGCCGGTGATGCCGCGCGGGATGGATCGCAAGGCCTTCATGTCGGAACTCGAATCGACGATCGAGACCGCCACCCGCGAGATCGGCGCGGCGACCGGCGGCTGACCGGCTCATTTGACACTAAGCTTGGAGATCTGGATGTTCTTCAGCAACTCGTCGTTGTCGATGATCTTGCGCAACCGTTTCCAGATCTCGTTGCGGACCGTCTGGATGCCGGTAAAGCCATTCAGATCCTCGGGCCTTAGGCTGCTGAGGTAGATGTTAACGGCATCGCGAATCCGAGGTTCCTTGGGCTCGATGATGGTCTGCGCGTTCTCGTTCGAAAGTTCCAGCGACAGGATCAGCAGCAGGAATACCGGCTTGCGCCCTTCGGCGCGCAGATCCACCACGAATTCGTCCATGGTGAAATAAATGCTTTGCTCGCCGGACTTGGCGAAGGGGTCGGGCGGCAGATCCTCTTTCGGCTTTTCGGGCTCCGCCGCCGCCATGCCCGGTGGCTCTCCGCCGAGAATCAGTTCGGGGCCGATTCCCGGGATCAGGCGCAGGACGAGCACACCGACACCCGCGCCGATCAGCAGAAGGAGTGGCAAGATGAAGATGATCAGGACTTTCTTCATGGCTCCCTTTCGGCCGTGGTCCACGGCGCCGATGCCGCCGCGTCTTTCCGACGGAGTTTAGCACAGTCGATCAACGAAGGGCGTTGCAAAGGTAACGTCCGCCATGCTGGCTACAGGTCGCACCGTCGCGTCCATCCGGCGCCACAGGCATGCTATGGGAGCGCCAAGAAAAAATGCTACAGTGCGGCACATTGCCGTAAACGCTCATGAAGGAACCCGGCAAAAGCATGGCGAGCGAGGATCTAACAGCACGCAAGTGGCTCGACTATTTCATGAGCCAGCCGGGGTCCGAGAGCAAGGATGCCTCGGTCGAAATTCCCGAGGCCCAGTCCTTCGTGGTGGAGGTTCGCGGCGAAGACATACTGTTGCGCGTCCGTTTCGCCGATGGCCGGGAACGGGCGTTCAAGATGGTTCCCGACGTCGCCCTGTTTCTGAGGGAGTATCTGACCATCGCGCTGAAAAGCACCGAGGCGTACGGCCAGTCCGAGCCATGAAATCTACCCCTCCGCGTGTTCGCGGACCAGTTCCTCGACCCGATCCGCGATCTTTCGACGAACATCCCCGGGCAGGGAATCGAAAGACGACTGCGCCAGGATCATGTCCATCATCTCGTCCGATTTCATCGCGCGGATGAAGTCCCGGTAGACCTCGGTGTCGCGCCCGACAATCTCGGCCATGGTATTGGCCAGGAGTTGCACCGCGTCACCGTGGCTGATCTTGACCATCGCGTCATCTTCCGGCGGCGTAGCCCTGCATGCCGCGCGGGTTGGCCGCCGCCTTGAGCAAGCGGCCGTCGCGAGCGGCACCGGTCAGGCGCCCTTCGGACCAGTCCTCGCCGACCTCGACCACGTGACCGCGCCGCCGCAGCTCCGCGACCGTGGCCTCCGGGAAGCGCCCTTCCAAGACCACCTTGCGCGGCGTGCGGCCGCGCGGCCAGAACGAACTCGGGAAATGTTCGGTATGAAACGCCGGGCAGTCGATCGCCTCCTGGAGATTCATGCCGTACTCGGCGTGATGCAGGAACATCAGGGCCGACCACTGGTCCTGCTGATCGCCGCCGGGCGTTCCGAACACCATGTACGGCTCCCCGTCGCGCAAGGCGAGAGAGGGTGACAGGGTCGTGCGAGGCCGTTTTTTCGGCACCAGGGCCGAGGGCGTGTTTTCGTCCAGCCAGAACATCTGGCCCCGGTTGCCGAGACAGAAACCGAGTTCGGGAATGATCGGCGAGCTTTGCAGCCAGCCGCCGCTCGGGGTGCAGGAAATCATGTTGCCGTGCCGGTCGATAATGTCGAGATGCACCGTATCGCCCGTGGACACGCCGGTCTTGGCGACGGTCGGCTCGCCCGCGCCCATGGAGGCGGCGGCCTCGACACCGGACCGGTCGGCCGTGGCCATGTCGATCTCGACACGGTAGCCGTCAATGGCGCCGGGCCGGAGCTCGCCCGAGGCCTCGGAGGTTATCAGGCCCCGCCGGCCGGCGTTGTATCCGGCGCTCAGCAGCGTATCCATCGGTACATCGACGAAATTCGGATCTCCGTAATAGGCCTCGCGATCGGCGAAGGCGAGTTTCGCCGCCTCGACCACCGTGTGCACGAAATCCGGGCCGGTCGGGTCCATTTCCGACAACCCCATTCCATCCAGGATCGCCAGTTGCTGCAACAGCGCCGGACCCTGGCTCCAGGGGCCGGGCTTGCAGACGGTGTAGCGCCCGTAGTCGTAAGTCGAGGGCGCGTCGTAGCTGGCGCTCCAATCGGCCATGTCCTGCCCGGTCAGCAGGCCGGTATGCCGGCGGCCGGACACGTCCATCACCGCCTCGGATCGCACGAAGGTGTCGATGCTTTCTGCGATCCAGCCTTGTGACCAGATCCGCCGGGCCCTGTCGATACGGGCTTCCCGGCTGCCGCCGCCGGCCTCGGCCTCGGTGACGATCCGGGCATAGGTCTCCGCCATGACCGGGTTCGAGAAGATTGTCCCCGGCGCCGGCGGCTTGCCGCCCGGCAGGTAGAGCGCGGCGGAGGTCTTCCATTCCTCGGCGAACAGCGCACGCACCGTGTCGATGGTTGCCGTGATACGGGGCACCACTGGATAGCCGTCCCGGGCCATGGTGATCGCCGGGCCCATGACCTCCGACAGACTCATCGTGCCGTGATCGCGGAGCAGGGTGAGCCAGGCATCGAAGGCGCCCGGCACCACGGCACAGAGCAGTCCGCTGCCGGGAATGAGATCGAGCCCAAGCTCGTTGAATTTGCCGATCGTCGCCGCCGCCGGGATCGGGCCCTGGCCGCAGAGCACGCGGGGCGAGGCTTCGCCGGCCACGTGAAAAATCGCGGGCATGTCGCCGCCCGGGCCATTCAGATGTGGTTCGACAACTTGAAGCGCAAAGCCCGTTGCCACTGCCGCGTCGAAGGCGTTGCCGCCCTTCTCCAGGATCGCCATGCCGGTCGCGGTGCCTAGCCAATGGGTCGTGGCAACGACACCGAAGGTGCCGAGTAATTCGGGGCGGGTGGTGAACATGGCACGGCTCTGGGTTTGTTGCGCGCGGGAAGTCGACACCTGAGACTATAGGACTCGTGCCGCGCCACCGGCAACCTGCGAGGCGGCCGCTCAAACCGGTCGAACGCGCTTTGCCTCTTGACATTAGATGCAATTTTATCTATATCAATATGGTCTCCATAACGGGGATTGGCCCGGAAGTTGCTTAATCCATTGGTTAGGCGCAGTATCGGGATCTGCAGAAGCAGGAGAAAAAGAGCATGCCGAACGCAGCGAGCGCTCTCGGTATACTAGGTGGCGGAGGCGGCGGCGCAGGCCCGTCGGTCTCGGCTCTTGCGCTATTTAAGCAGATCCGTAAAAACGAAGTTCAATACCGCGAGCAATTCCGGAACCGCGCCGACGTCGACAAGGCGATCGAGTCCTTCAAGAAGCAGGCCGCGAAGGTCGAGTCCGTGGACGAGTTGGTCAAGGACCGCAAGGTGCTTGGCGTATTGCTGTCGGCTTTCGGTCTCGACGCCGAAATCAACAATCCCGGCAAACTGAAGGCGATCTTCAATAGCGATCCGACCGATGTGAACTCTTTCGCGAACCGGCTGAAAGACCCCCGGTTCGGTCAACTTGCGGCGTTCCTTGATGCCCCGAACAAGGATCTGATCAATCTGGTGACCGCCAGCAAGCAGCAGGAAGTCATCGACAAGTTCCTGAACAACGAGTTTCAGAAGGATGTCGGCAATCAGAACCCGGCGGTCCGCGACGCTTTCTTCTTTTTGGGCAAGGTCAACGGGATCGAGAACACTTTCTCGATCCTTGGGGACTTGCCGCTTCGCACGATCGTGACCTCCGCCCTGAGACTGCCGCCGGAGATCGCCCGGCAGTCGATCGACAAGCAGGCCGCCTTGATCGAGGCCAAGTTCGACATCAATCAGGCGAAACTTGGCGGTGGCGTGACGGCGGTTTCCAAGTCGAAGCAGGAAATCCTCGCCGACGACATTGCGGCGCTGGGAACCGCGACCTCGCAAGTTACAGCCGCCGAATCGGCCATCAGCGCGATCCAGAGCCAGCTGGAGACGATCCGCACGAAGCTTTCGGATCTTGCGAATGTCACCGATGTGGCGGGCGTCAATGCTGCCGAAATTCCGGTTCAGCAGGCCGCGCTCCCCGATCTGATCCGGCAATCCGGCCTGATTGCCGCCGCGAACGACGCGCTGACGAAAGCCACGCCGATCTTTGACAATCTGGACCCGTTGTTCCAGCGGCTGCGGGACGCTTCCGACCAGACCGAAGTCGATGAGTTGGCAAATGAATTCGCCGTCGAGGCGAACAAGATCCTCGGCAACAACGGCCTCATCAACGGCGCCACCTACACGGATCCGAATACCGGCATTACCGAGAATCTGTTCCGGCCGAATGGAGATGCGGGCCTCGGAATCACCGCGATCGCGAATAATGACATCACGACGGTGGTCAAGACCGATGGCACCGCGGTTGTTACCAAGGGGTTTGATCTAACGTCGTTCCTGACCAACCTGCAGGCGGCGCGGGATCAGGTCGCGGCCACGAGCTTCGCGACTCTGAGCGCCGACATTGCGGCCGCCGAAGCCAGCTACAATACAGCCGAGACGGATTTCGCCAGTGCGTCGATCCAGAACGGCGTGAACGCCTCCAGCTTTGGCGGCACGAGGTCCGGCATCGGATTCGCGCACACCCTGGGCACCCAGGAGCTGGCAAAGGGCATCTCAGCCGAGGACGACGCCAGCAGCCGCTTGGGATCCGTGACCGGTTTGCTCGACGACATCCGCCAACTGGCGTTGGACGCCGTAAAACCCGGGGCCGACCTGACGGCCATCAACGACGACTACGCGATCAAGGTGTCGGCGTTGCAGAATGCGATCAACACGCCGGGTTCCGTGTCCGACGGCACCAACACCATCTCGTTTGACAATCTGCTGACTGGCGGCACCATCGACTATACCGCCGACACTGGTGTGTCTGTCCGCGCCAATGGCGGCACGCTGGATACCTCGATCCTGGCCGCATTGCCGGCGACGATCACCGTGGGCAACGCCTCGGCCTTGGTTGACGGTGTCAACAACACCTATCGTCCGGCCGTTGATGCCCTGGCGCAGAGTCTCAGCCGGGATCGGACGACTTTCGATTTCGTCGCCAATACCGCTGACCCGCAGGGCGCGTTGGATGCCGAGATCCGGCAATTGACCGCCGATCTCGACGGTCTCATTGCCGAGGCCGAGGTGGAGGGCAAGAACCTCATCCAGCCCTTCGCGAATGATCTTCGGATTGCCTTGGGCTCGGTCGGAACCGTGCTGACCGTGGCGGCGCAGTCCGGTTTCAAGAGTTCCTTCAGTGCCGCGCTGTCCAGTTTCTCTTACACTGTGCTGAACGGCGGCAGTATCGCCGAAAGAACATCGCTTTTGAATGACGCGCTGTTCGCGGCGGGAAGTACCGCCAGCAAGCTCAAGGGCGAGAAGTTCGCGTTGGATATCCAAAGCAAGATCCTGAGCGAGCAAAGCGGCGCCTCGGGCGAAACCGAGTCGACATTTCTGAAGCCGCTGGAGAACACCGCCTACGCGGTCAAGTTCATCGAGCAGTACCTGATCCAGAAAGACCTCGAAGCCCAGGGTGCCTCGTTAGGCCCGGTCAACAACAATGCCGCGCTGGTCGGTCTGGTGCAGAGCATCGCTCCGAGTTCCGGGCTGAACCTTAACCTTCTGTCCTAGCGGACTCCCCTTCTAGGTCCCCGCGACCAACGGCGCCGTGAGGCGCCGCAAAGTTGCGATCAGGCTGAGCGCGGTGATCTTGCCGGTCTTCGGATTCTCCTCGGACGGAATGTTCTCGATCGTCATGGTGAAGCGGGCGCTGTCGGCCTCGACGGTGATCGTGTGCATGTTGCGGTCAACGCCCGGATCGGCCCAGATCTGAAGTGTCGTGCGGTCCGGGCCAATGCCGGCGAGGCTGAGGGCAGCCGCGACGTTCACATTGGCCGGAAAGCCGATAGCGCCGGCCCTCGCCGTGCCGTCGAAAACCAGCTTCGGCTCGGTCAGGCCCTCGACCGAAATGTTGTTCTGCACCAGATGCGGCGCCCCCTTGAGGCCGTTCGGCGGCTTGCGGGTGGTCAGGGTGACGCTTTCGACTTTGCCTTCCGCGGCGGCCCGGACCGCATCCAGACCGATCAGGGCGCCGGTGGGAACAATGATCCGGGCGCCGGTTTCGGCCGCCCTGTCCACCAAGTCCATGCGCGGCAGCAACGCGCCGACACTGGCCGGAATGAAGATCCGCCCCGCCGCGACCGCCGCGTCCGCGACCTCGCCGAAGACCGCCGCCGGCGCGCATTCGATGATCACCTCGCAGGTCTCTGACAGGCCCGCCAGCGTGGTGATGTCCGGCATGGCCGACAGGCCGGCGAGATTGCGGCGCGCCTTGTCGTGATCGCGGGCCGACACCGCGCCGAGCCGGAGGCCGGGAATCCGGCCCTCGTCCAGGGTCTGAGCGAGTTTGAGCCCAATCGCGCCGAGGCCGCCAATTCCTACCTTGAGATCGCCCGCCATGCCGCCGCTCCCAGCCGGTTCGTTTCCGGCGCCTTGTAGCGGTTTTTGGGATCGCACACAAACCGGCGCTGTGGACCGGGGCGACTATGACCGTGTAGGTTTCCGTTATGACGATCCGCCTAATCTTCATGACCGTGTTTGCCCTTGCCTGTGCCGCTGCGTCCATGGGATCGGCCGGCGCGGAGGCTCCTAAATGCATCAGTGTGCGCCTGACGGTGCCCTATGCCGTGGGAAGCGCGACGGACCTGGTGATGCGTGCCTATGCGGAAACCATCAATCGGCGCGGCTCGGGTCCGCTGATCCGGGTCGTCAACATCACCAGGTCCAGCGTGATGGCCGAAGTCCTCGAGGCCGAGGCGGACGGATGCACGCTGCTTGCCACGACCCAGTCGCTCGTTGCCGACCATCTTTTCGATCCAGCGAAACCGAATTGGGATGAATTTAAGCCCATCGCCATGGTGTCGCGGACTCCCTTGCTGGTCGTGGCGAAGGGCGATTTGCAGGACGCTACACTGGCGAATTTGGTGGAAAAGGCGGCGGCGGACAAAAACGCGGTCGCGATCGGCGAGTCGTCCAGTCTCTTGGAACGCATGATGGTGATGACTCTGGAGGACGTGACCGGCGCGCGCTTCCGGATCATGTCCTATGATGCCGGCCGGAAAAGCTTCGCCGCTCTTCTCGCCGGCCAGCTCGATATCGGGATCATTTCAGTGACCGGCGCCAAGCGCCGGGCGGATCAAAAGGAGTTGCAAGCCCTCGCGGTGACCACCGAGGAACGCGCCACGTTACTGCCCGCCGTTCCGACCCTGAAAGAGGCCGGCATTCCCGGCAGTTTCAGCATCGACCGGGGGATCCTGGCCCCAAAACGGATCACGGAGGAAATGGCCGCCGAGATCGCCGGCTGGTTTGAGAATGCGGCAAAGATCCCGGAACTCGAGGACCGCCTGGCCGAGCAGGCGACCCGTCCGGTCCACATGGGCCCCGACGCCTACACCCGATATTTCGAGAATCTGACGGCGGATTGGCAGGAAATGATCCAGCGGGCCGAAGGAAAGCAGAACCGCGGACAAGCCGGTTAATTTCGGTTCACCACGGCACTGGCGTTGGCCGGCGCCTGATCCTATTCTCACGCCGACGGTTCACGCATTCTTCGGGGGACGCCGTGGAAATCCACAGCCCATATCTGCTTTTTCTAGGTGACGCGCGCGATCAGCTAGCCGCCAAGACGGCGAACGGCGTGCGGGTCTGGCGTCCCGAATGGTGTCTCGGGCAACGCCGGTTGCCGGGCTGCAACGCCGATTGCGGCGTGCCTGATATGACGATCGAGGAAGCGGCGGCGGCGGGCGTGAAAACCGTCATCCTTGGAGTCGCCAACCGTGGCGGTGTCATTCCCGCAAGTTGGACCGCCGAACTGGTCAAGGCGGTCAATCTCGGCATGGACATCGCGAGCGGCTTGCACACGCGGATCACCCAGATCCCGGAGCTGGCGGCGGCGGCGAAAGCCAACGGGCGGGCGCTGCACGACGTGCGCCAGCCGACCCGGGATTTCGAGGTCGCCAATGGCAAGAAGCGCCAGGGCAAACGGTTGCTGACGGTGGGTACTGACGTTTCCGTGGGCAAGATGTTCACCACGCTCGCTATCGAGAAGGAGATGCGAAGCCGGGGAATGAAAGCGGATTTCCGCGCCACTGGCCAGACCGGTATCTTCATCGCCGGCTCCGGCGTATCCATCGACGCGGTCATAGCGGACTTCATCTCCGGCGCCGTGGAATGGCTGGCCCCCGAGAACGACCCGGATCATTGGGATCTGATAGAGGGACAGGGCTCGTTGTTCAACGTCTCCTATGCTGGAGTGACCATCGGACTGATCCATGGCGCCCAGCCGGATGCGTTGGTCGTTTGCCACGAGGCGGGCCGGCCGCACATGCGCGGCATGCCGCATTTCCCGGTGATTGATATTCCGACCTGCATTGAAGCCAATCTCTGGGCCGCTCGGATCGTCAATCCGGATGTGAAATGCGTCGGCGCCTCGATCAATACCTCCGCGCTGTCGGAGGCTGAAGCGCGGGATTTCTGCAAACGGGTGGCCGACGAGACCGGCCTGCCGACGGTCGACGCGCTGCGAGACGGCGTGGCGGCGATCGTCGACAATATCTGAGGGCCGGGACCCGATCCGATTTGTCCGGGGGACGCATGCCGAGATCGCTTTCTGTAAGCCGCGAAGCCTGGCCGCTCGCCAGTGTTTTCCGCATCTCGCGCGGGGCCCGCACGGTCTCCGAGGTGATCGTCGCCGAAATCTCGGACGGCGCGGTTTTCGGACGCGGCGAATGCTTTCCCTATGCGCGCTACGGCGAGTCCCTGGACAGCGTCGAGGCGCAGATCCGTTCGGCGGCTGATGCAATCGCGGACGGCGCTGATCGCCACACCCTGCTTTCGGTTCTTCCCGCGGGCGCGGCGCGGAACGCGGTGGATTGCGCGCTCTGGGATCTGGAGGCGAAGCGTTCCGGCAAGCGGGCATGGGAGCTTGCCGGGCTGGCGGCACCGGCGCCGGTGACCACGGTTTACACCCTCGGCGTGGACACTCCGGAGGTTATGGCCACCAAGGCGGCGGAGAACCGGGACCGGCCCAGGCTGAAGTTGAAGATGACCGGCGACGGCCTCGATCTTGAGCGGGTGGAGCGGATTCACGCCGCCGCGCCATCCGCCGGCCTGGTGGTGGACGCCAACGAGGGCTGGACGATCGAACAGTATCTCGATGTCGCGCCGAAACTGGCCGCATTGGGCGTGGAGATGATCGAGCAGCCGCTTCCCGCCGGCGATGACGGAGCGCTCGCGGGAGTCGAGCGGCGAGTCCCGGTCTGCGCCGACGAGGCCTGCCACGATACCGCGAGCCTGCCGTCCCTTGCCGGCAAATACGACATGATCAATATCAAGCTCGACAAGACCGGCGGGTTGACAGAGGCGCTGCGCCTGCGCGATGCGGCGGTCGCTCAAGGCTATGGCATCATGGTGGGCTGCATGATCGGCACCTCGCTGGCCATGGCGCCGGGGGTGCTGGTGGCCCAGGGCGCGCAGGTCGTCGATCTGGACGGCCCGCTCCTGCTGGCCCGGGACCGGGAACCGGGCCTGGTCTATGAGGGCAGCGTGATCCGGCCGCCCGCCGCCGCGCTCTGGGGCTGAAATGAGCGAGGAACTCGAAGCCCGCGTGCGCGATCACTATGCAAACGCCACGCTGCTGGACCGGATGGCCGATGTGCTGGCCGCGATGGGCGAGGATCCGGCCGATCCGTCCCCGGAAGCGATCGGGCAGCTCGATCAGATGCATGTCCGAGGCGCGGCGGCGACCCTGGAATTGCAGGATCTGGTTGGCATCAAGCCGGATGACAGCGTGCTGGATGTCGGCTGCGGCATCGGAGGCCCGGCCCGGGCGCTGGCCCAGCGGATCGGATGCCCGGTCACCGGTCTTGATCTGACACCGGACTTCTGTGCCGCTGCGCGAGAGCTGAACGCGCTTCTCGGTCTCGAGGATCTGGTGGATATCGTCGAGGCGAGCGCCCTCGACATGCCCTTCGAGGATAGGAGCTTCGATGTGGTGCTGACCCAGCACGCGGCGATGAATATCGAGGACAAACCGGCGCTCTATCGCGAGATCGCCAGGGTCATGGAGCCCGGTGGCCGTTTCGGCCTTTATGACATCATGGCCGGACCTGGCGGCGAGGCGCACTTTCCCGCGCCCTGGGCCTCGGTCGCGGCCAACAGTTTCCTGGAGCCCCCCGATCGGGTGCGAGCGCATATCGAATCGGCCGGACTTCAAGCGGTCTCCTGGGAGGACGTAACGCCCAAGGCGCTCGCCTGGCTGGCCGAGCAGAAAGCCGCACGGGAGGCCCGCGCCGCGCGCGGTCAGCAGGAACTGCCGCCGGGCGCGGCGCTGCTGATGGGTTCGGGCGCGCCGGAGAAACTGCGGAACATGGCCCGCAACCTCGGCGAGCGGCGGGTCGTGACCGTCACGGGGGTTTTCGAGAAAATATGAGGTGGCGACGCCACTCAATCCGGCGGCCTCGGCTCCCCGTCGGCGGGCCGCATCGGAGCGATCTTGAAAAGCTCGGGTGAGGCGGGGTCGACGGTGACCGTCACCGCCCAGAGGTCCGGAGCGCCATGCACCTCCAGGCGCGTGAGGTTCGCGATGGTCTTCCCCTGTTCGTCGCTAAAAGGCTTGTCTAGCTTGTAATCGTGAAAATCCCCATGCACCAGAAGCACGGGTTTAGCGAAGCCGATGGCACCCTGCTTCAGCGCGTTGATGGTGCGCCCGAAGGGGCGGCCGACCTTGCGGTCGTGATCCCGGCCGCGCAGCGGATCGGCATGCATGAAGATCACCAGGCCCTTGAGCGCGTCACGGCCCGCCCAGGCGAAGCCCTGGGTAATCCAGGCGGACGAAGCGGCGTCTCGTTCGGCGAATTCCGTCCGCGCGGCGGCATCCCGGCGTTCGGCATTGTTGTAGGAGCCGACCACGTGAGCCGTCAGGAAACCGACCTCGCCGTGCTGCCAGCGGGCGTTCTCGGCGAACTTCGCGAACCGTGGATCGTCGGATTGTCGGATCAGCCTGATGGGCTTTTCGCCCTGGCTTAAGGCGGTTGAAAAATAGTGGCGGCGCAGCAGGGCCAGCCTGTCCAGCGGGTCCCAGCCGCCGGCGGCGAGGCGGTGGCAGTCGGTCCATTCATTGTCGCCGGGCGTGTAGATCAGGGCGGACTTGAAGTCGTCGAAATAGTCGCGGATCACCATCAGGCGCTGGTCCGAACAGGCGCTACTGCCGCTTTTGAAATCCCCGACATGAACGGTGAAGGTCGGCTTTTGGGTGTTGATCTGGTAGATTAAGCCCGAAAACCGCAGAAAATCAAAGGGATCGGAATAGGGTGCGTCACCCATGGCGACGAAGGTGAAAGATCCATCTAGACCCGCCGTCGCTTGCGCCTGCACCGGCGTCAACCAGAGCAGTGCCAAAAGGCTTGCGAAGAGCGGAATCAGGCCGTTTAACATGGATATGGTGCCTCGCCGCTGGTATCGGATTGACCGTTTCGAGTAAGGTCGCGCCGACGAAAGGACCGACCATGCCACATGCTTCCGAAGAGATGAACGAGGTGATCACCGAAATCCGTCGGGCGGTCGCCGCATTATGCGAAAAGTTCCCCGGCGAGTATTGGCGCGAGAAGGACCGCAACCGGCAGTATCCCACTGAATTCGTTCAGGCCCTGACCGAGGCGGGGTATCTGGCGGTGCTGGTCCCCGAGGAATACGGCGGCAGCGGATTGCCGATTTCGGCGGCGGCGGCGGTGCTGGAGGAAATTCATAAATCCGGCTGCAACGGCGGCGCCTGCCATGCGCAGATGTACATCATGGGAACGGTCCTGCGGCACGGCAACGAGGAACAGAAGCGCAAGTATCTTCCGAAGATCGCCAGCGGCGAACTTCGTCTCCAGGCATTCGGCGTGTCCGAGCCCACCAGCGGAACCGACACGCTGTCGCTGCGGACCACGGCGGTGAAGAAGGGCAACGACAAATACGTGGTCAACGGCCAGAAGATCTGGACCTCGCGGGCCGAACATTCCGACCTGATGCTGCTGCTGGCGCGGACCACGCCGAAGGAAGAGGTGAAGAAGCGCACCGATGGCCTTTCGGTGTTCCTCGTCGACATGAAGGCGTCGCTTGGCAAGGGGATGGAGATCAAGCCGATCCGGACCATGGTCAACCACTCGACCACGGAGGTCTTCTTCGATGAATTGGAAATCCCCGCCGACAGCCTGATCGGCGAGGAAGGCAAGGGTTTCCGTTATATCCTGGACGGCATGAACGCCGAGCGGATCCTGATCTCCCACGAGTCGCTGGGCGATGCGCGCTGGTTCCTGAAGAAGGCCGTGGATTATGCGAACGACCGTAAGGTGTTCGGCCGGCCGATCGGCCAGAATCAGGGTATCCAGTTCCCGATCGCCAAGGCCTATGCGGACACCGAGGCGGCCGCCCTGATGGCCGAGCGGGCGGCGCAGCTTTTCGAGGCGGGCCAGCCCTGCGGCGCCGAGTCGAACATGGCCAAGATGCTTGCCGCGGATGCCGCCTGGGCCGCCGGCGATACCTGCATGCAGACCTTCGGCGGCTTTGCCTTCGCCGAGGAATACGACGTCGAACGCAAGTACCGCGAGGCCCGGCTGTACCGGATCGCTCCGATCTCCACCAACCTGGTGCTCGGCTACATCGCCGAGCATGTGCTCGGACTGCCGCGCTCTTACTAGGATCAAGAGGCGATCATGACCAAGCCCCTTGACGGCATCACCGTCGTCGCACTGGAACAGGCGGTCGCGGCGCCCTATTGCACAAGCCGGTTGGCCGATGCGGGCGCCCGAGTGATCAAGATCGAACGCGCCGAGGGCGATTTCGCCCGCGGATACGACCGTCAGGTCTTCGGTCTTTCGGCCTTCTTCGTCTGGCTCAACCGGGGCAAGGAAAGCCTCGTGCTCGATATCAAGCAGGCCGAGGATGCGGCCCTGCTTGAACGGATACTCGCCAAGGCCGATGTGTTCGTGCAGAACCTGGCGCCGGGAGCGGCGGCCCGAGCCGGCTTCGGTTCCGAGGACCTGCGGGCGCGCTATCCGAAGCTGATTACCGTTGATATCACCGGCTATGGCGAGGATGGCGAATACGCCGACATGAAAGCCTATGACTTTCTGGTCCAGGGTGAAAGCGGGCTGATTTCGGTCACCGGATCGCCTGATGCCATGGGGCGTGTCGGTGCCTCGGTTTGTGACATCGCGGCGGGAATGTATTCCAAGATCGCGGTTCTGGAAGCTTTGATCAAGCGGGGCAGGACCGGAGAGGGCTCCGCAATCAAGACGTCGATGTTCGGCGGCATGGTCGAATGGCTGTCGCCCTGGCTGCTGCACCATGCCTATGGCGAACTCAGCGAGCAGCGGATCGGTCTTGCCCACCCGGCAATCACACCCTATGGCGCCTATGAATGCGCCAATGGGGAGATGATCCTGATTGCCGTGCAGAACCAGCGCGAGTGGCGTCGTCTCTGTGCCGACGTTCTGGGCAAGCCTGAATTGGCCGACGATCCGAAGGTGGTCGACAACCCGGCGCGGCTGGCAAACCGGGACTATCTGAACGCCGAGATCAACGCGGTCTTCTCATCAAAACCTCGTGACGAGGTTCGCGCCTGCTTAAGAATCCAGATCGCTTTCGGCGCGGTGAACACCATTGCCGATGTCAGCAACCATCCGGCCTTGCGCAAGATTCCGACCCTCACGCCGGCCGGTTCGATAGAGGTCATGGCCCGCCGGCGCATGTCGTGGGCGAGGATATCGAGGCGCTTTCGGTGCCGGTCATCGGTCAGCATTCCGACGCGTTGCGCGCCGAGTTTTCCTGAACCGTCGGGTTTGCACGATGGAGCCCCTGGTCCGGCCGGGAACGACTGAAACGAGACGTGGACCCTAGTCCAGCATTCCGTGCAGTTGACGGATTGTCACCGGCGAATGAGTCAAGTAGGGTACGCCCGGCTAGGTCGCACGGTTTACGCTTTCAAGGCAAAAACGCCAAAAAGTCAGGCCGGGCGGTGTCGGCGTTGGGCAGGGGCCCGACGTTGGGCTGTCGAGTTCCACCCCGCGGCGCGGGATGGAGGAGCAGAATTGGGAGGATTAAACGAATGGGTAAAACTCTTTTGAAGACCGCGGCTCTTGCCGCCGTTGCCGGCGCTCTGGCGTTTGGCTCGGTGTCGGATGCCCAGGCGCAGGGCAAGGTTAAGTGGAAGATGCAGGCGGCCTTCGCCAGCACGCTCGCCCACTTGGGCCCGGCCGGTCAGCGCATCGCTGCAGACATAACCACGATGTCCGGCGGGAAGTTCGAGGTGAAGTTCTTCGAGCCCGGCGCGCTGATCCCGCCGCTTGAGTGCTTCGACGCTGTTTCCAAGGGCTCGGTCGAGTCCTGCTACACCACTCCGGGCTATCACACCGGTAAGTATCCGGGTCTCGCCTTCATGACCGCCGTGCCGTTCGGCCCGGGTCTGGGTGAGTTCCTCGGCTGGCAGTGGCATGGTGGCGGACGTGAGATCGCCAACAAGATCTACTCCAAGCACAACCTTGTTTCAACGCCTTGCGGCGCGATCGGCCCGGAAACCTCGGGCTGGTTCAAGAAGCCGGTTGAGAGCCTTGAAGCCCTTAAGGGCCTGAAGATGCGCTTCTTCGGTCTTGGTGCCAAGGTCATGACCAAGATTCAGTGTCTCCACCCAGTTGCTCGCCGGTGCAGACATTTACCCGGCCCTGGAGCGCGGCGTGATCGACGCGACCGAGTTCTCGATGCCCAACATGGACATCTCGCTCGGTTTCTATCAGATCGCCAAGAACAACTACTATCCGGGTTGGCATCAGCAGGTCTCGATTGGAGAGTTCCTGTCCAACAAGGAAAAGCATGACGGTCTGAGCGACACCAACAAGCGCATCATCGAGGTCGGTTGCAAGGGGAACATGCTGACCGAGTATGCCGAGACCGAAGCCCAGAACTTCGGCGCTATGCTGAAGATGAAGGAATACGGCGTGACTAACCGCCGCTGGACCGACGATCAGCTGGCCGTCTTCGAGAAGGCCTGGAACGAGGTCGTTGCCGAGGAGTCCGCGAAGGATGCGACCTTCAAGGAGTTCGCCGATAGCTACTTCGCGTTCCGCAAGCAGTACAAGATCTGGGGTGAAGCCCAGTCCATCAAGGCTACCTATCTGAACTGATCGGCGTTCCAACGGCTTCGCCGGGCATGGCCTGGCGGGATTGAAGGATACGAGGGACCGGGAGCCTCTGAGGCTCCCGGTTCTTTTTTCGGCGAAAGCTCGTAAAAACCGGTGATGATCCTCCGTGCCTGTCCGTTGCAAAGCGCCGCGGTGGTGTCTGATCGCACGTGTGATGTCGCGCGGATCACGGCTATCGTCCAAGTCGGGTCTGAGGTATAGACGGCGCGGCTTTTCAAGCGGGTCGTGACGGGATTCTCCAAAATGGATGCTTCAAGCACTGAGACGCCTTCCTCGGAGGGCAAGGTTGCCGTGCTCATGCTGTTTTTCGTGGGCGTAATCCTCGCGATCGGTTTTGCGGCGGTGATGATCGAATCCGGCAATGTCATGACCAATGAAGGGGTCGGCCGGGGAAGCGCGGTTTTCCTGGTGATGCAGGAATATATCTCGATCGCCATGTTCATGACCTTGGCGATCCTGTTGTTTTCCGGATACCCGGTCGCCTTCATCCTGGGCGGCCTGGCGATGCTCTACGGTGTGATCGGCTACACGCTGGATATCTTTTCCCTGATCGAGTTCTTCAACTTCGTTCCCCGGATCTGGGGCCAGGCGGCGGAAAACCTGGTGCTGGTCGCGGTGCCGGCCTTCGTTTTCATGGGGGTGATGCTGGAACGCAGCGGTATCGCCAACGACCTGCTGTATTGCGTGCAGGTGCTGCTGCGCCGGATTCCGGGAGCCCTGGCGCTCGCGGTGACCGTGATGGGCACGATTTTGGCGGCGATGACCGGCATCATCGGCGCTTCGGTGACGATGATGACCGCGCTGGCGCTGCCCACGATGATGCGGCAGGGCTACAGCCACGCACTGGCGACCGGCGTTATCGCGGCCTCGGGCACCCTGGGGATTCTCATCCCGCCCAGCATCATGCTGATCATCATGGCTGATCTCATGGCGATCTCGGTCGGCAATGTTTTCATGGCGGCCGTCGTGCCGGGGCTCACCCTGTCGGCGTTCTATCTGATCTATGTGGCGACCCTCGCGGCGTTGAAGCCTTCCATGGCGCCGCCGCTGCCGTCGCATCTGCTCAACATCCCCAAGGGAGAGATGGGGCCGCTGGTCGCTCGAAGCTTCCTGCCGCCGGTGTTCCTGATCGGTCTGATCAAGGGATCGATCCTGTTCAGTTTGCGACGCCGTCCGAAGCCGGCGCCGTCGGTGCCTTCGGTGCGACGCTGCTGGCGATCGTAAACGGCCGCATGAGCCGCGGCACGTTGGTTTCCGTTTGCCATACTCGGCCCGGACGGTGTCGATGATCTTCTTCATCGTGATCAGCGCCACCTGTTTCGCCTATGTTCCAGGCGCTGGGCGGCGACGACGTGGTCGAACATCTGATCATCGAAAAAGCCGGTCTCGCCCCTGGGGCATGCTGATTCTGGTCATGGTGATCGTGTTTTTCCTGGGTTTCTTCCTGATTTCCTCGAGATCACCTTGATCGTGTTGCCGGTCTTCACGCCGCTCATCATCCGATGGACTTTGGCGACCAGCCTGCCGGCGGCGGACATCAAATTCTGGTTCATCATTCTGCTGGCGGTGAACCTGCAGACATCGTTCCGACGCCGCCCTTCGGTTTCGCGCTCTTCTACATGAAAGGAATCGCGCCGAAGGAGATCAAGATTCAGTCGATCTACAAGGGAATCGTTCCGTTTGTCATCCTTCAGGCCCTGGGCGTTGTCACGGTGATGATTTTCCCGCAAG
Source organism: Alphaproteobacteria bacterium (assembly GCA_038146985.1). Taxonomy (GTDB): domain Bacteria; phylum Pseudomonadota; class Alphaproteobacteria; order Thalassobaculales; family Thalassobaculaceae; genus JADHLJ01. The sequence continues at coordinate 212,894 of JAYQSQ010000018.1, forward strand.
TCGCGCTTTGGCTGATGCATTCTGCTTATGGCTGAGACCGCTTGGCCAGCGGCGTTCCGGTCACGATCGCGTGTCTGATCTATGGGGCGGGTTTTGCCGAACGGGCGGTTTCACTGTGTTTCCAGCAGGAAACAAGGACGTGTTACCGGGATGACGGGATTGTATCATCGCGGAGACTAGCGTAGTTTACGACGCGCGAGTCAGGGCTGGGAAACCCTGTGTCGGGCACTAGAGAGAAGGCGCCAGGACGCGCCGCGAAGGGATCATGAGTTGAATTCGGTTCGCCTCTTTGGCAAGAGACCGGTTCAAATTTGTGGCGAAGTCTGGGGACGAGGGACGATTAATGGATGATTCGAGCGTAGAAGGCCGGTCGGGCGAGTCTAAAGTCATCATCTTGATGACTGGCTTACTGGTCCTGGTTGTCGTGTTGGCGACGTACGGCGCCTACAATTATTCCGGCCACTTGATGGTTCAGGAAGAGATTTCGCGGGGCGAGGCTCTGCACTGGGTTGCACAGGAATACATCTCCATGGTCATGTTTGTGACCTTGGCGCTCTTGCTGTTCTCGGGCTATCCGGTTGCCTTCATCCTCGGCGGCCTCGCCATGACCTTTGGGGTCTTGGGCTATTTCCTCGACGCGTTCTCGCTGATCGAGTTCTTCAACTTCATCCCGCGGATCTGGGGTCAGGCGGCCGAGAACTTGGTTCTCGTCGCGGTTCCGGCCTTCGTGTTCATGGGCGTGATGATGGAACGCAGCGGCATCGCCAACGATCTGCTCTACTGCGTGCAGGTCCTGCTGAAGCGGGTCCCCGGCGCCTTGGCGCTGGCGGTTACCGTCATGGGTACGATCCTCGCCGCGATGACCGGCATCATCGGTGCTTCGGTGACGATGATGACCGCGCTGGCGCTGCCCACGATGATGCGCCAGGGCTACAGCCATGCGCTGTCCTGCGGCGTGATCGCGGCCTCGGGCACCTTGGGCATTCTCATCCCGCCCAGCATCATGCTGATCATCATGGCCGATCTGATGGCGATTTCCGTCGGAAACGTGTTCATGGCGGCGGTGGTGCCGGGTCTTACCCTGGCTGCCTTCTATCTGATTTTCGTTGCGACGATCTCCGCGGTTAAACCGTCCATGGCACCGCCCTTGCCGGCGAACCTGCTGAACGTGCCGCGCAACGAGATGGGCCCCCTGATCGCCCGTAGTTTCCTGCCGCCGGTGTTCCTGATCTCGCTGATCAAGGGATCGATCCTGTTGGGTTGGGCGACACCTTCCGAGGCGGGCGCGGTCGGCGCATTCGGCGCCACGCTGCTGGCTATTTTCAACGGCCGGCTGGGCAAGGGCGTTCTCGTCAATGTCTGCCATACCTCGGCGAAGACCGTGTCGATGATCTTCTTCATCGTGATCAGCGCAACCTGTTTCGCCTATGTCTACCGTTCGCTGGGCGGTGATGACGTGGTCGAGCATCTGATCATCGAGAAGGCCGGGCTGGATGCCTGGGGCATGCTGATCCTGGTCATGGTGATCGTGTTCTTCCTGGGCTTCTTCCTGGATTGGCTCGAAATCACCCTGATCGTTCTGCCGGTCTTCACGCCGCTGGTCGCCGGGCTTGATTTCGGTGATCACATTCCCGCCGAGGACATCAAGTTCTGGTTCATCATCCTGCTGGCGGTGAACTTGCAGACATCGTTCCTCACGCCACCCTTCGGGTTTGCGCTCTTCTACATGAAGGGAATCGCGCCCAAGGAGATCAAGATCCAGTCGATCTACAAGGGGATCATACCATTCGTGATCCTGCAGGCGCTGGGCGTTATCACGGTGCTGGCGTTCCCGGACGTCGCGCTTTCACTGATGCACTTCGTGCACGGTTAAGAGGGGATAGAGATTATGGCTTCCGAGGAAACCATCAGGGACGGCGACATTACCGGTGGACGCCTGGTCGGACAGGCGACCGCCGAGGCGCTGGTGGCACTGTCGCTCAAGCTGAAGGCGTTCGTTGACTGGGTTGGCCGCTGGGCATCCCTGCTCTTCGTGCCGATGATCCTGGTCACGGTCTATGACGTCTGCCTGCGCAAGACCGGCAAGTTCCAGATCGACCTGAAATACGCGGCCGAGGAAATTGGCCTTGGTCCGCTCTTCGAGTCGACCCTGCTGCAGGAGACGGAGTGGCATCTGCACACGGCGCTGTTCGCTCTTGTGCTGGGCTTCGGCTGTGTCTGGAATACTCAGGTCCGTGTCGACGTGGTGCGCGAGCATCTGGCGTTCCGCCGCAAGGCCTGGCTGGAACTGCTTGGCGCGACCTTCTTCATGATTCCCTACACGATCGTTGTGATGTATTTCGCCGCGGTTTTCGCCTACGACTCCTGGGAGATCAATGAGATCTCGGCTTCCCAGGTCGGCTTGCCGCATCGCTGGATCATCAAGACGATCCTGACCAGCGGCTTGCTTGTGGCGGCAATCGCGGGTTTCGCGGTTTGGCTTCAGGCTTTTCTCGCGCTCGCCGCGCCGCGTGACATGCGCTACGAGCTGATGACGCTCGAGTGGCCGGAAAACACCGGCGAGTCCATCGAGGGCAAGGAACGCATGAGCGTCGACCTGAATGTGTCGGTCGAAGAAGACCTCGCCCGTCAGACCCAGCAGATCCTGGGCGAAGGGACCGTAAACAAGAGTTGAAGACCACTCGGCGAGGGAAGACCGACGATCATCCCTCGGTGAAAGAACAAGGGGGCGTTCGATGTGTTTCGTCGAACGCCCCATTTTCGTCATGACGGTCAAGCTGGGCGGAGTGGGACATGTTCAAGCTGCAGAACTTTCTCAAGCGCTATGTTTGGGACGAGGAAACGACCCCGTATTTCACCCGGGTCGCCAATCTCAGCCGCTCCCAGGCCGACAGTGAACTGTTCTTCTTTGCCATCATGATGTCGA
>JAYQSQ010000019.1:0-147015 GCA_038146985.1 Alphaproteobacteria bacterium
CGGCGACTGCGCGGTAGCAGTCCCGATGGCCGAACTTGCCACCGCCACCGCAAATATGAGTTGGCGCCAAGTCATCGACCGATCCGTCGTGGCTCGTCGACTTCATCGGCTTCGCCGGTCTCGCCGTGCACTTCCTCTCGAATGACTTTCTCGGTGATCTCGGAGAGGTAGGTGGTCAGCGCGGCGCTCAGCTCCTCGAACTCGGGCCACAACACCTGCTCTACGAAGCTCTTGGGCGCCCTGATGATGATGCTTTGTCGGTGCATCCGGCGGTAACGGAACGGGCGGATCCCATAACGCCGGCAGAGCGCGACGAACAACTGTCGCGACCAAACGTCGGAGATCGAGAACTTCATCTCGATCTCCTTCTCCTTGCCGGCAGCGAGGCCGAGGCGGTCGCGGATGCGCTCCGCCGCCGCACCCGCGGCAACGCGCTCGCCCTGGGTCGCGGCGCCGGCGAACAGGGCCTCGATCTTGCGCAGCTTCTCGCGGAGCGCTTGCTCAGGCGTCATCCTTGGTCCTCATGGTTTTTCCTGCCCCATTCCTTAGAAGTTCGCCCACCGATAAATGCCGAGCACGTTGATCGCGGTGAACGCGCCCTGCAGTACGACCAGGCTCGGCTCGCGGTGGAGCCAGCCGACGGCGCTCCAGAGCACGGAGGATATCAGGAACAGCGCGAATCCCGCGGCGACGGCGCCAATGTTGAGCGCGATCAGAACGGCGCCAGCGACGCCTGTCGCCGTGCCGATCCACTTGGCGAAACCGAGATAACCAGACCTCACTCTCCGCATTTTCCTCACCTGATGTCCTTCACGCATCGAAAGCCGATATAGACCACGGCCGTGTCCCGCGGCTTCGAGGCGTCGTAATCCGCACGCATCTGGGCCGCGCCGTACCACCAGGAGCCGCCACGCGTGCCCTTCTGGGCCTGATCGTCCGTATCGATCCACTCCCAGACATTGGCGCCCATGTCGTAGAGCCCGTTGACGCCAGGACGGGTCGTGCGGGCTTTCGCATGTCCGCGCCCACGGTCGAGGACGGCGGAATAGTCGATCGCCGGCGTCTTGCCGCAATCTTCGAGGCAGTTGGCGCCTTCGGGGCTGTCCCCCGTTGGATAGGGGTAGGTTCGGCCACGCTTGAAAGGCGGGGATGGCGCCGGGCGCCTCTCCGTATAGGCGGCCTCGATCCACTCCCGTTTGCTCGGCAGGCGTTTGCCGGCCCAGCGGCAATAGGCCTGCGCCTCGTCGAATGTAACGTGCGCCGCCGGCTCATCGTCCTGACCCGGCCGGCCATAAGGCGATCGCCAGGTCCAGCCCGATTTCTGTTCCCAACCCGTGGCAAAGACGAGGCCACCACCGGCGCGCTCGGCCTTTGTCACGAAACCTGTCGCGGCGGCGAATCGCGTGAATTGCCCGATGGTCACTTCGGTCCTATCGATGGAGAAATGGCTGATCGGCTGCATGTCGCCGGCTTTGTCAGCTTTAACCGATCCAGCGTGAACAGCCAGGACAAGGCCCACCAGGGCGACAAGCCCGACTTTAAATCCCCCGGTCACAGCCGCCTCGAGGTCCAGACGACGCGGCCGATGATGTGGACTTCCTCCGCATCACGCTCGTAGGTGTCGTATTCGGGATTGACCGACTTGATGACGACCTTGGGCGGCTCGGAGTTCGGCTCGTGTTCGATGCGCTTGGCGACCAGGCCCATGCCATCCCAGATCACGAAGATGCCGGGTGGAGCGGGTATCCGCTGACTGGTATCGATCAGGATACGGTCGCCACTGGCGAGAAGGGGTTCCATGGAATCGCCGTCGATGGTGATCATACGGAGATCCGCCGGCCGCGCGCGGAACTCGTGCCGGATCACGGGATCCGGGAAGAACCACATCTCCTTGGTTTCCTCGAGGCCTTCGTTCAGCGCGCCAGGGCCGGCGGAGGCGCGCACGTCGATCTCGGGGATCGCCATATAGCCTTCCGGCGCCGTCGCCACGGTGCTCGGTTCGACGCGCCCCTCCTTCGGCGCTGCCTTCTTGCGGGGTTTGCGGGGCGGCACCTTCTTGTGCTTGAGCTCCTCGGCCTTGCAGCCAAGGTGTTCCGCCAGCGCCTCGCGATCGTCCTCGGAGAGCACTTTCGGCGTGCCGCGATAGACGAACTGATGCAGGTAGGCCGCATTTCGGCCCATGGCGAGCGACGCGGTTTTCATGTCGGTCGCCGGCTTCCGATCCTTCACCAGCTTGAGGACCTTCAGCCTTACGGGGTCGAGATCCATGTCCTCATTCCTTTGCATCTGCATGATAGGAAATTAACAATCTTTTCCAATTGACGCAATAGGAAACATTCGATTTGAATATTCCTATCATGAAGACGCTGACCGAACAATTCCATTCGACCGTCGAGGAGTTCCTCGAGCGCACCGGCTTCAAGCCTACGGAGTTCGGGCGCCAGGCGGTCGGAGACCCCTCTCTGGTCCTGAATTTGCGTCGCGGGCGCTCGCCGACACTGGCGACGGCCGATCGCATTCTGGCCTTCATACGGGAGGCCGACGCGGCGGCGAGCAAACGCAGACGCCGGGTGAATGGCAAGTGATTGGGAATTTCCAAAAATGACAATCGAACAGGCGACAGTCAAACATCTGAACCAGGTCGAGCTCTCCCGCAGGTGGAGCCTGAGCCCCCGAACGCTGGAGCGTTGGCGCTGGCTCGGCGAAGGGCCGCGGTTTCTCAAGATCGGCGGTCGGGTGGTCTACCGGCTCGAGGACATCGAAGCCTACGAGGCCGAGCAGATGCGCGACAGCACGGCGGCGACCGAAGCGCCGGCCGTGGTGGGGAGGGCGCGGGCATGAACGCCTTCGAGCGCCACGGCATCGACCACCTCTCGCCCTCTTCACTCAACCTCTGGGCCGCCGAGCCGGCCCTTTGGGTCATGGAGCGACTGCTTGGGCGCCGGTCGCCGATCAGTGCGACGGCGGCGCGGGGCCGTGCGGCAGAACAGGGTATCCACGAGGGCCTGATGCGGCCCGACCGTGATCTGGCGGCCTGCGTCGAGACGGCGGAGCGTGCCTTCGATCGCGATATGGCGCTCGTCGCCGATGAGCGACGCGAGGCGGAACGCAAGAAACTGGCCGGGTATGTTGAACACGGGCTCGCGGAGCTGCGTCAGTACGGGGTGCCGACCGCGGCGCAGGAGCGGGTCGAGATCCGTCTCGAAGACGTAGCGGTTCCGGTGATCGGTTATATCGACTGGCGGTTCGATCAGCACGGTCTGGTCATCGACCTCAAGACCTCAGAACGGCTTCCCTCAGGCATCAACGACAGTCACGGCCGGCAGGGCGCGGTCTATGCGCACGCCCATGACAACTACGGCATGCGCTTCGCCTATGTGAAACCGTCTCCCGGAAAGAAAGACGGACGCGCCGTCGCGGTCTACGAGATGTCGGGAGACGAGGTCCGCCGGCATCTGGAGGCTCTTCGCCAGATCGCGATCCGCCTCGGCCGGTTCTTGTCCGTATCCGCGGACGCCGGCGAACTCGCTGGACTGATGGTCCCCAACTACGACGCCTTCTACTGGAACAACGCGACGACCCGGGCGAACGGGGCGGCGGTCTACGGGTTCTGAACATTCGAAGCTGAAAGGAGCGAGGAAATGCCTCTCAATATCGGTGCAAGCGGCAACATCAAGCCCTACGTCAAGTTCAACGCCAAAGCTGACAAGTGGTTCGTGAAGGGAGACGACGGCGACGTCGAGATCGCTCGCCCCACTTTCGTCGCCGACATGGCGAACATCGCGACCGGCTGGCTCCGGTTCCGTGAGGGCGAGGCTCCGGAACGGACCGTTGATCCCTCCCTTGATCGCGCCGCGCCGAACCCTGGCGAGGGGTTCAAGCGCGGATTCGTGCTCTCGGTGTTCAGCCAGAAGTGTTTCGGCGGGCTGGTGGAGCTTTCGAGCGCATCCATCCACATGGGAAACGCGATCCGCGAGGTCTACCAGGTATTCGAGGAGGGTCGCGCCAATCATCCCGGCCAAGTGCCGGTCGTTTCCTGCACCGGCTCCGAGCCGATGAAGGACAAATACGGCACCAACTATCGGCCGAGGCTGGAGCTGGTTAAGTGGGTGGACCGTCCGGCAGAGCTGCCCGACGAGTGCCCGGTCGATATCAGCGAGATCTGGCACGGCGATTCGTCGCCAAAACCACAGGCGAGCCATGTCCCGCCGCCGCCGGTTTCTGCAGCGGCCAAGCCGGCGGCCGATCCGATGCTCGAGTCCGAGTTCTGATCGGGCATTCGGTATGACGCGAGGGAGGGCTTACGTCTTCCCTCGCACCGCCCCGGTACCTGCGATGACCGAGAACAACGTCCAGCCCATGATCGAGCCTGACCCGAGGCAGATGCTGAGCCACCTCGAGCACCTGTTCGGCGGCGACCTCGATGGATGCCATGAAGGCAGGATCGAGCTTGCCTGGACGGATGCCGGGGATGGTCGGCTCAAATACGCCGCGATCTTCGGTACCGACGAGCTCGACGAGCTGGCCGAGCGTGCCGTGAGCGAGAACCGGGTGCCGGGCCAGAACGTCTATGTCGGGCAGGCCTTGCGCAAAGCGGACATTCCGCCCTTCGGTCGCTGCAATGACGACGATTTCCTGGCGCTCACCGCCTTCTACGTCGATCTTGATGACGACGTCCTCGCGACGGCCCGGGTGAATTACCGCCACCGTGGTTGCCCACCGACCGCAGTCGTGGTGACCGGTCGTCATCCGTATGTCAGGGCACAGATGCTTTGGCGTCAGGAAATGCCCGAACGCGACGCCCTAGTTTGCCGGCGTCAAAACGGGGCTCTCTCATCTGCCCTTGGCGGTGATCCTTCCGTCGTCAATCCGAGCCGCGTACTGCGCCTGGGTGGCTCCATCGCCTGGCCGACCAAGCCAGGCCGGGTCATTGAGCGAACCGAGTTCCTCACCTTCGACGATGGCCGACCGCGTTGGTACTACCCGGGTCAAATCGCCAAAGCCTTCCCGCTGGATGAGGCGGGATCACAGCCGGGGGATGCGCGATCACCGGGGCCGGTGGAGCTCAACATCGGATCCGAATTCGATGGCGTGACCGTGGAAGCATGCCTCGCGGCGATCCGGTCCGGTGACCACTGGCACAACAACCTGGTGCGGCTCACCGGCCACTGGATCGCCCGTGGCTGGTCCGACGACGAGATTCTGATCGCGTCCGAGGCCCTGACGCTGCCGGGCTATTCGACCGATCAGACGCGCAGCGAAGTGGAAAGGATGATCTCGGGCGGGCGCGAAAAGTGGAGCGCGCCGAACCCAACGCACGAGGTGGCCCAGGCCGACGAGGTTCGCTCGCCACTCGAGGCCGATTTCGTCGAGGATCTCAACGTCGCCATGTTGCCGCGCCGGCGGTGGCTGCTCGGGCGGTCGCTGCTTCGCGGCAACGTCTCGGTCAAGGTGGCGCCACCCGGCGTCGGCAAATCCACCCTCGGCATCGAACAGGCGGTGGCCGTGGTCACTGGCCGCGCGATCACCGGCCAGGACGTACACGAACAGGCCAAAGCCTGGATCTACAACAACGAGGACGACGCAGACGAGCTAAGAAGGCGTCTTGCGGCGGTTCTGCAGCACTGGGACGTACCCTTCGGCGAGGTGAAGGGGAGGCTCGCGCTCAATAGCGGCGCCGACCGCCCCTTGATGCTCGCGCGAACCGATCGCATGGGTAACGTGGTCCGGCTTCCGGATGTCGATGCCTGCGCAAAGGAGATCCGCAGGCGGGGCATCGGGGTCTTCGTGGTCGATCCCTTCATCGAAACCCACGAGGTCAACGAGAACTCGAACGAACAGATCAAGGCCGTGGCCGCCATGTTCCGGGAGATCGCCCGGAAGGGCGACTGCGCTGTTCTTCTCGTCCATCACACGGTCAAGCCGCCGCTCGCTTCGAGCGATGGTCATGCCGGCAACATGAACACGGCGCGCGGGGCAGGCGCGCTCACCGGTGTGGCGCGCATCGTCCAGACCCTGTTCTCGATGAGTGCCAAGGATGCGGAGCGATTCGGTATTGTCGACGAGGACCGACATCTCTATGTCCGCCTCGACGACGCCAAGGCCAATGTCGGTCTGATCACGAACAAAGCGGCGTGGTTCCGACGCGTAGGCGTCACCATCGCCAATGGCGACGAGGTTGGCGTCCTCGTGCCTGAAGAACTGGAGCCATCCCGGAACCAGGACGACGACGATGATTTGCATCGGGCGGTCATCGCCTGCCTGTTGGCGCAAACGACCGATCCAGAGATCACGCTGAATGCGGCGGCCAAGCTTCTCGCCTGGGGCGGGGACGAACGGTTCGCCCGCTACCGGGAAACCGATGCCAAGGGCAATCAACGGGCGAGCCGCCCGTTTCGGGAGGTGCTGCTAAAGGCCTGCCGCAAGGGGATATGCATCGTGGGCGGCGGCCTCTCTCAAGGCTTCACCTGCGACGAAAAACGAAAGCCCGTGACCCTCAGACGTTTCGAGAACGCGGCCTCGGCAGTCGACATCGCTTCCCAGCAACCAGAGTTCATGGAGGACGTCTGATGGCGATATCCGAGCACTATCTCTATGGAACCAGGAGCCAGTGGACGGCGGTCCACACGCCTCCACACAAGGAAAACCGGGGATGTGGACGGATTGTGTGGACGCGCGTCCACACCGCGCCCGAAACCCGCAGGAATCCCTCCGTGTGGACGTGTGGACCGTGTGGACTCCTATAGGGAGACGGCGGCGTCCACCGCCGGTCGCCCGTCCTCCCTCGGGAGGCGTGGTCATGACGCGCAGCTCTAGAGCCGCCGGTGTCGTCGGCTTCGATCCGACGACCGATCCGATGGCGCCATCGGCCTATGTGATCCAGGCGATCGTCGATGGCCTCGACGAGATCGCCCGCGGGATGGAGCGCAAGTGGGGCGTCGGGCGATTGCGGCTGCTGGTATCGGATCTGCTGCGCTCGAAGTTCGATGCCCAGAAGGACAAGCTCGACGCCGCGCTCCAGACCGATCGCGAAAGCTATGTGCGCGCCCAGGCGGAAGGAATGAAGCGGGCGTGGGCGGCGCTGGATCGGGCGGCGCGGGAAGACGGTCATCGGCCGCTCTCCGGAGGTCTGGGAATGCGTGCTGCCTTCCTCCGGCGAAGTCGTCTCCATCGTCCGCACCGACGCCGAGGCCCATCACGTTTGCCGCGAATGTCTTGTGTTCACGCTCGAGGAGGTGGGACGCCTCATCGATGGGCTGCCTGACGCCGTTCTCGAGACCAAGCGGGTGTTCCCTGGCGCCAGGGTGACCCGTGTCGGCAAACCGGAAATCGATTGGGAGAAGGGTGATGAACTGCCGTTCTGAGATTGCGCATGTGCCCCTGAAGGCCGTTGAGCCTGCCGGCGACAGGCGCCCTGTGGTGGTCGCCATGGATCTTGGTATGCGCACCGGCTGGGCGATCCGCCAGGTGGATGGCGCCATCGCGAGCGGCATGTCGGAGTTCCGGCCCGGGCGCTTCCAGGGCGGCGGCATGGCGTTCCTGCGGTTCAAATCCTGGCTGGAGGAACTCCATCGGACGTCTGGCCCGATCGACGCCGTGTTCTTCGAGGAGGTGCGTCGCCATCTCGGTACCACCGCCGCCCGCATCTATGGCGGCTTCCTCGCTCATCTCACGGCCTGGTGCGAGCAGCGGGGCGTTGCCTACGAGGGCGTACCGGTCGGCACGATCAAGCGGCACGTCACGGGCAAGGGGAACGCTGGCAAGGACGCCGTCATCGCCGCCGTGACAGCGATGGGTTTCGAGCCGTCCGACGACAACGAAGCCGATGCCTTGGCGATTCTGAGTTGGGCGCTCGCCAGCCGTTTCGGGGAGGACGCACGATGAACGGAGAGATGCTGCTCAAGCACGCGGCCGGCGTAGTCGCGAACCGGCGTGAGACCTATGGCGAGCCGGAGCAGCTGTTCGATCAAATCGCCAAGCGCTGGTCGCTCGTCCTCGGCGTCGAGGTGACATCCGCACAGGTCGCGCTTTGCCTGATTGAGCTCAAGCTCGCCCGTCTTACTCGGGATCCGCGCCATCTCGACAGCATCACCGATGTTGCCGGATACGCCGCCTGTCTTCGTGAGGTCGGACGATGAGGTGGCATCCGAAGGGTTATGGCGGCGATCGGCCGAGTCCGGAGCAAATCAAGCGCGAGGGGTGGCGTGAGCAGGGTGTGCTCGTGATCGCCGAGGACGACGATCGGTTGACCTGGCCCGAGCGGGAGTTGGTCCGGCAACTCGGCGTGAAGCTCTACGGGAGGCGAGATAACGGGGAGCCGCGCCGTGGCTGAGTTCCAATGGACTCCTTCGCTCGTGGAAGCCCGGATCGTCGAGGCGGTCGACGTTCTCAAGCGCCTGCCAGAGGAGCGTATGCAGGGCTATTACTCGACCTGGCCCCGGATCGTGCCGGAGTTCTCGGATCTGGTGGGCCAGGAGCCACCGCGCCTCAAGAGACCCCCGCCGTCGCCCGGCGCGATTAGCCGGATGGAAGAAACGCTCGAATGGCCCAAGCTTCTTGAGCCTCAAGACGCTCGTATTCTTTGGTTACGCGCGGCAGGGGAGAGATGGAAAACGATCTGCTGGAAGGTCGGCTTGCAGCGCGCCGCCGCTCACGAGCACTGGCTCTACGGGCTATGCGTGCTGGCTTGGAAGCTGAACGGGCGCCACGTGCCGTCCAAGAGATCGAAGCGTTACGTTATCACTATGGTTCGCGAATCCTAACGTCTCTTGGCGGCTTCGATGACAGCGTCGATGTCGACAGGTTCGATTGTGGCGTCCGATGCGGGTGGAGGCCTCTCCACGTCGACCGAAAGCGAGATATCCAGGACGTTGAGGGTTTGGAGGACAAGGCCGAGCTCGGAACGCGATTTGCCCCGCTCGACGCCAACGATCCACTGGCGGCTGACGCCAACCTTACGGGCAAGTTCCGCTTGGCTCAGCTTGCGTTGACGGCGTTTTTCACGAATGACGAGGCCGAATTCGAGAGGTGTCCGGATACGCATGAGTGCTCGCATAGTATGTCAGCGTTCGGCGACATATTAACATTGTCATCGAACGGCGACATCCGGAAAAGTCGTCGAACGACGACAAAAATCGGTTATTTCGGTGCCTAGAGGACGGAGATTATGATGAGTTGGTGGTTTGAACGGGGTTTGGAGTAAGTACCTAACCTTCCATTTACCTCTTGTACGTACGTTGTCCGGATGATATATATGGTGGCGAATGGAGAACAGCCATGTCGATCGCAGAAGCCAAATCCGAGCGCATTGAAGTTCGCACCACGCCCAGCATGAAGTCATTGCTGCAGCGTGCGGCCGCGACGTCGCACAAGAACGTCACCGAATTCCTGCTTGAGGCCGGGATCAACGCCGCAGAGGAATCTCTGGTGGACCGACGTCTTTTTCAGCTCGACGACGCCCAATGGCAAGCATTTCAGGATGTTCTCGACCGACCGGTCACCGAGAAGCCGCGTCTCGCTCGGCTGTTGTCCGAGAAGAGCGTGCTTGAGTGACGGGCGAAGAAGAACCGCTTTCAGCCGTCGAAAAGCTCAACACCGCCCACGATGTCGACTCGTTCGACTGTGGGAAGCCGCCTCTCAATAACTTTCTGCAAAGGTACGCGCTGGTAAACCAGAAGGCAGGAAGCGCGCAAACCTACGTCGTTAGTAGAGGGCAGCAGCGTGTCGTAGGCTACTACAGTCTCGCTGTAGGCGGGGTAGAGCATGAGGACTCGCCCGCTCGAGTGGGACGGGGACTCGCCAAGCACCCCATCCCGGTCATGCTCCTGGCGCGTCTTGCCATTGATCAATCGGAGCACGGACGCGGTCTTGGCAAAGCCTTGCTCAAGGATGCTCTTCTGCGAACCACGCAAGCCGCAGACATCGCCGGCATTCGCGCCCTTCTCGTTCACGCCAAGGACGATGAGGCGCGCGCCTGGTACGAGCGTTTCGATTTCGAGGCCAGCCCGACAGACCCCTACCACCTGTTCCTGTTGATGAAAGATCTAAAGGCGCTGCTCGGGGAATAGCATCGCTCGCTCGGATGATCATGATCATTGTCATGCCGATCATCATTCCTTGGCGGACAGAAAAAGTGCGCACCATAGAGAAAGGTGTCTTGCAGACACTTTTCTCGGAGACGAAAGCCCCTGAAAGCACCTAATCTGTCCCACGGGCGCTGACGTCAGACACCGTCGATCTTCATGATGCGCCTCCCGCTCTGAATGCCGCAGTCGGTTTCACGCACCGATCGAAGCCGCCGGGCCGCGCGCATTCAAGCCCCTGCGATCGTGGCAGTAGCCGTCAGATGATCGCGTGCCGGACCTTCGCGGACACCCATTCGCTGACGATCACCGTCGCCAGGATCACCAGCAGGATCATCGAAACCTGGGTCCAGGCCAGCGTATTGATGGACCCGTTCAGCTGCAGGCCGATGCCGCCGGCGCCGACAAGGCCCAGGATGGTCGATTCCCGGATATTGATGTCCCAGCGGAAGACGCCGACACCGGCGAAGGTCGGCAGCACCTGCGGCACAATGCCGTAGAGGATCTGCTGGGCCCGGGTGGCGCCGGTCGCCTCGATCGCTTCCACCTGATTTTGGTCGATTTCCTCGATCGCCTCGTAGAGCAGCTTGGCGCAGAACCCGATGGACCGAAGGCCGATGGCCAGCGTGCCGGCCAGGACGCCGGGACCGAAAATGAACACCAGCATCAAGGCCCAGATCAGCGAGTTCACCGACCGCGAGGAGACGATGACGAACAGCGCGCAGGCGCGGACCAGGACGTGCGGCGTCGTGTTGCGCGCGGCGGCAAAGGCCACCGGCACGGCGATGACCAGGGCGATCACGGTGCCGAGGGTCGCGATGTTGATGGTGTCCCAAATCGGCCACCACAGTTGGTCCATATAGGAGATCTTGGGCGGGAACATGCGGGCCCCGATATCAGCGGCCTGTCGCCCGGCATCCTGAACGAAGAACCATACGGTCTTCTCGGAAACCAGATGCCAGGCATACATGACGATCGCGACGCCGATCAGCCAGCAGAACCACACCGTGAATTCGTGACGGGTCGTCCTGCGCCGCCAGACCGGTCCGTCCTTGGTCTCGATCATCGGCATCTATTGCACCCATTTCCGCAGATAGCTGGACAGATATTCCAGCGCCATGACGATGGCGATGATGACGAGCAGGATGGCGGCCGCGGTGTCGAATTCGTAGCGGTCGAAGGCGGTGTTCAGGGTCGCGCCGATGCCGCCGCCGCCGACGATGCCGACGACCGCCGATTCCCGGAAATTGATGTCGAGGCGATAGACGGATAGGCCGATCATGCGCGGCATGACCTGGGGCTGGATGGCGTAATTGATCCACTGAAACCAGGAGGCGCCGGTGGCCTTGACCGCCTCGGCCTGCTCCTCGCTCATGTTCTCGATGTCCTCGGCCAGCAGTTTGGCATAGAAGCCGATCGTGCCGATGGAAAGCGCGATGAAGCCGGCGAAGGGACCGAAGCCGAACAGCTTGACCGCGAAGATCGCCAGGATCACCTCGGGAAAGGTGCGCGACCCGGCGATGATCGCGCGGTTGAACAGATAGACCCATCGTGGCGCGAGGTTGCGCGCGGCGCCGAGGCCGATGGGGATCGACATGATGATCCCGGCCACCGTCGAGATCAGCGCCATCCAGATGCTTTCCTGGATGCCGTCCCAAACCACGCCGCGGTTGTCGGCGAAGTTCGGCGGAAAGAATGCCGCGAGGAACCGCTCGCCGCGCGGCAGCCCCTCGGCCACGCGCGACCAGTTGATTTCCATGGTCCCGAGCGCGGTCGCAAGATAGATCGCCGCACCCAGAATGATCCCCCACCGCAGTGTCGGGTTCTTGATCAGTGGCAGGCGCTTCCAAGTCGCCGGATAGGACGGGGCGGCCTGATCGGTCATGGCTCAGATCCGGCGGTCAACGCTTCAGCGGCCTCAACGAAGGCGCTGTCGTCCTCGTCTTCGTCGTCGACCTTGCCGATGGTGGCCTCCCAGTTCTCCTCGCCGTAAATCCGGGTGAGCACCTCGGGCGTCAGCCGGTCGGGCGGGCCGTCATAGACGATCGCGCCCAGCTCCAGCCCGACGATACGTTGGGAGAACATCTGCGCCAGCAATACGTCGTGGATATTGATGATCGCGGCCAACCCGCGTTCCGCGCATAGCTCGTTGATCAGCCGCATGATCTGGCGCGAGGTTTTCGGATCAAGGCTCGCGGTCGGCTCGTCGACCAGCAGGAGTTCCGGATTCTGGATCAGGGCGCGGCAGATGCCGACCCGCTGGCGCTGGCCGCCGGAAAGCTCGTCGGCGCGCTTGTCGGCCATATGCATCAGGCCGACCCGGTCCAGCAGCCGGTAGGCCTCGCGCACATCCTCGGGCGGGAACCGGCGGAACCAGCTGCGCCAGAACCCGACATAACCGAGGCGTCCGGACAACACGTTTTCCATGACCGTCAACCGCTCGACCAGGGCGTATTCCTGGAAAATCATCCCCATGCGCCGGCGAGCCTGGCGTAGCGCGCCGCCCGACAGGCCGGTCAGTTCCAAATCGTTCAGGTAGACCTTTCCGGCAGTCGGTTCGACCAGCCGGTTGACGCAGCGGATCAAGGTCGACTTTCCGGCTCCCGAGGGGCCGATAAGCGCCATGACCTGACCGTCCGGTACCTCGAGATCGACCCCTTTTAGGGCCAGGTCCCCGGTCCGGTATTGCTTCCTCAAGCCTTCGAGACGCAGCATGCGGCCCCCGCGAACACCAAAATGCCGTTCAAGCCAAAACCGGGGCCGGGCCCGCGTGTTCTACGGGTCCGGCCGGTCCAGATCACGTGATCGGATGTTACTTGCAGTCGTAGCTGACGCCGTTCGCCACATCGATCTTGCGCACGACATCCCAATGGGTTTTGTGCCGGATGTTGATGAAGCGGTCGGCGCGCTTGAACTCCTTCTTGAAGTTCTCGTCCCACTCGTAGGTGAAGAACGCTTCCTTGACCTTGGCGACCAGAACCGGATGCAGGTTATGGGCATGGCCATAGCCGGTGGTCGGGAAGGTCTGGGACTTGTAGATCGAGCGCAGTTTGCTCTGGTCGATCACGCCGCGCCGGGCCATGCGGAACATGACCGAGTTGGCGATCGAGGCGATCTCATAGTCGCCGTTGTAGACGCCCAGGATCGAGTTGTCGTGCTTGCCCGAGAAGGCAGGCTTGAAGTCCCGGTCCGCGACCAGATCGAACTCACCCTTCAGGATCGCCGACGGCGCCTTGAAGCCTGAGTTCGAGGTTGGCGACGTGAAAGCCAGGGTCCGGCCCTTGATGTCGGCGGGTGACTTGATCTCGCTGTCCGCCTTGACGATCAGCTCCATCTCGTAGCCGAAGCTCCCGTCCTGGTAGGCCATCATGGCGAACGGCACGAATCCGGCGCAGCTCACCGCGATCGGGTTGGACCCGGTGTTGAAGCCGGCGACGTGCAGGCGGCCCGAGCGCATGGCCTCGAGCTGGGCGGCGTTGTTCTGGACCGGGAAGAATACGACCTTGCGGCCGGTCACCTCCGCCATATGCTTGACGAAACCGTCCCAGATATTGGCATAGACGGCAGGATCCTCGACCGGGGTGTAGGTGAAGATGATGGTGTCCGGATCGACCCATTTCGACGGGTCAGACGGCAGATCGGCGACGAGATCCAGGTCCCGGTCGCAATACGCGACATCGAGCGTGCCGCGGTCGCATTTCTCTTCGGCAGTCGCGGCCGTCGGCGCGGCGAAAGCGGAAATGCCGAGCACGGTTGCCGTGGCCAGTCCCGCAAGCGTTGTCCCAATGAGTTTCATGGAGCCCCTCCAGATAGTGCGCCGGCCCGGATCGCCGGCATGTTACGATTTTGTTACGCGAGACTAGAGGCTAGCCATGGTCACCGCAAACGAAACATACCCGCCCGGCGACTTTCCTTCGCGAGGCAATTGGACGCCGGTTCTGGCTGCCGGCCGACTGTGGATGACGTCGACATGACACCGATTTCGGGCCTGCGCGATATAGCCGAACGGTTCGATCTGTTTCTGTTGGACCAGTTCGGCGTGCTGCATGACGGGGTGTCGCCCTATCCCGAAAGCAACGCGGCCCTAGAGCTCCTCTCAGCCTTGGCGAAACCGTCGGTGATTATCTCGAATTCGGGGAAACGTGCGGACCTGAACATCCGGCGCATGCAGGAGATGGGCGTGCCCCGGCATCTGTATACGCATCTCGTGACATCCGGCGAGGTCGCTTGGTCGGTGCTCCGGTCGGAGGTTCCCGGCGCGGCACCGAAGCCGGGGCGGCGCTGCTTTTTGATCTCCAGCGGCGGCAGCCGTTCCCCGGTCGACGGGCTTGATGTCACGCTGGTTGAGGCGCCCGACAAAGCCGACTTCATTTTGCTGGCGGGAAGCGAAGGGCATGTGTACGGCGAGGATCACTATCGTGCGCTGCTGGAACCCGGTGCGCGGGCGGAAGTTCCCTGCTTCTGCACCAACCCCGACAGGATTGCGCTGGCGGGCTCGGTTCGGAGTTTCGGTCCCGGGCGTATCGCCGAAATCTATCAGGAGCTCGGTGGTTCGGTCCGTTGGATCGGCAAGCCTTATCGGGAGATCTATGATCACGCCATCGGCCTGTTTCCGGCCATCGAGCGGACGCGCATCCTGTGTGTCGGCGACAGCATAGAGCACGACATCGTCGGTGCCCGAAATGCCGGGCTGCGAAGCGTTCTGGTGCGCGGCGGCATTCTTGAGAACTGCGAGGATCGCGAGATCGAGGCGCTGACCCTGACGCACGGGGCCAGACCCGACTACGTAATGATGCGGTTCGCCCCTTAAGCCGTACCCGTGTCAGTTTTTCGCGTTGAGTTCGACCAGGCGGCTTTCGGACAGCTCGCCATATTGTTCAAGGATCGGGTAGGCGACGCTGGTCAGATGGCTGTTGATCCGCTTCAAGTCACGCAGGATGTCCAGGTGCAGCGCGCTCGTGTCGATGGATTCGGCCCGGCCGGCGCCGACCCGCTGGAAATGCCGTTCGGCCAGCGTGCGTTCGAGATCCCGCATTTCCGCCTTCTCGCGCAACAGTTTGCGGGCGAGATTGCGGTCCGGCGTCATGAAGATGTTGAGCGCCAGATCGAAATTCGCCAGCACCCGGTCGTGGAAGTCCATAAGCTCTTTTTCGCCTTCGCTGGAGAACGCGGACTTGTTCTTGATCTTCTTGTTGGCGAGTTCCATCAGGTTCTTGTCGATGACGTCGCCGACATGTTCGAGATTGGTGGTGAAGCCCAGGATCTCGATGCTCCGCCGGCTCTCTCGGTCGTCCATTTCAACGCGGGTGAGGCCGGTCAGGTAGAGCTTGATCGATTCATGAAGCTGATCGACCACATCGTCCCGGTCTTCCACCTCGCGCATCAGATGGGCATCGTTCGTCGCGAATACCCGCTTCGTCTGCTCCAGCATGATCCGCACCTCATCGCCCATGCGCAGGGTTTCACGGGCGGCGCAGGATAAAGCGATCGATGGTGTGTCCAGGGCATCCTTGTCCAGGTAGCGCGGCCGTCCCGGATCGTCGGATTGCATCTGGTCGGGCAGGATTTTCGAGGTCAGCGCCGCCACCAGGCCGACCAGGGGAAGGAACACCACCGCCAGCGCAAGATTGAGGGCGGTATGCGCGTTGGCGATGAGCCGCGAGGGATCGTCGTCCACCTGCGCGAGATAGGGATGGACCCAGGCCAGCAGCGGCAGAACCGCAACCACACCGGCGCCGCGCATGAACAGATTGCCGAGCGGCACTCGGCGCGCGGCCGGGCTCGATCCCGAGGTGGCGACGAACGCGGTGACGGCCGAGCCGAGATTGGCGCCGAGAACCATCGCCAGACCAAGCTGGATACTGACGGCCTGTACCGCCGCGAGGGACATTACGAGCAAGACGATCGCGACACTGGAATGGGCAAACCAGGTTATCGCCGTCATGACCAGCACCGCGAGGATCATTTCATCGGTGAGCGAGCGAAGCACGACGTTTAGGCCTTCGGTTTCCCGAAGTGGAACTGAAGCCTTGGAAATGAGCGTCAACGAGAGAAGGATCAGGCCGAGGCCGATCGTGGCGCGGGCGATGGCCCGCCGCGTGCTGGCCGGCGAGGACACGAACAGCGACACGCCGATCGCGATCAGGACCGGCGACAGCCAGCCGACATTGAAGGAGAGCGCCTGAACGATTAGCGTCGAGCCGACATCCGCGCCCAGCATCAGCGCCAAACCCATAGCCGTGGTCATCAGGCCGCGCCCGGCGAATGACGCGGTGATCATCGCGGTGGCGGTGCTGCTTTGCAGCAGTCCGGTGATCCCGAATCCGACCAGGAAAGAGGTGACCCGGTTTCCGGCGGAGCGTGATACCCAGCGGCGCAAGGTGCCGCCGAGCGACCGGCTGAGACCGGTACGCACCATCCGCACGCCCCAGATCAGAAGCGCCACGCCACCGACAATGTTGATCAGGAGTTCCATGCTCTACCGTCGAAATCAGGTCGCGTGAACAGCGGTTGGTCGGGAACGTCTTTCAAGCCGTCCGGCCTTCGGTCTCCGTAACGCGCTCGAGCAGGGCTCAACCAAAGCCGATCCCCGCGCCGCCGAATATTACGGTTAGATGACGGTCAGGTTACAGGAAGTGGTGGTGTCGTCAAAGGTCGACCGCGCGCCCGCGCACCACCTTTTCCCCGCCAATCAGGACAATACCGCTGTGCCGAAAGCGAAGGAACGGAGGAATGGCGATCTCGCGTACGGCGTCCACGGCCCCTTATCGTCAACCGCCACCGCGCGGGCAGTGTAAGAGCCCAACGAAATGGTTTACGGTGAGGTTCCAGAACCTGAAAGAGCGGCGTCGATCTTGCGGCGGAGAAAATCTTGAGCGAAGTCATGGAGCGAAATCAGCGCGGCGAATGGCGCCCTTCGGCACCGATCGGGCTGCCGCCGATCTTCGCCTGGCCTCCCGCACCGGGGGCGGTGTTCCGTTGGTTTTTCGGCTTCCCGGGATATCTTTTGCCCCTCAATGCCTTCTGGTTCGTCCTCGCGGCTGCGACCTGGGCGTTCCTGACCCCCGAGCTTGCGACGATGGCGGTCTTCGAGCCCGGATGGATCGGCTGGCTGCTGGTCCGCAACGCCGGCCTGATCCTGGCGGTCTTTGGCGGACTTCACCTCTATCTCTATATCCGCAAGGGGCAGGGAGAGCATCTCAAGTTCACGACGGAGCCCTTGGCCACCGATAGCCGCCGCTTCCTGTTCAAGAATCAGGTTCAGGACAACATGTTCCGCTCCATGGCTTTTGCGGTGCCCGTCGTCACCGGCTTCGAGGCATTGACCTATTGGGGTTTCGCGAACGGCTATCTCGGCTGGTTCGAGATCCAGTCGCCTGTGCTGTTCTGGGCCTGGTTCGCCGCGCTCGCGGTTCTCTGCCCGGTGATCCACTCGGCGCATTTTTATCTAGGGCACCGGCTTCTGCACACGCCGTGGCTGTACAAGAACATTCACGCCCTGCACCACCGCAATGTCGAGGTAGGACCCTGGTCCGGCCTGGCGATGCACCCGGTGGAACACGTGATCTACTTCTCTACAACCGTGGTTCAATGGGCGCTGGCCCTGCATCCGGTGAACGCGCTTTATCAGCTCCACTTCGCGATCTTCAACGCGGCCATGTCGCATACCGGATTTCAAAAGCTCATGATCGGCAAGCGGCTGCCGATCGACAGCAATTCCTACTTTCACTACCTGCATCATCAGTATTTCGAGTGCAATTACGGCGGCACCGTCGTGCCCCTGGACAAGATATTCGGCACCCATCACGACGGCACGCGGGACGCCCAGATCGCCATGCGCGAACGGCTCGCCGCGATGCGCCGCGCGCGGGCCTGACTCTCCCGTAAAGGAAGCGGTTGCCTCGGGCGTTGCGAGAGACCCGGCGGGCCCTATTGCAAGGGCAAGAGCGTCACGGTTTCATCGGCCCGGCTGCTACGCCGAAGCAGATAGGGCCGGTCAAGCCTGTGGTCGATTGGGGCGATATCGTCGCCGTGATGCCGTACGAAAGTCGCCGATAGGTGTTTCGGTGCATTGTCCAGCGCCGTGATGGCCAGTGCGTTGTCCGGGGTGGTCTTGCCGGCAGGGGTGGAGGCGACCCGGCGATAGATCAGGACCTGGGTCCCGTCGGAGGAGGCGATCCATCCTGTGGGGAGGGCCGATTGACCGTCGGCGCCTGCCAATTGGAACGAGGTTCGGCCGATACTGTCGAATGGCGAGGTGGCGCCGAAAGGAATCAATTCCGGCCATAGCGTTTCATCGGATCGGAGCAGATAGCCGAGCACGGTGCCGTCGGACAGCTGTAAACGATGCGCCGTGGTGCGGGCCGGCGCGGGCAGGTGCGCGGCACCGAAATGGCCGAGCAGTTTTGGAAGCCGTCGTCATGATCGGCGGCCGCGACCAAATACGCCGCCTGTTTGCTCGCCTCAATTCAGCGCGGTCCGCTCGCCGGGACCGGTGCTGTTCCTCGGTATGGCGCAGATCGATGCGCGCGTTCGCCAGGCTTCGCTGGGCCGTGACCAACGCGTTCACTTCCACCGATCGTTCCGCGAAGGTTCCCGCCTCGTCGTGAAGGCGGCCTCGTGTGAAGACTTCAGATGTCAGCAGATCCGGAATAGCGACGTGGTGAAGCCGGCGCTGAACAGGGCTCCGGGTCGCGGTTTCTATTGAGCGGAGCCCGGGAGCACCGGCCGGCTGCTGCCGTTCAGGACCGCCCTCCCACACCGGAAGGCGGGTGGTCGTGGATCTCGGCCTCAGGCGGCTGCCGAATGTGAGCGAGGCCGCTTCTGACCGGATACCGGCCAGCGGCGGGGAAATTGCCGTCCGGGCAGGCAACTGGACCGTTGTTTCGGGGACGATGTCCACGACCGCGAAATCAAACACCAACCTGACCAGACGGTCCCCGACCAGGCGGATGCGGATCAAACTCAGTCACCGGGCCCACGTGGTACCTGGGCCGGATGCCGAGATCAGGCGTCCCGCGAGGCCCGCCGATACGGTGACATCCACCCGTCCGGGCTCCGCGTGAAGTCACCCGCAGCAACAGGTCTTGTGCGGACGATCGCCGACCTGGTACGTAACGCGACCGTGAGCGCATCGCCGATCAGCCAAGGGTCGCTTCGGTAATCAGCTCACGCAGTCAGCGGGAGACCGGGAATAACCGAGCGCCGAGCCAGGCCGGCGGCCCAGAGACCTTGAAACATTCAGTCGCCGGGCGCCGCTGTCCATTCCTCGGCTATCGCGTCCCTGAAGGTGTCGCGGAGCAGCGTTCGTACCGGCACCGCCCAGCAATTGCGGCCGGTAGCGGGTCTCCGGCGTAAGCTCCGTCTCCGGACGAGAGACCGTCAGATCCGTGAACCAGGCATCGGCCGAGCGCGCGTAGTAACCGAAAGACCGTCAGTGGCGGTCTGCGCGGCGAGCGAACCCTTCGACCATCACTTCTCCCGCGCGGCCGATGAGATAGACGACACCGTGGCCATGGCGCGATCGGTAATTCCGACGATGGGCCCGGCAGCGATGATGACGGCGAGTAACGATCGGCCCCTGACCGCTGGCCGCGCAGGTGATTCTGGAGTAGCCAGGCGTTTCAGTCCGCCGGCCGCTGCACCAGATCCAGATGGCGTCAGGGCCGCGTCCCAGATCTACAACAGCGATATGATCGCGGGGCTGTCGAAACAACCGGTCAGCCCGACACTGCCGGATCCATCGCCGCTCAGGAGCACCGTCGTTTCGATCGACGTTTCGAAACCGCCCTCAGGTCGGCGGTGAGCGAACTACCGCCGGCATTCCCGTTTTCTCGACCTGTAGGCCTGTGCCGACTGCTGCAACGTCAGCGCCCGTGGGACCAGATTAGGTGCTTTTCGTAAGGGAGGATTTCTGGCTCATCCAGTGACCGAGGTGTACGCAGATGAGGCAGAAATCCATGAAAATCAAAGGCCCGCCGAGAAGGTGGTGCGGGATATCCGTCGCAGGACACGGCGGCAATATTCGTCCAGAAGAAGATCCGGATCGTTCTGGAAGGGTTGCAGGGCGAGAAAGCATTGCCGGACTGTGCCGTCGCAGAAGGTATCGCCAGGGGACTGTATTACATTGGTCAGAGAGTTCCTGGAGTGAGGCGCAAGCGCCATTGGTTCGAGCAGAAGCGCCGGGCAACAGAAGCGGTTGGCAGGTGACACCCCAGCGCCAAGCGACAGGCAGCGAGGTGAAGGACCTTCGCCGCCGTGAGATGCAGAGCCTGAAGGAACTGGTCGCCGATCTGAGCCTGGAGAACCGCCTGCTCAAAAAAGCATGCTCGGGGCTGGGGACGACGACATGAGATATCCGGCATCCGAAGCTTGAGATCATCGGTTGGTCGAAGATCCATCTGCCGGCACGCCGGACGGTCATGGGCATCCCGAGCACGACCTTTACAGGTGGTACGACCGATACCGGAGCTTGGCCGTGCCGGTTGAAGGATCGCACCAGTGGCCCCGGCCGGGTGTGGAACCGCATCCCCGACGAGTCCGCCGCCAGATTAGCGCTGGCTCTGGGTGCCCAGACTATCGCCTCGGAACTGGCGGTACAGTTTACCGACACACAGCTACTTCGTCTCGAGGCATCAGTCCTACCGCTTGCTGAGCGCATGACCTGATCACCAGCCCGTCCTTCGTGGTCGCCAAGGCGGCGGATGAGTTCCGCGATAAGACCACCGCGCCCAATCAGCTCTGGCAGACCGACCCTTACCTGAAGGTGATTGGCTGGGGTTAGTTCTATCTGTCGACCATCCTGGACGACTATTCACATACGGTAATTATGAGCTCCGCACCACCATGCGGGCGAGCGATGTCACCGACACGTTGAATCTGGCGCTGGAAGCCTCGGGCTGCGACAAGGCCGAGGTCATCCACAAACCCCGGCTGCTAAGCGACAACGGCTCGTCTTACATCGCCGGCGATCGCCGACTGGCTGGGCGAGGAAGCGGGCACATGGGCCATGTCAGGCACGCAACCATCCCAGAGGGTAGTGAGCAGGGATCGTGGCCCCGGTGGGGCCGCGCTCCAGCCCAGTGAACCGAGCGTTGGCATCGGAACCTTGAAGAACCGGATCCTGCTGGAAAACTACTTCCTGCAGGGCGATCTGGAACGGCAGATCAGGGTATACCGTCTCCCTACTACAACAACCACCGGTACCACGAGAGCCTCGGTAATCTCACGCCGGCCGACGTCTACTTCGGCCGAGATCGAACCATCATCGAGAGAGAAGGAGACGCATCAAGCAAGACACCATGAAAAAACGACGGCAGCGCACATGCATAAGCAGCGCCTCTTATCAACAAACAGAGCCAGAGCCTCCGTTACAGATCTGTTCTCATGTCCCATTTAATCGACGACGGATGAAATCTTTGGGAAGTTGCGGAGCGGAGAAGAAGAACAGGGAGATCGTCGTGGTCCTGGGGCGGATCCTTTGGCTGGTTTTCGGCAGCGGCGTGATCATCATGCTGTTCTTCGGAGCGTTCGTTCTGCAGCGCCAGCGCGCCCGGCTGTCGGAGCAGGAAATGAGGATCGCGCGTGATCAGGCGGAACGCGCCAGTCCAGGCAAATCCGACTTCATGTCGTCGATGAGCCATGGTACGCCGATGAACGCGATCCTCGGCTTTGCTCAATTCTGGATCTGGACGACGAGGTCCCCTCGAAAGAGGATATCAAGTTGTCGGTTTCGAATATCACCATCCAGTGGCCAGCACCTCCTGCGACTGATCAAACGAGATCCTCGATCTCTCGCACATTAAGTAGTAGACTGCACCTGACCCAGTCGAGAGAGTGCCACTCCAGCCGATGCTAAAAGGGGGCCTGCGGCTGGTCGCTCCGATGACGCACGGCAAGGAATTTCTATCGCCGAGCCGGTCGGGATAGTGCCGTGGTCTGGCCGGACGAATGCGGTTGAAACAGATTATTCACGAACCTGCTGTCCAACGCGGTGAAGTACAACAAATCGAACGGGAGCGTCGCGCGGCGGTCGGCAAAGGCAGGACGGCATGGTTTATCTGGAAGTGACGGATGCCGGCCTGGGGATTGCCCAGAAGATTTCAGGCGTGTGTTCCCGTTGGCTCGTGACTTCCAGAAGCATACAGTTGGGGAACCGGTATTGGCCTCTCGATCACCAAAAACCTGATACAGGCGATGGACGGCACGATCGAGAGGTAGAAAGCCGCGTCGGTGTCGGAAGCATTCCGGATCACGCTGCCGAGCGCACTCCGTGGAGCAATACGCCAGCGCCGCTCCCGGTAATGACCAGTGTCAATCCGAGCCTCGATCGGTGCAGGTCTCGCGTTTGCTGACGTGAAGACGACGCGACCAATGAAAAAGCCTCCAGAACAGCCTATCGGCGATGTCGGCACCGTCACGCATCGCGAAACTGGCGAACGACATCCGCGGAAGCGGCCCATGCCGGCGGGTATCGAGCGCAATCGGTGCCCGCGATGACGCGGCAGGTCTCCGACCGCTTCGGCAGCGCGTTCCCGAACGTTGGGCGACCACCTCGGGGTGCTCGACGAAATTGGTCAACGTGTCGATCACACCGGCGATCAGGTACTGATCCCGCTTGAGCGGCAGATCGCGGAACACGCCGATCTCATGTTGGTGGCGCGGATTGGCGAAAGGCATCATGAAGCCGCCGACATTGGCCTCGAACAGCACCGGCAGGATCTCGCGCAGGGCCACGTCGTAGGTATGCGGTCCTCGTAGTTTCCCCAGCACGGCACAGGCGGACCCGCTCGCGCGGCACCTCAGGGCCGGTTGATCCGTTGGATGACCCGGTGCGCGAAGTCGAAACGCGTCCAGCTGATCCACCATGATGTGCCGCTCCATCGCCAGATCCGGGGCATCGATCTGCAGATCAGGCCGTTCTCGACCGCTGCCCGATACTCTATCGCCAGCGCATCCGCCAGCGCGTCCAGATAGGCATTCTCGTCGGGGTAGTATCGGTTGTGCATGGCAGATGCCAGCATCCCGGCGACGGCGCGGTCATGAAGGCGTCAGCGAATTCGCCGCCCACGGATCGAGCTCGGCCAAGAACAAGGCGATCTCGGCGAGATCAGCCTCCGGAGCTATATGCTTGATCTCGCCTGGGCAAGTGGCGGCTGGCGATTGCTGACCATGGTCTTAGCCGCGAAATACTGGCCGCTCATCTCGCGAATTCGGGAAAGTCGATAGATCCACTTGGGGTTTAACTGTGTATTTTGCCAGAAGCCATCCATGCCGGCGCAGGAAGAAGGCTTTGTAACGCACTAATTGAGGATATCGATCCAGCGTGGCGTAAATTCCATTCAGGTATTCACAGATAGGCATTTTGGAAGTGGCTGTCTGAAGCGGCACCGGCGGCGGCGCGGACGGTCGGTGAACATCGACCAGCCCGGCGGGCAGAGCCGAGCTGCCGGCATGGGTGGTGAGGATTCTTCTGGGCTTGGCCATGGCCGTTCTCCCGGATCGTGGTCTTGTAAGGTCAGTCGCGCCGTTCGATATGGCGTGCCAATTCTGCCGACGGGCCTTGGGTCCGGCTTGGCGGGGCCGGGCCTGGCTACCCTTCGAGGCCTTGGCGGGTGCGAATCGATCAGCATCTCCGCGAGCCGCACGGCACAGAAACCCCGTCAGCACCGGAACCGGGATCTCGTGCGCGACCTCGCGGGCAGCGGACCGGCGATCGGGCCTCCGCCCATGATCACCACCTCGGCGCCGTCCTCCTCGATGGTCGATGGCAGAGCTCGACGGCGAGCGCCTGATCTCAAGCTTGGGCATTGGAGATATGGCTGATTGGCGTCCAGCGCCCGCGCACTGCGGCGAGCCGGCCGTCAAGACCATGTTCCGTAGCGCATTCGCGGAACGAACGCCCAGGCGCTAAGTACCGCCAGGATGGAGATAGCGCCGGCCAGGATATCAGGCGGTCAGGAAAGCCGACTCGGCGATGCCGACGACCAGGATCTCCATCATCTCCTTGGCCCCGGCGAGGTCGCAGGATCACCAAAGGCGGCGACGATCGCGGCATCATGGCGCTACCGTGCCGGGCAAACGTCAAGCACAGCGTGGCTGGCGATTGCCGCCTCCGGCCCGGTTTTTCCACATATTCCACGCCGAATGGAGCTGTCTGCGGGTGGATTTCCGGGTTGCCGCGTTGCCGACAGCCGGGCTTCGGCGACATCAGATCGATGACCGCCTGGGTGATGTTCGGGTTAATCAACGGATCCTTCCAGGCGCATCGGCTTATCCTTGTGGCGATTTCGACCGTCCCTTCGGCCTCGCCTTAGCCAGCGGTACAGCTTGGCCTTTTTGTTCATTTTCTTCTTTCTCGGCTTGTCCGGACTCGCTTCACGGCGCGTGCTTTGCGAGCAAGGGGGCTTGGCGAGGCTGATCGCCGTTTTCGGGCATTTCCGCCGGCGCCTTAGGTCGATTCCTTTTCGATCGCAGAACTGTTGACGCGGTGGTTCCTCGATGACCGGAGGCGCCGGGACATCATCGAGTTCAGTAATAATCTTGGGCGTTGCCTGCTCTGGGCGCCGCCGAAATCGACGCGGTCTGTCAGGCGGCGGATGGTCGGGCGGGTTACGGTGATGGCGTTTTCGAAGTTTTCGGCAAGCGATGGTCTCAAGGAACCGGTCGGCGCGAGCCGCGAGTTCCACATGGGGACTCGTTCCTCTGGATGCGGATCGCACCGATCTCGCCCTTGGTCAGCTTGCCGAACCGGCAGAGTATCGGCAGCAGCCAGCGGGAGCTCCGCATTGCGGAAGTCGCGTCCGACCGGAGGGCGGAACCAGACCCGGAAATCCTTTAACGTCTCGCGCGGTTTGCGCGTAGCCAGGATCGGTGCGGCATCAGGAAGTTCCTCCGGGAGCTGTCGAGGCCGCCATGTGCCGGCGCAGGAAGGCGACGGCGATCCGTTCGCGTCATGGCGACCGAGAAGATCCGCGGCGAAGGCCCTCTCGTCTCGGTGATGGCGCCCTTGGGATTCATCCTCAGGAATTGGTTCGCGGTCCCGAGGTATTGATGTCGTCGGCGGAGGGCGGCTTTCCCCCACTGCGCTGATTTTGGCGCCGGCGAGCAGCGCTCGATCTGCCGGCGCCGATGGTAGGGAACGATCAGGATGCTGACGCCCTTGCGCCCGGCCCGGCCGGTGCGGCCACTGCGATGCAGGAGCGACTCAGGTTTCGGCAGATCGGCGTGGATGACAAGTTCGAGATTGGGAGCAGATCGATGCCCCGGGCGGCGACATCGGTCGCGATGCAGATCCGGGCCCGCCCGTTCCGCAGGACTGGAGCGCATGAAGGTGCGTTCGTTCTGGCTCAACTCGCCGGATAGCGCAACCACCGAGAAGCCTCCGGTTGGTGAAACGGCTGGTTATATGATTGACGGTGGCGCGTGTCGCGCAGAGATACGATTGCGGAGCGCGCGTCGGTGTGACGCAAGACATTGATGATCGTTTTCATGATCGCTCGGCGCGGCCAGGAGCGCCTGCTCGATGTCGCGATGCTGCTCCCGTTCTCTTGGTGGTGAGGGCGTTCCGCGTTCTTCTGATAGCGTTTGGCAAGTGTCGCGATCGAATTGGGCACGGTCGCGGAGAACATCAGAGTGCGCCGCACAGGCGGAGCGGCGTCCAGGATCAGAAATTCCAGATCCTCGCGAAAGCCAGATCCAGCATCTCGTCCGCCTCGTCAGTACCTTTCAGGGCGCCGGTGTCAGCGAGCCGCGTGATGTGATCACGCTGTCGGCCCGGCGATGCCTACGACGATATCAGCGCCGCGTTCAACGCCCGCCGTTCGTTCCGCATGTCCATGCCGCCGACGCAGACGCCAGCGAGGCGCCCGTCATCTCGTACAGCCACTCCAGTTCGCGTTTTACCTGCAGTGCGAGCTCGCGGGTCAGGGCGACGATCAGGGCCGCCGGCGCGCGCCGCGCTCAGCGCCCGTCGCTGTTCACCAGGTTGGAGCCAGCGCAATCCCGAAGGCGACGGTCTTGCCGATCCGGTCTGCGCGGGAAACCAGAAGATCCCTGCTGGAAGATCGGGGAGCCAGCACCGCGAGCTGGACCGGTGTTAATTCAGGTTGCTGCGCGCGTTTGATCAACGCCTGACCTTGCCAGGTACCACGCCTTCAGATTCTGTCATCGTCGTGCTTTCGGAGGTCCGCTTTCTCGCGCGCGGTGACCCGGCGCTGTCCGCCGCGCCCGATCGCGCGGCGTGTTGTTCGTCGTGCCGCGCAACCTATGTCATTCGGCAGGTTTGTACAGCGGCGGCGACGTCAGGGTCATTATCCGGCCGAATTTCGCGCCGCCGAGGAAGGCAACGATCTCCAAGATCGATCCGCTCGTCAATGTCCCAGGAGCGTTCAGCGGCATCCGCATGGACCGCCGTGTCGCGAAGGCTCAGTCCCGCCATGAAGGCCGCGCGGGACCACGCGTAGATCGACGCATTCATGTCAAGGTTTCCGGTGCGCCCTGACGGCCGGCGATTTCGTTGCGGTGGCTTGCTCAGGCCCCAGCGGCCATCCGGCCCCGTTCCAACTGGTTGAAATAAAGGTGAACGCCGCGCCGGCATCGCGGTCAGCACATTGCCGCGTCCATGCGCTCGGTGGTTCGACACGGCCTGGATATCGCCTATTCCGCGCAGCGCTGAGGTTGCGTCGAGATCGACCATGGTCGCGAAGCGAGACCCGTCTCCCGCTCCACCGTGTCGACTGCATGGCGCATAACGGGAGTCTTGGGCGCCTTGTCACCGGCCAGCTCGGCCGGCCGGCGGATAGTGAACCGGCCCCTCGGCGGCGGCGGCATCAGAACTATCGCGTCGCTGCTGACCGCGACGATGTCGAACAGGCCGCTATCGAGCGCCTGGCCGAATGAGCGACGAGCGGCTTGCCCAGGAGCGGGAAAGATTAACGCAGGAAAGCCCTTGGAACCGCCGCGGGCACAGATGGTAAATTCTCATGGCCGCTGCCCCTGGTTTCGACGCCGGATCAACTCATCGACCCTCGCGGCTTCCTCGGCGTTTGGTAGGCCGTCGGTACGTTCGAGAAGGTCCGGTGCAGCCGCCGGGTCAAGGCGTCGCCGCTGATATCGTCCTGGCCGATGATCTCGCCATCCCGGGTCAGCGTGTGACCTCAGCGAAAATCCAGGACGTGAAAGGAATGCTCTGTCGTCACGACCACGCAATCGCGCCGCAGCGGACGGAACAGGTAGTTGATCTGCCAGGTCACTATCGCGCAGCGCTCGAAAGCGGCTAGAATGGCCCAACTGTCATCGGCATCGATCTCAATCCACCGAAAGTACCGCCGATGGCTTCCAGGCGTGTGCAGGCGCCAGCCAGAGCGCGTAATCAGTTCATGGACTGAGATCATGCCGCGCCGCCGCCCTTCATGCGGTCGGCGGGTCTGATCGCTGATGATCCCGGCTTCCCGTGGCCGCCAGTCAGGAAAGATACCGGCGCAATAGATCTGCGCCGAGACCTGCTGGCCGGCGATCTCCTCTCGGGCGTAGGCAGGCGTGCTGGCGCGGCGGTATCCGACCCGAACTTGCCAAGGGCGGCAGGCGGAGCCTCAGGACCCAGGCGCCGAGCGGCGGTTTCTCGACCAGAACCAGCGCCCGGAAGCAGGCGCGTCAGGTTCCGCCAGCACCCGGCCATGGTCGGCAGTCTCAGTTGCGACGACGGCAAACTCCGGGTCGAGAGCCGCCAAGGCGTCCGCGATCATCGTGAAACCTGCAACACTTGGGCGTCGGCTGACTACGGAAACAGCGATGCCGAGATCGGCCAACAGCCGGGCGTGGCGACGGCCGGCGGACCCGTGGCCGATAACCAAACGGATGCAAACCAGCCGAGCTCTTCATCGATCCGCTCATAACCGAATACAAGCTGCGTCGGGCCGGCCGGCCGAAGGCCGCCAATAGTCCACCGGCGCCATGCCGTCTCCCGGGCGCTTGGTCGTCAGGTTAGCCCCTCCAGAAAAGGCCTCGCGACCCTAACCAGTTTAGCCGCGACCAGGCTTTTGCAGGCGACGGCCCGCGTCACCATTCGCTCGGTTGCAGGGTTTGACCGGTGTTCCCAGCGCGGCCGTGGCGGCGCGGATGCCGGCGACCATCGAGCAAACTCGTCCGGCTCCAGCGAGGCCCAATGGTCGGGCCGTCCATGGTCAGTCCAGGGTAAAATGCTTTCGATGCCGCCGCGCCGAGCGCGTCGCCGCCCGCGATCGGCACCGCGTGCCCTCGGTGTGATCGGAATAGCCGACCTCCGTGCCAGACCGTTCGCGCATGGTCGACTGTATGCAGATTTACGCTCTCCAAGGGGGCCGGATAGTCACTCACCGCTTCCCAATGAATCACTTGGCGGCGCAGCGCGGCCCCTGCGCGCCGTCCGCCAGCACGGCGTATCCCGAAAATTTCGAGGCTTGGGAGCGTCCTTTTGCTCGCCGAATCCCAAGCCATGAGCGATGATGCCGAGCGCCATTTCGGTCGTCCATCTCGGCCATTCCGGTGGAGACGATCCGGTGGCAGGCGGCTCCGTGCCGCGCTTCTAATCAGCAAGGCATTGGTTAGTTCACCCGAGCCGATCTTTAACCGGTCAACGCCGAGATCATCGACCAGCATCTCAAGCTCGGCTGGTCGAAGGGCGTGCAAAGAAACTCGATTCCCCCAGCGCGACAGTGGTCGCCCAGGCGTATGAAACTCGCCCAGGCGTGAGCGTTAGACCCTTCAGCATCTCAGTTGGGAACTCGTATTCGGATCATTGCGATCCTGGTATGCAGCTTTAGCAGCATCGGCGATCACAGATGCTCTGGCGAAAGAACTGAAACTTCCGGCGTCCGCACCGGCACGAATTGCGACATCGACGAGCCGCAACGCGATTTTGAGCTTTCCATTGTGATTGACACCAGCTTCGGCAATAACGAAGACGTCAGGCATCCGAGCTTTTTCATCATTAAACCGTTTCATTCTCCAAGGACCCAAAGTCATTGATCCCATCAAGCAACGCTTATGATGCATTTATCATGCAAATCGCCGTATGGATTGACGGTCAATTGCTTTCCGATAGCTAAGGCCTTGGCGATTGCATCTACGATTGCATCAGGCGCAGCGACTGCGTCAATCACCGAAGTGGCGCGGGGACGCCCATCCTGACGGTGGCCGATATTCACGGTCAGGACGCCTAAGGAGGGCGCCTCATAAAGACCGCTCGACGAGTTCCCTACTATGGCGGCGGCGTTACGGTCATGCAGGAAAGATAAGCTCACGCCCGAGCGATGCGCGCGCCATCGTGTTCTCACGACCGGAAGCAAACTCCATGGTGGCAGCCGTCGCTGCCCGCCCGCCGGCATCGGCATTCGGCAAGGTAAAGAGCATGCCAAGGTCCGGATCAAGCCGTTCAAGCGCGGAAAACAAGGCCCGCAGTTCCGCGTCATCACCGGCTTTTGACCCAGTGTCGGGGTCATTGTGATTAGGAGGGTTCTTGGTCGCCGAGGCCATCCGAGGCGACAGTCTATCTCCGGCAGCGGCAGCGCCGAACTGGCTATGGCGTCCAGAGCGGGACTCGGTCATATGAACTCTGGCCTCTGATTCACCCATTCGCCTCAGCCGTTCGGCGGCGGCCTGGTTGTGAAATGCAGATGCGAGCTTGGAGATTGCGTGCCGCATACCGTCATCAAGAGATCCCGAGGTCACGTCGCCGCCGGCGATATGCGCGATTAGGCGCGGCAGATAGGTACTGGGCGCCGCGAACATCTCGAAGCGATCGCCGAGAACGAATACTAGATCAGGCGGGTCTTGGCGCCGCAGGTCGGAAAAACCAATGATGCCAAGGCCGCATGATTTGGCTGGATATCGGCGTATCTCCGGAAAGCGGTGTTCAATTCGACTGATATGGGAATGCCCAAGGCCTCGACCTGGTGGATTATTTGCTTTGAATTCAGGAGCGAAATGCATACCGGTAACGGCGATTTCAACGTGTGGCCGGGTGGAATCGAGCGCGCCGCGAGCAGTGGCTGATACAGGTCGAAATCAGCGCGGGAGCCGGTGACGACGCAGATCCGCCTGGCCCTACTCATCCGCCAATCCGGGTCGAGGAAGGGGCTGGACGGCGAGCAGACAGGCGGTTCACCAGATCCGTGGCAACGACAGCGTCCCCTTCAGGCAGTCCTTGAACATCGGCATCGAATGCATCGCCCGACCAGGCCCAGGACAGGCGAGGATCTCCGCGTCGTGAGTCGCCCGCAGCAGGGTAACATCCTCCGGTCCCGGGGTCAGGACCGCGACCAGCCAATGGTTGCCGGTGCAACCTGGTGGGTCCGTATTGATGACCTCAGGCTGTCAATGCCGGACAGGCAGGCAGCGCGGTTCTCGAAAACCCGCCGCTTCGGTGGCATCGGGCCGAGCCGGTCCAGCTGGCCACATCCAAGGCGGCATTGAGGTTCGGCATGCGGTCGTTGGAAGCGATCTCATCATGCTCGAACGCCCAGGGATGCGGGATCTTGGCCTGGGTGGTCAGGTGGCGGATGCAGGCGGCGGTTTCCGGCTCGTCGGTCACAGCCCAGCGGCACCGCCGCCGCCGGTCGTGACGGTTTTGTTGCCGTTGAGGCTGAAAGCGGCGATCCGTCCCAGTGATCCGGCGGGCCGGTCTTGTAGCGACTGCCGATCGCCTGGGCCGCATCCTCGACCACGGTGATCCCCAGCGCTCAGCGACGCCTTGTTGATTTCGTCCATGCGGGCGGGGTGTCCGAAAGACATGCATCGGCATCACCGCGCGGATGCCGGCCAGTCTCGATATTGACGGTGCCGGTCTCGTCGCGCCGCCCGACCGCGGTAAGACGCTCCTCAAGGGCATCAGGACAAAGGCTCAGCGTCGGCGCTCGCTATCGACCAGGTGCAGGACGGCGCCGAGATGGCAAACGGCGTTCAGGGTGGCGATGAAGGTAAGATCCGGCACTAGAACTTCGTCGTCGCGCCCGATGCCGACCGCCTGCAGCGCCACTCTGAGAGCTGACGTACCCGTTCACGGTGGCGACGGCGTGAGCCATTGACCAGACTGGCCATGCGTTTCTCGAACTGGTCGACATAGCCGCCGAGGTAGGAAACCAGCCCTGATTCGACGCAGTCCATGACATTGGCCTTTCCTGTCGCCGGGCAGGGCTCGTGCAAAGCCACCCGGCCGTTCACCGGAAGCATGTGCCTGATCTTTTCGGCGATGGCCTTGTGGAAGGAAGCGATTAGAAGATCGGCATGGCTAGACCTGATAGCCGGGATAACGGGAGAGATTCTCCGGATCAGCAAACCACTCCACGGTTTTTAGCGATACCGCGCCGGAGCCCTTCTCAGCCGCCATGATCCGGCGCTTAGTTCAATCGTTCCCGCGCGGCGCCAGTGCCGGCGACAGCGGTCGACCTCGCTGGCCTCCGGGGCGCAGGCGGCTTGGGTCTGAGTGATCTCAACCTCTTTTCCCATCACTTCGGCGATCAGCGCGGCGGCGTCACCGACGGAGATCTCAAAGCCGCTGCCGATATTGGTGACCTTGCCGATCGCTTTTTCGCTGCCGGCGGTCGCGGCAATGCCCGATGCGGTGTCGGCGACGAAGCTGAAATCCCGGGTCGGCGCCAGGGCACCGAGCTGGATCGCGCCGTCGCCGCGCGCCAGCTGGGTGATGATTGTCGGGATCACCGCGCGCATCGACTGCCTTGGCCCATAGGTGAAGGAGCCGCACCACGGAGACCGGCATGCCGAAGGACGGAGTGTGGTAGGACAGCGCCAGATAGTCCGCGCCGGCCTTCGAGGCGGCATAGGGCGATTGCGGGCCGATTGGATGCGCCTCGGTGATCGGTACGAACTGTGCCGAGCCGCAAACCTCGCTGGTCGAGGTGACGAGAACTCTCTCCATTTGGAGTTCCTTTGCGACCTCCAGGACGTTCAAGGTGCCTTTACGTTGGTGTCTATATAGCTTTCCGGTGCATCATAGGAGTAAGGAATGCCGATCAAGGCCGCCAAATGCAGGATGACTGCACGGCAATCTCTGGCAGCTACGCGAACGTTCGACGGTCACTTATATCGCCTTTTCGTATTTCTAATTCCTTAAAGATTTGTTTGGGTAGATTATCAGCCAACCATTGTGAAAAGGCGTTATATATTGGACATAACCAAGAGACCGAATGTCCATGTGCCAAGGGCCTTCGACCAAATGCGACCCAATGAAACCGTCAGCGCCGGTGACGAGAACCTTGCCATCAGTAACGACATACATGCCTCTGCCTTTCTTTTTTAGCTCGTTTGGGATATGTCGGATCACGCACTTGAACATTTCGACGTTTGCCTGCGGTATTAATTTCGCTAGGGGTGTTTAATCCTTGCGAGGGCGCAATGGCAAGTCGAGAGGTTGTGATCATAGGCGGAGGCGGGCATGCATGCGTGATCGAAGATGCGCTAAGAAGCCTTTAGGCGTATTCCCCTCGGATATGTTGCGCCAGAACCGTCGAAATGGTCAGGCTCCTTATTTAGGCAATGACTGGCTGGAAGGTCAGAATGCGGACGCATTCACCTTGGCCAATGGGCTCGGTCTGGTCCAAGAGCGGCAAATTGCAGGTGACAATTTTGACGATTTGCGCAAAGTTCGTGTTCGCGACCGTCACTCATGAGCACACGGTCATTTCGGAAACCGCGAGTTTAGAGGAGGAGCGCAAATTCGCCGGCGCGATAATCGGCCCCTACGCGGTTATAGGCCCCAATGTGATCGTTAACATCGGAGCCAGCGATTTATCATCGTTGCGAGTTGGCCGATACGTTCATGTCGGGCCTGGGGTCATGATTTGTGGGGGCGTGACGATCGGCCGCGGCGCTTTTGTCGGTGCGGGATCATTGGTTCTGGGGGGAGTTGGTGGTTCGAACGCAATTCTCGCGGCCGGTGCGACTCTGATCTCGGATTTGGCAGAAGGGAGTTACGGCCAGCGGTTTGCCTGCCCGCGTCCGCTGAGGTTCATGGAGTGCGTAGGCGCTATTTCGCCAGGAACGAGATTATCAATCACGGCTGGGCCATGCGGAGATCGGCGGCTTGTCCGATGTCCCGCCAATACTCCTCGATTTCGTATACGCCCACACGGTCGCCGCGGGCGACGAGCGCTTCGCAGACATCCGTCATGTCGATCCTGCGGCCTTTTTCAACGATGCCGACCACCGAGGGGTCGATGACATAGATGCCGGCGTTGATCAGATAGTCGGTGACCGGTTTTTCCTTGATGCGCTCGAGAAACGGGCCGTCCCGCTCGATCACCCCGTAGGGGATTTCCACCCGGTGCGCACGCACGCCCATGGTCGCGGCGGCGCCGTTGGCCTGGTGGAAGTTCAGCATCTTTGCGAAATTAACGGAGGTGAGCAGGTCGCCGTTCATGACGATCAGCGGTTGGTCCTGCGGTTCAGTCAGCAGAGTGAGACTACCGGCGGTTCCGAGCGCTTCCGTCTCGCGCAGGTACCGGATGTCGGCGTTCCATCTCGTGCCGTCGCCGAAATGGTCTTCAATGATGTGGCCGAGATGATTGACGGAGATCCGGAACCGGTAGAAACCCTGGCTCACCAGTGAGCTGATCGTGGTTTCCAGCAGCGGGCGGCCGCCGATCGCAACCATCGGTTTGGGAATGTCGTTGGTAATCGGCCTGAGGCGCGTCCCGCGCCCCCCAGCCATGATCACGACGGTATTCGCGGCCCGGTCCGCGCCCATCAGTTCGTCGATGGTTCGCAGCGCAACCACCCGGTTCTCCGCGTCCACGACGGGCATCTGGTGCAGGACGTGAAGCCGCAATTGCCGCAACACCTCGATATCCGGCGTTCCGGCACGCAGCACCTTGGGTTCGGTGGTCATGATCTCCGAGACCGGCCGGTCGAGCGGGATATCGCGCAGGATGGCGCGGCGCACGTCGCCGTCGGTCACGATTCCCAGCAGATGGCGTTCGGCGTCGACGACCAGCGCGGTTTGCGAGGCGCCCCGGTTGATGCGTTCGACCGCGTCGCGGATTGTCGCGTCCGGCCCGAGAAAATAGGCCTCGGGCGAGGTTTCGTTTTTCATCGGGCGCAATCGCAAGCCGTTGTCTCCGGGTGCTTTCTAGGCCACGACCGTGGGTGGATCAATACGGCGCTTGGCTGGCCAGTGTCGGTTGTTGCCGGTTGACC
This sequence comes from Alphaproteobacteria bacterium, assembly GCA_038146985.1. GTDB lineage: Bacteria > Pseudomonadota > Alphaproteobacteria > Thalassobaculales > Thalassobaculaceae > JADHLJ01. The sequence goes on from JAYQSQ010000019.1 coordinate 34,272, forward strand.
CTTACAGGGCCATATGGCAAACGACCGCTAGTCCCCGGTTCCCCAGAGTGTGAGCGATGCGTTTCCCTAGGCATGTCGATATCGATTTTTCGGAGTTTTCGCCCGAGAATGGAAACCCGTCGCCGCGCTATGGCCTGCGCCAAGATATTCAGTTCTGCCGGAAATGCGTGATCTCGAACCAGCGCCCGTCCTCGGAGGTCGAGTTCCGGCACAATATCGCGACCCGCAAGGTCACCATTGTTTTCGATGAGGACGGGATCTGCGATGCCTGCCGGGTCGCGGAATTGAAGCACGGAGAGGTCGACTGGGAGGAACGCCGCCGCCGGCTGGTGGAGCTGTGCGACCGCCACCGCAGCAAAACCGGCGACTATGACTGTCTGGTGCCCGGTTCCGGCGGCAAGGACAGTTTCTATGCCGCGCATGTGCTCAAGCATGAATACGGCATGCACCCGCTGACCGTTACCTGGGCGCCGCATATCTATACCGAGTGGGGATGGCGCAACTTCCAGTCCTGGATCCACGCGGGCGTGGACAACTACCTGCTGACACCGAACGGCAGGGTGCATCGGCTGCTGACCCGTCTCGCGGTCGAGAACCTGTATCACCCCTTCCAGCCCTTTATCCTCGGGCAGAAGAACGTCGCGCCGAAAATGGCCGAGAAGATGGGGATTCCCCTGGTCTTCTATGGCGAGCATGAAGCGGAATACGGCAATCCCCGGGCGGATTTCGAGTCGCCTCTGCGGGACCGGCAATACTACGCCTCGGAGCAGAGCGCCGGCATGATGTTCGGCGGTGTCAGCGTCGAAGAACTGATCGCCGATTTCGGGCTGGAGAAGCAGGATTTCATACCCTACATGCCGGCTGATCCGACGCGGCTTTCAGAGGCGGGTATCGAGATTCACTACCTCGGCTATTACCTCAAATGGCATCCGCAATCCTGCTACTACTATGCGGTGGATCATGGTGGGTTCGAGGCCGCGCCCGAGCGCACGCCCGGCACCTACAGCAAGTACAACAGCATCGACGACCGCATCGACGACCTGCACTACTACACGACCCATATCAAGTTCGGGATCGGCCGCGCGACCTACGATGCGGCGCAGGAAATCCGCTCGAGGGACATTACCCGAGAGGAGGGTGTCGCCCTGGTCAGGCGGTTTGATGGCGAATATCCCGACCGCTTCGAGCGCGAGAACTTCGAGTATATGAGCCTGCCGCCGGACGAGTTTCCGAAAGCGGCGGCGCATTTCGAACAGCCGATCATGGACCGGGAATATTTCCTCCATCTCGCCGACCGGTTCCGTTCACCGCATCTCTGGGTGCTGGACGGCAACGACTGGAAGCTTAGGAAGACCGTTTGGAACGAATCGAGCCAATAGAGGCCGGTGGCAAATCGCTTCGCCTCGTCGCCCGGCTCGACGTCAAGGGGCCGAATCTGATCAAGGGGATCCACCTGGAAGGCCTTCGGGTCATCGGGGATCCGGGAGAGCATGCGCGGCGCTATTATGAACAGGGCTGCGACGAGCTGATCTATATGGACGCGGTGGCGAGTCTCTATGGCCGCAACAACCTGCTCGATATCGTCCGCGACACGGCGCGCCACTGTTTCGTTCCGATCACCGTCGGGGGCGGCATCCGCTCCGAGGAAGACGCCGACGCGCTTTTGCGCTCCGGCGCCGACAAAGTCGCGGTCAATACCGCCGCGACGGAGCGTCCGGCCCTGATCTCGGCGCTGGCCAATCGGTTCGGCAGTCAGGCCGTGGTGCTGTCGGTCGAGGCCAAGCGCCGCCCCGGAACGGCGGGTAAGCAGTGGGAGGCGCTGACCAATAACGGACGCGACCACAGCGGGCGGGACGTTGTCGCCTGGGCCTCAGAGGCGATTGCTTTGGGTGCGGGCGAGATTCTGGTCACATCGGTCGATCAGGAGGGAACCCGCAAGGGCTTTGACGTCGATCTGATGACGGCGGTCTGCGATGCGGTGAACGTGCCGGTGATCGCGTCGGGAGGGATGGGCAGCATGGCCGACCTTGCCGCGTTGACGCGCGCGGCGTCGGTGGACGGCGTCGCCATCGCCGACATGCTGCATTACAAACGCGCCACTTTCGATGACATCCGGGCCGCCTGTAACGCCAGCGCGGTACCCGTCAGGCAGGTGGCCTAGATCATGACGGGTGTCGTGATCGCGGATTATGGCGTCGGCAATATCTTCAGCGTGTACCACGCGTTCGAAGCCGTCGGCGCCGACGCGACGGTGACCACCGATCCAGCCCTTTTGCGCTCCGCCGACCGGCTGGTCATACCCGGGGTCGGCGACTTCTCGAACTGCATGGAACGGCTCTCCCGGCTGGGATTTCGCGATGAGATGCTGGCCTTCATCCAGACCGGCAGGCCTTTGTTGGGTATCTGTGTCGGGATGCAGATGCTGTTCGAAACCAGTGCCGAGAATGGCCCTACGCCGGGTCTTGGACTGATCCCGGGCGATGTGGTGCGAGTCCCGGAAGCCGGTGTGGATGGCGTGCGCTTAAAACTTCCGAATACCGGCTGGTGCAGCATCGACCCGCCGGCCCCCGATACCTGGCGCGGCTCGGTGCTTGCCGATCTCAAGCCGGGCGACGCAATGTATTTCATGCACAGCTATGTGCCCGATGTCCATGACCCGGCCGATGTACTGGCGACGCTGTCGTTCCACGGCCATCGCCTGACGGCGGCGGTAAGGCGCGACAACTTGACCGGCGTCCAATTCCATCCGGAGCGCAGCGCCAGGACCGGCTTGTCACTCCTCGCGCGTTTCGCGGCGATTTAGGAATCGTTGCTCACCACGCGGTCAGCCCGCCATCCACCGATATGACCTGTCCGGTAACGTAGGTCGATGCGTCGGAGGCGAGCCAGACCAGCGCGCCGACAATCTCCTCGGCCCGGGCCATCCGGCCCATCGGGACCCGCGCGCCATAGCGGTCCTTGAAGGTTTCGTTCTGGCCGCTTTCGACGCCGCCCGGCGCGATCGCGTTCACCCGGATGCCCTGGCTTCCCCAACGGGCCGCGAAATACCGCGTGAGACCGATCAGACCGGCCTTGGCGGCGGCATAGGAGGGCGGTGTGTTGATCTCGAGCCCCATGTAATTGGAGCCCTCGTAGATCCGCTGATCCGCCCCCAGCAGGCCGTAGATCGAAACTGTCGAGATGATGCTTCCGCCACGGCCTTGCTCCAGCATCAGCGCGCCGGCGGATTTCATCACGTGAAAGGCGCCATCCAAGTTCACCGCCATGTGCTGGCGCCATGTCTCGTGCGCGTAGGATTCGGCGGGCGCGAACATCGCTTCCAGGGAGTCGCCCTTGGTGGCGGCATTATTGTGCACGATATCGAGGCCGCCCAGTGCCGCCGCGGCGGACCGGATCATCTTCCCGGCATCGTCCGGGACCGACAGATCGCATTGGAGCGCGATGATCCGAGGCGTGTACCGGTCCGAAAGCTCTTGCGCGAGGTCGTCGATGGCTTTGCCGTCGATATCCACCAGGGCCAGCGCCGCGCCCTGCGCCGCCAAGGCCGCCGCGAAGTGCCGCCCAAGAATGCCTCCGGCGCCGGTGACGACGGCGGATTTGCCGGAAAGATCGAATAGTCCGGCATAGTCGGGCAGAGGGTCGCGTGAGGGCATCAACGGCTTCCAGGCTTGCGAGGCTCGATCAGGCCCGCCAAACACAAACGATCAGCGGCCAGAATATGGAAATTTCCCAGAGCCTATGCGACGTGTGCCGACTGCACAATCGGCCCTTGAGGATGCTCTTTCCGGTCAACCGGCGCGGTGCCCTTCGCTTGGCGATGGAATGGGAGTAGGCTGAAGGCACGGCGACTAAGAAGAGGCCGTGTCGTCCGGTCTGAACCTTGAGGAGACCGCGTGAGCCGACCACCGCGCCGAGACGATCAAAAGCCGTCCGTTCTGCGCCGCCGCGCGGAGCCGACGCTGATCGATCGAATTCTGGACTACCCTTATGGCAAGTGGTTCGGCTGGCAGGGCCGTCTGGTGATAGCGGCGGCGGTTCTGACCGGCCTCGTGGTGAAGTTCGTCGTCGGTATCCACACCGTGACGCTTGACCCGATGACCTGCGAGCTGGCGTGGACCGATGGTGTCTACAAGGTCTTCCACAGGGAACGTATCCTCTCGAACACCCACCGAGAACTGAACGACCTGATGCGAGAAAACCAGACACTGATCTACCAGATCGAATCCGGCCGAAACCCCTATGCCTCCGCCAGCGACGGCAATGTCCTGAACGCCCGGAAAATCAATCAGGACAAGTTCTTCTGGAAGTCGTTCCTGGCGAACCTGAAGAAAGAACGGCTCGCCTACAGCGCCTGCCTGCGCCGGTTGCCGACTTACGATTTCGGCTAGGGGTTCTAGCGCCCGCCCTTGCCGCTGTCGCTTAGACGCTGGGTCCGCAAGCGTTCTTTGAGCAGGTCCATCCGCTCGTTGCCCCAGAACAGCTCGTCACCGAGCAGCATCGAGGGCACGCCGAAGACGCCGTGGAGGTGGGCGTCCTCCACGAGAGCGCTGAATGCCTTGGGACCGTCGCCGGCCAGGTAGGCCGCAAAACCCTCGGCGCCCAGGTCGTCCAAAACGCGAGTGACGACGCCGGCATCCTCGATATCGAGGTCGCGCCTGAAGAAGCGTTCGAAAACCACATCGATATAGGCTTCGGCGACACCGGCCTGCTTCGCGAAGAGCAGACCGATGGAGCTGGTGGTCGAATCGAACAGCTTGCGCGGTCCAAGGATGGTCATGCCGCGCTGGTTGGCCAGCCGACGTACGTCCATGTAGGAATAGCGCACGCGGCGCCACTGGTGCTCGTTTCTTGTTTCCACTTCGCCGAGATAGTCCCCGATCGGAAGGTTGTAGGGCCGCCAATCCAGCGCGAGATCATATTCCAGCGCCATGGCCCGTAGCGGCTTGACCGCGAGAAAGGCATAGGGGCTTTTGAAGTCGATATAGACCGGAATTTCGATTTTCGGCACGTTCGGTCTCCAGCCCCATCCGAGGGAACGGTCGGACGGGGTTAGGTCAATTTCTCGCGCTTCAGCCGCATGCCCTGCGCTTCGCGGTCCCAGGTGTCGGGCGTCACGCCGGTTTCCCTGAGCCCCGCCTTCTGGACCTTGGTCGTGGGTGTCTTCGGCAACGCCTCGACGATCCGGATATAGCGCGGAACCATGAAATGGGCCATGCGCGGGGTCAGGAACGCGATCAGTTCCGCCGGGTCCACCGTCTGGCCGGGTTTCGCCGCCAGGACCACCATCACCTCGTCCTCGCCATGCTCGCTCGGCACCGGGATGGCGGCGCATTCCTGCACGGAAGGATGGTCGTTCACCACCACCTCGACCTCGAAAGAGGAGATGTTCTCGCCCCGGCGGCGGATCGCGTCCTTCAGCCGATCGACGAAGTAGTAGTTGCCCTCGCCATCGCGCCGGAAGGCGTCGCCGGTATGGAACCAGCCGTTGCGCCACGCCCGGGCCGTCGCCTCGGGGTTCTTGTAATAGCCATGGTTGATCGCCCAGGGCAGGTCTGGCCGCAGGATCAACTCCCCGACCTCGCCATCGGGAACCTCGATGTCGTGCTCGTCGACGATCCGAAGCTGGTTCACCGGCCGCGCCTTGCCAGCAAGACCGGGGGTGCGCGGATTGGCATCCGAGATGATCGGCGTGTTGATCTCGGTCATGTTGAAGATGGTGTAGAGATCGGTGCCGAAGCGGTCGCGGAAAATCACCGATTCCTCGGTGAGCGGCACCGAGAAGACCATCCGCAACGGATGCTCCCGGTCGTCCGGTCGAGGCGCTTGCTTGATCAGGAAACTGCACATCACGCCAAGCAGAAAGACCGCCGTGCTTTGCGTCGCGCGCACCACGTCCCAGAAGGTTTCGGTGCGGAAACCCGGGCTCATGGTGATCGAGGCGCCACGGCACAGCATGGCGTAGGTGATGAAACAGCCGGCGATATGGAACATCGGCAGATTGATTAGCGCCCGGTCATCGTCGCGCAGGCAGTACCAGGCGTCGTTGTCCATGCCGTTATAGGCATGAAAATACGAGGACATGGTTCCCTTGGACGGGCCCGTGGTGCCGGAGGTATAGACGATGGATTGCAGGTCCCAGGGCTGGATCGGACGCGGCGGGTCGACCGGCTCGCCGGCGTTCGCGACGGTTTGGTGATAATCGAGGAGGCAGAGCGCGCCGATCGGCTCCGACGGCCCGCCGCACAGCAGCACCGTTTCCAGCCGCGCGGTGTCGATCTCCCGGAGCCGGGGCGCCAATTCGTGGTGGGCGATGATGAGGCTGGCGTCGGAATTCTCGATCACATGCTCCAACAGGCCGCCGCGATAACCTGTGTTGATCGGGATGTACACCGCGCCGATATAGTTGATCGCAAGATAGGCCTCGAGCGCTTCGGCGTTGTTGGGCAGCCAGACGACGACATGGTCATCCTGGGCCACTCCAAGACCTTGCAGCGCCGCCGCGAGCTTTCGGGTACGCGCCAGGGTATCGGCATAGGTCCAGGAGCCACCGGTTTCGAATACCGCGAAGACCTGCTCGGGCTTTTCCCTTGCGTGGCGTTCCAGGACATAGCGCGAGACGCAGATATCGGCGGCGGGAAGGGCTCGGACCACGGCGAAGCCTCCTGAAAGATCGCCAAAGTCTGCCGAAACCGCAGGGTAGCCGCAAGCGGCCCGCATTCCGGCTTGCCTGCGCGGTGGCCATGGCGGTAAAGCCGGGTGGGGCGGCGGGGCAATACGCGGAAGCAGGGATCGATGGCCGAGGGCAGCGAGAAAATCCACGATCTTCGGTCCGCCGATCCGGACGAGATGCGGCGGCTCTTCAGTCAGGAGAACCTTCAGCATCTGGCCAATGCGGTCTCTCCCCACCTGGTCGCCGGCGAACGGACCTTGACCTATGTGCTTTCGATGCCGGGGCGGATCGGGCACCTCGCCCTTGAACCTCACGCGTTTTTTAACCTCTATGCCGACCAGTATGACCGGCTCGTCATCGTGAGCCACGACAACCCGACCTTCCCCCAGAGCAAGGGGCTGGAGGGGCTTGTGTCGGCCTATGTTCCATTCGCCAAGACTGACCGGCTCGAAGTCGTCCAGATGGGTCATCATGACGGCAACATTCAGGATTTTGGGATATTCAGCTTTGCCATAGCCGCGCCCCAGACCTTGCTGGCCCGCTTTGTCGAAGCGCAGGCGGCGGGTGTGCGTCCGAGGTTCTTCGAGGTGCCGCCCGCGATGCGGGAACGGGGCGACGAGGCGCTCGGACGCTTCGGGATCGGCTCGGAGGACAAGATCGTCGGATTCCATGCGCGTACCGCCGGAACCCATGCCGCCGCCGCCTATCATGACTACCGCAATGTCAGCCTGGCAAACTATGTCCCGCTCCTGAACCACCTGCTGGAGCGAGGCTTCTGGGTGATCCGGCTCGGCGATGCGTCCAGCCCCGATATGCCGATAAGGCACCCGAGACTCGTGGATCTGCCGAAGACCGAGGGCTATCGGGATTTCATGGATGTCGCCGTTGCCGACCGGGCGACCTTCGGGCTTGTCGGGGATTCCGGCCCGGAAGCGATCTTCAGGATACTGGGCAAGCCGATCCTGCGGACCAACTGCGCGGCGACGCATCACGTCTGGCTGAAGCCCGAAGACCTGCTGCTGCTGAAAACCTACCGCGACGGCCGAACCGGCCGGGTTCTCGGCTATCGTGAAATTCTGGATCGAGGACTGTCCCGTGTCATCACGTCACGGGATCTGACCCGCCTCGGTGTGGAGGTCGTCGAGAATACCCCGGATGAGCTCCTGGCGGCGGGTATCGAGATGCTTGAGCGGCTTGAGGGCAGGGGGCCCGACGATGTCGAGGCGCAAGAGCGCTTTCTCAGGATCGGTGCGGCGTTCGCGGAACGCTTCAGGAAACTGCCACCGGAGCGACGGCTCGCCGGCGCGCCGCTGGTGACTTGCTACGGCTATGCGCTGCCCTGGACGCGCCACGCCTATTCCTACATCGACGCGCACCCGGGTTTTCTCGACGGGTAAGGCTCAAGCGAGCAATTCGGCCAGCTTCGTGACGATCCGATCGGGCCTGATCGTTGTCCCGCTGGGCAGCTCGCCCTTCTCATGCGGGCATCTCCAGATCGCGTGGATGCCCAGGCGTTGTGGGGCCGCGACCTCCCATTCGAGATTGTCGCCGACGATCCAGGCCTCGCCCGGCGCCGCGCCAAGCGCCGCCAGCGCCATATGATAAGCGTCCGACTCCGGTTTGCCGATCCCGGCTTCGCCCTCGATCTGAACATGCAGGAAGTGCGGCTCCAGGTCGAACCGTTCGATCTTCGCGCGTTGTGCATCGGCGGCGCCGTTGGTGATCAGCGCCAGCGCGATGCCTTCCGCCTTCAGGGTTTCCAGGGTCTCGATCGCATCGGGGTAGAGGGTCGTTCGGTCGAACATCAGCGCCCCGCAGCGCTCGGCGATGTCCCAGCGCAGGGTTTCGCCGAAACGGTCCGGCTCGTCGAGGCCGCCATTCAGGATCTCGAAGCGCGCCTGCGTCAGGTCCAGCCGCCCGGTTCGATGACGATCCGGGTCCGACCAGAAGTACCTGGCGGATGCATCGATACCCGAGATCAGTTCATCCAGATCGTGGGGCAGGGTGGTGGTTTCGCCGTGATGCTCCACCCAGACCTCGGTAAAGGCGTCCCGCCAGAATGTCGTGCGATGGTGACGGGGCGAAATCAAGGTGTCGTCGAGGTCGAAAAGGATGGCCTTGGGCCGCATGGTGCATCCGTCAGATCTGAATGTCGGAGGTCGGATGATCTTGGTACCCCTGAAGTTCCTCCAAGGGAAGCGTCACGAAGGTCTTTTGGACGCGGAATGCGAGCTGGCCCTTGATCCCGGTGCGCGCCAGGGTGTTCTGGAAGATATCGCGAATCTCCTGCCGCATGGTTTCGGGCAGAGCGTCGCGGGTCCGAAGGAGCAGGTCGACCGCCTCGGGCTGAACCGATCCGTCGATCTGAAGATCGCCCAACCGGCTCAAGGAAAGATCGACGACGAAGCGCGTGCGGTCGGAGCCGTCGCGGTCACCGTCCTCGCCCTTGTTGTTCTCTTGGTGCAGGAACAGCCGCACCTGGTTGAGCTGGCCGTCATCCATGAATGGAATAAAAAAGGCGCGCCAGCCGCTCTCGTTCGGCTCGCTGGCGCGCTGCATGGTGCCGAATTCCTCGCGCAGCGTGGCGCCGATGCCGCCGCGCGCCTGTTCAAGGGCTCGAGTGGCTGTGTCGCCGAGCCAACCCCGTAGATCACCGCCCCGGACCGCCGTGATGAAGAGCGCCAGCATCGCGGTCAGTTGCGGGCCGGGCCGGGCCACATGGTTCTGGACGATCTGACTGGCGGCGGAAGGATTGGCGGTTTCAAGCAGCCGGATCGCCTGATCGAGCGTCTCCCATTGCCGCGCAAGATGCGCGAGAGGGGCCGGAGGTGGACCCAAGCCCCGGGGTCCGCTCGCTTGCGCGAGCCGAGGCAGGATTTCGATATCGACACGGGTTCCTGGCGGAAAATCAGCCCGGCCGGCCAGGGTCATCAGGCCGTTCGGCGTGTTCAGGATGGTTTGCCCGGAGCGTGACAGCCCAATAATCGTAGCGCCGACGACATCGCCTTGCGTTGGGGTGGTTGCCGCGGCGGCGTTGCTGGATGTCGCGCCCGGGTGATGGACGGAAAGCAGGCGTATGTCCACGCGGTGAACTTGCGTGAACTGGGCGAGTAGGGTCGCAGCCTGGGCGGTGCCGGCTGGGGCAGCGGGAACGGCTTGGCCACCAGTCGTGCCGGAGGGTGACGCCGTTGCGGGGGCCGGCCCGCCTGGGGGCGTTCCCGCTGAGGCCTGACCCGGATGCGCGGCGGTGGAAGCGGTGCCCGGCAAGGCAGACGGGGCGGGAGTGCCGCCCGAAGCTGGCTGAGCGGATGCGCTTGTTGTGGCGGCCGGGGCAGGTGCTTGTGCCGCCGTGGTGCCGGAGGGTGCCCCGGAACCAGTGGGCGGCGTGGAGCCCTGAGGAGACGCGGTGGCTGCGGGCGCGGAAACGGCGGATGCCGCAGGTCTTGGCGCGCTCCCGGCTTGGGATGCCGGTTCGGCGCTGGCGGGCGCATTGGCGCGAGCCGGTATGCCCGGGCTCTGCACCGCCGGCGAGGTGGGAGCGGCTGCAGGATTCTGGAGCGGGGTGCTGACCTGCGTATTGATTGCGGCGGCGCCGGGTGCTGGACGGAGAGTTGTCGGGTTTGGTGCGGCGGCAGGCGCCGCCGAGGACGGCGATCCGGAAGAGGTGGCGGTTTGGGCAGCAGTGTTTGCGAGAGGGGCTCCTGGACGCGCCGCCGCGCCGTCACGGCCTGTGGCTGGATCAGCGGTGCTGCCGGGAAGCGGTGCCTGGCGGATTGCCCCTTCCGTGATCGCTCTCGCTGCCTGCAGAGCGGTGCGAAGCAGTGCTCCCGTGCCGGAGCGCGCCAAGCCGGCCAGGCTGGTGTCCGGCAGGTTTGTCGGCGCCGGAACAGAAGGTTGGGCTGCGAGCTGCCCCTGAAGCTGGCCTTGTGGCGTGACCGGCAAGCCTGGCGGCGGCGATGTGGCCGGACTCGACGCGGCCGGGCTCGCCGTGCTGGGAGTCGACAAACTCGGCTGGCCACGTGCTGCGGTTTGGATCTGCGGCGCTGCGACTCCCGAGGGGCGGGGGATGACCGTCGCGGTGGTCACAGCGCCGGGCACCAGGCGCGCCGGCACGGAACCCTCAGCGCGAGGTGGCGGCGCGGCCTCCTGGGTCGCGGGAGGGGCCGTGGCGGTGGTTGCCGCGCGCTGCGGCGTCATAGAGACCGTGTCCGACCCGCTAGGGCCTGGCCGAAGCGCGTAGACGTCTCCAGGCTTGAGCGTCGCCGGCCCACGGGTGGAGGCCTGCCCGTCAGCTTGTCCTGGCGCGGTCTGAGCGTTGGATTGACCGCCGGTTGGATTGTTCTGTCCTGACGGCGGGGTCGGCGTTTGGATCGTCACGTCGCCGCCAGGCGTCGAAAGAACAGCCTGGCCGCCCGGAGCGACGGCGGTTACCTGGGCCTGGACGGCAATGCCTGGGCGCAAGGTGGCGAGTACGTCCACACCGGACGTCACCCGCGCGATGGTCGGAGCGGGAGCCTGTGCCGTCGATCCCGACGGCGGCGTTGGCTGGATCGTGCTCACCTGCTCTCAAGCAAGTTGTCGAGCACGCCACCGACATCGTCGGCGGCATTGCAATTCGGAAACCGGGTCAGCAAAGGCGTCTGATTGCGGATCGATTCCAGAACCTTCGGATCCCGGCGGATCACGCCGAGTAGCGGCGGCGCGTATTTCAGAAAGCTGTCGCACGCCTTGCGCAAGGTCTCGTAGGTGCGGCGACCCTCGGCGTGGGTGGCGCAGGAATTGACGACGACGCGGATATCGGCGGAAGGGTTCGACTGCATCGAGACTTTGATGAAGGCGTAGGCATCGGTCAGCGAGGTCGGCTCGGTGGAGGTAACGACGATGATCATCCCAGCGCGGCTGGACAGGCCGCGCACGGTCCGGTCGATCCCCGCGCCGAGATCCATGATCACCCGGTCATAGCCGTCGGCCATGTGTACCAGATCGGTGCCGAGCGTGGCGAGGCGGTTGGGCGGCAACGCGGCAAGGCTGCCGGAGCCGGACCGCCCCGCGAGCACATCGAAATCGCCGTCTTCATAGTGGATCTTGGCCTGAGGCAGGGACAGACGCCCGGAAATCACCCCGCCGAGATCGCGCTGAGGCATGAGGCCAAGCTGGATGTCGACATTGGCGAGGCCGAGATCGGCGTCGAACAGCAGGACGCGTTGGCCCTGGCGAGCGAGCGCATGAGCCAAGGTGACGGAGAACCATGTCTTTCCGACCCCGCCTTTCCCGGATGCTACCGCGATGATGTTGCGGCCTTTTTCCAGTTTCTGGTTCGCGGCCTGCGGATTGTCGGCGTTGGGAGATGCATTCATGTCCGAGCATCCTTGGTTGCCGGCCCGCGGGTAACGGGCCGTGATTGCAGCCGGTTCTCCGGCTGCTGAGTGAGGGTTCGGGTCCTAGTCATCGGCCCCTCGCGCGGTTCTGGCTTTCGCCTGGGCGGCTTGGTTCTCGGGTTCAGGGAGCAATAGTCGTGCCAAGGCGACGGGATTGAGGGCTTTAAGGCCGTCGGTGACGCTGGGACCCATGCCGGCCCCTCGGATCGTAAGCTCCCCGGCGCTGGCGGCGCTCAACAGGGCGCCGTGCCGCCGGGCGACGTCGATGCGCGTGATGATCAGTCCCGTCGCGCCGAGATCGCTATAGATTTCGGCCAAATCCGCCGCTTCATGCGGGTCGGTTCCGTCGGCAAGCAGCAGGATGATTTCGGCCTCGACGGCGCCGATCAGGTCGCGCTGACGTTTCAGATCGCGCTTGTCGAACGGATTGCCCCCCGCGCAGTCGATGATGGTCGCCGCGTCGGGTGTCGCGGCAAGCATGGCGTCGCGCAGTTCCGCCGGGTCGCCGGCGCTCATCAGGTCGACCTCAAGGATCTTGGTGAAAGCCTCAAGCTGCTGAAAGCCGCCAGCGCGCACGGTGTCGGTGGTGATGACGTTGACCGCGCGGCGGGCCAGAACCGCCTGGGTGGCCAGCTTGGCGGTCGTGACCGTCTTGCCGGCGCCCGGCAGCCCGACGAGCATGATCGTTCCGGCCTTCTTCGTATCCGGCAGAGGCGCGAACTTGAAGCTCTGGTCGAGTGCTCCGGCGAGACTGAGGTGGCTGTCGTCCAGGGACAGGTTGCCGGCCAGATTGAGGATCTTGTCGGTGACCGCCGCCGGCGCGCCGTGGTGCGCCAGAGCCTCGCCGATCGCATCCATGGGATCGGGAAAATCGTCAAATCCCAGTTCGTCGTCGAAGGTCTGGTCTTCCTCGACATGATCGACAGCGGCGGTGATCCGGACACCCAGCCCGTTTTCCCCTTTCTGCCAGGAAACGATGATGGCGTCCTCTCCGAAATGCTCTTTGACCATGTGCATGGCTTCGGACATCGACGGCGCGGAAAAGGTTTTGAGCCGCATCGGTTATGCACCCACCTCATGCCGGCTTGCCGGGGCGTTTAAACCGGTTTGCCAATGACGTGTCATCAGATTTGCCCCAGCGTTCTGATTTTTGCCTTCGGATGAATTTCGTTCTGCGACATGACGACGGTCTGAGGGCGGAAACGCTCGATGATCGAGCGCACGAACGGCCGGGCGGCGGGCGAGGTCAGCATGACCGGCGCTTCGCCCGCCTGGCCGAACTGGTCCATCACGGTGCGCACGTTGGAGATGAAACGCTGAAGCTGGCTCGGCGGCATCGACAGCTGGCGCTCGTCGCCCTGTCCGATAATCGACTCGGCGAAGGTCTGCTCCCAATCGGGCGACATGGTGACCAGCGGGATGAACCCGTCGTGGTTGGAGTTCTGCTCGCTGATCTGACGGGCCAGTCTTGTGCGCACGTGTTCGGTGATTTGCGTCACATTCCGGGTAAAGGCGCAGGCCTCTGAAATGCCTTCCAGAATGGTAGGCAGATCCCGGATGGAAACCCTTTCGCCGAGCAGGTTTTGCAGCACTCGCTGCACGCCGCCGACGGCGATCATGGCGGGAATGACGTCGCCGACCAGTTTCTGGTGCTGGGCCGGCAACTCGTCCAGGAGTTTCTGGGTCTCGGTGTAGGACAGCAGCTCCGGCATGTTGTCGCGGATCACCTCGGTGATATGGGTGGTGACCACGGTCGCCGGATCGACCACCGTATAGCCCTTGAACATGGCTTCTTCGCGATTCTCCGGATCGACCCACATGGCGGGCAGCCCGAAGGTTGGCTCGACGGTCTCGGTTCCGGGAAGATCGATCGGCAAGCCGTTCGGATCCATCACCAGGAGCCGGTTCGGCCGGATGTCGCCCCGGCCGACCTCGATCTCCTTGATCCGGACCACATAGGTGTTCGCCGGAAGCTGCAGATTATCCTGGATGCGGACCTGGGGCATGATGAACCCGCTTTCGGCGGCGAGCTGGCGGCGCAGGGACTTGATCTGGTCGGTCAGCCGCTGACCCTCGGTCTCGGAACTGACCAGGGGCAGAAGCCCGTATCCCAGCTCCAGGCGCACCAGATCGATATGCAGGGCCGAGGAGATCGGCTCCTCCGGCAGCGGCGCGCGCTGATCCTCCAGCGCCAGCATTTCGGCCTGTGCCTGTTCCTCCTCGTGACGGCGGAACAGCAGGAAGCCGCCGCCGCCGATGACGATCGCCAGTCCCAGGAACGGAATCATGGGAATGCCCGGCAGCAGCGAGAGGATGACCATCAGAAACGCACTGAGGGCCAGGGCCTTGGGATAACCGCCGAGCTGGCTGAAGACCGCCTTGTCCGTCGAGCCGGTGGTGCCGCTCTTGGTGACCAGCATGCCCGTGGCGGTCGAGACGATCAGGGCGGGGATCTGGCTGACGAGGCCGTCACCTACCGTCAGCAACGTGTAGGTCTGGGTTGCCTGGCTGAACTCCAGGCCCTGCTGCGCCACGCCGATGATGATGCCGCCGATCACGTTGATCAGGGTGATCAGAAGGCCGGCGATCGCGTCGCCCCGTACGAATTTCGAAGCACCGTCCATGGCCCCGAAGAAAGTGCTTTCGGCGTTCAGATCCTCGCGCCGCTTGCGGGCCTCGTCCTCGTTGATCAGGCCGGAGGAGAGATCCGCGTCGATGGCCATCTGCTTGCCCGGCATGGCATCGAGGCTGAACCGGGCCGAGACCTCGGCGATACGGCCGGAACCCTTGGTGATTACGATGAAGTTCACGATCACCAGGATCGCAAAGACGATCACGCCGATTACCGGATTGCCGCTCATCATGAATTGGCCGAACGCCTCGATCACCTGGCCGGCGGCGTCGGTTCCGGTATGTCCGTCGGCGAGAATGAGGCGGGTCGAGGCGAGGTTGAGCGAGAGCCGCAGCATGGTCGCTATCAGCAGGACCATGGGGAAGGCGTTGAAATCCAGTGGCCGGTTGATGAACAGCACGGTCATCAGGATCAGAACCGAAAACGCGATGGAGATGCCGAGCGTCAGGTCCAGAAGCCAGGTCGGCATCGGCAGGATGAGGACGGAAAGGATCGCCACCACGCCCAGGGCGAGCGCGATATCTCCGCGCCTGGTGATCTGCGCTAGGATATCGGCGCCGGAGAACCCGCCTCCGGCCGCTTCTTCCTGTCCCTGATTGGATGTGTCCGTCATCCCGACCTATCGGCGAGCTTGGGGTGCAATCGTATCAAACCATGGCGCGTTCGGATTCTCCGGCCGGCGGCACTTGCAGACCCGCCTCGGAGTAGGCCTTCAGCTTATTGCGCAAGGTCCGGATGGAGATTCCGAGAATCGTCGCGGCATGCGTCCGGTTGCCGAGACAATGCTCCAGGGTATTGATGATCAGTTGGCGTTCAACATCGGCAACGGTGCGGCCGACCATCGGTGCCCCGTCGCCGGTGTCCTCGGCCGGCATCGGATTGCTCATCCGGGGCGGCGGCGCCGCCGCCGAAGCCGTGGCTTCTCCCAAGGGAGGCAGCGGCGAGGCGGCGGGAGCCGCCGACTCTTCGGTCTGGGATTCGCCGGTCAGCATGATCGAATCGACGTCGATCTCATCGCCCGAGGCCAGCAGCACCGCGCGATGCATGGTGTTTTCCAACTCCCGGACATTTCCCCGCCAGTGATGGCTTTCCAGCCGCTTCATGGCGGCCTCGGAGATCGGGCGCGACGGCAGACCGTTCGCCTCGGCGTACTTGTCCCCGAAATGCTCCGCCAGAACGCGGATATCCGCCGGCCGGGCGCGCAGGGGCGGCAGCTGCAGATTGAAGACATTGAGCCGGAAGTAGAGGTCCTCGCGGAACTTCTCCTCCCGGACATGGCGCTCGAGATTGCGGTTCGACGTGGCGATCACCCGGATGTCGATCTTGACCGGTTGCGAGCCGCCGACCCGGTCGATCTCGCGCTCCTGGATCGCCCGCAGCAGCTTGGCCTGCAGGCGGATGTCCATTTCGCTGATCTCGTCGAGCAGCAACGTGCCGCCGTCGGCCTCCTCGAATTTGCCGACGCGGCGCGCGACGGCGCCGGTGAAGGCACCCTTTTCGTGGCCGAAAAGTTCGGATTCCAGCAGATTGTCGGGAATGGCGGCGCAGTTGACCGAAACGAATTTCTCGCCGGCACGCTTGCTCTTGGAGTGAATGTAGCGGGCCAGGACTTCCTTACCGGTGCCGGACTCGCCGGTGATCAGCACGCTGGCGTCCGACGGCGCGATCTGGTTGGCCAGCTTCAGGGTGCCGGCCATGACCGGGTCCTTGAAGATCACCGAGGTCTGCTCCTCGGAAACCGCCTGCAGCACCGCGGCGATCATTTCCGGATTGGGCGGCAGCGGGATGTATTCCTTGGCCCCGGCCTTGATGGCGGCGACGGCGGCGTCCGGGTCGTTGCTGACGCCGCAGGCCACGACCGGCGTGTTGATCCGCTCCTCCTTCATGCTGCGCATGAATTTGGCGACCGACAGCTTGATGTCGATCATCACCAGATCCGCGCCCTGGCCGCCCCGCAGGGCATGAAGCCCGGCCTCGATGCTGTCCACCTGGCTGACCTTGGCGCCTCTAGAGATGGCGATCTGGCCGGCAGTGCTGATATGCCCCTCGAGCATTCCAACAATCAGCAACCGCATGGCTTTCTCCCTTGTCTGTCTCTATCCGTCACCGTTCCGGCCCGGGTGCTACCCGAAATAGTCCAGGCGGTCCGACAACGGCAGTTTGGTATTCAAGTAGGTTTCGAGCAGGCGCGGGTTCTCCTGCCGGCACATCGACAGCGCTCCCGCCAGATAGATTTCGCAAACCAGGATTTCATCCGCGGTATTGCGCTCCAGTTTCGCTGCGATCGGCGCGAAAACCATGTAGGCCATGACGGCGCCGTAGAATGTCGTCAGCAGCGCGACCGCCATCGCCGGTCCGATCTGCGACGGGTCGTCCAGATTGCCGAGCAACTGAATAAGACCGACCAGCGTCCCGATCAGTCCCATCGAGGGAGCGACTTCGGCCGCGCGGCGCAGCACGCTGGCCATGCGCTCCCGGCGGTCGGCAATGGTTTCAATCTCGCGTTTCAGAACCCGGGCCACCTGTTCCTGGTCGCTTCCGTCGACGGTCAGCGCGATGGCTCGCTGCAGGAACGGCTCGCCCCGAAGTTGGGGGAGGGCGGATTCAAGGGCGAGGACGCCGTGCTCCCGGCTGATCGAGGCGAGATGCAGGATCCGCTCGCAGGCCGGACGCGCGGCATGGCTCTTCGGGAACATCACGGCGGTGATCTGGCCCATGGCCGCGAGAACCTCGCGGACCGTGAAGGAAACCATCGTCACCGCGAAAGTCCCCAACAGGACGATCAACAGCGCCGGCAGGTTGTAGAAGGAACTCACCGACCCGCCGATCACCAGCGCCGCCGTGACGAGGCCGAAGGCGAAGATCAGCCCGAACACCAGCGCCGCATCGAAGCCGCGGCTGGATGGCGGCATCTCGACGCGTCGGCCGGGGCGCCGGGCGCTTTGATTGGAGGCATGTGAGGCTGTGTCAGCCATGAAGCTCGCTCTTCTTGTGCCGCTGGATCGTCACGTGTTCCGGCGCCGATATCAGGACGCGCGGTCCGACTTGATGATTTCCGTCATGGTCACGCCGAGGCGCTCGTCGACGATCACCACCTCGCCGCGCGCGACTAGTCGGTTGTTGACGTAGATATCGATCGCCTCGCCGACCTTGCGATCGAGCTCGACCACCGCGCCACGGCCAAGTTTCAGCAACTGGCTGACCTGCATGGTCTGCTTGCCGAGAACGACCGAGACCTGGACAGGAATGTCGTAGACCGCCTCCAGCTCCCTCGCGGTGATCTGATTGCCGGAGTCGTCGGCGAACATTTCCTCCACATCTTCGTCATCGCCCGCGCCCATGGGCTCGTCGCTGTCGAGATCCGCCAAATTCAGATCATTGTCGTCAGCCATGGTCTACTCCTCGGTTGCGAGAGCCGGTCGGGGCTCGGTGTGTTCGTGGGGTACGGACGGCTCGCCGGCGGGTCCGTCTTCGTCCTCTTCTTCGGTTCCCGATGCGACGGCGGCGGAGTGATCGATATCCTCTCCCGCCTCGCTCGCGGATGCCAGAGCCTCGGAATCGGTGCTTTCCGTGAGCTCGGGCGGTTGAGCCTCCATCTTGCCGGTATCGGCGTCGGCTTCATTCTCGCTTTCGCCTTCGCTTTCGCTTTCGTCCTCGACCGGCTTCGGTTCGGGATGTTCCCTGGCCGGCAGGCCCTTCAGCACGCGGGACACCATCTCATCGATCTGCTCCCAGGTCTCGTCCAGGGAGCGTTCGACGGCGCCGGCATACCAGGAAATCCGGCAATCGGTCAGTTCAAGCTCGGGGTCGCCGGTCAGCACAACCTGGCCTTCGTAGCCGACGCGGGACGCCATCAGATTCACCTTACCGCTCAACGGTTCTTCCAGGTCGCTCGCGACGCGGATCATCACCTTGGGCTGGTCGGTCAGGAACTGGAAGGCCTCGTTGATGATGTGTTCGACCTGCGGCAGTTCCGAGCCCCGGAGCAGTTCCGGCGCGAGCTTGCGCATGATGGCGGTCGCCATACTGATCGAGTCGTGATGAACCTCGGCGGTCCAATGCTTGTATTGTTTCAAAAGGTCGCCCATCTGGCGGAGCACCAGGTCCAGGGTCAGATTGGCCTGCTGCTCGATCGAGGCCATCGCCTCGGCCTTGCCCTCCTGCACGCCTTGCTGATGCGCGGCAAGCTTGGCCGCTTCCAGTTCCTCGACGGTAAAGGTCGGCGGCGCATTTTCCTCCGCGATACGCTCCGCCTCGACTCTGGCGATTTCTTCGCGGCGTTGGCGCTCGATGACCTCTTCATCGAACATCTGATTGAACATGAACTTCTGCATGAGGGGGATCGTTTCTCCTCAAGGCCGGGCAGGGAGGCCTGCCAGGCGGTTTAAAGGGTGTTAAGACCCGCTTCTGGCCTCCTGATACATCCAGTTGCGAATGATCGCGACGGCTTCTTCCGGATGCTTGTCGACGATCTCTCCGATCTTCTTCAGCGAGCTCGCGCGGACCCGGCCCTCGACCTGATTGATGTCGATCATTTGGTCGAGCAGGCTCTCCTCGGCCTCGTCCTCTAGAAGCTCGGCCATGTCCGCGGTCGCGCCGGGCCCGGTGAGCTGGGCCAGAGCGGCGCCTTCGCCGGCGGCCAGCGCGGCGGCGCTGGACGGTGTTGACGCCAGCGCGGTCGGCATCGACTCGAACAGCCTGGTAAGCACCGGGCGCACCACCAGCAGGATCACGAGAAGGCCGACCACGGCGAGGACCAGCACCTCGGCAAGCTGGAGGAATTCCTCCTTGGAAATACCGAACACCAGCGATCCGTCGTCGAATTCCAGCGGCTCCAGCTTGACGAACTGCATGTTGACGATCTCGACGGTGTCGCCCCGGGTGCCGTCGAAACCGACGGCGGACTTCACCAGGGTTTCCAGTTGCTGAAGCTCCTCTGGCTTGCGGGGCTGCCAGACCATGTCGCCGTCGGCGTTCTCGACATAGACACCATCGACCAGAACCGCCACGGAAAGCCGCTTGATCTCGCCGGTTTCCTTGACCCGGTTGCGGATCGTCTTGGTGATCTCGAAATTGACCGTCTCCTCGCTTCTGGTCACCTGATTGGAGGCGGAGTTGCCGGTTCCGGCGGCGCCGGCCTGGGTCTCGGGAAGGTTGTTCTGGACGGTGACAGTGCTTTGGTTGTCCGCCTCGCTGCTGCTCTCGCTTTCCTGGACGGTCTGGGTCGAGCGGGCAACCTGACTGTCGGGATCAAACACTTCGGCGTTCTCGACGATCCGGTCGTAGTCGATGTCCGCGGTGACCTCCGCGCGAACCCGGTTCAGCCCGACGGTCCGCTCAAGCAGTTCGACGAGGGACTGGCGCATCCGGTTCTCGAAACCGAGCCGCATGTCTTCCGCGGTGCTCGCGGCGGTGGAGGATTCGCCCTCGCCCTCGCCGCGGGCCAGAAGCTGGCCCCTGTCGTCGAGGATTGAAATCTGGTCGGGGCTGAGATTGGGAACGGCGGCGGCGATGAGATGCTGGATCGCCGAGACCTGCTCCTTACCCAGCCGGCCGGAGCCCTGAACCTGCAAAACCACGGAAGCGCTTGCTTCCTGGCGTTCCCGGCTGAACAGCTCGCGCCGGGGCATCACCAGATGGATCCGCGCGCCGCGGACGTTGCGCATGGCGCTGACGGTACGGGAAAGCTCACCCTCCAGAGCGCGCACCAGATTGACGTTCTGGACGAAGCCGGTCGTGCCTATGCCCTGATTGTTGTCGAAGATCTCGTAACCCACGGAGCCGCCGCCCGGCAGTCCTTGTTCGGCAAGCGAGACCCGAAGCTGCAGGACCTGATCGCCCGGAACGAAGATTTGCGTGCCGTTGGCTTTCAGGTCATAGGGGATCTTCTGTGACTCGAGATGCTGGACGATCTGTCCGCTGTCCGCCGGATCGAGATCGCCATAGAGAAGGGCCGTGCCGCCCGAGGTCAGACGCGAACTCAGAAAGATGAAGAACCCGAGAACCGCGATGCCGGTGGCCACTAACGCGGCGACCCGAACCGGTCCTAGGTTTCTGATCAGATCTGCGAAAGGATTCATCGTGATGTCTCCCCGGTGGACGTGGCCGCTGTCCATTTCGCCGCCGCTACGTCCGGTGTCATGCGTCCGTGCCGCCTTGGTTGTCCGGTCGGCTTGGCCAATTTAACTAAAATTTTATACATCATCCGGAGACGCCCGTAAAGAGGAACTAGGCAAATTTTTCCCAGGGGGACTATATCAAGGCCGACTCTAAAAGAGAACAACGAATTAACAGGAATTGTTGCGGCCAAATATCAACACCCCGGTTCAACCGCAGAGCCTGGCGTGATGAATCGAAATCCTAGGAAGCGGCGGCCGGGGCGGCCACTGCGTGGTCGAGCGTCGAAACTCTTTTCAGTTCCCGCCGTTCACCGAGGTCGAACGCCCGGCCCCGGTGCAGGGTCGTCCGGTTGTCCCAGACAACCAAGTCCCCGACCTTCCAGCTGTGCCGGTAGACGAAATCCGGGTGCGTCGCCGCTTCGAGAAGATCCATCAGCAGCAGGCGGGCTTCCGGGACCGTCATGCCGTGAATTGCCCGAGAATGCGCGCCGATGAACAGGAACGGCGCGCCGGTATCGGGGTGATGGCGCACAAGCGGCCAGTCGACCGGGGGGAAGGTCTGCCGCTGGGTCTCGTCGTAGTTGGTATCGCCCAGGGCGAGGCGGGAATGCAGGGCGTCATGCTCGGCGACCAGGCCGTTCAGCCGGTCCTTGGTTCTGGCCGGCAGCCGGTCATAGGCGGCCCGCATGTCGGCGAACTCGGTTTCCCCGCCCCAGCTCGTGGTCACGACCGACAGCAGGAAGGAATACTTCGCGGCCGGCCTTTGGAACGAGCTGTCGCTGTGCCATAGCTGATTGGCGATGTTGCCCACGATCTTGCGGTGATCCCGGGCGACCAGGGCGCCGTCGGGGCCGACATTGGACATGTCGAGGGTTTCCTCGTGCTTGAAGCGGGTCGGCGCCCGCGAGACCCGTTTGAAGCCGATATCCAGGTCTCCGAAACCGCGGGCAAAGCGGTGCAGGCCGTCCTCGTCGAGCGCGGTTTCCGGAAAAACCAGTACCGCGTGCTCGGCCATCGCCGCGTCCAGAGCCGCGATCTCGTCGGCGCTGAGCGAGCGGTTGAGGTCGAGGCCGGTGACCCGGGCCGCGAAGGTCCGCGCGAGAGGTTCGAAACCCGGGACCGTCATCCCCGTTTCAGCAATTTAGCGGCATCGACCGAGAAATAGCTCAAAACCCCGTCGGCGCCGGCACGTTTGAAGGCCATCAGGCTCTCCATCATGCATTTTTCGCCGTCGATCCAACCGTTCAAGGCGGCAGCCTGGATCATCGAATATTCCCCCGAGACCTGGTAGCCGTAGGTCGGCATGCCGAACTTGTCCTTCACCCGGCGGATCACGTCGAGATACGGCATGCCGGGCTTGACCATGACCATGTCCGCCCCCTCGGCGATATCGAGGGCAACCTCGCGCAGCGCCTCGTCGGTATTGGCGGGATTCATCTGATAGGTCGCCTTGCTGGCGGTGCCGAGAGTCGAGGCCGAGCCGACCGCCTCGCGGAACGGGCCATAGAACCCTGAGGCGTATTTGGCCGAATAGGCCATGATCTGCACATGCTGGTAGCCATGCACGTCCAGGGCATGGCGCACCGCACCGATGCGCCCGTCCATCATGTCCGAGGGCGAAATCACGTCGCAGCCGGCTTCGGCCTGGATCAGCGCCTGATGGCACAGCACGTCGACGGTCTCGTCGTTGACGATCTCGCCGTTCTCGTCCAGCAAGCCGTCATGGCCGTGGCTGGTGAACGGGTCGAGCGCCACGTCGCATTGCACGCCGATCTCCGGATGCGCTTCCTTGATGGCCCGGATCGCCCGGCAGACCAGATTGTCCTCCTGGATCGAGATCGAGCCGCGCGCGTCCTTCAGATCCGGCTCGATGAAGGGAAAGATCGCCACCACGGGAATGCCGAGACCCGACGCCTCGCCCACGGCGTCGGCGACGGTGTCGCAGGAATAGCGGACCACGCCGGGCATCGCCTCGACCGGCTCGCGCAGATTGTTCCCTTCGCGCACGAAAATCGGCCATATGAAGTCGGCCGGCGTCAGGACATTCTCCTGCGTCAGCCGGCGCGACCAGTCGGTGCGGCGGTTGCGGCGCATGCGCGTCGTGGGGAAGGCGGGGCCGGTCTGTACCGGAGCGGATCGCGCGGCTTCGCGAACCTTGCCATTGAAGGGCATGGCGCGGCCTTTCCATCTGTTGATCGGTCTGAAAATATACTAAGGCTGTAACCCAGTTGAGGAAAGTGTCTCGACATCGTGGTCGAGCGGACACGAATTGGATTTGGGGAGAGGGCAGGCCATGCGCATCGTCATCAACGGACAACAGGCTTTCGGCAAGGCTTGCCTGGACGCGATTATCGAAAAAGGTGTCGACGAGGTGGTTGCGGTCTATACCGCGCCGGATGCCGAGGGCCGGCCCTTCGATCCGATCAAGCAGGCAGCCCTCGATCACGGCCTGGAAGTGCGCCAGCCGGACAACTACAAGGACGAGGACGTGCTCGCCGAACTCAGGTCCTGGAACGCGGATTTCATGGTCCTGGCCTTCGTGACGATCTTCGTGCCCGAGGCGGCGCGGAACATTCCCAAGCACGGCACCATCTGTTTCCACCCGTCTCTGCTGCCGCTGCACCGGGGGCCTAGCTCGATCAACTGGCCGATCATCTGGGGGGCGAAGAAGACGGGCCTCACGATCTTCTGGCCCGATGACGGCCTGGATGAGGGCGAGGTACTGTTGCAGAAGGAGGTCGAGATCGGTCCCGAAGACACGCTCGGAACGGTCTATTTCGACAAGATCTTCCCGCTCGGCGTCGCGGCGGTGCTGGAATCCATCGACCTCGTGCGCGACGGCAAGGCACCGCGCCTATTGCAGGACGAGTCCAAGGCCACCTACGAGAGCTGGTGCCGGGCGGGTAACGCCAAGATCGACTGGGAGCGTTCCGCCGGCGAGGTCTACAACCTGATCCGAGGCTGCAACCCGTCGCCCGGCGCCTGGACCACCCTCAATGGCGAGACCCTGCAGATCTTCGATTGCGAGCGCGCCGACGGCTTGGGCCGTCCCGGACGGATCTGCGCCGTGGACGGTGAAAGCTTCACCATTAACGCCGGCCTTGGCGGGATAAAGGTGAAGCGCGTTCGGCTGGGCAAGGGCGGCAAGGTCAAGGCGTCTGAATTCCTGGCGGAAAACCCGCTGGAGATCGGTGCGCGCCTGGGGACCTAGACGGTCGGCTACGGCAACTCGGGAAAATTTCCACGAGGCATCGGTACCGGATTTAAGCTTACGCCTTTCGGGTCGGCGTTGAAGGGTGTCCGCCATGAAGCTGTCTCTGCGCATTCCGCTCATGTTTGTCGCGCTCATGCTCCTGGCGGTCGGAAGTGTCGCCGGGATCTCCTCGTGGCGGACCGGAACGGCGCTGGAAGATCAGGCGCGGGAGCGCCTGATCGGCTTCCGGGAAACGCGGGCCGCGGCTGTCGAACGCTTCCTTGAGGAATTGGAAGCGCGGATGGTTTCGATCGCGACGACACCGTCGACCGAGGAGGCGTTGCGCGAGTTTTCCTTCGCCCTGCCCTTTGTGGACAACGACGTCTCCAAGGCTCGCGACATATTGTTGAACCTGAACGCCTCGGGCGGCTTGGACGATCCGGACGCCGAGGTGCCGGCGGAGCAGGCGGAACGGACCAGTCATTACCGCGACGTCCACGGCTTGTATCACCGCTATTTCTAGGCGCTCGGCGCGCTGCCGGGCCTCAACGACATTCTTTTGGTGAGCCGGACCGGCGTGGTGCTTTATTCGGTCGCCAAGTCCGAGTTGTTCGCGACCGATTTGCGGAGTGGACCGGTGCGCGATCGAGCCGCCGCACAGTTGTTTGAGAAACTTGCCGGCGGCCGGGTGCCCGGGCAAGTCCTCTATGCCAACGCGGAGCCGGATCCGGCGCATGACGGCGCCGACCCAATCTACGTGGGGACCGGCATCATGCTGACTGAGCACGGCGACCGCGACAGCGCGACTTTTGTCGGGGCGGTCATCGTGTCGATGGCACCGGCCGCGTTGAATGGGATCATGGCGTCGAACGCTGGAATGGGAGATACCGGCGAGACTTATCTCGTCGGGCCCGACGCCGTACTGCGCTCGGGTTCGCGTTTCGTGTCGGACGCGATTGGCCGCCAGGGAGTGGACACGCCCGCCGTGACCGAGGCGTTGAACGGGGCGTCCGGAGTGAGCGTGATTTCGGATTATCGCGGCGTCCCGGTATTGTCGGCGTACCGTCCCGTCGAGGTCTTCGGCGAGCGTTGGGCGCTTCTGGCGGAGATCGATCGCGACGAGATTTTCGGCCCCGCTGACCGCGCGACTCTGGAAACCCTTTGGGTGTCGGCTCTGGTTCTGGCGCTGGCGACGCTGCTGGCGGTTTCGGTCAGCCGCTCGATCTCCGCGCCGATTATGGGGCTTTCGCGCGTGATGCAGCAGATCACCGCGGCACGCGAATCCGGCCAGGAAGCAAGCACGGTGCCCCCGTTTTCTCTCGACGGTAAACCGGCGCCCGAGGTTTTGGGCATCGCGAACAGTTTTCAGTCCTTCGTCGATGCCGTGGAGCGCGGCGAAAGGCGCCTTGAGGCGCAAACCCAGGTTCTGAACGCGGTCCTGGCGAGCATGCGGGACGGAATCTTGTTGGTCGACCAGGATCTAAAAGTGGTCCTCACGAACCCGTCCTATGCCGCCATGGCGAAGCGTTTCAATGAGCCCTGGGAAGTTGGGGCGCCGTGCGAAAGCGTTATTCGAGGTCGCGAGGACACGACCGGTGATGGCGATGCCCTGGAGAAACGAAAGCTCGCGCTGCTTGCGGAAAACTCGGACATCATCGAACGGCACTACGCGGATGATGCGATCTTTGAGGTGCAGAGCGCGGTGGTACCGGGGCATGGCGCGATCTTGAGTTTCCGCGACATCACCAAGCGCAAGATTGCGGAGCGTGAGGCCGCGACGCAGGCACGCCATGTGGATATCGCGTTGGAATACATGTCCGACGCCATGTCGATGGTCGACAAGGATCTTCGTTTCGTTCTTTTCAATTCCAAATACGCCACCCTGGACGACCGTCCCGAGGATCTGGTCCAGATCGGCAATTCGATCGAACGCCTGATCCGCTACAACGGCGAGCGGGGATGGTTCGGTGGGGAGGATTTTGAACAGGCCGTCCAGACCCGGATGGAGGCGCTGCGCGAAAAGCGCAATCTGACGACGGAGTTGAATACGACCGACGGTCGGGTCATGGAGATGACGCAGATCCGCACGCCAGAAGACGGGCTGGTTTTCGTGCTGCGTGACGTGACCGATCACAAGAGGGACCAGGAGGAACTTGCCGTCGCGAAGCAGGCGGCGGATCAGGCGAGTGCAGCGAAGAGCATGTTCCTAGCGAATATGAGCCATGAGATCCGGACGCCGATGAACGCGATTATCGGCCTGTCGCATCTCGCGTTGAAGACCGATCTGACCGACCAGCAGCGCGACTATGTCGGCAAGATCAACGCGTCGGGCAGGGCGCTTCTGGAGATCATCAACGACATCCTCGACATCTCCAAGATCGAGGCGGGACGCGTCAGTCTGGAGAACATTCCATTCGAACTCGACCACGTGGTTGCGGAGGTGTCCGACCTGGTCGGTTTCCGTGCCAAGGAGAAGGGGCTCGAACTGCTGTACGAAGTGCCGCTGGATGTGCCGACGCACTTGTCGGGGGATCCGACGCGCCTGCGGCAGATCTTGCTCAATCTGGCCGGCAACGCCGTCAAGTTCACGGAAAACGGCGAGATCGTCGTGTCGGTGTCGCGGGCCGAGGAAGCCGGTGATCCGCAAGCCGGCGATGCGAGCATCCGCCTGCTCTTCGAGGTGAGCGACACCGGCATCGGCATGACCGACGAGCAGATGGGCCGGCTATTCGAGTCCTTCTCCCAAGCGGATGCGTCGACAACACGGAAGTTCGGCGGCACCGGGCTGGGTCTTTCGATCTCCAAGCAATTGACGGAGTTGATGGGCGGCGAGATCGGCGTGCGCAGCGAGCCCGGCAAGGGCAGCACCTTCTATTTCACGGCGAGTTTCGGGCTGCGCGAGGAGGCGCTCCAACCGAGGACGCGCGATGCGGCTGACCTGGCCGGTCGGCGGATCCTCGTGGTCGACGACAACGAGACGGCGCGGCGGATCCTGACCGAGACCCTGACGGCCATGTCGTTCGAGGTGACCGCCGTGGAATCGGGCGAGGCGGCGATCGCGGAAGTTGAGCGCCTGGCCAATGATCCCGACGGTATCCCCTATGACGTGGTCTTCATGGATTGGATGATGCCGGGTATCGACGGTATCGAGGCGACGCGGCGTTTGACCGGCGCCGCGCCGGG
This sequence comes from Alphaproteobacteria bacterium, assembly GCA_038146985.1. Taxonomy (GTDB): domain Bacteria; phylum Pseudomonadota; class Alphaproteobacteria; order Thalassobaculales; family Thalassobaculaceae; genus JADHLJ01. The sequence goes on from JAYQSQ010000019.1 coordinate 61,447, forward strand.
ATCGCCGCCGCCGCCGACGGTGATCATGATGACCGCCTTCGACAGGACCGATGTAAGCGCGGAGGCCGAGGCGGCGGGCGCACGGGCGTTTCTCGAAAAGCCGGCGGGACCGTCCACCATCCTGGACACCGTGATGGACGTGCTCAGGCTCGAGTCCGGTCTGGCGAAACGGGATGGCGCCGACGCCGTTTCAGCCTCCATCAACGGGGTTCGCCTGCTGCTCGCCGAGGACAACGAGATCAACCAGCAGGTCGCCAGGGAGATCCTGGAAGGCGCCGGTGCGACGGTCGAGATCGCGGATAACGGCATGATTGCGGTGGCCGCGATCTTTCAGCGGCGCGACGAGTTCGACGCCGTGCTGATGGACCTCCAGATGCCGGAAATGGACGGCTATGAAGCGACCCGGACAATCCGGGGCGTGGTCGATGCGGAGGACTTGCCGATCATCGCCATGACGGCCCATGCGTCGGACGAGGAGCGGGAGAAGTGCCGGGCGGCCGGCATGAACGACCATGTCTCGAAACCGGTCGACCCGCGCCAGCTGATCGAGACCATCGCCGCCTGGACCACGCCGACGCCGGTTGACGAGGTCGGCGCGGGTGCAGCGACGGAAAGCGCGGCTCGCGCCCGGGAGACCGCCGGCGATCTTCCCGACCGATTGCCGGGAATCGAAATCGGCGAAGGCGTCGAGCGGGTTGGAGGAAATGCGAAGCTCTATCGGAACCTTCTGCGGACATTTCTGGAGACCAGGGCCGACGCGCTGACGGATCTCGACCAGATGCTGGAAAACGGCGCACTCGAGGATGCCACGCGTCTGGCGCATAGCATCAAGGGCGTAAGCGGTAATATCGCGGCGAACCGCCTGTTCGAGGCGTCGGCGGCGCTGGAGGTTGCGTTGAAGGCCGAGGCGGGGGCCGATCTGGCTGACCGGCTGCACGAGTTTAGAGAGGCCCTGCCGGAAGTTCTGGTCTCGATTGAATCGCTTTCCTGATATACGCGGATGAGAGATGGAACCTCACGAGGTTGCGTTCAGGGGGACGATGAATTCTGTGGCACCGAGCAACGGGCTTTCGCTTATGCTGGCGAGAGGCGGGGAGAACCGACATGTCGAATGAAAAGACAGCGAAGTCCGGCACGGTGCTGGTCGTCGACGACGATCCCGAAATCAGGCTGTTGGCCACGGAAATCCTGAGGGCCGAGGGTTACACCGTCTTCGAGGCGGAGGACGCAAGCCGGTGCATGAAATGGCTGAATGTCGTTCAGCCGTCGCTGATCCTGCTGGACGTGAACATGCCGGAGGTCGACGGTTATCGGCTGTGCAAGACCATTCGCGAGACCTATCCGTCGCTGCCGGCGACGATTCTTTTCGTGACGTCGAACAAGACCGCCGACGATGTGATGATGTCCCGCAAGGTTGGCGGCGACTATTTTCTGACCAAACCGTTCACCGCGATCCAGCTGGTCGCCGGAATCAAGAAGGCGGTCATCATGAAGCGGCGTCAACTGATGGGCGGATGACGCGTCGGCCCGGGTAACGCGACGAGACTTCACGGCATGGACTTTCAGCTTTCAGAGGAACAGGTTGCGATCCGCGAGATGGCACGCAATTTCGCGGCGGATCATTTCGCGCCCAACGCCGCGCGCTGGGATGCCGAGGAGATCTTTCCGGTTGACGAACTGCGCATGGCCGCGGCGCTGGGCCTTGCCGGCATCTATGTGTCCGAGGAGGTCGGCGGTTCCGGTCTCGGGCGGCTCGAAGCGGCGATTGTGTTCGAGGAACTGGCCGCGGCCTGCCCGTCGACCGCGGCCTATCTGTCGATCCACAACATGGTCGCCTGGATGATCGACCGCTTCGGCGGCGACGAGATCCGCCAGCGGTTCCTTCCGCGGGTCACCTCCATGGACGCGATGGCAAGCTATTGCCTGACCGAGCCCGGCGCGGGCTCCGACGCCGCCTCGCTGCGGACCAAGGCAACGAAGGACGGCAGCAGCCACTATGTGCTGAACGGCGCCAAGGCCTTCATATCCGGGGGGCCGACCAGCGACGTCTACGCGGTCATGTGCCGGACGGGGGACGAGGGGCCGCGCGGGGTATCCTGCGTACTGGTCGAGGCGGGGACGCCGGGCCTCTCCTTCGGCGCCAAGGAACGCAAGCTCGGCTGGAACAGCCAGCATACCGCAATGGTGAATTTCGAGGATTGCCGTGTGCCGGCGGAAAATCTCGTCGGCGCCGAGGGGGACGGCTTCAAGATCGCGATGGCCGGGCTGGATGGCGGGCGGATCAATATCGGTGCCTGCTCCATCGGCGGTGCCCGCGCGGCGCTGGAGGCGGCTCGCAGCTACGCCAAGGAACGCAATCAGTTCGGCCAGCCGATCGCCGAGTTCCAGGCAATCCAGTTCAAGCTCGCGGATATGGCAACCGAACTGGATGCCGCCCGGCTGATGATTCACCGGGCCGCCGACAGTCTGCAGCGCCGGGACCCGCAGGCGACCGTGCACTGCGCCATGGCGAAACGGATGGCGACGGATATCGGCTCGGCGGTCTGCAACGAGGCGCTTCAGATCCACGGCGGCTACGGGTATCTGAAGGACTTCCCGCTGGAACGCTTGGTCCGGGATCTTCGGGTGCATCAGATCCTCGAAGGCACCAACGAGATCATGCGGGTGATCATCTCGCGTCAGCTGTTGCGGGATTGAGGCGTCCTAGCCGAACCGCCACCGCCCGTCGTCCCCGCGCAGGCGGGGACCCCTGGTGCCAAATGCCGGTTGTAAACGTTTCGCCCAACCTGCTAGAGGTCCCCGCCTGCGGGGGGACGACGAGATATAGGCGGGCTTATTTGCAACCGGACCGCGTCCTGTCGGACTTTTGTCGAATGGGGTGTGACGATCCTGGGCACGCTTCGATGACCTGGCCGCGAAGTAGATATGCAAACGAAAGCGAGTGGCATCCATGGAGCCTGAAGTTCTGTTTGAAGAGGCCGACGGAATCGGCACGATCATTCTTAACCGGCCGCGCACCCTGAATGCGCTGACGATGAATATGATCGCCGAGATGCGCACCCGCTTTACCGCCTGGCTGGCCGACGACGCGGTGAAGGCCGTGGTGATCAAGGGCGCCGGCGACCGGGCCTTCTGCGCCGGCGGGGACGTGCGGGCGGTGCGTCAGTCGATCATCGAGTATGACGGCGACGCGAACCCGGAACTGGCCCAGGAATTCTTCTACGAGGAGTACATCCTCAATCACCAGATCCATACCAGCCGGAAACCCTATATCGCGCTCATCGACAGGGTGTGCATGGGGGGCGGGGTCGGCCTGTCGGTGCACGGCTCGTTCCGGATCGCGACCGAGCGTACCCGGGTCGGGATGCCGGAAACCACCATCGGCCTCTTCCCCGATGTCGGCGGCGCCTGGTTCCTCTCGCGCCTGCCGGGCGAGACCGGCACCTATCTGGCGCTGACCGGTGTCCCCGTGACCGTGGGCGATTGCGCGGCGCTTGGGATTTCAACCCATGTCGTGTCCTCGGAAAACCTCGAGGAGATCGAAGCGAAGCTCCACGCGGCGGACCTTTCCGGAGATGCTCACGCCGCCGTCAAAGCCGTCTTGGACGGTTATGTCATTGATGCGGGCGAAGCGCCGACAGCCGACGCTCGCGACGAGATCGACCGCTGCTTCTCCGCCGACCGGGTTGAGGATATCGTCGCGCGGCTGGAGGCCTCGGGCACCGAGTTCGCGGCGCATGCCCTGGAGACCCTGGCCTCGAAATCGCCGACCAGCCTGAAGGTGACACTGGAGCAGATCCGCCGGGGCGGCCGGGCTACCACCTTCGGCGAGACCATGACCATGGAATACCGGATGTCGCAGCATTTCGCGCGCGGCAACGATTTTCCCGAGGGGGTGCGGGCGCTTCTGGTCGATAAGGATCACAAACCGAATTGGAAGCCGGCGCGTCTCGAGGATGTTTCCGATGCTGCGGTCGCGGGCTATTTTGCGCCCGTGCCCTGGCGCGAATTGACCTTCGATTGACCCGCAAGGCGCAATGAGAACGAGATAGACAGGATTCCGGGGGAGAACAACCATGGCACGGATCGCCTTCATCGGGCTGGGCAACATGGGCTTGCCGATGGCCAAGAACCTTCTGGCGGCCGGACACCAGGTCACCGGCTTCGATTTGGTCAAGGAGGCGGTCGACGCGCTTGCCGCCGCCGGCGGGACGGCGGCGTCCTCGGCGAAAGACGCTCTGCCCGGTTCGGAGGTGGTGATCACCATGCTGCCGGAGGGCCGACACGTCCGTGACGTCTATGGCTCGGCGGTAATTCTCGGAGCGCCGGCGGGTGCTCTCCTGATCGACTGCTCGACGATCGACGTTGATTCCGCGAGGGCGGTCGAGGCGAACGCGCGCGAGGCTGGGTTCGAGATGGTGGACGCCCCGGTCTCCGGAGGTACCGGCGGCGCCGAGGCGGGGACGTTGACGTTCATGGTCGGCGGCTCCGACGCGGCGTTCTCCCGCGCCAAGCCGTATCTCTATGCGATGGGCAAGAATATCGTGCACACCGGCGGCCCCGGGAACGGGCAGGCGGCGAAGATCTGCAACAACATGATCCTCGGGATCTCCATGATCGCGGTATGCGAAAGCTTCGCCATGGCCGAGAAGCTTGGCCTTGATGCGCAGAAGCTGTTCAACGTCACCTCGACCTCGTCGAGCCAGTGCTGGGCGATGACGAGCTATCTGCCGGTTCCGGGTCCGGTGCCGGCGTCTCCGGCGAACCGGGACTACAAGGCGGGGTTCACTGCCGCGATGATGGCAAAGGACATGGCACTCGCCCAAGACGCGGCGCAATCGACGGGCCATGACGCCCAACTCGGCGCCCATGCGCTGGAAATGTATCGCAAGTTCTGCGAGGCGGGTAACGGGCCGCTCGACTTTTCCGGCATCTACCGAATGATCCACGGCAATTGAGTTGCGTAAACCTGCGAATCCACGGTAAATGCATTCGTCAGGTTTCCGAACGCGCATTGATCTTGTAATCTAGAGCCCATGGCTGATTCCTCGACCGACACCGTCACCAGCACCGCGTCCGCTTCGACGCGGCAGGAGTATTTGGAGGCGATTAAACTTATCGAGCGCTTGCACCGGCAGTTTCTTGAGGTAGTCAAGACTGAGTTGGACCGGCGGGGTACCGAGGACATCAACAATATTCAGGCTCTGATCCTGTTCAATATCGGTGACGATGAGTTGACGGTCGGTGAGTTGATGAACCGTGGCTATTATCTCGGCTCGAACGTTTCCTATAACGTCCGCAAGATGGTCGAAAACAATTACCTGATTCAGGAACGCTCGACTCACGACCGACGCTCGATCCGGGTCCGGCTGTCGGACAAGGGGCTGGAGCTTTGCGGCCAAATTTCCGACATGTTCGACCGCCACGCCGGGGCGCTGGAGCAGGCCAATATTGATCATGACGAACTGCGTGGCGCCAGCGTGGCCTACGGCCAGTTGGAGCGGTTCTGGGTCGGCTTGTTGAACTACAATCTGCGCGGCGCGCTGCCGCCCCTGTGACATTGCCGGCTTGCCGCTTGAATTCGGCGTTGCCAACGCCTTTGCGCGGCCGCACGGATGCCTTATTTCATTTGGACAGTGATGGGACGAATCCCTAAAGTCCGGTCGCGTCCGCGGGCCGTGACGTGATCTCTCCTTTCATCGAGCGAGGACGCCGATGCGACTGACGAACTACTTCATTCCGACCCTGCGCGACACGCCCAAGGAGGCGCAGATCGTCTCGCATCGCTACATGCTGCGGGCCGGGATGATTCAGCAGGCCAGCGCCGGAATCTACTCGTGGCTGCCGATGGGATACCGGGTGCTGCGCAAGATCGAACAGATCGTGCGCGAGGAACAGGATGCGTCGGGGGCCCAGGAAGTTCTGATGCCCACCATCCAGTCCGCCGACCTCTGGCGGGAGAGTGGGCGTTACGACGACTACGGTAAGGAGATGCTGCGGATCTGCGACCGTCACGACCGCGACATGCTGTTCGGGCCGACCAACGAGGAGCAGATCACCGACATCTTCCGCACCCATGTGAAAAGCTATCGGGCGCTGCCGCTCAACCTCTATCACATCCAGTGGAAGTTCCGGGACGAGGTGCGTCCCCGGTTCGGCATCATGCGCGGACGCGAGTTCCTGATGAAGGACGCCTATTCCTTTGACGTGGATTACGCGGGCGCGGTCCGGGCCTACAATAAGATGTTCGTGGCGTACCTGAAGACCTATGCCCGTATGGGCCTGAAGGCGATCCCCATGGCCGCCGACAGCGGCCCGATCGGCGGGGACATGAGCCATGAATTCGTCATCCTCGCGGAAACCGGCGAAAGCGAGGTCTATTGTCACAAGGATTGGCTCAACGTCGACGTGCTGTCCCAGGATATCGACATCAATTCCGATCTCCAGCCCGTCGTCGATTCCTTCCTGTCCCGCTATGCCGCGACGGACGAGAAACATGATCCGGCGAAATGTCCGGTGCCTGAAAGCGACCTGATCACCACGCGCGGCATCGAGGTCGGGCATATCTTCTATTTCGGCACCAAATATTCCGAACCCCTGGGCGCCCGGGTCACCGGTCCGGACGGCAAGGATGTGGCGGTCCATATGGGCTCCTACGGGGTCGGTGTCTCGCGGCTTGTCGGCGGCATCATTGAGGCGAGCCACGACGACCGCGGCATCATCTGGCCCGAGGCGGTGGCGCCGTTCCGGGTCGGGTTGGTCAATATCAAGGTCGGTGACGACGCATGCACGAAGGTGTGCGAGGATCTCTATCGCGGGCTCGGCAATGCCCGCATCGAGACCTTGTACGACGACCGGGACGAGCGGACCGGCGCCAAGCTTGCCGACATGGACCTGATCGGGCTGCCTTGGCAGGTCGTCGTCGGCCCGCGCGGCGTGAAAAACGGCGTGGTCGAGGTGAAGAATCGCCGCACCGGTGAAACCGAGGAAATGTCGCCGGATGCGGTGCTGAACCGCTTCGCCGGATAATCCGGCAGACGGAACGGGAGACAACAGTGTTCGGACCCTTCGAGCGGCTCGTGGCCCTGCGCTATCTGCGCTCCCGCCGCCAGGAAGGCTTCATTTCCGTGATCGCGTGGTTTTCGCTGCTGGGCATCGGCCTGGGAGTGGCCACCCTGATCATCGTGATGTCGGTGATGAACGGCTTCCGCGCCGAACTTCTGGGGCGCATCCTGGGTTTGAACGGACATGCCGCGGTGCATGGCAGTCAATCACCGATGACCGGTTATGATCAGTTGGCGGTGCGGATCGGAGAAATTCCCGGCGTGCTTACGGTGACGCCGCAATTGCAGGGCCAGGTGATGGCCATGGTCAATGGCGCCGCGAGTGGTGCCCTGGTCCGCGGCCTCAGGGCAACGGACCTGACGGCGCGGCAGGTGATTCCGGAAAACATCGTTGCCGGCTCGCTTGAGAATTTCGCCGGTGGTCCGTCCGTTATCCTCGGCTCCCGCCTCGCCCGCAGGCTCGGGGTCGGGATCGGCGACAAGGTGACGCTGATCTCTCCGTCCAGCACGCCCACCGCGTTCGGCAGCGTGCCGAGAATGCGCGCCTTCACCATTGTCGCGCTGTTCAATGTCGGCATGTTCGAATACGACAACACCTTCATCTACATGCCGCTTGACCAGGCCCAGCTGTTCTTCAAGAGCGGGGATGCGGTGAACGCGATCGAGATCATGGTCTCGAACCCGGATCGCGTCGACGCGATCCGCGACCCACTGGCCCAGGTCATCGGCGAAGGCCGCTACGCGGTCGATTGGAAACAGCAGAATTCCAGCTTCTTCAACGCGCTCCAGGTCGAACGGAACGTCATGTTCCTGATCCTGACCCTGATCATCCTGGTCGCCGCCTTCAACATCATTTCCTCGATGATGATGCTGGTGAACGACAAACGCGCCTCGATCGCGATTATGCGGACCATGGGTGCCTCGCAGGGCATGATCACGCGGATCTTCTTCATGTCCGGTGCTAGCGTCGGCGTGATCGGCACGATCTTCGGCTCGCTTCTGGGATTGGTGTTCTGCTGGAACATCGAGACCATCAGGCAATGGCTGCAAAACTTCACCGGCGCGGAATTGTTCAGCGCCGAGATCTATTTTCTTTCGACCCTGCCGGCCGAGGTCGATCCGGTCGAGGTGATCCTGGTGATCGCGATGGCGCTGTTCCTGTCCTTTGCGGCATCAATTTATCCGTCGTGGCGGGCGTCGCGCACCGATCCGGTCGAGGCCTTGCGGTATGGCTGAGCCGGTCAACAGGCAATACGACCTTGAAATGATCGCCGCCGGGGGCGAGCGCAGGCCCGTGGCGCTGGAGCTGCGCGGCGCGGTCCGCCGCTACACCCAGGCCGCCGAGAGCTTGGAAATCCTGCGCGGCGTGGATCTTCGGATCGAGCGCGGGGAAATGGTCGCGCTGGTCGGGCCGTCCGGTTCGGGCAAGTCGACATTGCTGCACACCGCCGGGTTGCTGGAGCCGCCGACATCCGGACAAGTATTCTTCGAGGGCAGGGATTGCGGGCCGTTATCGGATTCCGAACGCACGCGGATCCGGCGCGACGGCATCGGGTTCGTTTATCAGTTTCATCACCTGCTGCCCGAGTTCACTGCGCTTGAGAACGTGATGGTGCCGCAGATGATCGCCGGCCTCGACAGGAACGAAGCGATGGACCGGGCCCGCCAGTTGCTGGAACTGGTCGGGCTCGCCGACCGGGCATCGCACCGCCCCGCGCGGCTTTCCAGCGGCGAGCAGCAGCGCGTCGCCATCGTCCGTGCGATCGCGAACGTACCGGCGGTCCTGCTGGCGGACGAGCCCACGGGCAATCTGGACCCGCAAACCTCGGCCGAGGTTTTTGACCAGTTACGCCGCATCGTCGAGGCGACCAAGATCGCCGCGCTGGTGGCGACCCATAACATGGACCTCGCTCGGCGTATGGATCGGATCGTCGCCCTGGAGGGTGGAAAGCTGGTCCAACGGGGCTGACGGAAGCGGAAACCGAGACGCTGAACCATCCACAAGATCCTGTGGATAAGTCTCCCCACAATTCAACATCATGCGGCTGTTCCTGTCCTGTTCCGGCTGACCGCGCGCGCGCTTCATGCCATGCTTCGGCGCACCGGGAGACATTGCCATGACCCATGCCGACTTCGTTCACCTGACGGTCCGGACCGCCTACTCGCTTGCTGAGGGGGCGATCAAGATCAAGGAACTGGTGGGCATGTGCCAGGAAGCGCGGATGCCCGCGGTCGCGGTCTGCGACAGCGGCAACCTGTTCGGGGCTCTCGAATTCGCGGTTACCGCCGCCAAGGGCGGGGTGCAGCCGATCATCGGGGCGACAGTGAATATCCGCCGAGGCGCCGGCGACGACGGCGGGCGGCTCCGGGTCGTCGCGGGGACCAGCCATGTCGCCCAGGCTCCCGATCACCTGGTGCTGATCGCGCAGAATGAAGGCGGATACCGTAACCTCTTGGACCTCGTGAGCCGGGCTTTTCTGGAGGGTGATGGATCGGAGGAGCCGCAGATCGCCATGGCCGACCTCGAGGGACGGACGGACGGTCTGATCGCCTTGACCGGCGGGACGCGCGGCGCTGTCGGACGGCTGCTCCTGGAGGACCGCAAAAGCGACGCGGAGGCTCTGCTGAAGGAGCTGCACCGGCTCTTCGGTGACCGGCTGTACATCGAATTGCAACGTCATTTCGTCGAGGCGGAACGCCGGATCGAGCCGGATCTGGTCGAATTCGCCTACAAGCATGAGATTCCCCTGGTCGCGACGAATGACTGCCATTTCGCCGGCGAGGACATGTATGAGGCCCATGACGTGCTTCTGTGCATCGCCGAATCCACCACCATCAGCAATCCGAAACGGCGCCAGGTCACCCCGCACCATCGCTTCAAATCGGCCGAGGAAATGCGGGACCTGTTCGCGGATCTGCCCGAAGCGGCCGACAACACCCTGGTGATCGCCCAGCGCTGTGGCTACATGCCGATGACCCTGGACCCGATCCTGCCGGCCTTCGCCACGGGCGAGGGGCGGGACGAGGCCGACGAACTCAGGATCATGGCCGAGAAGGGACTTGAGGGCCGGCTGGAGCAGCACGTCTATACCGAGGAAATGGACGAGGCGGCCCGCGCCGAGGTGGCGGCGGCATACCGAGAGCGCCTTGCCATGGAACTCGGCGTGATCACCCAGATGGGCTTTCCGGGATATTTCCTGATCGTTGCCGACTTCATCCAATGGGCGAAGGCGCAAGGCATTCCGGTCGGACCAGGGCGCGGCTCCGGCGCCGGCTCGGTCGTGGCCTGGGCTCTGCTGATTACCGATCTGGATCCCTTGCGCTGGGGCCTGCTGTTCGAACGCTTCCTTAACCCGGAGCGGGTATCGATGCCGGATTTCGACATCGATTTCTGTCAGGATCGGCGCGGCGAGGTGATCGAATACGTACAACGCAAATACGGCCGCGATCGGGTTGCGCAGATCATCACCTTCGGCAAGCTCCAGGCCCGCGCGGCTGCGGGACGTCGGCCGGGTGCTGGAAATGCCCTACGGCCAGGTGGACCGGATCTGCAAGCTGGTGCCCAACAATCCGGCGAACCCGGTGACCTTGGGCGAGGCGATCGAGAGCGAACCGGAACTCCGGCGCCAGCGCGACGAGGATGAGGCCGTCCGGACGCTGATTTCTATCGGGCTCAAGCTGGAAGGCCTGTACCGCAACGCCTCAACCCATGCGGCCGGCGTGGTGATTGGGGACCGGCCGTTGAAGGAGCTTGTTCCGCTCTACCGTGATCCGCGCTCCGACATGCCGGCGACCCAGTTCAATATGAAATGGGTCGAGCCGGCGGGTCTCGTGAAATTTGACTTCCTTGGCCTGAAAACCCTGTCGGTGTTGCAGAAGGCGGTTGCGCTGGTCGCCGATCGGGGCATCACGATCGATCTTCAAGCGGTCCCTCTCGACGACAAGAAGACCTACGAGATGATCAGCCGGGCCGACAGCACCGGCATATTCCAGCTTGAAAGTTCGGGCATGCGGGACGTGCTACGCCGCATGAAGCCCGACCGTTTCGAGGATATCATTGCGCTTGTCGCGCTCTACCGTCCGGGGCCGATGGCGAATATCCCAAGCTATATCGCCCGCAAGCACGGCACCGAGATCGTCGACTACATGCATCCCAAGCTCGAACCGGTGCTGGCGGAAACCTTCGGGATCATGATCTATCAGGAGCAGGTCCAGCAGGCGGCCCAGGTGCTGGCCGGCTATACGCTCGGCGGTGCCGACCTGCTGCGCCGCGCCATGGGCAAGAAGATCAAGGAAGAGATGGACGCCCAGCGTCAGACCTTCGTCGAGGGCAGCGTCGGCCACGGCGTGGACGAAGCCAAGGCATCGTCGATTTTCGATACCATCGCCGCGTTCGCCGGCTACGGCTTCAACAAGAGCCATGCGGCGGCCTATGCGCTGGTCGCCTACCACACCGCCTATATGAAGGCGAACTACCCGGTCGAGTTCCTGGCCGCGTCGATGACCTACGACATGGGCAATACCGATAAGCTGAACGTGTTCCGCCAGGAACTTCAGGCCCAGGGAATCGAGTTGCTGCCGCCGGACGTGAACAGATCGGGGCGGGATTTTCAGGTGGAGAGCCTGGCGGACGGGAGTCTGGCGATCCGCTATGCCCTTGCGGCGATCAAGAATGTCGGCGGTCCCGCGATGGTGGCGCTGGTGAAGGAGCGCGATGAGAACGGGCCCTACACCTCGCTCGGCGATTTCGCCACCCGAATCGACAGCCGGTCGGTCAATAAGCGGAGCCTCGAAAACCTCGTGCGGTCCGGGGCGACGGACTGCCTTGAGAAGAACCGGGCGCGGCTTTTCGACGGGGCCGATGTGGTTCTGCGCCACGCCACGGCGGCGGCGGAGGAACGGGCCTCGGATCAGGTGAGCCTGTTCGGCGGCGACGATAGCCAGCGGGAGGTCCGGATCAATCTGCCGGCGCGCCATGACTGGTCGGCGATGGACCGCCTGCAGAACGAGTTCGATGCCATCGGCTTCTACCTCTCCTCCCACCCGCTGGATGCCTATGGCCCGGCGCTGGAGCGGGTCGGCGTGGTCGAATCCACCGCCGTCGCGGCGACCCTGGCCGCCAAGGGGGGCACCGGGCGCATCAACCTCGCCGGCATCGTCGGGTCCAGCCGCGTGCGCACCAACCAGCGCGGGAACCGATACGCGTTCGTGCAGATGAGCGACCGGTCCGGCGTGTTCGAGATCACGGTTTTCTCCGAAGTTCTCGCCGAGGCGCGCGAGCTGCTGGATAGCGGCCAGCCCCTGCTGGTGCGCGCGGACGCCAAGACCGAGGAAGGTTCCGTGCGCCTGATCGCCAGCCGCATCCAGGCTCTGGACGGGGCGATGCAGCAGGCGGCGAAGGGGCTGAAGGTCTATCTGAAGGACACCGGAACGGTGACCCAGCTGAAATCGGTCCTTGCCCAGCACGGGCGAGGGCGCGGCCAGGTCAAGATCGTCGTGCAGACACCGGTCCAGGAGATCGACATACCGCTACCGGACTCCTACCAGATCGACGCCCGTATCCGATCCGCGGTGAAGTCGCTGCCAGGGATCGTGGATGTCCGGGATATCTAGGAGCATAGAGCCATGAAAGACATCACCGGCACTTGGCGGCTGGTCAGCGGGACCAGCACCTCCAGCGACGGGGCTCCGATGCCGCCTCCCTATGGTGGCGAGAAGGCGATGGGACGGGTGACGCTGAATGCCGATGGCCGGATGGCCGCCGTCCTGTGCGATGGACGCCCCAAGATGCCTGACGGCGAGACGCGTGAATACACCTCGTACTGTGGCAACTACACCTTCGACGGCAAGCGGTTGATCACCCGTGTCGATGCCTGCTCGGACCCGGCACGCATGGGCACCGATCAGGTTCGCGAGGTCAGCTTCGAGGGCGAACTCATGGTCCTGCGGCCGCCGGTGCGGGAAATCAACGGCGTCGCGCAGCAGCGCGTGCTGAAATGGGCGAAGATCTCGGAGGTCTGACGGCCCGGTGCAAACGCTGCTCTGCGTCGTCCGTTACTCGATGGATGGGGTGGTCTCACCGGAAAGCGCCGCAAGTTTCCGCCGAAGCGCCTCGATTTCCTCGGCCTGCGAGAGGTGCTTGCGGTGCAGATCTTGAGCGTGCTTGAGAAGCATCATGTATTGCCGGGGATGCACCACTGAAAGCCGCGCCCGATCCAGCACCGCGTCCGCTTCCGCCAGATGCGGATGCTGGGCGAGCGTGTCCTCGGACGCGAACATCAAAATATTCTGCTGATACCACCAGCTTATGGATCGATCCCACCAGATCTTGGAGCGGATCGGATCAAGGGTGCGATAGCCGCGCCTTTCGAACCGGTCGGCCCATGTGTCCTGCCATTCCTCGTTGATGTGGCCTTCGCCGAGCTGGCCGGGGATTGCGGCTGAAAACAGGATGACCGGCGCCAAGGCGACGAGCTCGTCGACCATGCTCTCCGCCCGTTCGGGAGGAAGATGTTCCACCACCTCAAGGGTCATGGCGATATCGAAGCGCTGCTTGACGGGGAGTGGGCGGCTGAGATCGCTGGCGATGAAATCCTCTTCCGGGATTTCCAGCAGGGCGCGGTCGACATGCTCGCCATCAACGCCTATTGCCCGGGTTGCTCCATTCTCGCGCCAAACCGACAGCCAGACCCCCTGGCCGCAGCCGATATCAATGACCGTTGAGACCGGCCCGATGAGCTCGTTGACCATCGGGATGATGGTGCGCGCGGCGTGTCGCGATGTTTCGCGGATGTCGTCGTAGAATTGCTTGTCATAGACTGGCATGCGGGCGGGATACCGGTCGCGGGTCGCGATTGCAAGGCATTGACGCGATTGAAACCTCTGAAGCGACCGTCTCGGCGATCAACCCAAGGTGCGTTCCATCCGGAAATTCGTCAGCTCGACATCGCCGCGCGTTTGCCGCTGCTCGCGCACCACATGCCAGCCCTGCCTCTCGAAGAACCGCCGCGCCAGGTGGCTGGCATCAGTGGTCAGCCGTTTGATGCCGGAGTGTTCGGCCTGCGCGAGAAGACTGTCGTAGAGGGCTTTGGCGACGCCGGTGCCCACGCGGTCGGCGCGAACAAAGGCCATGTCGAGATATCCATCGGCGCGCAGGGACATGAAGCCGGCGAGCCCGGTGCCGTCTTCGGCAATCATCGTGGTCGCGCCGGCGAGCCGAGGATGCCAGCTCGCCGTGTCCGGCACCTCGGGAGACCAGGCCTTGCGCTGCGCGGCGCTGTAGCCGGGACCCGCGGCCGTGCGCACCGTGTCGTGAAACAAGGCTGCCGTCGCCTCGGCATCTGAGGCTTCATAGGGCCGGACCGACAACTCCATCTCGATCTCCGCTTCGCCGGACGGTGAGCCTCGCCGGGCAGGAATGGGTTGCTTCGAAGGGGCGTGTCGCGTCACCATCCTAGCATGACCGGGTCAAGAGCTTCATAACCGGTGCCAAGTTCATGCGTAGACCGTCGCCCCCGATTCGTGACTTCAACGCTCCGACGATCCCCGCGTGGCCTCGGTTGCTGCTTCTTTTCGCCGGTCTTGTTCTGGTCGCCTTCATCGGATGGACGGTCTACACCCACAGTGAAGTCGGCCAGTGTCACGGGCAGGAGCGAGAGGTCGCGGAGTTTCGCTTCGGCGTAAACCTGAAGCAGATGATGAACCTACCGGTGCTGGAGGAAGATCGGGAACGGTTCGACGATCTCTGCCGCATGTTCCAGGCCCATTGTTATCGATTGCTCGACGCCGACACCCGTGCCCTTTGCCGGCCGATCTGATCGGTTGTCCCTCGTTTTCGGAGAGTTTCCTTGGCTACATCCAAGCGTATCGCGATCTGCGGTTTCAATCTCGAAAGCAACCGTTTCGCGCCGACCTGCGCGCGGGCGGATTTCGAGGAGAACATGTATTTCCGAGGCGAGGAGATCACCCGCCAGGCGCGGCTTGAGGCCCCGTCCATTCATCTCGGGGTCAAGGGGTTCTACCGCGTCATGGACGACGCCTTCGGCGGACCCGAGGGCTGGGTTCCGGTCCCGGCGGTGCTGGTGGGCTCCACGCCCGCGGGACCGGTGGAGGAGGGCTTCTTCAGGGAATTCCTCGCCGAACTCAAGGCCAGCCTGGAGGCCGCTGGTCCGGTCGACGGTGTCTATCTATGCCAGCACGGCGCGGCGGTGGCGACGCACACCCACGACCCGGACGGCGACATGTTCACTCTGGTCCGCCGGATCGTCGGTCCCGGCGTGCCGGTCATCGCGACCTTGGACCTGCACGCGAATGTCTCGCAGGAGATGATGGACGCGACCGACATGATGATCGGATACCGGACCAATCCGCACGTGGACCTGGCCGAGCGCGGCGAGGAGGCGGCCCGCGCGATGCTGGAGATTTTCGCCGGCGTGCGTGTGGTCAAACATCGGGTTCGTCTGCCTCTGGTGGCGCCGTCGGTGACCCAGCTTACCGCCGAAGGCCACCCTTATGGTGATCTGATCCGGCTCGGCCAGACTTATGTCGATCCGCCGGACGCGGGCGGCGTGATGAACGTGACCATTCTGTCCGGTTTCGCCTTCGGCGATACGCCGAAGAACGGCATGACGGTGATCACTCACACAAGAGGGGATGTGGCGCTGGCAAGGCGTGTCACCTTGGAACTCGCCGAGGCCGGCTGGGCCGACCGGGAGCGCTATCGCCCGGCGATGATCGGTCTTGCGGATGCCGTTGCGAGAGCCAAGGCAGCCGGTGAGGATGCGGGTGCCGAACCCTTGCTCTTCGCGGATCCCGCCGACAATCCCGGTGGCGGCGGGCGGGGCAACACCACCTTTATTCTGAAAGCGATGCTGGAGGCCGGCGTGCGTGGCTGCGTGCTGGCGGTCTTCTTCGATCGCGCGGCGGTCGCGGCGGCGCGCGCCGCCGGCGTCGGAGCGGAGATTTCGCTTACCCTCAACGCGGAGGAGGAAGATTCCTTTTCCGAGCCTCTCGCCGTCGAGGCCCGCGTCGTATCGCTGCATGACGGAAAGTTCGTCGGGGCATACGGGATGGTCGCTGGTACAACGGCAGATACCGGGCCGACGGCGGTCCTGGATCTGGGCGGCGTTACCGTCATCTGTATCTCAAAGCGCCAGCAGTGCCGGTCCACGGATTATCTTTCGGCGTTCGGTATCGATCCCGAGGCCTGCCGGTCGATCGTCGTCAAGTCGCGCGGGCATTTTCGAGCCGGCTTCCAGCACCTGTTCCCGCCCGAACGCATTCTTGAGGTCGATGTGCCGGGGCTTACCTCGCCCAATCTGGCCAATTTCAACTGGCGTTTCCTGCCGAGGCCGGTTTTCCCGCTGGACCCGGAAGCCTCCTGGGAGCCCTGATCTGTGATCGGTGCATGACGGACGTCGAGCCGGTCCCGGCGGATTGCCGAAGCATGCCAGCGGCACGGTGACAAGACGTGCGCCCGGTGGCATCATCGGGCCATGGACAGAAACTTCACGGCACGTGGCCATCACGATATGGGCGGTCTCCCGGCGGGCGAGATCAACCGGGACGAGCACGATTTCGCGCTCTGGGAAAAGCGCGTCGATGCGATGATGATGCTGTTGACCAACAAGTTGCAGATCATGACCGTCGACCAGTTGCGCAAGGGCATCGAGGCTCTGCCGCCGGATGCCTATGAGCGGATGACCTACTACGAGCGCTGGATCGCTTCGCTTACCAATACGCTGCTCAATGAGGGCGTCATATCGGCCGATGAACTGGCGTCGCGGATGGCGGAAATCGAGGCGCGGGCGCCCGGCGGCCCGGAGGCGGGCTGATGGCGCGGTACGCGGTGGGCGAAAAGGTTCGAGTTCGCGCGGCATTTCCGCCGACGCCGCCCACCCATGTGCGCACGCCGCACTATATCCGCGGCCACGCGGGCACGATCGAGCGGATCTGCGGCGCCTTCGGAAATCCGGAGGAACTGGCATTCGGCCGGCGCTATGGGCCGAAATCGACCCTCTACCGGGTCCGGTTCCGCCAGGCCGATATCTGGCCGGACTATGAAGGTCCGGCGGAAGACCATATCGAAATCGAGATCTACGAATTCTGGCTTGAGCCGGCAGAACGGGAGAATGCGGCATGAGCGGACCGGGCGACACCCACGACCACGGCCACCATCACGATCATCATCACCACGACCACGATCATCTGCATCCCTATGATCCGGCGCATAATCATCCGCACCGCGAGGATCAGGACGACACCATGACCTACTACAAGGTCATGGAAGCGGCGGTCCGCGAACTGCTGATCGAGAAAGGGCTGGTCACGGCCGAGCAGGTGCACCGCGAGATCGAGCGCATGGATGCGCGGACACCGGCCAACGGGGCTCGAATCGTGGCCCGCGCCTGGACCGATCCGGCCTTCAAGAAGCGTCTGATCGAGACTCCGAAACAGGCGATCGCCGAGATCGGCCATGACATCGGTCCGCTGCATCTCATCGTGCTGGAGAACACGCCCGACGTGCACAACGTCGTCGTCTGTACGCTGTGCTCCTGCTATCCGCGCTGGATCCTCGGTATCCCGCCGGATTGGTACAAGAGCCGCGCCTACCGGTCGCGCGTGGTTCGGGAGCCGAGGACGGTGCTGCGGGAATTCGGTACCGAGATCGCCGAGGAGCGCGAGGTCAGGGTGCACGACTCGACCGCCGACATGCGGTATTTCGTCCTGCCCATGCGTCCGAAAGGGACCGAGGGGATGAACGAGGATGAACTGGCGGCCCTGGTCGGCCGCGACTCAATGATCGGCGTGGTCGAGGTAGACGCCGACGGCGTGACGCGCGCTGCGGCTGAATAGCCGCACCCTTGTCGACGGATTTGAGGCTTGCATTTTGACGGGGGCGCCGGTATCTAGCGCCCCGTAAATCACGCACACGAGCATGCGCCGACGGCCAGAGCCCTGGCCGACCGCGCTCCGGTGCTCTCCATCCCCTTGGAGGGCGGCGCTCGTGGAGGCTAACCGGAGAAGGTGAGAATGTCCGCTTCCATGACGTTTACCATGCGCCAGTTGCTTGAGGCCGGTGTCCATTTCGGCCACCACACCCGGCGCTGGAACCCCAAGATGAGCCCGTATATCTACGGGGATCGCAACAACACGCACATCATTGATCTTCGCCAGTCGGTTCCGCTGCTGCATCGCGCGTTGAACGCGGTGCGCGAGGTGACCGCTTCCGGCGGCCGGGTCCTGTTGGTCGGCACCAAGCGCCAGGCCGCCGAAACCATCGCCGAGACGGCCAAGAAAACCGGCCAGTACTTCGTGAATCACCGTTGGCTGGGCGGCATGCTCACCAACTGGAAGACGATTTCCATCTCGATCAAGCGCTTGAAGGATCTTGACGAGCGGCTCGCGACGGATACCCAGGGGCTGACCAAGAAGGAACTGCTGAACCTGACCCGCGAGCGCGACAAGCTGGAACGGGCGCTGGGCGGCATCAAGGAAATGGGCGGCCTTCCCGACATCTTGTTCGTCATCGACACGAACAAGGAACAGCTGGCGATCCAGGAAGCCAACAAGCTGGGCATTCCGGTGGTCGCGATCCTGGACAGCAACTGCGATCCGGACGGCATCGAGTTTCCGGTTCCCGGCAACGACGATGCCATGCGGGCGATCGCCTTGTATTGCGAACTGGTGGGCAACGCCGTGCTGACCGGTTTGCAGGCGGAGATGGTCGCTTCCGGCGCCGATATCGGTGCCTCGGAGGATCTGCCCGTGGAACCGGGCCTTGAGGCCGCCGAGATTGGCGACGCCGAGGCGCCTGCCGAAGGTGAGGCCGTCGAGGCTGAACCTGCGGCTGCAGAGGAACCGGCGGCAACCGCCTGAACGCGCCGGCCCAATAGAGGCACGCGCTAGAATATTCGCGGCCCGATCCCTGGGACCGGGCGGGAGATACAGGCGGCGGCTGGCAGTGACGGCCGCCGTCGTTTATCCATTGAGCCGGGTATTTGGCCCGGTTCTGGTCATGCCGCGCTCCATGACGTTCGGAGCGTGTGAAAATGAATGAGGGACGAAGATGGCTGCAGTAACCGCTCAAATGGTGAAGACCCTGCGCGAGAAGACCGGCGCTGGAATGATGGATTGCAAGAAGGCGCTGGGCGAGACCGATGGCGACATCGAGGAGGCGGTCGACTGGTTGCGCAAGAAAGGGCTTTCCGCCGCCGCCAAGAAGGCTGGGCGGGTAGCCGCTGAAGGCGTCGTCGCAGTGGCGACGGGCGAGGGGGCCGGTGCCATGGTGGAAGTGAACTCCGAGACGGATTTCGTTTCCCGCAACGGCACCTTTCAGGACTTCGCGAGCACGCTGGCCTCGATGGCCCTTGAGACTGGAGACGATCTCGACGCGCTCAAGGCCAAGCCCTATCCGGGAGAGAGCCGCACGGTTGAGGAGCAGCTCACCCACAATATCGCCACGATCGGCGAGAACATGTCGATCCGGCGCGCGGTTCGCCTCGATGTCGATGGCGGGATCGTGGTGCCTTACATGCACAACGCGGTGGCGCCCGGTATCGGCAAGATCGGGGTCCTGGTCGCGCTGAAATCCACCGCCGATGCGGCGACTCTGGAGGGCCTCGGCAAGCAGTTGGCGATGCATGTGGCCGCGACCGCGCCGAAGAGCCTCAGTGTCGCGGATCTCGACCCGGCCGAGGTCGATCGGGAGAAGGCGATCCTGGTGGATCAGGCCAAGGCGTCCGGCCGGCCGGCAGAAATCATCGAGAAGATGGTGACGGGCCGCCTGCAGAAGTTCTATCAGGAGGTTGTGCTGCTGGAGCAGACCTTCGTGATCGACAATGAAAGCAAGGTCGCCAAGGTGATCGAGAACGCGGCAAAGGCCGCCGGCACGCCAATCGAAATGGTCGGCTTCAAGCGGTTCAACCTCGGCGAGGGTATCGAGCGCGGCGAAACCGACTTCGCCGCCGAGGTCGCGGCGACGCTCAAGCATTGATGTCCGGGGCACACCAACAGGACTAACGGGACGGGGGATCGGCATGACGGCGACACAGAGCACCGGCCCCCAGTCCCCTCCGTTGAAGTACCGCCGGGTTCTTCTGAAAATTTCGGGCGAAGCGCTGATGGGGGATCAGGGCTTCGGACTGGATTCCGAGGTCGTCGCCCGGGTCGCAGGCGAAATCGGCACGGTCGTCGAGTCCGGCGCGGAAGTCTGTGTCGTGATTGGCGGCGGCAACATCTTTCGTGGCGTGTCCGTCGCCGCGCGGGGCATGGAGCGCGCGACCGCCGACTATATGGGCATGCTCGCCACGGTGATGAACGCGCTGGCGATGCAAAGCGCGCTCGAAAGCCGGGGCGTGCCGACCCGGGTTCAATCCGCGCTGCCCATCTCGGCGGTCTGTGAGCCCTATATCCGCCGCCGCGCGGTGCGGCACATGGAAAAGAAGCGGGTGGTGATCTTCGCGGCGGGAACCGGCAACCCGTTCTTCACCACGGACACCGCCGCCGCCTTGCGTGCCACGGAAATGGGCTGCGATGCCTTGCTCAAGGCGACCAAGGTTGACGGGGTCTATGATGCCGACCCGGAAAAGGTTCCGAACGCCGTCCGGTTCGACCGGCTAAGTTACATGGATGTTCTATCCCGTGACCTGAAGGTCATGGATGCATCGGCTATATCGCTCGCGCGCGAGAATCACATTCCGATTTTGGTCTTTTCGATACACAATACTGGAGCCTTTGCCGACGTTATTGCCGGTCGCGGGCGATATACAATCATTACCGAAGAGACAGCGGATGGCTGAACTGGATCTGGACGACATAGAACGCAGGATGGATGGCGCGGTGGCCGCGCTGCATAAGGAGTTTACCGGGCTTCGGACCGGGCGCGCGTCGACGCAGCTCCTGGATTCGATCATGGTTGACGCCTATGGCGCTGCGATGCCCCTCAACCAGGTCGCGACGATCAGCGTTCCGGAGCCCCGCATGCTCTCGGTTCAGGTTTGGGACAAAGGCAACACCAAGGCCACGGAAAAGGCGATACGGGAATCGGATCTCGGTCTCAATCCCCAGGTGGACGGCCAGCTTCTACGTATTCCCTTGCCGGATCTCTCGGAGGAACGGCGCAAGGAACTGTCCAGGGTGGCCGCCAAATATGCCGAGAATGCGCGTATCGCGGTGCGCAACGTGCGGCGCGACGGCATGGATACGCTGAAGAAGTTGGAGAAGGACGGCGAGCTGAGCCAGGACGACCGCCATCTCTACGAAGAGGAAATCCAAAGCCTGACGGACGCCCATGTCGGCAAGATCGACGAGTCCCTCACGTCGAAAGAAGCGGAGATCATGCAGGTCTGACATATGGATCCGCAAATCGCACACGGATCGACGACCGTTCCCCGTCACGTCGCGATCATCATGGATGGGAACGGACGGTGGGCAAGAGCGCGCGGCTTGCCTCGCGCCATTGGTCATAAATACGGCGCGGAAACCGTCCGCCAGATCGTCGAGGCGACGATCGATCTGGGCATCGAATATCTGACTCTCTTCGGTTTTTCCTCGGAGAACTGGAACCGCCCCATGGGCGAGGTTTTGGATCTCATGGGACTGCTGCGCCGGTATCTTTCCAAGGAAATGGCGGAGTTGCACGCCCAGGGCGTCCGGATCCGCATCATCGGAGAGCGTGAGCGTCTGGAACCGGACATCGTTTCGCTGATCGAACAGTCCGAGAAACTCACCGAGAGCAACACGACCCTGAACCTGACCCTGGCGTTGAGCTATGGCGGGCGCAGCGCGATCGCCCTTGCCGCGCGCCGGATCGCCGAGCAGGTCAAGGCGGGGGCGTTGACGCCGGACATGATCAACGAGGATCTGTTCGAGGGGCATCTGGAGACCGTCGATCTTCCGGATCCGGATCTGCTGATCCGCACGTCCGGGGAGAAGCGGATATCCAATTTCATGCTCTGGGAGTGCGCGTATTCCGAGTTCGTTTTCGTGGACGCGCTGTGGCCGGATTTCTCGCGTGATCAATTGGCCGAGGCGATTGCCGAATTCGGCCGCCGCAACCGCCGATACGGCTCCGCGGTTTAGGGATGGCGGATAGCGGCGGCGGGCTCCCGGAACGCGCGAAGATCGCCGGCCTCCCTCGAAATCTCGCGCTTCGTATTCTCTCGACCCTGGTGATATTGCCGCCGGTTATAGCCCTGCTGGTTCTAGGAGGATGGTATTTCGCGGCCCTGGTGGCGCTGCTCGCGGGATGCATGGCCTGGGAATGGTCGCGTATCGTCGACGGGAGCGACGACCGGCGTGTTGCGCAGCTTGCCGCGGGCGCCGCTGTCGCCGTGGTGGCGATTTCAGGCTTGTTGGAGCCCATGTTCTTGCTGGGATTACTGGTTGGCGGAACCGTCATTGTCCTCGCGGCGGCGATCGTGACGCGGAACCCGCGGCCGGTATGGATGATGGGTGGCTTTCCGGTCGCTATCGTTCCCTGCCTGGCGGCGATTTTCCTGCGCGACGGTGAAGCGCTTGAGGGTCTTCTCTTGTTGTTCTGGCTTGTCGTGTCGGTCGTGGCGACGGATATCGGCGCCTATGTGGCGGGCAGGACCATCGGTGGTCCGCGCCTGGCGCCCAGGATCAGTCCGAACAAGACCTGGGCGGGGCTGATCGGTGGGATGGTGTCCAGCGCGGTGGCGGGCGGTGTGTTTGGCGTGTCGGTGCAGGGCGCGGACTGGACGACGCTGAGCGCCGTGGGTGCTGTGATTGCCGTGGTTGCCCAGGCCGGCGATCTATTGGAATCGATGTTCAAACGCCGCTTCGCGGTGAAGGATTCCGGCACGCTGATACCCGGGCACGGCGGCGTGCTGGATCGTTTGGATGGTCACATTACCGTCATTTCCGTCATGGCGGCGATCGTCATGGTGTCGGGACAAACGCCGCTTTTGTGGTAGCGTAGCGCAGAACCGTGCCGGAACAGGCGCGGAGTGAAGAATGCACGGAACATGAGGCGATCTGGGGCATGAAAACGGTAACGGTGCTGGGATCCACCGGGTCGGTTGGGTGTACGACTCTCCGATTGCTTGAGAGCGAGCCCGAAAACTTCAAAGTGATTGCCCTTACCGCCGGCGCGAATTGGCGGCTTCTGGCAGAACAGGCCAGAAAAACACTGCCCGCTTTTGTGGCGATCGCGGATTCTCGGCATGCTGGCGAACTCAAAACGGCCTTGGCGGATTTACCCATTGAGGTTGCCGCCGGACCGGACGGGTTGACCGAAGCGGCACGGCGGCCCGCCGACTGGGTGATGGCCGGAATTGTCGGTGTCGCCGGATTGCCGCCGACAATGGAAGCCGTGCGCCGGGGCGCGACGGTGGCCTTCGCCAACAAGGAATGCCTCGTCTCCGCGGGAGCCGTCATGCTGGACGAGGTCGCGCGGGCCGGAGCGACCCTGTTGCCGGCGGATTCCGAACACAATGCGATCTTTCAGGTCTTCGAGGAACGCAACCGCGAGCGGATCGACCGGATCATTCTGACCGCCTCAGGTGGTCCGTTCAGGGATCTCGACCTGGCCGACATGGCGGCAAAAACCCCCGCTGAGGCGCTGGCGCACCCGAATTGGGACATGGGCCGCAAGATATCCATCGATTCCGCGACCATGATGAACAAAGGGCTGGAGATCATCGAGGCGCATCATCTGTTCGCCATGCCGGAAGACCGCATCGATGTGCTGGTTCACCCCCAATCCATCGTGCACAGCCTGGTCGCCTATCGGGACGGATCGGTGCTCGCCCAGCTCGGGACACCCGACATGGCGATACCGATCGCCAATGTCCTCGCCTGGCCGGAACGGATGGCGGTGGCAGGACGGCCGCTGGACCTCTCGGAGATTTCCAGGCTGACGTTCGAAGCCCCTGATCCCGAGAAGTTTCCGGCGCTTCGTCTCGCGCGCGAGGCTTTGCGGGAGAACGGTGCCGCGCCACTGGTGATGAATGCCGCCAACGAGATCGCGGTGGAGGCCTTCCTCGACGGACGCGTGGGCTTTCTCGACATTGTCCGGATCGTCGAAGCGATGATGGAGGCGTGCCCGGTGCCGCCGCCCTCGACGATCGAGGAGGTGTTGAGTTTTGACGCGGAAGTTCGGCGCGCCACGCGGGAATTCGTGGCGGATTCCTTGAGTGATCCGGGCGATCACGGCAAGGACCCGATTGCCTTGGCGGCGGCATCCCTCTAAACAACCGGAACGGCACGGAAACGCACCGGGGACCCATGGATCTGCTGATCATACTGAAGGACAATCTGCTGCCGTTTCTGGTCATCCTGACGGCATTGGTTTTTGTCCATGAGATGGGCCATTACCTGGTCGCGCGTTGGAACGGGGTTCGTGTCGAGGTCTTCTCGATCGGCTTCGGTCCGGAGCTGTTCGGCTGGAACGACCGCAGCGGGACCCGTTGGCGGTTCTCGGCGGTGCCGCTCGGCGGCTATGTGAAAATGTTCGGCGACGCGGACGCGGCCAGCACGCCCGGGGCTGACCTGGCCGTGATGAGCGAGGAAGACAAGGCGGTCTCCTTTCACCACAAGCGACTTGGACAGCGCTCGGCGGTGGTGGCCGCCGGCCCGGCGGCGAACTTCATCTTCGCGATCATCCTCCTGGCGGGACTTTATACCTTCGTCGGACAGCGTCATTCTCCTCCGGTGATCTCCGAGGTCACGGCGAGCAGCGCGGCAGCGGCGGGCGGCATGCGTGCCGAGGACCGGGTCGTGCGTATTGGCGATACCGAGGTATCCTCATTCGACGATCTGCGCTCGATCGTTCTGCGCAATCCCGATGTTCCGTTGGAGTTCGTGGTGGAGCGCGACGGCCGGCTTACGACGCTCTTGATCCGGCCCGAAGCGGTGGAAGCCGAAAACGTGCTCGGCAAGAAGGAGATCCATGGCCGCCTCGGCGTGCGCGGCAAGCCGGGCGAGATGGTAACCTATGACCCCTTTACGGCGGTCGCCATGGCGGCGGGCGAAACCTGGTCGATGACGCTTCAGACCCTTGAGGCCGTGGGGCAAATGTTCGTCGGCTCCCGGGGCACCGACGAATTGGGCGGACCATTGCGTATCGCTCAACTTTCGGGCACCGTCACGGAGGCGGGGTGGGTTTCCTCGATATGGTTCACCGCGCTGTTGTCGATCAACCTAGGTCTGATCAATCTGTTCCCGATCCCGGTTCTTGATGGCGGTCACCTGGTCTTCTATCTGGCCGAGGCCGTTCTTGGCCGTCCTCTCAGTGAACGGATCCAGGAACTGGCGTTCAAGATTGGTTTCACCCTCGTGATTGGGCTGATGCTGTTCGTGACCTGGAACGATATTGTGCAACTCAAGGTTATCGAATTCTTTGGCTCGTTGTTCAGCTAGGGGCGTGGCGCGGAATATGACGGTATCGAGTTTCGCGAACCCGCGGCACGGCGCTGGTCTATCGGTTGCGCAACGGATCGCCATGGCGGTCGTGCTTTGCGTCGGGCTGGTGGCATTCGCCGTGCCTTTCCCCAGGGCCTTGGCTCAAAGTGGGGCCATCCAGTCGATCGTGGTCACCGGTTCCCAACGTATCGATCCCCAGACCGTCCAGTCGTATCTGCTCGTCGCACCCGGTGACAGTTTCGATTCGGACCGGCTGGACCGTTCTCTCAAGGCGTTGTTCGGAACCGGCCTGTTTGCCGACGTGACGATGCGTCGGGAAGGCTCGACCCTGGTCGTCGCCGTGGTGGAGAACCCGGTGATTAACCGCGTCGCCTTCGAGGGGAACAACCGGATCGAGACCGAAGATCTTCAGCGCGAAATCCAATTGCGCCCACGATTGGTCTTCACCAGGACCAAGGTCCAGCAGGATGTTCAGCGGATTCTGGACGTCTATCGGTTGAGTGGCCGGTTTGCCACGGAAGTGCAGCCGAAGGTCATTCAGTTGGAGCAGAACCGGGTCGATCTGGTCTTTGAGATCAACGAAGGGCCGTTGAACCGGATCCGCGGGCTTTCCTTTATCGGCAACCGCAAATTCTCCGATTCCGACCTCAAGGACGTCATCCAGACCAAGGAATACGCCTTCTGGCGCCTGCTGACGACAACGGACACCTACGACCCCGACCGCCTGAGTTTCGATCGCGAATTGTTGCGGCGCTTCTACCTCAAAAACGGCTATGTCGATTTCAAGGTGGTCTCGGCGGTGGCGGAACTGACGCCGGATCGCGAGGATTTCGTCGTTACCTTCACGGTCGAGGAAGGGCCCCGGTACAAGATCGGCAAGGTCGATCTCGAGATTGATCTGAAGCGCGTGGACAAGGACAGTTTGACGTCCTTGATAACCCTTGTTCCCGAGGAATGGTACGACGCCAATGAGGTCGATACCTCCATCGATCAGTTGACGGACGAGCTGGGTACGCTCGGCTACGCCTTCGTCAATATCCGACCGAAGGTGAACCAGCGGCGCGAGGATCTTGCGGTTGACGTTACCTTTCAGGTGGCCGAGGGCGAACGGGTCTACGTGGAGCGCATCGACATCGAGGGCAACGTGCGCACCCTGGACGAGGTGGTGCGTCGGGAGTTCCAGCTGGTGGAAGGCGATGCCTTCAACACCTCCAAGCTCCGCCGTTCGCGCCGCCGGATCGGCAATCTGGGTTTCTTCAAAACCGCCAAGGTGACGAACGTCGAAGGCAGCACGCCGGACAAGACCGTGATCAAGGTCGCGCTTGAGGAACAGTCGACGGGGCAGGTGTCGCTTGGTGTCGGGTTCTCGTCGCTTGACGGTGCCCTCGGCGATATTGGAATCCGCGAGCGTAATCTACTTGGCCGTGGCCAGGATCTGAGCTTCCGTTTCCAGGGCTCGGCGAAACGGCAGGAATTCGACATCGGCTTCACCGAGCCGTACTTCCTGAACCGGGACGTCGAAGCGGGGGTCGATCTGTTCCAGTTCACCCGTGACCGGCAGGACGACAGCTCTTTCGACGAGCGCAAGGCCGGCGGCGCGCTGCGGGTGGGTTACAGCCTCGCCCCGGACCTGCGGCAGGGCCTGAGGTATCAGCTCAAGCAGACGGAAATCCGCAACGTGAAGGCCGAAGCGTCCCGGTTCATTCGCGACCAGCAGGGCAAGACGACGGTCTCTCAGGTCAGCCAGACCCTGAGCTACGACAAGCGCGACAACCGCAACGACCCGACCAAGGGCTATGTGGTCAGCCTGACGACGGATCTTGCGGGTCTGGGCGGCGATACGCGGCTGGTCCGTGGGCGGATCAAGAGCGGGTACTACATTCCGGTGCTTGAGGATAAGGTGCTGAGCTTCCTCTTCGACGGGGGGCATGTCCTGGGGCTGGGCGAAGACGTCGGCATCGCCGAGCGATTTTTCATCGGCGGTCAGCAGTTCCGGGGCTTCGCGACATCCGGCATCGGGCCCCGCGACATCAATACCTCGGACGCTCTCGGCGGGAACACGTTCTATGTCGGCACCGCGGAACTGACCTTTCCCCTGGGCTTGCCGGATGATTTGGGTTTCAAGGCCTCGGTGTTCACCGATTTCGGCAGTTTGTGGAACATCGACAGCAAAGGATCGGATATATTCGATTCGAGTTCGATCCGGGTTTCGGCGGGCGCCGGACTGGGATGGTCCACGGCGTTTGGCCTCATTCGGATCGATTTGGCCTCTGCGTTGTTGAAAGAGAGTAGGGATGAAACCGAGTTCCTGCGGTTCAGTTTCGGTACGAGGTTCTGAGCGGGCGTCGGCGTCGGGCTTAGCCTACCGCCCGGCGCGCGCGCTGGCCGTGTTTGCGGTCGCGCTGGCGGCCCTGCTTTGCGTTCGGCTCGAAGCCGCCGCGCAGGCCGTTCCGAAACTGGAGCCTGTTCCCGTCGCGGTGATCGATTTCCGGGGCGTTTTGGCGCAGTCGGAAGCGGCGAAAGGGATTCGGCAGACCGTCGACGAGCAGCGCGAGAAGTTCCGAACACAGTTCGCGACGATTGAAAAACAGTTGCGCGATGAACAACAGGCACTGGCGCAGCAAAGACCCATCATCACGGCCGATGCGTTCGAGCAGCGCGCCCGCGATTTGCAGAACCGGGTCCGTCAGGCCCAACTGGAGGCGCAGGCGGGCAACCAGCAGCTGAAGCGCGCCCTCGATAAGGCGATGGACACGGTTCAGAAGGAATTGTTCCGCGTGGTCGCCGAACTCGCCGAGGAAACCGGGGCCGGCGTGGTGCTGTTCCGAAGCTCGATCGTGATCGCCGTCAAGAAGCTTGAGATATCCCAGGAAGCGCTGAAGCGCCTGAACGCCAAGCTCTCCAAGGTCGAGGTTGTCTTCGAACCGCCGGCGAAGCAGTGACGGGAAAGCGCCATGGCTGATCGGCGGTTCTTTCCCTATGCGGGGCCGTTCCGTCTTGGCGAACTGGCCGAGATGACGGGCGCCGAGTTGGCCAATTGCCCGGACCCGTCCGTCGTCATCAGCGATGTCGCCGCGCTGGATCAGGCGCAACCGGGGGAGGTCGGCTTTCTGGAGAACCGGCGCTACCTGTCGGTCCTGGCCCAGACCAAGGCATCCGCCTGTTTCATATCCAAGGCTTTTGCGGAGCGCGTGCCCGACAATGTTGCGCTGCTGGTCACGGATCGGCCGCGCCGGAATTTCGCGCGGGTATCGCGGCTGTTCTATCCGGACGACGCGGCACGGCCCGGTATTCATCCGAGTGCGGTGATCGAGGAGACCGCGAGTCTTGGGGCCGGTTGCCAGGTCGATGCCGGCGCCGTCATTGGCCGCGCCGCGCGGATCGGCGATGGTGCCTGGATCGGTCCGAACGCGGTAATCGGCGACGCGGTTACCGTTGGAGCCGGAACCCGCGTCTGCGCCAACGCATCGCTCTCGCATTGCGATATCGGGGCCCGCTGTCTGATCTATCCCGGCGCGCGTATCGGCCAGCCGGGCTTCGGTTTCGAGGTCGACGCGTCTGGCCCGCTCAAGATGCCTCAGCTCGGGCGCGTGATCGTCGAGGACGATGTCGAGATCGGCGCCAATACGACGATCGACCGCGGCGCGGGTCCGGATACCGTGATCGGCCGTGGCACGATGATCGACAACCTGGTGCAGATCGGCCACAACGTCGAAATCGGCAAGGGGTGTATCATCGTGGCCCAGGTCGGCATCGCGGGAAGCTCGAGGCTTGAAGATCACGTCGTGCTGGGAGGGCAGGTCGGGGTCGCGGGTCATCTGACGATCGGGAGCGGGGCTCAGGTAGCGGCCCAGTCGGGGGTGAACAAGAACATCTCGCAAGGGGAAGTCATGGGGGGCTCTCCCACGGTTCCGATACGCGAGTTCCGCCGTCAAGTGGCGGCGATCAAGGCTCTCGGGCGCCGTGGGGGGAAAAGTAGTCAAGGGGACGAGGACTAATGGCCGAGAACAGCGTCGAGCAAAGTGTTCCGGATATGGTGGATATCGACGTCAACCGGATCAAAGAGCTGATCCCGCACCGGTATCCATTCCTGATGATCGATAAGATCCGCTCCATCGAATTCGACAAGCGGGCGATCGGCATCAAGAATGTCTCGGTCAACGAGCCGTTTTTCGAGGGGCACTTCCCGAGCCGGCCGGTGATGCCCGGCGTCCTGATCGTGGAATCCATGGCCCAGACCGCCGGCTGCCTGGTCGTCGCCACTTTGGGCGAGGAGGCCGAGGGGAAACTGGTCTATTTCATGACCGTGGATAACGCGCGTTTCCGCAAGCCCGTGGTTCCCGGGGACCAGCTTGAAATCGACGTTGAGAAACAGCGTAACCGAGGGCCGGTTTGGAAGTTCTCCGGTAAGGCCCGTGTCGACGGTACCCTGGTCGCCGAGGCCGTCTTCTCCGCCATGATCGTGGATAGCTGATGTCGCCCGCTTCGGAAGTACAGGATATTCACCCGACGGCGATCATCGCGGCCGGCGCGGTCATGGGGGCGGAGGTCCGGATTGGCGCCTATAGCGTCATCGGCCCCGATGTCGTGCTGGGCGCGGGGGTCAAGGTACACCCGCATGTGGTTCTCGACGGGCGCACCGAGATTGGCGAGGGCACCGAAATCTTTCCCTTCGCCTCGATCGGCACGCGGCCTCAGGATCTTAAATACGCGGGCGAGCCATCGCGTCTCGTGGTCGGAAAGCGCAATGTGATCCGAGAGCACGTGACCATGAATCCCGGGACCGAAGGCGGCGGCCTGCTGACCTCGGTGGGTGACGGCTGCCTGTTCATGGTCGGCGCCCATGTGGCCCATGACTGTCACGTTGGCGACAATGTCATCCTC
Organism: Alphaproteobacteria bacterium; assembly: GCA_038146985.1. GTDB lineage: Bacteria > Pseudomonadota > Alphaproteobacteria > Thalassobaculales > Thalassobaculaceae > JADHLJ01. The sequence continues at coordinate 91,782 of JAYQSQ010000019.1, forward strand.
GCCAACAACGCGACCCTGGCCGGTCACGTAACGGTCGGGTCTTTCGCGATCCTCGGCGGTTTGTCGGCGGTGCACCAGTTCGCGCGCATCGGCGCGCATGCCATCGTCGGCGGCATGACCGGCGTTGAGCATGACGTCATCCCCTATGGGTCGGTGAAGGGCGACCGGGCGCGGCTGACCGGTCTCAATATCATCGGTATCCGTCGGCGCGGCTTCACGCGCGAACAGATCGACGGGCTGAGGCGCGGCTACAAGGCGCTGTTCGGTTCGGAGGGCACGCTTCAGGAGCGCGTCGACGCGGTCGCCAAGGCGGAAAGCGGCGAGGCGGCGGTCATGGAGATCGTGGACTTCATCCGCGCCGATTCCAGCCGTTCGATCTGCCAGCCCCGGGACACCTCCGACTAGGCCATGCGCAAGCTCGGCATCATCGCCGGAGGCGGCACCTTGCCTGGGCGGATCGCCGATACCCATGCCGGTGCCGGCGGCGGCGTGTTCATGATCGCTTTCGAAGGCATCACGCCTCAGGAGACCGTCGAGGGGCGCGACCATGCCTGGGTACGCCTTGGTCGCATTCAAGACGCCATGGACGCCATGCGTTCCGCCGGTGTCGAGGATGTGGTCATGGCCGGGCCGATCAAGCGGCCGGCACTTTCCTCCCTGGATCTCGATGGTCGCGGCGCCAGGCTGCTGTTCCGGGCCGGGCGGAAGGCCTTCGGGGATGACGGACTGCTGTCGACGATCGTCGCTGAAATCGAGACCGACGGCTTCAAGGTCGTCGCGGTCGACGACATCCTGGGCGGTGTCCTGGCGCGGGAGGGCTTGATCGCGGGGCCGGAGCCGGACCCGGTGGCGAAAGCCGATATCCGGCGCGGAACCGACGTGCTGAAGCACCTGGGGCCTGTCGATGTCGGCCAGGGCATCGCCGTCCAGGAAGGGCTGGTTCTCGCGGTCGAGGCGATCGAGGGAACCGACGCGATGATTGAGAGAGCCGGCCGGCTGGCGCGGGAAGGCGCCGGACCGATCCTCGTCAAGATCAGCAAGCCCGGCCAGGAACGCCGCGCCGACATGCCGACCGTCGGGCCGATGACGGTAACCAAGGCCCGGGCAGCCGGATTCCGCGGCATTGCCGTCGAGGCCGGGTCCACGCTGCTGCTGGAGGCGGATCAGGTGCGGGCCCTGGCCGACGAGGCCGGGCTGTTCGTGATCGGCATCGATATCGGCGGGAAGGCATGACAACCCTCGATCCGGATGCCGACGCGGCTGGACCTCTGTTTTACATCATCGCCGGAGAGGCTTCGGGTGATGTGCTCGGCGCGGGGCTGATGCGCGGATTGCGAACCTTAACGCAAGGACGCGCACGGTTTGCCGGTGTCGGCGGTGACCGGATGGCCGAAGAGGGGCTCGCCAGCCTGTTCCCGATTTCCGAGATGGCGGTGATGGGGGTCTTCGAGATCCTGCCGCATGCAAGGCATCTGCTCGGCCGGGTGAGGGAGACGGTCGAGGATGTCGCCCGGCTGCAACCGGCGGCGCTGATTACGATCGACTCCAAGGCCTTCACCATGCGGGTGGCGCGCCGATTGCGCAAACGGCGGGAGGCCGGCTCTCCCGTGATCCCACTGATCCATATGGTGGCGCCGACGGTCTGGGCCTGGCGTCCCGGGCGGGCCAAGGTGATTTCGCGGTTTCTCGATCATCTGCTGGTCCTGTTTCCCTTTGAGCCGCCGTATTTCGAGCGCCACGGGCTGGCGACGACCTTCATCGGCCATCCGGCGGTCGACCAGCCGGACGGCGATGGCCGAGCGTTTCGCGGCCGCTTCGCCATCCCAGACGACGCGACGGTGATTGCCGTACTGCCCGGCTCGCGGCCAGGCGAGGTCAAGCGCCTGTTGCCGGTTTTCGGCCGGACGGTGGAACGGCTACGCACGCGCTATCCGAAACTTCACGCGGTCATCCCGACGGTTTCCGTCGTCGCCGATCAGGTCGAAGCGGGCGTCGCCGATTGGAAGACGCCGGTGACTGTCGTGCGGGACGCCCGGTACAAGGCCGATGCCTTTGCCGCCGCCGACGTCGCGCTTGCGACCTCGGGGACCGTGACCCTGGAATTGAGCCTTGCGAAGGTGCCGGCGGTGGTGGCCTATCGGGTCAATCCGCTCACCGTGCCGATCGGACACCTGCTGGTGAACCGGGATTCGGTGATCCTCACCAACCGGATCCTGGAACGCCAGATCCTGCCGCTGTTCATCCAGAGCGAATGCACGCCTGAACGCCTTGGCCTCGCGGTCACACGGCTGCTGGATGACAAGACGGCCAGGGCCGAGCAGATCGCGGCGGCGGACGAGGTGCGCCGGTTGCTGAGAGCGGCCGACGAGCCGGCCTCGATCACTGCGGCGCGCGCGGTGCTGCGGGCGATCGGGATGGCGGTTGAGGGCGACGAAGGTTGATCGGTTCGGGCGGCTCATATGCCGTCGCCCTGGCGCAAGGCAAGGCCTGGTCCAGCCTTTTCCACCTGATTTGTTCAGTTCTTCATCGGTCTTTTCACGCTGACCGTTCCGCGTCTTGGCCCTGCCTTATGCCAGGGCGACGATCTTATTGGAATGTTCTAAAGCACCATTCTTGGCCGAATTTCAACTACTCCGCAGCGACCGGCGTTTCCGGCTTAGGCATGCGGACCAGCATGATCAGCGGGATTACCGAGAAGGCCAGGGCCGCATAGAGATAGAACGCGTTGATATAACCGATCATCCGCGACTGGCGTGAAATTTCCCCGGAAAGCCGCATGAGTTCGGACTCGCTTTCCGGCACCGGCGCGCCTTTCAGGGCCATCACCGAGCTGGACTCCCCGAAAATCGATATGAACCCCGTGAGATCCGCATAGCTCATGGAGGAGGACTGGATCACCAGGGCGATGGTCAGCGAGATCGAGATCGAACTGCCGATGTTGCGCACCAGGTGGAAAAACGCGCTGCCCTCGTTCAGTTTGCTTTTGTCGAGGGTTGAGAAGGTGATCAGGGTCAGCGGGACCCATACGAAGCCGACGCCGAGCCCTGCCAGCGCGTTGGTCCAGGCAAGCTCGAACGCCGAGAGGTTGATGTCGAAGGCGCCCATATAGGTCCCGGCAATACCTTGCAGCAGAAAGCCGATGGACAGGATGACCCGGGGGTCGAACCAGCGGTTGATAAACGCGAGCAACGTCGATCCCGACAACGTGCCGAGCCCGCGCAGGGCCAGGAACAGACCGATCTCGTTCTCTGGATAGTTCTGCAGGCCCTGCATCATCGGCGGATAGAGGATCAGGGGCGTCCATAAGACCATGCCGAACAGGAAGGTGATCATGATCCCGAGCGCGTAGTTGCGGTCCATCAGGATGCGCGGGTCGAGGAACGGCTGCTTGGTGGTGAAGGTATGGGCGATGAAGATGTACAGCCCGCCGAGCGCGATCAGGCCTTCAAGCACGATCTCCGGAGAGTCGAACCAGTCCTGGCGCTGGCCCCGGTCCAGCATCAGTTGCAGCGCCGCGATCCCGATCGAGAGCGAGATCAGGCCGGTCCAGTCAAGCCGCGTCGCCGGCGCCTTCTTGCGATCGTCGATGACCGCGACGATGAGCGTTATCGCCAATATTCCGAACGGCACAAGCAGGAAGAACACCCAGCGCCAGCCCAACTCCTCCGAGAGATAGCCGCCGACGGTCGGCCCGATGATCGGCCCGAACACCACGCCCATGCCGAAGATCGCCGTGGCGGTGCCGTGCTCCTCGCGTGGGAAGATGTCCAGGATCATCGCCATGCAGACCGGCACCAGCGGCGCCCCGAACCCGCCTTGCAGGATGCGGAAGAACACCAGCTGTTCCAGGTTCTGCGCGACCCCGCAGCAGACCGACGCGATGGTGAAGCCGATAGAGCAATAGAGCATCAGGCTGCGTCGGCTGAACCGCGAGGCCAGCCAGCCCGAGGCCGGGGTGACGACGGCGGTGGCGACGATGTTGAAGGTCACGACCAGCGCGATCTGGTCGACCGTCGCCGCGAAGGTTCCCTGCATCTTCGGCAGCGCCACATTCGCGATCATCACCGTCATCGTGTACAGCATGGTGACGAAGGTCAGCGTCGCCAGCACGATGTAGCGGCGGAGAATCGAATTCGGTTCCGTGGCGGCGTGGTCGGTCAAGGCTCGGGATCGGCAAGGTTTGGGCGCACAAGGGTTTGAAGGCTCATTTTCGCACGGATTTCATCGGCTGTCGCGGGCAGCGGGCAGGGGCCGCTCTACAGGCCTCCAAGAACCGAATCCCCGGCGAAAGCCGGGGCCTATTCCGCCGTCCCCTTGGGGCGAGGCGACGGTTTGACGACGTCACGGATCGGCCAAAATGATCGACTGACCGTCGCAATGTTCCGCTCGCGGCATGGGCCCTGGATTTCGCCAGGGATACCGGCGGAGACGGTGCTCGCTACTCCGCCGCGGTCTTCTTCAGATCGGTGGAGTAGTTGAGATGCACCGGGGCATTGGTCTCGAACGGGCTGTCGAGGCCGAGTTCCTTGCCCATTTCGCGGACTGCCGGGAAGACCTCCTCGCCGAGCAGGCGGATGCAGGTCATGGCATCCTCATGCGAGACCGTGCCGTCATTGCCCCAGACCGCGTAGATGCTGGGCCGGGTCTCCTCCAGCACGCGGCGGATCTTCGGCAGCACCGTTTTCGGGGTGCCGCAGATGATCCGGCCCTGCTCGACCTGTTCCTCGAAGGTGGTGAGCCCGCGCGGATTGGAGCGCCGGCCGATGGAGAACTCGACGAAGGCGCGGCGGTTGCCCGGCGAGGAATAGCCCGCCGGCGCCGCCCAGCTTGGATGCGCGAGGCCGGTGAACTCACCCTGCATCCAGCGGAACTGCTTGGCGTTCTCGATCGCCTTTTCCTCGGTCTCGGCGACATGAAGCTGCTGAAGGTAGCCGCGGTTCTCGGGACCGGCGGTATAGCCTTGGCGCTCGGCCTCCTCGTCATAGATCTTCCAGATGTCCTTGGTGCTCTCGATCGAGGTGTTCAGCGCGATGTAGGGATAGCGCTGTTGGGCCGCCCAGATGATCGTCTCGCGCGATATCACGCCGGGGACCCAGACGCGCGGATAGGGCTTCTGCAGCGGCACCGCCCAGGGATTGACCACCCGGTTCTGGTAATGCGTGCCCTCGAAGCGGAACGGCCCCTCGCGGGTCCAGGCCTGGACTATGAGATCATGCGCCTCCTCGAAGCGCTCGCGGTTGAAGGCGGGATTGACGCCGGCAGCGAGCTGTTCCTGGCCGCCGCCGCGCACGAAGCCCGAGACCAGCCTGCCCTTGGAGATCATGTCGATCATCGCCAGTTCCTCGGCCAGCCGCACCGGGTTCTCGGCCAGGGGCAGCGGGTTGCCGAGCATGACGATCTTCACGTTCTCGGTGATCGCGGCCAGGATTGAGGCGAAGACATTGGCCTTGGCCTGCATGCAGAACGGGGCGTTGTGATGCTCGTTCAGCATGATGCCGTCGATGCCGACCTTGTCCGCCAGCTTGTACTCCTCAATGTACTCGTTGTAGAGCCGGCTGCCGTCGACGGGGTTGAAGTGCTTGTTCGAAAACATCAGCGCGGTCGCGCCGAATTTCAGCCCTTCCTCGGCGGGGTAAGCGGACATCGGCTGTTCGGTGAAATACATCAGATGCATCGTCGTACTCCCTCTTAAGGGCGCGCGGCCTCAGCCGGCGATGAAGTCGGTGACCAGACGGGCAAGCTCGGCCGGTTTCTCCAGATCCACGTAATGGCCGCAGGACTTAATGGTTTCCAGGCGCGCGTTGGGCAGCCGGTCCATATAGATGTCACCGGCATTGCGCGGCACGATTCTGTCGTCGTCGCCCCAGACCACCAGCGACGGCGCGGTCACCGCGCCCAGCAGATGCGGTAGGGTCTGGCTGTACATGTACGGCTTCCAGGCGATGCGGAAGTTCATCTCGCGGCAGATTTCCCACTCCACCACCAGATCGGTCGGCGGTTCCTCTCCGAAGGCGGCGGCATAAGCGGCCGGATCGTGGAACCCCGCCTTGGTGTATTCGAGATGATTGAAGAGCGCCTGGTCCATGATGAAGCCTTCCGAGGGCTTCACCCCCATGGCGCCGACCAGCACCAGCTTGTCGACCAGGTTTGGCGCCATGGTCGCCATTTCCGCCGCGATCCAGCCGCCGAAGCCGAGGCCGACCAGCGAGATCTTTTCAAGTCCCAGCGATGAGAGCAGCCAACGATGACAGACCGCGACGTCGCGTGCGCTGCGCATCCAGTCAGGGCGCTCGGAACGGCAATAGCCGGGGTGGTGCGGCACCAGCGTATCGAACGAGCCGGCCAGCGCGTCATAGAACGGTGTGCGGTCCAGCGTGCCGATGTCGTGATGCAGGACCAGAACCGGAGCGCCGCTTCCCGCCCGCATCAGATGGATCTTTCCGCCGGCGATGGTCTCGTCGCTGGTCTTCCAGTCGATCTTGGCGCTCATTTCCCGTCTCCCGGCCACTGCGACGGTTTTAACGCTACCCGGGGGGCGAACCGGGCGAAAGGCCGGACCGATCCGGTATCGCTTGGCATTGCATCCGTGATGGGGCCTGCCGTGGTCCCTTACCCTTCGATTTCCGGCACGCCCGCGCCGATATCGATATAGTACCGGCGCATCACCTTCATCACGCTCAAGGCATCTGGAGGGACTCCGCTGGCGGACCGTTCACGAGCGTTGCCCGAACAAAAATAGACCAGATTTGCCCGGCCGTCCGGGCCGCGCATCGGAAAAGCGATAGACTCCCGGGTCTGCAGACGGCCCGAAACGGTGGCCGATTGCAGGTGGACGAGCATGCCGGCGGGATGGCCGCAGATTGCCTGAATGGCGCGCGATGCCGCCGGGCGCCGCTCCGGCTCTACGAAGTCCAAGTAGTTCCGCCCCGTCACAGGCCCTCCGTAGTGGTGGTCGACCGCGGTTCCGGCGAGGCGAAGGCGGATGATTTCCGGAGATATGATCTCGTGAATCACCAGATTCGGCAGCAGCTTGGGAATCGCTTCCGGCTTGAAAGCCTCGCGGCGGGGGATCAGATCGACCTTGGGCAGGGAAAACCAATAGTCCGCGAACAGCCGCGATCGCTCTTCGATCTCTCCAATCTGCGCAAGCGCGGTATTGGGTGCTGTAGCCATTGTGTTTGGATCTTAACCTGGAAATCCGATGCCTGAAACGCCTGGTTACAGGGGCTTTCAGCGTCGTTTCCTCTCTCGCCGCGTGCGTGCCTCGCAATCCGGTTCGCGTTCGCGGGAAAACCGGTGGCGCGCGCGAGCCCCCTTGCGATATCGGTCCGTCCCGGCCTTCCGGGCCGAATGCTTTCATGGAACACTGACCCGAAATCGAAGCGATGATGGAGGCGGTCATGGATATCGGCTTGCAGATGGTGTTCACCAAATATGGGTGCGAGGAGAGCGTCACGGACCAGCAGGTCTGGGAAGAGGAGTTGCGGATCGCCGAGATTGCCGCCGATTCAGGGTTTGATTGCCTCTGGGCGGTGGAGCATCACTTCCGCGACTATTCCTTCTGCCCCGACAATCTTCAGCTCATGGCCTATCTGACGGCGAAGTACCCGGACATTGATGTGGGGACGGCGGCGGTCATCCTTCCCTGGCAGGACCCTCTGCGTGTCGCCGAGCGCGCGGCGGTGCTGGACCAGCTTTCAGGCGGCCGGATGCGGCTTGGCATGGGGCGGGGCCTGGCGCGGCGCGAATTCGAGGGGTTCCGGACCACCATGACCGAATCCCGCGAGCGCTTCGATGAGGCCGCCGCAATGATCGTCGAGGCCCTGCGCACCGGCTGGATGGAAGGTAACGGCAAGCACTACAATCAGCCGCGCGTCGAGATCCGGCCCCGCCCGCGCTTCCCGATCGAGGAACGCCTTTATGCCGTCGCGTCCAGCGAGGATTCGGTGGTGTCCGCCGCCAAGCTCGGCGGGCGCATGGTGATGTTCGCCGACCGACCCTGGGAGAAGCGCCTGCCGCAGATCAAGCAGCATGCCCAGCTTTTCGAGGAACTTCATGGCCGGCCCGGACCGCCGCCGTTGACCGCGGATTTCTGCGTCTGCACGCCGACCATGGACGGCGCGGAGGAAAAGAGCCGCCAGTACATGGGCACCTTCGTCTATTCCAACTACGACCACTATGAGCTGCTGGGCGAGCATTTCTCGAAGATCTCCGGCTATGACAGCTATGCCGCCAAAGTCGAGGTCGCCAAGGAAGTGGGCATCGAGGGCATGGTCGATGGTTTCATGGAAGCGGCTGTCTGGGGAACGCCCGACCGCATCCTGCGGGAGTTCGAAAAACGCCGCGCCGTGATCGGTGATTTCGAGCTTGCGACTTCGTTCCGCTTCGGCGGCATCCCCCATGAGCTTGCCGAAGCGTCGATCAAGCTCTTCGCCAAGGAAGTTCTGCCGGTGCTGAAAAGCTGGAAGGACGAAGCCCGGAACGAGGCGGCGGAATAGGGGGCGGCGATGACGGACCAGGAACTGAAATCGCTTGTCGACCTGCTGACCTCGCGTCCGAGGCCGGACAATCCGACGCCGGAACTGCTGCGCGAGCGTTTCGGCAAGATCGCTGACTTTTTGCCCAAACCGGTTGATATCACCAGCGCGCCGGTTGATGCGGGAGGCGCGCGGGGGGAATTCATTTCGGCGCCGGGCGCGGATGCCTCGCGCTGCATCTACTATCTTCATGGCGGTGGGTACGTGATCGGCAGCGTGAACACCCACCGCGTTCTCGCCTATGACCTCTCCAAGGCGTCGGGGGCGCGGGTGCTCTCGATGGAGTATCGCCTGGCGCCCGAGCATCCATTCCCGGCTGGTTTGGAGGATGCGGTCACCGGTTATCGCTGGCTGCTGGAGAGCGGGGTAAATGCCGAGCATGTGGTGATCGCTGGGGATTCCGCCGGCGGTGGTCTCACCGTTGCGACCCTGCTGGCGCTCCGCGACCGGGGAATTGCGCTTCCTGCCGCCGCCGTCTGTTTCTCGCCTTGGGTCGATCTGCTGGGCGAGGGCGCCTCGATGCGGACCCGCGCGGATGTCGACCCGATGGTCCAGAAGGAGCCGCTGCTCTGGTACACCGGCCTCTATATGGCGGGCGGCGATCCGAAGAACCCGCTGGCGAGCCCGCTATACGCGGATCTCTCCGGCCTGCCTCCGATCCTGATCCAGGTGGGCGACGCCGAGACCTTGCTGGATGATTCGACGCGCCTCGAGGCGAAACTGAAAGCCGCTGGGGTCAGCGTCGAACTCCAGATCTGGGACCGGATGATCCATGTCTGGCAGCTCTTCGCCCCGGTCCTGTCCGAGGGACGCGAGGCGATCGACAAGGCGGGGGCGTTCATCTCCCGGAAGATTCGGTAGGGGATAAGGCTGAAGTGTCTTGTTTGTAGAGTCCTTGGCCTGCTCGGGGGAATGCTAAGACATGCCCGGACTGAATGAACTCATTCGGCTTTCCGCCCGCGAGGCGGTGCGGCTGCTCGCGGCGCGGCAGGTCTCGCCGCTGGAGCTGATCGATGCCGCGCTGGAGCGGATCGCCGAGGTGGAGCCGGCGGTGAACGCCCTGCCGACGCTGTGCGCCGAGCGGGCGCGTGAGAACGCGCGCGGATTGACAGACCAGGTCGATGGCGACCGGCGCGGCCGGCTACACGGGCTGCCGGTGGCGATCAAGGATCTCATGGATGTCGCGGGCGTGCGCACGACGCGCGGCTCGCCAATCCACGCGAACCGGGTGCCGAATACCTCGCACCCGCTTGTCGAGCGGATCGAGAGCCGGGGTGGGATCGTTCTCGCCAAATCCAACACGCCGGAATTCGGCGCCGGCGGCAATACCTTCAACGAGGTCTTCGGGCGCACTTTGAACCCTTGGAACACCTCGCTTACCTGCGGCGGGTCCTCCGGCGGCTCGGCGGTGGCCCTGGCGACGGGGGAGATCTGGCTTGCCCATGGCTCGGACCATGGCGGCTCCTTGCGCAAGCCGGCGGCCTTCTGTTCGGTGGTGGGCCTGCGCCCCAGTCCCGGCCGGGTGACGCGCGGTACGGTCTCCAATCTTTTCAGCCCGAGCTCGGTTGAAGGGCCGATGGCCCGCGATGTTGGCGATCTGGCCTTGTTCCTGGACACCATGGCCGGCGTCGATCCGCGCGATCCGCTGACCCGGCACGCGCCGGACGAGCCATTCCTGGCCGCCGTCGATCAGGCGCTGGCCGGCGACAAGGGCCGGCGACCGAAGAGGGTCGCCTGGACCGGCAACCTCGGTGGTGCCGCCGCCGTTGACCGGGAGGTACGCGAGATCTGCGAAGTGGCGGCCCGCAAGTTCGAGAAGATTGGCGTCGAGGTGGTCGAGGCCTGCCCGGACCCGGGGCGGATCGACGAGGCATTCCAGATTCTTCGGGCCATGATCTTCGTCGTGAACCGGGAGCGGGACCTTCAGGAGAATCGGGATCTGCTGAAGCAGGACATCATCTGGAACACCGAAAAGGGCCTGTGCCTTACCCCGTCCGAGATCGCCTGGGCGGAGCGGGAGCGGGCGGCATTCTATGGCCGGATGGCGGCGTTCATGGAAGACCATGATCTGTTGTTGCTGCCCTGCACCCCGGTGCCGCCCTTTGACGTCAATCTGCGCTATCCGCCGGTGATCGACGGCCAACCGGTCGACAACTACATCGCCGGATCGCTTATCACGTCCGCGATCACCCTCAGCGCCTGTCCCGCGCTATCACTGCCGGCCGGTTTCACCGGCGACGGGCGTCCGGTCGGACTGCAGATGGTCGGCAGGCCCTACGGCGAGGCGGATCTGCTTGCGGCGGCCGCGCTTTTGGAACAAGAGACGGGATTGGCCGGCTTGGTGCCGATCGATCCGAAAGTGGGCACGGTTCCCCCCGGCGCGTGACGCGATCCCGGTGGCGGACCACAAGGGGGAATGATGGAAGCAGGAGCCGCCCTGGTCGGGGCCTTGATCGATGCCGGCGTCGACACCGCGTTCACGGTGCCCGGAGAGAGCTTCTTGCCGGTGCTGGAGGCCTTGCGGCTCAACCGGAACCGGGTGCGGCTGGTCTCGGTGCGCCAGGAGGGCGGCGGCACCCTGGCGGCGAACGCCTACGGGGTGATCCGGGGTTTCCCGGCGGCGGTTTTCGTCAGCCGGGGGCCCGGCGCGACCAATGCCTCGATCGGTCTGCATACCGCCTATCAGGACTCGGTTCCGATGGTGCTGTTCATCGGCCAGGTGCGCAGCCACATGAAAGGCCGCGAAGCCTTCCAGGAGATCGACCCGCACAGCGCCTTTGCCTCCATGTCCAAGGCGGTGCTGGAGCCGCGCGACGCCGGTGAAATGGCGAAGCTGGCACGGATGGCGGTGGAGATCGCGGTCTCCGGGCGGCCCGGCCCCGTCGTCGTGGTCATGCCGCGCGATTTCGGCGAGGTCGAGGTGCCGGCGCCGGCGGAGAAGGGGCCGGTCCACCGCGCCGAGATCAGCGCTGAGAAAGCGGCGACCGACGATCTGGCCACCGCCATGAACGCGGCGAAGCGGCCTTTGATCCTGGCGGGAGAGCTGGCCCGCCAGCCGGGTGCGCGCGAGGCCTTGCAGGCCTTTGTCGAGGCGTCCGGCGCGCCGCTGCTCTGCGGCTACCGCTGCCAGGACGTGCTCGACAATTTGCTCCCCGGCTATGCCGGCCATCTTGAGATCAACCCGGTCGCCTATCAGGACAGGCTGGTCGCCGAGGCGGATTTCATCTGTGTTGTCGGCAGCCGGCTCGACGGGATCACCAGCCGCGAGGAGGGCATGATCAAGGGCGACCGGGATTGGGCGCATCTGCATCCCGACCCGGCGGTGCTGGCGCGCTTTGGCGCGCCGAGGCGGGTGCAGGCGGATGTGGCCCCGGCGCTCGGCGCGGTCACCGGGCGGCTTTCTGAGCCCTCGGGCGACCGTCTCGCCTGGCGAGATGCGGCGCATGCCGAATTCATGGCGTTCTCGGCGGTCGGCAGCTATCCGGCATTTGGCGAGGTCGATCCCGCCGTTGTCGCCGCCGAGACGCGGGCGATGCTGCCGGACAATGCGGTCGTGCTGACCGATGCCGGCAGTTCGGCGCGCTGGGTGCACCGGTTCTTCCATTTCCGAGAGGCCCTGACCCAGGGCGGCAGTGCCTGCGGTGCCATGGGGGCCGGTGTGCCGGGCGCGATCGGCGCGGCGCTGGCGACCAATGACGGGCGCCCGATCGTCGCCTTCGCCGGCGATGGCAGCTTCCTGATGAGCGGTCAGGAGCTCTCCACGGCGGCGCGGGAGCGTCTGCCGATCAAGATCGTGGTCTGCGACAACAACGTCCACGGCTCAATCCTGAAGGGCCAGCTCGACAAGTACGGCGACGATCACGCCTTTGGCACGGTCATGGACAGCCCCGACTTCGCCAAGCTCGCCGAGGGCTACGGCGCCGCCGCCTGGACGGTCCGCAGCACCAAGGAATGGCGCCCGTCCTTCGCCGCCGCCCTTGCCCATGACGGCCCGGCCCTGATCCATGTCTTCACCGACCCGAGGGACATCGCGCCCTACGGAGCGGAGAAGGACGCGGTTTAGGGGGCAGGCGGATTCAAGCTTGCTCCGTCGTCCCCGTGCCGGCGAGGACCTCAAATCGATAGGGAAAATGCGGTTGTTTCTGCCAAGCTTCTGTGTTGAAGACTTTCCTCAGGATTTTCGTCTCCGTCGTCCTGGCAAGGGCGGATTGTCGTGTAGGTTGATCGGTTGCTTGCACATGTCCAGCCTGTCTATGCAGGACAGTTTGCCCGCTGACCTTGATGGAAATCCGCCGGCGAGATCCCGGATCAAGGTGTCGCGCTCGACGGCATATTGAATCGGACGTGTTCGTCTCGCCATTGCCGGACCGTTGCGCATTGTCGGACGCCGTCACCAAGTCGGTTCGGCTCAACGGCTCACGCAAGCGCGCCGAGGGGACGGTAGGTTTCCCACCTCGCCAAGATCACCCAGCTAGGTATCACGCAGCGAGCCCGGGTAACGGGGTTTCCACGGGCGCATCCAGCGGCATCAGCCCTTCCTCGCAGGCCTTGATCTGCAGGGCGAGATACTTCGAGTAGATCCGGCTCATCGCCAGACTGCCGGCGGTGAACCAGAGGCCCGGCTGGCCGGTGCGCCGGAACATGTTGCGCAGTTCGCCATCCTCTCCGAAGCCCCAGATCGGGCCGGTGCGCTCGGCAACGGTATCGCCCAGAAGCTCGCGCACCAGATCCTGCAGACCGCGATACCCGGTGGCGAGCACCAGCAGGTCGGCGGGCGCGACCGTGCCGTCCTTCATCAGGGCGCCTTCGGGCACGAAACGCTCGATATTGTCCCATTGCATCAGCGGGATCTTGCCGTCGATGATCAGATCGCAGCAGCCGACATCGATGTAATAGCCACCACCCCGGCGGAAGTACTTCATCTGGATGCCGGTGTCGTCCTCGCCGAAGTCGATCTTGAACCCGCGCGCTTGCAGCCCATCCAGGATCCGCTTGTCGCGCCGGCGCATTTCGGCGGTGACGATTTGGAAACCCTTCACCAGCACTGGGTAGGGGGTCGCGGTGGCGAGCAGGTCACAATCCTCGATCGGCGGCCCTTCGGCATAGAGGCTGTAGAGCAGGCGGCCGGACTCCAAGCTGATGATCCCGCTTGAGCCGCGCTGGATGAGCGAGACCTCGGCCCCGCTTTCGTACAGATCATGAGCGCTGTCGTGGCCGCTATTGCCGGTCCCGAGCACCAGCGCCTTCTTGCCCTTCCAGGCGGCCCCGGTCGTGTAGCCCTCGGAATGGGTGATCTCGCCGGCGAAGTCACCGAGGCCCGGCAGATCCGGAATGTAGGGGCGGGTGTTGGCGCCGGTGGCGAAGACCAGATGCCTCGGGCGCATCACCCGCTCGCTCCCGTCGCCATGGCGCAGGGTCACGGTCCAGCATTTTGCCGCCTCGTCGTAGCGTCCCTTGACCAGTTCGGTGCTGGTCCAGAAGTTCAGTTCCATCGCGTCCACATAGGACTCGAACCAATTGGCGATCTTGTCTTTCGGCACATAGGTCGGCCAGGCCGTCGGGAAGGGCATGTAGGGGAAGTGGTTGGCATAGACCTCGTTATGCAAGGTCAGAGAGTGATAGCGCTTGCGCCAGTTGTCGCCGATGCGCTCGTGCCGGTCGACGATGAGGGTGTCGAGCCCAAGCTGGCCGAGCCTTGCCGCGACGGCGAGCCCCGCCTGGCCGCCGCCGACGACGATAACCGCCGGGTCGTGGTCCCTGTAGGCGCGGGCCCGCTCGCGCATATCCAGCCAATTTTCGCCGCCGAAGCTGCGGGAATAATTCTCGCCCGACGGCCGGCGTTCCCCGACCTGTTCCTCGAAGCCTTTCAGTTCTTCGAGATTGGTGATCAGGGTCCAAGCGGCAAGGCCACCGGAACCGTCCGGAACCAGCCGCAGAACGCCGCTGCAGCGCCCGGCCTCGGTCTCGAAGGCGATGAGCACTTCCAGAGTGTTTGTCCCGGCCCGCGTCACCCAGCGCGGCGGAGTCCGATTCTCGGCGATCCCGAAGCCGCGCGGTCGGGTATCGCTGGCATGGTCGAGCAGGGCCGCCGCGATCTCGCCCCGCCCCACGGTGGTACGCAGATGCCAACTGAGCGCCACCACATCGCGCCAGATCCCGTCGCTCTGGAACAGCGCGGCGAGAGCCGTTGTGTCCTTGCTGGTTACGGCGGTCTCGAAGCATTGAAGCCAGGTTCTAACTTGGCTTTCCTCCGCAGCTTCGCTTGCCCGGGGCATGTCATCATTCGCCATCGGATTTCCTCCGCTGGTTTGGTCCTTCCTGATTTCCGTGATCATAGCCGAGTAGGACGGGTCATGCGCGACGCGTCACCCGCGCGGACGGCAGATATCAGCCCTGGGGCCGCTTTCACGCGGTCGTGGGATAGACGGGAATGTAGGTGTTCCCAAGGCCACTCGCCGAACTACCCGCTGTAGGTGGTTCCGAGTTTACATCGAAAACGCATATATGTGTTGGATGAGGTTTGACGTATTTATAATACTAAAATTATATTTATCAAGGTTATGAGTGTTTGTAAAATATCTGAAAAATTCCGATCAGGTCAACATGGCCGTACACTTTTTTTGATTTTGGGCACGTAGGTGTCGACTATGGACTCAGATAAAATTGCGGAATTGAAGCGGGGGGTTGCCGAACTGGATTGGCCTTGGTCTCAATTTTCTCTTGAAAGGGCGGAAAGGTACGATATTCGAGGCCAAAAAGATTATGACGCTCACGATCTGGTTCGAGAGCTTATTTACGCTCGGTTTGGGGACGAGTCGTCCATCAGCATGGGTAAACTCCCTCCGATCGTTTCGCCAATGTTTTGGGAGGCCATCAGCGGAACTCCGCGAGAAAAGATACTGTCGATTAAAAATCGCGGGCAGCCTATTCCGCCAAAACGATATGCACGCTACCGCCAGATGGGGAGGTACTGGCCAAGTATAAAAAAGATCTATCCGATCAACTTGGCAGACTATCGCGGCAGTTTGTTAGAGACATACAATCTTGGAGGGTGGTCGAAGAGGGATAGGGATGTCGATTTGGATCGGAGGATAGCAGGTCTATCTCTTTTCAAAGCCTCTGTTTCTAGAGGGGAATGGCCAGCTTTGCTTCTGATCGTACCCGACTCGCCGGAGGTCGGGCGGGTCGACGATTCTTTCACGATAACGCCCCACATGGAGGTCCGAATTATCCGGGGCGAGGGGCTTACAGAGCATCAGGGTTATCTCTATTATTGCCCAATTGAGAATGATTATTTAAGAGCGACGTGGAATAAACGTTGGAATTTATCCATTTTTTATGCCAGTTCGAGAAGTTATTGGCCGTCGGATTTAATTTTTTCCAATTCTATTTTTTTATTCAAAGAGAAATGCGTAAAATTCAATATTGGATCTTTGGAAAGAATGGAGAATTTTCTGTTGAACCTAAAAAGCACGCAGGGCGCCGGCGGTCCGGTAGAGCGCGCGACTTCGTTAAGCGTGGAACGCGTATTTCTTTGCCACGCTACAGAGGACAAGGGGGCCATTGTCAAACGGTTTGACCATGCATGCAGGGCTAAAGGAATCCAGACGTGGTATGATGAAAATGAAATCTCGTGGGGTGACGACATCGTAGGCAAGGTCAATTTTGGTTTGGCGGAAGCAAGCAAGGTTGTTGTGTTCATTTCTAAAGATTCTTTAGAAAAGAGTTGGCCAAGAAGAGAACTAGAATCGGCTCTCAATCTGGGAATCTCTAAACAGGGGTTTGTGTTACCGTTGCTTCTTGGGATTAGCCACGAAACAATTCGTGGAAAGTATCCACTGCTTGCCGGAATGCGGGCTATGACTATCCCGGACTATGATCCCTTGGTCGAAGTAGATTCGGTGGTTCTGGATGACCTTGTAGGCAAACTGGCAACTGCGTTGCGGAGGTGACCTGCCTGCATTGAGTGGTCCACCTGTCATAAGAGATCAGGCGGTCAGGATTGCCCTGATGCGGCGGTCGGAGCGTCGCGTAGGCCGACAGATCAGGGCGCGGCAAGAAAGCCTGGGGCGCCGGCGGCCGACGGCCAGGCGCCGAGTAAGAATCTGACGACCGTTCGCCAATCCGACATCCCGGACCAGAACCAAGCGCGACCAGCTATTCACTCCGCCGCCCCGGCGAGCAGCCGTTCTTTGCCCGCGTCGCTGAAGAAATAGCCGCCGCGGATCTCCATCGCTTTCTTGTGGGCGGCGCGGGCCGCGTCGTCGAGATCGGCCTTCGGGCGAGGCTCCAGTTCCCAGCCGTCGTTGCGGGTCTGACCGCGCACCAGCATGCCGGTCTCGCGGCGGCCGCGCGGCATGGTGTCGGCGCTGACGAAGGTTATCGCGAAGCCGATCCGGCGGTCGTCGCTGTCATTCGGATTGGAGCCGTGCACAACGCCGTAATCGTGGATCGACATCTCGCCGGGCTTCAGCACCAGATCGACCGCGTCCGTCTCGTCCACGGCGCCCGCCACTTTTTCCCGGCGGAACAGGATATTGTGGGGATTGTCCGGCTCCTCGGTATGCATGAGCTGGGTCTTGTGGCTGCCCTTGATCACCCGCATGCAGCCGTTGCCGGGATGACTGTCGGTAAAGGCGACCCAGGCACGGGCATAGCGGCCGCCGTCGAAATCCGCATAGGTGGTGTCCTGGTGCCAGGGCACGTAATTGCCGTCGCGGGCGTTCTTGGTGAAGAAGGCGCCGGAGAAGATGATGAGGTCAGGGCCGAGCACATCCTCCATCGCGTCCAGCAATTTGGGATCGTGACAGATCTCGTCCAGCCAGGTGAACAGCAGGTGCGGCTTGAACCGCGACAGAGTGAACAGAGTCTCCTCCGCCGGCCGGTCGGCGACGCTGGCCTCGAAGGCTTCCAGGCGGTCGCGATAGGCCTGCGCCCGCGCCGCTTCGAACACCCGCACCGGCGCCACATACCCGTCCCGCCGCATCATCTCGACTTGGGCGTCGCTCAACAGTTTCGGCATGCTGTCCTCCGCTCTCGGAAACCCGCGATGTCGTCTATCCAAGCACGAAATGAAGGAAAGCCCCAATAGAATGAGAACCAGGGCCTCCAAACAGCCGGCGGATATGCTTGGAAACCGGAAGGAACAGCGATTCTCGGCGAATTTCCAATGAACCGTGATTTTTATGTGATTATGGCAGGTCACGGGGCCTCGCATTGGAAGGGAATAGAACATGGCCGTGGGGTTCGTTGGATTGGGAATCATGGGCGCCAGCATGGCGTCGAACCTGCAAAAGACGGTCGATACGCTCGTCGTGCATGATCTTGAGCGGCAGGTCGCCTCGCAGCACCTTGCCGCCGGGGCGGAGTGGGCGGCGTCGCCACGGGAACTTGCCGCGAAATGCGATGTCGTCTTCATGTCGCTCCCCGGGCCGGCCGAGATGGAGGCGGTGGTGCTGGGGCCGGACGGGCTCGCTGAAGGGTTGCGCAAGGGCGCGGTGATCTTCGATCTGTCAACGAACGCGCCAACCGTGGTGCGCGCCGTTCATGCCAGGCTGGCTGAGCGGGGCATTCATCTGCTCGATGCGCCGGTCTCGGGCGGGGCGACGGGAGCGAAGTCGGGCCGCTTGTCCATCTGGGTCGGCGGGGAGGAGGCTCTATTCAATAAACATCGTCCCATGCTCGACGCGATCGGCGACGCGGTCGAGTATATCGGACCGATCGGCGCCGGATCGATTGCCAAGCTGGCGCATAACAGCGCCCACTTCGCCATACAGTTCGCGCTTGCCGAGGTCATGACCCTCGGTGTTAAGGCGGGGGTCGAACCACTGGCGCTGTGGAAAGCGGTGCGCCGCGGTTCCGTCGGGCGCTCGCGCACCTTCGACCGGCTCGGACAGGAGTTCCTGGCGAACACCTATGACCCGCCGGGCTTTGCGCTCGATCTCGGCCACAAGGACGTCAGCCTTGCGACCGCTCTCGGACGGGAGCTCGGCGTGCCCATGCGGATCGCCAATCTGGCGCTCGAAGAGATGACCGAGGCGCTGAACCGAGGCTGGGGCAAACGCGACTGCCGGGTCCCGATGCTGCTCCAGCAGGAGCGCGCGGGCGTGAAGATTGAGGTGGACCGCGCCGGCATCGACCAGGTCCTGCGGGACGATCCGCCATACAAGGGCTGAGACCGCCGGCTCGTCTGGGCGTCGACACCGTCCCGGCGTCGGATTCCTTCGTCCTCTGGTCACGGCTTTTCGGTCAAGCGTCCTGGCGTCGAATGCGTCCTTGCAGCGACCCCCTCAAGGGCGAGCTCAGCCTCTTTCCACAATCAGGTAGATCAGAGCGTCGGTCGATCGGTCCGGATTCTCGACCGCATGCGGGACGTCCGTTCGGCAACTGCAGCTGTCACCGGCGGAAAGCTCGGCCACTTCCTCGCCCACCGTGACCCGGATACTGCCCGCGGCCACATGCACATACTCTATTGTGCCCGAGGCGTGAGCAGGGGATGGCCCCAGGGCCGTGGCTGGTGGAATCTGATAACGGACGAAGTCAATACGGCTCCCCGGAGTAGCGGGGCCCAGGCTTTGCCAAGGCGCAGGCGTTTTGCCGCCGGCACTTTCGTTCTTTCGTAAAACGCGGATGCGCGACGCCGGGTTTGCGTGCCCTTCGATCAGGCTCGACGCGCTAACCCCCAGGGCCTGAGCCAGATTCACCAAGGTGGTGACGGTCGGCGACTTGGCCCCGCGCTCTATGTCCGAGATCATCGATGCGGATATACCACTGCGCGCCGCCAACATGCGCAAGCTAAGACCGGCCGCTTCGCGTTGTTCTTTTACTGCGCGGCCAGTGCGTTGGATGATGTCATTTTCTATAGTTGACATAATGTCCTTTATAGCGCACAACACGGCCATCCATCAAGGAGGGTAATTCAATGGATAAAGCCGAATTCGAGTCCTGCCTGCGCTCCGAGGGTTACCGGGTTGTAAACAGCAGCGTGAAGCCGAACCACCTGGCCCCCAATCACTGCCACGATTTCGACGCCAAGGCGTTCGTTCTTGGCGGCGAGATCACTATCACATGTGACAACAATCCGGTCACCTACCGCACGGGACAGTGTTTCGAAGTGCTCGCGGGCTGCATGCATGCCGAACATGTTGGTCCCGAGGGCGTCGCCCTGCTGTCGGGCCGCCGTCGCAATGGCGGAACGCTGTCGCCCCAGGCGTTCGAGAGCGATCTTCGGCGCGAAGGTTTCGATATCGTGCATGGCGGCCAACAGCCCGGATTTTCCGAAGACTTGCACGCGCATGACTTCGATGCGCGGATCATGGTGCTCGGCGGTGAGATCACCGTAACCCGCGACGGGAAGGCCGACACCTTCCATGCCGGCAATCACTGCGAGATTCCGGCGGGTTGCCAACATACGACCAAGACGGGTCCGGAAGGCGTTTCCTACATTGTCGGCAAGGCGTGCGTTCGTGCGGCAAGCTGAACGCGGGTAAGGCTAACCGTGAGATCAGGGGAAATCAGGGACAGCCACTTATCTGCTTTCCAACTATGGTCATTTCCCCTGATCCGGTGGCTCCTCCGACGGGGCTCCGTGAGGAGAATTCGGTAACTGCCTCCCAACTTCGTCCCCCCGATTTCATCCGGTCTGTTCAGCTCGGTTCTTGACGAACCACTCGACGATACGTGGCATATTGTCCTCGAACCCCGCCGGCACGCCAAAGTTCAGGGCGCCGGTTCGCTCCGCCGTTCGATTTTCGAATGTATGGGGAACATGTCCAGGAACCAGGACGAAGGACCCTTTGGGAGCCCCAATCCATTGATCTCCCATCTGGAAATGCATGGTTCCCTCAAGCACATTGAAGACGTCATCTTCAGGATGAGCATGGACTGGTGGACCCTTGGCAAGGGGTTCCAGCCACCATTCGGAGATGTTGTAGCTGCCAGCGGACTCTTCGCGATCAGCCTTAAAGATAGCCGTGACGCCCCCCATCGCGTAGTGCCGTCCTTGACCCGGTAACAGAACGACACCTTCGCGAGTGCTCTTGCTGTTGGTCATATGACTCACCGTCGTCTCGACGATTACTCAGCGTCGCCGCTTTGTATAGTTTCCACGGCACCAACGCGGCTGGCAAGGTGAAGAACAAGGCGGCGGTTTCGGCGCAACTGCAGGCAATGTTCCAGGCTTTTCTACGTATTCTTTATCGCCTGGAATTTGAACTGCTAAGAAACGCTTGCGCAATATGCCGTTTCCCGGCCACCCCATCACCCCACCAGCGCCAACACCCGGAGCGGGCTGCCCGTCCCCTGTTTGATCTTGAGCGGCGTCGCGATCAGGACCGCGCCGGTGGGCGGCAATTCCCAGAGATTGTTCAGGCACTGCAGACCGAGCTTGCCAGCGCCATGGAGGTAGAAGTGGGCCGGGAAGGGGGGCGTGTAGTGGCTGCCTTGGCCGGCATCGGTGCCGACGGTCTCGGTGCCGAAGCCGCGGATATCGCGCTGTTCGATCAGAAAGCGGATCCCCTCCGGCGTCGGGCCGGGGGAGTGGGGGCCGTCCTCGCGCATGTTCAGATACGCGGCGCCGCGCCGGCGGGACCAGTCCGTGCGCATCAGCACCCAGGCGCCGGCAGGGATCTCGCCATGCTCGGCCTCCCAGTCCTGTATGATCTCGGGCGTCAACTCGAAATCCTCGTTTTCCGCCGCGCCCTGGCTGCAGTCGATGACGCAGGCCGGGCCGATGAACTGCTCGACCGGGATGGTGTCGACGGAATTGTTCGGCAGATCGCGGCCCGAGATCCAGTGAACCGGGGCGTCGAAATGGGTGCCGGTGTGTTCCGAGCAGGTGATGTTGTGCCACTTCCAGGCCGGGCCCCGGTGATCGTAAGCGGAGATCTCCTCCATCCGGAAGCGCGCGCATTGTCCGAACTCGGGCGGCAGGATGATCACCGGAAAGTCCGGGTCCAGGGTGTGGGTGAGGTCGACGACACGGATCGCGCCGCTGGCGATCGACAGGGCAAGATCGCCCAGCAGGCTGGGGGAGGTGGCTGCGGTCATGAGGAGGCTCCCCGGTTTTCCATCATCTCGCGCTCCAGGATCTTGGGCCCGGCGCGCCAGCGGTCGATCAGGTCCTTGGCGACATCGCCCACGAAGACATCCTCGAGACCGCCTTTCAGCCCATCGATCATCGCGCGGGCGATCGCGGCGGGCGTGACCTTGGGCGGCGGCAGCGGCTGGTGCCACTCATCCTCGGTCGGCCCGGTGAAGACGTTCAGCAGCCGCACCCCGCCGTCCCAGAGATCGGCCCGCAGATTCTGAGAGAGCGACAGCGCGGCGGCGTTCGAGGCGGAGAACAAGCCATAGTCGGGGCTGTTCGCCCAGGCATTGACCGAGAGGATGTTGACCCAAGCGGCGGCGCTATTGTCGCCGTCGGCGCCGCGCCCCCGCATCGCCGGGCCGAAATGCTGGGCGAGGCGCAGCAGGCCGAAATAGTTCACCTCCATCTCCTCGCGGGCGAAGCCCACATCGGCGCGGTCGAGGATGCCGCCGGGCCGAACGAACCGTGCATTGTTGATCAGGATATCGGTCTTGCCGCCGATCTCGCCGCAAAGCTCGCGGACCGAGGCCGTGTCGGTCACATCCATCGGCAGGATGTCGACATTTGGGATCGCCGCCAGCGCGCCGCGATGCGGGTAGGGGCGCCAGCTTTCGGCCTCGCCGACAAAGATCATCGAGGCACCGGCATCCGCCAGGGCCTTGGCCAAAGCCGGCGCGTTCTCGTTGCGGGCGTCAGTGATCAGCACCCGCCGATGTTTGGGATCCGAGGTCATTTCCCGCATCTGTGGGTCATCCTCCATATTTGGCGTCGCGTCGTCGGGGACGGCGAACAGTACGCCCTGACCGGACTTGTCCAGCACGCTGACAACCCGCACATCGGCATCCGGCAGAAGGTCGCCGTGCAGATGTGCCATGACCGACGGGCCGGCCTCCAGTTTCACCGTGCCGATCCGCCACGGCGCGCGCTCGCGGAAATAGATGCTGGTGCTGGTGCGGACCGTGGTCTCTGCGATCAGGCGTCCGAGCGGCGAGACGTCGCGCCAGGCGAGGTCAATCGACAGGCAGGCCGCGCAGGCGTCGCGGGGCGGATACTGGACGGCCCGGCATTCCCCGCAGACCTGGAGCATGAAACGCCCCTCGGCGGCGGATGCCGCGATGCCGAGTGCCGCACGGCTCCGGAAATGCGACGGGCGGGTCGGCACCCGGGTGCGGACCTGCGGATCCTTTTTCGGCGGGCGGGCAAGCGGATCGGTCATGCACCCTCTCCCGACAGGATCACCGCGCCGGAGCAGAGGCCGCGGTCGAAATTGATCATCCCGAAGCCGGAGACCAACGCGTTGCGGGCGTTCGTCACTTGGGTCGGCCCAGCGGTGCCGGTCACCTGACGCATCGCCTCGGTGAGACCGAGATAGCCGCCGCCAGCACCGGCCTGGCCGGCGGAAAGCTGCCCGCCCGAGGTGTTGTGTGGAAAGTCGCCGTCGATTGTCAGGTCATGAGCACGCACGAAGTCCGGTCCCTCGCCCTTGCCGCAGAAGCCGAGATCCTCGAACTGCATCATTACGATGACCGGATAGTCGTCATAGGTCTGCACCACCTGCATGTCTTCGGGCTTGAGGCCGGCCATGGCGTAGAGCTCTCCGATATCCACCGCCCAGCCGCCGCGCATCTGGATCGGGTCGTCCGGGAAGGCGTTGTGGCGCTCTATCGTGGCGCGGATATAGGCGAAGGGGATGCCCTCGGCCTTGGCGTCTTCCTCGCGCATCACCAGAAAGCACTCGGCGCCGGCGACCGGCATCACGCAATCGAAGAGCGCGATCGGATCGGAGATCGGACGCGCGCCGATATACTGCTCCATGGTGAGCGGCGTCTTCATCACCGCGTGCGGATTGCGCAGCGCATTTTGGCGTTGGGCGACGCAGATCTTCCCGAAATCCTCCCGCCTGGCGCCGAAACGTTTCATGTAGTGATCGGTCAGCAGCGCGAAGCAGGCGTTCGGGCCGCCGGAGCCGTAAGGATAGGAGGCGTCCTGGGCAAAGCGGCTGAAGCTGGAGAGCATGCGCCGGAAGCTGTCCACATGGTTGGTGTCGCCGGCAACACAGGCCACCACATCCGCGTCCCCTGACTGGACCGCCCGCGCCGCGCGCCGGAGCCCGACGACGCCACAGGCGCCGCCCATGGGAATATCGTCGAGCCAGCGCGGGCTGAGGCCGAGATGCTGGGTAAGCCCCACGGCGGAATCCGGAAACAGCGTGAAACTGGAGACGATAAGCCCGTCCACATCCCGGGAGCTGAGCGAGGCCGCGTCCAGCGATTGTTTCAGCGCCCGCGCGATCCACCAATGCGCCGCTTCCTTGGAAAAGCGCTGATATGGCACCGTCGCCGGCGCGACCGCGACAATACCGTCATAGGGATGGCGTTTCGCGCCTCGTGGCATGGGGTGTCCCAAGGTGGATTGGCTTTCCGGCGGTTGTATCACGCTAAACGGGGGGACGGCGATGATACGGAAATTTGGTTGCTGAGCAGGAACCCGTCACTTGGCCCGGTACCGCCGGCCCGCCGGACTGTCGCGCCAGGCGAGGATGTCACCGTCGCGAACCGGTTCTCGGCCATAGACGATCCAGGGATCATCGACGCTGCCGAGATCCTGAAGGACCTCAAGCTCCTTGGGGTGTTCATCCACGAGTTTCCGCATGGTGATGCCGCTGTCATAGCGTCCGGCAAGGAGACCCTCGCCGACTGCGACCGTTGTTGGCTTCTCGACCTTGACCGGCCAGGCCGAGAGGTCGGCATAGCCGGCGGTGGCGGGCTGCAGACCGATGCTGTGGTGTCGGTCGGCGGAGATTCGGGTGAGGATGGCGAGCGGGTGGCTGGGGGCGATGAAACAATCGACGGCACGGATGCCGTGCCGGAAAAACGCCCGAGCCAGGGTCGAGGCGGTTTCCGAATGCGCGGCCGCCTGAATCAGATAGTCGGCCTGGCCTTCCGCAAGCAGGGAAAGGCCTTCTTGGAAGTCACCGACGAGCCGTACCTGCGCATCGCCGAGACCATGAAAGTCGAGATAGCGCCGGGACACCAGTTCATGATTGCTGCCTTGCGGCCCGAGGGTGACGAATGCGGTCATGGCGATCTCCGGTCGAAGCGGTTCACCGGGAAGGAAAATCCGCCCCTTAATCTTGCGGCGGAGCGTGCGTTGACGCACTCTATAAACCAAAGAGCGGAACGCAATCCGCGGATGATTTGAGGGCTTGGGAGGCTCAAATGCTCAAGGGTCGCATGATGGACATGCCGATGATGATCTCCAGCATCATCGACTATGCGGCGGATGTTCGAACGGACAATCGGATCGTCTCCAACAGGGTCGAAGGCGACATCCACCGTTACACCTATGCCGAGGCGAGAGCGCGATCCGTCCAGATGGCGCATGCGCTGAAGGAACTCGGCATCAAGCAGGGTGACCGGGTGGCGACAATGGCCTGGAACGGTTATCGCCATTTCGAGCTTTATTTCGCGATCTCCGGGATCGGCGCGGTCTGTCACACGATCAATCCGAGGCTTTTCGCCGAGCAGATCATCTATGTGACCAACCACGCCGAGGACAGGATCCTGTTCCTCGACACCACCTTCATTCCGGTGATCACACCGCTTTTGGATCAGCTTCCGAAGGACATGCGCTTCGTGCTGATGTGCGACCGCGCCTCGATGCCCGACTGCGCCCTGCCGAATCCGCTCTGTTACGAGGATCTGATTTCGGGACAGCCGACCGATATCGTCTGGCCGGTCTTCGACGAACGCGCCGCCTCCAGCCTCTGTTATACTTCCGGCACCACCGGGAACCCGAAGGGCGTGCTGTATTCGCACCGGTCCACCTATCTGCATTCCATGGGCATGCTGACCCTGGCCGGCGAAGCGGGCGTGACCGCCGGCGCGTCGCTCCTGCCGGTCGTTCCGCTGTTTCATGCCAATGCCTGGGGCACGCCCTATGTCGCGCCGCTGGTCGGTGCCAACATGGTCTTCCCCGGCGCCAAGCTCGACGGTGTCAGTGTCTTCGAACTGATGGATCAGGAAAAAGTCTCTTCCGCGTGGGGCGTGCCGACCGTCTGGCTCGGTGTGCTCGCCGAGATGCGCAAGCGCGGCCGCAAGCCCGAAGGGTTTGAAGTGGTGCTGTCGGGCGGCTCGGCGGTTGCGCGTTCGATGATCCGCGAGTTCGAGGACGATTACGGGGTCCGGGTCATTCACGGCTGGGGTATGACCGAGATGAGTCCGGTCGGCTCCACCTCGATCTTCGGGCCGCTTGAACATGCCTTGCCGCGCGACAAGCAGCTTGACCTGAAAATGCTGCAGGGCCGGCGCATGTTCACGGTGGATGCCCGGATCGTCGATGAGGAGGGCAAGACGCTGGCGCATGACGGTGAGGCCTTCGGTGAACTTCAGGTGCGCGGCCATGCCGTCATCGACGGCTACCACGCCGACGAGAAGGCGAGCGCCGCCGCGATTACCGGGGACGGCTGGTTGCGTACCGGCGATGTGGCGAAGATCGATCCGCGCGGCTTCATTCAGCTGGTTGATCGCACGAAGGATGTCATCAAGTCCGGCGGCGAATGGATCAGTTCCATCGATCTCGAGAACGCCGCGCTCGGACATCCCGCCATCGCCGAATGCGCGGTGATCGCCATGCCGCATCCGAAATGGGACGAGCGGCCGATGCTGATCGCGCGTCTTGAGGAAGGCAAAAGTCTTACAGCTAAGGAAGTCAACGAGTTCCTCGCCGACAAGGTCGCGAAATGGTGGCTGCCGGACGATGTGGTTTTCGTCGACGATTTGCCGCATACCGCGACGGGCAAGCTGTCTAAGCTGACCCTGCGGGAACGGTTCAAGGATCATGTGCTGCCGACGGCTGCCGAGTGAAGCGCGGATGGATCGGACTTGAACCCCTTCCTCCTCTTGCACCCCACAGCCCGTGAGTGACCGCGCGGCGTCTGTCTGCTAAGACCCGGTACGTACCCATCGAGCCCGGAAACGGTTTCCCATGCGCGACAAGCTCTACCCGGATATCGAGGCGGCGGCGTTCGGTCATCTGCCGGTCTCCGATCGGCACCGTCTCTATTGGGAAGAGGTCGGAAATCCGGATGGCCTGCCGGTCCTGTTCCTGCACGGCGGGCCGGGCTCGGGGATCGCGAAGGTCCACAGACGGTTCTTCGATCCCAAGGCCTATCGGGTGGTGCTGTTCGATCAGCGGGGCGCCGGGAAATCGACACCGGTCGCCGACATCGCCGAGAACACGACCCAGCATCTGATCGACGATATCGAGACCCTGCGCGCCCATCTGGGGATCGAACGCTGGCTGGTCTTCGGCGGCTCCTGGGGCAGCACGTTGGCGCTTGCATATGGCCAGGCCTATCCCGAGCATTGCCTGGGCTTCGTGCTGCGCGGCATTTTCCTCGGACGCCCTTGCGAAATCGACTGGTTTATCAACGGCATGGGGCAGATCTTCCCTGAAGCCCACGCGGCGTATCGCGCGTTCATCCCCGAGGATGAACGCGGCGATCTGCTGACCGCGTACCGGGCCCGCCTGGAACACCTGGATCCTGCCGTTCATCATCCCGCGGCGAAGGTCTGGAGCGGGTATGAGTCCGCCTGCTCGTGCCTATATCCCGAAAACGCCGCCTCCGGGGGGGCTCCGGGCAAGGACCAGATGCTTGCCCTGTCGCGGCTCGAGGCGCATTACTTCGCCAACCAGATGTTTCTTGCGCCGAACCAACTGCTCGACGGCATGCCGGCGATCGCCGGCAAACCCGCCGTTATCGTGCAGGGCCGTTACGATATCATTTGTCCGATCCGGTCCGCCGATGCGCTGGTGAAACATTGGCCAGACGCGGAGTATGTCATCGTGCCGGATGCCGGGCATTCGGCCATGGAACCCGGAATTCGGGCCGCGCTGGTGCGCGCGACCGAGAGGTTCAAGCAGATGCCGGGCTTGATGTCTCAGACCTCATGACTATGATGCAGCCGATTTCGCAGATCAGAGGTGTGCCGTGCGGCCAGTGAAGACCGTATTGTTCGTGGCCTTGGGCCTGCTCGCGCTTTTGCCGTTCCGGCCTGAGGCCCGTGCCGAAGAGCCGGATTTCCTGACGCTCGGCGTCGGAATCTATGACATGTTCGATGACGAGACCACGGCCGAGTTCCGGGCCGAGTATGTGTTCGCCGAAAAGCACAAACTGCTCTGGTTCACGCCCTTCGTCGGTCTGACCGCGACGGCGGAGGCGGGGACCTATGCCTATGCCGGGATCGGGATCGACATCTTCTTTGGACGGCGTTTCGTTGTCACCCCGAATTTCGCCGCCGGAATCTACGGCAATGGTGACGGCAAGGACCTGGGCCATGCGATCGAGTTTCGTTCCGGCGCCAATTTCGCATATCGCCTCGACGACTATTCGCGGATCGGCTTCGCCTTCCACCACATTTCCAACGCGGGCCTGGATGAGCGCAACCCTGGCGAGGAAACCCTGATGCTGACCTATTCGATCCCGTTGGATAAGATCTTCAAGAAATAGCCGGCCAAACCAGGGGGACGGATCCTCCGACGCGAGCCATGCCGGGCAAGCGTTCGTTCCAGAGGGACATGCATGATTCCCATCGGCGACGAACAGCGGATCGAGCGGGTGCCGGCCATCACCGCGACGCTTTTGGTCGTGATGACGGTGATCTTCGTCTGGCAGCAGCAGTTGAACGAGTTCTCCGCCGACCAGCTCGTGCTGGCCTTCGGTCTCAATCCGGCCCACCTGTTCGGCTTTCGTGATCCGTCACCGCATATGAGCTTTGTGCCGGTCGGCGCGACGCTGATCACCTACGTCTTTCTGCACGGCGGCTGGGGGCATCTGCTGGGAAACGGTCTGTTTCTCTGGGTCTTCGGTCCGGCGGTCGAAAACGCTCTCGGCTCGCTCCGGTTCAGTGGTCTGTTCCTGTTTACCGTCGCGATCAGCGCTGTCACCCAGGCCCTGCCGCTGATGGAGCAGCAGGTTCAGCTGATCGGCGCAAGCGGAGCGATCTCCGGCCTCATCGGCGCCTATATCATGCTGTTCCCGAAGGGCCGGCTGATCGTGCTCGGGCCGGGCTTCGGGCTTTGGTTCAATCGGGTCCCGGTCCTGACCCTCACGCGCTACCGCTGCCCCTCGGTGATCCTGATCGGGATATGGTTCACGCTCCAGCTCGTCGTGGCGATCCTGTTTTCCAGCAGTGCCGGCGGTGTCGCCTTCCTCGCGCATATCGGCGGTTTCCTGTGCGGCGGGATGCTGACGCCGATCCTGCGCCGCGCCGAGTTCCCGCTCTTCGGAGGCGGTTGAAATCCGTCGGAGCCAGAGGGCCCGTTATGCCAATCCGTTTGTGCGGACCCAGCTCGCGAAATCGACCAGTGTGGATTCGTTGACCGAGAACAGCACCGTGTTGGTGTAGGTTAGGTCGGTGGCGTAATCCACGTCGCCGATGGGCAGATGCGCGACCGGGTCGAGCTCGTTGCGGATCACCGCGTCGGCCCGGAAGCTGACCTCCCAGCCGTTGTCGTCGTCGGTCTTGCGGAAGACGCCCCGGCGTACCTCGTGAACCAGGGTCTGCAGCGCCGCGACGCCGGTCTCGCGCTTGACCTGTTCGGCAAATTCCGCCGTGTAGAACAGCGCCTGATAGCCCATAAGCGGCATGTCGAAGCTGTATCCTTGGTCCTGGCGGGCGTGCACGAAATGCCCCATCCGGTCGATGAACGACGGATCACCAAGCAGCGGCAGGTCGGCGGCGGTCCAGCTGAAAGCCATGATCTTGTCCCCAGTTTTCGGCAAACCCCTATATGATGTAGGACGACGATGCAATCCACACCAGTGCGATCGGTCACGCAAGGAGCGTGCCGGTTGGCCCCGTTCTTGCTTGTATGATCACGGTAAAACGCGCCCGATATGGGTCCCTGGGTTTGGTTTTCCGCGCGAGACCGTCGGGATCGACCGGGGCGCGTGTGGATCATGGATGAAAGGAATGGCTGATGCGTCTGTTGCTGGTCTGTCTGACCGTGCTTGGGGTCGCCGGATGCTCGACCGGGGCGATGGTGGTTGCCGGCACCGCCGCCTGGGTCGGGACCGAGTACGTCTACGATACGCCGCCGCTCGACTATGTGGCCGAATTCTTCGACAAGAGCTGCGAGAAATACACGATCTACGATCAGCCGCCGAAGTGCCGCCGTTAGGCGTTTCGATCGCGCTTGACCGCTTCGGCCCGACGCCCGCTTATGCTTAAATGAGAAGTCCGCGCCGCGATGTGGGGCGGACGCCCTTCTAGGCATGAAAGCGGATGGATCGATGCGTGTTGAGATGAACTACGGCAAGGGAACGCTCCCGATCGAGCTTGAGCCGCAGTGGGACGTCACGGTGATCCGCAAGCCGGACATGCCGGTGGTCGCCGATCCCGGCGCCGCGCTGGAGGCCGCGTTCGACGCGCCGGTTGGGGCGCCGCCGCTGGACGATCTGGCAAAGGGTGCCGAGAG
Source organism: Alphaproteobacteria bacterium (assembly GCA_038146985.1). Taxonomy (GTDB): domain Bacteria; phylum Pseudomonadota; class Alphaproteobacteria; order Thalassobaculales; family Thalassobaculaceae; genus JADHLJ01. The sequence goes on from JAYQSQ010000019.1 coordinate 121,887, forward strand.
CGCCTGCATTCTGATCTGCGACATCACCCGACCGGTGCCCAACGGGCTGATCCTGGGGCCGCTGATCCGCCGCCTGCTTCGCGCCGGCATCGCCGCCGACAAGATCACGGTGTTGGTCGCCACCGGCCTGCACCGCCCCAATCTCGGCGCCGAACTGGAGGAATTGGTCGGTGATCCCTGGGTCCTGAAGACCGTCAGGGTCGAGAACCATTACGCGCGGAACGATGCTGACCACGTCCATGTCGGTACAACGAGCAAGGGTAATGTGGTTCGCCTGGACCGCCGGTTGATGGAAGCGGATCTCAAGATCGCCACCGGCCTTGTCGAGCCGCATTTCATGGCCGGCTATTCCGGCGGGCGCAAGGTCATTGCGCCCGGCGTGGCCCATGCGGAAACCATCACGACCTTCCACTCGTCGCGGTACATGGAGCATCCCTTGGCGGCGAACTGTATTCTCGACGGTAATCCGCTGCATGAGGATCAGCTGGAAATCGTCGACATGATCGGCGGCGCGCTCGCGGTGAACGCGGTGATCGACGAGCACCGGCGCCCTTCATTCCTGAACTTCGGCGAAATCGTCGCCAGCCACCTGGCCGCGGTCGATTTCATCCGTGGCTTTGCCGAGGTCGCGGTGCCACGCCGGTTCAAGACGGTTGTGACGAGCTGCGCCGGCTACCCGCTGGACCTGACCTACTATCAAACGGTGAAGGGCATGGTCGGCCCGATCGACATTCTGGAGCCGGGGGGCGATCTGATCGTGGTGTCGGACTGTGCCGAGGGGATGGGCTCGCCCGAATTCGTCGAAGCCCAGCGCCGGCTGGTCGAGATGGGACCGGAAGGCTTCCTCGCCGCGATCACGGATAAAAGCCACGCGGACATTGACGAATGGCAGACCGAGATGCAGTTGAAGCCGATGCGGATCGGCTCAATTCATCTGTATTCCGGCGCCCTGGCCGACGCGGACTGGCCGTTGACCGGGGTAAACCGGGTGAACGATCTCGGCGCCTGCATTGCCGGCAGCGTCGCCAGGGCCGGGGACGGGGGTGTCGCGGTGATCCCCGAGGGCCCCTATGTCATTCCGGTTCTGCGCCCGGCGGCTTGAGCCACCGGCATGCACATCCATCTCGATCCGGTCGGCGGGATCGCCGGCGACATGTTCCTGGCGGCGGTGCTGCATGCCTGGCCGGAGCTCGAGACGCCGGTCCTTCAAGCCATGCGCGCGGCGGGACTGCCGGAGACCTGGACGGTGGCGGTAGAAAGCGGCGCTTCGGCTGGGATCACCGGCAAGCGGTTGCGGATCTCCGCCGGGACTCCGGAACACGGACATCGGCACGACCATGATCATCATCACGATCACACTCACGCCACCGGGTCGTTTCGGGACATCCGGACACGTTTGCTCGGTTCAAATCTGAAGCCCGCCGTTGCCGGGCGGGCGGTGGCGATCTTCCGACTGCTGGCGGAAGCCGAGGGCGAAATCCACGGCAAGCCGGCCGACGACGTGCATTTTCACGAGATTGCCGACTGGGATTCGATCGCCGACATCGTCGGTGCCGCGGCGGCGATCGAGGCCATCGGAGCCTCGGCCTGGAGTGTTGGGCCGCTTCCGCTGGGCGGCGGGACGGTGAAGACGGCCCATGGCATCCTGCCGGTGCCGGCGCCGGCGACCGCATTGCTGCTGCGGGGCATGAAGATGATCGATGACGGCGTGCCGGGTGAGCGGGTGACACCGACAGGCGCGGCAATTCTAGCCTATCTCAAACCCTCCCAGAACGGCAGAGGGCCTGCGGGACGCCTCGCGCGTACAGGTCATGGTCTAGGGTCACGCAATCTTGAAGGCCGGGCCAACATGTTGCGTCTGCTGGCATTCGAGAGCGTGGCTAAGGATCCGCTGGGGGCCTGGGGCCGGGTTGGCGAGGTCGGAGTGATTACCTTCGAGGTCGACGATCAGACGCCGGAGGATCTCGCGGCTGGGATCGAGGCGCTGCGGTCGACCGACGGCGTTCTCGATGTGGTGCAGTCGGCGGTCACCGGCAAGAAGGGGCGCCTTGCGGTTTCCGTCCGCGTGCTCTGCCGAAGCGCAGCGATCGACTCCGTCATCGAGGCCTGCTTTCTGCAAACGACGACGATCGGCCTCAGATGGCGGATAGAACAGCGGGTCGAGTTGAACCGGGAGGATGTCACCGCTTCCGGCGGCGCTATGGGCGCCAAGCGGGTGGTGAGGCCTGATGGACAATCGACGACGAAGGTGGACATGGACGCGCTGGCGCGACAGGCTCCTACGCAGGCGGAACGCGCTAGGCTGCGCCGGCTGGCCGAGGGAGGCGACGATGACGAGCGGTGATCCCGGCTCCCGGCTTCGATCGGTGATCGACGGTATCGGACCGATGGCGATCGCGCTCAGCGGCGGGGTCGACAGCATGACCCTGGCCCATGTCGCGCATGAGCGTCTTGGTCCGGGAGCCGTGATGTTCCACGCGCTCTCTCCGGCGGTTCCCGGGGAGGCGAGCGCGCGCGTGCGCCGTCACGCCGAGACGTCGGGATGGCGCCTGGAGGTGATCAACGCCGGTGAGATGGCGGATCCGCGCTATCTCGAAAACCCGGTCAACCGCTGCTTCTTCTGCAAGACGAATCTTTATTCCCGGATCGCCGGGCTGACGGACCTGACCATTGCGTCCGGCACCAATACCGATGACCTCGGCGATTTTCGGCCGGGTCTGGAGGCGGCGCGGGACCATCGGGTACGGCATCCGCATGTGGAAGCCGGTCTGTCGAAGCCGGAAGTTCGCCAGATTGCCCGCGACCTCGGACTTGATGATCTGGCGGAACTGCCTGCCGCGCCCTGTCTTTCGAGCCGTATCGAGACGGGCCTCAGGGTCACGGTCGAGCGTCTGGCGCTGGTGGAGGCGGCGGAAACCGCGCTGCGCGAGATCCTGGGAGGCGGCACGATCCGCTGCCGGGTGCGCGCCGGGGGCGTGGTTGTGGAATTGGGGGAAGATCTGCTCTCACGCCTCGATGCAGGCACCCGCTCCCGCCTTGATGCCGTCCTTCGCGAACACGCTCACCCGGGCCCCATATCCTACGAGCCTTACCGGATGGGCAGCGCCTTCGTGGGAGCCCGGCCATGAATTCTGTTGAACAGGCTGTGTCGGTCCGCTTCGATTTGGAGCGCCGTCGGCGGATCGGCCTCGCAGAGGCGATCCTGGCGGATGTGAAGTCCCCGGAGCAGATCGCCGAGGGGATTTCCCAGTCGCTGGCCGGCGGCGCGCCGGTGTTGGTGACCCGTCTCTCCGCCGACCAGTTCGGTGCCCTGCCGGAGAACCAGCGGGCGAAGCTCGATTACGATCCGGTCTCGCGCACGGCGATCAGCGTCGAGATCGCGGTTGGCGCGGGCGCTGCCGAGGTTGCCATCGTCACGGGCGGCACCGGCGATCTGGGCGCGGCCCGCGAGGCGGCTCGGACACTCGCGTATCACGGCCGGCCCAGCCGGGAAATCGCCGATGTCGGCGTCGCCGGGCTGTGGCGGCTGATGGAGCATCGTGACGTGATTTCGCAAATGCCCGTCGTGATCGTCTGCGCCGGCATGGAAGGGGCGCTGTTCAGCGTCGTCGGCGGTCTTGCCAAGGGGGTCGTGATCGCGGTTCCGACATCGAACGGCTATGGCGTTGCCGAAGGCGGCAAGGTGGCTCTTGATTCCGCGCTCGCGAGCTGCGCGCCGGGCATCGCGGTCTGCAATATCGATAACGGTTACGGTGCGGCCTGCCTTGCACTGAGAGTGCTCGGCGCGCGCGGGTTCGAAAATTTGTCCGGGGGCTGAGCGGTTTGCCGCTACTCGGCTGGCACGAAAACCCAGGGCCGGCTAGCGGCATCAGTAATCGCCGGAACGCCCGGGTGCGTTTGGTTGGAGAACGGAACCGATGATTCCGGTTCGCTCGGCCCCGGGCCGTCTTCCAGTTCCAACAGCCAAAGCGCCGCGTAGGCTTCGACATGGGCGAAAAGCTGAGGATCGTTGGGCCCGGCGGCTTGGATACTTTCCGCCAACACGCTCATCGCGCTTCGCATCACCGTTCTGGTGTCAACACGTCCCATGGTCAAGACCCCTAGCTTCTGCTTCAATCGGCCTTGGTCGGATATTGGGCTGAATTTGTTAAAAAGGTATGAATTTTACCACATACCGGCACCGGCCCCTTGCGATATGCTCATAGGTCATAGCTATTGAAGTTTTGTGATGAATTTGACACAAACCTCCGAATTCATGCGCACCGAACCGGGCCGGGCGCATCCATGGGATTGTCTCAGGCCGCGCGATGAGCATTGACCGTTCCTTCCGCGAAACTTTCAACAGCGGCGCGACGCGAATCCTCAACGCGGCCGGCATCACGAAAGCCATGATGAAAAAAGCCGCCGAGGAAGGCGGCGAACCGCAATTCCTGTTCGGCAGCCGCGGCCTCAACCGGGTGGTTTTCATCAAGAAACCGAAGGACCGGACCCAGGAGGTTGATTACTACGAGGAAACGGTCCGGTCGAAGAAGTCCAAGTCGGCGGAAGTCCCGCAAAATCAGATTGTCACGATGATCTACAGCCCGTTCGATTTCGACGACATTCCCGGCGGAGGGACCAGTTTCGAGTTGGGATCGTCCGACCAGGACGTCATGCTGCGCGAGGCGGTGGGCTTCAATCCTACCGGCGGCGCCGCGACCGTCGAGCGCGATTTGAAGGTGCTGGGGATCCTGGAGGAGTTGCCGTCCCTGGATCCTTTTCTGCTGAAAGACAAGATCCACGGTGCGGGTTTCGAGGTCGACGCGACCTACTTCGATATCTCCGAGGACGAGTTCAACGCGATCAAGGCCTACATCCTGCGCAAGTTCGAGCCGATCACCAAGAAGGTGGTGGGATCGGACACTGAACAGGCACGAAAGCAGTCCGAGGAATTCATCATGAAACTGTGGGAGGGGCGCGACCTCTCCTACCTGTCGCCGATCACCCAGGTCTTCAATCTCGATCCGACCCGCGCCGGGGACATCTATTAAGCCTGGAAGGGGTTGAGCTACTTCGAGTTCAACTACAAGAAGGACCTGACGACGCTGTTGACCTTCGCGGACTGGCTGCAGAACAAGAGCATGCCGGCTCATTACGTCGCGCCGGAGGAAGCGGTTGAATTTCAGTCGCTTTCCCGCCAGGTCGCGGTCAAGTTCGCCCGGCATCTTGAGCAAAGCTCGAAGATCCTGCGCAGCTACAACGATGCCTACGAGGAACTGTTCGTGCGCGAGGGCGAGAGCAAGCGGTTCGTCTCGATCCTTCAGCAATCCAGCGATCTGTTCTGGAAGACCTCGGCATCGATCTCCGCTCTCAACCACGCGGTGGCCGTCTGGTCCCAGCAGACGGTCAAGAAGGAGCGTGAAAAACTCAATGCGGACGAGCTTCGCCCGCTGTTGAGCACGCTGGAACGGGTGATCGATTAGCCGCTATTGGGTCTTCAGTTCCGCGATCGCCGCCGTGATGCGGTCCAGAGCCTTGTCGACGATGGCGCGCGGGCAGGCGAGGTTGATGCGCTCGAACCCCTCGCCCTCCTTGCCGAAGATATAACCCTCATCGAGATAGATCCGCGCCTTGTTCAGCATCAGGTCTTCGAGCCCGTCCTTGCCGAGGCCGAGCGAGCGGCAGTCGAACCATTGCAGGTAGGTGCCTTGTAGCGGGCTGACGACAATTTCAGGCGTGCGCTCGGCGAAGACCGCCGCAACCCGGGCGGCGTTGCCGGCGATGTACACCAGCACGGCGTCCAGCCAGTCCTCGGCCTCGCGATACGCGACCTCAGTCGCCAGCAGGCTGAACGGGTTCATCCCGCCGAAACCTGTCGATCGCAGGCTCGCGCCCATCGCCTCGCGCTTGGTCTTGTCGGCGATCATGATGTTGGAACAGTGCAGTCCCGCAAGATTGAAGGTCTTGCTGGCGGCGGTGCAGATGATCGCGCTGTTGGTGAAAGCCTCACCGAGGGTGCCGTAGGGCGTGAAATGATGGCCAGGCACGATGAGGTCGCCGTGAATCTCGTCGGAAATCACGATGACATCGTTGCGCATGCAGATCTCGCCGAACCGCCGCAGTTCCGCTTCGCTCCAGATGCGGCCAACCGGGTTGTGGGGCGAGCAGAGGATGGCGAGCTTGACGGCGGGATCGGCGGCTTTGCGTTCTAGGTCGGCGAAGTCCATCTCGTAGGTGCCGTCGCGCAGGATCAACGGGTTTGTGACGATCTCGCCGCCGTTGTTCGTCACCGAGCGGTAGAAGGGGTGATAGACCGGCGGCTGGATCAGGACCTTGTCGCCGGGACGGATGAAACTGCGGACCGCCAGATTCAAGGTCGGCACCACGCCGGCGACGGTCAAGATCCAGTCCGGATCGACTGTCCAGCGGTGCCGGCGTTGCATCCAATCGATCACCGCGCGCGTGTAGCTCTCGATTTTTCCGGTATACCCGTAGATGCCGTGGCGAGCCCGCTCGGTCAGGGCCTCAACCACAGGTTCCGGGCAACGGAAATCCATGTCCGCGACCCACATGGGCAGGACCTGGTCATCGCCCCGATCCGGATCGGTCGCGTCCCAATGTCGCGCGACACCGTTCTCGGAACGGAATTCCCATTTGATCGATCCGCGGCCGCGGCGATCGATGATCTGGTCGAAGTCAAAAGGCACGGAAATCCCCTTGCAAGAGTAAGCGCGTTTGCCGTTGGAAGGACGAAGGACAGGTCTACTCCCTAGCATGAAGCCTTGTTCGCGCCGAGAGCTATTCAACGCGTTGACAACCCGCAGCCACCGCTTAGCCTGCGGGTGCCCGCTTTCCGGCGGTACAATGCCGGCGCGGGGCATGGGTGACGACGGGGGATCGATTGAAAGGCGAAAGTGCCGTTAGACGTTCTGACGCGGTTGTGGCCGGCGACACCCGGGAGACCGCGTGATGTTTCGCTCCCTGGTGCGCCTGTTCCGCTACCGTCTGGTCATCCCGGTCTTACGTGGAAACACGCCGCCGGTTCATACCGCGCGTGGTGTTCTGGTCGGATTGGTCTGTGCCATGACGCCGCTCGTCGGTGTGCAGATGGCCATGGTTGCGGCGGTCTGGGCGGTTCAGCGAACGGTCGCGCCGGACTGGCGCTTCAATGTCGTGGTGGCCATGGGCTGGACGTGGGTTACCAATGTCTTCACGGTCCCGCCGATCTACTATGTGTTCCTGGTGACGGGCCGGCTCATGCTCGGCCGTTGGGAGGAGTCCCTCGGCTTCAGCGCCTTCTCGGCCAAGCTGGAGGAGATCCTGTCCCTCGGTGGCGGCGGTCTGACCGCAGCCTGGGAAATCACGTTGGCGATGATCGAGCTTTGGGGCCTGCCGATGTTCCTCGGCTGCGTGCCCTGGGCGGTGGTGAGCGGTTGGATCGGATACAAATGGACACTTCGGCTCGTCACCCGCAGGCGCGAAGCGATTCGGCAAAAACGGCTGGCGAGCCGCGAAACCTGAGTGACCATCCCCCAAGGGACGGATATATCCCGCGCGTCGTAGGGCTGTCGCCTAATCCGCGATGCCGATACCTGCGGGGTCTGGTAGTCTAATGACGGAAAAGCATCGTGGAGATGGTCATGGCACTTTCCATCAAACCTTTGTCCGACGCGCTAGGCGCCGAGGTTACCGGCGTGGACGCCCGCTCTGGCATCGCGGACGGAGATCTGGAACGGCTCAGCGACGCCTTTCAGGAGTATCACCTGCTCTGTTTCCGCTCGGCGCCTCTATCCGCTCCGGAATTCGCCCGTATCGCGCGTTATTTCGGCGAACCGCAATTGCAGTTGCTGCGCGATCAGCGCACTGGTGAGGCGCCCGAGGTTTCGATCCTGGAAAGCACCTACAGGACACCCGAGTCCAAGCCGGACGACCTGACCAAGGTCCGCCTGTCCGGATGGCATACCGACGATTCCTATTTCGAGGTGCCGGCCAAGGCGACGATGCTGCAAGGTCTCGCGATTCCGTCATCCGGCGGGCAGACCCGCTTTGCCAACACGAGGCGCGCTTACGAAGAACTGCCGGAGACGTTGAGAAAGCGGATCGACGGGCTTGCGGCCGTCCATGCCTATGACACGCGCCGAGCGGCCGCACGGGCGAAGACCCTGAACGGCGAGGAACTGAAGGAAACCAAGGACGTTGTCCACCCTCTGGTCCGCACGCACGAAGATAGCGGCAAGCGGGCGATCTATTTCAATCCGAACCGGACCGACCATATTGTCGATATGGATCAAGGTGAAAGCGACGCCTTGCTTGACGAGTTGTACGGCTGGATCACCAAACCCGAGTATCAGTACCATCACGCCTGGACGGTCGGCGATATTCTGCTCTGGGACAACCGTTGTCTTGTGCATTCCGTGAATGTCGATTTCCCGGTCGGCGAGGAACGCCGCCACCAGCGTATCCTGCTGAAAGGTTCCAGACCCGTTTGACCGCCTTTGGTGCCCGACACCCGACCGGTGCCGCTGTGAAATCAAGGCGTGTTCAGCCGATAGACTTGGCCAAATCGTGACCGTTTCGACAGGACCAACCAGCCGATCCAAGCACGAGATCCGGATCGCCGCCGCCGGGTGGCTATTCTGCGCGGTCTTCTTTTTCTACGCCTTCATCCTTCGTGTGGCGCCGGCGGTGATGGTCGACGACCTGATGCGGGAGTTTTCGGTCGGCGCGGCGATTCTTGGCAATCTCTCCGCCGTGTATCTCTACATCTATGCCGGCTTGCAGATCCCGGTCGGCCTGTTCATTGACCGCCACGGCTTGCAGAACCTGATCGCCTGCGCCTGCGCGGTGACGGGGATCGGCGCGGTGGTTTTCGCCGCCGCCGAAACCGTTTCGATGGCGTATCTGGGGCGGTTTCTGATCGGCGCGGGGGCGGCGTTCAGTTTCGTCGGCGCATTGAACATGGCCGCGCGGTGGTTTCCCTTCCGGTTTGCGGTGCTTGGCGGATGGGCCCAGATGCTGGGATCGGCCGGCGGGTTCGCCGGACAGGCGCCGCTGGGAATGGCGATAGCCGGATTTGGCTGGCGCTCGACCAATATAGGCCTCGGGATAGCCGGTCTGGTTCTCGCTGTTCTGCTGTTTTTCACGGTTCGCGACCCGGTTACCGCGCGGCCCGTCCAGCCGATCTCGACAAGGCATGCGCTTGGTGTCGTCGCCTCGAACTCTCAGACATGGCTGGCCTCGCTGGGAGCCGGCGGCATGACAGGGACGCTATTGGCCTTCGGCGGCTTATGGGGTGTTCCCTACCTCATGACGGCGCGTTATCTGGACAAGCCCGCCGCCGCCGGTCTCGTTTCGGTCTGTTTTATCGGATGGGCGATCGCCGCGCCCTTGCTTGGCTGGGTATCGGATCGGCTCGGCAAACGCCGGCCCATCGTGATCCTTGGTACGGCGATCGCCACGGTTTCGACGGCGGCTCTGTTGATCTGGCCGCAAATGCCGGAATCGGTCCTGATCGTGGTCCTTGTGGTCCAGGGAGGGTTCTCGGCTTCTATGATTCTTTGCTTCGCTGTCGCGAAAGAGAGCAATGCGCCAGAATTCAGCGGAGCCTCGCTCGGCTTGATCAATACTTTCGCGGTCGGAGGAGGGGCGTTGCTCCAGCCGCTGGTGGGCATGGTCCTGGATGCGCGATGGGATGGATCGGTGCTGAACGGGGCTCGAATCTATGGATTGGACGACTATCGTCTGGGACTCGCGATTCTACCGGCTTGTTGTGCAATGAGCCTGCTGGCGGCAATTGCTATGCGCGAGCCGCAACGTGATTAATGTTTCCTCAAATGACGAATCGGCGCCGGATTGGTGCCACTCTGTTCACACGTTTGTGAGGTCAGGCGGGTCTCGGCCTTGCAACTGGCTCCTGTTTGTTGCACTGTCCATGGTGAATGGACGTGACGCAAAAACCCGCGCCGACAGTCGGGGAATAGGGTGATTTGAAGTGGATAACGCACTCGACAGACATCTGATCGATAGCGATTCCCTGGAGTATCTCCAAGTCTTTCTGGCGAACCATCGCAAGTGGCTCGCCAACAAGAGTGGAGGTAAACAGGCGGACCTGTCGAAGAAGTCGCTTGTCGGAATGGATTTCACCGGCGCGAACCTCTCCAAGGCGATTTTGGTTGGAACAAACCTGGCTCAGGCGACTCTTCGAGGCGCGAATTTGAGTGAGGCGGATATGTTCGGCGCGGTTTTGAGCGAATCGGACCTTCAGAGTGCCGATCTTTCCGGCGCGGTTCTGCGCGGCGCCTCCCTGCGCGGTGCGAATCTTACCAAGGCGAACCTGACGGACGCGGACCTGCGCGGCGGTGTCATGCTGGGTAACGGCGGCGAGAGTTTCGGCAACGAGCGCACGGACATGACTCAGTGTCTGATGGACTACGCCCAGGGCACGCGCGCCAAGATGTCGAATGTGGATTTTCGGGGATCGAGCATGGTGGGCGCCAATCTTCAAGGCGCGAAAATGTTCGGGTCCGACCTGTCCGAGGTCGATCTGTCCTATGCGAATCTACGCGGCGCGGACCTGTCCGATACCCGGCTCGACAACACCAACCTGAACGGTAGCGACTTGAACGGCGCCCAGCTGTCCAACGCGACGATCAAGAATGTCAGCCTGCGCGCGGCGAAGATGAGTAGTGATCTGCTGAGCGGCCTCGACAAGCGCGAGTTAGACATCGGCGACGAGCCCGAAGCCGTTGAATACCGCGACATGTCGGAAAAGGTGCGCGAGCAGTTGGATCAGCACGAGGAATGGATCAATTCCAACGGCGAGAAAGGCCACCGTGCGATCCTGGACGGAATGGATCTGTCCTATCACGATCTGAGTGGACGGGACATGACCGGTGTGCGGATGCGTGGCGGCAAGCTGCGTGGCGCGCGACTGAAGTCCTGTATTCTGGTGCTTTCGAATTTCGGCGGCACCGACATGATGGACGCCGATCTAAGCAATGCCGTGCTGATCGGGGCGAACCTAACCGGCGCCAACCTGCGGCGGGCCAACCTCGCGAATGCCGCGGTGGGCGGAATCCCGATCCGCGCCAAGGATGGTTCCGAAACTGGGCGCTTGCAGCGAACCAATTTTGAGAAAGCCAATCTCGTCGCGGCGAAGATTTTCGGTCTGAAACTAGATGAATGCCGCATGCAAGACGTGGTGATCGACAACTAGCGTCAAAGCTCGCCGTTATCCGGTCGAGTCCCGATTAATTTAATGGGCAGCGGCGACCTTCGTCTGCGGAACCTGGGGCTTTTTCCCGGCAAGGTCGATGTGCCGCAAACCCGTATAGTACGGGTCATCACCTTTGACGAACACGTTCACCTTGGCGTTGTAGCAAAGGTGCTCGAACCCATGCTTGTCGACGACCCGCATCCGCTGATTGACGTAGCTGCCGTCCTGGCGTTTGGGGCCGGTCAGGTAGAAGGCGAATCGGTCGACCGGGTTGCCGAACAGGTGCATGCCCCGGAATTTCTCCAGTTCCATGTTGGCGAGGCCGACAACGTGCTCCGCCGAATACACGAGTTTCCCGTCATGGCCCGGGCGTGAGAACGCGCCGATAACAATCTGATTGGAATTGGTTTTTCCGATCAGACGAGCCACGGAAATCGTCACGTCGCCAACAATGTACTCGTCGCTGTCGACGGCATTCCGACGGGGATTGAAGAACGTGTAATGGCTGCCGATACTCGCCGCCACGCGAAGTTCCGGCGTGGCGTCCTTTTCGCGAATCCCGCGCTTCAAGGCCGTGTAGTAGGTGATGAACATCGACATCAGCACGAACAGCGCGATATCGGCGTCGGGGCCGGTGCGTCGATTCCAGATGTAAAAGCCGTCACCGGTTGTCGAGCGCCTCATTTCGATCGGCAAAAGCTTCTGCCTGCAGCTTTCCTCGGCGATATTCAGCGCGAATTCCAGCGTCGACAGCTGACACGCCTGGGCTTCGGGCGTGTGCTTTGAAAATCCAACGATATCGAGCAGGACCACGGCCCGGTGCGAGGTCTTTATGGTCGTGTAGTTCTCGAACAGATTCCCCACGTCGTCGTGGTTCAACCCGGCCTTGTCATCGCCGATCGGGAAATCGAGCCGGATTTCCACCGGCTGGACGTCCAATGATTTCGCCACGCTGCGCATGTGTTCCGGATCAAGGCGCCGCGAGCCGGTAAATACCCGTTCATGCGGTTCCTTGAGGGTGAAAAGCCGGACTTTCGGAATGGAAAGGATTTCGATTCCGTGCCGGGTGGCGCTCCAGGAAACCAGGGCGTTGCTGCCGAACGACCAAAGCTCGAAAAACAGGTCGTTGATCTTGGCGAGAAGTGGATCCTTGTGACTGGAGGTCCGATTTTTGTCGATATGCGCGTTCACGACGACTCTCTCCCAGCGCGTCCAACCTCCGGCGCGCGGCTGGACTCCAAGCGCAGGCTTAGACTACCCCCCCTTGGCGCGCCTTCCAAGAGTAACCGTGCCCCGAATGTCATAAGATTATGCTGATCCGTTAAAGCAGGCCGGATGCCTTGAAACTGGTATGGCCGCCGCGCCCGACGATGACGTGATCATGCAGGACGATGCCCCGGGTGGCGGCCGCTTTGGCGACTTCCTTGGTCATCTCGATATCGGCTTTGGAAGGGGTCGTATCGCCGCTCGGATGGTTGTGGACCATGATCATCGCCGACGCGCCGTGCTCGAGAGCCTTGCGGACGACCTCGCGCGGGTAGACGGGCGTATGATCGACGGTGCCCCGCTGGTGCGTTTCCTCTGCGACCAGCAGGTTCTTTTTGTCGAGATAGAGGACGCGGAACTCCTCGACCTTCTCGAAACCCATGGCCGCCCGGCAATAGGAGATGAGCTGATCCCAGGTCCGCAGGACCGGACGTTTCATCAGGGGTTCGGCCATGAGTCTCAGTGCCGCCGCTTGGACCGTCTTCAGCGACGCAAGTGCCGCTTCGCCGACGCCCGGATCCTTCAAAAGGTCGGCGTCCGATGCGCTGATGGCTTCCACGAAGCCACCGAATCGGCGGATCAATTCCTTGGCGAGCGGTTTGACGTCGTCGCGTGCTTGAGCGAGGAAAAGGACCAGTTCGAGCAGCTCATAATCCGCCACCGCATCCGCGCCGCCGGCGAGGAACCGCTTCCGCAGCCGCTGGCGATGGCCGAGATTACCGTCCTCGCGCCCGTCCGATTTGCCGTCTTCCCGCACCATGCCCTCCCACGACCGTCCTTCACAGTGTTTATGGAAGGTGGAGCGGGGTTTTCAGATCTCGTAGGGCGGTTTCGCGAGACCTAGAGGCGAATGCGTGAAAATTTCATAGCCGGTTTCGGTCACCGCGATCGAGTGCTCGAACTGAGCGGACAGGGATCGGTCGCGGGTAACCGCCGTCCAGCCGTCGGGCAGGATCTTCACTGCGTATTTGCCGGTGTTGATCATCGGTTCGATGGTGAAGAACATGCCCTTGCGGAGGACGGTCCCGGTGCCTGGGGTTCCGTAATGGAGAACGCTTGGCGCGGTATGGAAGACCCGGCCGAGGCCATGGCCGCAGAAATCCCTGACGACGGAGCACCGTTCGCTCTCGGCATAGCTTTGAATGGCGTGGCCGATATCGCCGAGCGTCGCGCCGGGTTTTACCACTTCTATGCCGCGCATCAGGCATTCATGGGTGATGTCCATCAGGCGGGCGGCTTTTACCGGTACCTTGCCGACCCCGAACATCCGGCTGGTGTCGCCGTACCAGCCGTCCAGGATGACGGTGATATCGATGTTCATGATATCGCCCTCGACCAGCTTGCGTGGTCCTGGGATGCCGTGACAGACGACATGGTTGATGGAGGTGCAGATCGACTTCGGAAATCCCTTGTAGTTCAACGGCGCCGGGATCGCGTCGTGATCGAGAATGAACCGGTGGCAAAGGGTGTCGAGCTCTTCCGTCGTTACGCCCGGCTGCACATGGGGCGTGATGAAGTCGAGCGTCTCGGCGGCAAGCCGTCCCGCCTTACGCATGCCCTCGAAGTCTTCCTCGGAATGGATCTCGATGGTTCTGGGATCGTGCTTGGACAATACGGATCTCACGAAAAATCGTAACAGCGGCACCGCGCCCGGAGGACCGGAGCTGCGCGAAGCGGCCATATTTGCGGCAGCGGCGGCGCGAGGTCAAGAAAACCCGGGTTGGCTTCGGATCGGCGGGACCTTAGCGGAGACTCGCCAGGGCGGCGCCGTGAATCGGTCCTTGACCCGTTTCCTGAAGCAGGACGACGGCGTTCTCGGCCCCATCACCAAGATCCCGAATGGCGACATCGGTGGTAATCCGCGTGCCGTTCCAATTTGCGACCCGCCAGATACCGCGCACGATGTTGTACTCGGTCAGGGTTTTGCCGGCGTTCTCGCCCCGTGGAATCGCCGTTGTCTCCTCTTCCTCGTAGGTAATCAGCCAGACGTCGCACTCCCGAGGCGCCGTGCCGCTCTCGACCGTGACCGAAATCTTCCCGTCCGAAGCATGCAGCGTGATCGGGATCGACACGCGGTCGGCCGAGTCCATGGTGCCGACCCTGACGATCTTCTCGGCGATGTCCCGGGTACGCGATCCGACGCCTTCCAGACGACCGTCGATGACCATTTGGGGCGTGTAGATCGACCACAGCCCCATGGCCTTGCTGTAGACACGCTGGCGCTGGGTATTGGCCGGCGAGGCGAACGGATCTTTCCAGCCGATATAGTCCCAATAGTCGACGTGATAGGCGAGGGCGATGACGTTTTCGTGCTTCTTAAGTTCGCCGACATACTTGTCGGCGGGCGGGCAGGAATAGCAGCCCTGGCTGGTGAACAGTTCCACCACGACGGGATGTCCGTTGTGATTTCCGGACCCTGCTTTAGCAGGCGGCGTCGCCGGCGCCAGGAAAAGCGAGGTTCCCGCCGCGATCGCGAGCGTCAGTCCCGCCAGAAAAAGCCTTGTGCGTTTCGTCATGGTCGGATGATGGGGGCTCCGGCGTTTATCAGCTAGTCACGGGGCTGTGAGGGTAGGCGTGAGGGGCGCTTCCCCGCATGTTTAGGGCGGCTTGGGCGGTAAAATCCTCGTGTGTCAGCAAGATTGCCGTCCTCCATCCGTGAGGCCGCGCTGATCATTCTTGTATCGCGCCCTTGCGGCGGAGAACCAGAGTGCTCCAGCCTTGCACCCGCACCCGGCGGATCATTCGAAAACCACGGCATCGGTAGGCGGCGAAAACTTCTTTTTCCTGATGGCTGAGCAGACCGCTCAGGACGATCCAGCCGCCGGGCCGCAGCCAGCGCTTCGCATCGGTTGCCATGGCGATCAGCGGCGCGGCGAGGATATTCGCGGTCACCAGGTCGCACCGGCGGCCGATTCCATGGTTTCGACGGGGGTAGCCGTCGGCCCGCGCCGCCCGTATCTGCCCGGCCACTCGGTTGCGCCTCGCATTCTCCCGTGTTGTGTCGACGGCATGGCTATCGATATCCACCGCCAGGATCACCGCGCGTCGCCAAAGCCGAGCGGCGGCCATGGCGAGAATTCCGGACCCGCAGCCGAGATCGAGCATCCGCCGGGGCCGCGAGGATCGGCTGATCCGCTCCAGCGAGCGCAGACATCCCTCGGTGCTGCCATGGGTGCCCGAACCGAAAGCCCGCCCGGCATCCACTTCAATCGTCAGCGCGTGGGTCGGGCGGCGGGGGCGCTGATGGGAGCCGTGGATCAGAAAGCGCCCGTATCGCAGCGAGGGAAACGATTCCCGATTGCGCGCCAGCCAGTCCACTTCGGGAAGCTGCTGGATCTCCACATCCGGAGGTTCGACACCGGCTGCGAGTGCGGTATCCTTGACGACCCGGATCAACGTGGCGTGGTCCGGGAAACTCTGAGTAATGCCGCTTACCGCCCATTGACCGGAGTTTTCGATTTCAAAGGTCGAGCAACTGTCGACCAGCGGTTCCAGTGCATCGCCAAAGGCAAAAGCATGGGCTGCCGGCACCTCCATCGAGATCTGCCAAGGCTGAGTCATGAGGCGAAGCGTCCCTACGTCACGGGCGGGAGACGAAACTGGCGATGACCTTCTTGTCGCCGGCTTTGTCGAAAGCAATGTCGAGCTTGTCGCCATCCGCGGAACTGACGGTGCCCATGCCGAATTTCTGGTGGAAGACCCGGTCGCCCGGCGCGAAGGTGCTGGTCCCCGACCGGTCGACGAGATAGCCCTCGCCGTCGACGACCGGGGCCCTGGCGTTGCTCATGCCGCCGCGCCGGCGGTATCCCGGCCCGTATCGGCTTCCGCCGCCTCGTAGGCCTCCGCCGGGTGGCAAGACTTCCGGCTCGTCCCAAAGGTTGTCGCTGGCATAAGCATTGCCGCCGCGCCCGCCGTAGAGCCCGCTTTCGGTGACGATTTCCAGATGCTCCTGCGGCAATTCGCCGACGAAACGGGACGGGATCGCGCTCTGCCAGCTACCGTAGAGGCGGCGGTTGGCGGCGTGGCTGATTTCCACCGACTTGCGGGCCCGGGTGAGGCCGACATAAGCGAGCCGGCGTTCCTCCTCGAGCCCGGTGGCGCCGTTCTCGTCGAGGGAGCGCTGGTTCGGAAACACCCCTTCCTCCCAGCCCGGCAGGAACACCACGTCGAATTCCAGGCCCTTGGCCGCGTGCAGGGTCATGATGCTGACCTGGTCGCCGTTGTTCGCCTCGGCGTTTTCCATTACCAGGCTGATATGTTCAAGGAAACCGCCGAGCGTCTCGAACTCCTCCAAGGCGCTGACCAACTCTCTGAGGTTGTCGAGGCGACCGGGCGCTTCCGGTGACTTGTCGGCCTGCAGCATGCTCGTGTAGCCCGACTCGTCCAGAACCAGGCCTGCGAGGTCGGTATGATCCTCGGTCTGCGCGAGTTCCCGCCACCGCTGGAAGTCTTCGACGACCTTGGCCACCGCCTTTCGGGCGGCGGGCCGCAACTCGTCGGTCTCGATGATCTTGCAGATCGCCGCCCAGAACGAGATCTGCTCGGCCCTGGCAAGATGATGCACGGCCTGGAGACTGGCGGCGCCGATGCCGCGTTTCGGCTTGTTGATGATCCGTTCCAGCGCGAGATCGTCGTCCGGCTGGTTGATTACCCTCAGATAGGCGATGGCGTCGCGGATCTCCATGCGTTCGTAGAAGCGCGCACCGCCGATCACCTGATAGGGGATGCCGAGGGTCAGAAACCGCTCCTCGAACTCGCGGGTCTGGAAGCCGGCGCGCACCAGGATCGCCATCTGCCGGAGCGGGTGCCGCCGCGCTGGCGCGCCTCGACCTGCTCGCCGACGACGCGGGCTTCCTCCTCGCCGTCCCAAACGCCGCGCAGGATCAGCGGCTCGCCCTCGTCGCCCTCGGTCCACAATGTCTTGCCGAGCCGGCCTTCATTGTGGCTGATCAGGCCTGACGCTGCGGCGAGCACGCGTGATGTCGACCGGTAGTTCTGTTCAAGGCGGATGATCTGGGCGCCGGGGAAGTCCTGCTCGAACTTGAGAATGTTGCCGACCTCGGCACCGCGCCAGCCGTAGATCGACTGGTCGTCGTCGCCGACGCAGCAGATGTTCCGCCGGCCCTGGGCCAGCAGCCGCAGCCAGAGATACTGAGCGACGTTGGTATCCTGATACTCGTCCACCAGGATGTGGCTGAACCGGTCCTGATAGAGCCTCAGGACATCGGGATGGTCCTGGAACAGGGTCAGGCAGTGCAACAGCAGATCGCCGAAATCGGCGGCGTTGAGAATCAGCAGCCGGTCCTGGTATTGGGCATAGATTTCCTTGAGCTTGCCGCCGGCCAGATCGCCGGAATCCGCGCGCGAGACCTTATCCGGCGTCAGGCCGCGATCTTTCCAGCGCTGGATCGCTCCCATCAGGACCCGGGCCGGCCATTTCTTGTCGTCGATCTCCTCGGCTTGAAGCAACTGTTTCAACAGGCGTACCTGGTCGTCCGCGTCAAGAATGGTGAAGTTGGATTGCAGGCCCACCAGTTCCGCGTGCCGGCGCAGCATCCGGGCGCAAAGCGCGTGAAAGGTGCCGAGCCAGATCTGCTCCGCCATCGGTCCGATGATCGCCGCCACCCTTTCGCGCATCTCGCGCGCCGCTTTGTTGGTGAAGGTCACAGCCAGCACCGACCAGGGTTTCGCGGCGCCGCTGGCAAGCAGATAGGCGAGGCGGGTCGTCAGGACCCGTGTCTTTCCGGTTCCCGCGCCCGCCAGTACCAGTACCGGACCGTCCTGCGCCTCGACCGCCTGGCGCTGCACCGGGTTCAGCCCGGCGAGATATCTGGCGATCGGCGGGGCGCCCGGCGGCCGGTCCGGTGCTTGCGGCGAATAGGACGGAGCTTCCGACATCGGTCTTGAGATCCCTGGCCGTACCGGAAACGCTCCGGCGGTTCATGGTGGTCGGCCATCATAGGACGTGGGCCGGAGACTCAAAACCCCGGCGCCAAATTCCGCTCCTCACACCGTTTCAGGCCTGCTTGCGCGGAGCTTCGGATTTGGCCATCCGGCGAATCGGCACCGCTCGTTGCCGTTTCAGATCAATGTTCCTCGTCCCGCAGGCGCTCCAGAGCCTTGGCATAGGCCGCTTCGGCGCGTATGGCATCGCGTTCGTGCAGACAGCCCACCACGTGCCGATCGTCTTCGCTGTTCAGCACCGCGAGCAGGGAATCCTCGGTGGAGGCGAATATCTCGACAATGGTCTGCAACGGGTCGTTTCGGTAGACGTACAACTCTTTTGCCACGACGAAATCGCCGACAGTCACGTCGCCGTCCCCGCTCGTATCGTAGGCCGAGGGGCCGACATCCGAAAGCATGAGCCGCCCGACAAAGCCGCGATCGTCCTCGACAAAAACCTCGCCATGCGGCGCGGAGAGAAGATTCTCGCGCAGAGCCGGAAGTCCCTCGCTGGAGGCCATGACCACATGGTCGTCTCGCATCAGGTCGGCGGCGACGATAGTGACCAACGCGCCGACGTCATGGCCGCCGCGCAGCTCCAATCCGCGCCGCCGCAGCATGTGCAGGAAATACGATGGCCCGTGGAGCACGCGGACGAAGATCATGGCTATGACGACGGCGATCAGCACGGCGACCGTCAGTTGGTAGTCGCCGGTCAACTCGAAGATCATCAGGGTCGTCGAGACCGGCGCGCCTAGAACCGCCGCGGCCATCGCCCCCATGCCGGTAATCGCGTAGGCGCCCAGTGAGGAGGCCAATTCCGGAAATGGCACTGCCGCGAGGGCTCCAAACGCTCCACCGACCATCGCGCCCACAAAAAGCGAGGGGCTGACGACGCCGCCACCGAAGCCGGAGCCCAGACAGATCGCGGAGGCCAGCAGCTTGGCGACGGCGAGTGCAACCAACGCTGTCAGCAGATACTCACCTTTCAGCGCCTTGTCCGTGGCTTCATAGCCGACGCCCAGGACCTCGGGGAACCAGAGCGCCATGACGCCGACCAGGACGCCGCCGATCACCGGCGACCCCCAGCAGGGGATCTTCAATCTGGTATGCAGGTCCTGGACCAGCGGTACCAGCCGGATGAAGGTGATGGCCGCCAGGGCGCAGACCACGCCAAGCAGCGCGAAAGCCGGCATTTCGAGATAGGACGTTATCTCGTGTCTGGAGATGATGAACGCGGGGAAATCACCGAAATAGATGCGCGAAATCACGGTGCCTGTAATCGAGGCGATCGCCACCGGCGCGAAAGCCGGAAGGGCGTAGTGGCCGATGATCACCTCATGGGCGAAGAAGACGCCGGCGAAGGGCGCGTTGAACGAGGCGGCGATGGCCGAGGCCGCGCCGGCGCCAATTATGATCCGGGACTGCGAGCGGTTGAGCTTGAAGGCGCCGCCACAAGCGCTGGCGAGAGCACTTCCCAGGTGGATCGCCGGGCCTTCACGCCCGACGGACGCCCCGCCGCCGATCGAAATGGCACTAACCAGGGCCGAGAACAAGCCGTCGCGCAAGGTCATCCGTCCGCCATGGATGGCGCTCGCTTCGATCACTTCGGGCACGCTGAGGGGGCGTCGATCCCTGAGGGCGAACTGAACGAATAGTCCAACCACCAAACCCGCCAGGGCCGGCGCCAGAACGAGATGCCAGGACGGCAGCGAGGCGGCGAGGGAGGCAAGGTGTTCGGTGGGGCTCCCAAAGGCTCCCGCCTGCACGAAGGAGATCATTTCCCTGAAGACTACGGCGCCGAAGGCGGCGACGATGCCGACCACGAGAGCCAAGGCCGACAAAAGCAGCTGCTGGTCCTTTGCCAACGACTGGAACCGCGAGCGGATCCGGGCGAGTACCGGAACTTTCATCGAATTCGACCACCAGCGATCTTCACGTCTTTGGGGTATACAGGGACGGCGGGACAACTGCAAAATCGTGTTCGATCTGGACCGGAAGAAAAACAGCGCCATGACAGTCAGAATTCGACCAACCGTCGTTGCCGATGCGGCGACGATTCACCGCTGTATCTCCGAGCTTGCGGCAGTCCAAGGAATTGCCGATCAGGTGCTCTCGACGGTCGAGGATGTCGTTCGGGACGGATTCGGGTCTGGCGCCCGGTTTCGTTCGATCCTGGCGGAGCGGGACGGCGAGGCCGTGGGATTGGCATCGTATTTCTTCACCTATTCGACCTGGCAGGGCCGACCGACGCTCTACGTCGAGGATCTCATCGTCAACGATACGTCGCGCGGGCTCGGCGTCGGCACCGCTCTGATGCGCGAACTGGCGCGCCTCGCGTTGGAGCATGCCTGCTCCAGGCTCGAGCTCAGCGTAAGCGCCAAGAACACGGCGCGAGCTTTCTACGAGGGCCTCGGGATGAGCCGAAAGGCGGACTGGTTGCCCTATTCGATCGCGGGCGCCGCGTTGGACAGTCTCGCCGCTCGACCGTCGTGAGCGTCTGCCCAAGCGGCGGTCACGCCGGGAGCTTTTCTTCCGTCAGGACCTGGTTCCGACCACTCGCCTTGCAGAGGTAAAGCGCCTCGTCGGCCCGTTTCATCAGATCGGAGAGCGGCTCGCCCGGGCGATAGCGCCCGATGCCGACGGACAGCGTGATGGTCCCGAGATCCTCGATGGTGCTGCGTTTCATGATCTTCTTGGCGCCGACCTGGGTGCGGATCCGCTCACCGATCTCCCAGGCCTTGGCAAGATCCGCGCCGGGCAGGATCACGGAGAATTCCTAGCCGCCATAACGCGCAGCGACATCGCCGTCCCGCACGCAGTCGGTAAGTGTGCGGGCCACCAGTTTTAGAACCTAATCCCCCGTGGCATGGCCGAAATTGTCATTGAACTTCTTGAAGAAATCGATGTCGACCATCAGAAGGCACATGGTATCCTTGGATTTCTGAGCGGCACTCGTAAGTTCGTCGAGAGAGCGGTCTAAGCATTTGCGGTTGGCAATGCCGGTCAGTCCGTCGGTTTCCGCCTCGCGCTCGGAATCCTACAATTTCTCGCGCAGCGTGCCGATCTCGCTGGTTGATTCCCTCAGTTCCGCCTGAAGCGCCGCGTTGCGTGCCTGCATCGCCTTGGTTTCGGCCATCAGCGACGCGACGATCGCTTTCACGTCCGCTCCGCGCGCGCCCAGGCTGTCATTCGCGAGGGCCAATGCGGCCCCGTATTTTTCGGCGCTCTCACCGGCCTCGCCGACGGTGGTCGTCAACCGGTAAACAATGTTGTCCAGGTCGTCGCCGGCGCTCGCGCTCGCGCCGGAGGCCAGCACCGGCAGCACGTATTCCTCGAACAGGGACTGGTTGCGGAACTTGTCGAATTCCTGGTCGTTGCTGGCCATGATTTCGACTTGTTTGCGCAGCTCCGCGTTGGTGACGGTCACATAGGCATACTAAACGGAGTAGTTCTCCGGCGTCGGTTCGATCGACCGCTTTTCTATCTCGCGAAGCGTTTCCGCTCCGTATTGGTGAGTCTGTTGCAGTCTGTCCCTGCCTCTCTGTCGCGATTCTTATCTCCGCCGTGTCAGGCGAACGCGCGTTTCTTCCCTGCCAGTACCATGCCCCGTGGCCGACGACCATTCATAGGATCACCTTTCCGCTTTCCGCCGGATACCGATGACCCGGCCGCATTGTTCGGGGCGCGGCAGCGTCTGCTGGCCCGCCA
Organism: Alphaproteobacteria bacterium; assembly: GCA_038146985.1. Classification (GTDB taxonomy): domain Bacteria; phylum Pseudomonadota; class Alphaproteobacteria; order Thalassobaculales; family Thalassobaculaceae; genus JADHLJ01. The sequence goes on from JAYQSQ010000019.1 coordinate 144,001, forward strand.
ACAGGCCGCCGATTCGTTCCCGCACGGCATCAGGAAACGGCGCGGAGCGCCTTTGCGCAAGATCCACATGCATCCCCATGAGTTCGGTCGTCGCGGCAAGATACCCTTCGGCGTCGTGATACATGGCGTGGAAGATATGAAGCCGTTTTTCATCCGCGTCCAGCACGCGCGTTTCAAAGCGAAGCGGGGCGCCTTCGGAGACTTCACGGTCATAGGTCAGGTGGGCTTCAACGATGAACATCGATGCATCGCACTCGTGCCGATAGGCCTCGCCCAAGCCGATGAAATCGAGCAATACGTCGGTCGCCTTATCAAAGGCGACGCCGTAAAAACCGACATTCATGTGCCCGTTGTAGTCGATCCACTCAGGTGAAACACTGAGCAGGCACATCGGAATAGAAGCGAGATTGTCCATGATTGAATCTTAACGGCATCCATCGCGCGTCGAAACCGCGTCGGAAAACTTTCCGCAACCGTGATTGACGAAATCGTGACAATCCGCTCCGCCCTTTCCTTCACTGGCCGTTACGGCACATGGATTCTGCCGATCGGGTTTGTCGTTGGGCTGCTGTCCCCGGCATTGACGGAACTTGCGCGTCCGCTTGCCGAGCCGCTGGTTCTGTTGCTGTTCGCGATCTCGATCTACCGCGTCGACCCAGCCGAGATTCGCGCCCGGCTGCGCGGTCTCGGTTACATCGCCTTGGGGATTTTCTGGGTCCTGCTGGCGGTTCCGTCCCTCGTTTACGGCGCCGGGCGGCTGGCGGACCTGCCGGATGATCTGCTGGTGGTCGCGGTGGCCTGGAGCGCCTGTCCGCCGCTTGCGATGGTTCCAGGGCTGGCATTGCTGCTTGGTTTGGATGCCGCTGCGGCACTCCTGATCATGGTGGGGGCGACAATGGTCTTTCCAGTGACGTTTTCGGTCGTTCTGGCGATCCTGGGGGGCGGCGGATTTGGCGATGGATCGGCCCTTGCGGTCGCGGGCCGCCTTATGGCGATGGTCTTGGGCTGTTCCATTGTGGGCCAGGGCGCGCGCTGGCTGGTCGGGGCGGAGCGGGCCAGGGAAACCGCGCCCGCCGTGGATGGCCTCCTGGTTATCCTGCTGTCGCTTTTCGCGGTCACGATCATGGGCGGATTGCATCGATCGTTGGAGACCGATGCCGCGCGAATCCCACTTTTTCTGGCAACCGCGTTTTGTGCCAGTGCGTTTCTGCAGGTCATCACCGCCGCCGCGTTCTGGCGGTTGCCGCGTACATTTTCGGGCGCCGCGGCCTTGGCCAGCGGCAACCGGAATTTTGCCTTGCTGCTGCCGATCATGAGCGCGGAAACCGCGAATGACATGTGGCTCTACCTTGGTGTCGTGCAGTTTCCGATCTACCTCCTGCCGATGATTTCGAGGCCGTTCTACAGGCTTTATCGAGCCGGCGGCGGAACCGGCGAGGCAAAAGAACGGGACAAAAATCCGCAAACATCTAAAATGCCGGGCGATGAAGGATGAGGCGGATCTGCCGTCGCCTTCGTTCCGCAGCCACGTGAATATGGTGACATCAGGTGCGAACACCGATCAGCCGCGCGAAACGCCGGGGTAGTCTTGGAACCTGGCGGCGTCGTTTCACGATCCTTGGCTTGACGGGGATTGCCGTCATGGCGAGCTATTTCTTCACAATCGATCGGGCGCCCAATTTTCAGCACCTTGTGGCGGCGGTGGTCGGCTTCTTCGGGCTATCCGGCTTGTTTCTCGATTGGGCGGTTTCCCGGAATATTCAGCGGTCCGGCGGCATCCAGGCGATGCGCTCCGGCGGCGTGCTGAGCACTGGCCCGGTCGCTACCGCCGGACGGCTCTGGGCGCAGGGCGAAGGATTTAGGATCTTCGGTCTGGATGATGATGCCCGCAAGAACTATCAGGAGGCGGCCCAGCTCTTCAAGGAAGCCGGTGAGCAGGAAGGCTACGCGGATACCCGGTTGAGCCTAGGCCAGTTGGAATACGAGAAAGGCAATGCGGACGTCGCCCGAAAAATCTTCACCGAAACGATCGAAGCCTACAAGGAAGCCGGCAAGCCCCGGGGTCAAGGTCAGGGGCATCTGGAGCTGGGTCTTCTCGACCTGGGCCTTCGAAGCTACGACGCGGCCAAGCAGGCATTGGAGGAAGCCAGACGGTTCTTCAACGAGTCCAAAGACCGGATGGGTGAGGGGAATGCGCTCCTCAACTACGCGGAATGCTGCGCCAGGCTGACCCAGCATGATGAGGCCGGCGGCGCCTTCGATCAGGCGCGCTTCCTTTTCACTCAGTCGGCCGACCGCACCGGCGAGGCGCACGCGCTGTTCTGCCGCGCGGAGATCGACCGGCAGACCCGGCAGACCGGCGAGGCGCTGAACCGCCTGGAGCGAGCTCTCACGCTCTATCGCCGGACCGGCGATCTTATCGGCGAAGGCCATGTCCGGATGGCGATCACGGACATCTACCGGATGATGTCGCGCCCGGATGAGGCTCAGGCATCGGCCTTGGAGGGGGCCGACCGCTATCGGGACGCCGGTCTTCGGGTCGGAAATAGTGATCTGCTGTCGGGGCGGGGAGACCTCAGGCGCTCGCAGATACGATTCGATTATGCACGGGCCAACGGGCTTACCGCCCGAAATCACTTCACCGACGCCAATGACAAGGGCCTTGAGGCGCGTTTGCTTGTCGGACTGGGCGAGATGGAGCGTCTCGCCGGCCGGCTGGACGAGGCGCGCGGCATGTTCGAGCGGGCTTTGGCCCTCGCGAAAACCGCGCAGTCGCTCGGCACGATCGCCGACGCCCTCAAGGCCCGAGGCCTTATAGAGACAGCCAAGGGCCGCACGCGGCCGGCCCGCGACGCGATGAAGGAGGCCTATGGGCACTATCAGAACATGGGTGGCGCCCGCGACCAGGCTCAGACCCTTATGGACATGGCCCAACTCGATCTGCTCATGGAGAATTTCGACCGGGCAAGGGTGAACTTCGTATCCGCCCGTTCCATGTATCATGCGCTTGGCGAT
>JAYQSQ010000020.1:0-116920 GCA_038146985.1 Alphaproteobacteria bacterium
CGTTGTCGTGGCCGAACAGCCGGAACATCCACCAGACCCGCGCCGCGGACTGCAGCCCATAGACGTCATAGGCGATGACCTTGTGATTGTTGGTGATCCCGAGGGCCGAAACCTTTTCGGCGAAGACGTCTGCCGAGGGGATCATGTGCGGCAGGGGATTGGACGCATCGCAAATGTCGTCGATATCGAAACGGATCGCGCCCGGTATGTGTTTGGCTGCGAATTCCGCCGCCGCATCGCGCTTGGCCGTCGGAAGATGATAGGTGCCGTCCAAGAGCACGACGCCGGAATTGTCGAGATTGTCCGCGAGCCAGTCAGTGGTGACAAGGGCGCCGGAAGCGGAATGTGTCATGGTTTCGATCCTCGGTGAATGACGATGTCAGGCAAGCCACGCGGGCACGGGCAGGTTCTTTTCGCGCAGGAAGGCGGGATTGAAAATCTTGCTTTGATAGCGATGCCCCCAATCGCAGAGAACGGTGACGATGACATGGCCGGGTCCCAGCTTCTCGGCAAGCCTGATGGCGCCCGCGACATTGATGCCGGTCGATCCGCCCATGCACAGGCCCTCGTGCTCCAGCATGTCGAAGATAAGCGGCAGAGCCTCCTCGTCGGGGATCTGAAACCAGTCATCGACCTCGATGCCCTCGAGATTTTTGGTGATACGGCCCTGGCCTATGCCTTCGGTGATCGAGTTGCCCTCGGATTTCAGCTCGCCGATGGCGTAGTGGTTGAAGATCGCCGATCCCATGGGGTCGGCAAGCCCGATTCGGACATTCTTGTTGCGTTCCTTCAGGGCCATCGAGACCCCGCCGAGGGTCCCGCCGGAACCGACGGAACAGATGAAGCCGTCGACCTTGCCGTCGGTTTGTTCCCAGATTTCCGGCCCGGTCGTCTCATAGTGACCTCGACGGTTCGCGACATTGTCGAACTGATTCGCCCAGATCGCGCCGTTGGGTTCGCTCTTCGCCATCTCCTCGGCGATGCGGCCGGACAGTCGGACATAGTTTTTCGGATCCTTGTAAGGGACCGCCGGCACCAGGCGCAGATCGGCGCCGCAAAGCCGGAGCATGTCCTTTTTCTCCTGGCTCTGGGTTTCGGGCATGACGATCACCGAGCGGTAACCCAGGGCATTACCGACGAGCGAGATGCCGATCCCGGTATTGCCGGCCGTACCTTCGACGATCACACCACCGGGCTTCAACGCTCCCCGTTCCTCGGCGTCCCGGATGATGGCCAGCGCAGCCCGATCCTTCACGGAACCGCCGGGATTGAGAAACTCGGCCTTGCCGAGGATCGTGCAGCCGGTACGCTCCGACGCTCGGGTCAGTTTGATCAGCGGCGTGTTGCCGATGGCGCCGATGAAGCCGTCGCGGATGTGCATTTCCGTATCCTCATGATCGTCTCGGGAGCGGGGCGACGCTGCAGCTTAAAGACCTCGGCGATCGGGATCTAGCACGGATATGCTTCTTAAAATATTTAGAAAAAATAATTACCTAAGAGGCATTCTTAATGATCGACATGAGGCGATCCTGGGTCAATCTGTAGAAAATCTTGTCGCTCTTGAGGATCGGTCCCATGCCCTCGTAGAAGCGCGCAGCCTTGCTGTTCCATGGATCGGCCGTCCAGTCGATCTGAGCGACATTGCGATCACGGGCATGGCGTGCGAGCGCCAGCATCAAAGACCGGCCGACGCCGAGTCATCTCGCCTTGCGTGCGACGAACAGGTCTTGAATGAAAATGCTTTGCTGGCAGGTGGCGAGGGCGAAGATCTCCGAGAAAGCCAGAAATCCGACCGGCTCCGGGCCAGCGACGGCCAAAAGAACCAGAAGGCCGGAGCGCTCTCCGAAGGCACCGGCGGCGATCGCATGGGTCAGGTAGGACCGTTGATACCGCGACGGCAGGCCATAGAAGGCCAGCAGTTCCTGGGAAAGCCGTCCGAGTCCGTCGGCATCGTCCGCGGTGGCGAGGCGAATCTCCAGATCCGGTTGCGCTATTTTGCCCTCGTTGTCGTCAGGCGCGCGGTCTGGGGGTAAGTCCGCGGACATTGTGCTCCCGGGAGAAATCATCACCGGATGACGATGGAGGCGGCTCCCCAGACTGTCAACGTCAGCAAGACCGGCTGGTAAGCCGCGACTGACCGGCGGTTCGATGCTACCATTTCCGCGTGACGGATTACGGGAGACGCCGCGATGACGGACAGACCCTTGGCGGGGGTCCGGGTTCTGGATCTGGGACAGGGCGTGGCGGCACCTTATTGCGGCTTGCTGCTGGCCCAATATGGGGCCGAGGTCGTCAAGGTCGAACCGATCAACGGTGACTGGATGCGCGGCCTGGGCGAGGGGTGGGCGGGCACACCGCTTTACCGATCACCTATAATCTGGGCAAGCGCGGCATCGCACTTGATCTGAAAGAGCCGCGCGGCCTTGAGATTACCCGCCGAATCGCGGCGCGATCGGATGTCGTGCTGGAAAATTTCCGTCCCGGCGTGGTCGACCGGCTCGGTATCGGCTTCGAGGATGTGAAGGCGCTGAACCCCAAAGTGCTCTATGTCTCGGTCAGCGGGTTCGGCCAGACCGGCCCGTATGTGAAGCGGCCGGGCTCCGATACTGTTCTGCAAGCCTTTTCCGGCCTGGTCTCGATCAACAAGGACATGGAGGGACGCCCGCACAAGGTCGGCACCACGATGGTCGATGCGCTTACCGGGATCTGCGCTTTCCAGGCGGTCACCATGGCGCTATTTGGCGGTGTGCGAGAGCCCGCCTGCTTGACGTGAGCCTGCTGCAATCGATCGCCATGCTGTTGACCCCGAACATTGCCGATTTTCACCTGAGCGGCGGACCGGTTCCGCCTTTGAACGCCCCTGCGGGCACGTACCGGACGAGCGACGGATGGATCGCGGTTTCGCTGGTAAAGGAGCAGAATTTCAACCAGCTTTGCGATGTCGTCGGATTACCGGATCTTCCAGGCGATCCGCGTTTCGGCAGCTTCCAGTCCCGGGCCGAGCATCTGCCGGCGCTCATCGATCTTCTTCAGGACCGCTTCAAAACCGCGACAACGGCCGAATGGGCAGAGCGGTGCAGCTCAGGCGGGGATTCTCGCGAACCCCGTGAATGACTTCGGCGACTGGCTGAAAGATCCCCAGGTTGCCGAAACCAGGGCCTTCGACATGCTCCGTCAGCCTGGGGTCGGCGATGTACCCGTGCCGCGCCTGCCGGGCGGCCTTCCCTTTACGGGTACCGCGCCGGGGATCGGAGGCGATACCCGCGCGGTTCTTGGGGATCACGGGTATGCTCCGGATGAGATCGCCGCATTGCTACGCGACGGGTCGTCCGTGAGGACGGTGTGACGGTGTGACGCTTGTGTTAATCTGGCGCGGGGATATGAGGTGCTGATGTTTCAAAGGACTAAGCGAATTTCGACCTTGGTGTCCGGAAAGCCTGAGAGCGACTTTACTTTAGATGTCGGGACGGTTTCGTGAACGGCGCGAACCGCACGATCGTAAGGACCTAGGAGATGGCGACGACCAATCAGGAATGGTCGGACAAGTTGGCGGCGGACAGCCAGGACCCGTTGGGCGATCTGATGCGCGCAGCGAAGGGCGCCTTCGCGACGGCGACAGTGTTCAGCTTCATCGTGAACATGACGATCCTGGTCATGCCGTTCTACATGTACAGCCTCTTCGTGCGGGTCATCCCCTCGAGAGCTACGAAACCCTTTGATGCTGGTCTTCGTCGTGGTTTGGGTGCTCGGCATTTCAATCATTGTCGAGTACGCGAGAACCCTGGTGCTCGAAAAAGTCGCGCGATGGATCGACTCGCAAGTCGGCGAACGCATCTTCGACATGTCGCTCAAGCAGTCGGTTCCGCGCGGTGCCGGGGCGAACATGACGGTGCTGTCCAAGCTGAATTCGGTACGCATGTTCATTGCGAGCCCCAGGTCTTCCTGGCCGTCGACGCCGTTTGGGTGCCTGTCTTCATCGCCGTATTGTTTGCTTTGAACTACTATATCGGCCTGACCGCGCTTTTCGTCGCTGGTCGCCGGGCCTGGCGGTTGGAAAACGTCTGGCGACCGATGGCCTTCTCGCCGATGCCGGGCGGGCCGCGACCAAGGCGCAGCAATTGGCCGCCATGGCGGTCAGGAACGCCGAAACCACCGAGACCCTGGGAATATCTGGCCGGTTGATTGAGGAATGGCGCAGATTCAATGACCGTGCCGTGGAGATGCAGGCGATGGCAAGCCGCCGCTCCGGAATCTTCCAGGCACTGGTAAAGTTCGTGCGCATGGGGTCCATGGCCCTGGTCATGACCGTTGCCATGATGCAGATCTTCAATCCTGAATCGAACATGGCGCCGGGGACGATGATGGCATCGATGCTCCTGGTCATGCGCTGCGTCATGCCGTTGGAAATACTCTGTAAACTCTTGGGAGAATTTTTCGGAAGCCTTTGCATCGATCGGTTTTCTGAGGAAAGCCCTCAAGGAGGGCGTGCCCGGCTGGACCGAAGGAGTGACGCCTCGAGTCCGTCCGGGCATCTTGGAGTACAGGATCTGGTCTATGATCCTCCCCAGGCATCCAGAGTTATCCTGAACCGGGTTTCGTTCCAACTGCAGCCGGGAGAATCCCTGGCGATACTCGGCCCGACCGCGTCCGGAAAATCATCCCTGGCGCGCTTGCTGGTCGGGATTGAAGCGCCGAGTTCAGGGGATGTGCGCCTGACGGCACCATGCTGCACGCATGGGATCCCGTCGATCGGGGCAAGCATATCGGCTACCTTCCGCAACATGTTCAGCTGATATCCGGGACGGTATTCGAGAATATCTCTCGGTTCTTGCCGGATGCCACGGAGGAGGAGGTGGCGTGCCGTCGACCTGGCCGGCGCGCGTCCGGTGACCGAGGCGTTGCCCGACGGATTATCGACCGAAGTTGGCCAGGACGGAGGATTTCTTTCCGGCGGCCAAAGACAGAGGGTCGGCCTCGCACGCGCGGTCTTCGGCGACGTCAAGCTGGTGGTTCTCGATGAACCAAACGCCAATCTGGATGCCACCGGCGAGCAGGCGTTAAGCGACGCCATCCTTGCCTTGAAGCAGCAGAAGGTGACCGTGGTGGTGATCCTGCACCGCCCGAATGTCCTGTCCGTTGTGGACTACATCATGGTCATGCGCGACGGCGGCATCCAGAAATTCGCTCCCCGTGACGAGATGCTGCCTCTGATCGGCATGGTTCCGCCGAAACCGGTTGAAGACGGCCGCGCCGCGACCGCCGTGACGGGCCCGAAGCGAGCCGAAGCCGCGACCTAACGCCGAGCGAGCCGGTCCGCATATGTGATCGTGGTGCCGCCCTGTTCTGGGCCGGTGTTCCTGGTGCTAGATTAAGACCACAAATCCGACCGGCCGCGCTGCGCGGCCCGCCGAATGTTGCCGCGACAGGAGATGCAGATGCGCGTTGGGTTTATTGGGCTCGGAACGATGGGCGCTGGAATGGCGGGAAACCTGGCCAAGGCCGGCAACGAATTGGTGGTTCACGACATGAACCGGGCTGCGGCCGAACCGTTTCTGTCTAACCGCGCGGTGTGGGCGGATTCGCCCAAGGCAGTGGCCGAGCAGGTGGACGTGGTTTTCCTGTCCCTGCCGGGGCCGCCCGAGGTTCGCGCCGTGGCGACCGGTGCGAATGGCCTTATCGAGGGGTTGCGCAAGGGCGGCGCGGTGTTCGATCTGTCGACCAATTCCCCGACATCGGTTCGGGAACTGCACGCTCTGTTCGCCGAGAAAGGGTTCGAATTCCTGGACGCACCGGTCAGCGGCGGCCCGGCCGGCGCGCATTCAGGCAAACTCGCCCTCTGGGTGGGGGGCGACAAGTCGACGTTCGACAAGTACAAGCCGCAGCTCGATGCCATGGGCGATCAAGCAGCCTATATCGGCGCCATCGGTGCCGGATCGATCGCCAAGCTGGTGCATAACTGCGCCGGCTATACGGTCCAGGCAGCGCTCGGTGAAGTCTTCACCATGGGTATCAAGGCCGGTGTGGAACCGCTCGATCTCTGGGAAGCGGTGCGGCAGGGCGTGTTGGGCCGGCGGCGGACCTTTGATGGCCTGATCGCTCAGTTCCTACCCGGAAAGTACGAACCCGCCGCCTTCGCGCTGCGGCTGGCCCACAAGGACGTCTCACTGGCGACGGCGCTGGGCCGGGAAATGGGCGTGCCCATGCGGATTGCCAATCTGACCCTTGAAGAGATGACCGAAGCGCTTAACAGGGGATGGGGGAATATGGATTCCCGGGTTTCGCTGAAGCTGCAACTCGAACGGTCCGGGGTCGAGGTTGCGGTTGATCCGGCGCGTCTCAAAGCCGCCCTGGAGCGGGACCCGCCGATCTGACCGGACCGGCGCCGGCGCTTATCCTCATACTGGGATTGTCTGGCCAGGTTTCTGGCCCGAGTATCGCGTGGCTCGCGCCGGCTGATGCGCCCTTAGGTCGTTGACCGCACCGGCGGCTCTCCGAGAAGGAGGGCGGCGTGCCTCAACTGGTGCCTTGAGCCGGTTTTCCCTTTAACACCGGGGACGATCGAAAACTCGACGGTTTGAAGATCGGCAGTCGCGACATGACAAGAAAGTGCGATACTGCTAGACGAGACGGTGAACCGGTCCGCGGGATATCCGACCCAGGGGGGCTGTTATCAAGCAGAAGCTGAAACGGATAAGCGTCTCCATGCCGGGGATACGCGGGGTGGTGCGGAATGCTGGGCGCCGTCCGCTGACTGTGGCGCGGACGCTGCTTATGCTGGCGGTCACGGTTTCATGGACTGGACTGGCGCCCGAGGTTCACGCCCAAGGTCAAGCGCCGGCGGCCGAGACCAGCCTGGAAGAGCGTTACGAACGGGCTTTTCAGGAGATGTTCGCCGACCCGGCAAATCTCGATAAAGCGTTCGACTATGCCCGCTTCGCCATCCAGATGAAGGATTTCGAGGGCGCGATCTCGACGCTGGAACGCATGCTCCTGATCAACGCCGATCTGCCGCGGGTGCGCATGGAATTGGGCGTGCTTTATTTCCGGCTGGGGTCGTTTGAGGTCGCGAAAGGCTACTTGCAGGAGGTTCTTGCCGATGAAACCGTTCCGGCGGTTGTCGCCGGCCGGGCGGAGGGTTTCCTCGCCCAAATCGAAGAACAGACCTCCCGGCACAAGATCAAAGGGATTTTCTTCGCGGGCATCCGGCATCAGAGCAACGCCAATGCCGGGCCGAGCACCACGCGGGTCCGGGTGTTGGGACTGGATATCGATCTCGACTCGACCTTCACCAACCAATCGGATGTCGACACTTTCGAAACCGTCCGGCTGACCCACAGCTACGATCTGGGGCTTGTGCCGCGAGCCGAAATCGAAAGCGAGCTGATCCTTTATCAGGCTAATCAGGCAACCCAGGACCAGGTCGACACATCGTTGGCGCAGGTCAAGTCGGGTCCGAGATTCTATGCCGATCCCGATATTGCACGGGGGCTGGATTACCGTCCCTATCTGCGGTGGGATCTGGTCAATCTTGCCAACAGGCAATACTACGCCGCTTTCGGCGGCGGGATCGACGGCAACTACGTGCTCGGACCGTCGACACGGATCTCTTCGGACGCCTTCCTCGTCCAGCGCAATCACAACAATACAGCCACGAACCCGTCCTTGACCGACTTGAACGGATTGCGCGCCGGGCTCTCGGCCTCGTTGCTGCACGCACTTTCGCCGTCGCTGCGCGCGAGCGGGAGCGCCGCCGTCCAACGCGAGGTAACCGAAGATCGCGGTCGGCGGAACTGGCTGGCCGAGGCATCGCTTGGGTTAACGCAAGTGTTCTCCTCACCGTTTCCGGACCTTACCGGGCCCTGGAGCCTGGCCGGCACCGCGCGGATCTCCAAGACGATTTATGACGATCCGAACGCCAGCATCGATCCGAACGTCACCCGAGAAGACGAATCCTATTCGGGCCAAGTCGTGGCTGGTGTGCAGCTCACCGGCTCAACCTCCTTGGTCGCAACGGGAATTTACAAGAAGGTAAGGTCCAACCTCGTGAATTTTGCGCACGATAATTAGACGTTCTGGCTCGGGCTGGCCGTGCAGTTCTGACCAGTGGCGTTAGGGCGGGAAATTCCAGGCGCGGAACCCGCCGGATCCGCAACGGGGAGAGGCACATGATTGATCGCGACGGACTGGGACCATTGCCGGGGCGCGTTGCGTGCGTGGCCATCGTCGTCGGATTGCTTCTGCCGGTGAGCATGGCCGTCGCCGCGGACCGTGAAATCGGCGTTACGTCGATCGCCAATACGAAAGCCGAGGGGACGCCGCCGTCGAGCGATACCCGCGTTCTGTCCACCGGAACCCGGATGTATTTCGAGGAGAAGGTCGTCACCGATCCGACGGGCCGCGCGCAGCTGCTTTTCGCCGACGGTTCCTCCATGACCGTCGGACCAAATTCGGATCTGGTGATCGATACCTTCATCTATAATCCGGACACCAAGGTCGGCGACATGACTGTCAGCCTTACCAAGGGGTTTGTCCGCTTTGTCGGGGGCCGGATCAGCAAAACCAAGGCTGTCAAGATCAAGACGCCGATCGGCAGTATCGGCATTCGCGGCGGCATCGCGATGGTCGAAATGCAGCCGGGGCAGGGGATGACGGCCGATTTCCTGTTCGGTCAGGAAATGACAATGGAGGTCGGCAACGACATCCAGACGACCACGACACCCGGCACCTTCATGACCGCCGCCACGACGGGATCCACCGTGACCGCTCCGGCCCGCCGCGAGCCCGCGGCGCTCAATCAGCGCCTGAAAAGCTTCTAGAACCAGACCGGCCGGTCGGCCCAGGAGCAACCCTCGGGACAGGGCGGCGCGCCCGCACCCGGCGCCGGGGGACAGCCGCCTCAGGCCACCGGCCAGGCCAACAATCCGCAGGGCGGCCCGGCTGGACCGGCTCCGGGCGGCGCGGCGGGCGGTTCGGGCGACCAGCTTGCCCGAATCGACGACGGTACCGCGCGGCTATCCCAAGGCGCACCGGGCGGGGTGGACGGGCAGGTGCTTCCCGGCACGCCCGGAGGTCCTGGACCGCAAGGCGCGCCGGCGCCCGGCGAGGGAACGCTCGCGACCGGGGAGCTGAACCCGACTCTGGCGCCCCTGCAGCCCCGGCCGGAGGAAGAACGCCCCGCGACTTTGGTGCCAGTGAAGGCGCCACCGCCTGTTCAGCCCCCAACTCTTGCGCCGCCCCCTGAAACACCTGCCGAGGCGCCGCCGCCCTCGTCGGAGCCATCGACGCCGACGATTAATGCCTTTTCCCGCACTTTTGCAGGCTTTGAGGTGCGCGGTGGAACCAGTTTCGCAACCCTTGGAGCGAACATCACGATCTCGGAGTCGACTTTGTCGACACGGCGGTTCTCATCGGCCAGTGCCTCGGGGTCGGACGATACGGTCGGCGGAAGGTTCACGGCTTCGTCCACGGCCGGCTCCTATGGGCTGTTCTTTCCTGGGCCAGCCACGACGTCGCCGAAAGAAATCACGACCTGCCCGGCAAGCCTGAATTGTTCCGGGCAGTTGGCGGGCGCGACGGCAAGTTCGATTTCGGGACCTGTCGATTTCGCCGCTGATCCCAATTTTGTCGCCTATGCGCTGAACGTCGACGGGGAGAAATCCCTCATTGTCCTCGGCAACGAATTCACCGGTTCCACGCCCACGACGGGCGCCGTCCGCTACGGAATCAAGCCCGACTCCTTCCTCAATTCCCGCCTGCAGTTCCTGCGATCGAGCGATACCGGCTTCTCCGGCGGCAGTGGCGATACCGATGGCTTCGCGAAATGGGCGACATCGGCATCGTCTGCGCCGTTCATGGCGAGCCGGTTTGAGCTCGACCAGACGGGCGGAAAGTCCAGCATCAGCGTCATCGCCGGAAACATCACCATCAGTTCCAATCCGTATTTACAGGGTGTCATGGTCGGACAGGTGGACCAGACCGGAACGGCCACGCCGAAAATCCACAAAGGCGCGACATATTCGGCCGACACGTCTGCCGGGAAAGACTTTTTCGGAGCCACAGCGCCGGATCACTTTGTTCTCACCTCGATCGAGGATACGGATACCGGCGGCACCAAGGCAGGTGTCGACGATCTGACGCCGGGAACGCCTTATTACCCGGTCAATGTTGCCAACCGCACCGGCGCGTTCACGATACCGTCCAGCAATACCCAACTCGCGAACGTGACTCTGACATCCTATTACGGGGGCGCCGGAACGGTAGGGGGGACGCCGAACGCCTATGTCGCCTCATCTGCCGCCGATACGTCGTTTCTGTCCATCAGCACGTCGACCGATCAGCCGACCGTCAATGTGAACGTATCACCGGACGGTGGCTCGACGACCGTGACGGCCAACAGCACCGGTGGCGTTCGGGTTTATGTCGATGATGGGCATCTCGCTTCCGAACTCGGCAATGGCGCCACGTCCGGCGGTGGATCGGAGGCGACGACAACCGCTGGATACCTTGTGACCGGCGGCAACAATGGACCGAATTTCGACCTCTGCTCCACGTGTGAGTTTCTGACCTGGGGATTCTGGGGTCAGGAACAGGTCAGCAACAACGTGGTGTTTCACATGGCGAGTTGGGTCGCCGGGGCCGCGACCAGCTTTGGAACGCTCGGCGCGCTCACGGCCACGGGCACCTACAACGGGAATGTCGTCGGCAGCATCATCAACGCGGGCGAGACCCAAGTTAAGACCGGAACATTCTCGCTAGGCGTTTCCCTCGCGGGGGCCGCCTCGACGGCGACCCTGAACAGTTTCAACTTCAACGGCAACACCTTCACTACCTCGGCAACGGGGTTCAATGCGACCAGCCAATACTACACGCTCAGCGCTACCGACGGGGGCCGATCGCTCGACATGCGTGGCGCTTTCTTCGGAACCGACGGCGCGAACATCCCGCCGGAGACGGGGGGCGACTTCAAGATCACCGGCACCGGCTATAATGCCGCAGGCGTTTTCGCCGGCCGCAAATGAGATTTGGCGCCAGAAGAAAACAGGGACCTGAGCTTTTAGCCCAAGTCCCTGTTTCAATTGGCTCCCCGGGACGGATTGAACCGCCGGCCAAGCGGTTAACAGCCGCTTGCTCTACCGCTGAGCTACCGGGGATCAGAGGCGATATCCATCGCGTCAGCGTGCGCCGTATATAGCAACCGGCCCCTGGGGGTGCAAATTTTTTCACCGGGCTACGGTTATCGAAAGCGCCGAAGGTACCGATATGCGCGATAGCTTTTTTCTACGCATTTGAAATCGCGGGGAACGATCCGGCGAGAACGATGTCATGGCGGCTCTAAGCAATTAATTTTCGTGTCAGTTCAGGAAATTCGACAATCCGATTGCGCCGCCTAGGACTCATCGGGAATTCATACCGGTTTGGACGGCGCCTGGTTTGTTCCGGCGATTTAGGCTCGCGCCAGGTTTGGCAATCCTGGGTCGAGTCCATCATGAGTTTCACGGCTTCCGCCATTTCTTCCGGCGTATTCCTGATGAACTGGTAGCCCTCGTCCTTGGCCAGGCGAACGATGTCCTGTGAGGCGAAAACGCCGAGATCATGCTGTTCGGCTGTGGACAACAATTTACCCGTCGCGGTGTACATCGTGAGATACAGAGCCATGTCCTGATCTCGCCAGACGCCGGCTGAACACGGATGACTAACGCAGTTGGTCATTAATGTCGGCGTTCCGACCGCCGATCCGAGATGACCGATTCCACTTAATGACGCGACAAGAAATCTGGCGCGCGTAACGGCGAAGGCATGAAGCATGAACCTGTCGTTTAGCATCGCGAGATCGACAAACCCTTTTTTGGAAGGAAAGGGGGTCATGCTCGGGTGTCCGACGCGCACGACCTGACCGCCGAGCTCGTCGATTATGAACTCCGTGAGCTTTTGATAATATTCCGGTATTTGATCCTTAATCGGTCGTGAGGGGCGGTGCTGATAGCCCGGCTCGCGATAGTTCAGGACGCAGAACCAGGATTTGTCGTCGACTCCGTGGTCGCGCAGTTCCTTGGCGAGGCGCTCGTTCTGATCTCTTGGAATCCGGAGTGTTGCGGGGTCGTCGAAAGCTGAAAGCATTTCTTCCGGCATGCCGGACGGGGACAGGATCAATTGCTGTCGTCCAAGATCATATTTTTTCCAGGGTTTGTAATTGGTTATGTATTCCGGCATCTCGGAATTGATTGCGGTGATGTCATGAGTGATCTGAAAATTATCGATCGAAACGCTTTCCTGCGATTCATCAAACAAGACTCCGAGGTCGAACTCCGGGTTCATTTTCATGAGGTCTATTTTGTAATTTCTGTCTTTTCTCATAAAAACGAATAAATTTGCGTGGTCGAAGAGTCGTTTTACGGAACCCGCAAAGACTTGATAGAAAATTGTATCTCCAACAGCGCGTGAGTTGAGCAATGCCATGATGCGCAGGGGATTGTCGGCGCTTGATCCAGGCACAGGCATTGCCGGTTCACAAACATCACCAGGATCTAAAATCATTGTCCGTGCCTTGCTTGTTCTTCAGATCGCCGAGCAGCTTGGACGGCAATTCCGTCTTCAACGAGTTGAAGTGATTGTATATCGGCAGACCGTCTTCCCGGGAAACGCTTCGAACCAGGGTCGCGGCTTCAGGGTCATTCGCGAAATATCTTCGCGCCAGATCGAGATAGCTGAACTCCTGCTCGCCGCCTAATTGAAAGATCCCAGCAGCGCTTCCCGAAAGTAGCCCCTCGACGCACATCGCCACATCGCGGATGTAGACGGGCGAAACCAGAACATTCGAAAACGCCTTGACCGGTTCGCCCGCCGCCACTTGACGCCGCCAGGTTGCGAGCAAGGGCATTTCCTCGGAGAACACTTTCGTCAGACGCACAATAATCGAGGAATGGGCGGCCTTTTCGGTAAGGTAACGTTCGATCAGAAGCTTCTGGTGGCCATACCTGGATTTTGGATTTGGCGGTTGGTCCAGACGGCAGAAAGGTGCCGATCCGTCAAAAACGGCATTGGACGAAAAATAGAGGATCCGCCTTTCATTCTCCAAACAGCGGTCGATGACGCGAACCGTGTTTTCGACGTTTATGAGGTCGGAGAGCGGTCGGTTCCTCTCGCACTCCAGAATGTTCGTCACGCCCGCGCAGACGACCACGCAATCCGCCTCATCCAAAGGAAGCGGGGCGTCGGGAGAAGCGAGGTCAAAAAGACAAGTGTTCGCCTGGCCGCCGCGATTCGCTCGACGGGACGTCGAGATGACGCGGATACCCATGCTGGTTAAATGACGGCTCAGATGACGTGCAATGGTACTTTCGCCACCCAGGATCAAAACGGGACCTTGCAATGTGGGGCCTTCGCCCTTTGCTTCAATCGGCATCACTTCAGTGCCGAACGGCCAAATGAAAGCGTTTGCCTTGATCGGCTCGGAGATCGCTGACGTCTCCTTGAATTCATCACTCTTCCAATCGCAATCCGATGTCGCCGGAACCGCAGCAGGACCATTTCAACGGCATTGGAATTGACCGTCAATATATCCCGGGGCGTGCGCAGGCCGAGGCCGGTGCGTGAGTTGCGGCGGCGGCAAAGCCGCGCCTTTTGATCTTGCAAGCGGGTCGGGGAATCGATAGGAACTCGATCCCATTGGCCCGGTGGCAGAGTGGTTATGCAGAGGACTGCAAATCCTTGTACGTCGGTTCGATTCCGGCCCGGGCCTCCAGGAAATTCTATCGAACATGAGAGGGAATGCACTCGCCGCGTTGGGCCATCAATTTCCACGTGATCCCGTGTTCGGTCTGAACGGGTTTTGGATTTGAGCTCGCGACCTGCGCAAATCGTTCCCAGGGCTGTTAGAGGCTGGTTGGAGGCACTTTTGATGAAGTTCGGAAAATTCAGCGTCCTGGCCGGTGCCGTGCTTGCCGTCATGCTCGCCGTATCCCCGTCCCGTGCCGCGGAAATGCCCAGTGAGGAAGAGCGGGATATCCTGATCATCAGCACGCTGCTGCGTCTGAACGATGCCAATATCAGCGGGAACTATTCCGTCCTGCGGGACCTTGCGACCCGGGAATTCCGCGAGAAGAACAGCACCGACGCGATCGCCCAGGCGTTCAAGGAATTCAGATCCCGGGCGATCCGCATGGAAGAACTGGCGGTCCGCGAGATCCATCCCGACGAGGAGGGGGAGATGACCCATGACGGGATCGTCCGGCTCTCGGGATACATCGATCTCAGCCGGTTCCGTATGAAATACGTGCTACGCTTTGTGATGGAATCCGGGATCTGGAGAATGCAATCGATCCAGGTCGACTTGGACCAATAACGACCGGTGTCCCGTTTCGGTCGGTATGACGGGGCACAACGTCCGAATGCAGCACAAGGCTAGCGGCGCCAATCCAGTTCGATGCGCGTGTCGTCGGTGAAACGGGCTTCCGATTTTTCGAGAACACCAACCGAACTCAAAATCATGGTCACCTGCTCATCGGTCTCTCCGAGCGGCAGCAGGAGTGCCTCGATGCGCAGCCAATCCTTGCGCACGAATTGCGCGATCTCCCGTACCGCCACCGGTTCCCGGCTGGCGACGACCTGTAGATAGGCCCTTTTCACACGCTCGGCCTTCTCGCCATAGAGATCCTCATCGATGGTTCGCCCCGTCGCGTCTCGGCCTGATATCTGCGTGATCTGTGTGCCAATCAGCCGATAGCGAAACGACAGCGGATCGTAGGTCACATCGGTGAGCAGGAAATACGGAATGAGCGCGGGAACATCGCACGGATCCAGATCCGAACGAGCCGGCATTCTCCGACGGCCGCGCCGGTCAAGCCAATAATCCCGTATCGACTTGAGGTGAGGGACCAGGAGGCTTTTCCCGTGGCGCATTTCTCTTTTGATCCCGGCGGCGCTTTTTCGAAGGCTTTATAACAGATTGCCGGGGTCACCGCCCGCCTCGACGGACCACACGGGCGGAAGGGCTTCTTGTTGCACCTGCCCCGAGTCGTGCCACCGTGGCGAAGATAAAGCACGCTCGGCCTTTCGGGTGAGGAGACACCCCGGTTTCGCGCCATCCGGATCCCCGTCGATGAGCGCCGCGATTCCCGTCGGTTTTCGCACGGCGGCCCCGCTTTCCATATGATGGTTGTTACTCTTCGTTCCACCGCATTGAGTTCGACGGTTCGGCTGAGTATAACCTCTTGTCGGCTATTGTGTTGGTGGCCGTGCCAGCTATTGGGATTGGCGAAGAATGAGCGACTATACCGCCGCGCGGCACAACATGATCGAAAACCAGATCCGCGCCAACAAAGTAACCGATCCGAGAATTCTCGACGCCTTCGAAAGGGTGCCGAGAGAGCGTTTCGTCCCGCGGGGTCTCCAAGGCATCGCTTATGCCGACGAAGATCTGCACATCGGTGGGGGACGCTACCTGATTGAGCCGATGATTCTCGCACGTCTGCTCCAGGACGCCCTGCCGGATGAGCATGACGTTGCGCTCGATATCGGTTGCGGGACCGGGTATTCGACCGCGATTCTTTCCAGGCTGGTGTCGACAGTTGTCGCCGTCGAGGAAAATCAGGCTCTGGTGGACGGCGCCAATCAGACGCTCGCGGAACTGGAATTCGATAACGCCGCCGTCGTCAAGGGAGCTCTAGCGAGTGGCTTCGCCAAGCAGCAGCCCTTCAGCCTTATCCTGATAGCCGGCGGCGTCGGGCATATCCCCGACGGGCTGCTTTCTCAACTTTCCGATCATGGCCGGCTGATGACGGTGCTCTACGACGGCAGCGGGGCCGTGGGCCGGGCGGTTTGCGTCGAGAAGACGCGTTCTGGCGTGTCCCGGCGTATCGTCTTCGATGCCAGCACCCCGATGCTTCCCGGGCTCGCCAAGGAGCCGGGATTTGTGTTTTGACTCATCGTTCAGAGAACGTAATCAGAGACCGTGCCCGCGATCAGGGCAGACGCTCCACCATCGCACCGAAACGGGCGTTTGAGGACAGGGTGATTATGGACAGACGAATTGCGACGACAAAGACCGGGACGTCACGATGTCGGGCGGGGACTCTGATCGCCGCGGTCCTCGGCGTGGGACTGGTCCTCTCGGGTATTCCGTCCGCCAAGGCGCAGACCTTGGAAGAAGCCTTGGCGATGGCCTATACAACCAACCCGGATCTGAGATCGGCGCGGGCAAACCTGCGGGTCGTTGATGAGGGGGTGCCTCAGGCCAAAGCGGGATGGCGCCCGACGGTTTCATCGACATTGTCCGCTGGCGGGACCTATGTCGATAGCGAAACTCAAACTTCAAATTCAAGCCGCGGGTCCTTTCCGCGAACCGCCAACCTGTCCGTGACCCAGCCGTTGTATCGTGGTGGGCGAACCGAAGCGGCGGTGCGGCGTGCGACGAGTGACGTTCAGGCCGAACGAGCCAGAATGTTCACCACCGAACAAAATATCTTGCTGAACGCCGCGACATCCTATGTCGATACGATCCGGGACGAGTCGGTTCTCAAGCTGCAGATCAACAATCTGGTGCGCCTGCAGAAGCAGCTTGAGGCAACCCGCGACCGATTCGCGGTCGGCGAGGTGACTCGGACAGACGTCGCGCAGGCAGAATCGCGGGTCGCGCGGGCCCAGGCGGATCGCACCCAGGCCGAAGGCAATCTGGTGTCGACCCGTGTCATTTTTGAACGGATCGTCGGTATCGTTCCGACCAATCTGACCCAGCCCAAACTTCCCGCCGGGTTGCCCGACAGCCTTGAAGAAAGCGTGGAGTACGCCACCGGAAACAACTTCACCCTGGTCACCGCCAAGTTCGAGGAACTGAGCGCTATCGAGCGGGTTTCCGAGGCGCAGGGCGAGTTGCTGCCCACCGTGAATCTCGTTGGCCAGGCGCAACATGCCGCAGACACGAGCGGCGCCAGCAACGAGTCAACATCGCTTTCCCTGGAAGTTCAGGTGACAATTCCGCTCTACCAGGCGGGCGCGGTTTCAGCCCGGGTCCGCGCCGCCAAGGAAGAGGCGAACCGCAGACGAATCCTCGTCGAATCGGTGCGCCGGTCGGTGGTCGACACCTCGGCCCGTGCCTATGAGGCGTGGACCACGGCGGTGGCGCGGGCAACATCGCTGACCTCCGAGGTCGAGTCGGCCCGGATTGCGTTGGAGGGGGTCGAGCAGGAAGCCACCGTCGGCGCGCGGACCGTTCTCGATGTTCTCGATGCCGAGCAGGAACTGTTGGATGCTCAGGTAGGTTTGGTGCGGGCAGAGCGGGATGCCTTCGTCGCCTCGCAGCAGCTTTTGGTGGCACTTGGGCAATTGACTGCGGCATCACTGACCTTGCCGGTGGAGGTCTATGACTATGACCGGCATTTCCTCGAATCGGAGAATCGATTCTATGGAACGGATGTATCGGGGCAGCAGCCGTAATGCCAAAGCATGACGGGCGTTTCTACCGGTGTTCTGGTGCTTTATGAACTTGTAAGCTACTCTTAACAAAGATTTCGTAGGCCTGGGGCCGGGTTAATGACCGATACCGCTCAAGAACCGTCAATGGAGGAAATTCTTGCGTCCATTCGACACATTATTGCCGAAGACGGTGACGAGGCCGAGGCCGAACCCGAAGCCGAAGAAGCTACGGCAGAGCCCGAGCCAGAGCCGGAGCCCGAACCAGAGCCGGAACCCGAGCCCGAGCCCGAGCCGGAGCCCGAGCCAGAACCGGAAGAGGATGAAGAGGATGTCCTCGATCTGAGCGATATGGAGGCGGACAACGAACCGCTGTTCGATGAGCAGAAGTTCGACGTCGAAGAACCGGCTCCGCCACCACCTCCGCCGCCACCTCCCGCGCCGGCGCCGCCACCCAGGCTTGATGAAGGCCTCGTGTCGCCGCCTCAGGAACAAGAGACCGTGGATTCCTTCACCCGGCTTAACGAGAAGCTGAACGAGGATTATCACGAGCTGCCGATCGGCAATGGGGCGATTACGCTCGAACGCCTGACCCGCGAGCTGATGCGTCCGATGCTCAAGGAGTGGCTGGACCAGCATCTGCCCATGATGGTCGAACGCCTCGTCCGCGAGGAGATCGAGCGTCTGGTGATGCAGTCGCAGCGGCGCGATCCCTGGTAATGGAAAGCGGATCTGCTTGCAGATCCGCAAAATGCCCGGAAAGACTGGCGACGCGCGGCACTTTGTCCTAAATAGTCGCACCCGGACCGGCCTTTTGGCCACGCCGGCTATTCAGTATCGCTGGACCCGTCGCAATGCTTGAAAAGACATATGATCCCGCCTCGCTTGAGGCCAAATTCTATCAGCGCTGGGAGGCTGACGGCGCGTTCCGTGCGAACCCGTCCGCGAACGCCGCGCCCTATACAATCATGATGCCGCCGCCGAACGTCACCGGCAGCCTGCATATCGGCCATGCGCTGACGTTCACGATCCAGGACATCCTGATCCGCTATTTCCGCAAGCGTGGCCGCGATGCGCTTTGGCAGCCGGGCATGGATCACGCGGGCATCGCGACGCAGATGGTCGTCGAACGGCAGCTGGGCGAAAAGGGGATCGATCGGCGCGATCTCGGGCGCGAGAGATTCATCGAGACGGTCTGGGACTGGAAGGCCGAGTCCGGCGGCATGATCATGAATCAGCTCCGCTCGCTCGGCGCCACCGCCGATTGGGAGCGTGAACGCTTCACCATGGACGAGGGGCTCTCAGCCGCGGTCATCAAAGTGTTCGTCGATCTTTACCGTCAGGGCCTGATCTATCGCGACAAACGTCTGGTGAACTGGGATCCAAAGCTCCTGACCGCGATCTCCGATCTCGAGGTTCAGCAGATCGAGGTCAAGGGCAAGCTCTGGCACTTCAAATACCCGATCGAGGGCGAGGAGGGCCGCTACATCACTGTCGCGACGACGCGGCCGGAGACCATGCTGGGGGATACCGGCGTCGCGGTGCATCCCGATGATGACCGCTATCGGGATCTCGTCGGCAAGCACGCCATTCTGCCCCTGGTTGGCCGGCGCATCCCGATCGTGGCGGACGAATACAGCGATATGGAAAAGGGCACCGGTGCGGTCAAGATGACGCCGGCCCATGATTTCAACGATTTTGAGGTCGGCCGCCGCCATGACCTCGAGATGATCAACATTCTCGACCAGCACGCCCATCTGAACGAGAACGTGCCGGAGCCGTATCGCGGTCTTGAACGTTACGAGGCCCGCAAGCGGGTCGTCGCGGATATCGAGGCGCTGGGCCTCCTTGACCGGATCGAGGATACCGTCCACACCGTCCCGCATGGGGACCGTTCCAACGCGCCGCTGGAGCCCTGGCTGACCGACCAGTGGTATTGCGACGCCAAGACCCTGGCCAAGCCGGCGATCGAAGCGGTCGAGACCGGGCGCACCAAGTTCGTGCCCAGGAACTGGGAAAACACCTATTTCGAATGGATGCGGAACATCCAGCCCTGGTGTATCTCCCGCCAGCTGTGGTGGGGGCACCAAATTCCGGCCTGGTACGGCCCGGACGGCACGGTCTTCGTCGAGGCGGACGAGGACGCAGCCAACGCCGCCGCCGCCGCCCACTATGGCGAGGCAAAGCCGCTGACCCGGGATCCGGACGTGCTGGACACCTGGTTCTCCTCGGCGCTGTGGCCGTTTCCACCATCGGCTGGCCCGAAAGACCCCGGAATTGGCGCGCTACTATCCCGGCGACGTGTTGGTGACGGGATTTGACATCATCTTCTTCTGGGTCGCCCGGATGATGATGATGGGCATGCATTTCATGGATGATGTGCCGTTCCACACCGTCTACATCCATGCCCTGGTCCGGGACGAGAAGGGCCAGAAGATGTCCAAGTCCAAGGGCAATGTCATGGACCCGCTGGACATCGTCGAGAAATACGGCACCGACGCGTTGCGTTTCACGCTCGCGGCGATGGCGGCCCAGGGCCGCGACATCAAGCTGGCGGAGAGCCGTATCCAAGGATATCGGAATTTCGCCACCAAGCTGTGGAACGCCACCCGCTATGCCGAGATGAACGGGTGCGCACATGATCCGGCCTTCAATCCGGCCGAGGTCAAGGAGACCGTGAACCGGTGGATCGTTGGCGCGGCGATGAGCGCGTCGGGACAGGTCGCCGGTGCCATCGAGGACTACCGCTTCAACGAAGCCGCGAACCTGATCTATCAGTTCGCCTGGGGCACGTTCTGTGACTGGTATCTGGAATTCACCAAGCCGATCCTCGCCGGCGGTGATGCAGCGGCGGCGGCCGAAACCCGGGCGACGACCGCTTGGGTTTTGCGGCAGATCATGAACGTCTTGAATCCGCTGATGCCTTATTTGTCCGAGGAACTGTGGGAGCGTCTCGACGGAAACGGACTGCTCATAACCGCCCCCTGGCCCGACTTGTCAAACCTCGAACCTGACAGCGGTGCGGTCGCCGAAATGGACTGGGTGGTGCGCCTGGTCAGCGAGGTGCGCTCGATCCGTTCAGAGATGAACATCGCGCCGAAGGTGGAGATCGACCTTCGTCTCGCTGGTATGTCGGACGTGACCCGCGCGCGGCTGGCGGCGCATCGGGACATCATCCAGCATCTCGGCCGGTTGAAATCCGCCGAGGCTTTGGATGGCCCGATCCCGGCCGGCGCCGTGCAAAGCGTCATCGACGAAGCAACCATCGTTCTGCCCATTGCCGATGTCGTGGATCTGGCCGCGGAGCGCGCGCGCCTGGAAAAAGACATCGCAAAGGTTCAGATCGAGATCGACAAGACCGCGAAGAAGCTCTCGAACGAGAAGTTCATCGCCAATGCTCCGGACGAGGTGGTCGAGGAAAACCGCGACCGTCTCGCCGAAGACCAGGGCAAGAAGGAAAAGCTGGAGGCGGCGCTGGACCGCTTGCGGGCGGTCTGAGCGGTTAGCGAACCATCACCGCCATCCCGGCCGCTTCTAGCCGAGCCGATGGTCTGGCTGTTGAACGCGCTCGTCATGCCACCGCGCGGCGAGGATCATCAGACAGGCGAGTTGAACCAGAACCGCATTCGCGAGTTGCGGTAGAACGGCCGTTACTGGCAGAAGGCCCATGTATTCGGCGATCCCTGCCATGGCCAGCCCGGCAAGCGGCAGCGACGCGGCGGCGGCCATGTAGTTCTGGGCGCCGATCAGCCGAATCGACCAGAAACTGAACAGCATCGCCGGTGCCCGGAGCGTGATGCCGACAATGATCCCGTAAACCACCAACGGCACCGGCAGCGACACAACAAGCTCGTCGAATTGCGTGCCGCTCTCGCGGTCGATAAGCCGGATTGCCAGCAGGAGTGCCGCCGTCACCAACAGGACCGAACCGGTAAACCGTACCCTCGTCGAAGTGTCGTCTTTGAGATTGTCGGGGTGCCGTTCTGCAATAAGGCTGGACGCGACGACACAGAACTCATTGAACACCAGAAGCAAGATCGCCGGGTTTCGCCAACCGCCGTCGAGGCTTGGTATGAGAATGAGAATCAAGGCGATCAGCATTCCATGACCGAGCCATTCCCATGGCGCCGGCCGACGTTTGAAGAGAACCCATACCGAAATGGCCGACAGGGTGACGCTGATCGAGCCAATGACCGAAGCTTCCGACACGGTCACATGGACCACGGCGGCGGTGAAGCTGGACGCGCTCAGGACCCGCAGCAAGCCGAGAAGCAATGTCCGAGGGTCGGTCAGGGGGCGCAGCCGGTGAGCAAGCGGGGTCTGCTCGGCTCCTGACCGGCCGGGAAACAAGGCGAACAACAATCCGCCGGCCAGTAACTGCACGAAAGAGAAGGACCAAGGATTGAAACCATGGTGCAGAAGCAGGATTCGACTGATCACGAGCACGAGGGACCAGGTCGCTATGGCGGTGGCGGTGACGGCGATCCGTGTCATGACGGCCGCTCCATTGGGTTCGGTGGACTCGACGACAATGCAGGCTAGCGTTTCGAATTTGTATCTAATACGAATGAATTCCTCATCAATGTTAAGTATTTTTAACGATATGCCGAAGCCTGATTGGACCGGGATCTCAATGTTTCTCGCCGTGGCGGAGCAACGCAGCCTGAGAGCGGCGGCACTATCGATGGGTGTGACCCAACCGACCGTCTCCCGTCATGTCCGGACGTTGGAAGACGCGCTCGGCGTGCCGCTGTTCGAGCGTGGTCGTGACGGCCACACGCTGACCGAGGCCGGACGAGGTCTGCTGCCACATGCCGCTGAGATGCGTGACGCCGCCGACGCTCTGCGCGGACAAGGAAGTCGGATGAGGGAGGTTGCGAACCGTCTCGTTCACGTGGCCGCAAATGATTGGCCGGCGATGCTGCTGTCCCGCCACGCCTCGGACTTGATCCTCGAGAGCGGCGTGCGTCTTGAGGTTTCCTCGACGGTCAGCCGCGAGAACCTGACCGTGCGCGAGGCTGACATTGCGATCTGGCATGGATTACCGAAGACCGGTGACTTGATCAGCCGCCGGATCGGCAGCCTCGATTGCGCGGTCCATGCATCCGTCGACCTGGCAACCCGCGCGCGAAAACTTGAACCGGAGTCGTGGTTCTCGACACTGCCCTGGATCGGATTCACCGAGGCACAGGAGCATTACTTGACCATGCGCTGGCTTGCGCGGCGGTGGCGTGGCGCCACGCCGGCTCTTCGCTTCGACCGCACCGAACAGATTTTAGAAGCCGTTGCCGCCGGCGCGGGGCTCGCCATCCTGCCTTGCGCGGTCGCGGCACCCGACCCGCGTATCGAGCAATTGGGGTCCGCGATTGAGACGCTCAACGCGGACTATTGGCTGCTTTGTCACCGGGAGGCTGCTCGCGCGCCCTGGATCCGGGCGGCGATCGACCTGCTGGTGACCGTCTTCGCGAAGGCGGCGGGTCCTGCCTTAAAACACAGTGCCCGCCAGCCTTCGAGCGCCTAATCGAGTTCCAGGCCGTCCATGCCGGAGTTCTTGCGTACCCGGCCGATCATGTCGCGGATGGCGACGCCGAGGGCCTCGACATCCTTGGTCTGCTTGATCTCGGCGCCGCGCCGCCAGCCCTCGCAGACCGCGACCTGGCCATTGCCCGCCTGAATGACGCGCCCGGTGATGTCGCCGGCCTCGACGCTTGAGAGATAAACCACCGTCGGCGATACCCAGCTCGGGTCCCGGACCTCGATATCTTCCTTGGTGTACTCCCGCAGAGTGTCGGTCATCCGGGTATAGGCGGTCGGGGAAATCGCGTTCACGGTGACTCCGATACGGCCAAGCTCGCGCGCCGCGATAATGGTGAAAGCGGCGATGCCGGCCTTGGCGGCACCATAGTTGGTCTGCCCCACATTGCCGTAGATGCCCGAGGTCGAGCTGGTGTTGATGATCCGGCCATGCACCTTGTCGCCGGTATCCTTGGAAAGCTGGCGCCAATAGGCGGCGGCATGGCGCGAAGGCGCGAAGGTGCCCTTCAGATGCACCTGGATCACCGCATCCCATTCCTCTTCCGACATGTTGACCAGCATGCGGTCGCGCAGGATGCCGGCGTTGTTCACAACGATATCCAGCTTGCCGAAGGTGGAGATCGCCTGGTCCACCATGTTCTTGGCGCCGCTGAAGGAGCTGACGTCATCGCCGTTGACCTCGGCCTCGCCGCCCATAGCCTTGATTTCTTCCACTACCTTCTGCGCGGGTCCGGTATCGGCGCCGGTACCGTCCACGGCCGCGCCCAGATCGTTGACGATCACCTTCGCGCCGTGCTGTGCCAGGGCGAGCGCGTGTTCGCGCCCGACGCCGCGTGCCGCGCCGGTGACGATGGCGACCCGTCCTTCACATAACCGAGCCATGGATCTTTTCCCTCAAATGGTTAATTTCGGTTGCCGTGATCTTGCACGGATCGGCGCGATTTCAAACCTCCGTTTGCTGGATTACCCTGTCGGTGATGGTGTTTGTTTTGAGGGGAGCGGGCGGCATGACCGGCAAGGCGAAACTCTCGGTCGAGGATCAGCTTGAGATCCAAAACCTCTACGCGATCTACAATCTCGCGAGCGACGCCTGCGATATCGAAGGATACGCCGATTGCTTCACTCCGGAGGGCGAGATGCTGTCACCGGAGGTCGGCATCGAGGTGCGGGGGCGCGAGTCCCTGAAGGCACATAAGACGCGGGACCGGGACAATCGCGGCGGGCGCTACCGGCGCCATTGGAACGGGAACCTGCATCTCGAGTTGCAAGCCGACGGGCAGGTGCGCGGGCGCTGCTACCTGATAGCCTATAACGGCACGCCGGGAGATCTGCCGGCAATCGCCGATTGCGGTATCTACGAGGATATCCTGGTCAGGACGAAGGCCGGCTGGCGGTTCGCGCGCCGGACCTTGACCATGGATGGCTCGACCTGGAACCGGAAGCCGGCTGGGCCAGCCGGAGGAACCCGATGAGGGGCGCGATTATCGACTGGACCGCCGGCCAGATTGCCGAGGCGGTCGCCAACGGCACGGTTTCCGCCGCTGAGGTGACCGAGGCTTTCCTGGCCCGGATCGACGCCGTGAACCCGGTGATCAACGCGGTCTGCACCGTCAATCCCGAGGCTCTGGAACATGCCCGCGCGGTTGACAGGCGCCGCGCGGCGGGAGAGGCGGCAAGGCCTCTCGAAGGCGTGCCGTTCCTGGTCAAGGACATCCTCCAGACGAAGGGGCTGCGAACCACCTTCGGCTCGCTCCTGCTGGAGCATGACGTGCCGGAGGAGGACACGATCACAGTCGAGCGGCTGAAGGCGGCGGGCGGGGTGCTGCTGGGCAAGACCAACACCCCGGAGTTTGCCCACGACATCAACACCACCAACAAGATTTTCGGCACCACCCGCAATCCCTGGGACGTGAACGTGACCGCCGGCGGCTCCAGCGGTGGCTCCGGCGCGGCGGTGGCGGCGGGCATGGCGCCCTTGGCGCTCGGCACCGATCTCGGCGGCTCGATCCGGATTCCCTGCTCGTTCAACAATTTAGCGGGACTCAGACCAAGCCCGGGCCGGGTGCCGTTCTATCCGACCGATTATGGCTGGGACACGCTGGTACAGCATGTCCAGGGACCGATGACCCGCGATGTCGGCGATGTTGGTCTTGCCATGTCGGTGCTCGCGGGGCCCGACGACCGGGACCCGAGCTCGCTGCCTGATGAAGGGCACGACTACCGGGCCGCCGCGTCGGGGAGGGCGGCAATGGCGGGACGGCGGGTCGCCTATGCCGGCGATCTCGGCGTCATCCCGCTCGATCCGGAGGTGGATGGACTGATCCGTAATGGTCTGGCGCGCCTGGAGAGCCTGGGTTGTGTGATCGAGGATGCTTGTTTCGATACTTCCGACATCCGCGAGGTCGTTTCCGGCACCAGGGCGTTCGGCATGGTGGCCCGCTATGCCGACCGGTTCGATGCCCATAAAAGCATGATGACCCAGCAATTGATCAACCAGATCACACCGTCGCTGGAGATGTCTTTGCGCGACGTCACCAGGGCCGAGAAGCTGCGCACCGCCTATTGGCACCGGGTGCGCCGCTTCATGGAACGCTACGAGTTCATCGCCGCGGCCTGTGTCGGCGCGCCGCCGTTCCGCCTGGACGAGCCGTTGCCGACGACCGTCGGCGGCAAGCCGGTGGAGCGGTTCCAGGATGTCTTCCTGTCGACCTACGTGTTCAGCGTCACCGGACAGCCGATGGTGGCTATGCCCTGCGGGCTGACCCGTGACGGTCGTCCGGTCGGTATGCAGATCATCGCCCGCCGGCTGCGTGACGATTCCGCGCTTGAAATCGCGGCCGCCTATCAGTCCGTGGCGGGCGAGCTGTTTCGCCGTCCCGAGATTGATCTAGACGCGGTCAAGCCGGTGAGTGAGGCGATGCAAACGCCGGGTGTGTCGATCGATAAAAAATAAATAATTACAATAAATACTGATCATTTGTTAACGTTATTTATTAGAAACTCTCCACCGTCTCTGCCTCGATCTGGTAATAGCCGTCGAGACCGATAATGTCCTCGATCTCCTGACGCGCACGGACGAAATCGGCGGGGGAGAGGCCGGTGAAATCCCCCGTTTCGCGCAATTCCTTCAGCATGTCGCGCTGGGCGGCAAAGGCGGTCGCGAGAACCACCTGGGCATCGATGCACATGACATAGCCCATATCCTTCAGTTCCTGTCGCGAGAACAGGGGACGGCCGTCCCGATTGCCCCGGCTCTGCACATAGACCAGCGGAACATCGCAGATTTCCGGTGCGCGGGCCGCTTCTTCGGGCGAGCGGGGGAACAGAAGGCCCATATCAGCGCCGGCCTTGGCGGCAAGGTTGATCCGGCCGGCGGCCTCCTCCACGCCGAACTCGCGGCAGGTATCGGAGCGGGCGATGATCAGGAAATCCGCATCCACCTCGTCCCGGGCCCGGCAGGCATAGCGGATCTTGGTGGCGAACTCCTCGGGGCCGATCGCGTGCACCTGGTATTTGTGATAATGGGCGCGTTTGGGAAAAAGCTGATCTTCGATATGGATCCCCGCGATCCCGGCGCGGGCGAATTCGCGGACTGTGCGCATGGTGTGCAGCGGCTCTCCGAACCCGGCGCCGGCATCGGCCAGCACTGGGATCGTGACCGCCGCCGCGGCCTCGCCGGCGATCGCCACCTGCTCGGTCATCGTCAGCAGCGGCTCCGTCGTCGCCCTGGAGCCGCCGGAGACATAGCCGCCCACATAGGTCGCCTCGAACCCCGCCTGCTGGACGAGCCGTGCGGTGATCGGATCATAGACCGACGGCAGGTGCAGAAACGTCCCGGCCTTGATCAAGGCGCGCAAGTCGGCGGTAACGGACATGACGGGGCTCCGGCAAGTAGGAATGAGAGCCGTTTTTAGCATCGCCCGAGATTGGGTCAAATTCCGGATCGAGAAAACTAACCTTCGGGCAGACCAAGCAATAGATCGCTCGACAATGCTGCATCCAGCCCCCCCATGAAATCCAGATGATCGGTATGGACAAGACAGATGTCGAACCCCCAAAACGGGCGATGCGAGAGATGTCCCATATAGTTGAGGGCGTTGATAAACTCGCGGGAATGGTCAAGCGTGATCTTGCCGAAGAAGCGCCCCGGATCATCCCACAGATAGGCCGACCGATAGCCAGCCGCCTTGGCCTTGTTCAAAAGCGCGCCGATCTTCTCGAGATGCTCAAGGAAAAGGCGCCGCGTAGCCATCTGAAATTCAAATTCAAAATAGATCGGAAATTTTCCGCCGGTCCGAAGCGCCGCGATGGCGAGATCGAGATCAAGTCCGTCGGTATCGATTTTCAGAAGGACCGTATCCGGCGTTGACTGGATAAGGCGCGCCATCGAAACAGACGCGGCAGAGTTCTCATCCGCCACTTCCGTGGGTTTGGCTGTTCCGGCCCAATGCCAGAGTTTTTTCGGCAGGTCATCTTCGCTTGCGACAACGAACGTCTGTCGCGCGATGGCGCGGTCGGAGAAATGATCTGCGATATTGCGTTGCAAATACGGGAAGAAGAACTCCGACGGCTCAAGGCAGAGGATTCCAAAGGCACTATGTTTGTGCACGATGGCGCAGGAATCACCTACATTGGCGCCAACGTCGATGACGGTCCCGGATTTCGAGGACCCGCCGAGCACGCGACAAATTTGGGCGAAGCCGGCTTCGCGATAGGGTTGATGATGCTCTGATTTCCCATCGGCCACGGACAGCAGGATATGCTGCGATGGGAACTGCATCCTGTAGCCGTGAAAATCGAACTCCACGGCATGTTGGGCGTTGAATTGTGGAGCGCCGTCAACAACCGGAACGTCAATACTTTCCAAGACCACATCCCGTATCCGTTGATCGATTTTGGCACGGCACCCCTCGGATTGTCTCCCAAATAGCCGCGATGGCGCATTAGGACTGACCCGCCGATAGATTCGAAGACCCGGCGCGTATGGCAAAGGCATCGGCGGCAAGCAGGCCGACAGCCGTGCCGTCGCCCGCCGCCGGGATGTAGCGTCCTGAACCAATCTTAGTCTGGGCGGAGGAAATTAGCCTCCTATAACTTATTGAAAATAATGAATTAATTTGACTTTACCTTGGGGAAGGAGCAGCATTGCCTCAGAGATGTTGGGGAGTAGCCTTCTTCCTTCGCGAAGAGCTTGCGTCAACATGCTTGCACCGAAGGTGCATGGCGCAAGCGACGGGTTTCCGTTTGGCGAGACCGACATGTGCGTGGGCTTCCTTTCGGGCGGCGGCAAGCGCGCATGTGTGGTCAGCCCGGCGAGACACGTCATCATGCTCTCAACTACAGCCATCGCCATGAGCATGTCCGCCGATGCCTTCGCGGCGAGCCTGAGCAAGGGCGCAACCGGTCGCCGCGTCCGGCTCGGCGAAATCCTGCGAACCAGCTTGATCTTCGGGTCCGTCGAGACGGCCGCGCCGGTGCTCGGCTGGACAATGGGCCTGGCGGCGAGCGCCTATATTGCCGCCGTCGACCATTGGGTCGCTTTCGGACTTCTTTCGATCATCGGGGTGAGAATGCTTTGGGACGGGTTGAACCGGCCGGAGCAAAGCCCGACCGTTCGCCGTCATTCCCTTGGGATGACCGTTCTGACCGCCGTCGGCACCAGTCTCGATGCCATGGCCGTCGGTGTCACGCTCGCGGTGGTCAATGCCGACATATGGCTGCCCGCGCTGTCGATCGGGCTGGCGACCTTCATCATGAGCGGACTTGGCATGCTCGTCGGACGCGTGGTCGGTGAAGCGCTGGGGCGCGCCGCCGAAGTCGTCGGCGGGTTCGTCCTGATCGGTGTTGGAACATCGATCCTCGTCAAGGATCTTCAGATTCTCTGACCCGGGCCCGGCGCTCGCCGATACGACCGCCATTCCGGGGAGGCGCCCAACCCTCTTGCCAGCCCGTCCGGCATCACTACCCTGGCAGTGATCCGAAACGGGAGCCCGGCATGATCCGCGTCGCCTTCGATATCGGCGGAACCTTCACCGACTTCGTCCTGCATGACGATTCGGGCATGGGTGGAACCCATTTCCTTAAAGTGCCGAGCACGCCCGCTGATCCAAGCGCCGCTGTGCTGTCGGGACTGGAAGCGCTGTTGAACCAGGCTGGAATAAAGGCCGGTGATATCGGCGGGATTCTGCACGCCACCACGGTTGCCACCAACGCGGTGCTGGAGCGCAAGGGCGCGGAGACGGGCCTGATCACCACGGAGGGCTTCCGCGATGTGCTGATCATCGGCCGGCAGAAGCGCTACGAGACCTATGATCTCTACATCAACAAGCCGGAGCCCCTGGTCGCGCGCCGGCACATCGCCGAGGTAACAGAGCGCGTGGATTTCGACGGCTCCGAGGTGACGGCGCTGGACATGCTCTCCGTCGATCGGGCAATCGATGCCATGCTCGACTCGGGCCGCGAGACCGTGGCGGTGGCGCTGATGCATGCCTATGCCAACCCGGCCCACGAGCGGGCGATCCGCGATCGGCTGCGTGAACGCGCGCCGGACCTGTCGGTATCGATTTCCTCCGAGGTATCGCCGAAATTCCGCGAGTATGAGCGGACAAGCACCACGGTCGCCAATGCCTACGTGAAGCCGATCGTCGACCACTATATCGCCAATCTGGAAACCGCGTTGGTGGCACGGGGATTCCGCAATGATCTCTTCGTCATGCAGTCGAGTGGCGGCATGGTCTCGACGGACATTGCGCGGGACTATCCGATCCGGATCATCGAATCCGGTCCAGCCGCCGGAGTCTTGATGGGCGCCAGCGTCGGCGCCGCTGAGGGCGCGGCGGATGTGATCACCTTCGATATGGGGGGTACCACGGCCAAGCTTGGGGCCGTGGATGGTGGTGTGCCGGCAATCATGCCGACCTTCGAGGTGGGGCATGTCCGCTACAAGAAGGGCAGCGGGTTGCCGATCAATGTCCCCTCGGTGGAATTGCTGGAAATCGGCGCCGGCGGCGGTTCCATCGCCCGGGTCGACATGGGCATGATCGTGGTGGGACCAGAAAGCGCCGGCGCCGATCCGGGGCCGATCTGTTACGGCCAAGGCGGTACACGGCCGACGATCACCGATGCCAATGTGGTGCTCGGCTACATTGCGCCGGACTGGTTCAATGCCGGCGCCATGACCTTGGACCCGGAAGCTGCGGCCAAGGGCATTGTCCGGGACATCGGCGCGCCGCTCGGTCTCGACGCGGGCGCGGCCGCCTGGGGCGTTCATCTGGTGGCGACCTCGAACATGGAAAACGCCATGCGCATCGTCTCGGTAGAGCAAGGCCGCGACCCGCGCCGCTATGCCATGGTCGCCTTCGGCGGGGCGGGACCACTGCATGCCGCCCGGATGGCGCGGACCATCGGCATTCCTAGAGTGATCGTCCCACACGGGGCCGGCGTCGGCTCGGCCATCGGCCTGATGCAGGCGGTGCCCAGAATCGACGTTTCGGCCACGCGTGTCATGCGGCTCGGCCCCGATGCGTCCAACGCAATCGCGGAGATCTTTGCTGCCTTGGAGCAGAGGGCGCGGGCCGATATTCCGAGGCTTGGCGGTGCCGCTGAGCCGATCTGGTCGCGCTATGCCCAGATGCGCTATGCCGGCCAGGGTTTCGAGGTGCATGTGGACCTGCCCGACGGTCCGATCCATGAAGGCTACGCCGACGCCGCCATGGCGGCGTTCCGCACCGCCTACGAAGGCAAGAACAAGTTCCTCGACCCGGAAGCAGCGGTCGAGGCGGTGGACTGGACCCTGGTGGCGAGCCTGCCTGGTGAAAGACGGAGCGGTATCGGCCGGCCCATTGCGCCGGTTTCGAGCGCTCCGCGCCCGCAATCGAGGATGGCTTATTTTCCAGAGGCCGGCGGGTACGTTGACACACGCGTCTTAACCCGCCGGGATCTTGCCGATGGGGTCTCGGTCTCCGGACCGGCGATCATCGAAGATCCGGACAGCACGACAGTGATCCTGCCGGGTGATACCGCAGGGATTAGCAACGCGGGTCATTTGATTGTCGAGATCGGCGTAGGGGGCGGGTAAAGAGGTTATCCGTCGGCAGATTTCCAATGAGAGATTCTGGAAAAGGCCCGAACCGCTGCATCTGTCGCCTATACGAAAACCTTACGTTGTTCACTCTTCTAGGCCGTCGCCCTGGCGAAACGCAGGGCCTCGCACCAATAGCGTCAATTCGACCCAACGTCCGTACCCAGTTGGTGGAGCAGCCGGCCCGATTGAGACACGGCCCTGCCTTTCGCCAGGGCGACGGCTGGTGTGAAACCAGCGCTCCTATCAACGCTTGCTGGCGTCCGGTGGCGGTGGATTGTAGAGATAATGCCCGGACCTCGCGCGGCGATACATTCCGCCGATACAATACCGACGCCCTACAACCGATTGGGACCATTCCATGTCTATTGATCTTAGCCGAAACGGCGACTTCGCGGTCATCACGATCAATCGACCGGAGGCCTTAAATGCTCTTAGTTTCAAACTTGTAAAAGATATTTCGAATAGATTGGATGAGGTCGAGACGCTCGACGTTCGCGGCCTGGTCTTCATTGGCGCGGGTGAAAGGGCGTTCTGTGCCGGCGCCGATATCGCGGAGCTGATGGGCCGTTCCCTGGTCGACCACAAGGCAGACATGGAACGGGGGCAGCGGACCTTCGACCGGCTTTCGACCTTCAAGGTGCCGACCCTGGCGGTGATCAATGGTTTTGCCTTTGGCGGGGGCCTCGAACTGGCGACGGCCTGCAATCTGAGGGTCGCGACGCCGAATGCCCGGATGGGCTTGCCCGAGATCAAGCTCGGCGTGATTCCCGGCTATGGCGGGACCCAGCGGCTGCCGCGCCTGGTCGGCGAGGGACGGGCGATGGATATCGTGCTGACCGGCCGGGCGGTCGGTGCCGAGGAGGCGGAGAGGATCGGACTGGTGAATCGTATCGTCTGCCGGGGCGGTGGTGATCCTCTGGAGGCCGGCATGGCATATTTGGCAGAGATCACTCAGTTCGGCTTGCCGGCGATCGGTTTCGCACGCGAGGCGGTGCAGCGGGCCATGGACACGCCGGTCTCGGAAGGGCTGAAGATCGAGGCGGATCTCAACACCATCGCTTTCCAGACCGAGGATGCCGTCGAGGGGCTGACGGCGTTCCTGGAAAAGCGCAAGCCGGCCTTCAAGGATCGCTGACATGCGGGTACTCGACCGTCTGGATGAATCGCTCGATCTGCCCGAGCACGAGGCGATGGTGCTAGAGCAGGTGCGCCAGCTCGCACGGGAGAAGATCGCGCCCCGCGCAGCCGGCCATGATGCCGAGGGAACCTATCCCGCCGACAATATCGCCGATATGAACGCGCTCGGCATGAACGCCATGTTCGTACCCGAGGCGCTGGGCGGTCTCGGTCTCTCCTACGCGGTGTACCTTGCGTCGGTGCGGGAGATTTCCAAGGCCTGCGCGTCGACAGGAATCATCTGGGCGACCACGTTCCACGGCATGAAGCCGGTGATGGATTTCGGCTCTGATGATCTGAAGGCTCGAGTCATGGGCCGGGTCGCCGAGGGGGCGATCGGTGCGCTGTGCATCACCGAGCCGACAGCGGGGTCGGATGCGACCGGCATGAAGACGCGGTTCCGAGCGGACGGCAACGAGATCGTCATCGACGGCGGCAAGACCTTCATCTCCAACGGAGATATCGCGGATTTTCTGCTGGTCTTCGGAAAGTGGGACGGGATCGACGACGATAAAAAGGCGATCAGCGCCCTGGTGCTGGAGAGGGGAACGCCGGGCTTCGAGGCACTGGCCAAGGAGCGCAAGATGGGGCATCGGGCGGCGCCGACCTGTGGCCTTGCCTTCGACGGCTGCCGGGTGCCGATGACCAATCTGCTGGGCGAACCGGGGGACGGGCTCCGCATACTCTTGGCCTCGCTCAACAAGTCCCGCCCCAGCGTCGCGGCCCATGCGCTCGGGATCGCCCGGGGCGCCTTCGAGGACGCGGTCGCCTATATCAACGAGCGGCGCCAGTCCGGGCGCCGGATCGTCGAATTCCAGGGCATCCAGTTCCTGCTCGCCGATCTCGCGACCGATCTCGTGCTGACCGAGGAATGGCTCTGGCGGGTCGCCCGGATGGTGGATGGTGGAGCCGAGGATTTCGGCGTCGAGGCCTCGATGCTGAAGATGCGCGCCTCCGACATCGCCATGAAGATCGCCACCGAAGCGGTGCAACTCCATGGCGGCTACGGCTATATCCAGGATTTTCGCGCCGAGCGTCTCATGAGGGACGCCAAGATCACCCAGATCTGGGAGGGTACCAACCAGATCCACCGCCAGTTCATCGGACGGCATTTCATAGAGCGGTGATGGGCGGGAGACCTGCCGCCGGCGGGCTGATCGCGACCATGCGGGCGGCGTTCACGGCGCTTTGCGAAAATCGGTGAAATCTTCAGTTCGGCGTCGGCTGGGAGTATTCGCTGGCGTCGATGAATTGGGGATTGGACAGGGAAAGGCGTTGCAGAGCCTGTTCAAGCAGCAGGGCGAACACCGGGCCGGTCGGATCGTCGTCGAACTCGCCATCCCGGATGTCCCGCACGAGATGCTGATTGAGCGCCCTGATACGTTGCTCGCCGTCGACACCGGCGTGGTAGACATTGTCCTGGCCATAAAGGTCCGCGAACCGGTCGAGGACCCGGCGCACCGGCTCGTGGTGGCTGTCGCTCTCGATCTCGCGGATCACCGTGGCCACCGCGCTCGCCACCATGAGACCGGTATAGCGCCGCTCGCCCTCCAGAGCGGGAAGGACCTCCTCGCGCAGGGCCCGTAGCGCCGCGCCAAGCAGGTCCGCGCGGTTGGGTTTGTCGAACATCAGCGCCCCTCCTCGATAGTGCGGATCTGGGTAAGCACGTCCAGCTCCATTTCCGCAGCCTTGCGCCCGGTCAGCGCGAGCTCCATCGAAAACTCGGCGCCGGAAACATGCCGCTGTCCCTGATAATGCGCGATGATCGCCCAGCGGACCGTCGCCATGACCTCCCAATAGGCCACGGTCGACCAATCCAGCATCCGGCCGGTCTCGGCTTCATAGCCCCGGTAGAGATCTTGCCGCGCGCCAAGCCCCCCGGCTTCGCGGTCATCCACGCCGAACCGCCAGCAACGCGCGCAAAGCCAGCCGATATCCTCCATCGGGTCGCTCCAGGACGCGAACTCCCAGTCCAGAATTCCGGTCACCCGGCCGCCGTCGATCATGATGTTGCCGATGCGGTAGTCGCCGTGGCAGAGGGCCACATGCTGGCGCTCCGGCGCATTGCGCTGCAGCCACCGGCTGCCCCATTCCAGGATCGGCAGCGGGTCGGGCAACCCGTCCAGTTGTTCAAGGAAACTTTCCGCCCGTCTTTTCGCCGGGTTTGTGGGAGGGCTCCCTAGAAATTCGAGATCGGCATGCGGCGGCTCGACAACGTGCAGGCGGGCGATTTCACGGCCGAGCCGTTCCGTCAGCCCGGCCCTCTCGGGATCGAGTGTCGGATCACGGGTCAGATGGCGTGGATTGGCGGTGCCACCGGCCCGGCGCATGACATAGAACGGCTTGCCGATGACGATGCCCTCGCTGTCGAGGAACAGCGGCTCGGGCACCGTCATTCCGGCCCCGTGCGCCACCTCGAGAAGCGCGAACTCCTGTTCCCGCCCCAGGCTCTGCACGACTCGTGACGGTGAATCGGTACGCAATACGAGCGAGGCCGGGCCGGGCAGGGCGCCGTCCCGCATGTCGACCTCTAGCAGCCAGTTTTCCTGGATCGCGCCGCCGGGAAGCTTGCGGATGGCCGTCAACGTACAGGTACGCGCGCCCGCCCGTTCGGCCAGCCACGCCTCCAACGCGGCGCGATGGGTCTCGACCACCTTAGAGGCCCCAATTCCAGAAATTCGTGCCTTCCGAACGGTAGAAGCGCGCCAGCACCATCTTGTGGACCTCGGAGGCACCATCGACCAGGCGGGCCTGACGGGCGTAGCGATAGATCCACTCCAGCACCGTGTCCTTGGAGTAGCCGCGCGCGCCGTTCAACTGCAGGCACGTATCGACCGCCCGATGCAGAGTGTCCGCCACGTGGTTCTTGGCCATGGACACTTCCTTGCGGGCAAAGTCGCCGTTCGCCAGCTTCCAGGCCGCCCGCATGGTGATCAGGCGGCCGAGCTCGATATCCGAGGCGATACCCCCCAGCATCATCTGTACACTTTCACGGTCGGCCAGCTTGACCCCGAAACTCTCCCGGCGCTCTACGTATTCACCGGCAATTTCCATCGACCGCTTGGCGAGCCCCAGCCAGCGCATGCAATGGGTCAGGCGCGCCGTGCCGAGCCGGATCTGAGTGAGCTTCAGACCGTCGCCGACCTCCATGATCCGGTCGGCATCGTCGATCTCCAGCCCATCGAACCTGATCTCGCAATGGCCGCCATGTTCCTCGGGCCCCATGATTTCGATGCGGCGGACAATCTCCCAGCCCGGTTGATCCCGGTGGAACATGAACGCCGTCAATCCCTTACGCGGGTCATCCGAGGTCTTGGCCATCAGGATGAAATGCTCGGCCGATTCCGCGCCGGTGATGAACCACTTATGGCCGGTGATCCGCCATTTCGAGTTCCCCATCGGCTCGGCCCGGGTCAGCATCATCGACGGATCGGGCCCGATCCCGGATGCGGTTCAGTCATCACGAAGGACGAGCGGACTGTGCCGTCGATGATCGGCTGCAGCCATTTGTCCTTCTGCGCCTCGCTCGCAACCTTGTTGAGCACGAACATGTTCCCGTCGTCGGGGCCGAGCAGTTGAAACAGACCGGCCCGAAGATCGAGCGGTTCATCTCCTCAGGAGGCGGCCATGCCGACCTGGTTGAAGCCGAGACCGCCCCCGTTCCTGGGCATCCTGCGGCGCCCAGAGCCCCGCCGCCTTCACCTTGTTCTGGGTTGTTTTTTGGGATACCGGGAGCGATACTCCGTGCGCGTCGGCAATTCGCCGGATCGACTTCCAGCGGGATGATATGTTCGTCCACAAAAAAGCGCGCACCTTGGTGCGGTAATTTTCAATCTCGGCGCGGGAAGGGTGAAGTCCATGTCGGGATCCAACTCGTGTTGTGGAAACGAACAGCAAGGGTACGGGAGAGGTCAGACTGAAGGTTGTCATTCGGCGTTGCTCAGCCGTCGAATGCGCGCCGGTGGCTAGGATCAACATCATTGCTCCAAACTCCGGGTGATGACGCCAGTTTCCTGCACGAACTTCTTCACGCCCCAGATTTCACGGTTCAATGACCGGTGTCGTTTACATCCGATAGAGAAGAAGAGCCGGGAGTTGGACACCGGCTTCTGGTACAGAACTGGCAAGAGAGGTTTCACGACAGTGCTGGGATCTCTTCCTGAGCACTGTTCGCCAAAATCCTCAACTTCACCGGGCGTCATCTACTTAAGGGAATCCGGGTATAAGTCGCTGAGCATGCGGCGCTGGCGGGTCTCAGGACATGCAACGTACGACCGACGATGAGGTTTGCGCGCGCGGGCTGTTGCCGACGAAGGATACCTGGCGTGAGGCGCCCTCATACGTGGAACTGTTTTTTTGCCAAGCAGCAAGCTCAAGTTTCGAGAAGACTTAGCGTTAGCCAGAGCAACTGAAAGGACGGCCAATCCGCGGATTGATTTGTTGCAACCGAAATTCGCCTCCGCTTGGAAAAAGAGTCCGAGGCCCTTCGGCGCAAGCATGGGCGTTTCATCTCTGGCAATACCGACATGAGTAGCGTCAATTCCAGGCATCATGACTTTGAGCAGTATAAGCAATCGCTCGTCCAGATCGGTTGGTTGAACCCGAAATCGCCGGCGGATCTGGTCCTCATGGATGAGCATATTGAGCACGACTGGGAAAAACCCGCGGTAAGGTGATTGCTGTACGTCAAATGAACCAACGCCATCCGATCTTCCAGTAATCATCCGGTCTCATCTCGCGAAACTTTGGATTGGCGGCTATCGCTGAACCTGCAAACAAGACGTTGTCGACGGCTCGGAGCCGATCCCATGGCTTTGCGGCGGCCTGTCTTGTCCAGGCAGGCTGAGACCGGCGTCGAGGCACGGGTGCTTGGACGCCCCAATCAGCCTGATACGAACCCGTGCGGAGTGGCCTTCCCGACTATCTTCCGGATCACCAAACCTTGTTAACCCAGTCGCCGGAGATATAGCGACGCGATCCGCATGGTTGAAACGATAGTCGCTGAAAAGCCGACAGCGGACCTAGCCGAAACACGCAGCGCTTCTGGCTCCATATCGACATTGACGAGGGTCGGTCGCCATGAGAAGATTGTGATGGAATTGAGGACATTTCAAGGAGATGGCTGAAGTCCAATGGGATGACATCAGGCCCATCGATCGGGACGTCGACGACGCGTTACGTCAACGGTCCCCAAAGCGGCGTTC
This sequence comes from Alphaproteobacteria bacterium, assembly GCA_038146985.1. Lineage (GTDB taxonomy): Bacteria > Pseudomonadota > Alphaproteobacteria > Thalassobaculales > Thalassobaculaceae > JADHLJ01. The sequence continues at coordinate 37,405 of JAYQSQ010000020.1, forward strand.
GAGGACGGTCATTCGACGAAGATGAAATCTCCGTCAGAATACGATCGCTTTGGGGCGAGGACGAAAATCCAATCGGCTGCGTAAGAAATCCGACTGGGGGCTCTGCGCATTGAAGGCCCGGTCATGACGTCCCGCCGCCCGAATGACGCAGATGATTGATCAAGTGCGGAAAGATCGAAGCGGCGCGGATCTGGAATTGCGCTCCAACGCGCCTGAACGCGCATTAACACTTACGCGCGAGGCCTGTGTCGCGCACTCAAGCTCTAGTGCCAATAGGCATTCTGTACGAGATCATGGCAGCATTACGGCACAGCACCGCAGCGTTATTAAGGGCGTTGAGGTGGGCCCGAGCTGTGCACGTGGAAGGCAGTCCTCTGAGGACCGGGATCCAGCGTGCTTGCTGTTTCAGAGGAGACGTAGCCTCAGTTTTGCCTGATGTCCGGCGCCATCACTCCGGCATCGATCTTCGACCATAGGCGCCTCAGTGCTTGAACGATTCGGCGGGGCAGCGGAGAGGAAGCTCCGTGGCGTTACTTCTCCGTCCGTCGGCAACGATGATCTGTATCTGATTGTCTGGCGGGACGAATGGCAGCTCTTGATTATAGTTGGCACTCGTTCGCTCAGCGATGGAGGATATTAAAGTTCGGTGATCGGGCCTTGCGATGTGGTTGTGAGGTTTTCAGCTAGGGGATGTCCATCTGCGATTTACATACGCGAAGCGATGACCGGGGTATGAGCTCCCAGATTGGCAACTGTCTCACCCAGTTCGGCAACTTACTCGGCAGATCGACCTCCACGGAACGGTCTTGTGAATACCGCGATCCGGCTTTTACATCGATGTGTTTTCCCATCCAACCTTCAGGATCTTTACCACGCGGCGAGCGGAATAGAGAGCGGTCCACCGAGGCCTCGCCAGGCCGCCAGGATATCAAAGATCAAGATTTGCGTGCCGGTGTAGACGCTTGTTTCCGGAAACTTACACGACGCGTTAGGTCTTACAGGCGTTTTCGTTTCGGTAATGGCGCCGAATTACCGCACGTCTGGGCTTGTGATCGTTCCTGTGTGGGTCTAATAGGACATCCTGCCGGCAGTCAACCGCATTGTGTCTGGTCCGACATGAACCAAAGAGAATGCTCGCTAAACTGGCGCAGAACACCCGTCCTTGGGGAACCCACGCTGACCGCTGATCAGCGATATGGCGAATTGAACATGGCAAAGTCGAAGCGCGTGATCCTTGGTGCTGATCAAAGAGATCGGGAGCGAAGATCGCGTCAGACCTGATGCTTTGAGAATGGCTCCGCTCTCGCCGATCAGGGAAAATTCCCATCGAAACTTTTTGGTGTCGACTACCACGAAAGCCGGTCGTCAGGCGCGTGAGATGTTGTGCGTCGCAGCCAACGGTGCGGCGTACGGAGCTGAACTGATGCTGTGCTGACCCGCAATGTGTAACGCCGCGACGGCTAAAAAGCGTAATTCAGAACGAGACGCATAGCAGAAATTGATCTCTGTTACCATGTTTGTGGTGACCGGTGTTTGAGACAGCATCGATCGCGTGTTGGCGCGAGTCCGCGAACTTGCGCCGCGCTATTTATTCGTCACAACCGTTTCACGGCGTTGGCGACTTTGCTATGGACGGCCCAACGAGCATGAGTTCTTCGAGCGGGCTGGGAAATCGAAGACATTGACGCCTGAGAGTCATGCCCAAAGATAGCGGTACGTCGTTTCTCTACCCAAACGCTGGACCAATCCCGCGCCCGGATCTATCGACCGAATAGATGGAGATGCATAGGTCGTCGTTCACTCGCCGCGGCATGCCTGGCGCCAAAGTCGGTCGCGATACGGTTCGTCTGCAGATTGGTCAAGATCGCTCTAACCATCATTTGCAAGGAACAAAGTCATGAGCATTCAACGTCACGACATCGGCCCGAGGATGAGCCAGGCCGTGGTCCATAACGGCACGGTCTATTCGCCGGGCAGGTCGCGCTCAACGCCCAGTGGAAAAGCATCACCGAACAGACACGGGACATCTGCGCCTGTATCGACCGGCTGCTCGCGGCCTGCGGTTCCGATAAGAGCAAATTGCTGACGGCGACGATCTGGCTCAACAGCATGAATGACTACAACGAGATGAACGCGGTGTGGGATGCCTGGGTCACGCCGGGGCAGACCCCGTGCCGGGCCTGTGTCGAATCCGCCCGGCTGGCGGCGCCCGGGTTCAATGTCGAGATCATGGTGATCGCCGCGGCCTGATCGCCCGCTTCCCAAGATATCCGCCGGGGTCTACCCTGGCGCTCCGGATACGGATTCATTGGGTATGGTACCGGGTGCCACGCTTCGGGGCCCGGGCCTGCAAGGGCTTACAGGGGAAGGGAGAATCTCATTTTGATTGCAAGACGAACCATTCTGGCGGCGGGACTGGCCTTGGGCCTGGCCTTGCCGGGCGCGATGCCGGCGCAGGCCGGTACGCCACCGAATATGCTGGTCATGGCCAAGAGCATTAGCGACCTGATCACCTTGGATCCGGCAGAGGTGTTCGAGTTCACCGGTGGCGAGGTCATCGGCAATATCTATGACCGGGTTATGATGTTCGAGGCCGAGGATCTGACCACTCTGGTCGGCGGCGTGGTTGAAGGCTTCGAGGTCAGCGCCGACGGCAAGACCATCACCTTTCAGGTGCGGCCGGGTCAGACCTTCCATTCAGGCAACCCGGTAACCGCCGAAGATGTGGCTTTCTCGTTGCGCCGTGTCGTGTACCTGAACAAGACCCCGGCCTTCATCCTTACCCAGTTCGGATGGGACAAGGACAATGTCGACGGGTTCATCAAGGCGACCGGGCCGATGACCCTCACCGTGACGAACAACAGCGATTTTTCGGCGGGACTGCTGCTGAACGCGTTGTCGGCCGGTGTCGGTTCGGTTGTCGACATGAAAAACGTGATGAGCAACGCGAAAGACGGCGACTACGGCTACGAATGGCTGAAGAACCACAGTGCCGGGTCCGGCCCCTATGTCCTTAAGGACTGGAAGGCGAACGAGCTGGTCAGTCTCGAGGCCAACGACAATCACCGCCACGGCAAACCGGCGATGAAGCGGGTTCTGCTGCGCCATGTGCCGGAACCGGCGGCCCAGCGCCTGCTGATCGAAAAGGGCGATGTCGACATGGCCCGCAACCTGACGCCGGACCAGATCAAGGGTCTGCAGGGCGCGGCGGGCGTGGTGGTTGAGGTCGCGCCAAAGGCGGAATCGGTCTATTTCGCGACCAACAACTCCCATCCCATCCTGAGCGATCCAAAGGTTGTGCAGGCGTTGCGTTATGCGGTCGATTATGACGGCATGGCCAACACGTTCCTGACCGGCCAGTACAAGGTGCACCAGTCTTTCTGGCCGTCCGGCCTGTGGGCGTCGCTGGAGAAGAACCCCTTCACCTATGATCTGGACAAGGCCAAGGCCCTGCTGGCCGAGGCCGGTCATGGCGGCGGGTTCAAGATCACCATCGACACACTGACGACCCCGCCGTTCCCCGAGATCGCCCAGTCGCTGCAGCAGTCGCTCTCGAAGATCGGCATCACCTCGGAAATCACGCTCGCCGAAGGCAAGACGCTGTGGCCGAAATACCGGGCCCGCAAGCACGAGCTGATCGTCGCGCGCTGGTCGCCGGACTATGTCGATCCGCATTCCAACGCCGATGCCTTCGCCCATAATCCGGACAACCGGACCGAAGCCAAGCTGACCGGCAAGCCGGCCTGGCGGACCTCGTGGGAAGACAAGGAGATCACAGCGCTTACCGAGGCCGCGGCCAAGGAACTCGATCTGGTAAAGCGCAAGGAAATGTATCTCGACCTGCAGGCCAAGTTCCAGGAGCGGGCGCCCTTCAACATGATGTTCCAGAGCGCAGAACAGGTGGCGCGGCGGGACAACGTGTCGGGCTTCGTGAGTGGGGCCAATTTCGACCTGGTCTTCTATCGCCTCGTCACCAAGAAGTAGGGCGGAGGCCGTCGAAGACCGACAATGGCTGATGCCCAGTCACCGGTGCCGGAGGGAACGGCCGCAAAGCCGTTTCCTCCGCCGGTTTTCACCAAGATCTTTCGTCAGGTCTTCACCGTCACGCTGACCTTCATCGGGCTGACGGCGATTACCTTCATCATCGGCCGGGTGATGCCGGCGGACCCGGTGCTGGCCATCGTCGGCGACCGGGCCTCGCGGGAGGTCTATGAGGCGACCTACATTCAGCTCGGCCTCGATAAACCGCTGCTGGAGCAATACTGGATCTATCTTTCCAACGTGCTGAGCGGCGAGTTCGGCAAGTCGATCATGACCACGCGCGACGTGCTGGACGACCTGATCCGGTTCTTCCCGGCGACCTTGGAACTGGCGACGGTGGCAACCCTGGCGGGGATTTTCCTCGGCGTGCCGATGGGTGTGCTGGCGGCGGTCAACCAGGGCCGCTGGATCGATCACCTGGTCCGGGTGGTCGGGTTGTTCGGCTATTCCGTGCCGATCTTCTGGCTCGGCATGGTGGCGCTACTGATCTTCTACGGTTGGCTCGGCTGGCTGCCGGGGCCGGGCAGGCTCGATGTCTACTACGACGGCATCGTTTCGCCGGATACCGGGATCATTCTCCTCGACGCGGCGATGCAGAAGGAATGGGATATCTTCCGGAACGCCCTGCATCACCTCGTGCTTCCGGCGTCGATCCTGGCGACCTTCGCGCTCGCCTATATCGCCCGCATGACCCGCAGTTTCATGCTCGACCAGCTCAACCAGGAATATGTGCTGACCGCGCGGGTCAAGGGCCTGTCGCCGTTGGGCGTGATCTGGCGCCACGCCTTCCGCAATGTGCTGGTGCAGCTCATCACCATCATCGGGTTGACCTATGCCTCGTTGCTTGAGGGATCTGTCCTGACCGAGACGATCTTCGCCTGGCCGGGGATCGGACAGTACATCACGACGTCGCTTTTCAATGCCGACATGAATGCGGTGATCGGCGGTACCGTGGTGGTGGGGATCTGCTTCGTCGGTATCAACCTGCTTTCCGACGCGCTCTATCGTCTCGCCGATCCGAGGGCCAGGTGATGGCGCTCACCGGACCACCCAATGCCGACACCGGAGCCAGGGCCTGGCTACTTTCCTCCACGCCGCAATCGGTGTTCCAGGCGCGTTGCCAGCGGGTTTATCTCTCCTGGCGGGCCTTCTCGCGCAATCCGATCGCGATGATCGGCCTGCTCATCATCCTGACTCTGCTGTTCATCGCCGCCCTGGCGCCGCTGCTCACCTCGGGGGACGGCACCGCGCAGACCCTTCAGGACCGGCTGTTGCCGCCCAGCGCCGAGCACTGGTTCGGCACCGATCAGCTGGGCCGTGACATCTATGACAGGATCATCTGGGGCTCGCGGATCACGCTGTACATCGTGACCCTGGTGGCGGTCATCGTAGTGCCCATCGGCCTGTTGATCGGGACGGTCGCCGGTTATCTGGGGGGCTGGGTCGACGCCATACTGATGCGCATCACCGATATTTTTCTCGCCTTCCCAAGGCTGATCCTGGCGCTGGCTTTCGTCTCGGCGCTAGGACCGGGGCTTGAGAACGCCGTGCTGGCCATTGCGCTCACCACCTGGTCGCCATTCGCGCGAATCGCCCGCGCCGAGACCCTGACCATCCGCAACGCGGAGCACATTCTGGCGGCCCGGACCCAGGGGCATCCACGGCGCGGATCCTGCTGCATCACATCACGCCGCTCTGTCCTGTCCTCTGTCATCGTCCGCCTGACCCTGGATATGGCGGGGATCATCCTGACCGCCGCCGGGCTCGGCTTCCTGGGTCTCGGCGCCCAGCCGCATGCTGCCTGAATGGGGCGCCATGATTTCAGACGGACGCCAGTATCTGCTGGACCAGTGGTGGGTCCCGACCATCCCCGGCATCGCGATTCTGGTCGTCAGCACATAGGCTTCAACCTGTTGGGAGACGGTCTGCGCGACGTGCTCGATCCGAAAGGAGCGGCGAGTTAGGCGCGGCCGAAACTCTGCTGGACGTGCGGAACCTCTGGGTCACTTCAGCACGGCCAAGGGAACCGTCGACGCCGTTCGGGGCGTCTCTTTCCACCTCGGGCGGGAGCGGCTCGGGATCGTCAGCAAGTCCGGCTCCGGTAAATCCCAGACTGGGCAGGCTGTCCTCGGGCTCACCGCCGGCAATGGCAGGATCACGGCGGATCACATCCTTTTCGACGGCCTGGATCTGGCCCTCGCCGGCGACCGAAAATACGCCGGATCCAGTGCCAGGATCTCGATGATCATGCAGGACCCGCGCTATTCCCTCAATCCGGTGATCCCGCGTCGGCGAGCAGGTCGCCGAGGCTTACCGGGTGCATACCGGCGCCGGCCGACGCGCGAGGCGCAGCGGCGGACGCCGTGGAAGATGCTGAACCGCGATGCATCCGGATGCCGGGAAAAGTCGTGAACCTTTACCCCCACGAAGTCTCTGGCGGTATGGGGCAACGGATCATGATCGCCATGATGCTGATCCCCGATCCGGATATCCTGATCGCGGACGAGCCAACGTCGGCCCTTGATGTCACGGTTCAGCTCAGGTTCTCTCGATCCTCGACGACATGGTCCGTGAGCAGGGCATGGGCCTGATCTTCATCAGCCACGATCTGAACCTCGTCGCCTCGTTCTGCGACCGGGTGCTGGTAATGTATGGCGGCCAGATCATGGAGACCCTGGATGCCATAACTATACGAAAGGCCTGCTGAACTGTCTGCCGACCCTGGACAGCACGACGGACCTGTCGGTCATGCGCCGCGGCCCGGCCTGGCTGACACCGATCGGCGGGACCGTTCCGGGAAGCGCCGCATGATCGAGGTGCTTACCGTCACTTTCGGCTCGGGCGCCCGGGCGGTCACGCGGTGGGGATCTCCTTCCGCGAGTCGCCGAAGGAAAGTTTCGGCCTTGTGGGTGAGAACAGTTCAGGAAGTCGACGGTGCTTCGGGCCATGGCCGGCCTCAACCGGAACTGGGGCAGGGCCATGAAGGTCGGCGGCCAGACGCTTGGGCGGAACCGGGCGAAAGCGTTCCACCGGTCGCTTCAGATGGTTTTCAGGACCCGTTTGGGTCTCTCCACCCGCGGCATACCGTCAACGACATTGCGGCGAGCCGTTGATCATTCACGGCATCGGCGATTCCGAACACGCATTCCAAAAGCTCTGGAGGAGGTAGGTCTCGGCCCAGATACCGGTTCCGCTACCCGCATCAGCTTTCCGGCGGTCAGCGTCAGCGCATCGCCATCGCCCGGGCGCTGATCATCAACCCGCCGGTCCTGCTGCTGGACGAGCCCACCTCCGCGCTCGACGTTTCGGTACAGGCCGAGATCCTCAATCTGTTGCGCCGCCTGCCAGAACACAAGCGGCCTATATCCTGGTCAGCCATGATCTGTCCGTGGTCGCCTATATGTGCGACCGGCTACAATATCATGAATGCCGGCCGCGTGGTGGGACAGGCGTAGAGCGCTTGCGTGCCCTACGAACCCGAGCATCCCTACACGAAACAGTTACTGCGGGCCTCTCTCGGCTATGACCGCGCCGCCGCCGAAAACCTTGAATGGTTCGATTAGGTCGATCCGCACGGTCTGGGCGGGGTCTAAATTCGGTACATCCGGAAAAGCCAGATCAATCTCTTACGATTTTAGTGGCCGAGGTTTAGACTTCTGAAAGAGGCGTATCATCAGGATCGGGTTTCCAAGCAAATGTATGCCGGGCGGTGTCCTCGGCGTCACCGGAAAAACCGGGTACGCCGTAGCCCATTCTTCACAGAATCCACATTTCACAATTTGCCGCTCAAAGAAGTCACTTTTATTGCCAATAATCCGCCAATCTTCTATCTCTTTGATAAACATAATATAATACAAGAAGAGTCGTAGCAAGGTCGCCGAAAATTTAGCGGCAAAGCACGAATCGGAAAATTTGAAAATTCGTTATTGCGAAATGTACTTGTTTTGTTCTTTAATGAGATCATACGGCATGGAGGCACGGGCATGCGCGACTGCGACGGAGACAGAACCATTGTAGGCGAGCCGGATTTCAATCTTTTGTTGATTGCGGACCCGTACGAGCCATGGCGCTTCCGGATAGAGGGGACGATCCGTCTCGGCCATCGGGGCGACCCTTATGTGGAATTGGAAACACGTCTCAAGCGATTGCTCTTGATCCGCCGCGCCGGATCAGTTCGCGTGGAATCCGAAAGTGACAGTTTGACGAGCCGCAGTTCCTAAAAGGAAAACTCTAGGACTGAATCGCTTTGGACATGAAAACCACGATTGATTCCGGATGGTGTTCGGCAGGTCGCCTCGCGGTCTCGACATATCCGAGCGAGGTATAGAAAGCGATGTTCCTCGTCATTTTTTCGTTGGTGTAGAGCCGGACTTCCGAAAGGCCGGCCTCGCGGGTCAAGGTTTCCGCAAAATCCATGAGGGTCTTGCCGAAACCCTGACCTTGAAAGGTCGGCGCAAGCGCGATGCTGTATATCAAGATGCGGTCCGGCTCGCGTTCCAGAACCAGAACACCCGCGAGCGCGTCCTCCACGTCGAGCAGGGAAACGTCGCCGGCCTCGATGGCGGACATGTAGTCCCGAAGCATCGGCTTGGGCTCGCGGCCGAGGCGTTCGACATAGATGGCGTATGCCTCCCGCGTTATCCGGGTGATGTTGGCCAAATCGTCGGGTCGGGCTTTTCTGATGGAGTAGGCCCGCATCGGCGGCCGGCGTCGCTCAGGTAAACCGGGGAGGGCGGGGGAAGCCGGTCGGCACCATCCGGCCCGCCGAAGCGCGCTTGCCGATCCAGGTCGAAAGATCGGTCTCGGTCCGCTGGCGTCCACCGTTCATATGCCAGCTGATCCCGTCCTCGGCCTTGAACACCTTGGCGGCGGCGAGCTTGCCGTCCTTGTAGCGTTGCAGGATCACCCCCTTGCCGCGCGCTAGCTCCGGCACTTCCTCAAGCGTGAAAACCAGCATCTTCCGGTTGACGCCGACCACCGCAACCATGTCGCCCTCGGCCGGAACGCAGACGCTCGCCTTGGCGCCGCGCGCCGGGTTCATCACCTGACGGCCGGAACGGGTCTGGGCCACCACGTCCGAAGCATTCACCACAAAGCCGCGCCCGTCGTCGGAGGCGACGAGGAAACGCCGTTCCGGGCGATGAACTTCAAGCGTCACGAGGTCCTGATCATTGGCGAGATCGATCATCAGCCGCAGCGGCTCGCCATGCCCGCGTCCCCGGGGCAGCTTGTCCGCTTGAAGCGTGTAGAACCGTCCGTCGGTGGCGAAGACCAGGATCCGGTCGGTGGTCTCGGCCCGCAGCAGAAAGCGGGGGCCGTCGCCGTCCTTGAACTTCAGATCCGCGTCGTCGCCGAGATGGCCCTTCATCGCCCGGATCCAGCCTTTTTCCGAGCAGACCACGGTGATCGGCTCGCGCTCGACCATGGCCTCCAGCGGCACCACAACGTCCGACGGCGGGCTGCCGATTTCGGTGCGGCGCTTGCCGAGGTCGGTGCCTTTGCCGAAATCCTTGCGCAGAGCCGAGATTTCCGCGCCGACCACGCGCCAGCGCCGGTCCTCGTTTGCCAACAGCTCCTGGATGTCGAGCTTCTCGGCGCTCAACTCCTCGTATTCCTTGCGGATCTCGATCTCCTCAAGCCGCCGCAAGGCGCGCAGGCGCATATTGAGGATGGCTTCCGCCTGCACATCCGTAAGCTCCCAGCGCCGCATCATCTCGGCCTTGGGCTCGTCCTCCTCGCGGATGATCCGGATCACCTCGTCGATATTGAGATAGGCGACGAGATAGCCCGCGAGAATCTCAAGCCGATGCTCGATCTTGCCGAGCCGGAAGTTGGAGCGCCGGATCAGCACCTCGTGCCGGTGGTCGAGAAACGCGCGCAGTGCCTCTCTCAGCGACATCACCCGCGGCGTCTGCTCGGCATCTAGCACGTTGAGGTTGAGGCTTACCCGCACTTCAAGGTCGCTCTGCCGGAACAGGCTTTCCATCAGTACTTCGGGATCGACATTGCGGCTTTTCGGCTCCAGCACCAGCCGCACGTCCTCGGCCGACTCGTCCTGGATGTCGCCGAGCATGGCCAGCTTGCGAGCCTCCAGCAGTTCCGCCAGCTTCTCCACCAGACGCGACTTCTGCACCTGATAGGGGATCTCGGTGACGATGATCTGATAGGTGCCGTTCTTGAGCTTCTCGACCTCCCACCGGGCCCGAAGGCGGAAGCTGCCGCGCCCGGTGCGGTAGGCCTCGATCACCGATTCGCGGCTGTCGACCAGGATGCCGCCGGTCGGGAAGTCCGGGCCCGGGATCAGGCTTGCGAGCGTGTCGAAGCCGGCATTGGGATGCTTGATCAGATGCAGCAGCGCATCGCACAGCTCTTCCACATTATGCGGTGGGATCGAGGTCGCCATGCCGACGGCAATGCCCTGGGCACCGTTGGCCAGGCAGGTTCGGGAAGGCGGCGGGCAGGACCATGGAGCTCAGCGGTCCTCGCCGTCATAGGTGGCCCGGAAATCGACTGCGTCCTCGTCGATCCCGGCGAGCAGGCGCTCCGCCACCTCGGTCAGCCGCGCCTCGGTATAGCGCATGGCGGCGGCGTTATCGCCGTCGATATTGCCGAAGTTGCCCTGGCCGTCGACGAGGGGATAGCGCTGGGAAAACTCCTGAGCGAGGCGCACCATGGCGTCATAGATCGCGCTATCGCCGTGCGGGTGATACTTACCCATGACGTCGCCGACGACGCGGGCGGATTTCTTGAACGCCTCGTTCGGCGCCAGCCGCAACTGCCGCATCGCATAGAGCAGCCGGCGGTGCACTGGCTTCAGCCCGTCCCGCACATCCGGCAGTGAACGCGCCATGATGGTCGAAAGCGCGTAAGCCAGGTATCGCTCGCTCAACGCATCGGCAAGCTTGGTCTCATGAATTTCAGCCGATATTGTGGCCATGGATCATCCCTTCGCTAGATCTTGTATAAGCGAAGGGAGCCGCTCCGGACAAGCGGAGAGTGGCGGCGGGCAGGGTAAGAGTCCCGAATCCCTGGACTTGATCCAGGGTCCCTTCCGCCGGTCTTGAAGCCTCATGGTTTTAACCAGCGGAATGGGCCCTGGCTTTCGCCAGGGATACGGAGGAGGAGCCGATCATATAGCTGTTCCCCTCGTCAAAAACCGTTCGCAACGCGTGCAACCTCCGCCCGGCTTCGGCATGCTTGGGAGACCAAGCCACCCGCCGGAGGAGAGCGCCATGCAATTCGGACTGTTTTACGAACTGCCGGTTCCGAAGCCCTGGGATGAGGATACGGAGTACCGGCTGTTCCACGAGGCGCTGGACCAGATCGAGCTTGCGGACCGGCTGGGCATCGATTTCGTCTGGGAGGTGGAGCATCACTTCTTGGAGGAATACTCGCATTCCGGCGCGCCCGAGGTTTTCCTTGCCGCCGCCTCGCAGCGCACCAAGAACATCCGGCTGGGCCACGGCATCACATTGACCGCGCCGCTCTACAATCACCCGGCCCAGCTTGCCGAGCGGCGTGCCACCCTGGACCTGGTCAGCCGGGGCCGTGTCGAGTGGGGAAGCGGTGAATCCGCGACTTTGATCGAAATGGAAGGCTTCAATGTCGACAAGGAGCAGAAGACCGCCATGTAGCGGGAAGGGGCGGAGCAGGTCGCCAATATGCTGACCATGACGCCCTATCCGGGCTTTCAGGGTCAGTATTTCTCGATGCCGGCGCGGAACGTCATTCCAAAGCCGATGCAGAAGCCGCATCCGCCCATGTGGATGGGCTGCTCGCGCCGGGAAAGCATCCTGCGCGCCGCCCGGGCCGGAATCGGTGCGCTGATCTTCGGCTTCGTCGAACCGGAACAGGCCGCGGTCTGGATCAAGGAGTACTACGACATCATCAAGTCCGACGAATGCGTGCCGCTTGGCCATTCGGTGAACGCCAATATCGCGGCGGTCACCGCGCTCTCGGTGCACGCCGACGAGAACGAGGCGATCGCGCGCGGGCTCGACGGGTTCCGCTTCTTCGGCTACTCGCTGGCGCATTTCACCAATTTCGGCGCGCACAAGCCCGGCCGCACCGACATCTGGGGTGCCTTCGAAGGCGTGCGCGACAAGCTGCCGGACAATGCCGGGCGCGGCGGCATCGGAACGCCGGAGCAGGTGAGCGCGCATCTCAAAGGCTATGCCGAGGTCGGCATGGACCAGATGATCTTCGTCCAGCAACACGGCAAGAACCAGCACGCGCATATCTGCGAGTGTCTGGAACTGTTCGCCGCTGAGGTCATGCCGCCCTTCAAAGCCGCCGAGTCCGCCCGTCAGGCGAAAAAACAGGCCGAGCTCGCGCCCTATATCGAGGCGGCGCTGGCCCGCAAGCCGAGGATGGCGATGCCGGAGGACGCGGATCTTCCCGTGGTGCTTTCCGCCGGCAAGCGACAGCAGAACGCCGGCGTGAATGTGCCGGCCAGCAACTTCACCGATCGTGGCGGCGGCATCCCGGTGGTCAAGGAACAGCCGGTCGCCAATGCCGGTGACGACTGATCATGCGTCTCGCCAATTCCGCCGACTATCAGGTCGACGACGACCCGGCGCTGTTCGGCCTGATGCTTGACGATATGCGCGGTGCCGACAGGCTGTATCAGCCGACCAACTATTGGGCGGCCTACTGGGATCTGGTGACCCAGGAGATCCAGGCCAATGGGTTGCGGGACTTCCGCCGCCGCGAAGCGGAAGTCCTCTCGAGGTTCGGCGCGATCGACATGCCCCCGGCTTTCGCGGTACCCGACCGGGGCGGCATGGATCAGGCGAATTAGGAGCTGTTCAAGGCGGTGGTCGGCGGCATGACGGTGCTCTGGAACCAGGGCGCCCATGTCGGCCCGGGGATGATCTCCGCCGCCGAGTTCTACCGGATGTGCGAGATGATCGCCGACACCAGGGCCGCCGAGGCGGGAATCACGCCGGCCTCGCGGCTCTCGTTCTCGCGCTACGGCAATCCGATCGGTTTCGAACAGGACGGCCGGAACGCCAGTTTCGCCGCGCTCTATTACTACAACTTCGCGTGTTTCGCGGCCGGCGCCGGCGCCCTGGACAAGGTTGATGTGGTGGTCGAGATCGGCTCCGGCTATGGCGGCCAAGCGGAGGTTCTGAAAACCCTTTTCCCGCATCTGACCATCGTGGTGATGGATCTGGCACCGCAGCTCTATGTGGCCGAGCGGTTCCTGACCAAATCCTTCCCGGACGCCGTGATGCCCTACCGCGAAACCCGGGACGGCACCTGGGACGGCAAGCTGGTCGCCGGCAAGGTGCATTTCCTCGCGCCCTCGGCGATCGAGACCCTGGCGCCCGAGGGGCGGGTCCTGTTCTGGAACGCGGCGAGCTTCGGCGAGATGGAGCCGGAAGTGGTCACGAACTATGCGAGGCATGTCTCGCGCTTCGCGGACGCGCTGTTCCTGATGCAGTTCTTCCACGGCAAGCCGCTGGGACGCGTGGGCGAAGGCGGTGTCCTGGCGCCCAGCACCATGGCGACTTACGAAGCCGCCTTCCCGGATTTCGAGCGCATCGCGCTAGCCGACGCATTGAATGTCGACGGCGTCTCGATCCTGCGCGAGGGCGAGCGCTCCCTGGCGTATCAGAACAGCGTCTGGACGCGGCGAGGGTAGGGGACGGGTTCCGGGCCCTAAAAGCAAACGCCCCGGGAGACCGGGGCGTTGATCGTGTCAGCCGCTGAGCGCGGTGATCACTTGATCTTGGCTTCCTTGTACAGCACGTGCTTGCGCGCGACCGGGTCGTATTTCTTCAACTGAAGCTTCTCGGTCTGGGTGCGCGGGTTCTTCTTGGTCACGTAATAGTGGCCGGTATCGGCGCTGCTTACGAGCTTGATCAGAACGGTTGCCGGCTTCGCCATGGTCACTCATCCGTGTTCAACGTGTCGGTAATGCGGCGAAACTACACTCTGAATTCGCCAAGTCAAGCGGTTCCTACTGTTTCGCCTCGCCGCGCATGGCCAGCATCGCCTGCTCGTTGATGCGCCGGAACAGCACTGGTTCATCCAGTAATCCCAATGCCAGATCCATGTCGAAATCACGATCTGCCTTGGTGCGAAGGCGGTCGGCGCAGCGCTCCAGCAGCTTGCTCTGGGCGGCTGGGTCGAGGGTGTCCGCCGCCCGGCGCAACGGCCCGAGATTGGCGTCCAGCACCTCGCCCTGGCGAATCCGGTCGAGCACCGCCTTCGGACTGGCGAGTTCACCGCCGGTGCAGATGGTGGGAAAGACCCCGAACCTTGAAAGCATATAGCCGGACGGCGCCCGCATCACCGCCCAGGTCAGGTTGAGCGCCCCGTTGTTCGGCAGATCGCGGACCCGCTGGACGGTTCCCTTGCCGAAGGAGCGGGCACCGATGACCAGCCCCCGGCCACTGTCCTGGAGTGCCGCCGCGACCACCTCGGAGGCCGACGCGGAACCACCGTCGATCAGCACAACCAGACGCAGACGCTCGGCGTTGTCGTCCGGCTCGGCTCCGAAATTCTGGAACGCGTCCTCGTGCCGGCCCACAGTGGTCAGGATGTTGCCGTCATGGATGAACAGGTCGGCGAGATTGACCGCCTCGTCCAGCATGCCGCCGCGATTGCCGCGCAGATCCATCACAACGCCCTTCAGAGCTGGGCCGAGCGCCGCCTTTGCCGCATCAATGCGCTCCCGCATCCGCCTGGAGGTCTGCTCATTGAATCCGGTGACCTTGATCACCGAGGTCGCCTCGACGATCGAGGCGAAAACGGTCTGCTCAATCACCTCGCGGCGTTCCAGGGTCACCGGCAGCCGCTTGTCGCCGCGCAGCAGAACCAGGTCCACGGAGCTGCCGCTCGGCCCGCGCAACATCGGCGCGACATCGGCGAGGGTTTGGCCCTCGATCGGCGTGCCGTCGACGGTGGCAATGACGTCGCCCGGCCGGATCCCCGCCTCGGCGGCCGGTGTGTCCTCGAAGACCTCCTGGGCGATCACTTTCTCGTCCTGCTTGCCCAACGAGATCCCGATCCCCGAGTACCCCTGGCGGTGCGCCCGGCTGGATTGCGCCTGTTTCGCGCTCTGATAGCGGGAAAAGCGGTCGAGTTCCGAAAGCGCGGCATCGAAGATCGACTTGTAGGCATCCTCGATTTCGGTCTCGGCGATCTTGGGAGACCGGATGCGCGCGGTTTCGAGCGCCGCGGCGGCGAGATAACTCCAGCGAACAACGTCCTTCTCGGGCGGCGCCTGGAAGCTGGCGGTGAGCGCACCGGCATGGAAAAGGCGAACCTGACCGTCCACGTGTTCGGCTTGGAAGGCCGGGTCAATAGCGCTAAGCCCGTTCAGTCCCAACAGCATCATGCGGGGAATGTTCGGCTCTTCGACATAGTAGACCTGGATCGTGTCGAAGCCGGCTGAAAACAGCGATGCCGCGTCCTCGCGCGCGAACTTGTTCGGCGCGACCGGTGCCGGCACCGCGCAGGCGGATATTAGTCCAGCGACAACGGCAAGGGTGAACCACAGGGCACCGCTCTTGCCTGTTGCCCGCTCCCGGCGCGGCCGGGACGACGGTATGCTGACTGAAGAACTCAAGGCCGGCGGTCCACGGAGTTTCCGAGAATCGTGATCATCGGCCGGAAATGTGGCGAAAAAACAGCGTAAAATCAATGCTCACCGCCGCCGTCCCCGGCCGCCACGAGGGTAGCGCTCTCGGCCGGAGCCGGCACCTCTGGCACGGCGAACCGGGCGGCCCTGGGAACCGCCGCTCACATAGTCGACACGCAATCGCCCGCTGACCGGGTCCGCTTCACTCAGGCGGACCGTCAGCGCCTGACCGAGTTTCACGCCGAAGCCGGAATGGCGGCCCAGCAGTTCATGGGCCTTCTCATCATGATCATAGTAGTCGTCGGGCAGGGCCTGGACCGGCAGTAGCGCGTCCGCGAGCCCACCATCCAGGCTGACGAAAACCCCGAAATGCTGCACGCCCGTGACCACCGCCTCGACGGTTTCTCCGACGCGCCGGGCCATGAACATCGCGGAGAACCGGTCGATGGCGGAGCGTTCCGCCGCCGCCGCGCGCCGTTCCGTCATGGAAATATGCTCGCAGACGCTCACCAGATCGTCGGGGTGGTCGGCCGCCGCCCCATCGGAGCCGAAGTCATGCGCCTCGATCAGCGCGCGATGCACCAGAAGGTCCGAGTAGCGCCGGATTGGTGAGGTGAAATGGGCATAGCGGCGCAGGCCCAGGCCGAAATGGCCGATATTGAACGGGCTATAGACCGCCTGGCTCTGGCTGCGCAGGACCAGCATGTTGACGGTATCCTGGAAGTCCCGATCCTTGGCCTGTTCCAGCACCCGGTTGAAAAGTTTCGCCTGGATGACCTGTCCCTTGGAGAAACTGATTCCGAAACCATCCAGATTGGTACGCAGTTCTTCGACCTTGTCGGGGTTCGGTGCGTCGTGGACCCGGTAGACGCAGGCGCGCTTGCGGTGCTCCAGGGTCTCGGCGGCGGCGACATTGGCCAGCACCATGAACTCCTCGATCAGCCGGTGACTGTCGAGGCGCGCTCGGGGCGCGATTGCCGTGACCTCTCCTGCCTCATTGAGGTGAACCTGCATTTCTGGCATTTCGATATCCAGCGCCCCGCGCGCCTCCCGCGCCGCCAGCAGTGCCCGGAAGGCGCCATAGAGCGGGCGCGCAAGCGGAGTGAGGGTGGTTTCCTTGCCCTCGCTGGCGGCGGCATCGAAATCGGATTGGATCTCCTCATAGGTCACGCGCGCCACCGACCGCATCAGGCCTCGCCGGAAGCGGTGAGACTTTTTATGACCCTTGGCATCGATGACCATTTCTACGGCGAGGCAGGCGCGGTCCTCCTTTGGGCGCAACGAGCACAGGCCGTTCGACAATGCCTCCGGCAGCATCGGGACCACCCGGTCCGGGAAATAGACCGAATTTCCCCGCTTCTGGGCTTCCTTGTCGAGCGCGTCGCCGGGGCGGACGTAGTGCGCCACATCTGCGATGGCGACAAGCAAGCGCCAGCCTCCGGGATTGTCGGCGGAGGTATCGGCCTCGGCCCAGACCGCGTCGTCGAAATCCCGGGCATCGGCGCCGTCAATGGTGATCAGCGGGATGTCGCGGAGATCCTCCCGCTTGCCGCCGGCTTTCACCGGACGTGCCTTCTCCGCGAGAGCCACCGCGGCTTCGGGAAAGCGATCGGGAATATCGTTCTCATGGATACAGATCAGGCTGACGGCTTTCGGGGAGTCTTGCGCGCCGATCCGCTCGATAACCCGTCCTTGACGCGGGCCAAGGCGCCTGCCGGGCAGCAGCTCGACCGCCACGATATCGCCGGCATTGGCGCCGTTCGCGTCCGCCGCGCTGATTTGCGCCTCGCTGTTCCGCTTGCCGTCACTCGGAATCAGGCGAAAGCCGCCGCGCGCGCCTTCCAGAACCCCGATGACCCGGTTCGCGCCTTTTTCCAGCCGCCGCATCACCGAGCCGCGATAGGTGTCGCCTTTCACGTGGGTAAGGCGCGCAAGGAGCCGGTCGCCGACGGCGAAGGAGGGGCCACGGCCGGTGTGAGGCAGTAGAATGCGGGCGTTCTCACCACCCTGAATGCCCGAGACGGGAGTGGCGATCGCCTCGGCATCGTCATTGATCGAGACCACCTCCACGACACCCACCGGCGGCAGACGGCCAGGTGCCGAGACCTTGCGCCGGCGCCCAGGATCGATCTCGCCCTCATTGATCAGGACGCCGAGCATCTGCTTGAGCTCGATCCGCGACGCTCCCTTGACGTTGAAGGCGCGGGCAATCTCGCGCCGTCCGACCGGGCCGGGCGACTCTTCGATGAATTGGCGGATCTGCTCCCGGCTGGGCACGCTGTTGGCCGGGTTCTTCTTGCGTGCCACGGGGGCGGTCCCGACGCCTAGTCGTTCGTGGCGGGCTGGTCGCCGGCTGCAGGCCCGGATTTCGTCCGCCCGGTGGATTTGCGGCCCGCAGGCTTCTTGGCCGCTTTCGCCTTGGCTTTGGGGGCGGCCTTGGCCTTCGGGGCGGCTTTCGCTTTGCCGCCGGCAGGCGCCTTGGCCGACTTGGCCGCGATCAGTTCCAATGCCTTTTCCAGCGTCACCGAGTCCTGCTCGACCCCCTTGGGCAATGTCGCGCGGACCTTGCCCATTTGGACATAGGGGCCGTAGCGCCCGGAATGAACGGTGACGGGATTGCCGCCGGACTCGCCAAGCTGTCGTGCCGGTGGGCGTTTCTTCTGGCTTTCCGCGATCAGGGTGACCGCCCGGTTCAGACCGATGGTCAGAACATCGTCGTCCTTCGGAATCGAGGTAAAGGTCGGGCCGAGTTTCAGATAAGGTCCGAAACGGCCGATCCCGGCAAGGATCATCTCGCCATTGTCGGGGAAGGGTCCGACCTCGCGCGGCAGGCTCAAAAGCCCAAGCGCTATATCGAGGGTAATCGCATCCGGCGTCATGCCTCGGGGCAGGGAGACCCGCTTGGGCTTGTCGGATTTCTTTTCGCCCTGCTCGCCGCGCTGGACATAGAAGCCA
Source organism: Alphaproteobacteria bacterium (assembly GCA_038146985.1). Taxonomy (GTDB): domain Bacteria; phylum Pseudomonadota; class Alphaproteobacteria; order Thalassobaculales; family Thalassobaculaceae; genus JADHLJ01. The sequence continues at coordinate 55,991 of JAYQSQ010000020.1, forward strand.
TACGGCCCCTTGCGCAGGCTCACCTCCAGCCCGGTTTCGGGATCGACGCCCAGCACCCGCGGTTCATCAAGCGCCTTGGCGCCGTCCTCGCCCTCCTCGCCGCTCGGCGCGGCGAATTGCCGGGTGAACCGGCATTCGGGGTAGTTCGAACAGCCGATGAAAGCGCCATAGCGGCCAAGCTTGAGATTAAGCCGACCGTTGGAACAGCGCGGGCAGCCACGGGTCGACTCGCCGTTCGGCCCGTCGGGGAAGAAATGCGGTCCCAGTTCCTCATCGAGCCGGTCCAGCACCTCGGAAACCCGGAGTTCCTTGGTGTTGTCGACAGCGCCGACGAAGGCCTTCCAGAACCGTTCCAGCACTACCTTCCAGTCCAGCTTGCCTTCGGCGATCTCGTCGAGTTCGGCCTCGAGGTCGGCGGTGAAGTTGTACTGGACATAGCGTTCGAAGAAATTTGCCAGGAAGGCGACCACGAGACGGCCCCGGTCCTCTGGCACGAAACGCTTTTTGTCCAGCCGCACATAGGACCGGTCCTGCAGCACCTGCATGATGCTGGCATAGGTGGAGGGGCGGCCGATCCCAAGTTCCTCCATGCGTTTCACCAGACTCGCCTCGGTGAAACGGGGCGGCGGCTGGGTGAAATGCTGTTCCGGCTTGACCCCGTCGCGCGACAGCGCCTCGCCTTCCTTCATGGTCGGAAGCAGGCGGTCATCGCCGTTTTCACCGTCCGCCGCGGGGTCGTCCCGATCCTCCTGATAGAGCTTGAGGAAGCCTTCGAAAGTGACGATCGACCCGGTCGCCCGCAGGGCCGTACGCCTGTCGGCGGCATCCATGGTGATGGCGGTCTGATCAAGTTCCGCACTGGCCATCTGGCAGGCGACGGCGCGTTTCCAGACAAGTTCGTACAGCCGGGCCTGATCGCGGTCGAGATACTGGGCGACATCCTTGGGCTCGCGGGCCGCGTCCGTCGGCCGGATCGCCTCATGGGCCTCCTGGGCGTTCTTGGCGCGGCTCTTGTAGACCCGCGATGTCTCAGGCAGGAACAGCGGGCCGAAGGACCCTCGGATGACGTCGCGGATCGAGGCCACCGACTCCGCGCTCATCTGCACGCCGTCGGTACGCATATAGGTGATCAGCCCCACCGTCTCGCCACCGATGTCGACACCTTCATACAGACGTTGCGCGACCTGCATGGTGCGCGACGCACTCATGCCCAGCTTGCGCGACGCTTCCTGCTGCAGGGTCGAGGTGGTGAAGGGCGGCTGCGGGTTACGGCGCACCCGCTTGCGCTCGATCGAGGTCACGGCATAGCTCGATGCCTCGATCAGGCCGACGGCGCGCTTCGCATCGGCCTCGCTCGGCAGGCCGAACTTGTCCAGCCGCTTGCCGTCCACATGGGTGAGGCGGGCAACGAAAGGTTTGCGTTCCGCCGTGCGCAAGGCGACGTCGATGGTCCAGAATTCCTCTGCCTTGAACAGTTCGATCTCGGCCTCGCGCTCGCAGATCAGACGCAGCGCGACCTGCACCCGGCCCGCCGAGCGCGATCCCGGGAGCTTGCGCCACAAGACCGGAGAAAGATTGAAGCCGACGAGGTAGTCCAAGGCCCGGCGCGCGAAATAGGCGTCGACCAGGGTCTGATCCAATTCACGCGGATGGGCCATGGCGTCGAGCACGGCGGATTTGGTGATCTCATGGAAAACCACCCGCTGAACCGGTTTACCTTTCAGTGCCTTCTGTTCCTCGAGAACATTCTGCACATGCCAGGAAATCGCTTCTCCTTCCCGGTCCGGGTCGGTGGCGAGGATCAACTGGTCGGCGCGGCCGAGAGCCGCCTTGATCTCCTTGATCTGCTTTTCCGAGCGCGGGTCCGACTGCCAGGACATGGCGAACCCTTCATCGGGCCGGACCGATCCGTCCTTTGACGGCAGATCCCGAATATGGCCGTAGCTGGCGACGACCGTGTAGTCGCTTCCCAAATATTTATTGATGGTCTTCGCCTTGGCGGGCGATTCGACAACAACGAGTTTCATGCGAGTCCCAATAATGCTCCGACGGTCGCCGTCTGGGACGATTCGCGGTGAAGTGGCCGCACGCCATTGAATCTTTTAATTAATTCGGCGCGATATCCTGTTTCCAGGATGCCGTTCAACCTGTCCCGCGAGTTCGGCCTCCAATAGAATGGTGATGACGATGGACGGGGACAATTGGCATTCGCGGATGATTTCGTCAACCGGAACGGCGCTCGGACCGAGCAGTTCGAGAACCGCGTCACGCTGTTTCGGGGTCGTTTCCACCGGTTTGGATGCGGGTGGGAGCGGCTGGAAATCATCGCTTCCGGATTCCTCGATCCGGGTTTCGCGAAGCACCGAGATCACGTCGTCGGCGCTTTCGGCCCAGTTCGCGCCGTCGCGCAGAAGCTGATTGGTTCCGGCGGCGCGGGGATCCAGCGGTGAGCCGGGCACCGCGAACACCTCGCGCCCCTGTTCCAGCGCGCAGCGCGCGGTGATCAGCGAGCCCGAATTGCGGGATGCTTCGATGACCACAAGACCCAGGGATAGGCCCGCGATGATGCGGTTGCGGGACGGAAAATGACGGGCCTGCGGTGTCGTGCCGATCCGCATCTCGCCGATGATCAATCCCTCGGCGGCAATCTCGGCGTAGAGCGCGGCGTTCTCCGGCGGATAGACCGCGTCCACCCCGCCGGCGACGACCGCGATCGTGCCGGTTCCAAGCGAGCCTTGATGGGCTGCGGCATCGATACCGCGTGCCAGGCCCGAGACGATCACCAGTCCCGCCGCCCCAAGATCGCGGGCCAGCGCGCGGGTGAAGGTCCGCGCGTTGCCAGAGGCGTTGCGGGCGCCGACGATGCCGACCGTCCGGCCTTTCATCAGATGCGGGTTGCCAATAGCCGAGAATACCGGCGGCGCATCCTCGACGGCGGCGAGCTGGTGTGGATAGGCATCGTCACCGATGATGATCAGCTCGGCGCCGGCGCAGGCATTGTCCTCGATTTCCAGAATCGCCGTGTCGCGTGGGCAGACCTTAAGCGCCCGTCCCCGGCCACCTCGGCGCGCGAGAACCGGAAGGGCGTCCAACGCCGCCGTCGCGTTCCCGAAACGCCCGAGAAGATGCCGGAAGGTGATCGGCCCCACATTCTCCGTCCGGATCAGCCGCAGCCGGTCCACCCGTTCACGCTCCTCGGTCATCGCCGCGCTCCCATCCCATGCCCCGGCGGCGGACCGCCGATCCTCACAGACGTTATGGACGGAGCAGGGAGCTTTTTTCCGAGATGTGTGTGCGAGCCGGCGACTGACGAGTGCTAGTAGGTGTCGAACATCCGCTGAATTTCTTCGGGATCTTCGGTTCGGGTCAGGGCCAGCATCGCCAGCACCCGCGCCTTCTGTGGGTTGAGGTTATCCGCCGCAACGATACCGTCGCGCTTCATCGTCGCACGGCGCAGCACGCGGCCGCTGCCGGCGCGGGTGCTGTAGATGATGATCACCCCTTGCTTGCGCGCCTCGTCGACCGCCTCGATCTGGGGCGGCGTCGGCAGGCCCGGAGCGAGCGTGGCCATGACCAGCGCCTTGGCCCCCGCCGCGATGAAGGCGTGGATCGCGGCCGCGTCGGCACCGGCATAGCTCGGCACGATGTCGACCCGGGGCAGGGAAGTGATGTCGGAGACGTCGAACTCGCTCGCCAGGGTGTGCGGGCGCGCCGGTTTGCGGTAGATCGCGATGCTGCCGTCTGGGTCGGCGTAGCCGAGCATGCCGAGGTCCGGCGTGTGAAAGGTCTCCAGCCGCAAGGTCGAAGTCTTGGTCACTTCTCGGGCGGCCTGAATCTCTTCGTTCAGCAACACCAGTACGCCGAGCCCGCGCGCCTCGGCGGAACCCGCAGTGCGCACCGCCGCCAGCAGATTGCTGCCCGCGTCGGTGGCGAAACCCGTGGACGGCCGCTGGGCGCCGATAACCACCACCGGCAATGCGGTCTTGGCGGCAAGGTTGAGAAAATAAGCGGTTTCCTCGAGCGTCGCGGTGCCGTGCGTGACGACGATGCCGTCGATCCCGCTCCGGTCCGCGTCCACTTCCCGGATCTTGGCCGCGAGCGCCAGCCAGTCGTCCGGAACGATGCCGGAGCTGGAGACCTGACGGACATTGTAGGGCACGATATCGGCTGCCCTTTCCACCTCGGGAAACCGCGCCAGGATTTCGGTGACCGTCTGGCGGCTGCCGTAATCCATGTATTCCCAGGTATCCAGGCTGTCGCGGCCCGCGAAGGATATGGTTCCGCCGGTACCGAGAAAGGCGATGCGGGGTTTGCGGTCGGCCATGGCGGGGCTCCGATCAGTGGTTGGCCGGAGATGAAACCGTAACCCGCGGGCGGCGGCAAGTCCGGGCAGGCGGTCGATATCTCGAACGCGATCTTGCCAAGGTCCGGCGCCATGCTACGGTCCCGCCATGATCCCACTGATCACCCGCATCGACCGTTTCTCCTCAAGCCTCGGCGTCACCGCCGCGACGCTGGTCGTGCCGCTCGGGCTCATCATGACTTATGAATCCCTGGCGCGGTTCGCCCTCAATCTGCCGACCTTCTGGGCCTATGAGTTGAGCTACATGATCACCGGGGCGCATTTCGCGCTCGGGATCGCTATGGTGACCCGCCGGGGCGAGCATATCCGCATCGATTTCATCTATGCCCGGATGTCGGAGCGGGCCAAGGCGGTATTGGATTTCATCATCCTGCTGTGCTGCATGGTTCCGGTGATGGGTTGGGTGTCCCTGGAACTGGTCGATTATGCCTGGGGAGCGTGGGTCGGACAGGAACGCTCCGGCGAGTCGGGATGGAACCCGGTGGTCTGGCCGGTCCGGGCCGTCGTCGCCTTCGGTTTCGTGGCATTCGCGGTCCAGCTCGTGGCCGAAACGGTCAAGACCGGTGCCGTGGCGCTGGGACTCCGGCCGGGCCCCTGGGAAGAAGAGGGCGGCTGACCTCCGTGGATATCGTCACGTGGATGTTTCCGGTCCTGCTGACCCTGATCTTCCTCGGGGTCCCGATCGCCTATGCGCTGATGTCGACGGCATTCTTCTTCGGCGTGCTGCGGTTCGGCGAGAACGCGGTGCTGGTCTTCATGCACAAGGTCGACGACATCACCGGGGCGTCGATCCTCGCGGCAGTGCCGCTCTTCGTCTTCATGGGCGCGATGCTGGAAAAGTCCGGGACCGCCGAGCGGCTTTTCGAGGCGATCCATCTGTGGACCCAGCGACTTCCGGGCGGTCTGGCGCTCGGGACCATCGCCATGTGCGTTCTTTTCGCCGCCTGCAGCGGTGTGATCGGCGCCACCGAGACCGTGGTCGGATTGCTGGCAACGCCGGTGATGCTGAAGCATGGCTACGACAAGGGACTGATATCCGGAACCATTACCGCCGGCGGCTCGCTCGGCGCGATCATTCCGCCCTCGGTCGTCGTGATCATCCTCGCCTCGGTCGCGGAGATGTCGCTCGGCGACCTGTTTATCGGCATGTTCATTCCCGGCCTGCTCATGGCGGGACTCTACATGGTCTATATCTGGATCCGCTGCACGCTGGACCCGAGCGCCGGACCGAAAGTACCGCATCCCGACGACGCGATGCCGCTTGCCGCCAAGCTCAAGCTGACCGGGACCGCGTTGTTTCCGCCGCTGCTGCTGATCGTCGCGGTGCTCGGCAGCATCATGGTCGGCATCGCGGTACCGACCGAGGCGGCCGCCGTCGGCGCCGTCGGAACCACCGTCATGACCATGGCCTACGGCACGTTCAGCTGGCCGGTCATGCGCGAGGCGATGGTGAAGACCCTGTCGGTCACGGCGATGATCCTCACCATCGTCGCCGGCGGCACCATGTTCGCCAGCGTGTTCCTATCCTCCGGCGGCTTCGACGCAGTGCGCGCCGTGCTTTCCTACTGGGATCTGGGGGCTTGGGGTACCCTGATCCTGATCCTGACCCTGGTGTTCCTCGCCGGTTTCGTTCTTGACGGCCTGTCGATCATCCTGATCGTGGTCCCGATCGGCTTTCCGCTGATCGAGAGTTACGGCTTCGACCCGGTCTGGTTTGCCGTGCTCTTCCTGGTGGTCAAGCAGACCAGCTACCTCACACCACCCATGGCCGGCGCGATCTTCTATTTCCGGGCGATCGCGCCGCCGGAAATCACGTTGGCGCATATGTACCGGGGCGTGGTGCCGTTCATCTTTCTCGACCTTGCGGTTCTGGTCCTGGTCATGATTTTTCCCGAACTCGCCCTGTGGCTGCCGGCGAAGCTGCTCGGATAGCGCAAGCCATTGGCAGACCCCGGTTTTACTGAAATGATGATGCCGCCCAAATTTTGGGCAACTCCCCCCGTACGGCGCGAAAGGGCGCGAGCGTAACCGTGGCTTCCTCTCCTTTCAGCGTGCTGCGCGATCCCGGTTTCCTGCGGGTCTGGGCGGTCGGCCTGTTCGGCAACACCATGAGGTGGCTCGAATTGCTGGCGATCGGTATCTTCGTGTTCGAGGTTACCGGTTCGGCCCTGCTGGTCGCGGTGATGACCATCGCGCGGCAAGCGCCGCTCGCTCTGTTCGGCACCTTCATCGGCCCGATCGCCGAGCGGACCAACCGGAAATATCTGCTGATCGCCGGATTCTCCATCATGACCGTATCGTCCGGTACCATGGGGCTGCTGGCGCATCTGGGCGTCATCGAGATCTGGCACATCGCCATCGGCGTTTTCATCAACGGCAGTTGCTGGGCCCTGGATTTCCCGGTCCGGCGCACCCTGCTGGGTGAATTCGCCGGGCCGGAGCGCCTCGGCACCGGCGTATCGCTTGATTCCGCGACCAACAATATCACCCGCATGTTCGGTCCCTTCGCCGGCGGGGTGATCTACGGGCTGGTGGGGCTGGAGGGCGCGTTCCTGGTCTCGTTCCTGGCGCATCTCGCCTGCGTGGTGATCGGCGTCACGCTGGTCCTGGAGGATGCCAAGACCAAGGCGGCGGTCGTGCCGTATTTCGAGATGCTGAAGCAGGGGCTGGCCATCGTTCGCGGCTCGCGCGAACTGATCGGCATTTATCTGGTCACCATCATCCTGAATGTCTTCGGCTTTCCCTATGCCTCGATGGTGCCGGTGCTGGGCCGCGCGCGCTACCAGGTCGAGCCGGCCCTGATCGGCCTCTTGTCGGCCTCGGAGGGGGCGGGGGCCTTTGTGGGAGCCTTGCTGATCGCGTTCTTCGGCCGGCCCGGCTGGTTCAAGCGGCTCTATCTCTACGGCGCGGTCCTGTTCGTGTTCCTGGTGTTTTGCCTGTCCTTCGCCGCCGAGTACTGGATGGCGGTGTCGATCCTGCTGATGGGCGGTCTCGGCATGGCCGGATTCGGCGCGATGCAGACCACGCTGGTGCTGCTTCTCGCGCCGCCGGAGGCCCGCAGCCGGTTGATGAGCCTTCTGTCCGTCTGTATCGGCTGCGCCCCGATCGGGCTCTTCAACCTCGGCCTGCTCGCCGACTGGGTCGGCGCGCCCTTGGCCCTGACGGTGGTTTCGTCAACCGGTCTGCTGCTGCTGGCCGCAACGGTGTTTCTTATTCCGGAAGTCAGACGCTGAACTTCGGGAAATTACCCCGTTACGCGGCCAGGCGCTGCTCCAGGCCGGCGCGGGGCTCAAGGTCGAGCATCAGGTTCATCGATTGAACCGCCGCTCCGGACGCACCCTTGCCGAGATTGTCGAGCACCGCCGTCAGCAGGCACTGTCCGGTCTCCTCGCGGGCGAAGACCCGAAGCTCCATGTCGTTGGTCGCGTTCAGCGCCTCCGGATCGAGCTCGGTCTTGGGATCGGTATCGCCGAATGGTGCCACCCGCACGAAGCCGCCGCCGCCGAAGTGATCGGCCAACGCCTCGTGGATCTGCCGCGCCTTGGGCGCGCCGGGCAGGGCCCATAGTTGAAGCGGAACCTGGACCAGCATGCCTTTGTAGTATCGGCCGACCGACGGCACGAAAAGCGGGGCATGATCGAGCAGGCCGTGGGCCTGAATTTCCGGCAGATGCTTATGGGCCAAGGCGAGGCCATAGGCATAGAAGGTGGGTTCCGCCGCGCCGTCCGGCCCTTCAAAACGCTGGATCAGCGACTTGCCGCCGCCGGAATAGCCGGAAACCGCGTTGATGGTCACCGGAAAATCGCGCGGCAACAGACCCGCCTCGACCAGCGGCCGGATCAGCGCGATGGCCCCGGTGGGATAGCAGCCCGGGTTGGCCACCCGTTTGGCGGTCCGCACCGCATCGGCCTGTCCGGTGGTCATTTCCGGAAACCCGTAGGTCCATCCGGCGGCGACCCGATGCGCGGTCGAGGCGTCGATCACCCGGGTGGTGTCGTTCTCGATCAAGGACACAGACTCGCGCGCCGCGTCGTCGGGCAGGCAGAGGATCGTCAGATCGCACTCGTTCAACGCCCGCCGCCGCGCCTCGGTGTCCTTGCGCTCGGCGTCGGAGAGACTGATCAGCGCGATATCGCGGCGATCGATCAGGCGCTCGCGGATCTGCAGACCCGTGGTTCCCGCTTCGCCGTCGATGAAGATCCGCGCCGTCATGTTCGCCTCCTCAAACCCCTTGCCAGATGATAGCAAAACACCAGAAGCACGCTCGCTACTCCCGCCAGAGGCAAGCGTCAACGATTAAAAACGGGCAGGGGACGGACGCGATGGTTGCGCGTGGCCCAACCGCGAATCAAATTCCAAATATCATATGAGAAAATTCATTAAAAACAGACGATGAGGAGACTATACGCTTAATTCACTTTAATTTTGCCCGATTCCAGCGTTCCTCCATCTGCCCAAGGCTTGCCTCCTTCGCTTCGATCCCGAGATCCGTGGCGAGCATCTCCTCGACGGCGCGGAAACGGGTCTCGAATTTCCCGTTGGTTCGGCGCAGAGCGGTTTCCGGATCGATCCCCAGATGCCGGGCAAGGTTTACGCAGGCGAACAGCAGATCTCCCATCTCTTCCTCGACGGCATCGCCATCGCTCGCGCCGGCGGTCATCGCCTCCGTCAACTCGTCGAGCTCTTCGCGGATCTTGTCGATTACCGGCGGTGTTTCCGGCCAGTCGAACCCGACCCGGGCCGCCCGGCGCTGCAGCTTGACCGCGCGCATCAGGGCCGGGTAGGCGACGCTGACGCCGTCCAGGGCGCTCGGCCTTTCGCCGGTTTCCGCCGCCTTGGCCGCGCGTTCTGCGGCTTTCTGCTCCTCCCAGGCCCGGGTCTGCGCCGCTGCGCCAGAGACTTCGACGGCGCCAAAGACATGGGGATGGCGCCGGATCATTTTTTCGGTGATCGCCGCGGCCACGTCGTCGAAACCGAAATGTCCGGCTTCCTCCGCCATGCGCCCGTGATAGACGACCTGGAGCAAGAGGTCGCCCAATTCGTCCTTCAGCGCCGCCATATCCGTTTGGGAGATCGCCTCGGCGACCTCATAGGCTTCCTCGATCGTATAGGCCGCGATGGTCTCGAAGGTTTGTTCGAGATCCCAGGGACAACCGCCATTCGGATCGCGCAGCGCCGCCATGACCTCGATCAATCTGCGGATCGCCGGCAGTTTCGGATCCGGGATCGCAATGGAGGAGTTTTCGGATTGCCCGGACATGGATGCTGCTCCCATTTCAACTGCCGGAAAGGATACTGGCTTATCGGCATTCTAAGGGCCGAGGGTGACTCGATCCATGGCTTGGGCTCAACGGGATCAATTGAGGGGATCGAGAGTTCCCACGCCAATCTCCAATCCTGATTTTGAAACAAAAGTCGCATAATGTATATTATGGGAAATACGATATGTTACTCCGCCACAATGAGCGGCACGATTTCATCTATCGTTTTCAAGCTATTACGACGCTCTTCCGCGGTGCGTTCATCATAGAAAAATGAAAGAAACGCAAAACGTGTGCCTTTCATGACCGGTGACACCCGATGCATGAGCGAGCAGGAAAACACCACGGCGTCACCGACCGCCGGCCGGCAGCCGGTATCGCCGTACTCAGGAAAATGCAGGAAACCCCCTTCGTACCCCTCGTTCAGATTTACCGTAAGCGCAAAGCGCCGATGGGACATGCCCGGCGCGTTGTTGTCACGGTGGCGAGCGAAATGCCCACCTCGTTCGCCCTCGTAACAGGCGATTACGTAGCGTTCGATATATGCAAACTTGAATTGGAAAGCCCGGTCAATCTCGGGGAAAACCCGTCGTCGAAGCCGTTGCTGGAGGGCATCCCTGCGATTGCGCTCGTCGATAAAGATGTCAGTCCTTATCTTTGTCCTCGGATCGATAATCCCGGTGAGTTCGCTTCCACGGCGCACCATCTGACCCGTCGACTTTTTTTCGCCGGCTTGGAACCAGTCCAGCATTTCGGCGACGAATGCCGGCTCGAAAACCTTCGGAATGCAGAGCACTGGCGGATGCCGGGAGTCGCTGATAACGACCGGCGTGGATCCCCGAGGCTGGCTGGTCGCCCAACGCAGGATCGCCTCGGCATGGAGTTCAGGATTATCCGTATCGATCACCGCGTCGACCTGCAGGCGCCGATCAAGAAGATACGTGATCAAACCCGCTGACCCGCGGCCGCCCTCGGTCAAAGGCACGTCGTATCCCTTGGCGATTTGGTTGTGCCGGTCGAACCTGAAGACCGATTCACGCCAATTGGACTCGTCCGGGAAATCGGGAATCACAGAGTCGTCGCGCACGATAGCCAGGAAGTCGCACTCGGCGCCTTGGAGAGCCTCTCGCTCGGCGTGCATGCGTTCCAAAACTCTCCGGGTAGCGCGTTCGTCCATCACCGGCAGGAATGTCACGGCGACCCGTCGGCCGCCATGGTGATCGAGATGATACCGCGATCGCGTCAGGCCATCGGCCACAAACCAGGGCGCGAAATCACCAGGCGACAACATGTCCCAAAAAGCTCCATGTTCGAGTGATTCAACGATACTCGATCTTCGCCGCCGGACAATTACCGTCCTTGTCGATCATCGCCTTCAGGACCGTGCGCATTCCCGAATCACCGAAGGCCTTGCTGAACTGCAGCATCTGGTTCGGCGCCCGCAGCAGCACGCCGTGTTTGTTGCAAAGCGCCATCAGGTCGCGCAGGAACGCCTTCGCCTCGTCCCGGTTGAGCTGGTTTTTCTGGTGCTGTTTCGCGAGTTCTCCAAGCAGGCTCGGGTCGATCATGTGGACATTTCCGCAAATCGTGGTTCATCATACGCCATGAGCAGATTAGCACTCGAAGAAGCGCTGAAGAAACCGGGTCGGATCATGACTTGGCATGCGGGTGCCAACAGCCGGTCGCATAAGACATCGCGCCGGCAGGATTACATCACCGTTCTGCCCCGCGAACTCGTGAAATTGACCCATCTGGTGGGCTCGACAACGGATGTCTTCGAGTTTCTGGAACTGTTTCTCGACGAACTTCTCTACGAGAAGCTGCATGGCGAAGACGCGGATGACGAAAAAGAATCGTCACCGATTTTGCTTACAATGCAAGGCTATTTCGTCCGTTTCCTCGAGTTTTACGTGAAGGAAACCAACCCGCTTACAGGTGGCTTGAGCGCGGTCGGCACCTCATGGCTGGATGCGCGCAAACGCCGTGATCCGCGATGGCTGATCCTGGCCAATCAGAACGTGCGGCGGCTCGGCGATTGCTATGAGTCCTTCGAACGCCTGCTCGATGTCGCCGAACGGGTGGCGCGGCGGCATCATCTGGTCATGGATCTGGAGCATGCTCGCAACGGGTTTCGGACCATGCTGCGCCGGCGGGCAGAAGCGATGGGCGACGCGCCGGACCTCGCGCTTCTGGACGGCATCCCCCTCGCCCCGGGTCAGCCGCCCGCCCCTGCCGGCGGGACCGATCCCCGCGACATCTGGTACGTCTGAACGCCGCCGGATTTTCCGGGACCGCCGTCAGACCCGGCTGACGCGGCCTTCGATCGGGTATTGCGGGTCGTTATAGCCGGGGGTCGAGGGATGGCCGGTGGCGACCAGGGAGTCGATCAGCGCCTCGTCCTCGGCCGCGTAGGTGTAGTCCAGCGCTTTTACATAGGCCTCCCACTGCGCCATCGTGCGGGGCCCGGCGACCATCGAGCTAATCATCGCGTTGTTCAGCACCCAGCCGACCGCGACATCGATCGCCGTCGCGCCCTTGGCCTCGGCATGAGCCTTGATCTTCTGGACGATCTCGAGGCTCTCGTGCCGCCATTCGGTCTGCATCATGCGGCGATCCTTGCGGGCGACCCGGCTGCCCTCCTCCGGCTCCACATTGGGCGCGTATTTCCCGGTCAGGACACCTCGGGCCAGCGGGCTGTAGGGCACCACGCCGAGCCCGTAATAGGCGCAGGCCGGCAGATGCTCGGTTTCGGGCATGCGGTTCATCGCGTTGTAATAGGGCTGGCTGGCGATCGGCCGCTCGATGCCGAGGCGGTCGCAGATATTGCAGATCTCGGCGATCCGCCAGGAGCGGTAGTTGGAGACTCCGAAATAGCGGATCTTGCCGGCCCGCATCAGATCGCCCATGGCGCGCACGGTCTCCTCCAGCGGCGTGCCGTGGTCCTCCTTATGGAGATAGTAGAGGTCGATATGGTCGACCCCAAGCCGGCTCAGCGAATCCTCGCAAGCCTGCATCACCCAGCGCCGCGACAGGCCGCCGGAATTCACATCGTCGCTCAGTTTGTTGGCAAGCTTGGTCGCCAGCACCCAATGGTTCCGCGTGCTGCGGATACAGCGCCCGACCACCCGCTCGGACTCGCCGCCGCAATAGGTGTCGGCGGTATCGATGAAATTGATGCCGCTGTCCTTGGCCGAGGAGATGATCGCCTGGCTGTCGCCCTCGTTGGTCTCGCGCCCGAACAGCATGGTGCCGAGGCAAAGCGGCGAGACCTTGAGGCCGGATCGGCCGAGCTTGCGGTAGTTCATGACGGGCGTTCCCTGTTGCGGCTTCCGGCGCATTCTGGCGGGGCGGCGTCATCGAGTCCACGGATACGGGCGTAAAACCGGTGCGTTATGATATCGGCACCTTACGACCCGGCGTCGACTACTTCCGTATCCCTGGCGAAAGCCTGGACCCATGCCTGAAACGGCAGCTCGCGCGGGATGGAGGAACATTTTGCAGATAGCGTGATCCACTATCCGCCAGGTTGACGGGCCTCAGGCGTCGGCCGCGACTTTCGTCGGGGGTACGAGTCCGGATACGGACTACGCTTCACCGCCGATACCGTCGCTCCCGCATAAGCAGGAGCTCAAGGCCGTCCGCCACAAACCCCAGCTTTCGCGGGGGCGATGGACAAAGGAAGCAAGAGATTTCGGAATGTCATCATGCAAGGCAAAGGACGACGATACGGCACCACCATTTCGCCGATGCCCTCCCCCGCTTGCCCGTGGAGGCACAGCGTGCTTCGATCTGGGATCTTGATCCGGGGGCACCATGAGCACGCTAACCGATGAAGCACGCGAGAAACTGGCGGCCGTCAGCACCGCGACCCTGACGACGCAACTGTTCAAGCGCGGGTTGCGCAATGTCTATCTGCAGGGCGTGCGGCGCCTGACCAGCCACACGCGCTCGATGGTCGGCCCGGCCTTCACCTTGCGCTATATCCCGGCGCGCGAGGATCTGGACCATCTCGGCGTGTTCCAGGATTACGACCATCCCCAGCGCAAGGCGATCGAGAGCGTGCCGGAAGGCGGGGTGCTGGTGATGGATTGCCGGGGCGACGCCTCGGCGGCCTCGGCGGGCTCGATCCTGGTGACGCGCCTGATGATGCGCGGCGGCGCGGGTATCGTGACCGATGGCGGCCTCCGGGATTCGCCGGAGATCGCCGGCTTCGACATCCCCTGCTTCACCGGCGGGGCCTCGGCGCCGACCAACCTGATCAAGCATCACGCGGTGGAGCAGCTGAACCAGCCGATCGGCTGCGGCGGGGTGGCGGTCTATCCCGGCGACATCATGGTCGGCGACCGCGAGGGCGTGGTGGCGATCCCGGCACATCTGGCCGAGGAGGTCGCTCATGAGGCCCATGCCCAGGAGCGCCAGGAGCGGTTCATCATTTCCGAAATCCGTTCCGGCAAGACGCTGCGCGGGATCTATCCCCCCGATGAGGCGACCCGGGCCCGTTATGCCGCCTGGAAAGAAGACTGACGGCTTTCACAAAGGACGAGACGATGAGTGTCACGATCTATCACAACCCCCGCTGTTCCAAATCCCGCCAGACCCTGGCGCTGCTCCAGGAAAAGGGGATTGAGCCCGAAATCATCGAGTATCTCACCAGCCCGCCGGACGTGGCGACCCTGGGAGAGATCCTCGGCAAGCTGGGGATGGAGCCACGCGAGCTGATGCGCCGCAAGGAGGCACCCTACAAGGAACTCGGCCTCGACGATGCCGGCAAGTCCCGCGACGCACTGATCAAGGCCATGGTCGAGAACCCGATCCTCATCGAACGCCCGATCGTGCTTTCCGGCGGCAAGGCGGCGCTCGGCCGACCGCCGGAGCAGGTGCTGAATATCTTGTAGGTTGAAGGTTGCTAAAAAGACCCTTCGAGACGGGCCTCACGGCCCTCCTCAGGGTGAGCCGTTACGATTTACCACTCACCCTGAGGAGGCGCGTAGCGCCGTCTCGAAGGGTCTTGTCAACCATTGGCGTATACGGGTTCAGAATTCAGAATAGACGCTCTTCGATAGGCCTCCTAAGATCCCGCCGTCCCGCCATGCGGCGGAGCACGTTCTCGGGGCGGGGTGGAAATCCCCACCGGCGGTATGGATGGCGTAAGCCGTCCGAGCCCGCGAGCGCTTGGCCTTCTCACGAAGGCTGGGGTCAGCAGATCCGGTGAGACGCCGGAGCCGACGGTTATAGTCCGGATGGAAGAGAACGAGAGAGCCGCATGCCGCCTTGTTTCCGTGGGCGGCCCGGCTGTTTCGTACGCCCTGATTCACTCATTTGCTTGAAGGAGCAAACCATGGATCAGAGCACCCAGACCTCAACAAAAACTTTGCGCGTCGCCTTTGTCCAGGCGAGGTGGCACGCCGATATCGTGGATCGGAGCCGTCTCGCCTTCATCGACGAGATCCGGCGGCTCACCAATGTCGGAACAATGATCGACGTCGTCGACGTTCCCGGCGCCTTCGAAATCCCGCTTCAGGCCCGGAGCTTGGCGCGCACCGGGACCTACGATGCGGTGATCGGCGCGGCCTTCGTCGTCGACGGCGGCATCTACCGGCACGACTTCGTCGCGGCCACGGTGCTGGACGGACTGATGCGGGCTCAGATGGATACCGACGTGCCGGTCCTCTCGGTGGTGCTTACCCCGCATAACTTCCAGGAAACCGATGAGCACCGCCGGTTCTTCCTGGATCACTTCGAGGTCAAGGGCCGTGAGGCGGCGCGCGCCTGTGTCGCCATCACCAGCCAGCGCGCGGCGGTCGCCGCCTAAGCCGTGATCCGCGTTCCCGACCCGCTCTCCATCGCCCGCCGGTAAGCCAGCGCCGAGAGCGCCAGATCGCCGATCGCATGGCCGCGAAAGACGAAGGCCGTGCGGTCGGCGGCCTTGGTCCGGCCGGGGACCTTGCCGAGGACCAGGGCGGGCAGATCGCCATGCACCGCCGACGGATCCGCGAGCTTGCTTTCCATCGCCGTTTCCTGCTCCAGATCGTCGATGATCACCCGGTGGAGCTGGCCGAAACTCTCCTTGACCCACGGGGCCGCAAGATCGGTAATCGCGGCGAAACTGCCTGGCCTCATCCGGCCGGCGTCGAGAAACGGCCGCACGCCATCGGAAAAAGTCACCGACGTGACGATCAGATCGGCGCCGTCGATCGCCTCCTGCCCGTCCGCGCAAACCTGTGGCGAGAGCCCGAGGTCGCGGGCCATGGCGGACAAGGACTCGATATTAGCCCGGCCTCGTCCGCAGATCCGGACATCCGTCAGCGGATACATCGACGCGAAGGCGGTGAGATGCGCGCGCGCCTGGACGCCGGTACCGATGAAGGTCGCGACGGCGCTATCCGACCGGGCCAGCCGCTTGGCCGCGGTGGCGCTCAAGGCGGCGGTACGGATTCCGGTGATCCAATTGCCGTCCATCACCGCTAGCGGCAGGCCCGTCACGCCGTCCAAGAGGGTAATCTGGCTGTTGAGCCGCGGCAGGCCGCGGGTGTCGTTGTCCGGCGACAGCAGCAGCGACTTGACTGCCATCACCGGCGGGTCATCGCAGACCGCGAGCGTCGCCATCATGAAGCGGCCATCGCCCGGCATTACGCTGGCCTTCGGCGCCCACCGGACCCGGCCGTCGGCATGCCCATGGATGAGATCCTCGATCGCATGCACGGCGTCGGCCGTCGTGATCCCGAGCGCCTCAAGATCGCTCTCACGCAGGTAGACAAGCTGTCGCTGCGCTGTCATGGGGCGAAATCAGGGACGTGAATCAGCATGGATAGTATTTCAACCAATCTCGGAAATAAACTTCATAAGACATTGATTAACTTCGTTCGGCGATTCCTGCTGCACCCAATGCCCGGCGCCGTCGATGAGATGTGAGAAACGCAGATCCGTGCACATTCCGCCCACATCGTCATAGGCGTCGACGCCGGGCACGAAGCGACGCACGACATCCTTCGCCCCGCCGATGAAGCAGGACGGCTGATGCACCGGCACCGCGCCCATGTCCGGCAGCATCTCGAAATCGCGGTCCTGGTTGCGGTATCGGTTGATCGGCCCGCGAAAACCGCCGGCCGCGAAATTCTCGACGAAATAGTTGAGATCCGCCTCGCCCAGCCATGCCGGAAACGGATCCGGGTCCGTCATCGTGTCCAGCAGCCCGCCGCCCGGCCCGCGATCGAGCCAACTGTCCAACGACGGCGCATTGCCGGAGATCGAATAGTAGATCTTGCGCAAGGAGAGCCGGACATCCGCCTCCAACTCCCGTTCCGCGACACCCTCTTCCTGGAAATACAGTTGGTAGAAGAACTTGCCTCTGTAAAGCCGGCGCCAAAGCGCGATCTGGGAGACCGCCCGGCGTTCGCGATAGGGAACGCTGAGGCCCGCCACGGCCGCGACACGGGAGGGATGCAAGGCTGCGGTATTCCAGCAGATCGGCGCTCCCCAGTCATGGCCGATGAGGATCGCTTTCTCCGCGCCGAACGCGTCGATCAGCCCGATCAGATCGGCCATGATATGGGTGAGCGCATAGGCCTCGACAGGCTCCGGCTTGTCGCTGCCGCCATAGCCGCGCACATCAGGGGCGACGACCTGAAAACCCGCCTCGGCGATCGGCCCGATCTGATGTCGCCAGGAATACCAAAGTTCGGGCCAGCCATGCACCAGGATCACCAGCGGCCCCTCGCCCGCCACCGCGCAGCGCAGCGTGATCCCGTTGGTCTTGATCATCCGGAGGTCGACGCCGGCTTGCATGTCAGTTTCCGGTTCCGGTGATCAGGGCCGGCTTGCGATCAAACCAGGGCCGCGCCGCCTCAAGCTGGCCGGCAAGGCGGAACAGGCTCGCTTCGTCGCCGTATTTCGCGACCGCCTGCACCGCGATCGGGAAACCGTCGGCATTCACGCCCAAGGGGATCATCATCGCCGGCTGGCCCGTCGTGTTGAACCAGACGGTGAAGGGGCTGAAATGAAAAACCCGGCGCCAGTACTCGTCCAAATCCTCCATCATCATGTCGAGCCAGCCGAGCTTGGGCGGCAGGGTGCCGAGCGCCGGGGTCAGCAGCACGTCCCAATCCGCGAAAAAGGCCGCCATCTGCCGGCCGATCCGGTGCGCCGTCTGGGTCGCCGCCATTAGGCTCGCGGCATCGATGCTTTCGGCGAGCTTGACCGTATTCGCGACCACGGTCTCAAGATCGCCCGGCTTCGGCAACTTCCCGTCAGGATGGCTGCGGATCGCGTTCAGCGCGTTGACCGCGCTGATGGTCCGGAAGGTCGGCACGATGGCTTCGCCCTCGACCACCGGGTCCGCCTCGTCGACCCCATGGCCGAATTCGGCGCAGAGCGCCGCGGTCTCGTGCAGAACCCGCAGATAATCCGCCTCGACCGGCGCGCCGTTCGGCGCCTTTGCGGTAAAGGCGATGCGCATCCGCCCTGGATCGGCGCCGACCTCATCAAGGAAAGGCCGGGCCGGCGGCGGTGCCACATAGGGATCGCCCGGCCCGGCGCCCTGGGTCGCGTCGAGCAGTGCCGCGTTATCGCGCACCGTCAGTGAGACCGCATGCTCGATGGAGTAGCCCATCATGCCCTCGCCGGCATAAGGCCACTGGGTGTTGCGCGCCCGGGTCGGCCGAAGCCCGACCAGGCCGCAGGCCGCCGCCGGCCCCCGGATCGAGCCGAACCCGTCCGAGGCATGGGCGATCGGGAGCATCCGCGCACCGACGGCCGCCGAGGCGCCGCCGCTTGAGCCCGACGGCGTGCGGCTCGGGTCCCAGGGGTTGCGCGACGGGCCGTGCAATTGGGGCTCGCAAGTCAGGCTAAGACCGATCTCGCAGGTATTGGACTTGCCGAAGATCACCATGCCCGCCGCCTTCAGACGCGTGACATGCAGGCTGTCGGCGGCCATCGGCGGGGTATCGGCGAAGAACCGGCTACCCCGTGTCGTCCGTACTCCGGCCAGCGCCGAGCCGAGATCCTTCAGCAGGAAGGGCACGCCCTTGAACGGACCGTCGGGCAGGCCGTCGGCAATCTGCTTGCGCCCATGGTCATAGAGCTTCTGGACCACGGCGTTGACCGTCGGATTGCGCGCCTCGACCCGCTCGATCGCCGCGTCCAGGACCTCCGACGCGGACACCGCGCCGGATTTCACCAAACCGGCGAGACCGAGCCCGTCATACTCCTCGTATTCCGCGAAGCCGGCCATCGCCCGCGCTCCCTCGAGAGATCAGCCGATCACCTTGCGCACGATATGCCGGCGGTTGAAGGTGTGCGGGCGCACATCGGTCGCCCAGCGGCCCTTCTCGCCGGCCTCGGCCCAGGCGTCGCTGACCAGCACATCAGGGCCGGTGACCTCGTAGATCGCCGTATATTTCGGCTCGTCCGGAAACTCCAGGGTCTGAATCTCGCCGCCGAGAGTGATGCGGGTCGGAATCTTCTCCAGCCGCGAGACCGAGATCACGCCCGGCACCTTGGAGAGCAGCGGCACATGCTCGGTATCATAGACCTCGTTGAACAGCGCCTCCTTATCCGGCGCGACATCCATGCTGACGATGAAGAGGTACTTTTCCTGAAGCGGCATGTCTTGATCTCCCGTTCGATGTCGTTGTTTCCGGGTTGTGTCGGGCTCAGCGGCCCTTGAACACCGGCTCGCGCTTTTCGGCGAAGGCGCGCATGGCCTCCTTGCTGTCTTCGTATTTCGACAGCTCGCCGGTCTTGTTCTGCTCGTAGCGGTAGCCGTCGCGCAGCGAGGATTCCTCGATCGCGTTCAAGGTCTCCTTGGACATGCCCATGGCGATCGGGCTCTTGGACGCCAGTTCCTTGGCCAGCGCCATCGCGGTTTCCATCAGCTTGTCGCCGGGCACGCATTCCTCGACCACCCCGAGGCGGTAGAGATCCGCACCGGTCAGCCGCTGGCCGGTGAGCACCAGGCGGCGCAGCTTGGAATGCCCGAACAGCCGCATGGCATGCCGGGCACCACCCATCAGGCCGACATTGATCTCCGGCAGGCCCATGCGGGCTTCCTCGGCGGCGATCAGAATGTCCGCCGAAGCCGCGACCGCGAGGCCGGCGCCCAAGGCCGGCCCGTTGATCGCCGCGATCACCGGCTTGCGGCACTCCCGGACCGCGTGAAAGCACTCCCGCGCCCGGCGGCTATGCTGCCAATGGTCGCCGTCCGCCCGCTCCTGGTCGGCGCGCCCCTTGATATCAGCGCCGGCGGAAAAGCACTTGCCCGACCCGGTCAGCACCACCGCGCGCACATCGGCCCGGTCGCTCAGCACGTCGAAGGCCAGCATCATGTCCTCGTGGAACTGGCGGTTCTGGGCATTGACCGGCGGGTTGTCCATGGTCACCACCGCGATGAAGTCGGCGACGGCAACCTTGACGGTCGCGAGGGTCGAGATGTCGGTCATGGCGGTGGCTCCGCGTTCCTGGGACGACTTGATGCCGGATCAGGCGGGCGCGGCGACGGACAGGCGTCCGGTGGTGCCGTGCTTTTCGATCGAGGCGGCAACGAAGCCCGACGCCTTCATCTCCTCGACGAACTCCTTCAGATAAGCCGCTCCGGCGTTAAGGCCCCGCGTGCAGCCCATGGCCTGCTGAACGGCGGTGAACTGGCCGTCCAGGATCCGCGCGCCCGGCAGCTTTTCGATATCGGTGATCAGTTTGGGCCGCAGGCCCGCCAGCGCTTCCAGCTTCTCGTTCACGAACAGGTCGAACGAGGCGTCCAGCCCCGCGACTTGCTTCAACTCGGCATGCTTGATGTTACGGACCAGCCAGAGGTCATAGGCACTGCGGGCGGAAACCGCGATGCGGTTGCCGGCCTTGTCGACCTCACCGATGCTCTGGATCGGCGAGCCCGGCGGGACCATGTAGGTCGCCTGGATCTCGGCATAGGCGGCGGTGAAGTCGATCTTCTCGGCCCGCTGCGGCTCGGCGCCGATATTGCCGATATCCCAAGTGCCGGTCCCAGCATCGTCGGCGATCTCGCCCGGGGTCTTGTATTGCAGCAGCTTCACCCCGACCCCGAGCCGCCGCGCCAGCTCCTTCGCCATGTCCGGCGATACCCCGTCCGGATCCCCGTTCGCATCCCGGCCGGTGACCAGCAGGAAGTTGGACATATTGATGGCGGCACGCAGCACGCCGGTCGGCGCGAGATCCTTGACGACTTCAGGAGACATGACGGGATTTCCGGGTCCGGTTGATGATTTCCCGGCATCCTGGCCCAAGCGCAAGGACGGCGCACGGGAAATTTGCCGCCGGGCGGGGCAGAGGCGGATACGATCGCTGTTGCGATGTTGAGGGAGTGGAAGATGTGGAGATAGAATGAACGTATCCCGACGAAGGTCGGGGCCGACGCACCCGTCACCGTGACGGATGGTAGAGCACTGTCGGAGATCTTCGAAACCGCCCGCCATCCGTACCTCACCGCTTCGCGTCGGCCCCGGCCTGCGCCGGGGATAGGATGGGGGCCAGGGCGTTACAAGATATTTCCCGGAAGGTGGGATGGGGATACGATCGTTTCGATGTTGGTATGGAAGATGTGGAGATAGAAAGGGCGTATCTGACGGTCGGGGCCGACGCTGGACTATCACCGTGACGGGTGGTAAGCACGCCAGAGATCTTCGAAACTGCTCCGCCATCCGTCGCACCTCACCGCCTCTGGCGTCGGCCGGCTTTCGCCGGGGATATGGGGATACGGGCTAGGGAACGGTTACAAGAAATTTGCCGGAAGGTGGAGGGGGAGTACGATCGCTGTTGCGATGTTGGGGGTGTGGAAGATGTGGAAGAAATGGTATCCCCGACGAAGGTCGGGCCATGCCTGAGGCCCGTCACCGTGACGGATGGTAAAACACTGTCAGAGATCGGTGAGAGTGCTCCGCCACCGTCACCTCACCGCCTCAGGCGTCGGCCCCGACCTTCGTCGTCCCAGCGAAAGCTGGACCCTCGCAAATATCGCGAAAATTCGGTGACTGTCCCCAATACCCGAGCGCTTATTCGGCTTTCCTGCCGCACGGCAACAGGCTCGAGTCTCCCGAGTCTGGGGTATTCGCTTCCGGCTCGTACCAGCAGAGCGGACCGGCAGTCTCTACGTCAGAACGCCTTTGATGGGCAACCGGCCTCCGTGAAACAGCACAATGGTGGCATTCCGGGTGGGGACACAGGCCTTGGTTCGCGCGTTACGCCGCCGCGCTTGCGCCGGCGGGCAGGGTGGAGCACCGGCATCGCGCCGCATACAGCGCGCATTTCTACGTCGGCTATCTGCGCGATCCAGGGCAATAAGATCGCGCTTTTCGGACAACCGGAACGAGCCCGGCCGGCGGACTGAGGCCGCCCTCGCCGCAGATCCGGGGACGGTTACCCGAATGACTCGCGCTAAACTCCGTTTACCACTGAAAGGCTGGCCGGGATAGACGGCAGCCATGCGCTGGTCTCTTCGTACCCTGGGATACTTGCCGACGGCTCTGACCGCTGGGGCGGCCAGCGATCGATGCCAGGCAGCGGCGCGATCTGCGGCGTCTGGTTGACCTGCCAGCTCCCCTTGGGAAGACGTTACGATCTTGGGCGCTCGGAGGTAGCGTAGGCCGACGGTCACCAACAGACCTTATGCGCGTTCGACGACGCCGATGCGGTCGCTGGTGGAGAGGGCACGCGAGCACTACGAAGGGTATCGAAAATCTCCGCCCATCGCGATTTGCCATTTTCGACCTCTCTGACCTCGCCCGGGGCTCCTGTTTCGAGTACGGTTTCACGCCAACCTTGGCGCTCATGCGGGAAAGCGACGACTCGGGACAGTCACCGGCGGGCGGCCGTGTCGGACGAAGTTCAACAGAGACGTCCCTCTCAACCTGGCTGGCGGCCAGGCCTTCGTCGATCGAACGCGCGCCGCTGGCGCGGCAACGCTCTCACCATCGATCACCATCGGAACGGAAGGAGGCGTCACGGTTTGAGCCACCACGGTCGTACAGACTGACGGGATCATCTGAGCGGGTGCAGGATCCATCGCCGCGAAATACGGCCCGACAGGTTGCTCGCGGACTTTCGCACCTCCGTTCCAGGGCGCTGTCCGAGACTGGACCTGCCAGCCTTGCATGGCCGCCCCCGACGGAACCGTATCCGCGACCACGCCAGTTGATGATGCTCAGCCCTCATCCGCTCGGCCCGTCTTGCGTTTCCATGCTGCCCCCGGCCCCGGCGTTCCGCAGAACGCAGGAAGACTGCCGTCGGCACAAGCGCTGGCCGCTGGTTTTGCTGACTGCCCTCGGGTCCCGACAGGCAAGGCTTGTCAGGAGTCAGCCGCGACAACGGCGCAAGCGACATTCGATTCTCCAGTCCTTCATCCTGGCTGTCGTCCGGAGCCCGCCGTATTCCTGCGCCATCCAGAGGTCTGCTCAGGGCGCGCCGGCAGCATGGTCGCCCACCCTGAGCGCCACCTCGGCGCAGAATGATTCAGTTTGCGCTGCGCTCCATTCCCTCCTCAGAGGGTTTGGCGATTCGCACTCAACCTGGCCCTTCAGGAAGAGTCCAGGGGACGGGCGTGCACGCGTTGAGCTTCCGACAGGGCGCCGTGGTGTCGTCTCGACGCCGTAGAAACCGCCCTTCGTGACGCGTGAAGAACGCGTCCCCAGGGGCGTTCCGGCTCTGATAGACGACGAATGGCGCGAGGAGCGGGGTTGAAGGCGATAATCTCGCCTCAACGCGTTGCTTGAATGCCGCCCACGTCCGGATTCCTCGGAGCCGCCATCCGCGAATGCCGCGACCGACGACCATCGGCCCATGCGAGCACCTCGCCGGTGCCGGTTCGACGGGCCATCGTGCGCCGGGTCTTTCAGCGTCGGAAACGACGACAGCATGGGGATCGGGCCTTCATCGCCTGGCGACCAGATCGCGTCGAGACATCCAGCTTTCATAGTACCAATGGTTCTGCCGCGTCGCGTCGTGGCGGGCGATGTCCTCGAGGCCCAGATAGATCTAGTGGCAGATCGACGGCTCGAAGGTCGCGATTTTCCGGGCCCAGTCCTGCCCGGCGATCTCGGCGGCAGAAGCCGCCCGACGGTTTCGCCAGCACCAGCGCCGACACGATGACCGGAGCGACTCCTCGACCGGCTCGGCACGCCGACGGCCTTTCCGTCCTCGATCAGGATCGCATCGACCGGCGTCGCGGCGCGGGCGCAGTCGGCCTCGATGACCGAACCAGCCTTCGCGATTGCTCCGGCACCGCCGACGGGATCCCGCGCCCTCGAGGTAATGCCCATGACCATGGCATGCATACCAAGCCGCATTCTCCCTGCCGCCATAGGTGCCCCACTGCGCCGACAGGACGGCGGCGAGTTTCGGGTCGGTGACGATCCGATCACCTCGCGGGTCGTACGGCCGCACCAGCGTCAATCCTGCCTTGGTTCCACCAGCGGTGGACGGAACGGCTCGGGTATCGAGCGTTCGGCCGCGGTCATGCGCAAGGCCGCCTCGCCGGTGCACCGCCTCACAGGCCATCTCAGCCGCGTTGTCGGGAAACCTCTCCTCAGTCCATCCTGTAGGCGGCTGCTGACGGGCCACATCGATCTCGAACCCCAGAAATGAAGCGTGTCATAGACCGTACCTATGGAGCGAAACTCGATCGTGCCGCCGCACAGCCAGTCAGGATCTGCTGGCAGACTGGTCTCGGCCGAACAGGCGCAATGAGA
This sequence comes from Alphaproteobacteria bacterium, assembly GCA_038146985.1. Classification (GTDB taxonomy): domain Bacteria; phylum Pseudomonadota; class Alphaproteobacteria; order Thalassobaculales; family Thalassobaculaceae; genus JADHLJ01. Next base: position 80,323 of record JAYQSQ010000020.1, read on the forward strand.
CCGACATCCCAGGTGAACCCGTTTGAAAAGCGTGGCAATCCGCCCACCTGTGCTTGCTCAAGCAGCAGGACCCATGATCGAGGCGGAGAGCCGCGGCGGTCGTCATCCGCTGATCCCGACCCGATCACGATCATCGAATCACGCCAGATGGTGCATCTGTCATGTGACAAAGAATGACCGTCGGGCGGTAACCGGCCGATTTCGATCTGAACCGACAACCGCCGGAATCACCGCTGTCGAGTTCATCTTCACTGGAAGCGGCCGGCCGAAGGCTCGGCGGCCCGTCAAGCCGCGATGAACCGTCTTTCTGCCGAACGGCATACCGCGCTCGATCAGCAGGATCGCGGAATTCCTGGCGGATGTCAAGTTTTCGGCTTCAGCCCGTGAGGAACTCATCGAGCGCTGAGCACTGCCTTCGGTGTCGTGCAGGACGACAGTGATCATTCTGCGCGATCTGCTCCCGCGCCCGTTCGACTCAATGCGCGTTCGCGTTTTTTCCCGCCCAGTGGGCACAGCGTTCAGATCACCAATATCCGTCCTTCACCAAGAGATCGGCGGCCTGCCGGTTCAGCAGATGGGTCCAAGCGCGCCGCCGCCGCTGAAGGGCCGGAAAAGCTTCGGGATGAAGGCTGATGGCGGCCTGGCTCGGTTGATCTCCGCAGGCCGCTTCCGGCGGATCCCACCGGCGAGCGGGATGCTGGGTGTCGAATGATTGCCGATCCAGTGCCCCGCCGCCACGGCGCGCGCGACGCGCGGACGCCTCGGGCCCAGACCGCAGTTGCCGATGACGAAGAACGTCGAGAGGATCCCGTGCTTGTCCAGCAGATCGAGCACGGGACCCGTCGTCCCAGCGTTGGTCCATTGTCGAGAGAGTGTCACCGGTTTCATGCGGAGATGTTACATTTAGAGATTTTGAACTTTGTGTTCCATTCGGTGCATGGCGGAAGCGCCCGCACCTTCGAAAGAAGTTCGGTGAAGTTCGGTAACTGTCCCCAATTAACACCCCGGAAACAACACTTCGTTGTCCCTCCATTGAATGAAACTTCACCATGCTGTTGCTCCGATTGGGTTTCCTGTATAACATTTCATGAATAGCGTGCCTGCAAGACCTTGCTTCCTGGCCGTTCGGCAAGAACCATGGCGTCGCGGGCGGACAGATGTTTGATGCAAAACTTCCCAGCGTCCTGTTGCTTGAGGACGATCCGGTTCAAGCGATGGGAATTGTGGCCGCGATCCATGGAATCAGCGGGGAGGTGTCAAACTACGACAATACCGTCGACGCGATTGATAAATTCACCCGTTCTCCCTTCGATCTTTGCCTGGTCGATCTCGGTGTGTATGTGGAAGGGTATTCCCATGAGGCGCATGGAGGGTTGAGATTCATCCGCGAAATCCGCGCGGACGGGCATAGTGCGACACCGATATTGGTTGCAACGCACGACACCAAATCCGAAACGCTACTACCCTGCTTCCAGGCCGGAGCCGATGACTACGTATTGAAGTCGGAAGGCGTGGACAAGATCGCCGAACGGGTGGACGCCTGGATAAAAAAGCTTCCATGCGATCCCGAGGCTTTGGTTAAACAGCGCAGTCAAGTCATCGAATTTTTACAAAATCAGCAAACAGATCAGGTCTGGATAGACTGAGACATCTTCCTGGCCGCGACAAAGCTACGTCAGCCCGCTGCACGGCTCCCCAGATCTACTTGCTCTCCTGTCGCCGGATCTTTTTCAGCCGCGACTCCCGGATCGCGATGTAGGTGGTGCTGGCGAATATCAGGAAGCCGCCGATCCAGGTGTAGAGGTCCGGGATCTCGCCGAAGACCAGGAATCCAAGAAGCGCGGCCCAGATCAGCTTGGTGAAATCCACCGGCAGGACGATGGAAATGTCTGAGATCTTCAGTGACTGATTCATCAGGGTCTGGGCGATGGTTCCGCAGGTGGCAAGCGCGAACATCCTGCCGAACTGCTCCAATGTCGGCCATTCCCAGAACGGTACCGCCGCAGCCAGGACGATCGGCGAGAGGAAGATCGAAGCATAGAGCGAGATGGTCACGCTGGACTCGGTGCGGGTCATCACCTTGATCACCATCAGTGCCACAGACCAGATCGCCGAGGAGGCGATGATCAGGATCGGGCCGATGCCGACCTCGATCACACCCGGGCGCAGGATGATGAGCGTACCGATGAAGCCGATCACGATCGCCGTCCAGCGGCGGATCCGCACCACCTCGCCCAGGAAGATCGCGGCCAGAACCGTAGCGAAAAGCGGGGCGCTGAATCCTAGCGCCGTGACCTGGGCGAGCGGGGTGATGCTGAGCCCGTAGAAGAAGGTCAGCATGGCGCCGGCATTCAGCACCCCGCGCAAGGCATGCAGTTTGATCTTGGTGGTGCGCAAGCTGGCGCCCCGGTCGCGGATGGCGACGGGGCCGAGCACGAAGATGCCGAGAAAGGCGCGGAAGAACGCCACTTCGAAGGGGTGCAGCTCTCCCGCCATGCCCTTGACGATGGTGTGCATGGTGACGAACAGGATCGCGGCGATCGCCATCATGGAAATCGCGAGGATCGGCGGCGGGACGCGGGACAGCGCCTGGGAAAGGGATGCGCGGGAAATCACCGGACCCTCTTACGCCCGTGCGCCGCGCGCCACAAGGGCGAAGGGACAGGCGGCGCCGTGTTCAACGGGATCGGTTGGCGCTATAAATCCGCCTCTGGATCTACCGACGGTCTCGCGATGAACGCCACCTCCACGCCGAGTTTCGACGGGCTCGCCAAGGGTTACGGCGAATATCGTCCTGGATATCCGGACGAGATCATGGAAGCCGTCGCGGCGCGGGCGCGCCGGGTCGAGGCCCGGGTGGCGCACGCCCTCGATATCGGCGCCGGTACGGGAATATCGACCCGGGCCCTGGCCCGGGTGCTCGGCGAGACCTGGCGGATCACCGGGATAGAGCCGAGCGCCGATATGCGGGCCATGGCCGCGTCGGAGCCGCATCGCGGCGCCCAAATCACCTATGTCGAGGGCACCAGCGAAGCCCTGCCCTGCGGCCCCGGCGCGATCGGCTTGATCCTGGTCGCCCAGGCGCTTCACTGGTTCGACCGCCCCGCTTTCTATGCCGAGGCCGGCCGCATCCTGGCACCCGACGGGGCGCTGGCGATCCTCTACAACGACCGGGACGCGGAGACGCCTCTGATCCAGGCCTTCGAGAGTTTCATGGAGGCCGAGGTGCCGGGCTATAGCCGAGACTACCGGAGTTTCGACTATGTGGGCGAGATGCAGGCGCTTGACTGGCAGGGCGCCGTTGACGTCCGTGAGGTGGTCTGGACACGCCCGCTGACACTCGATTCTTTCGCCGGGCTGATGCTCTCGCGCGCCAACACCAAGTCATACCTGCAAAGGGTGGGAGAGGCAGCGGCACGAAGCCATGTAACCGCGCTTGCCCGTGACTTCGCCGACGGCGAGGCCATCGCGCTCGGCTATCGAACGCGGGTGGCGATGGCGGTCAAGGCGGCGTGACAACTGCGCCTTCCTCCTCCCCCGTATCCCTACACCACCAGCGCGCGGGCGACGGCAAAGAGAAGCGGTTGACGCACTCTGACCATCTCGTCGCTCCAGCGAAAGCTGGAGCTCTTTTGGCGTCGGCCCCTGGCTCACGGACCGGCAAGCCGCAGCTTTCGCTGGGGCGACGGCATGGTTGGGAAAAACTGCTCAGAGATCACCCTCTTCCTCCTCCCCCGTATCCCTGGCTTTCACTAGGGATACGTCTTCGTTGGCTGTGCACGAAGTCTAGCCCGGTTGCGAGCAGAGCCCAGCCCGGCCACACTCCAACCGCGCGGTGGGTGCCGCGCCCGCCGTCGCATAGGATGAGGAAGAGACATGGACGCGCATACCGGACCGTTGCTGCTGCTGGTGCAGGCGAATATCACGCCGGACCAAGAGGACGCCTTCAACAGCTGGTATTACCACCACGTCCCGAAACTTCTGGAGATTCCGGGCTGGCTCTGGGGCCGCCGCTATGTCGGTGTGAAGGGCGAGACCAAATATCTGGCGCTCTACGCCGTCTCGACGATGGATGACCTGGTCCGGGTCATGGCGGCGGACAACGCGCTGAAGGATCCGAGAGCCATCGAGGAGCGCCGGATGTTCGACGCGATCACCGGTAAGTATGACGTGAAATCCGACGTCTACGAGCAGATCAGCGGCGCCACGCTCGGCAATCCGTTCCTGCGCGACGACCACTACCTCAGTGTGGTGATGGCTGATGTCACCGACCCGGCGCGGGAAGCGGCGTGGAATGCCTGGTACGACCATTCACACGTGCCGAACCTGGTGCGCATTCCGGGCTACCTCTCCGGCGCCCGCTTTAGGATCAAGCCCGACCCGCGCTTCGGCGACAAGCCGATGGGCCCGAAATACCTGGCTCTTTACGAGTGGGATGGCGCCCACTGCCTCGACACGCTCGGGAACCCGGAGACCATGATCCCCGAGGCCAAGGCCGAACTGGCGGAGTGGCACGCCCATGGACTACCGCTGGCCGGGAATATGGCCTGGAACGTCTACAAACCGATCTCCAAGCACTGGGCGTTCCGGTGAGGTTGCCGGCGGCGTATCCGTTTCTTTCAGCCGCGAGCGCCCCTAATCCCTAGAACACCGCCCAGTCGGGTTTGCGGGGCGTAACCGTCACATCGCCCGCGCGCAAGGCGCCCGCCCCCTCCTCCAGCATGTTGAGGCGCAGCATCGCGATGGCCTTGCCGCCCTGGACCGAGCGGATCTCTCCGGCTCTCGTCCATCGAGGGTGATCGGCGTGCCCGGCGGCGGCAGGGCCCATCGGCGGTGATCGGCAGCAGCCGTCGCTTGACCAGGCCCCGGTACTTGGTGCGCGCCGTCAGTTCCTCGGCCCATGTAGCAGCCCTTCTTCCAATCGACGCCGTTAAGTTCATCGAACCCGGCTTCAAGAAGAACGGTTTTCTCAACTTCCATGTCCAGGGCACTGTCCGGAATGCCGAGGGAAATACGGTGCGCGTCGTAGTCGGCCATCGACGCCGCCGCCATGTCCAGGGCCGTCGTATCCGCATCGACGGGCAATGAAGACGGGCTCCCATGGCGGCAAGCCGGGGTCAGTGAAGGCGAGGCCATCCAGAACGTCCGCCCGGCACCGGCTTCCGGCGGCGAGCCCATCGCCGCCAACGCGCCGTCGCCGAACGCCGCCAGCACCTTGAACTCGCGGCTTACATCGGCCAGCTCAACCTTGGAGCGCAGCTTGTAGATCCTCAGCTTCTTCGCGAATCCTCCAGCCGGCCAGGACGCAGTCAAACGCAGCAGGCGCTCGCCGTCACTGGCAATGAAGAAGTCGTTCAGGAACTTGCCCTGTGGAGTCAGAAAGGCCGAATAGACCGCGCGGCCCGGCCCGGCCTGCTCCACGTCGTTCGAGACCAGCCCCTGCAGAAAAGCGACCCGGTCCTCACCGGAGATGGCGAGCACGCCGCGCCCTTCAAGCTCGACCAGGACCGGTTTCGTCATGTTCCAGCGGTCATCCCGGCCGGATCACTCGGAAGCGAGTTGACGCTCGGCCTCGTGCATCAGCTCTTCCATCTTGTGGCGCAGCCGGTGCTCCGACAGGTCGGCGCCGGTTCCTCGACGCTCTTTCAGCACAAACTCGATGACGTCGTCGTCGCCGGGCCGGTCGAAATTCGCCCGGATGACGTCCTTGGCAAAGGCCTCGGCATCGGCGCCGGATTTGTTGAGGAAGGTCTCGCCCACCCACAGGCCGAGAAGCTTGTCCAGCCGCGCCGTCGCCTTGAAACGCCGCTCCGCGTCGAAGGCGAACTTGCTCTCCTCGCCTCTTTGCCGATCGTCAAAACTGCTCATGAATGAGTCTCCAACCCGGATTGAAAGTACCGTTTTCGCGAACTTTTCTGGTGATTTCTAGCGTCACTTTAAAGGCGTGACCAGTCGTTGATCGAAATCAAAAGCCAGGGATCGTCCGGCGAGGCTTTGCCGCCCCTAGCCAGCCATGCTATCGAGCGGGCCCGCGCGACCGAGACAGGCCCGACCATGTGCACCACCGTCCTCCTCCGCCGGCCCGATCATGACTGGCCGATCCTGCTCGCGGCCTTGCGCGACGAAATGGAGGACCGGCCCTGGCTGCCGCCGCGCCGGCATTGGCCGGACCGGGCGGAGGTGACGGCGGGACTGGACGAGCTGGCTGGTGGAAGCTGGATGGGGCTCAACGATTCCGGCGTCGTCGCCTGCATGCTCAACCGGACCGGCCATCTCGGTCCCGCCGCCGGCAAGCGCAGCCGGGGGGAACTGGTGCTTGAGGCGCTGGACCATGCCGATGCCGTAGAGGCGGCAACCGCGCTCTCGCAGCTCGATCCGGACAGTTACCGGCCCTTCAATATGATCATCGCCGACAACCGCGACGCCTATTGGCTGCGCCATGCAGGACAAGACCGGGTCGAGGTGATTGAAGTCCCGGAAGGCATCTCCATGCTCACGGCCATGGAGCTGAACGACCAGCGGGCACAGCGAATAGCGCGCTACGGACCCCGCTTTACCGCCGCCGAGGCCCCTGATCCGGAATCCGGCGACTGGGCCTCCTGGATCGCGCTGATGGCCGAGCGGAACGACATCGACGACCCGGAACACAATAGCGCGATGACCGTGGTTTCGCGGCGTGGCTACGGCACCGTCTCGTCCTCGCTGCTGGCCCTGCCGGCGCCGGATGCGGGCAAGCCGGTCTGGCTCTTCGCGCCGGGCCGTCCGGGCGAAACTCCTTTTGATCCGGTACCTGGCATCGGCTGACCGCTACCTTTCCGAACGGGACAGACGCGCGGCCCCTGGTTTAGGCTGCCCGGCAAATGAAACCGGACAACCAGGGGAGTGTGAAGCGATGGGACGACTGGATGGAAAGGTCGCGCTGCTGACCGGCGGCGCCTCGGGGTTGGGCCGGGCAACCGGCGAGTTGATGGCCAAGGAAGGCGCGACCGTGGTGCTCTCGGACATTCAGACCGTCGAGGGTGAGAATGTCGCCGCCTTGATCCGGGCCGCCGGCGGCGCCTGCACCTTCAAGGCGCACGATACCACCGAGGAGGCGCAATGGAAGCGGGTCTGCGCCGAGATCCTGGAAGAGCACGGCCATCTCGACATCCTGCTGAACGGCGCCGGCGTCGGTGGCGGCGGCGTCGGGATTGAGGAGATGGAACTCGCAATGTGGCGGCGCTGCATTGCCATCAATCTCGATGGCGTGTTCTTGGGATGCAAACACGGCATTAGGACCATGCGCCAGGGCAGCGGCGGCTCGATCATCAACATCTCTTCGATCCTCGGCCTGGTCGGCTCGCCGAACGTAAGCAACTACGCCGCCTCCAAGGGCGGTGCGGCTGCTGACCAAGGCGGCGGCACTCGAATGCGCCCGCAAGACGCCCTGGGTCCGGGTGAACTCGATCCATCCCGGTTACATCGGACACTCCCTATGGTGGCAGTGCCATCCAGCGCCGCGTCCCGAGTTTCATGACTTCATCGAGGCGAACGTCCCCTTCGGCACCCTGGGAGATTAGCGGTCGACATCGCCGAGGGTGTGGTCTACCTCGCCAGCGACGCCGCCAAGTTCGTCACCGGCAGCGAGCTGACCATCGATGGCGGCTTTGCGCGCGATGAGATAGGCGTCGATCGTAACCGCTCCGGGTCATTCGTTGATCTGGTTTCGCTTATTACGCTCGTCGATGTAGCTTTTCTGCTGGTCGCGGGCACGCGCCATGTCGTTTGCCAGATTGCATCGCTTTTCGATGGCCGCTTGTTCAACAGCGTCGAACTCTCCCTTGAGGCGTGCGAGTTCACCGGCGTGCTCGTCATCTCCTTTTATGAAGAACAACGCCGGCCAAAAAAGCACCATGCCAACACCCGTCGCCACGGCGTCGTTGTCCGCCCTGCTATCCTGAGAACGCATCTTCTGGACGAGTTGCCGGTTTACCCGCCCCAACTCTCCTCTTAGTTGATTGCAGTCGTGGTTCGCATATTGGATCGGCGAGACATAACTGGTGCTCACCTCTTCGGAAGACTTGGCGCAAGCAGTCAAAACCGCGATTGACCCGAATGCAATGACACGAAACATTTTCAACATGATTTTCTTCCCAACTCTTAAGGTCAAAGAAATTGCGAATCGCAATATATATAAATGACAAACGATGAAAAATGCACCTTAATTTTAAAACCTCATCCTCCTTGATGCACACGACGATAAACACATACCCAACCCAATTCTGCGGTCGCCAATTCGATTCTCAGATCGCGCTAAATGACGCACAAACATGGCAATGTCGCTTCCGAGGCATCGTACAACCTTGAGCTGAGATACTGACACCCACCCAGATCGGCGTTCTGATTTTCGGCTCCGTTCCGCCTCCTCATCTCGCTTCCCCTTGTCATCGCCAAACCGGGTGAAGAAAATGGAGCCTTTGCACAGCGGCAATGCAATATGGAGCAGGCAACATGGCCAAGCGCACCAAGTGGGGGGTTTTCAGCCTCAGCCAGTATCCGGATCAGACCCACCGTGTGGATGCCCTCGAAGCCGATATGCAGCTTTTCGAACTTGCCGAGGCGCTGGGCTATGACACCGCCTGGCTGGCCGAGCATCTGTTCTCGACCTATGGCATCGCCACCTCGATCCAGGTGATCGCCGCCTCGGTCCTGCAGCGGGTGAAACGGATGCGGATCGGATCGGCCGTCTGCGTCATCCCGTTCAATCATCCGCTACGCACGGCGGCGGATTACGCGCTGATCGACTGCCTGTCGCGCGGGCGGCTCAATTTCGGGATCGGGCGGGCCTATCAGCCGCACGAATTCGTCGGCCTCGGCATTGAGATGTCCGACAGCCGGGAGATGTTTAACGAGGGGATCGAGCTGATCCTGAAGTCCTGGACCCAGGAAAAATTCACCCACAAAGGCAAGTTCTGGGAGGTTCCGGACGAGATCGAACTGCTGCCGAAACCGGCGCAGGAGCCGCATCCGCCCATCTATCAGGCGACGATTTCGCCGGAGAGCTTCGATCAGGCCGCCAAGAACGGCTGGTCCCTGCAACTGGCGGCACCGTTCAGCTATCGCACCTATCGCGAGGAATGGATCCCGAAGCTGGCCGACGAGATCAAGCGCTACGAAGACGCCCTGGTCAAGCACGGCCATGATCCGGCGCGGCTCGAGCGGATGATCCTGCTGCCGTACTACGTGGACACCAACGCGGTCCGGGCCCGCGAGATTTTGAAACCGCATGTGGAGTGGTTCTACAACAAGGTCGCCAGCCATCAGCAGCCCGGCAAGGGCGGCCCGGTGAAGGGCTATGAACTTACCATGAGCGAAGGCGCCAAGAGCAGACAGATGGGCTATCTCGCCTTCGACAAGCTCGCCGAGTTCGACGCCTGCGTCGTCGGCACGCCCCAGGAATGCGTCGATAAGATCTCGCGCATGAAGGAGGCCTTCGGGCTTACCGAGGTGGTGATCTGGCCCAATCTTGGCGGCATGCTCTCGACCCGGGCGGAAAACTCCGTACGCCTCACCTGGGACGAGGTGGTCCCGCACGTCTAACCCGGTTTCGCTGGACCGCTAGAGCAGGATGTTCAGGTACGAGCCCGCCGGGGCGTTCGGGTCGATATTGTCGTTGGCTATCAGGGTCCGTAGGCGCGCGATCTGAGCCTCGATCTCGGCATCGGTCGTCGCGGTGCGCAACCGGAAACCTGGTTGCGGCGCGGCCGGTGCGCGGGTTTCGGCGGGCCTCGCCGGCGCCTGCTCGATCACCGCGCCCGTAGACGGGGCACGCGGGCTCGCCGGACGGTTGATCATCCGGCGGATCAGTTCGGCCCGGGTCTCGCCCGGACCGCCCGGCGTGGTCGGCGGCAAGGCCATGGGTCACGGTCCCTGGTTGCGATTATCCGATTCTATCTGTTTCGCCCGAAAAAGCGAAGCGCCGCGTTCACTTGCCCCCGATGACAGCGCCCAGCGCGTCCATCGCCTGATGCAGCTTTTCCGGTGTCGAGGCGTAGCAGAGCCTGAGATATCCCTCGCCGCTCGGCCCGAAGGCGCTGCCGGGGGCGAGGCCGACATTACAGCGGTCGATCAGCTCCTTGCACTTGGCGACGGAGTCGGTCATGCCGTCGACCGCGAAAAACGCATAGAAGGCGCCGTTCGGCCGGGTCGCCCTGACCCTCGGCCATGTCTCCAGCCGGTCGAAGACGATGTCGCGTCCGGCCTGGCAGCGAGACCTCAGATCCGCGATCACCTCGTCGCCGCCCTCGATGGCGGCGATGCCCGCGCGCTGGATGAATTGCGGCACGCCGGAGGTGGAAATCTGGATGAGCTTGGCAAGGGTCGGCCCCAGCCCCTCGGGATGGACCATCCAGCCCATGCGCCAGCCGGTCATCAGCCAGGATTTGGAGAAACTGTTGATGGCGATGACCTTGTCGTCGGGCTCGGCGAACTGAAGCATGGACTTGGCCACCGGCCGGTCGAAGACCAGGGTGTGGTAGACCTCATCGGAAAGGATCCAGATCCCCCTCTCCCGCGCGAACGCGATCAACGCCGCCTGATCCTCCTCCGGCATGATCCAGCCGGTGGGATTGCCGGGGGAATTCAGGAAGATCGCCTTGGTCCGCTCGGTGACGGCGGCGAACAGCTCTTCCAGATCCAGGTGCCAGCCCGCCTCGGTCAGCCGAATCGTCGCGTGCCTGGCCTCGCCCTCATTGACGGCAATCGCGGAGTAAATGTTCGGCCAGACGGGCCCGACCACCACCACCTCGTCGCCCGGCCCGACCAGCATCTGCATGGCCAGCGCGATCGCCATCATGCCGGAATTCGTCAGGGTCACGCGCTCGTCGGACAGATCGACGCCGAACATCCGCTTGTTGTAGCCGACCAGGGCCGCGCGAAGATCCTCGATGCCGCGCTGATCGGTATAGAAGGTCTCGCCCCGAAGCATCGCCTCATGCGCGGCATCCGAGATGAAGGTCGGCGTCGGCACGTCTCCCTCGCCGAACCACAACGGGATCAGCCCCTGCCGCCCCCAGCCGTGGACAGCGACGTCGACAATGCCGGTCTCGCGCAGGTCATTGACCGCGCCGCGCAGGCTGGAGAGATCAAGCGAAGTGGACATTCCAAGGCTCCGGAAAAGCGCGGCGGAAGGCGAGACCATAGGGGGATTGGCGGAGGGTTCAAGGGCTGAATTTCGCCTCGCTCACTCTCCGGCAATTCCCCGTAAACCTCCGAATCCATGACGCAGGCCGAAGCTGACGCCTGAAGCGCCGGAAATGATGCGATGGCCGAGCATGTTCAAAGATCTGCGATCGTGATCCACTATCCGTCACGCCGAACGGACCCAGGCGTCCGCCTCGGCCTGCGTCGGGGATACGGGACAGTCGAGCCGATCCCATCCCATCGCCCCTGTGAAAACAGGGCTAATCATCGTTTGTCGCAAGCCCCAGCTTCCGCTGGGCGACGAGGATGGTTAGGCGCTGTCTCCGACCGTCGCTCCTGCGAAAGCAGGAGCTCACCGGCGCCTGCCGTGCCCCAGCTTCCGCTGGGGCGACGAGGCTGATCAGGCTCTGTCTCCGACCGTCGCTCCCGCGAGATGCCGAGGGACGCCGGATCCGTTTAGCAATACACGCACGCATTATCACACTATGAATTCCGTCCCGAAGGCGTCTCGCCTACACTCCTGAATGCGGGAAGATTAACGGAGCCGTGCCATGCCGATCGAGATCACGCCTCTTGCCGGGGTCATCGGGGCCGAGATCCGCGGGGTCGATGTATCCGCCATGGATGCCCGCACCTTCGAGGCGGTGAACCGGGCCATGCTGGAGCACGGCGTCATCGTGATCCGGGATCAGGACATCACGCCCGCCCAGCAGGTTGCCTTCGCCAAGCGCTGGAACGGGCTGCATACCCACCCTTACCTGAAGGGATTGCCGGAGCATCCGGAACTGATCGAGATCGTCAAGGAGCCGGACGAGGATGGCGGCTTCGGCGCCCATTGGCATACCGACCAGATCTTCACGCCCGAGCCGGCGATGGCGACGATGCTTTATGCCAAGGTCGTGCCTCCAGCCGGCGGCGATACCCTGTTCGCCAGCCTGACGGCGGCCTACGACGCGCTTTCCGGCGGCATGAAAGCCATGCTGCGGCGGGTTCGGAGCTTCAGTCAGTATGACAAGACCGCCAAGCGTTCCGCCAAGATGCACGGCAAGGTCACCGATCGGGACAAGCCCTCGGAACCGGCGATCCACCCGCTTATCCGCGTTCATCCCGAGACCGGCCGCCCGGCGCTCTATATCAATGACCGGGAGAACACGCCGCGCCTCGACGGCATGACCGAGGAAGAGAGCGCGCCGCTCATCGACTACCTCATCCGCCACGCGACCCGCCCGGAATTCACCTGCCGGGTGCGCTGGGAGGCCGGAAGCCTCGGCATCTGGGACAACCGCCAGGTGCTGCACATGGCGCTGAACGACTACCCGGGCCACCGCCGGGTCATGCACCGCCTCACCATCAAGGGCGATGTGCCGTTCGGTCTGGACGAGGCGGAGCAGAGAGGCGCGGCGCGGGTGGCGTGATGGCACGTTCACAGTCACGAAACCGCTACCGTCGCCCTGGCGCAAGGCAGGGCCATGAACCGGCCCCATCAATCTGATCCATCCCGTGCAAAATCGATCCGCCGCAGGACGGTGATTGTCACGCTGCCCGATCGAACCGAGGCCCTGCCTTTCGCCAGGGCGACGGTCAAAATCTCTTTATCATCCCCTACCGCGAGCGCCCGTCGTCGGGCACCACGCTCTGGGCGATCGTGTTGTCCAGCGCCTCATAGTCGTGATAGCCGATGGCGGCATAGATGTCCTTGCGGGTCATCAGGCGGTCGAGATAGCCGCCCTGCCCGCGATGCGTCGCCAGATGGGTGTAGAGATCGCGCGTCGCCGCCGCCTCGCAGCGCAGCGACGTCACCGGCCAGATCACGATCTTGAAACCGAGTTCGGCGAACTCGGCCTCCGTCAGGTAGGGCGTACGGCCGAACTCGGTCATGTTGGCGAGCGTCGGGGCGTCGACGGCGGCGTTGAAGGCCCGCATCTCCTCGGCCGAGGTCAGCGCCTCGGGGAAGATCACATCGGCGCCGGCCTCGATATAGAGCCTGGCGCGGCGGATCGCGCCTTCCAGCCCCTCCGACGCGGCGGCGTCGGTGCGGGCGATGATGCGCAGATGGGTGCGCGCGCGCCGGGCGGCGGCGATCTTGGCAGCCATCGATTCGGGGTCGTTCAGCAGCTTGTCCGAGAGATGGCCGCATTTCTTCGGCAGGATCTGATCCTCAAGCTGAACCGCCGCCGCACCCGCCGCCTCCAGGTCCTGGATCAGCCGCATCACATTCAACGCCTCGCCATAGCCGGTGTCGCCATCGACGATCAGTGGCAGTCCCGTGGAGCGGGTGATCATCTTGACGAACATCGCCAGTTCCTCGGGCGTGATCATGCCCAGATCCGGCAGCCCCATGCTGGCGGAAAGCGCGCCGCCGGAGAGGTAGAGCGCCTCGAAACCCGCATCCCGGGCCAGAATGCCGGTCAGCCCGTTATGCGCGCCGGGCACGCCGAGCGCCCCGGGTCTGGACCAAAGCGCTTCCAGCCGGTCGCCCGGACGGTCTTGGCCGGCGGCGGTCGTGAACCATGTCATGGCGGGGTTCCTTTTTCAGATCCTTGGTGTTTGCGACGGCCCGATCCTGGCGGACTTGGCGATCCTGGACTGTTATGGCATTAACACGGGCACGCGACACGGCGAAACAAGCGGGCATCCAAGCCCGTGCTGTCCGGTCGCGATCGGGTGCGTGGAGGGGGAGACCTGCCGGAATGGTTCATGTCATCGGACTGGGCGCGAGCCTGATGGCGTTCTGGCTGCTGATGTCGGGGTTCTTTACTCCCTTGCTGATTTCGCTCGGGGTCACCTCGGTTCTGCTGGTTCTCTACATCGCGCATCGCATGGATCTCTATGATCACGAGACCTTCCCCTATCACCTGAAACTAAGGTTCTTGGGCTATTGGGGATGGCTGGCCAAGGAGATCTTCAAGGCCAATATCGACGTGGCCAAGATCGTGCTGTCGCCCAGAATGCCGATCTCTCCCCGGGTGGTGCGGGTCAAGGCGACCCAGAAGACCGATCTCGGGCTGGTGATCTTCGCCAACTCCATCACCCTGACGCCGGGAACGGTGACCATAGATATCGAGGGTGACGAGATGGTGGTCCACGCCCTGTCCCAGGATCTCGCCGATGGCGTGCTGAACGGCGACATGGACGCGCGCGTGACCGCGGTGGAGGATCACTGAGCCCATGTTCATAGGAGCCACCGCCGCCCTTCTTATCGCCATGCTGCTGGTCCTGTTCCGGGCTTTCGCGGGCCCCAGCCTGTTCGACCGGGTGCTGGCGGTGAACAGCTTCGGCACCAAGACCGTGCTGCTGATCGGGGTTCTGGGGTTCCTGACGGAGCGTCCGGATTTCCTCGATATCGCGCTGCTTTACGCCTTGGTGAATTTTATCGGCACGATCGCGGTCCTGAAGTTCTTCCGGTACCGGAACCTCGGGCTTTCCAGTGCCGAGATGGCGAGCCGCGAGGAGGCCGAGTGATGGAACTGATCCTCGACATCGCCTCGGGTGTCCTGCTCGCGGCCGGCAGCATCTTCATTCTGATCGGCACTCTGGGGCTGGTCCGCCTGCCGGATTTCTATACCCGCCTACATGCCGCTGGAATCACCGACACGCTCGGCGCCGAACTGCTGCTGATCGCCATGATGTTGCAGGCCGGTTTCAGCCTGGTGACCGTCAAGCTGATCATCATGTCGCTGTTCATCTTTTTCACCAGCCCGACCGCGACCCATGCGGTGGCGAATGCCGCCCGCACTATGGGCTTGCGGCCGGCTTTGGTTCCGGAAAGCGATATCCAGCCGCCCGGTGACGAGGGGGAGGGCAAATCATGACCGGCGCCGAGATGGTCACCTGGGTCAATATCGGGCTCCTGACGATGCTGTGCCTCAGCGCGGCGGCGATTCTGCTGGTCCGGCACCTGTTCGCCGTGGCGGCGCTGACCGGCGCGTTCAGCCTGCTCTCCGCGGGATTGCTGGTCGCGCTCGACGCGGTGGACGTCGCCTTCACCGAGGCGGCGGTGGGCGCCGGGATCTCGACGGTCCTGATGCTCGGAACGCTGGCCTTGACCAGCCGCAGCGAGAAGATCGCCCCGACCTTCTCGCCGGTCGCCTTCGTCGTCGTTCTGGTGACCGGCGGCGCGCTGATTTACGGGACCAGCGACATGCCGGCCTTCGGCGATCCGAACGCCCCGGCCCTCCAGCATGTGGTTCCGACCTATATCGAAGGCTCTGAGTCGGATATCGCGGTGCCGAACATCGTCACCGCCGTGCTGGCCAGCTTTCGCGGCTATGACACGCTCGGCGAAGTCGCGGTGATCTTCACCGCCGGTATCGGGGTGATGTTCCTGCTCGGCCTCAGGCGCGAGGACGAGGACGACGAGGGCACGGTCCGCCGGCACCGGTCCCGGCGCGATGCCTCGGCCAAGAAAGACGGAGACGCCGCATGAGGCATCATCTGGTCCTGCGCGTCGTCTCGAAGATCCTGATCCCATTCATCCTGGTGTTCGCGCTGTACGTTCAGTTTCACGGCGATTTCGGACCCGGCGGCGGGTTCCAGGCCGGAGTGCTGTTCGCGTCGGCCTTTATTCTTTACGCCTTAGTGTACGGGGTCGAGCATGCGCGCGAGGTCCTGCCGCTCAAGGCCCTGCGGGTGCTGGTGCCGGCGGGGTTGCTGATCTACGCGCTGACCGGCTTTGCCGGCATCCTCTTGGGCGGCAAGTTCCTCGACTACGACGTCCTCGCCGCCACGCCGACCGCTGGACAGCACATCGGCATCCTGGTCATCGAGTTCGGGGTCGGCACCACCGTCGCCGCCGTCATGGTCAGCATCTTCTATGCCTATGCCGGCCGAACCCAGGACGTCGACGAGGAGGACTGGTAGGAATGTTCGAGTCCGTCCTCGCTCACTACAATTACTGGCTGGTCATCGTGCTGATGATGATCGGGCTCTATGTGGTGATCTCGCGCGGCAATCTGGTCAAGAAGATCGTCGGGCTGAACATCTTTCAGACCTCGGTGTTTCTGCTCTACATCTCCTTGGGCAAGGTCACCGGGGGAACCGCGCCGATCCTGACTGGCGAGCCGGAACTGTTCTCCAACCCGTTGCCGCATGTGCTGATCCTGACCGCGATCGTGGTCGGCGTCGCGACGACGGCGCTCGGCCTCGCGCTCGTGGTGCGGATCCGCGAGACCTACGGGTCCATCGAGGAGGAAGACGTTCTTGCCGCCGAGGCGGCGGACGCCGCGCACGAGCTTGCCGCCGCCCGGGAGGGCTCGACGTGAGTTTCCTCGCCGATCACCTGCCCGCCCTGCAGATCGCGGTCCCGCTCGTCTCGGCACCGCTCTGCGCGCTGCTGCGCGGCGGACGCCTGCCCTGGCTGCTGGCGCTGGCGATCAGCTGGTTCGCTTTCTACGCCTCGGCGACCCTGCTTCTGCAGGTGATGGAAACCGGCGAGATTTCCTACCACATGGGCAATTGGGCCCCGCCCATCGGGATCGAGTACCGCGTCGACGCGATCAACGCCTTCGTCCTGATGATCGTCTCGGGCATCAGCGCGATCGCCCTGCCCTATGCCAAGCGCAGCGTGGCCCATGAAGTCGACCCGCGCCGCCTCGGACAGTTCTACACCGCCTATCTTCTGTGCCTGACCGGGCTGCTGGGCGTTACGATCACCGGGGATGCCTTCAATATCTTCGTGTTTCTCGAGATATCTTCGCTGTCGACCTATGTCCTGGTCGCCTCCGGCGCGCGCAAGGACCGAAGGGCCCTGACCGCCGCCTTCAACTACCTTGTCCTGGGAACCGTCGGCGCCACCTTCTTCGTGATCGGCGTCGGTCTGCTCTACATGGTGACCGGCACCCTCAATATCGCGGATCTGGCGGAGCGGCTGCGGCCGCTCGCCGACAGCCGGGTTGTGCAAGCCGGCTTCGCGTTCATCATCATCGGCATGGGCCTCAAGCTCGCCATGTTCCCGATGCATGCCTGGCTGCCCAACGCTTATACCTATGCGCCGTCGGCGGTGACCGTTTTTCTGGCGGCGACCGCGACCAAGGTCTCGGTCTATGTGGTTCTGCGCTTCCTGTTCACGGTTTTCGGGCCGACCTACGGCTTCGTGCCGCTGACCTTCGAGTTCATCTTCCTGCCACTGGCGCTGCTTGCCATGTTCGCGGGCTCGATCGCGGCGATCTACCAGAGCAACCTGAAACGCCTTTTCGCCTATTCCAGCGTCGCCCAGCTCGGTTACATGGTGCTCGGCGTCGCCATGGGCAATGTCTCGGGACTGACCGCCGCGGTGCTGCATCTGTTCAATCACGCGCTGATGAAAGGCGCGCTGTTCATGGCGCTTGGCTGCGTGGCGCTCAGGATCGGCGCGGTGTCGGTGAATGGCGTACGCGGCCTCGGCCGTGAGATGCCCTGGACCTTCGCCGGCCTCGTCGGCGCCGGGCTCAGCCTGATCGGCGTGCCGGCGACCGTCGGCTTCATCAGTAAGTGGTACCTGATCCTGGCCGCGGTGGAGAACGGCTGGTGGCCGGTGGTGCTGCTGATCGTGGCGAGTTCCCTGCTGGCGGTGATCTATATCTGGAAGATCGTCGAGGCCGCCTATCTGGGTCAGGCGCCGGAGGGCCGCCGGCCGGTCGCCGAGGCGCCGGCCTCGATGCTGGTGCCGCTCTGGGTGCTGGTGATCGCCAATTTCTATTACGGCATCAACGCTGACCTTACGACCTCCGTTGCCGGCAGGGTGGCCACGACCTTCCTCGGAGGTGGCTCATGAGTACCGAGTTGGCCCTCGCCCTGACCCTGCTGATCCCGTCACTGGGCGGTATCGGCATCGCGATCATGGACCGCCACCCGAACGCGCGGGAGACCGTCACCCTCGGCACCGCCGTGTTCCTGTTCGTCATCGTGATCGGATTGCTTCAGGACGTTCTGGCCGGAGGCCGTCCTTCCGTGTCGCTGATCGAGGTGATCCCAGGACTGTCCCTGGTGCTGGAGATCGAGCCGCTGGGGATGCTGTTCGGCTGCATCGCCTCGGGCCTTTGGATCATCAATTCGCTGTATTCCATCGGCTATATGCGCGGCAACAACGAGCACAAGCAGACCCGCTTCTACATCTGCTTCGCGATCGCCATCGCCAGCGCCATGGGCATCGCCTTCGCGGGCAATATGTTCACCCTGTTCATCTTCTACGAAATTCTTACCTTATCGACGTATCCACTTGTAGCGCATAAGGAAAATGAAGAAGCGCGTTCCGGCGCCCGGATCTATCTCGGGCTCCTGATCGGCACTTCCATCGGCTTCCAGCTCGTGGCGATCATCTGGACCTGGTTCACCGCCGGGACCCTGGATTTCACCGCCGGCGGCATCCTGCGCGACAAGATCGATCCGACGCTGCTGCCGTTCCTGCTGGCGCTCTACATGTTCGGGATCGGCAAGGCGGCGCTGATGCCGTTCCACCGCTGGCTCCCCTCGGCCATGGTGGCGCCGACGCCGGTCAGCGCCCTGCTGCATGCGGTCGCGGTCGTGAAGGCCGGCGTGTTCACGGTCCTGAAGGTCGTAATCTATATCTTCGGCATCGACCTGCTGGCGGAGACCGGGGCTTCGACCTGGCTGATCTGGGCGGCGAGCTTCACCCTGCTTGCCGCCTCCCTTGTCGCCATGAGCAAGGATAACCTCAAGGCCCGGCTCGCCTATTCGACGATCAGTCAGCTTTCCTACATCGTGCTCGGCGCGGCCTTGGCGAGCAGTCTCGGCATTCTCGGCGGCGCTCTGCATATCGCCACCCACGCCTTGGGCAAGATCACGCTGTTCATGTGTGCCGGTGCCATCTATGTCGCGACCCACAAGACCGAGATCAGCGAGATGCAGGGCCTCGGGCGGGCCATGCCCTTCACCTTCGGGGCGTTTTGCATCGGCGCGCTCAGCATCATCGGCCTGCCGCCGCTCGCCGGCACCTGGTCGAAGTGGTATCTCGCCCTCGCGGCGGCCGATACCGGCGTGATCCTGGTGGTCGCGGTCTATATGATCAGCTCGCTTTTGAACGTGGCGTACCTGCTTCCGGTCGTGGCACGCGGCTTCTTCCGCCCCTCGCCGGAACCCGTTGCACAGTCGGTCGGGGCGGCCGCCACGCCGAAGCCCGGGGGACTTGCCGAGGCGCCGCTGCTCTGCGTGCTGCCGCCGTGTCTCACGGCCGCCGGCTGCCTGATCCTGTTCTTCTATGCGAGCGACGTCATCGACTTGCTCCGCCCCATCGTCGAGTGAGGCAGCCATGACGCAGACCCATCACGCACCTCCCGCCGGCGAGCCGAAGCGCTGGCTCGACGACAAGGCGAATGTCCGCAAGATCATTATCGCCCTATTCGTGGTCTGCACGGCCCTGTTCTTCGCCGACGCGTTCTACGAGAAACACCCGGTTCACTGGCTGGAGGAAACCTTCGGCTTTCACGCGCTCTACGGTTTCGTCATGTGCGTCGGGCTGGTCCTGGGCGCCAAGGTCATGCGCGTCTTCCTGATGCGGGACGAGGATTACTATGACCGCGATGGCTGATCTCTTCCTGCCGCTCAATCCAGGAATCGTGCTGATCCTGGCGGGCGTGATCGCGGCGGCCCTGCCCGAGCGGACCGGCCGCTGGTTCGTCATCGCCATGCCGGTGGTGATGCTGGGCTACCTCTACGGCGTCGATCTCGGCAATCACGCGCCGATCGCGTTCCTCGACTATCAGCTCGAAGCTTTCCGGCTGGACGCGTTGAGCCGGATCTTCGGCACGATCTTTCTGATCTCCGCCTTCCTGTGCAACCTCTTCGCCATGGGCGACAATGTGGATCGGGCCCAGCGCGCGGCGGCGCAGATCTATGGCGGCAGCGCCATCGGCGCGGTCTTCGCCGGCGACATGATCACCCTGTTCGTGTTCTTCGAGCTTGCCGCCGTCGCCTCGGTCTTCCTGATCTGGGCGCGCGGGACCGAGCGCGCCTACCGGGCCGGGATGCGCTATCTGGTCATTCAGATCGGCGCCGGGGTGATCCTGTTGAGCGGGGTTCTGGTGCATGTGGCCGCAACCGGCTCGGTCGCCTTTAACCATCTCGGCCTCGACGCACCGGGCGGCGGGCTGATCCTGCTGGCCTTCGCGATCAAGTGCGCCTTCCCGCTGCTGCATAACTGGCTTCAGGACGCCTATCCCGAGGCGACGGTCAGCGGCACCGTGGTGCTGTCGGGCTTCACCACCAAGCTCGCGATCTACGCGCTGGCCCGCTCCTATGCCGGGACCGACATGCTGATCTGGATCGGCGCGCTGATGACCGCCTTCCCGATCTTCTACGCGGTCATCGAAAACGATCTGCGCCGGGTGCTGGCCTACAGCCTCAACAACCAGCTCGGCTTCATGGTGGTCGGCATCGGCATCGGCACCGAGTTGGCATTGAACGGGGCGATCTCCCACGCGTTTGCGCATATTCTCTACAAGGCCCTGCTGTTCATGAGCATGGGCGCGGTACTGTTCCGTACCGGCACGGTCAACGGTTCCGATCTCGGCGGGCTCTACAAGACCATGCCCTGGACCACCGGGTTCTGCGTCGTCGGCGCGGCCTCGATCTCCGGTTTCCCGCTGTTCAGCGGGTTCGTCACCAAATCGATGATCCTCACCGCGGCGGCCGGCGAAGGTCATTGGTTCGTCTGGCTGGTGCTGCTCTTCGCGTCCGCCGGCGTGTTCCACCACTCGGGCATCAAGATCCCGTATTTCGCTTTCTTCGCCCATGACAGCGGCAAGCGGCCGGCCGAAGCGCCCTGGCCGATGCTGGCGGCGATGGCGCTCACCTCGGCGCTGTGCATCGGCATCGGCGTCTATCCGGAGCCGCTCTACGCGCTGCTTCCCTACCCGGTCGACTACGTGCCCTACAGCACCTATCACGTGATCAACCAGTTGCAGCTTCTGATGTTCTCGGCCCTTGCTTTCACGGTGCTGATGGTCACCCACATCTATCCGCCGGAACTGCATTCGACGAACCTGGATTCCGACTGGTTCTACAGGCGCGCGGCCAAGGCCGTCGCCCTTTCGGCGGCGCGGCTTATCGACCGCTCCTATGCCGCCGTGACGGGCTGGCTGATTGCGGCGATCCGGTGGGCGATCGGGATCGCCCGGCGCAATTTCGATCCCCTGGGCGTGGTCGGCGGCAATTCACGCATCGGCAGCGGCGTCGTCTGGATCTCGGCCCTGCTGCTGATCGGTCTGGTCGCGGCGTACTCCGGATCCTAAGTGCCGAGGCGCGGGTGGCATGGCCGGAAGAATGATGCTAAATCCCTGGAATTGATGTCATCCGCGCGACCGAGAGGCCTGGTTCCATGGACATGACCGGCGATTATGTGATCAAGGCGTCCCGCCAGGCGGTTTGGGATGCGCTGAACGATCCCGAGGTCCTGAAGCAGTGCATTCCCGGCTGCGAGGAGATCGAGAAAACCTCGGAGACCAGCTTCACCGCAAAGGTGGCGGCCAAGGTAGGCCCCGTGAAGGCGCGGTTTTCCGGCGACGTCACGCTTTCGGATCTTGATCCGCCCAACGGCTACCGGATCTCCGGCGAGGGCAAGGGCGGGGCCGCCGGCTTCGCCAAGGGCGGTGCCGAGGTCAAGCTCACCGATGCCGAAGACGGCGGCACCACGCTCAGCTACGTGGTCGACGCCCAGGTCGGCGGCAAGCTGGCCCAGATCGGCTCGCGCCTGATCGATTCCACCGCCAAGAAGATGGCCGGAGACTTCTTCCAGACCTTCGGCGAAATCGTCGAGGCCGGCGCCGGCGCCACCGCCGATGCCCCGGCCGCGGATACGCCCACGGCCGCCGCCCCCGCTCCGGCGGCTCCCCAATCCCATTCCAGCAACCAGCAGCACGGAGACTCGACCATGGCTGGCGACAATCATGTTGAAGAAAACGTCTATCCCGGAACCCATTGGTCTGTCTGGGTTATCGCGCTGATCAGCCTCGGCGCGTTGGCTCTCTTCGTCACGCATCTCGGCTAACCCGCCGAACCGGCCAGCCCGAATACACAGACCTACAAGTCGACGCGCCGCGTCACGGGGAGGAAGACATGGAAACCAAAGCCGCGGTCGCAACCGCCGCCGGAAAACCGCTCAGCATCGAGACCGTCACTTTGGATGGTCCGCGCGCCGGCGAGGTAATGGTCGAGATCAAGGCCACCGGTATCTGCCATACCGATGAGTTCACCCTGTCGGGCGGCGATCCCGAGGGGATCTTCCCCTCGATCCTGGGCCATGAGGGAGCGGGCGTGGTGGTCGAGGTCGGCGCCGGCGTGACCAGCGTCAAGAAGGGCGACCATGTCATTCCGCTCTACACTCCGGAATGCCGGCAGTGCAAATCCTGTCTCTCGGGCAAGACCAATCTCTGCACCGCGATCCGCGCGACCCAGGGCCAGGGCCTGATGCCCGATGGGACCAGCCGCTTCAAGATCGGCGGCGAGACGGTCTACCACTACATGGGCTGCTCGACCTTCTCGAACTACACGGTGCTGCCGGAGATCGCGGTCGCCAAGGTGCGCGAGGACGCGCCGTTCGACAAGATCTGCTATATCGGCTGCGGCGTGACCACCGGCATCGGCTCCGTGGTCAACACCGCCGGGGTCGAGCCCGGCTCCAACTGCGTGGTCTTCGGCCTCGGCGGCATCGGCCTCAACGTCATCCAGGGCCTGCGCATGGTCGGCGCCGATAAGATCGTCGGCGTCGATCTCAACCCGGCCCGCAAGGCGCTGGGCGAGAAGTTCGGCATGACCCACTTCGTCAATCCGAAGGAGGTCGAGGGCGACCTGGTCCCTATCTGGTCGACCTTACCGGCGGCGGGGCCGATTACAGCTTCGAGTGCATCGGCAACGTGACCACCATGCGCCAGGCGCTGGAATGCGCCCATCGCGGCTGGGGCGAGGCATCATCATCGGCGTCGCCGGCGCAGGGCAGGAAATCTCCACCCGCCCTTCCAGCTGGTCACCGGCCGGGTCTGGAAGGGCACGGCCTTCGGCGGCGCCAGGGCCGGCGCGACGTGCCGAAGATCGTCGACTGGTACATGGAGGGCAAGATCAACATCGACGATCTGATCACCCACACCATGCCGCTGGAAGACATCAACAAGGGCTTCGACCTGATGCATGCCGGCAAGTCGATCCGCTCGGTGGTGGTGTACTGAGCGAACCGACGCCATCCGTGCCAGACCACGCCGCGGTTCCGGAATTCATCGCAGCCGGTTGACACAGAGTTCTATCGTCGTCCCCGTGCAGACGAGGACCTCATCGGACGGACGATCGTCATACGCTTTGTCCAACACTAGTGAGGCCCTCGCCGTCGCGAGGGTGACGCAATGTGCGGCCGAGCGCTACCACACCAGAAGCAGCGGGATAATGCCATGACCGACACGATCGAAACCCGCTCGCGCCATGCCTGTTTCGGCGGCGAGGTCGGCTTTTACACGCACCAATCGGCTGAAACCGGAACGCCGATGAACTTCGCGATCTTCACGCCGCCCCAGGCGAGGGAGAGCAAGGTACCGGCGCTGATCTATCTCGCCGGCCTCACCTGTACCGAGGAAACCTTCATGATCAAAGCCGGCGCCCAGAAGCGGGCGGCGGAGCTTGGCCTGGCGTTGATCTGCCCTGACACTAGTCCGCGCGGGGCCGGGATCGCCGGCGAGGATGACGACTGGGACTTCGGGACAGCGGCCGGCTTCTATCTCGACGCGACGCAAGAACCCTGGTCGGCCAATTACCGCATGTATAGTTACATCACCGCCGAGCTACTGGCGCTGTTGGAGCGGCATTACACGGCGATCGACAGGGACCGCCTCGGTATCTTCGGCCATTCCATGGGCGGGCACGGGGCACTGACCATCCACCTGAAGAATCCCGGTCTGTTCAAGACCGTCTCGGCCTTCGCGCCGATCGCGGCGCCGATACGCTGTCCCTGGGGGAACAAGGCGTTTTCCAACTATCTCGGTCCCGACAAGGAGACCTGGAAGGCGTATGACGCCAGCGAACTCGTCAGGACACGCGGCGATGGCCCGCCGATCCTGATCGACCAGGGGCTCGCCGACGGGTTTCTCGAACAGGAACTGCATCCGCAGCATTTCGAGACCGCCTGCAAGGAAGCCGGCCGCCCCCTCACCCTGCGCCGCCACGACAGGTACGATCACGGATACTACTTCATCGCCAGTTTCATGGATGACCACCTGGCGCATCATGCGGCGGCGCTCTGAAGGGATCTTGACCCCGCGCCCCTTGCAATTCGGGCCAAAATGCCCGAAGTAGCGAGGTTCAACCCGGAACCCTTGCACGCTCATGCCCATCAAGATCCCTGTAGACCTGCCCGCCAGCGACATCCTGGAAAAGGAAGGCGTGCTCCTGATCAAGGAGACCGACGCCATCCGGCAGGATATCCGGCCGATGCGGATCGCCTTGCTGAACTTGATGCCAAAGAAGATCGAGACCGAGACCCAGATCGCCCGGGTCCTCGCCGGCAGTCCTTTGCAGATCGAGATGACCCTGGTGGCGCCTACGGGTTACCAGCCGAAGAACACCCCGCGCGAGCACATGCTCGACTTCTACCGCGAGTTCGCGGCGATAAAGGACGAGAAGTTCGACGGGCTGATCATCACCGGTGCGCCGATCGAGCAGATGCCCTTTGAGGAGGTCGTCTACTGGGAGGAACTGAAAGCCATATTCGAGTGGACCCGCACCCATGTGCACGGGCTGTTCAACCTGTGCTGGGGCGCGCAGGCGGCGCTGTACCATTTTTACGGGATTCCGAAGTATCAGCTCGCGGCAAAACGGTTCGGCGTGTTTCCGCACAAGGTTATGACCAACCGCTCGCTGCTGGTGCGCGGCCTGAACGACGTGATTCCGGTTCCGGTCTCGCGTCATACCGAGAACCACAAGGAGGATCTCGCGCCGTTTCCGCATCTTGAGGTGCTGATCGAGTCGGAAGAGGCCGGCATGTGCGTGGTCGTCGATCCGAAGCTGCGGCATGTCCACAACTTCAATCACCTGGAATACGATTCCGACACCCTGCACCACGAGTATACCCGCGATCTCTCCGTCGGCGCGCCGATCGAGCAGCCAAAGTATTACTACCCCGACGGCGACGCGACGAGGCCGCCGCTCAATACCTGGCGGGCCAGCGGCCACCTGCTGTTCGCCAACTGGCTGAACCTGATCTATCAGACCACGCCCTTTGCCATCGATCGGATCGGCGAGGACGGCTGACCGGCGCGCGATGAGGCCGACATCATGCCTGCTTCCGACGCCTCGACTGGTTATTTCGACTATCCCCGGCCCGAAGTCGTCGCCCTGGTCCCGGCGTCGGCGCGCCGTGTGCTCGACATCGGCTGCGCATCGGGGGCCCTTGGCGCGGCGCTGAAGGAACGCGAGCCGCGCGAAGTCTGGGGGATCGAGATCAATGCCGAGGTTGCCGAGCGGGCTCGCGGGCGCCTCGACCAGGTGCTGGTGGGCGACGCCCTCAGCCTCGGCGCGACCCTCGAGGATGGCGGTTTCGACGCCGTCGTCATGGCGGATTCCCTCGAACATATCGCCGACACCCGGGCGGTCCTGGCCCTGGTCCGCCGGCTTCTGACCGCTGACGGCAAACTGATCGTCAGCCTGCCCAACGTCCGGCACTGGTCGATCCTGCGGATGCTGCTGGCCGGTGACTGGCAATATGCCGAAGCGGGCATCATGGACAGCACGCATCTCCGGTTCTTCACCCTGCGCAGCGCGACACGAACGCTGAAAGACGCCGGCTTTTCCGTTGAGCACGCCGAGGGCACGAAGATCGCCTCGACCGCACCGGAAGGATTTCTGGAAGGATTGAAGACGGTGCTGGAGGCGCAGTCCCTGAATGCTTCCAGTCTCACCCAAGAGGCGGAACTCTATCAGTTCCTCTTGGTCTGCTCCAAGGCGGAGCGTGGGTGATGGAGAGAGGCAGGTGACGGATGTCAAAATGATTCATCAATTTCGTCGTCCCCGCACAAGCGGGGACCTCCTTCGTGATTGTTCAAATCCCAATACTGCCTGGAAGAATTTGAGGTCCCCGCTTACGCGGGAACGACGACAAATTTTAGCCTTTCCCTCGTTAGCGCCAAGTCCGGCTTATGAAGAGATGGTCCGCCGATGACCGAACCGGTCGCCTTGGAACAACTCGCCTCATCCGCCCGCGACGCACTGGCCAGAAATGACGTCGAGGCCGCGGAACGGGCCGATGCCGCGCTTGCCGCCCTGCCCTATTTGCCGGCCGGCCTTTCCGTGCTGCGGGTGGATGTCGCTCGGCTGCGACGTTCGCGCGAAGCGGTGCGGGACCTTACGCATCACGCCTTGATGCAATGGTTCGACGGGGCGGCCACGTCCGCACCCACCACCTCGGGCCATATGCGGGGGCCGGCTCAGATCGACCGTCTTGCCGAAAGGGCGGATCTGGTTCACCACCTCGCCCGTCAGGTTTTGATGGCCCCGGGGTCCTTCGACCAATCGGCCCAGCCATCATTCTATGGCCTGCGCGGTGGCTGCGTGCTGCCGCGCGCCGACTGGGCGCCGGTGACGCCGGCCGGACTGGTGCTGGCGCGCGGCATGGCGGCGGATGCACGGGAGATGGCCCGGGTGCTGGGCGGCGAACCCACGACCGGCAATGCGGGGCTGAGCCTGGACGATCCTATCGAAACGCACGGCGACCGACGGATCATCGTCATCGGCGGCAGCGACAACTGGTACCATTTCATCCTGGATTACCTGCCGCGTCTGCTCGCGGTGGCCGAATGCGGTTTGCTCGAATGCGGCTGGTCCGTCGGCCTCGGACACGGCAAGGCAGATCTTTTCGCGCCGGTCCTGGAGACCCTCGGGATCGGCAAAGCAAGCATCCTTTGGCTAGCCGAGGACCGCGCGCATTTCTTCCCTCGCGCCCTTTACATCTCCAATTTCAACCTTGAGGCCGTGCCGCATCCGCACGCGCTTGCCCTGCTCAGGCAATTCCTTCAGCCGAAGCTGCCCGCGCCGGAAAGCGGGGGAGCCAAACGCTTGTTCGTCAGCCGCGCCGGAATCGGGCGTCGGCGGCTCCTCAATGAAGCGGCGCTGGAAGCCGGGCTCGCCGAACGCGGCTTCTCGATCATTCATCCGGAGAAGCTGAGCCTCGCGGAGCAGGCCGCACTGTTCCGCGACGCCGAATTGGTCGTCGGCGTACACGGCTCGGCGCTGACCAACCTCGTCTGGTGCCGCGATCTGAAAGCGGTGCTGGAACTCGCCTCGTCGCCCTCCGGGATCTCCTGGCGCAACACCGACCCGCATTTCAGCGTGCTCGCCCGCGTGCTCGGCGCAAGCCACCGGCGCCTGCGGGCAAGCGAAAAGGAGACGGTCACGCCCGGCGACCATATGAGCGACTTCACGCTCGATCCGGATGCGGTTCTGTCGAAAATCGACGCGCTGGTCCAGGAAATCGAGAGCTAGGAGCGCCCGATCCGCCGCATGACGAGCGTGTCGCGGCGAAGGCTCAATCCGGTATCGATCGCCGCACCCGGGTCCGGAACCAGAAGATGGCGGTATCGCTCCAGATCGCCGCGCAATTCCTCGGGAAAGTAGTCGTTCACCTGAACCGCGACCCATTGGAACCCGGGCCGTCCGAACAGATCCAGGCCTTGGGCCAGGATCCCGTCGACTCCGTGCTTTTCGAGCATCTCCGAGACCGCATATTCCTGGTGCGTGAAACTGGCGAGCTTGAGGCGCACGTGATCGTCGTCTCCGAGATAGGAGAAATGCCAGCCGGCATGCTGGAGCACCGCCTCGCCGGGTTCGAGTTTCCCGCCCCAGGACCGCCGCTGGAGCGCGGTCCGCGCATCCCTCAGGCCCTGCGGTCCGAGCCGGCGATAGACCTCGCCGCGCGCCGCCATGCCCCAGACATAGACCGGGTCGGCGCCGCGCAGCTGGACATAGTTGAAGCGAAGATAGGATAGCGGCATCCGCAACCCGGCGAGACGGATGCCCGTATCGGCCCGCAACCCTTCAATCGCGCTCCGCCTCGGCAGTTCGTCAAGATCGGAGATCAGCACCAGATCGTCGTCCGCGACCTCCGGCAGGCCCCTGGCGATGGCGTTGCGTTGCGCGGCGTCATTGGCCCAGGCGTCGTTTTCCGGCGGCAGCTTCGCAATGACCACATGCTGAATGCGATTGAGCCAACGGGCGAAACGATCCCGGTTCTCCTCGAAATGCAACGGTTTGGCGATCCCGGTGTGGCTCTGAGCCGCCTCTACCAGAACGAAACGATCAACCACATCCTCGAGAATCCGCAGGCGCAGCTCAAGCAGGTCGAGCTCGTTGTTGAACATGAAACAGTCGTAAACCGCCATTGGACCGGCCCGCCGAGCACCGCAATCGCGGGACCCTGCCACCCGCCACGGGGACCTGTCGAGCCCCACGGGCCCGTCATCGCCCAACCGGCCCAAGTCATCCCTTGACCTACGCCCCGCCGCCCTCGAAACTGGCATCAGACGGAGGGTGCGAAGCGCGTCAGTGCGGGCGTCGCATCTCCCGAAAGGGGCCCTCCCAAGAGGCACCATTTGGAGACACAGGGGAGAAAACGCGATGCCCACCGTATCAATGACGGTGAACAGGAAATCCGTGTCCGGCGAGGTCAAGGCACGGACGCTGCTTGTTCAATTCCCTGCGCGATCAGCTGCGCCTGACCGGCACCATGTCGGCTGCGACACCAGCCAATGCGGCGCCTGTGTGGTGCATGTGAACGGCAGATCCGCGGCTTTGCCATGCTGGCGCTGCGGGCGGACGGCGCGTCCGGTCACCACGATCGAGGGCCTGGCCAACGGCGACGCCTGCACCCGATGCAGGAGGCTTTCCGCAACAACCGGCCTGCAATGCAGCTTCTGCACCCCAGGCATGGTGATGAGCGCCATTGACCTGGTGAAAAGAATCCCAAGGCGTCGAGACTGGGATTGCATGAATGGCTGGAAGGCAATATCTGCCGTTGCACCGGCTACCACAACATCGTGAAGTCGATCCGGGAAGCCGCTGAAACATGGGAGGCTGACATGCAGATGGAGTCACCGGTACCGGCCCATCAGCGCCTCAGTCAAGCACATCCGGACAAGCGTTTCCTGACGGGCCGCAGCAATTACGGACGACATCAACCGTCCCGGGCCAGACCCTACGCCTATGTGCTGCGCAGCCCGCACGCGCATGCGACAATCAATTCGATCGATACCTCGGCGACGAAGTCGGCGCCGGGCGTCGTCGCGGTCTTCACCGGCGAGGATATGCAGGTCGGCGGCCTGCCTGCAGCCTGGCTGATCCCACAACGAGGACGGCGCGATGCGAGCCGCCGCATCCGGCGCTCGCCATCGGCAGGTCCGCCATGTAGGCGATCAGGTGGCCAGGAATTGGTGATCGCCGACACCCTCGCACAGGCGAAGAACCGCGGAAAGATCTCCGTCAATTACGGCGTGCTGCCGGCGGTCATGGACATGAAAAGGCCGGGCCGGCGGAACCTTGATCCCGATACGATCGGCACCAACAAGTGCTATGACTGGGAGCCTCGGCGACAAGGCCGCCGTTGACGCGGCGCTCGCCGCCTCGGCCCATGTGACCGAAGTCGACATCGTCAACAACCGGCTGATCCCGAACGCGATGGAGCCGCGTGCGGCAATCGCCAGTTCAACGCGCGAATGGCAGTACACGCTTTACACCCACGTCTCAGAACCCGCACGTGATCCGTCTGCTGATGGGCGCCTTCGTCCTGTCGATCCCCGAGCATAAGCTCGGGTCATCGCTCCCGATGTGGGCGGCGGCTTCGGCTCCAAGATCTTCCTTTATGCCGAGACCATCATCACCTGGGCCTCGGCAGGATCGGCCGCCCGATCAAATGGACGGCGGAGCGCTCCGAGGCTTCATGACCGACGCGCACGGCCGGGATCGCCTTGACCCACGCCAAGCTGGGTCTCGACGCCAACGGCAAGTTCACCGCGCTGAAGGTCGAGACCTACGCGAATATGGGAGCCTATCTCTCGACCTTCGCGTCCAGCGTGCCGACCTATCTCTACGCGACCCTGCCCGGCCGGCGTATATACCGCAGTGATCTACGCCAATGTAGAGGCGATCTTCACCAACACCGTTCCAGTGGACGCCTATCACCCGGTGCCGGACGTGAACGACCTATCTTCTGGAGCCGGATCGTCGACCGCGCGGCCCGGGAAACCGGTGTCGATCCGGTCGAACTGCGCCGCCGAAACATGATCGCGCCCGGACGCCTTCCCACCAGACGCCAGTTGCGCTGGCCTATGACAGCGGGAACTACCAGGCGACCTGGACGGTGCCCAGAAGCTTGCCGACGCCGGCGGCTTCACCGCGGCGCGCAAGGCAGCTTCGGCGGCCAAGGGCAGAAACACTTGGCATCCGGCTACTCGACCTATATCGGGGCCTGCAGCATCGCGCCCGGCCGGTTGCCAGCGCGCTCAGGGCCAGGCCGGGCTCTATGGGGAGTCAGCCGAGGTCCGGGTGCATCCGACCGGCTCGACGATCTTCACTGGCTCCGCACAGCCATGGCCAGAAGTCATGAGACGACCTTCGCCCAGCTGGTTTCGAGCAGCTGGGGATCCCGATCGAGAATGTCGGGCAGCCACGGCGATACCGGCAACGTTCAGTTCGGCATGGGCACCTACGGCTCGCGCTCGCTAGCGGTCGGCGGAGAGGCTCTGATCGGGCCACCGGCAAAATCATCGCCAAGGCCTCGAGGAATCCACGGCCCATCATCACTTCCCGACTTCGGCAGACGATATCGAGTTCAAGGACGGCAAGTTCACGGTCGCCGGCACCGACAAGTCGATGGCGTTCGGCAGAGATCCCGCGCTGCCGCCTATGTCACACAACTTCCCGCACGAGACGTTGGAGCCCGGGCTGGACAGAGACCGTTCTATGATCCCGCCAACTTCACCTTCCCCGGCGGCACCCATATCTGCGAGGTCGAGGTCGATCCCGAGACCGGCGTGGTCGAGTGCAGAACTTCACCGCCGTCGATGATATCGGCAGGGTCATCAACCCCTATGATCGTCGAGGGACAGGTGCATGGCGGCGTCGCCCCAGGGCATCGGCCGGGCGCTGCTGGAAGGCTGCTCCTATGATGCCGACAGCCGCTCCTGACCAAGCTCCCACCATGGACTACACCATGCCCAGGGCCGACAATCTGCCGCGAAGCATCAGGTCGGCACCCGGTCGACGCTCTGCACCCACAACACGCTCGGGGTGAAGGGTGTCGGCGAGTTGGAGACCATCGGTCTCCGCCCGCCGTCATCAACGCCATTGTCGACGCGCTCTCGAATCTCGGCGTCAAGGAACGTCTCCCATGCCGGCCACGCCCGCGAAGGTGGCGGCGGGCGATCCCGGAGACATAAGGCCTAAGGCCGTAACCGGGAACAGCGTTACCGAAATCGAACCATGCATGATTTCCAAATACCAGAAGGCCAGCAGTGTCGCCGACGCGGTCGCCGCGCTGAAAGCCGCCGACGACGGCAAGGTGATGGCCGGCGGCGCGGACTCTCCACCGACCATGAAACAGCGTCTCGCCGCGCCGTCCGATGTCATCGATCTTGCCGGTATCAGCGGGATCAACAACATCTCCGCATCCGGCGGTGTGACCATCGGAGCCATGGCGACCCACGCCTCAGTGGCCGGCTCCGCCGACGTCCCAAAGGGAGCGATCCCGGCGCTGGCGCATCTCGCCGACGGCATCGGCGACCCGCAGGTCCGTAACCGAGGCACCATCGGCGCTCGATCGCCAGCAACGACCCGGCGGCGGACTATCCCGGCGGCGTGCCTCGGCAACTCGGCGCCACCATCAAGACCGACCGGCTGAGATTTCGGCCGACTGACTTCTTCAAGGAGGCCTGTTCGAGACCGCGCTTGCCGAGGATGAGATCATCCTCGGTCAGCTTCCCGAAGCCGGAAAAGGCGGCCTATGTGAAGTTCCCGAACCCGGCCTCGCGGTACGCCCTGGTCGGCGTCTTCGTCGCCAAGACTGCCTCCGGAGTCCGCGTAGCCGCGTGACTGGCGCCGGGGATGACGGCGTGTTCCGCGCGACCGCACTGGAGCAGGCCTTGTCCTCGAACTGCTCGGCCTCTCGGCGCTTGACGGCGTGTCGGTGTCGGATAGCAGCCTGATGAGCGACATCCACGCCAGCGCCGAGTATCGCGCACATCTGATCACGGTCGCTGGCCAAGCGTGCGGTCGCCGCCGCCGGCTGAGCCGAGCCAGATTTAACTTGAGTTTGGAGGAGCCGGTTCCGATTGGGCCGGCCTCTCTTGTTCAGGAGCAAAAACCACTTCGCGCATTGCTACGCAAAGGACTTGCCAGAGAGATCAATTCAATGACAAGAGATGAGACCATATCACTTTTCAATAGTGGCAAGGCAGCCTGGAATACCTGGGCCGCCTCCATGCTTACCGAACGTGATCGATTGAAAAAAGCCAGATGTTTGGAAGCTCGCCGGAAAGATTCAGGAGGAACGAGCAAAAGTCAATTTTGATGGCTGCACTTTTAAAAAGACATCGACTTCGACGGCTTCACGTTCCCCGGAGCAGATCGTCATTTTATTATGACGCAATTCCTGGGGCGCGGTCTATTTCGGAGGAGCTCGGTTCTATGGACACGTTTTATTCGACTGCAATATTTTTGAAAAATATAGCGATTTCTTTTAGAGGTATTTTCTGATCCCGTATTTTCGTTTCTCGACATTTAAAGACAAGACTTCTTTTCACTCCGCCTGCTTTAACGATTGTGTGAAATTCATGCTCTGAATTTGGGGAAAATGCCATTTCAAGAGGCGATGTTCATAAGCGAAACCGATTTTCAAGGCATCGAGTTTGAAACGTTTTTCATGATGCACTTTTTATTCTGGTGTCCTGATCGAGAAGTTTTATTGTATCATTTTCATCGGATTGATGGAGGTGATTGATGGCTGGTCTGGGTCGGGTTTCGGCTGTTGCGATCGTGCTCGGATGCCGAGCGTCTGGAGCTTGAGGTTTGGCTGGTCGGCGGAAGACAGCGCAAGGCCTTGCACGGCGGGCGAGTTGTCTTGGCGGCGGCGGAGGTTTGCAGAACAAGGAGATTGTCAGCGGCGGATCGACCCGAACACCGATGGGAAATGGCGTCGCCGGTTCGCGTCGGCCCGCTGCGCGGGGCTGTACGACAGACGCGCCCAGAGAACGCCGCGCAAGATCGTGACGACGCGATCGCCGAGACGATTCGTTTGACATTGGAGGAGACGCCTGCGAACGCAACGCATAGTCGCTACGATCGATGGCATCGGCTACGGCTATGCTCTCCCTCGACGATCACCGGATTTGGAAGCGTTTTCGCTCAGCCGCACCGCAGCGAGACCTTCAAGCTGTCGACGGATCCGCTGTTCGTGGACAAGGTGCGCGATATCGTCGGCTTCGCCGCGGCGCCGCCGGACGGGCGCTTCGTGCTGTGCGTGGACGAGAAGAGCCAGATCAGGCGCTCGACCGCTCGCAGCCCCCTGTTGCCGATGCGCCCCGGCCAGGCGGAGCGCCGCATGCGTTAAGCGCCACGGCACGACCTCGCTGTTCCGCGGCGCTCGATATCGCCACCGGCAAGTCATCGGGAAATGCACAGCCACGCCACCGCGCGGGAGTTCCTGGGCTTTTGCGTGAAATTGATCGAGCGACCCCCAGCGACCTGAACGTTCATCTCGTATTGGACAACTACGCCACACAAGACCGCCGCGATCCGCGCGTTTCTTGCCAAAGCGAGCCACACTGGCGTCCATCTGACACCCACCGGCGCCTCTTGGATGAACCAGGTCGAGCGCTTCTTCGCCGACCTCACCGAGCAGCAAATCAGGCGCAGCATTCACCGATCCAGCTCTCAGGGACTTGAAGATGCCATCAAGGCATACACATCAGCACCGTCAGCGCAAACCCGAAACCCCTTCCGATGGACAAATCCAGCCGACGACATCCTTGCCGCCGTCAATCGCTTCTGTCTCGGACCATCGAAACCGCCAAGCAGCAAATCATTCAAACTTCGGAATCAGGACACTAGACTGTCATTTTACAGTTCAAAGTTCTTTAAACATGCATTGTTTCAGTCGATCAAAATTTCGTTGGGAGACTTTTCATACAAAATTTTAATGGATCTGTATTCTTTAAACACACTGATTTCAATGCGGGTAAAGTTCATGAATATTAGATGCGATGGTCAGTTTTCCTTGGAAGGCGCCTCCGCCGTACTGTTTCCAGATTTTCACGAGGCCAATTTGTCCGAAGCTCCACGCCTCGATTCTTTTCGCTTCAAACAAAGGCAATAGATCCGTCAATAGTATGATTGGGCTTCCGCAGGGACGAAAGCAACCGGTTGAACGATCGAGACCACCAACTGGCGACTGCGGCCCCTATTCCGCCGCGGCCATTTGCGCCTGGCGGCGCTGCTCGAACATGCGGACTGCGACGTCCACATCCGCGCGCATTTTCGTGATGGGTTTTTCGGTAAAGACCTTGGAAAGCAGTTTGTCGGCCTCCCGCCGCAGCACGGACAGACCGGTATGCAGCGGGGCCCTGCCGCTCATCTCCTCGACCGTGCTGATCATCTTCGCGGTGTGTTTGGCCAGTTCCGGCTCGGCATTGACCCGCGCCATCAGAGTGGTCCGCTGTGCTTGGGTGCGCAGCCGGCTGAGATGCCCCATCGCCGCTTCCGGCGTGCCGTCGCGGTCGAGGGCCGTTTCCGCAAGTCCCTGCAGGAAGGCCAGTTGGAAGACCAGACGCCGCAGCTTCTCCGCCGCCATCTCGCGCGCCGACTGATCGATCCGCCATTTCAGTTCGGCCTCATCCACAAGACGGCCCCGCTCCTTCTCGGAGAGTGTGTTGGGCGGATGAAAGGCCGGAATGGTCGAAACCCGGGTGGGATCGCGGCGGCGTTCCGGCCCGGTATAGTCGGCGGTCACGATGAAGGGTTTGCGGTTCCCGACGATGGCCTGAATGCGGTCCGACAGTCCGCCCGGCGATACCGGGCTCAGCAGAACGTCGTCGGCGCCTGAATCGATCGCGCGGCGGACCGTCGCCCAAGACCGGCTCCAGGTCGTGACGATGACCGCCGTGAAGGGATTGCGGCCGACATCGCCGTTGCGAAGCCGCTTCACCAGCTCCAGAAACGCGCCGTCCTCGATATCCGCGCTGCCGATGATGAGATCGAAGCCCGGGCCGTGCAGCGCCGCCTCGAGCCCGGCGACATCGCGAATGAGCTTGATCTTTCCATAGCCCATCACCCGGAAGCTGCCGCACAGCGTCGTGCCGACCGAGACGTTGTTGTCGACAAGCGCCAAGGAGACCGTTGCCCGGTTCCGCTTGACATCTTTTTCGTCCATTGCGCACCTCAAGCTCGTGCCGTCCCAATCCTCGGGACGGAGAGCGTCTTAAAAAATCAGGAAAAGGTTAACGATCAAGAAACGGACCGGCGGAAATCCAAAGCAATTTCAAAGTGAATCCAAAAGATCCTCTCGCAAGGCCGGGCCCGCGGTTTTCTGTTCACCGGCCGTGGTTTCGCGTGCTATCCCAAAACGTCGCAGCAAGAATTTTCCCGGAACTCGAAGATGCGCGCACCGCCGGCCACGGTCGATGACACTCTCCGCCTCCTGGGCGACGGCGGCTATGTCGCCGATCAGTCGCTGGCGACGGCCCTGCATTTGGCGCTGACGCTGAAACGGCCGTTGTTTCTCGAAGGCGAGGCCGGTGTCGGCAAGACCGAGATCGCCAAGGTTCTATCGGAGACGCTGGGGCGCCCCCTGATCCGCCTGCAATGTTATGAAGGGCTGGATGTCTCCTCGGCGGTCTATGAATGGAACTATTCCCGCCAGATGCTGGAGATCCGGCTGGCCGAGGCCACCGGCGGCGCCGACCGGGAGCAACTGGCGGCGGACCTTTTCTCCAGAAACTTCCTGATCGAACGTCCGCTGCTGCAGGCTCTGCGCACGGGCGATGCGGGGGCGCCGGTTCTGCTGATCGACGAATTGGACCGCACCGACGAGCCGTTCGAGGCCTATCTGCTGGAAGTGCTGTCGGACTATCAGATCACGATCCCCGAGATCGGCACGATCCGCGCCGAAACCCCGCCGATCGTGATCATCACCTCGAACCGGACCCGGGAAATCCACGACGCCCTGAAGCGCCGCTGTTTCTATTACTGGGTCGGGTATCCGAGCGCCGAACGGGAACTCGAGATCCTGCGGATCAAGGCGCCCGGCGCGCCGGAGACCCTCAGCCGCCAGGTCGTCGGGTTCGTGCAGAAACTGCGCCAGATGGATCTGTTCAAGCAGCCCGGCGTCGCGGAGACCATCGACTGGGTGCACGCGCTGGTTCAGCTCGACCATCTGGCGCTCGATCCGACGGCGATCGACAACACG
>JAYQSQ010000021.1:0-81734 GCA_038146985.1 Alphaproteobacteria bacterium
CAGGTTTTGGCGGTTGCCGGCGCGGCCCTGGTCATTGCGCTCGTCATCGCATGGGCTTTGTCCCGCTACCTTACCGAGAGCTTGGCACGGGTCGTCGGCGCGGCCCGCAGGCTGGCGGCCGGCGACCTTGAAGCGCGCGTCGAGGCGGGTGGACGCTGGATGCCGCGGGAACTCGCCGGACTTGGCGAAACCTTCAACGCCATGGCCGAGCGTGTCGATGCCGCCAATGCCCGTCTGTCGGACGCGCTGGTCCAGGCGCAGGCCGGCGCCGAAGCGAAAACCACCTTTCTGACCACGATCAGCCATGAGATACGCACCCCGATGAACGGCGTGCTCGGCTTCTCGCAGTTGCTGAAGGAGTCGGATCTCAACGCCGAACAACGTGAAATTGCGGACCATATACACAGCGCCGCCAGTGCCTTGCTCGGGATCGTCAACGACGTGCTCGACATGTCCAAGATCGAGGCCGGCGAACACAAGCTCTCCCCGGAGACTCTGCCGGTCGAACGGCTGGTATCGGACGTCGCCAAGGAGCTCGGCGCCATCGCCAAGGCCAAGGGCATCGTCATCACCGTGGATATCGCCGAGGGCGCGCCCAGATTCATCGTCTCGGATAGGACCAGTTTCCGGCAGATTTTGGTCAACCTGATCGGCAACGCGATCAAGTTCACCACCCAGGGCGGCGTTCACGTCACCTTGGCGCCGCATGTGACGGCGGCGGGGGAGAACTGGGCGCGGATCGATGTCGAGGATACCGGGATCGGCATCAAGGAAGAAGCGATTGGCAGGTTGTTCACGCCGTTTTCCCAGGTCGACGGGGGAACCACCCGGCGGTTCGGTGGAACCGGCCTCGGTCTGTCGATATCGAAACGGCTCGCCAATCTGCTGGGCGGCGATATCCATGTCGCGAGCACCTTCGGTAAAGGCAGCCGGTTCAGCCTGCTGCACCCGATCGGAGAGGTCGGCCCCGAACCGGACGTCACGGAGATTCCGGCAGCGGCTCCCGTCACCCTGCCACAGCGTAGCGGCGAGCCGGGAGTGAAGCGGATCCTGGTTGCGGAAGACAATGAGTCGAACCAATGGCTGCTGCGGCGCTGGCTGGAACGCCAAGGCTATCAGGTGGACATCCATATCGACGGAGAGCAGGCGTATGACGCCTTCGTCAGCGAGTCCTATGATCTGCTGCTGACCGATTATCAGATGCCGGTCCTCGACGGGGTTGAACTCACCAAGCGCATTCGCGCCTTGGCAGGCGGCTCCTATGAATCATTTCCGATCATCGGCCTGACCGCGGACGCCTTCGAGGATTCGCTGCGCAAATGCATGGAAGCGGGGATGGACGACGTCGTAACCAAACCGATCGATCTGGTCGCCCTTGCCGCGGTCCTGAAACGCCATCTCACCGACGGTGCCGAGACCCGATAGCGGGAATCTCCCGGAAAGCCGGCATATTTTTCATAACGGCGAATGAGTCGACTTCTCCCTTGCCACAGGTGAGCGGCGACAGTGCGTCGCCTTGCCTCGAAATGAGAACAAATCATGAACAGTATTCGTGAACTTTTTTGCGACCCGGCATTTGCGGGAGGCGCGTGAATAGGGTTTTCGACCGCCGAATACCCGCCGGGTCCCAGGAAAATGCAGAAAATCCCATTGATTACCCATAGTGTACCATGTAACTTCCATAAAGTTCCATAAGGGGAGTATGGCGCACCATTCCGGATGCCGTCAGCGGTGAATGAGTTCAACCCGTTGATATCGTTGTCGGAATGACCGTCTGGAACAGGGTTTGGCAGGTCGCGGCGATGGATGTTCGCCGTTGACCGCATGGAGGTCGAAGTGGCGGTTTTTCTGTCCACATTCGCGAATAAGATCGATCGCAAGGGCCGGGTTTCCGTGCCCGCGACGTTCCGTGCCGTGCTGGAGCGCCAGGCCTCCACGGGGATCATTCTCTATCCCTCGCTCAAGCATCCGTGCATCGAAGGCAACGGGGACGAGCGGATTCAGGAAATCGTCGATTCAATCGACGCGTTGGACGCGTTTTCCGACGAGGCCGAGAACCTGCAGACCATTCTTGCTGATGCGCGGCAGCTGACCATCGATTCCGACGGCCGTATCGTCATGCCGCCGGAACTCATTAGCTACGCGGGCCTCAGAGACACCGCGACCTTCGTTGGTCTCGGCAAAAGTTTTCAGGTCTGGGAGCCGTCGGCCTACGAGGCGCATCGCGAGCGCAACCGGGTGCGCGCCCGCGAGCAGGGAGCAACGTTGCGGATCGTCCCGCGCGACCATGGAGGCGCGTCGTGACCGCCGCCGTCCTTCATGTTCCGGTGCTGGGTCAGGAGACGGTCGACGCGCTCACTATCCGCGACGGCGGCCGCTATGTGGACGGCACTTTCGGAGCCGGCGGCCATACCTCCGCAATGCTGGCCCGGGCCGCGTGCCACGTCTATGCCATTGACCGCGACCCCGCCGCGATCGCAAGAGGCGAACGCCTTCGCGACGTCTACGGCGACCGCCTGACCTTGATCGAGGGTCGGTTTGGCGACATGGACCGGCTGGTGCGTGCCGAAGGTGCCGAGCAGGTCGACGGCGTCGCTCTCGACCTCGGCGTCTCATCGCCGCAGCTCGACGAGCCGGAGCGCGGCTTCTCGTTCCGCTTCGACGGTCCGCTCGACATGCGCATGGGCCGTGACGGCCCGAGCGCCGCGGATGTGGTGAACACCATGGCCGAGGGACCTCTGGCCGACATCATCTACGAATATGGCGAGGAACGGCATTCGCGCCGGGTCGCCAAGGCGATTGTCCAGGCACGGACCGGCGGCGCCATCCAGACCACGTCCCGGCTGGCCGAGATCGTGCGTCGGGTGGTGCCGTTCGCCAAACGCGGGGAGGGGATCGATCCGGCGACCCGGACCTTCCAGGCCCTGCGCATCTATGTGAATGACGAGCTCGGCGAGCTCGACCGGGGCCTTGAATCCGCCGAACGCCTGCTGGCCCCCGGCGGCCGGCTCGCGGTGATCTCGTTTCATTCCCTCGAAGACCGCAGGGTCAAGGATTTCCTGCGCATCCGTCAGGGTCGGGAGGCAGCGGGTTCGCGCCATGCGCCGCCGCCGTCCGGTCCCCGCCGCGAGCCGTCCTTCGCGGTGGTCGCCAGAAAGCCGATCCGTCCCGGTGCCGCGGAACTCTCCGCCAATCCGAGGTCGCGCTCCGCGCGCCTTCGGGTGGCGGAACGCACCGCCGCGCCGGCTTGGGAAAGGGAGGCACGGTCATGATACGCCGCTCCATGGTGCTTTGGACGATTCTCGCCTCGCTGTTCGCGGTGGCGATGTTCCTGATCAAACACGAGGTTCAGATCCGCGAGGCCCGGCTCGACGCCCTGCATCGCGACATCCTGGCGAGCCAGGAGGCGATCCAGGTCCTGCGCGCGGAGTGGAGCTATCTGAATCAACCAGTTCGCATCGAATCCCTGATCCGCCGCTACATGGAGTTGCGGCCGACGGACACCGCGCAGCTTGGCGGCTACGACGCGCTGCCGATGCGGGTCAGTGACGCGTCTGCAAAAACGGAGGTCGAGCAATGATCCCGGAGGCTCAAACCGGCATTCCGGCGCGTCAAATCGACGAGGCCGGCAACCCGACCCTGCGGATCGTGGGAGGGCCCAAGCGCCCGATCGAGGTCGGCCGCAGCCGGCTTCTGGTGGCGGGCGCATTTTTCGCGGTGGCGTTCGCCTTGATCGCGGTACGGCTCGTCGATGTCGCGGTCCTTCAAGGTCTGGGTGACCCGTCGGTGGTGCGGGAATCCGTGTCCGGCGCGATCAAGACCGGCCGGGCCGACATCGTCGACCGTAATGGCGTGCTGCTCGCGACCAGCCTTGCCGTTCCGTCCCTTTACGCTGATCCGGAAGACGTCATCGACCCGGAGGAATCCGCCCGGCGGCTGGTGACGGTGCTTCATCATCTCGACCCGGCCGAGGTGGCCGCCAAGCTCCGCTCGAAAAAGCGGTTTGTCTGGATCCAGCGTGGCCTCACGCCACGTCAGCAGTATCAGATCAACGCCCTCGGCATTCCGGGGCTGCATTTCCAGCGCGAGGAGCGGCGGGTCTATCCGCAGGGCGATCTCGCGGCGCATGTGGTCGGCTTCTCCGGGGACGACGCGACCGGCCTCGCCGGGATCGAAAAGCAGTTCGACGCCGCTCTGCGCGATGGCGCCAAGCCGCTGGCGCTGTCGATGGATATCCGCGTTCAGCACATTCTGCGCGAGGAAGTCTCCCGCCAGATGCAGGCCTTCGAGGGGATCGGCGGTGTCGGTGTCGTGCTGAACGCCAATACCGGCGAGGTGGTGGCGATGGTTTCGCTGCCGGATTTCGACCCCAATCTGGCGGGCAACGCCCCCGACGATGCCCGCTTCAACCGGGCCAGTCTCGGCGTCTACGAGATGGGCTCCACTTTCAAGATCTTCAACACGGCGCTGGCGCTGGAAGCCGGTACCGCGACCATGACCAGCGGTTACGACGCCACCAAGCCGATCCAGATCGCCCGCTTCACGATCAACGACTTCCACGGCCAGCGGCGCTGGCTCTCGGTTCCCGAGATCTTCCAGTACTCCTCGAATATCGGCTCGGTGAAGATGGCACTGGATTTCGGCACCGAGGCGCAGCGCGACTTCATGGACAAGCTCGGCTTCCTGAAGCCGGTGGCCGCCGAACTGCCCGAGCTGGGCGCCCCGATGGCGCCCAAGCCATGGCGCAAGATCAACACCATGACGATCGCGTTCGGCCATGGCATCGCGGTCAGCCCGCTGCACTTGGCGAGCGGCGTCGCGACGGTGGTGAACGGCGGCATCCAGTGGCCGCTGACCCTGGTCAAGCGTGATCCCGAGCAGCGCGCCGTCGGACAGCAGATCCTGTCGCGCAAGACCTCGGCGCAGATGCGCAAGCTGCTGCGCCTGGTGGTGGAAGGCGGTACCGGCGGCAAGGCGGCGGCGCCGGGTTATCTCGTGGGCGGCAAGACCGGCACGGCGGAAAAGCCCGGCAAGCGCGGTTCCTATGCCAGCAAATCGCTGCTGTCGTCCTTCGTCGCGGCCTTCCCGATGCACGATCCGCAATACGTGGTGCTGGTGATGATCGACGAGCCGAAAGGCAACAAGGAGTCGCACGGGTATGCCACCGGCGGCTGGGTCGCCGCGCCCGCCATCCGCCGCATCATCACCCGCAGCGCACCGCTGCTCGGAATTCATCCTTTCGACGAGGAGTCGCCCGAAATTCGCCAGGTTCTCGATATCCAGTCACCGCTGGAGAAAGGTCGAAAACGCCTTGCGTCTTTCTGAGCTCATCAACGGCGATCGCGCCGCCTGCGACCCGGCCTTGAACGCGTTGGCCGCGGCGGGAGCGCTCGACCTGGATATCCAGGGCGTGACGAGTGACAGCCGGGCGGTTCGCCCGGGATTTTTGTTTGCCGCCCTGCCGGGCAGCGCCACGGACGGCCGGCGCTTCATTCCCGAGGCGGTGGCGCGCGGCGCGGTCGCGGTCCTGACCCCGCGCGGCGAGGATTCGGGTGTAAGCGACGGGGTGTGCCGCATTCCCGACGAGAACCCGAGGCATCGGCTGGCCCGCATGGCCGCCAAGTTCTATGGCCGCCAGCCGGAGACCATCGTCGCGGTGACCGGCACCAACGGCAAGACGTCCGTTGCCGAATTCTGCCGGCAGTTGTGGACCCTTGTCGGGCACGCGAGCGCCAGCCTCGGAACCCTCGGCCTTGTCACGGCGGAGGGCCGGTCGGGCCCCGGGCTCACCACGCCGGATCCGGTGGCTCTGCACGCGACCTTGCGCGATCTCGCCGATGACGGCGTCGGCCATCTGGCCATGGAGGCGTCCAGCCACGGTCTGGATCAGTGCCGTTTGGATGGGGTCCGGGTCAGGGCGGCTGCCTTCACCAATTTGTCCCAGGATCATCTCGACTACCACCGGGATATGACGGCCTACCTTGAGGCCAAGGCGCGGCTGTTTTCGGCGCTCCTCAGCGAAGACGGGGCTGCCGTGCTGAACCAGGACAGTCCGGAATTCGGGCCGCTGGCCGGGATCTGCCAGGCACGGGGCATCTCGGTCGCCGGCTACGGGACGAGCGGCGGGGCTGGTCTGCGTCTGATCCAGCGGACGCCCACACCGCTCGGCCAGGAACTGCTGCTCCGGCTCGACAGGGTGGAGCACCGGCTGTTCCTGCCGCTGGTCGGTGCTTTTCAGGCGATGAACGTGCTCGCGGCGCTCGGTCTGGTGTCGCGCGCCGATGGTCGCCCGGCCACGGATTTCCTCGAAGGCTTCGCGGGCCTCGCTGGTGTACCCGGTCGGCTTCAACTGGTCGGCCGAAGCGGCTCAGGCGCGCCTGTCTACGTGGACTATGCCCATACGCCGGGTGCCCTGGAGACGCTTCTGGACGCTCTGCGGCCTCATGTGTCAGGGCGGATGGTCTGTGTATTCGGCGCCGGCGGCGACAGGGATGCGGGCAAGCGGCCGCTGATGGGCGCGGCGGTCGCGCGGGGCGCGGATCTCGGCATCGTCACCGACGACAATCCCCGGTCCGAGGACCCGGCGGCGATCCGGCGGGCGGTTTTGGGCGGTTGTCCCGACGCGCAAGAGATTGGCGACCGGGCGGCGGCGATCGAGGCCGGCATTGCGGCACTGGGGCCGGCCGACGCGCTGGTGATCGCCGGCAAGGGACACGAGCCGGGTCAGATCGTCGCCGGCGAGGTACTGCCTTTCGATGATGCTGAAGTCGCCCGGCGGATGCTCACCGGCAGCGGTGGGAGCGTGGTATGACGGCGGCGCTCTGGACCGATATCGAGGCGGCGCGGGCAACCGGTGGCGCGGTTTCCGGCGCCTCGTGGCGGGCCTCCGGCGTGGTGATCGACAGCCGCCGGGTCCAGCCCGGCGATCTTTTCGTCGCTTTGCCCGGCGAGCGGACCGACGGCCACGATCATGTCGCCTCGGCGCTGGCGCAGGGCGCGGCGGCGGCGATGGTCGCGCGCAGGCCGGTCGGCCTTGGCGCGGACGCACCCCTGCTTGTTGTCGAGGATGTTCTGCACGCCCTGGAGCGGCTTGGAGCCGCGGCCCGGGCGCGCTCGGCCGCCAGGATCGTCGGGGTGACCGGCAGCGTCGGCAAGACCGGCACCAAAGAGTCCCTGGCGCAGGCCCTCTCCGCCGCCGGCGAGACCCATGCCAGCGCCGGCAATCTGAACAACCATATCGGCGCCCCTCTCAGCCTCGCCCGGTTACCGGAAAACGCGGCGTTCGCGGTGCTGGAAATGGGCATGAACCATGCGGGCGAGATCGCGCCGTTGTCGCGAATGGTCCGCCCGCATGTCGCGATCATCACCAATGTCGCGCCGGTTCACATCGAATTCTTTGAAAGCGAGCGGGATATCGCGCTGGCCAAGGCCGAGATCTTCGAAGGGATGGAGCCAAGCGGGACGGCGGTGCTGAACCTGGACAACCCCTGGCACGAGCTGCTCGCCGAGCGCGCGAGGGCCTGCGGCGTGGAGCGGATCATCGGGTTCGGACGAGCGGCGGAGGCGGAGGTCCGACTGCTCGACGCCGAGTCCGACCGCGACGGCAGCCTGGTCCGGGTCACCGTCGACGGCCGTCCAGTGGCGTATCGCATCGATGCGATCGGCGCCCATTGGGCGTTCAACTCCGTTGGGGTACTCGCGGTCGTCCACGCATTGGGTCTGGATGTCGAGGCGAGCGCGGGCGCGATCCGG
Source organism: Alphaproteobacteria bacterium (assembly GCA_038146985.1). GTDB lineage: Bacteria > Pseudomonadota > Alphaproteobacteria > Thalassobaculales > Thalassobaculaceae > JADHLJ01. The sequence goes on from JAYQSQ010000021.1 coordinate 7,753, forward strand.
CAGGTCTCCGCCGGGCGTGGCCGCGGCGGCCAGATCGATGTCGCCCTTGCAGGCGGGGGAAGCCTGCGTCTGATCGACGAGAGCTACAACGCCAGCCCGGCGGCCATGCGGGCCGCGTTCCAGGTTCTGGGCCTGGCCCGGCCGGAAGCCGGCGGTCGGCGGATCGCGGTGCTGGGCGATATGCGGGAGCTGGGTGCCCGAGGCCGGGACCTGCACGCGGATCTCGCGGACGCGCTTCTCGCCTGCGCGCCGGACCGGGTCTACACGGTCGGGCCGCTGATGCGGGCGCTGCGCGACCGTTTGCCGGAGGATCTCCTGGGCGCCCATGGCGATGCCAGCACCGATATCGCCGACACGCTCGCGCGGGATCTCGCGGCCGGAGACGTGGTTCTGGTCAAGGGCTCCCTCGGCACCAACATGGCGCCGATCGTCGCCGCGATCGAGGCGCTGGCGGAACCGCCGCGTCTTGTGGCCAACGGACGATAGGGGGCGGCGATGCTGTACAATCTGCTGTTTCCGCTCGCCGACGAATACCAGGTGTTCAACCTGTTCCGGTACCTGACCTTCAGGACCGGCGGCGCGATCATGACGGCGTTGCTGATCAGCTTCGTCATCGGCCCGTCGGTGATCAACTGGCTGCGCGCCCAGCAGCGCGACGGCCAGCCGATCCGCGACGACGGCCCGGTCACGCATCTTACCAAGAAGGGCACGCCGACCATGGGCGGCCTGCTGATCCTGATCGCGCTGTCGATTTCCACGCTGCTCTGGGCCGATCTCGCCAACGGCTATGTCTGGTCGGTGCTGCTGGTGACCGGTGGGTTCGGCCTGGTCGGGTTCGCCGACGATTTCATGAAGCTCAGCCGGCGGAACTCCAAAGGACTTCCGGGCCGCCTCAAACTCGTGCTGCAGATCCTGATCGGGGCTGCCGCGGCCTACGCGATTTCCGGGCTTTCCGCGTCCCCCGGCGCGCTGGGCCTCAGCATTCCCTTCCTGAAGGATCTGCTGGTCGATCTCGGCTGGTTCTTCTTCCCCTTCGCGGTTCTGGTGATGGTCGGCGCGTCCAACGCGGTCAACCTGACGGATGGCCTCGACGGGCTCGCCATCGTGCCGGTGATGATCGCCGGCGCCTGCTTCGCGTTGATCGCCTATCTCGTCGGCAACACGGTGTTCTCGCAGTACCTGCAGATCCATCATGTCGCCGGCGCCGGCGAGCTGGCGGTGTTCTGCGGTGCCTTGATCGGCGCCGGACTGGGCTTCCTGTGGTTCAATGCGCCGCCCGCGATGGTGTTCATGGGCGATACCGGCTCCTTGTCGATGGGCGGGGCGCTCGGTGCGATCAGCGTCGTGACCAAGCACGAGCTTGTTCTGGCGATCATCGGCGGCCTGTTCGTTCTCGAGACCGTCTCGGTGATCGTGCAGGTCTTCTCCTTCAAGCTCACCGGCAAGCGGGTGTTCCGCATGGCGCCGCTGCACCACCACTTCGAGCAGAAGGGCTGGGCGGAGCCGACCATCGTCATCCGGTTCTGGATCATCGCCGTCATCCTGGCGCTGATCGGCCTCTCCACCTTGAAGCTGAGGTGAGAGCATGATCCGGGCCCACACATTCAAGGACCAAACTGTCGCCGTGATGGGCCTGGCCCGCTCCGGCCTCGCCTCGGTGCGCGCGCTGCTCGCCGGCGGCGCGACGGTGCTTGCCTGGGACGACAACCAGGTGCGCCGGGACGAGGCGGCGGCGCTGGGCGCCCGTATCGCCGATCTGGCGGCCACCGGTCTCGGCGGGGCGTCGGCCCTGGTCCTGAGCCCGGGCATTCCGCACACCCATCCGGCCCCGCACCCGGTCGCGGCCCGGGCCCGGCGCGAGGGGGTGCCGATCATCGGCGATATCGAGATCCTGGTGCGATCCTGCCCCAAGGCCCGGATCGTCGGGATCACCGGCACCAACGGGAAGTCGACCACCACGGCCCTGATCGGCCACATCCTGGCGAAGGCCGGGCTGGCGGTCGAGGTCGGCGGCAATATCGGCCGCGCCGCTCTTGAGTTCGAGCCGATGGGCTCCGACGGAATATATGTGCTGGAGTTGAGTTCCTATCAGCTTGAGCTGGTGCCCTCGCTCGCCTGCGACCGTGCGGTGCTTTTGAACATCTCGCCCGATCATCTCGACCGCCACGGCGACCTTGCGGGCTATGTCGCGGCGAAGCGCCGGATCTTCGAGGGCATGCGCGAGGGCGGCCTCGCGGTGATCGGCGCCGACGACGCGGCGACGGCGGCGGTGGCGGACGATGTCGCTCGGATGAACCGGGTCGCGGTGACCCGGATCTCCGGCGTTTCGGTTCCGGAAAACGGTACCGGGATGAAGAAGCGCGGTGTCGTCGCGATGGTGAAGGGCAAGCGAAGAAACGTTGCCGATCTTTCGAAGGCGCGTGCCCTGCCGGGAACCCACAACGCGCAGAACGCGGCCGCGGCAACGGCGGTGGCCCTGTCGCTCGGGATTTCCGTGCCTGTGATCGGCGCCGCGCTATTGGATTTCCCCGGCCTGCCGCATCGCCAGGAATTGGTCGGCACCAAGGACGGCATCGCCTATGTCAACGACTCCAAGGCGACCAACGCCGATGCCGCGGCACGGGCGCTTTCCTGCTACCCGGTGATCTACTGGATCGTGGGCGGCGTGGCCAAGGAAGGCGGAATAGAACCGCTGGCGCCGTATTTCGCCGGCATTCGTCACGCGTTCCTGATCGGAGGCTCCGCGGAAACCTTCGCCGCCTCGTTGGAGGGGCGGGTGCCCTATACGGTTTCCGGCACGCTGGAGCGGGCCTTGGACGCGGCGGCGCTGATGGCGCTCTCTGAAGCGCGCGCCGGGGCCACCGTGCTGTTGTCGCCGGCTGCCGCCTCGTTTGATCAGTTCGCGAATTACGAGGCACGGGGCGACGAATTCCGCGCCCTGGTGAACGCATTCCTGAGCAACGGCCGCGACGACCAGCGGAGGGCGTCATGAACACCGTCGCCCGCACCGATACCAGCCTGATCGGCAATTGGTGGTGGACCGTGGACCGCTGGTCGCTGGGCGCGCTGGCTTTGCTGGTGATGTTCGGGGCCCTCATGGCCTTCTCGGCGAGCCCGGCGGTGGCGCTGCGCCTCGATCTCGGCAGCTACCATTTCGTTCAGCGGCAGTTGATGATTTTGCCGGTGGGAATCCTGCTCATGCTGGCGATCTCGCTTCCCGATCCGCTGCACATCCGGCGGCTGGCCTGCCTCGGCTTCGCCGGCTGCATCGTTCTGATGGTCCTGACGCCGATTTTCGGCGCCGAGATCAAGGGCGCGCGGCGCTGGCTTTCGATTGGCGGGTTCTCGCTCCAGGCCTCCGAATTCCTCAAGCCCTGTTTCATCGTCGTCGCCGCCTGGATGTTCGCCGAGTGGCGCAAGAACCCGGGTTTCCCCGGCCACTGGATCGCGATCGCCCTGTATCTGCTGGTGGTCGCCCTGCTCCTGTCACAGCCGGATCTCGGCCAGACCGTGATCGTTACCGCGGTGTGGTTCGGACAGTTCTTCCTTGCCGGACTGCCGACGGTGCTGGTCGTCTCGCTGATCGGCGCCGGCGCCGTCGGCCTGGTCGGCGCCTATTTCACGTTCTCGCATGTTCGGGATCGGATCGACCGGTTTCTCGATCCGGCGGGCAGCGACACCTACCAGGTCGACCGCTCCCTTGAGGCCTTCGCCAATGGCGGTCTGATGGGCACCGGCCCGGGCGAGGGCGAGATCAAAGGGCTGTTGCCGGACGCTCACGCGGATTTCGTCTTCGCGGTCGCCGGCGAGGAATTCGGCGCCGTGGTCTGTCTCGCGCTGATCCTGGTCTTCGGTTTCCTGGTACTGCGCGGTTTCCTCCGGCTGATTTCCGAAAGCGATCTCTTCATCCTGATCGCCGCCGCCGGGCTGCTGGCCCAGCTTGGTCTGCAGTCCTTCGTCCACATGGCCTCCTCGCTGCAGATCATTCCGGCCAAGGGCATGACCCTGCCGTTCATCAGCTATGGCGGCTCCTCGCTTCTCGCGCTCTCGCTGGGCATGGGCATGATGCTGGGGCTGACCCGGCGCCGGCCGGGCCGGGGAGGCGTGTCTTGACCGTCTTCCGGATCGCCCTTGCCGCCGGCGGGACCGGCGGCCATGTCTTCCCGGCACTGAGCCTGGCCGAGGCGCTCTGTGCGCGCGGCCACACGGTGCTGGTTCTGACCGACCGGCGCGGCGATGCTTTCGAGGTTGCGGACGCGCCCTGGACGGTCGCGAGAATCCGCGCCTCCAGCCCCAGCAAGCCCGGCCTTCTGGCGAAACTCGCCGCGATCGCCGAGCTCGGCCTCGGAATGCTGGATTCCCGTCGGGCGCTCACGTCATTCCAGGCGGACGCGGTGGTCGGATTCGGCGGATACCCGTCGGTTCCGGCCATTCTCGCCGGATCATGGTTGAACAAGCCAGCGATCCTGCACGAGCAGAACGCCGTGCTTGGTCGCGCCAATCGATGGCTGCTGGGTCGGGCGACGGCGGTCGCGACCTCGTTCGACGCGACCCTGGGCACGGATGGCGCGCGCTCGGTGGAGCGTACCGGAAACCCGGTCCGCGCGGCGATCCTGGCGCATCGCGCGACGCCTTATCAAAAGCCCTCCAGCGACGGGGAGATCCGGCTCTGCGTGTTCGGCGGCAGCCTCGGCGCGCGGATCTTTTCGGATCTGCTGCCACGGGCGCTGGCCCTGCTGCCCGCGGCCCAGCGCGGCAGGCTTTCGCTGGTCCAGCAGTGCCGCAGCGAGGATCTCGACCGCGTCGTCGAGGCCTATACGCGCCAGGCGCTCAAGGCGGAGGTCAAGACCTTCTTCAACGACATTCCGGATCGACTGGCGGCCACGCATCTGGTGATCGCACGGGCCGGCGCCTCGACGGTGAGCGAACTCGCGGTCATCGGCCGGCCGGCGATCCTCGTGCCCTATCCCCATGCCATGGACGATCACCAGAGCCGCAACGCCTCGGCCATGGAGAACGCCGGCGGCGGTTGGATGATGCCGGAGAGCACATTGACCGCTGAAACGCTTGCCGGACGTCTTGGCGAGTTGCTGTCGGATCCCGGGATCTTGGAAGGCGCGGCTCGAGCCGCCCACGCTTTCGGTATTCCGGACGCGGCCGAGCGGCTTGCTGATCTGGTGCTGCGCACGGCGGCGGCGCGGGCCGGTGGTGCGATCTCACCGGCCGGTGAGGGCCAAGACGGCGCCGCATCGCGCATGACCGAACGGAGGGCGCTGGAATGAGACAACTTCCGCTTTCCATCGGCACCATGCATTTTGTCGGCATCAGCGGCATCGGCATGAGCGGCATCGCCGAGGTGCTGCACAATCTCGGCTATCAGGTTCAGGAAGCGATGTCGCCGAGAATCCGAATGTCCGGCGGCTGATGAATCTCGGGATCAAGGTCTTCGTCGGCCAGGTCGCCGAGAACGTCGCCGACGCCTCCATCGTCGTCGTCTCCACCGCCATCAAGCCGAACAATCCGGAGCTGATGGCGGCGCGAAAGGCTGCTGCCGATCGTGCATCGCGCTGAAATGCTGGGCGAGCTGATGCGGCTGAAATGGTCGATTGCCTGCGCCGGCACCCACGGCAAGACCACGACCACCTCGCTTGTCGCGGCGATGCTGACGCTGCCGGACTCGATCCCACGGTGATCAATGGCGGCATCATCAATTCCTACGGCACCAATGCACGGATCGGTGACGGCGAGTGGATGGTGGTCGAGGCCGACGAATCAGACGGCAGCTTCAATCGTCTGCCGGCGACCATCGCGGTGGTCACCAATATCGATCCGGAGCACCTGGACTTCCATGGTTCCTTCGAGAACCTGCAGGAGGCGTTCCGGGCCTTCGTCGCCAATATCCCGTTCTACGGGTTCGCGACCATGTGCATCGACCATCCGACGGTGCAGGCGCTGATTCCGCGCGTCTCCGACCGCCGAATCGTGACCTACGGGATGTCGCCCCAGGCCGATATCCGGGGCTCCGAGATGTCGCTGACGCCCGCCGGCTCGCGCTTTACCGTGACCATGAAGGACCGGGTGCGCGGGACCGAGACGGTGATCCGCGACCTCACCTTGCCGATGTACGGTGCGCATAACGTGCTGAACGCGCTGGCGGCGGTGGCGGTGGCGCATGAGATGGGGATGTCCGAGGACCTGGTCCGTGCGGGCCTTGCGAATTTCCAGGGGGTCAAGCGCCGCTTCACCAAGACAGGAGAAGCCCACGGCGTCACGGTGATCGACGACTACGGCCACCATCCGGTCGAAATCGCCGCGGTTTTGAGCGCGGCCCGTTCCGCCTGCCCCGAAGGGCGTATCACCGCCGTGGTCCAGCCGCACCGCTATTCCCGGTTGTCCGACCTGTTCGAGGATTTCTGCGGCTGCTTCAACAATGCCGACCACGTGATCTTCGCCGATGTCTATGCCGCCGGCGAGGAGCCGATCGAAGGGGCGGACCGAGACAGCCTGGTGGCCGGTCTCAGAGCCCGGGGGCATAGGCATGTCTACGCCCTCCAGGACCCGGTCGAACTTGCCGCCCGTGTCGCCGATATCGCGAAGCCGGGAGATTTCGTGGTCTGCCTCGGCGCGGGCAGCATCACCAACTGGGCCCAGGCGCTACCGGGCGAATTGAACCACATCCTCGGCGCCGGTCCGGCGAGCGGGCCGGGCAAGCCGGCCACCACAACGGCGTTGAATCAGAATCAGCCGGCGGGGACCACGTCGCCGGAAACCGGCCAGTCCTCGGAGGTGTCGCGATGATGGCGGCCCAGAGGATCACCGACGCGTGGGAGACGAGGCTGGTCGAGCGGTTGCCGGCCGTGCGTGGCCGATATTCCGAGAATGTCGCGATGGCGCCGTTCACCTGGTTCAGGGTCGGCGGCGCCGCTGAGGTTGTTTTCCGCCCGGCAGACGCGGCGGATCTCGCCGCCTTTCTGGCCGCCAAACCGGCGGACGTGCCGGTGACGGTGATCGGCGTGACCTCGAACCTGTTGGTTCGCGACGGCGGCATCCCGGGCGTCGTAGTGCGTCTCGGCAAGGAATTCGCGGCGGTCGACCATCTGGAAGGGCATATGCGTATCGGCGCCGCCATGCTGGACGGCACCGCCGCCCAGGCCGCCTTGCGCGCGGGCCGTGCGGGCCTTGAATTCCTGAGCGGGATTCCGGGCAGCATCGGCGGGGGTCTCAGGATGAACGCCGGCGCCTATGGTCGCGAGTTCAAGGACGCGGTCATCGAGGCCGAGGCGATCGACGGGCGCGGCCGTGTCCACCGAACCCCGGTCGCCGATCTCGCCATGGGATACCGGCATTGCGGTGCGCCGGCCGACTGGATCTTCACCTCGGCGGTTTTCCTGGCACCCGAGGGCGAGCGCGACGCGATCGAACGGCGGATGACAGAGATCCGCGATGCCCGCGAGGCGAGCCAGCCGATCCGGGAGCGCACCGGCGGCAGCACCTTCGCCAACCCCGACGGCGGCAAGGCCTGGGAACTGATCGACGCCGCCGGCTGCCGGGGGCTGCGGATCGGCGGCGCCATGGTTTCGGAGCTGCACTGCAATTTCCTGATCAATACCGGCACCGCCACGGCGGCCGAGCTGGAGGCGCTGGGGGAAGAGGTGCGGCGCCGGGTCCGCGCGACCAGCGGCGTGACGCTGCGCTGGGAAATCAGACGGCTTGGGGAGCCCGCCAACCTTGAGGAGACGCTCCCATGAACGCGAACAAACATGTGGCCGTGCTGATGGGCGGTTGGTCGGCCGAGCGCAAGGTCTCGCTTTCGACCGGCGCCGCCTGCGCCAAGGCGCTCAGGACCGCCGGTTACCGGGTGACGGAGGTCGATGTCGACCGCAAGATCGCCCAGACCCTGGCCAAGCTGGCGCCCGATGTCTGCTTCAACGCGCTGCATGGGCCGATCGGCGAGGACGGCAATATCCAGGGCCTGCTCAACATCATGGGCCTGCCCTACACCCATAGCGGGGTTCAGGCCTCGGCCGTCGCCATGGACAAGCCCTGGGCCAAGCAGATCTTCGCCAGCGCCGGTCTGCGTTGTCCCGAAGGCGTGGTGTGCTCGGTCGAGGATACGCTGGCGGGCAGCGTCTATGAGCCGCCCTATGTCGTGAAGCCGACCAACCAGGGCTCCAGCGTCGGCGTGCACATCATCCGCCGGGGCGACAATCATCCGCCGGTCTCCGCCGATTGGTCCTTCGGCGACCAGGTCTTGGTCGAAAAGTACATTCCGGGGCGCGAGTTGTCGGTCGGGGTCTTCGACGGCGAGGCGTTCTGCGTCACCGAGATCAAATCCGAGCGCGAATTCTACGACTACGACGCGAAATACGCGGATGGCGGCTCGGTCCACATTCTGCCCGCCGAACTGCCGGACGAGATCACCGAGGAAGCCCTGTCGATGGCGACCCGGGCACACACGCTGCTCGGGTGCCGCGGCGTTACCCGCTCAGATTTCCGTTACGACGACACCCGCGACCGGCTCGGCGATCTGTATCTGCTGGAAATCAACACCCAGCCGGGCATGACCGCGACGTCCCTGGTGCCGGAGCAGGCCGCCTACAAGGGCATGGATTTCCCCGAATTGGTGTCGCGCATGGTGGAGGAAGCCAGATGCGATCTATGAACAAGAGCAAGCGGCGCGAGCCGCGTCTGTCGAACTCAGGCCGGGCGGCGGTTGGCCGCGCGCGGTTCTGGATCCGCCGATTGCCGGGCCGGGCGACCGCCGTGACCGTTCTGTGCGCCGGATTGATGACCGGTTTTGGGGGCGCCGGCTGGTACATGGTCAAAAGCGGCGGTGCCGAGCGGATGATGGTGGCGGCCGAAACCGCCGTGATGGACGCGACGCGGGCAGGTGGCCTTGAGGTCCGTCACGTCCTGGTGGTCGGTCGCGACCGCACCGAGCGTTCCGAACTGCTCCAGGCCACCGGGATCACCACGGGCGATCCGATCCTCGGCATCGACCTTGGGCGTGTGCATTCGCGGGTCGCCTCGCTCGCCTGGGTGAAACAGGCCCGGATCGAACGGCGGTTGCCGGACACCGTCTTCGTCAGCCTGGTCGAACGCCAGCCCATGGCTTTGTGGCAGCGCGACGGCAAGCTGCATGTGATCGATGTCGATGGCGGCGTGATTCCGGACCGCGATGTTGGCCAATTCGGACATCTGCCGATTGTGATCGGCGAGGACGCGCCCGCCCGGGCCCACGCGATGCTGGCGATGCTGGCGGGCGAGCCCGATCTCGGCCAGCGCGTGCGCGCCGTCACCTGGGTCGGCGAGCGCCGGTGGGATGTCCGCGTCGACGACCGGATCAATGTCCAGCTTCCGGAACAGGACCCACGCGGCGCTTGGGCTCAGCTCGCGAAGATGGAGCGCGAGCATGGGGTGCTCAGGCGTGACGTGGTCACCATCGACATGCGGCTGCGCGACCAGCTTGTGGTCCGCGTGGCGCCGGAGGCCGCCGCGCGCAAGCGCGACCGCGGCCGCGATACCTGAGAAACGCTGGGGAAGGAGGCTGACGCGGTGAAAAGAACCTTGGCGAAATCAAAGGGCGATCTCGCCGTCGCGCTCGACATCGGGTCCACCAAGACCTGCTGCTTCGTGGCACGGGTCGGAGAGGCCCGCGTGGCGGACACCCATGCGCCTTTGAGTGGCGCGCGGATCCTGGGGATTGGCCACCAGGTCGCCAAGGGGGTCCGCAATGGCGTGGTCATTGACATGGACGCGGCGGAAACCGCGATCCGCCGGGCGGTTCATGCCGCCGAGACCATGGCCAAGGAGACCGTCACCCGGGTCTTCGTCAATCTTTCCGGCGGCTATCCGATGTCGCGCACCTTCGGGGTCGAGGTGCCGATCGCCGGTTCCGCGGTCGCCGATGCGGATCTGCGCCGGGTTCTTGGCCAGGGCCGCTCGGTGGAGATCGAGGCCGACCGCGACCTCATCCATTCGATCCCCGTCGGCTTCTCGATCGACGGCAACCGGGGCATCCGCGATCCCCGGGGCATGGCCGGACAGACGCTGGGCGCGCATATCCATCTAGTCACCGCCGCATCGGGGCCGGTGCGCAATCTCGCCATGGTGGTTCAGCGCTGCCATCTGGACATCGACGGCTATGTCGCCTCGCCCTACGCGTCGGGTCTGTCCTGCCTGGTCGAGGACGAGATGGATCTCGGCGTCACCCTGATCGACATGGGCGGCGGCACGACGACGATCGCGGTGTTCTTCGGCGGCAGCGTCGTGTTCACCGACGTGGTGCCGGTCGGCGGCGGCCATGTGACGAACGATATCGCGCGGGGCCTGTCCACCCCCATCGCCGATGCGGAACGGCTCAAGACCCTGTTCGGCTGCGCGATGCTGTCGCCGCTTGACGACCGCGAGACCCTGGACGTGCCGCAGGTCGGAGAGGATTCCGACGCGCCGCCCAATCAGGTCCAGAAATCGATGCTCATCCGCATCATCCAGCCACGGCTGGAGGAGATTTTCGAACTGGTCAAGGCGCGCCTGGAGCAATCCGGGTTCGACAAGATCGCCGGTCGCCGCGCCGTGTTGACGGGCGGGGCGAGCCAGATGCCGGGTCTTCGCGACCTGGCGCAACGCATCCTGGATAAGCAGGTCCGCCTGGGCCGGCCGATCCGGATAAACGGATTGGCGGACGCGGCCTCGGGGCCAGCGTTTTCGACCTGCGCCGGGCTGCTGGCCTATGCCGTCGATCCGGGTTTCGACGTTCCCGAAATCGGGCGCGCCGACAAGGTGGAGCCGGCCGGCATGCTCGGCAAGGTCGGCTCATGGCTGAGGGAGAACTTCTAATGACAAGTAAACAAACCCTGCACGCGGTGGTCGCCTCCAACGGCGCCTGCCTCGGACGGCCGGTGATCCTGTCGACCGTCGTCCGACCCACGAAAGCCGAAAGCGTGTCCAACAAACGCGCTCGCACGCTCGATCCAGCCCGCAATTCCAAGACCCGGAGGGTATGATGACCATCAACTTTTCAGTGCCGCATGACGAACACGAGCTCAAGCCGCGGATCACCGTGGTCGGGGTTGGCGGAGCGGGTGGCAACGCCGTCAACAATATGATCCGCTCCAACCTTGAAGGCGTGGAGTTCATCGTCACCAATACCGATGCCCAGGCGCTCAGCCAATCCCTGGCCGACCGCCGCCTGCAGCTTGGCGAGACCGTGACCCAGGGCCTGGGCGCCGGCTCGCGCCCGGATGTCGGCAAGGCGGCCGCCGAGGAGGCGATGGAGGAACTGATCGCCGAACTCGGCGACAGCAACATGGTCTTCATCACTGCCGGCATGGGCGGCGGCACCGGTACCGGCGCCGCCCCGGTCATCGCCCAGGCTGCGCGCGAGCGGGGAATCCTGACGGTCGGCGTGATCACCAAGCCGTTCCACTTCGAGGGTGCGCACCGGATGCGTACCGCCGAGGCCGGGATCGAGGAGCTGTCGCAATATGTCGACACGCTGATCATCATCCCGAACCAGAACCTGTTCCGCATCGCCAACGAGAAGACCACCTTCGCCGATGCCTTCCACATGGCCGACAACGTCCTGCACCAGGGCGTGCGCGGAGTCACCGACCTCATGGTGATGCCGGGGCTGATCAATCTCGACTTCGCCGACATCCGCACGGTGATGAGCGAGATGGGCAAGGCGATGATGGGCACCGGTGAGGCCGACGGCGAGAAGCGGGCGATCGAGGCCGCGGAATCGGCGATCAGCAACCCGCTGCTCGACGACATGTCGATGAAGGGCGCCCGGGGCGTGCTGATCAACATCACCGGCGGGATGGACATGACCCTGTTCGAGGTCGACGAGGCCGCGAACCGGATCCGCGAGGAAGTGGATGCCGATGCCAATATCATCTTCGGCTCGACCTTCGACGAGAAGCTCGATGGGCGGATGCGGGTATCGGTAGTGGCGACTGGCATCGCGGCCGAGGGGCTGGCGGCGAAACCGCGTCCGCAGATGACGCTGGTCTCCAGCCGTCCGAAGCAGGAAGCCGTGCCGGCTCCGGCGCCGGAACCGGCGGCGGTCACGATGACGGACAAGGATGAGCCGGAGGCTCAACCCGCGCTGCGTACCGGGACCGATGACGCTCCCGTGTCGGTTGACGCGGTTGCCACGTCCGCTGCCGAGGACAAGCTTGCCTCAACCCTGGATATCGCGCATCGCCTGGCCGGGCAGTCGGCTCAGCCGGCGGAAACCTTCGGGACCTCGGCCGAGACGGTGATTGCCGATCCGATGCCTGCCGAGAAAGCCGAGGCGGGGACCGGTGTTCAGGCGTCCGCCATGCAGGCGTCGGTTGCCGAAACCATCGCGGCGCGGACCGCCGCGCCTGCGCCGGTCAAGCCGGTGATCTCGCGGCCGAGCGCCGACCCGTTCGTCGCCCCGCCGCCGGCCGTGCCGCCGCGCCAAGCTGCCGCCGAGCCGACGGCTTCGGCGGATCCCTTCGGCGCCGCCGCCTTGGCGAATGCCGGCGGTGCCGCCGCGAAGGCGCCGACGCTGTTCCAGCGGGTGACCGGGATGGGCCGCAAGCCTCGCGAGGAGGCCGAGGTCAAGAGCGAGCCCGAGGCGAAAACGACCACGGTTGCCTCTGCCCCGGCGCCGGTGGCCCCCAAGGCGGAATCGGACCAGCCGAAACTCGGGCCGCTCGACCGTGCCGACCGCGTCACGGCAAGCAGCGCCGATGACGACCTGCTCGACATCCCCGCGTTTCTGCGCCGCCAGGCGAACTGACGGAGTGGGAAAATCCCAAGCAATTACAGAGAGTTGATCTGTAACACTTGGTAACAAAAGGTGATTTGAGAGGCCCCGTGGGTATTGGTACACCTGCGGGGCCTTTCGATGCCGAACGACAATAGAACACTTATGAGTGCACGGCCATCGGGGCGGGGATTTAGGGGCGATCGGTACATGAACTTCATGAAGTCAGACCATGGTTCCGGAACCGTGCGCCAGCGCACGCTGAAGAACCCGATCCCGTGCCGGGGCGTGGCGCTGCACAGTGGCGGCGAGTGTGCCATGACGGTCCGGCCCGCCGGTCCCGATCATGGGATCGTTTTCAAGCGCACGGACGTTACCGATCGCGACTGCCTGGTGCCGGCGCGCTGGGACCGTGTCTCCAGCACGACCCTGTGCACGACGATCAGCAATCAGGACGGTGTCGAGGTCGCCACGATTGAGCATTTCATGGCGGCGCTGGCGGGCTGTGGGATCGACAACGCGCTGATCGAGATCGATGGCCCTGAAGTGCCGATCATGGACGGCAGTTCGGCGCCGTTCGTCATGTTGTTCGAATGCGCCGGCTCGGTCGAGCAGCAAGTCCCGCGCCGGGCGCTGAGGGTGCTGAAACCGGTTTCCGTCAGCGACGGCGAGTGCGGCGTGACTGCCCTGCCGGCGCCGGATTTTTCGGTTGATTTCGAGATTGACTTCGCCTCGCCGGCGATCAGCGAGCGTTCCCTCGACATCCGCCTGGTGAACGGAACCTTCAACGAGACGATCAGCCGGGCTCGGACCTTCGGTTTCATGAAGGATATCGACCGTCTGCGCGCCGCCGGTTTCGCCCTGGGCGGCTCCTTGGACAACGCGGTGGTCGTCGATGGCGACCGGGTGCTGAACGAAGGCGGCTTGCGCTTCGATGACGAGTTTGTCCGGCACAAGATCCTCGATTGCGTCGGCGATCTCTATCTCGCCGGCGGGCCGATGCTCGCCCGGGTGGTGGCGCACAAGTCCGGACACGGCTTCAACAACAAGCTTCTGAGGGCGCTGTTCGCCGACGAAAGCGCCTGGGAATGGACGACCCTCGACGAAAGCGAGGTCGCCGGCTGGCACGAGGAAGCGCCGCTCGCCGCGACGGCCTGAGGCCCGACCGACCGCCCCGATTTTCCCCTCCAGCGTAGACGGTCTAGAGCCGGGACTGAGGTCCCGCCCGAAGGCCCGTCGACATTTCGTCTCCGTCTTTCCGTGCTTGACGCCCCGGCACCCGCGTGATGCAACGTCGTGGAACGCGCCCGGCGCGCGTTCGCAGCAATCTCCTGACAGGGTCTAGGAACGGGACATGTGGATCAGCGGGGTCCTTCGCGGAGCCTACGGCAACGCCTATCTGTTGCTGACGGTTTGCGCCATGTGCTGGGGCGGCAATGCGATCGCCGGGCGTTTCGCCGTCGGGGAAATCTCGCCGATGTTGCTGACCATGTTCCGTTGGCTCGGCGTGGCGCTGCTGGTCTGGTCCTTTGCCGGCGCCAAGATCATGGAGGAAGCCCCGGTCCTGAAGGCCAATCTCGGCTATTTCATGCTGATGGGCGCGATCGGCTTTTCCGGCTTCAACATCCTCTATTACCTCGCGGCGCATTCGACCACCGCGATCAATCTCGGCATTCTCCAGGGAGCGGTGCCGATCTGCGTGCTGATTGGCGCGTTCATCGCCTACCGCACGCCGATCACGGCGGTGCAGGTCATGGGCATCGTGATCACCGTTCTCGGTGTCGCGGTGGTGACTGTCAAAGGCGACCCGGGCAACCTGTTTCACCTGGTTTTCAACATCGGCGATCTGCTGATGCTGGCGGCTTGTTTCGTCTATTCGATCTACGCGGTGCTGCTGCGCAAGCGTCCCGAGGTGACCGGGCTCGCGATGTTCGCGGTCATGTCGAGTTCGGCGCTGGTCGCCAGCCTGCCTTTCGTGTTGTGGGAGTATGTATCCGGCTCCCTGCTCTGGCCCAGGGGGACCGGCTGGCTGATCGTGGCGTTCGTTGTGCTGTTCCCGTCCTTCACCTCGCAACTGTTCTTCATGCGCGGCGTGCAGCTGATCGGACCCGGGCGCGCCGGCGTGTTCATCAATCTGGTGCCGATCTTCGCGTCGGCATTCAGCGTCCTGTTCCTGGGCGAGCACTTCGCCCTGTTTCACGGGGTCGGCATGGCGCTGGTATTGGGCGGGATCTGGGTCGCCGAGCGGGCCCGTCCCCCGACGTGATATCTGCGTGCCTGGATTTCGCGCGCGCTGACGCCGGCTTCGGCGCGCGATAAAGTGCCGGTCGAACCTGGAGGGAGCCAGCCGATATGAGCCGAGTTCGCGTCGAATCCAACGGGCCCGTCAAGACCGTGACCCTGTGCCGTCCGGAAAAGCGCAACGCCATGGACAGCGAGATGCTGGACGCGCTGTACGACGTCTTTACCGCCAAGCCGGATGCCAATGACCGGGTGATCGTGGTGCGCGGCGAGGGCCCGTCCTTCTGCGCCGGCATCGACCTCGCCGAGCGGCAACGCAAACCCTCCACCGGAAACGAGAGCCCGGTCGAGCGGGTGTTCCACGCGATCGAAATGAATCCCCTGCCGACGGTGGCGGTGGTCCAGGGCGCGGCGATCGCCGGCGGCTGCGAGATGGCGCTGCATTGCGAGTTCGTGGTCGCCGCCGATACCGCGCGTTTCGGCATGTCTCTGGCCCAGATCGGTCTGGCGCCGACCTGGTTCCTGACCAAGAAGCTGATGGAGGTCGCCGGACCCGTGGGCACCCGCGAGATTCTGATGCTGGGCGACCCGATGCCGGCCACCTGGATGGCCGAGCGCGGGATCATTTGCCGCGCGGTGCCCGAGGACCGGCTTGAGGCCGAGGCCAAAAAGGTCATCGACCGCCTGGCCGCCAACGCGCCGCTGTCGCTTCGGGCGATGAAGGCAGTGATCGTCCGCGAGCTGGCGTTCCGCGACGGGATCGAACACAGCGACGTCGATGCGATGGTGAGCGCGGCCCGGGGCAGCAATGACGCCAAGGAAGGCATCGCGGCGCGCCTGGAAAAACGGGCGCCGGTCTTTACCGGAACCTGAGGGAGGCGGGCATGGCGGTACGTCTGGACAAGCCCTGGCGCGATCTTAATGCCGAGAACCTGGCCCGGGTCACCGGACATCTGGGCGTCTACCAGTTGGCCGACGACGCCGGAAAAATCCTCTACATCGGTGTTGCCGGTGGCCGCACGCGCTATGGCCTGAAGGGTGAGATCGCCAAGGCCTTGGAAGCGCCGCCGCCGGGGGTCACCAAATTCCGCTTCGAGGTCAATATGGCCTACCGGACAAGGCATGCCGAACTGCTTGAAGCGTATGTGCACGATTTCGGCGGCCTGCCCGAGGCGAATACCGATATCGACCCGCGCATGCTTGGCCGGCTCCGGCCCGGCGGGGGACCGCGATGAATGTGATCTTTCACTCTGCGTGCGAAGGATCCTGTTTGCCGCAAGTTCGATCGCCCCTGGTGCCCACAAGGACGGATTAACAAAGGAACCCAGCCATGGACTTCGCGCTCACCGAGGAACAGACGATGATCGTCGACATGGTCCGCCGCTTCGTGCGTCAGGAAATCCTGCCGCTTGAAGAGAACATGGACCCCGATGCCGACGAGCTAGAGCCGGAGATCCTTGCCGGGCTGGTCGAAAAGACCAAGGCGATGGGCCTCTATGGCCTCGACACGCCGCCGGAATACGGCGGCCCCGATATCGACATGGTCACGAGGGTGCTGATCGCCATCGAGTGCTCGCAGCATCGCGGTGGCCTCTACACGCCCTGCTACGGGGCCTTTGGCGGCGCCCGACAGGCCCAGCTTTTCGAGGCGACGGAAGCACAGAAGGAGAAGTATCTCTATCCGATGCTGCGCGGCGAAAAGAAGGTGTTCTTCGGCCTGTCCGAGCCGTCCGGCGGCAGCGACCCGGCCCGGGCGATCCAAACCCGCGCGGTGCGAGACGGCAACGACCATTGGGTTCTGAACGGCACCAAGCTCTGGATTAGCGGGGCCGACCGCGCCGACTATGGCCTGGTATTCGCCCGCACCGGCGGGCCCGGGCGCTCCGGCGTATCGGCCTTCATCGTCGAGACCCAGTGGGAGGGCTTCAGGGTGGCGCGCATCGTGCACACCTTGCGCTCGTCGAAATACGCCACCGAGATCCAGATGGACAATCTGCGGGTCCCGGCGGAGAACATGCTGGGCGAGGAGGGCGGCGGGTTCGCCATCGCCAACGACCGTCTTGCCCGTCAGCGCGTGCCTTACGCCGCCGAGTGTCTCGGCCCGGCGATCAAGGCGCATGAGATGGCGACCGAGTATTCCAAGATCCGCGAGACGTTCGGCGCGCCGCTGGCCTCGCGCCAGGGGATTCAGTGGATGCTGGTCGAGAACGAGATCGACATCCGTGCCGCCCGTCTGCTGGTGCTGGACGCCGCCGCCAAGGCGGATCGCGGCGAGCCCTACCGGACGGAATCGGCCATCGCCAAGCTGGTCTGCTCGGAAAGCGCCTTCAAGGTCGTCGATCGTTCAATGCAGATCCATGGCGGGCTCGGAGTCGCCAAGGACCTGCCGCTCGAACGCTGGTTCCGCGAGATGCGTATCCGGCGGGTCGGCGAGGGGCCGAGCGAGGTGCAAAAGCACGTGATCGCCCGTGACATCATCGGCGGCTCGCTGCGCTAGGTGCCGGCGATGAGTACCCCCGAAGCGCGCTGGCCCCTGCAAGGCGTCAAGGTCCTCGACCTCGGCCAGATCTATAATGGACCCTATGCGGGTTTCCTGCTGGCCCATGCGGGGGCCGATGTCGTCAAGGTCGAGCCGCTGAAGGGCGAGGTGCTGCGCCAGCGCGGCGGCGGCTCGATCCCGCTTTCCTTCGCCATGTTGAACACGAACAAGCGCGGCCTCGCCATCGATCTGAAGAACCGGGAGGGCAAGGCCCTGCTGAAGGATCTGGTGCGCGAGGCGGATGTGCTGCTGGAGAATTTCGCACCCGGCGCGATGGATCGCCTCGGCCTTGGTGCCGAGGTGCTGATGGCGGAGAACCCGAGGCTGATCTACGCCTCGGGGACCGGCTACGGCCTCTCCGGACCGGCGCGGGACAACCTGGCGATGGACCTGACGGTTCAGGCGGTCGGCGGAGTGATGAGCGTCAACGGCCCGCCCGACGGGCCGCCGATGAAGGCCGGGCCGGCGATCTGCGACTTCGTGGGCGGGGTGCATCTCTATGCGGGGATCGTCACGGCGCTGTTCGAGCGGTCGGTCACCGGCCGGGGGCGGCTGGTCGAGGTCGCCATGCAGGAGGCGGTCTATCCGGTGCTCACCTCGAATGTCGCGAGCATGCACAAGAACGGCGGCAAGGCGCCGCCCCGGCGCGGCAACCGGCATCCGACCCAGGGCTCGGCGCCGTATAACGTCTATCCGGCACGGGATGGCCATATCGCCATCATCTGCGTGCAGGACGCCCATTGGACGAGTTTGCTGAAAGTGATCGGACGCGAGGACCTGACCGATGACCCTCGTTTCGCCACCCAGGCGCTGAGAGGCCGGAACGACACCCTGATCGACGAGTTGGTCGAAGGCTGGACCGCCGCGATGGGCAAGTACGAGGCGGCGGAGATCCTGCGCGCCAACCGGGTTCCGGCGGCGCCGGTCCGAGACCTGACCGAAGTGATCCGCGACACCCACATGCACGAGCGCGGCATGCTTCAGGATGTCAGCCACCCGACGATGGGAGAGGTGGTGTTGCCCACCAGCCCGCTGCGTTTCCACGGCAGCCCGGAGCCGTCGATCCGGCTCGAGCCGGAGATCGGCGGCGACACCGATGCGGTCCTGTCCGATTGGCTCGGCATGGGGAGCGACCGTGTTGAGGCCCTGCGGGCGGCCGGCGCCATCGGCTAGGGCCGCTCGCAACCCTTTAACATTTTCGGTAAAGACTGAGGGCTAGATACGAAGGAGCTCCCATGTACGAGAAGCACAACCTTTCCGTCCTCGGCAAGGAGATGGAAACCCTTGTCTTCAGGCCCGAGGGCGAGGGACCGCATCCGGCGCTGATCGTCTGCCAGCATATTCCCGTGGCGCATGCGGGACTTGAGACGGATCCCTGGCAAATCGGCGTTGGAGAGCGGCTGGCCAAGGCGGGATACGTCGCGGTGATGCCCTGGGTGTTTCACTGGTGGCCGGCGGAAGCGGATATCTCAGTCAAGCGCGAGGGGTTTCGAGACGATTGGGCGGTCGCGGACCTGCGGGCCGCCTACGAGTTCATGATTGCCCGTCCGGACGTGGATGCGGCGCGCGTCGGGATAATCGGGCATTGCTGGGGCGGCCGGGTGTCTTGGCTGGGCGCGTGCCACAATGCGAGCTTGAAGGCCTTGGTGACGCTCTATGGCGGGCGCATCAAGCTGTCCTTCGTGGATGGGGCGACACCGCCGATCGAGCTCGTGGGCGGCATGGGCTGCTCGGTGCTCGGCATATTCGGCAACGAGGATCAGAATCCGTCGCCGGCGGATGTCGACGATCTTGACGCCGCGCTGACCAAGGCTGGCGTGCCGCATGTGTTCCATCGCTATGACGGGGCCGGGCACGGATTCCAGGACTATACCAACCCGGATCGCTACCGCGAGGCGCAGTCCGATGATGCCTGGGAAAAGATCGAGGCTTTCCTTGCCGAAACCCTGGGCTAGGGGCTTGGCGCGGGTCCGGCGAGGTCGTATCTTCAAGCAGGTTCCGCAATTCTAGAATTGATAGCCATGCGCCAGAAAATCGCCAGGCCGCTCGTTGTGATGGTTGCCGGCGCGCTCCTGCTGACGGTCACCGGATGCGGTGTCTTCAAAAGCGGCAAGGAAGAGCCGGAGTATGTCGAGCGTCCCGTCGAGGATCTCTACAACAAGGCGGTGGATTCCGCGGCGACCGGCAATTTCCGCGACGCGGCGCCGCTTTTCGATGAGGTTGAACGCCAGCATCCCTATTCGGTATGGGCGACGCAGGCGCAGCTCATGGCGGCGTATTCCCTGTACCAGAGCAACCAATACGACGACGCGGTAAACGCGCTGAACCGCTTCATCCAGCTGAACCCAAGCCACCCGAATGTCGACTACGCGTACTATCTGAAAGGGCTCTCTTTCTACGAACAGATCGTCGATGTCGGACGCGACCAGAAACTGACGCGGGATTCCCTGGATACCTTCAACGAGGTGATCAAGCGCTTCCCCGGCAGCAAATATGCCCGCGACGCGCGCCTGAAGATCGATCTTGCGCGCAATCACCTTGCCGGCAAGGAAATGGAGATCGGCCGCTTCTACCTGACCCGTGGCCAGCATCTGGCGGCGATCAACCGGTTCCGCAAGGTGGTGCACGACTATGACACGACCGACCAGGTTCCCGAGGCCCTGCACCGGTTGACGGAGGCTTATCTGGCGATCGGCCTGGTCCAGGAGGCGGAGAAGACCGCCGCCGTCCTCGGCCACAACTATCCGGGGAGCGAGTGGTACCAGGACAGCTATGCCCTGGTGAAGACCGGCCGCCCTCACCAAGCCGAGGAAGACGGCGAGGGCCTCTTGGGTCTCGGCTTCTGGATATTCTGACTCCGTCATGCTCAGCGCGCTGTCGATTCGTGACATTGTTCTGATCGATCGGCTGGATCTGGCATTCAAGAAGGGACTGTCGGTCCTGACCGGCGAGACCGGGGCCGGGAAGTCGATCCTGCTGGATGCGCTGGGCCTTGCTCTCGGCGCGCGGGCCGATAGCGGTCTGGTGCGTCACGGCGCCTCGCAGGCGTCCGTTACCGCGACCTTCGAATTCCAGGATCCCGCCCCAGTCCGGCGCATTCTCGACGAGATCGGCCTCGACGCGGAGGCCGCCGGTGATGGACCGCTGCTATTGCGCCGGGTGATGTCCGCCGACGGGCGCACCCGCGCCTTCATCGACGACCAGCCGGTCAGTGTCGGCACCTTGCGGCGGCTGGGGGATGCCCTGGTGGAAATCCAGGGCCAGTTCGACGCGCAAGGATTGCTCGATGCCGCGACCCACCGGCAGTTTCTCGACGATTACGCCGGTCATGACGTGTTGCTGCGCAAAGTATCTGATGCCCATGCGGCATGGACGGAGGCGCGCGATGCCCTAGAACGCGCGGGAAGCGATACGGCACGGGCGCGGGAGCAGGAAGAGTTCCTGAGATATGCCAGTGATGAGTTGAACCGCCTTGCGCCCCAGGCTGGTGAAGAAGCGGAACTGGCGGCGCTTCGGGACATGCTGGCCAATGCCGGTCAGGTGATCGAAGGCATCGGTCAGGCGCTGGAAAACATTTCCGGCGACGCCGGCGCCGAGGCCAGGCTCGCCTCGGCGCAGCGGGTATTGGACCGCCTGACCCCTCGTGCCGGCGACCGGCTTGCCGGCGCGTTGGCGGCGCTGGACCGGGCGGCGGCGGAACTTCAGGAAGCGGAAATGGGGCTTTCCGGGTTGGCTCAGGACATTGAGGCCGATTCCGCCCGTCTCGAGGAAGTCGACGATCGCTTGCATGCACTGCGTGGGGTGGCCCGCAAGCATGGCGTGGAGCCTGACGCCTTGCCAGGTTTGCGCGAAGATCTGGCCCGCCGGCTGGAGGCCATCGATGCCGGCGACGGGGCTCTTGAGCGGCTGCGCGCCGAAGTCGCGCGGGCGAGGGATGACTACGCCGCTCTTGCCCGCGATCTTTCGGCGAGCCGGGCGGCCGCCGGGAAGCATCTCGACGCCGATGTGATGGCGGAACTGCCGCCGCTTCGCTTGGAAAAGGCGCGGTTTACGACCCTGCTCGAACCGCTGGCCGAGGCGAATTGGTCCGAGCATGGCATGGACCGGGTCGCATTCCAGGTCGCGACCAATCCGGGGACGCCTTTCGGACCGTTGAACCGGATCGCGTCCGGGGGCGAGCTTTCCCGGTTCCTGCTGGCGCTTCGGGTTGCCTTGGCGGCGGCGAATCCCCTGCCGACCTTGATTTTCGACGAGGTCGATGCCGGGGTCGGTGGGGCGGTCGCGGCGGCGGTCGGCGAGCGCCTCCAGAAGCTCGGTGCGCGCCTGCAGGTCCTGGTCGTCACCCACTCGCCGCAGGTCGCCGCGAAGGGGACGGCACATTGGCGGATCGCGAAATCCGGCGATGGCGAGCGGCTGGCGACCACCGCGACCGCGCTCGACCCGGATGAACGGCGCGAGGAGATCGCCCGGATGCTGTCCGGCGAAGTGGTCACAAAGGAAGCCCGGGCGGCCGCGGCCAGCCTGCTGCAAGCCTCCGTGGGAGCGTGAGATGCCTGCCGACTTGACCCGCAAAGAGCCCGCCGAGCTGAACATTTTCGAAGCCGAAGAGGTTCTCGCCGCGCTGGCGGTGGAAATCGCCCATCATGACGAGCGCTACCACGGTCAGGATGATCCGGAGATTTCCGACGCCGAATACGACGCGCTGCGCCGCCGGTTCGATGCGATCGCCGAGCGGTTCCCGAGCATCGCCCGCACGCTGGCGCCGTCCACCGCCGTCGGCGCGGCCCCGGCGACGGGTTTCGCCAAGGTCACCCACAGCCGCCCGATGCTTTCGCTTTCCAACGCTTTCGACGCCGAGGAGGTGGCGGAATTCGAGGCTCGAATCCGCCGTTTCTTGTCGCTCGCGGCGGAGGAGCCGGTCGAGTTGGTTGCCGAACCCAAGATCGACGGTCTTTCCGCGTCCCTGCGCTACGTGAACGGACGCTTCGTGCAAGGCGCGACACGTGGCGACGGGACGGTGGGCGAGGACATCACCCGAAACCTGCGTACCATCGACGATATTCCGAACCGCTTGGAAGGCGCGCCCGAAACCCTCGAGATCCGGGGCGAGGTCTATATGCGCAAGGACGACTTCCGGGCGTTGAACCAGGCCCAAGAGAGCGCCGGCGGCAAGGCCTTCGCCAATCCGCGCAACGCGGCGGCGGGATCGCTGCGACAGCTCGACAGCACGATCACCGCCCGCCGCAAGCTGCGCTTCTTCGCCTATAGCTGGGGCGAGGTGACGGAACGGCCGGCCGATACCCAGGCGGGGTTCCTGGACCGGCTTCGCGGTTGGGGCTTTCAGACCAACCCCCTGACCCGGCTGTGCGGTAGTGTCGATGAATTGCTCGCCCAGTACACGGCGATCGGCGAGCAGCGGGCAACTCTGCCCTACGATATCGACGGCGTCGTCTACAAGGTGAACCGGCTCGACTGGCAGGACCGCCTTGGCATGGTCAGCCGGGCGCCGCGATGGGCGATCGCGCACAAGTTCCCGGCGGAGCAGGCCGAGACGATCCTGCGGGCCATCGACATCCAGGTCGGCCGGACCGGCGCGCTGACGCCGGTGGCGCGGCTCGAGCCGGTGACCGTCGGCGGCGTCGTCGTGTCCAACGCGACCCTGCACAACGAGGATGAGGTCCGGCGCAAGGGCGTCCGCGTCGGCGATACCGTGGTCATCCAGCGGGCCGGCGACGTGATCCCGCAGGTGGTTCGGGTAATCGAGGAAAAGCGCCCGGCAACCAGCGTGCCGTTCGAGTTTCCATCGGTCTGTCCTTGCGAATTGAAGACGGCGGTCACGCGCCTCGAAGGCGAGGCGGTGCGCCGCTGCGGCGGCGGGCTCGCTTGTCCGTTCCAGGCGGTGGAGCGGCTCAAGCATTTCGTCTCCCGCGATGCCTTCGACATCGAAGGATTGGGGGAAAAGCAGATACAGGCGTTCTGGCAGGACGGTCTCGTCACCCAACCCGGCGATATCTTCCGTCTGAAGCGACACGAGGCGGCGCTGAAGCAACGGGAGGGATGGGGGGAGAAGTCGGTCGACAACCTGCTTGCCGCGATCGAGGAGCGCCGGACAATCGGACTCGACCGGATGATCTATGCGCTCGGCATCCGTCAGGTCGGTCAGGCCACGGCCCGGCTTCTGGCCGCGAATTACGGGACCCTGGATGCCTGGCGCGCGGCGATGCTGGAGGCCGGAAAAACGCCGTCGGGCGATGATGCAAGCGCGGAGAAGCCTAACGACGCCCTCGCAGATCTGTTGAACATTGATCAGATCGGCATGTCCGTCGCCAATGATCTTATCGCCTTCTTTGCGGAAGAACAGACTCTCGACATCGTCGCGGATCTGGAAGAAGAACTCGACATCCAGCCTTTTGCGGTGCCGGTGGCCGGCGACAGCCCGGTCGCCGGCAAGACCGTGGTGTTTACCGGCACGCTGGCCACGATGGGCCGCTCGGAAGCCAAGGCGAGGGCTGAAAGCCTCGGTGCCAAGGTCGCGGGCTCGGTCTCCAAGAAGACCGACTACGTCATTGTCGGCGCCGATGCAGGCTCCAAGGCGGCCAAGGCCGAAGCCCTGGGCGTCGCCATCCTCAGCGAGGAGGAGTGGACGGCAATGGTGGACGGAACGTAAGACCGCGGTCTTCTCGGCCTTGGGTTTCATTTCCTGGTTCTTCGACACTGGATTTTCGGATCCAGACTGTGTTGGCCGCTATCGACCATTCGATCCGATCGCTCAGAAGTAACTTTCACGCTAAGTTTCAAATGATGGCTTGCCGAATCCGTAGCGATTGCGCAAGATCGCGCAAAATTACGAGGCAAGGCGATGATGCCCGGTTCAAGGGCATCGGGATCCGGGCTCGCGAGTCAGGGAGGCACAGGCGTCGATGTCGGAATCCGGCAGGGCGGACGAATCCGTCAAACTTTCGGTTACGGATGTAGCGAAAAGCTTCGGTGGTGTGCAGGCCGTACGCGGCGTCAGTGTCGATGTGCCCAAGGGAATGATCTTTTCGATCATCGGTCCTAACGGCGCCGGCAAGACATCGCTGCTCAACATGATCAGCGGCTTCTACCACCCCGATGAAGGCACGATCCGGTTCGAGGACAAGGATATCACCGAAACCACGCCGGCCAACCGGGCGGCGATGGGGATCGCCCGCACCTTTCAGAACATCGCGCTGTTCCGGGGACTGACGGTTCTGGAGAACCTGATGCTGGGCCGGCACGTGCACATGAAATCCGGCGTCATCTCGTCGATGCTGTACTGGGGCGCGGCGCAAAGGGAAGAAGTCGCGCACCGGGCCCGCGTCGAGGAGATCATCGACTTCCTCAAGCTGTCGGACCTGCGCAAGCAGCCGACGGGCGCGCTTGCCTACGGTCTGCAGAAACGGGTCGAGCTTGGCCGTGCCCTGGCGGTCGATCCGACTCTGCTGCTGCTGGACGAGCCGATGGCCGGCATGAACCAGGAAGAGAGAGGACATGGTGCGCTATGTTCTCGACGTGAATGACGAGTTCGGCACGACGATCGTGCTGATCGAGCATGACATGGGTGTGGTCATGGACATTTCCGACCGTGTCGCGGTGCTGGACCAGGGCGAGAAGATCGCCGAGGGCACGCCGGACGAGGTTCGGGCTGATCAGGGCGTGATCGAGGCCTATCTCGGCACGGGGAATCATTAAGAGGATAGACGGGGGTAGATTGCCATGGCGGAGCTGGCCACCATTCCAGCCTATCTGCTGCGTAACGGCACCGACGGCAAGTTTGCCAATTCGCCGGCCATTCGCGAGAAGGACCTCGGGATCTGGAAGACCTATACCTGGTCGCAGTATCTCGAGAATGTACGGGATTTTTCCCTGGGGCTCGCCAGCCTCGGGTTCAGCAAGGACGACAAGCTTTCGGTGATCGGCAATAACCGCCCGAGGCTCTACTGGGCGCAGTTCTCCGCCATGTGTCTGGGTGGCCAGGCGGTGCCGGTCTACTATGAGGCGATCGCGACCGAGATGAGTTTCGTGCTGGCACACAGCGAGGTCTCCGTGATCGTCGCTGTCGACCAGGAGCAGGTCGATAAGATCTTGGCGATTCGGGACCAACTGCCGAACCTGAAGTGGCTCATCTACGATTATCCCCGTGGGCTGCTGCGCTATGAGGTGGATATCCTCAAGTCGTTCGACGAGGTCCAGGCTCTGGGGCGCGACTTCGGCGCCAAGAACCAGGGCTATTTCGAAACCGAGGTCGGCAAGGTGGCTCCGGGCGATGTGGCGCTGATCAACTACACCTCCGGCACGACCGGGAACCCCAAGGGCGTGCTGCTGAGCCACGACAATTTCGTGCGCACCACCCAGGCCTATCTGGATGCCGAGGATGTCCGGCTGAACGACGATTTCCTCGCCTATCTGCCGTTGGCCTGGGTCGGCGAAACGCTATACGGCACCTGCGTCAGCCTGATGTCGGGCTGCGCGACCAACTGCCCCGAATCCCCGGAGACCGTCGAGCGCGATCTGCGTGAGATCGGTCCCACCGGCATAATCGGCGCGCCTCGGGTCTGGGAAGGGATGCTTTCCAACTTGCAGGTGAGGGCGTCGGACTCCTCGCCCCTGAAGCGGTCGGTGTTCTCCTATTTCCAGAACGTGGCGATGCAGGTCGAAGCAGCGCGTACCGAGGGACGGGCGGTTCCCGCGGGGCTGGGCCTCAAGCACGCTTTGGGAGAGTTCCTGGTCTATGGCCCGTTGCGCGACCAGTTGGGCCTGCGCCGCGCGCGCTGGTGTCTGACCGGAGGGGCGCCGCTCGGCCCGGACGTGTTCCGGTTCTTCCGCGGCATCGGCGTCAACCTGAAACAGGTCTATGGCATGACCGAGATGACCGGTCTGGTGTCTGTTCAGCCCGACGGCCTCGCCAATGCCGATACCGTTGGCCCGCCCTGCAAGGGGATCGAGATCAAGGTGGACCAGGCCAATAGCGAGCTTCTGGTGAAGTCGGCCGGCGTCTTCAAGGGATACTTCAAGGAAGAAGCGAAGACCCGCGAGGTGCTGACCGAGGACGGCTGGTACCGTACCGGCGATGCCGGACTGCTGAACGAGAACGGGCATCTCGTGGTGATCGATCGGGCCAAGGATGTCGGCAAGCTCTCGGACGGCACGCCTTTTGCCCCGCAATTCATCGAGCTGAAGCTGAAATACAGCCCCTACATCAACGAGGTGGTGGCGTTTGGCGACGGGCATCCCTTCGTGACCGCGATGATCGCCATTGATTTCGAAACCGTGGGCAACTGGGCGGACAAGGGCAATCTGCCCTATACAAACTATGTCGATCTCGCCAGCAAGAGCGAGGTTCGCGACCTGATCGCCGAGGAAATCCGCAAGATCAACCTCGGCATTCCGGAGGTTTCCCGGGTCAAGCGGTTTCTGCTGCTGACCAAGGATCTGGACGCGGACGACAACGAGGTGACGCGGACCCGCAAGCTCCGGCGCTCCTTCATTGCCGAGAAATACGGCCCGGTGGTCGAGGCGTTCTATGGCGGCGCCAAGAACGTCGATTTGAAACTGGACGTCACCTTCGAGGACGGCACGCGTAGTCAGGTCGATTCGCATCTGACAATTCAGGAAGCGGCATAGGAGGCCTGATCATGGAATGGCAATTCTTCTTCGAGCTGTTCACCAACGGCATCCTTACCGGACTAATGTATTCCCTGGTCGCGGTCGGTTTCGTGCTGATCTACAAGTCCACAGACGCGATTAACTTTGCCCAGGGCGAGTTCTGCATGATCGCCGCGATCGTGGTCGCGGGGCTGCTGCAACTGTATGGCGTGCCGCTGATCCTGTCGCTGGCCGGCGGCCTCGGCTTCATGCTGCTGTTCAATTGGGGGCTGGAGCGGGTGGTGCTGCGGCCGATGATCGGCCGGCCGATCGTCGCCATCATCATGGCAACGATTGGTTTGGCGTTTTTGTTCAGGGGGCTCGGACCGTTGGTGTTTGGTGCCGAGACCCAGGCCATAGTCCTGCCGATTCCGGATGATCCGTTGATCTGGGGGCCGTTCTTCCTGATTCCCATCGATATGCTGGGGGCGGGAATCAGTCTCGCCTTCCTGGCGCTGTTCGGCTGGTTCTTCATGAAGAGCCGCAAGGGCGTCGCCATGCGCGCCGTTGCCGACAGCCATCAGGTCTCGATGGCCATGGGGATCAACGTGGAACGGTATTTTGCGCTTGCCTGGATGCTGGCCGGTGTCGTGGCGTTGCTGGGCGGCGTGGTCTGGGGCAGCGCGATCGGTGTCGATACCCAATTGGCGCAGCTTGGCCTGAAAGTGTTCCCGGTGGTGATCCTGGGCGGTCTCGACTCGATCATCGGCGTGATCGTCGGCGGCATCATCGTCGGCGTTGTTGAGGCGATCGCGGCCGGCTATCTCGATCCCATCGTCGGGGGCGGCACCAAGGACTTCACGCCTTACGTGCTGATGATCATCGTCTTGATGATCAGACCCTACGGCATCTTCGGCAAACCCATCATCGAGCGTATCTGAGCGGCGGCGGAGTCAGGTCATGTTTCATCGCGAGAGCGGTTACTACAAAACGACCTACGCGGCCGATATGGAGCTTTACCCGCTCCCGATAACCAAGACCGCGATGGTCGTCATCGGCGTGCTTTTCTTCGGTCTGTTTCCGGCGCTGATGACGGACTACTACCTGTCGATCATCAATCTGTGCGCGATCGCCGTGGTCGGCGCTCTTGGCCTCAATATCCTGGTCGGCTTCACGGGCCAGATCTCGGTCGGTCACGCCGCCTTCATGTCGGTCGGGGCCTATACCGCGGCCAATCTGGCGACACGCTGGGATCTGCCGTTCTGGATTACCATGCCGGCCGGCGGCCTCATGGCCATGGCGATCGGTCTGATCGTCGGGCTGCCGTCCCTGCGGGTTAAAGGCCTCTATCTTGCGATTGCGACCTTGGCGGCGCAGTTCATCATCGAATGGATCATCAACCACACGCCGGCGATTTCCGGCGGTGTGCAGGCCTCGATCGAGGTGCCGCGACCGAACCTGTTCGGCTGGGACATGGATACCCAGACGGAGATGTATTATTTCCTGATGGTGCTGACGACGATCGCCATCGTGGCCACCCTCAATCTGGTGCGCAGCCGGATCGGGCGGGCCTTCATCGCGATCCGTGACCAGGATATCGCGGCGGAGATCATCGGCATCAACGTTTACCGATACAAGCTCCTGGCGTTCGGGTTGTCGTCGTTCTACGCCGGCGTGGCGGGGGTGATGTATACCTACTATCTGGGCATCGCGAATTACGAGATGTTCCAGTTGCCGATCTCCATCGACTATCTGGCGATGATCATCATCGGCGGTCTGGGCTCGATCCTCGGCACGATCTTCGGCGCCGTCTTCATCACGCTGTTGCCGGTCGTCGTTCGCGTGTTCATGGAAGTGGTCGGTGTCTATTTCGTCGAGGGTGTCTATCTCGCCCAGGTGATCGCGCAAATGCGGCTGATCCTGTTCGGCGGGCTGATCATCCTGTTCCTCGTGGTGGAGCCGGAGGGGCTTAACAAGCTCTGGCAGAACATCCGTAACTATTTCCGAGTTTGGCCGTTCTCGCATTAGCGCGCGGGATGGCCTCGAACAAACACCGGTGGTGTAACGAAGTTCAACAAGGGAGGTTAAGCATGAAACACGTAAGATCGGGCCTGCTGGCCGCGAGTATCGTGGCGGCGGCTACCTTGCAAGCGGCGGCGGCGCAAGCCGGCGAAATTGTCGTCGGCATGCAATGCGACCGTACCGGGCCAACCCAAACCGTCGGCACGTTCCTGTGCCCCGGCTACCACGACTATGTGAAGCTGGTGAATTCCAGGGGCGGAATTGAGGGGCATACGGTCAAGGTTCTCGAGATCGACCATGAATACAAGGTCCCGCCGGGAATGGAAGCCTACCAGCGCTTCAAGGCCGAAGGCGCGGTGATCGTGGCCATTTACGGCACCCGCACACCCAGGCGCTGACGCCGCTGCTGATGGAAGACAAGATCCCCGGCACCAGCCCGGGCTTCGGTTCCGCGGCCGCCGCAAACGGCGAGAAGTACCCGTATCTGTTCCCGATCGCGGCAACCTATTGGTCGCAGGGCGCCGCTGCGGTGCAGTTCGCCAAGGACAAGCTTGGCGGGCTCAAGGGCAAGAAAATCGCCTATCTCTTCTATGACAATCCGGCTGGCCGCGAGCCGCTGCCGGTTCTGCAGAAACTGGCGGAGATGGAAGGTTTCGAGCTGAGGGAATTCGCCGTTCCGCCGCCGGGCGTCGAGATGAAGGTGCAGGTTCAGGATATCGCGCGCCGTTTCCGTGCCGATTTCGTGATCAACCACACTTTCGGCAAGGCTCCGTCGGTTTCCATCAACGAGATGACCCGCAACGGCTATAGCCTCAACAAGATGATCGGTCTGGTTTGGGCGGCTGCCGAGTCCAACATCATGGGCGCCGGTGGTTGGGACAAGGCACAGGGCTTCAACGTCATGCAGTTCGCCGGTGCCGGCTCCGACTATCCGATCCTTGACGAGATCAAGGCCATGTATAAGGCCGAGGGCAAGGATGTCCCACGCGAGATGGACACCACGGTCTACTACAATCGTGGTGTGCTCGCGGCGGCCCTGCACTTGAAGGCGATCGAGAACGCCGTCAAGGCCAAGGGGGGTAGCGACAAGATCACGGGTGAAGACGTGAAGAACGGCTTCGAGCAGGTTCGCGACTTCTCTCTCGGCGGACTCCTGCCGCCGATGGCGATCACCAAGGAAGACCATGAGGGCGGTGGATGGGTCCGCATCTTCGAGGTTAAGGGCGAAACCTTCGTGCCTGTCACCGAGTGGATGCGTGGCTACCGTGAAGTGGTTATGGAATTGGTGAAGAGCCACTGATCCCTGCATAAGCGACCGGCCCGGGTTCGCTCGGGCCGGCCGTTCCTCTCCTGGAAAGCGAGTTTGCCGTGCTTGTCCTGAACAATATCGAAGTCATCTACGACGGCGTCATCCTGGTGCTGAAGGGAGTTTCCATCGAGGCTCCGGAAGGCCGCATAACCACGGTCCTTGGCGCCAACGGGGCGGGCAAGACGACCACCCTGAAAGCGATCTCGGGCGTGCTGCGCACCGAACGCGGCGATGTCACCAGAGGGTCGATCGAGTTCAAGGGAAAGCGAATCGACCGGCTGCGACCGCATGAAGTCGTTAAGCTCGGTATCGTTCAGGTTTTCGAGGGGCGCCGGGTTTTCGCCAACCTTACCGCCGAAGAGAACTTGATCGCCGGCGGGCATATCCTCTCAAGCTCGGCGAAGCTGCGCGAGAACATGGAGAAGGTTTACACCTACTTCCCGAGGATCGCCGAGCGTCGGCATGTAATTTCCGGTTACCTTTCCGGCGGCGAACAGCAGATGCTCGCGGTCGGCCGGGCGTTGATGTCCGATCCGAACATGATCCTTCTGGACGAACCGTCGCTTGGTTTGGCGCCTATGATCGTCGAGGAGATCTTCGGGATTGTTCAGCGCCTGCGCGCCCAAGAGAATGTCACGTTCCTGATCGTCGAGCAGAATGCGACCCTGGCCTTGGAATTCGCCGATTTCGGCTATGTCATGGAGAACGGGGCCATCGTCCTGCAAGGACCGGCCGAGGAACTTCGCGGTAACGCCGACATCAAGGAGTTCTATCTGGGTATGGCCGGCGACGAGAAAAGAAGTTTCCGGGATGTGAAGCACTACCGTCGCCGCAAGCGCTGGCTCGGATAAGATCCTGAACGCCGTCTATGGTCTTTTCTTTCGGATGAAGTGGTATATTACCGCGCGGAATGCTTGAGTCTCCGCCGGAACGATCATGCCCCTGCCGTTTCTTCCCCGTAACCGCCGAAAACGCCGCTTCGTCTATGCCGTATCGGCGGTCGTGGCCTGTCTCCTGGTTTTGGTTGGCGTCTTCATCGCCATCCTTTCAGGGCCCGGCGGCTACAAGCCCGAGGATCTGGCGCGGCTCAAGACCGAGCGCAATTGTCCGGCCTGCGATCTGACCGGCGCGTCGCTCTGGTCAGAAGATTTCACCGGGCGCGACCTCTCTGGCGCGATCCTCGCCAAGGCCAATCTCTGGTGGACGGACCTCGGAGGCGCGTCTCTTAGCGGAGCCGACCTGTCCAGGCCAATTTCTGGTGGTCGCATCTGGCAGGCGCGAAACTCGATGGCGCCAAACTGGAATGGACGGTGCTCGGACGGGCCATCGCCGAGGGCGCGAGCTTTGCCGGCGCGGACCTCACCAATGTCGATTTCAGCGGCACCACTCTGATCGGCGCTAACTTCACGGGCGCCAAGCTCCTATCGGCCGACATGCTCCAGGCCTTGATGCACAAGGCGGTTCTGGACCGAAGCCAATCTGGTTGAGGCCATCATGCATATCACCGATGCCCGGGATGCCGACTTTACCCGCGTCGACTTTACCCGGGCCAGCGTTACCCGCGCCAATCTGGCGGGCGCGATCCTGAGCGGCGCCACCTTTTCCGATGCCAATCTGAGCGAGACCAGCCTCGCCGGCGTGGTCGCCCATGGTGCCGATTTCAGCCAGGCGAAGCTGCCGAATGTCGACTTCACCGGCGCCGATCTTTCGGGCTCCCGCTTCCTCGGCGCATCGCTTTGGGCGGTCAATTTCACCAATGCCGACCTGACCGACGCGGATTTCACCGACGCCAGCATGCCCGAGACGACCTTCACCGGGGCCCGCCTATGCCGAACCAAACTGCCGACCGGAACCGATAACTCCGGCTGCTGAGGAAACCGGCGCCGAGGCTAGATCAACTGCAGGAAGATCAGGACCAGTCCCACGGTTCCGACGGCCCAAACCGCCGTCGCACCCAGGGCAGCCTGATGATGTAGACCACCGCAAAGGCGACCCGGGCCCAGAAGAACAGTTTGGAGCCGAGCACGGTCATCTCGTTGGATGTCCCGGCCGCGTGCGCAACGAGCACGAGAATCGCGAACAGAACCAGGCTTTCCAGAAGATTGCGATGCGCGCGGACGGCGCGGCCAACCCAACCCGTCAGATCGGGCGCGGGCTCGCGGTTGCCGGTCATGGCCGCCATTCCGGCCTGGGAGATACCGCCGACGGCGGTGATGGCTGTCTGGACGACGCTAGCGCGACGGCCCATACCAGCAATGTAAGTTCAACCGACATGTTTCACCTCCTTGGGCAAGTGACGTTCTTCAATCCTTGCGCGGCGGACCGCGGGATTCAGTTGGCCGGGACCGCCGATGACAGCGTTGTGCCGATTTCCTCATGCAGCACCAGGTCGGCGTACCCGTCGAGCGGCGTCTCCTCGCGGTTCAAGATCACCAGCCGTGCGCCATTGCGCTTGGCGACGAGGGGGAAAGACGCGGCCGGGTGAACCACCAGGGACGAGCCGATCACGATGAACAGATCACAGGCCAAGGTCTCCTCCTCGGCGCGCTGCATGGGGCCTTGCGGCATCGCTTGGCCGAAGGAGATCGTAGCGGTTTTGACCATGCCGCCACAGTCTCGGCAGAGTGGCAGTTCGTCGCGCCCGATGAAGCTCTGCTTGATCACGTCCAGCTCGTGCCGGGTACCGCATTCGAGGCAGGTGGCGTAGCTGCCGTTGCCGTGCAACTCGATCACCTTGCCGTCGGGAATGCCCGAGTCCTGGTGCAGATTGTCGATATTCTGAGTGATGACGGCCAAGACCTTGCCCTGCCGGACCAGTTCTGCGACGGCAAGGTGGCCGAGATTGGGCTTGGCCTGGGAGAAGGTTTCCTCCATGGCGAACTTGCGGCGCCACGCTTCCCGGCGCATCTGCTCGCTGGAAATGAAGTCCTGGAACTGGATCGGCGCCATTTTGGTCCAGATACCGCCGGGGCTGCGGAAATCCGGAATGCCGGATCTGGTGGAAATCCCGGCGCCGGTGAAACCACCGCCCGCTTGCTTTCCTCGATCATGGCGGCCAGCGAGGCGGGGGCGAAAAGATGGAATCGAGGTCACGCATGGGGAAAGTGTAGCCCAGGAAACCTCGGACGCGCATCAAATCATGATGAACCCCGGGCTTTGGATTGAAACTGCGGGAAAGCGGGTATATCCACTGGTTTCCTGATCGACCCCGGCGCGGACCGCGCCCGCTGCGAGGAGCATGCTTTGGGTAAGCCGACCGAATCGCCGGCAC
Source organism: Alphaproteobacteria bacterium (assembly GCA_038146985.1). Lineage (GTDB taxonomy): Bacteria > Pseudomonadota > Alphaproteobacteria > Thalassobaculales > Thalassobaculaceae > JADHLJ01. Next base: position 41,480 of record JAYQSQ010000021.1, read on the forward strand.
GTATCCGTCCGGAAACCGTTGGCGAGAACCCGAAAACCGACATTCCCCGGCTCTCCCATCTCGACCGGTTGGAATCGGAAAGCATCCACATCATTCGCGAGGTCGCGGCCGAATTTCGCAATCCGGTGATGCTGTATTCCATCGGCAAGGACTCCGCCGTGATGCTGCATCTGGCGATGAAGGCCTTCGCTCCCGGCAAGCCGCCGTTCCCGCTTCTGCATGTGGATACGACGTGGAAATTCAAGGAAATGATCCGGTTCCGCGACGAGACCGCCCGCCGGCTTGGCCTTGATCTCATCGTCCATATCAATACCGACGGCGTGGCGCGCGGCATCGGGCCGTTCAGCCACGGCTCCAAGATCCATACCGATGTCATGAAGACCGAGGCGCTGAAGCAGGCTCTTGATGCCGGCCGGTATGACGCCGCGTTCGGGGGCGCGCGCCGGGACGAGGAGAAGTCCCGCGCCAAGGAGCGGGTGTTCTCGTTCCGGAGCGCCGCGCACCGCTGGGACCCCAAGAACCAGCGTCCTGAGCTCTGGACGCTCTACAATACCCGGATCGCGCCGGGTGAGAGTGTCCGGGTGTTTCCGCCTCGAACTGGACCGAACTGGATATCTGGCAATACAACCACCGCCATAACATCCCCATCGTGCCGCTGTATTTCGCCGCGGAACGGCCGGTGGTCCGGCGCGACGGGGTCCTCATCATGGTCGACGACGACCGGCTGCCGCTGGCCCCGGGCGAGGCGCCCGAGACCATGCGGGTGCGCTTCCGGACCCTCGGCTGCTATCCGCTGACCGGCGCGGTGCATTCGGACGCGAGCAGTGTCGCCGATATCATCCTGGAACTTCTCGCGAGCCGTACTTCGGAACGGCAGGGACGGGTGATCGACAACGATCAGATCGGCTCCATGGAGAAGAAGAAGCAGGAAGGCTATTTCTGATGGCCGGCGCCGAGATCAGCCCGCGGATCGCGGATATCGAGTATTTCCTGGCCGAGCAGGACCGCAAGGACCAACTCCGGTTCATTACCTGCGGGTCGGTCGATGACGGCAAGTCGACGCTGCTCGGCCGGCTGCTGCATGATTCCAAGACGGTTTTCGAGGATCAGCTCGCCGCGGCCCAGGGTGAAAGCGCGAAATACGGGACCCAGGGCAATGAAGTCGATCTGGCGCTCCTGGTGGACGGTCTGCAGGCCGAACGCGAGCAGGGGATCACCATCGATGTCGCCTACCGGTATTTCGAGACCGACCGGCGCAAGTTCATCGCCGCCGATACGCCGGGCCACGAGCAGTATACCCGGAACATGGCCACCGGCGCCTCGAACGCGGAACTCGCGATCATCCTGGTCGATGCCCGTAATGGGGTGCTGACCCAGACCCGGCGCCACAGCTACATCGTCTCGCTGTTCGGCATTCGCCATGTGATCCTGGCGGTCAACAAACTGGATCTGGTCGGCTTCGATCAGGGTGTCTTCGACGCCATTGTCGCCGATTACACCGCCTTCGCCCGGGAGCTTGGCATCGTGGATATTCGTTGCGTGCCGATCTCGGCGCTGCGCGGCGACAACGTGTTTTCACCTTCGAACGCCATGGCCTGGTATGGCGGGCCGACATTGATGGAGATCCTTGAAACCGTCGAAGTGCGCCGGGACAAGGCGGAGGGGCATTTCCGGATGCCGGTCCAGCGGGTGAGCCGGCCCAATCCCGACTTTCGCGGCTTCAGCGGGCTGATTGCCTCCGGTGCGATCCACACGGGAGGGACGGTTTCCGCCGCGCTTTCCGGCCGGCCGGCGGTGGTCGAGCGCATTCTCGGGCCGTCAGGTGAACTTCAGGTTGCCCAGGCCGGTCAGTCCGTTACCTTGGTCCTTGACCGGGAAATCGATATCAGCCGCGGAGACGTCATCGCCGGGCAGGAGCATGCGCCGGCGGTCGCCGACCAGTTTGCCGCGCATCTGCTGTGGATGGCCGCAGAGGCGATGCTGCCGGAGCGCACCTACGTCATCCGCCTCGGCGCGGCGACGGCGACGGCGCGGATCACCGATCTGACGCACCGGGTGGACGTGAACACGCTGGAGCGTCTGGCGGCCAAGACGCTGGCATTGAACGATGTCGGCTATTGCAAGCTCGCGCTCGACCGGGCGCTTGCCTTCGATCCGTTCGACGAGGTGCCGGATACCGGATGCTTCGTCCTGATAGACGCGTTCACCAACGCGACGGTCGGCGCCGGGATCATCGACTTTCCCCTGCGCCGGGCCAGCAATATCGCCTGGCACGACATGAAGGTCGACAAGGCGGCGCGCGCGCGGGCGAACGGTCAGAAACCCCGGGTGCTGTGGTTCACCGGCCTGTCCGGCGCCGGCAAGTCGACCATCGCCGACCGCCTGGAGCAACGCCTGCACGCCCTCGGCAAGCGCACCTATTTGCTGGACGGCGACAATGTCCGCCATGGCCTGAACAAGGATCTGGGCTTTACCGATCAGGACCGGGTGGAGAATATCAGGCGAGTCGCCGAGGTCGCGAAGCTGATGGTGGATGCCGGCCTGATCACCCTGGTTTCCTTCATCTCACCCTTCCGATCGGAACGGGCCATGGCCCGTGCCCTCATGGAGGACGGCGAGTTCGTGGAGATCTTCGTCGACACGCCGCTGGAGATTTGCGAGGCCCGGGATCCCAAGGGCCTCTACAAGAAGGCGCGCGCCGGGGAGTTGCGCAACTTCACCGGCATCGATTCCGTCTATGAGGCGCCCGTGGCGGCCGAAATCGTCCTGAAGAGCGGCGAACATGACGTTGAAGCCCTTGTGGACCAGGTCATTGACTATCTCGGCCCGACGATCGGGTGAGGCGAGCCGATCGCGGTGACGGTTTCCTGGCAGGCCGGCGATGACGACTGAGATGCTCACCAATCTGACCCTGATCGGCGTCGGTGTCGTGCTGGCGGCGTTCCTGTTTCAACCTCGGGTCATGAATGCGCCGGGCTGGCGCGCGACCATCACGCCGCTTGCATCGATCATCGGCTCGGGCTTTCTGGTGGCCGGCCCGATCCTTGTCGACAGTGTCGGAGCCATGGCGCCTCTCGCCATGGCCGCGCTTTGCGGCGTGGCCTATCTGTACGGATCGTCGATCCGCTACAGCATCACCGAGATTGACGGTGCCGGTGGAGCGCTGTCCGGCGGTCTCCTGACGATGGAACGGCTGGCGGATGTCGTTCTCTACATTCGCCTACTTCGTTTCCGTAGCCTATTACCTGAACCTGTTCGCGGCTTTCGGGTTGCGCCTGTTCGGGGTTATCAAGCCTGGTGCCATCCGGGGTCTCGCGACCGCCGCGATCGCCGTGACCGGAATCCTCGGCGCGGTCGGCGGGCTGCGAGCCCTGGAACGTCTGGAAACCGTCGCCGTGGATCTCAAGCTGGCGGTGATCGGCGGGCTGATCGCCGCGCTTGCCGTCGCGTCGGGAACCGGCGCGGCCCCGGCGCCCGGCCCGGTCGAAAAGGCCTGGTCGGGCCACGCGTTTCAGGTCGTTCTCGGCTTGATCATCCTGGTCCAGGGGTTCGAGACCTCGCGCTACCTGGGTGATGAATATGACGCGAGGACGCGGGTGCGCACGATGCGTCTGGCCCAGGCCGTCTCCAGCGTGATCTATGTCGCCTTCATCTGGTTCGCCGCAGCCTATTTCTCGGGCGGGCTGTCAGGCTCGGGATCGGAGACGGCGATCATCGACATGCTGAAGCCGATCGGCGCCGCGGTGTATCCGTTGCTGATCGCCGCCGCTCTGGCGTCGCAGTCATCCGCCGCCATCGCAGATTTGAACGGCGCGGGCGGCCTCATCGCCGAGGTTTCGAAACACCGTATTCCGGTCAACCTGGGATATCTCGTCACCGCGGCCCTGGCGATCGCCATGACGTGGTCGGCCAATATCTTCGAGATCATCACCTACGCGTCCAAGGCCTTCGTCGCGTATTACGGCCTGCAGGCGGCACTGGCGGCGGCGCTGGCCTGGGAGCGCGGCCGGTATGGGCGCGCCGCGCTCTACGGCGCCGGCATCGTGCTGGCGGTTCTGGTCATCGCGGTCGCGGTACCTGCAGACGTTTGAGCCACCGATTGGCGTTGTGCCCGTTCAGGGAACGTCCTTGCGCGCCGCGCTGTAGCGCAGATTGGTGGAAAGCACGCCTTCGCCGTTGATGATCCGCAGGCGATGGTCCTTGTTCTTCGAATCGCCGGACAGGTGGATGATCCCCAGGGGGGTGTAAGGCAGGTTGGGTTCGACGAATGTCTTGGTCTCGGCATCGAACAGGATCAGTCCCCGGTTCGCCAGCCAGTTGCAGGTGGCGGGCAGCACGTTGCGCGAATACCCCTCGAGGTAGATCACGCGGTTCAAGCCGAACTGCTCGGCGTAGAAATCGCGCCGCCGCGCCAGGCCTTCCTCCAGCACCTCATGCCAGCGCGTCCAGAGCGGCGAATCCCCCCGCAGTCCGAAGACTCCGGAATTCAGGATCGGGAAATTGCGCAACTGCCGGCCGATCTCCTCGCCGTGGAACAGCTCATGCTGTTCGTTCGTCCAGTTCGTGATCTTGCCCTGGTCGTAGTACTGGATATAGGCGCGGTCGAGCTCGGCGCAGATACAGATCGAGCCATCCGCTGCGCCGCGCCGAAGCAGGTCGATCACCGACCATTCCTGGACCCAGCAATCCGCGTCGATCCAGATGTAGAGGTCGTATCCCGGAAAATGCTTTGGCAGGGACGGGCGCGCGGTCATCGCTTGATAGCCACGGCTGTCCTCGAGCCATTTGGCGTTCGGACGCCGTCCGTCGGCCGAGCGGAGGGTTGCGAAATCGACATCCCACCCGGGTTCGACCAGATGGGTCACCATGGTGCGGAGCCGGCCGGCGGCCGCTTTGGACAGGCCGGTATCCAGGATGCCGATCGCAACGTCGCGGCTTTGCGGCTTGTTGATGATCGAAGCCACGAGATCGACGGCCAGCGACGCGAAAGGCTGGTTGGCCGCCGTGCAGATGATGGTCTTCAAAGAACCGATACCCGTATCAGACAATCGGCACCCGCTTCGCCGCGAGCGCGGCCGGCGAGATGATCTCCATGTCCAAGGGCACGTGCCAGCGCTCGGTCAGGCGGATCTTGGGTGGCGTGTTCGCCGGCGCGCCGCCGCCGATCACGAAACCCTCGAAGCCGTTGTCGATCGACTGGTTGCAGCGCTGCACATAGATCGGAAAACCGCCGATATAGGGCATGAAGACCCGGGGGCGGCCCGGAATGTTGGCGCCGACATACCAGGAACTGCAGGTCGAGCGCAGCGAGATATCGGCCACTTCGTTCACGTGCTCCACCCAGGCATCCTCGTCTTCGAGCTTCGGCTCGATGGTTTCAGCGCCGATGTCGCGCAGATGGGCCATGCAGTCGGCGATCCAGTCCACATGCTGTTCGATCGACTGGATCATGCTGGCCAGGACCGATGGGCTGCCGGGGCCGGTAATCGTGAAGAAATTCGGAAACCCATGGGTCGTCAGGCCGAGGAAGGTTCGGGGACCGGCTTCCCATTTCCGGGCCAGGGGCAGGCCCTCGCGACCGGTGATCCGGATCTTGTCGAACGAGCCGGTCATCGCCGCGAAACCGGTGGCGCAGATCAGCATGTCGGCTTCGTATTCGACATCGCCGACCACCATGCCGGATGGCGTGATCCGCTCGATCGGGGACTTCGAAACGTCGACCAGGCGTACATGCGGCTTGTTGTAGGTTTCGTAGTAGCCGGTATCGACACAGAGCCGCTTGCAGCCGAACACGATGTCCGGCGTCAGCAACTCGGCGGTCTTGGGGTCCTGGACGATCTCGTGGATCTTGCGCTTTGCAAACTCCGCGATGGTGTCGTTGGCTTGCTTGTCGAACAGCAGGTCGCCATAGGCGCCAAGAAACGGCAGGCCGCCCCGGGCCCAGAATTCCTCATACTGCTTCTCGCGTTCCTCGGGCGTCGCGTCGAGAGCCGAGTCCGGGTTGAAGGTGAAATACACCCCGGTCGGCCGGGCCCGCGCCTTGGCCCGAAGCGCCGGGTAGTCGGCCTTGACCTTGGCCACCTCATCCGGGTCGAGCATTTCGTTCCAGGCCGGCACCGTGTAGCTCGGCGTGCGCTGGAAGACGGTGAGGGACTTGGCGCTCTCGGCAATGATCGGGATCGACTGGATCGCCGAGGAACCGGTGCCGATGATTGCCACCCGCTTGCCGGTGAAGTCGACCTCGTCATGCGGCCATTCGCCGGTGTGATAGACCGGACCTTTGAAATCGTCGATGCCGTCGAATTCGGGCCGGTTCGCCGCCGAGAGGCAGCCGACGGCCATGATGCAGAATTGGACGGAGATTTCGTCTCCCCGATCGGTCCGCACGGTCCAGCGCTTGGCCGTCTCATCGAAGGCGGCTTCGGTGACGCGGGTGTCGAAGTGGATGTCGCGGCGCAGGTCGAAGCGGTCGGCCACATGATTGGCATAGGCCAGGATCTCGGGCTGCGGCGCGTATTTCTCGGTCCAGGTCCATTCCTGGTCCAGATCCTCGTCGAAGGAATAGGAGTACTGCATGCTCTCCACGTCGCAGCGCGCACCGGGATAGCGGTTCCAGTACCAGGTCCCACCAACGCCGGAGCCGGCCTCGAAGACCCGCGCCGTGAAGCCGAGCTTGCGCAGGCTGTGCAGCATGTACAGGCCGCCGAAACCGGCGCCGACAATGACGGCATCGAAGCGGGCGTTGGTTTCCGCGGGCCGTGGCGAGGGGGCGGGGGATGTTGAATCGGGCATGACGAAAAGCGCTCTTTGCTGTCCTTGCGTTCGGTCGCCGGATTTTGCCAGGGATCGCGGGAATAGCAAGTTCACCTCGGCGCTGAACCGTCCCCTGAAGGCGATGGATCACCAGGCTGGTCGCCGTCACGTCCGTGTTCTATTCCCGGCCGCGCCCAGTTTCCTTGACAATCCCCGTCCGCCGCCCTATGCCACCGCCAACTCCAGAAACATGCGCGAATACGAGGGAAAACGGCGATGAGTCTTGATTTTGAATCGAAGGTTTTCGAGACCCGGGTGATCACCATGGGCGACACCAAGGAGCGGATCGTCGCCGGCGGCCGGCACCTGTTTCCGCTGCTGCCCAAGGCGTTCGACGGGATCAAGCAGATCGGCGTGATCGGCTGGTCGTCCCAGGGTCCGGCCCAGGCGCAGAACCTGCGGGAATCCCTTGAAGGCTCCGACATCAAGGTGGTGGTCGGCCTGCGCGAGGGGTCGAGCTCGATGGCCGAGGCCGAGAAGGTCGGCTTCACGAAGGCCAACGGCACCCTCGGCGAGATGTACAAGGTCTGCGCAGAGAGCGATCTGGTGCTGCTGCTGATCTCCGACGCGGCGCTGGCGCAGAACTACAAGAAGATCTTCGCGGCGATCCGTCCGGGCGCGACCATCGGCCTGTCGCACGGGTTCATCCTGAGCCATCTGCAGAGCGTCGGCGAGGATTTCCCCCCCAATGTCAACGTCATCGCGGTCTGCCCCAAGGGCATGGGCCCGTCGGTGCGCCGGCTCTATGAGCAGGGCCGCGAGGTGAACGGCGCCGGCATCAACAGCTCCTTTGCCGTGCATCAGGACGTCAACGGCAAGGCGACCGACTATGCGCTCGCCTGGTCGGTCGGCCTCGGCTCTCCCTACACGTTCCAGACCACGCTCGAATCCGAATACAAGTCCGACATCTTCGGAGAGCGCGGCATCCTGCTGGGCGCCGTGCACGGCATCGCCGAAAGCCTCTATGCCCGCTTCGTCGGCAAGGGCATGCCCAAGGACGAGGCTTATATCAACACCTCGGAATCGATCACCGGCCCGATTTCCAAGACCATCTCGCGCTCCGGCCTGCTGGCGGTCTATGAGGAGCTGGACGAGAAGGAGAAGGCGGCGTTCAAGCGCGCCTATTGCGCCTCCTATCACCCGGCCCGTGAGATCCTGGAAGAGATCTACGACGATGTCGCCTCGGGCAACGAGGTGCGCAGCGTGATCCAGGCCTCGAACCGCTTCGACCGCTACCCGATGGGCAAGATCGACAGCACCGACATGTGGAAGGTCGGCGAGAAGGTGCGGGCCGACGAGGGCCGCAACTACGCCCCGATCAACGGCGAGACCGCCGGCGTCTATATGGCCACGATGATGGCCCAGGTCGATCTCCTGACCGATCGTGGCCACCCGTACTCGGAGATCGCAAATGAGTCGATCATCGAGGCGGTGGACAGTCTGAACCCCTACATGGACTTCAAGGGCGTCTCCTACATGGTCGACAACTGCTCGACCACGGCCCGCCTCGGCGCCCGCAAATGGGCCGCCCGCTTCGACTACAACCTGAAGCAGCAGTCCTATGCCGCCCTGGATGCCGACGAGAAGGTGGACGAGAGCCTGTTCGACAAGTTCGTCAACAGCAAGATCCACCAGGTCCTCAAGGTCTGCGCGGACCTGCGCCCGTCGGTGGACATCTCGGTGGTGACCACTCACCGGGGCTAAGTGTTTCCCCTCTTTGCGGGGGATTAGGGAACGGCCGCTCCGGGAAACCGGGGCGGCTGTTTTCGTTTTGGGCTGACCGAAAATAATCCCTTCAAACTTCGGTCGCCCTTGTGAAAACAGGGGCTCAATCCCGCCTGCCGTGAGCCCCAGCTTTCGCTGGGGCGACGAGGTGTGCGGCGGCTTGGTGGGGATCGGGCCTGGCGCCGTTTTTCCCCGGATCATGCGACAGAGGGCTCCCCACAACAGGTCCCTCCCTTGCCGTCGCCCCTGTGAAAACAGGGGCTCAATCCCGCCTGCCTTTAGCCCCAGCATTCGTTGGGGTGACGAGGCGTGCGGCGGTGTGGTGCCTTTGCCCGGTTGGTGCCGTCGTTTAAAGTAGCGTGTTTCGTGCCTGGGGAGTCCGGATGTTCATTGCCGTTGTGGCGATCGTGGCGGTTTTGATCGCCGGCGTCTGGACCGGGTTGGACCGCAACGCGGGACGGGCGGTCGCGGGGGCGCTCGGTTGTGGCGCGATCCTGGCGGGTTTCGCGGTTGCCCTGGGCGGCGAGGACACCACGGCGACAGTGCTCCTGGGGGCCGCCGCCATGGCCGGCGCGGTTCTCGGCATTGCCGTCGGACGGGTTCTGCGGCCGGCGTTCGCGTCCGGAGCGGACCGGCTCAGGATCCGAGACGATCCGCGCGGACACGGCCCTGAAAAACGACTTTCCCGGACAGCATCCGGAACCGCCGACGCTGGGGCGGAACGGATGCGGATCCAGGGTTTGGTGCGCAAGGCCCGCGAGTCGGCAGCAAGCCTTGTCGCAAGCAACGTGCAACTGATCGATCTCAGCCGCCTGCTGGAGCCGGCCGAAGGACGCGCCGGGATGGGCCGGGACGCCGCCATGCAGATCGCCGAGGCGACGGCCCGAGGGTTTCTGAAGCCCGAGGATCTCATGGTCCGGGCCGGCGCGGAGGGACTGATCATCCTTTTCGACGGCGTGGGGCTGGCCGAGGCCGAAGCAAAAAGCGAGGCCATCGCCGATGCGATTACCGAGGCGCTTGGCGCCGGCGACGCAGACTGCCCGTTCATGGCCAAGGGCTTCGCCTATGAGCTCGACAGCTATATGCAGGAGGCGATGATCGACTCGGTCGACGATCTGATCCGTGTCGTCAAGCTGGCCCACCAGGCCTATGTCATGAAGGAGAAAGGCCTCGCCAAGGCGCTCGATCGCGAACTGCAACTGGATATCCGTCCGGTCGTGCGGCCCGGCGATCTGTCGGTCATTGGGCACGAGGCGAGGGTCGCGCGGCTCCGAATGGAGGCAAATGGGCGGGTCCGCACCGAGTTGAGCTTCTCGAAACAGGGGCCGTCCTACGGCGCTGAAATCGATTGCGCTGCGGTGCTGAAACTGGCTTCCGCTATCCGCAATATCGAGCGTGGCCGGGATCACACGGTGTTTCTGCCGATCCGTTTCGACACCCTCGCGCACCCGCTTTATCTGGACAATCTGGCCGACGCGCTCGCCGGTTTGCCGCGCGATATCCGCGCGCGCCTGGTTTGCGTTCTGCTTGTCGACCGCACCAGCGCGCCGCCGAAACTCGTGGCTCTCGTCAAAGGGCTGCGCAGATTCGCCAAAGGCGTCCTGATCCATCCCAGGCATCCCTATCGCGATCTCGAAGCGGTCAAGCAAACCGGCTTGGACGGTCTCGCCCTTCATGCCGCCGCTTTTGCCGGCGACGGGGGCCGGGAAGCGCTGGCCGGCATTCTTGGTGAAGCCAAACGCCTGGAGGTGTTTTCGGTGGTTTTCGGCGCCGGGACCGAGATGCTAAGGGACATCAAGGTGCCGTATTCTTCGGCCGGAACCTGACCCTATTTCGGTTCGACCAGATCGGCGCGCTTTGCCCAGATCTTCTTGAGTGCGTCGTCCCCTAGCCAATAGGCCCAACCCTTGGTGCGCGCCGCGATGTCGGCGCCTTCCTTGGCGACCTTTTCCTCGGCATCGGGGGCAACCTCCACGGAGATCAGGGCCCAGACTTTTTGCTGATCCGCGTCATTCGGATCGCGGGCCAGGTCCAAGGTCAGGGTCAGACCGTCCGTGGTCCGCCAGACCGCCCCGCCGAGAGCCGGATTCGCGGTCAGGCCTTCGGACGGCCGGACATCCAGAAACGCCAGGCGTTCCTGCAGGATGCCGACCTGGAGCAACCGGTATTGCGAGCTGACCTTCAGCGTATCCGGCAGGTCGGCGATTTCGAACCGCTTGTGGGTGTCGTTGTAGATCAGTTCCAGCGGCTCCTCATCGGGTGCCCGCAAGCTCACACGCTCTGTCCGCTCCCGTTCAATCGACGCCAGGCTGTTGGGAAGCCACTCCAACGCTCCGGCGCGGATCTCAATCTCCCCGGTCGCGAGCCATGTCTGATTATCGCCCTGCCGGCGCAGATAGATCGACGGCTTGCCGCCCGAGATGCTGGGCACGCGCTTGCCGAACAGCGCGTCCAGCAGCACCTTGCCCCCCGCATCCTCCAGAACCACCCGGGACGTCTTGGAACCTGCCGTGTCGGTATCGGAAAGGTTCAGTTTCACGAACCGTTTCGGATCGCGCGTTTTCGCTTCGACCAATTGCAGATCGGTGAAGCCCAGCAGCATGGCTCGGATCACACTTTCGGTCGCGGGAAAGCCGCCCTTTTCGTCCATGGTCCAATGGTCGCCGGTGCGCGAGAAGGTGAAAGACCCATCGGGGTGATCGTCGGCGCGGATGATCTTGATTCGCGAGACGGCGGCCAATTCGGCGCCGATGTCGGGGAATGCGGGCTCCGACGTGACGCTTCTTATCGTCTCGGACCAGCGTGCGTACTGCGCCGCCACGGCGGCGGCGGTGACGATCAGAGTGACTGCGGCGAGGATGAGGACGAACCGTCTGGTGAGCATTACGGTCTCCTCAACCGGCCACGGCTTCGCGGGCGCGGTCGCGCCGCTGGATGCCGCGCCAGATGCCCAGCGCGATAGCGAACAGCCCGATCAGAATCGGTACGAGCACGATATTGAAGAACCATAGGCGCGCTTCCAGGGCCTCGAAATCCTGGTTCAGCGAACGGCGGACCGTGCGCAGCTCGGAACGCAGTTTCAGGATGTCGCGCTGGAAGTTCTCCATCGACCGGCGGTCCGCCTCGGAGATCACGGCGGCGGCTCCGGAGGGATTGCGCTGGCGAAGCGCCCGAAGCTGCTGTTCGGTCTTCTGCAGGGTTTCCCGCAACTCGCGTTCCTTGTCCTCGAACTCCTGGGCCGCCTTGCGCTGAATTTCCTGCAAGACCACGAAGGGCCGGCTCGCGGTGCCCCGGCCCCGCAGTTCCAACAGCGTGCTCGAGCCGGCAAGCGCGTCGATGGCGTTCAGCACGAACTCGCCGTTATTGGCGGTCGGAACCGGCGTCGGACGCCCCGCGAAGTCGCGCATGATCACCCAGAACCGGTCAGCCAGCAGATCGGCGTCTCCCACCAGCACCACATCCAGGGGCTTCTCGGATTCTTTCAATATCTTGCGGTTCCAAGGCGGAGTCTTGACCGGCGGCTCGCCCTCCTCTTGCTTCGCCACGGGCAGCCCGTCGGGGAAGGAGGTCTTGACGGAGCCGGTCACCCTGGCGGCAAGAACAAACTGCTGATTGCCCGCCTGGTACTTGCGCAGCACCCTTTCCGGGTTGCGGAACCCCTGTACATCCTTGGCCTGCATCAGCGTGGAGACAGGAGAGGTGGTCAACAGCGGCTGCAATGTGACCGGCGCGTCCGGCTTGGTCTTGAGGTACCCGGCGCTGGCGACCGCGACCACGTCGATGCCCGAAGTGATCGGAGATTCGGCATCCAAGGCCGGCCCCCGCAATTCCAACCAGGGTAGGTACTCGATCGGCCGGTTCCCGGTCTCCGAGAGAACCTTTCGGGCGCTCAGCCGGTCGCCAACCACGGTGGCGGTATCGAACTCGATCCCCCAGGCCGCGAACATGTCCGGCAGGGAACTGCCGTCGGTGACGGTTCCGATCATCTGGCCTTCCATGCCCTCGGCCTCGGAGAACGGATCGACGAAGATCATCGCCTTGCCGCCGGCCAGGAGATACTGGTCGATCGCGAACAGCGTGCGTGGGTTGGCCTTTGTCGGATGGATCACCAGAAGCACGTTTACGTCGGCCGGCACCTCGTCGACCTGGGCGCCGAGGAAACGGGTCTCGTAAAGCTGGCCGATCTGGCCGCGCACCACATAGGGCGGCACCGGCTCCTGCTGGCCGGTCGCGGTGATTCGCATGGTGCCGTCGATGGGCAGGCCGGTGACGATGCCGACCACCGTCGGGTTCGCCGTCGACAGGGCGTACAGCATGCGCGAGATGTCGTATTCGATGAAAGCCTCGCGGTCGGGCTGCATGAACGGGATGGTCTCGACATCATCGGTGGTATTGGTGCCCACCAGGCCGAAGTACATGTTGTCGCCGCCGGAGACGACGGGAATGCCTTGCAGGCCCGCGGCGACCGCCCGGTCCTCGATATCCGAGAACGGCACCGGGTCGAGAACCTCGAGGCGTACCTTGCCGTTCGAGACGTTCTCGTATTCCAGCAGCAGATCGCGGACCCGGTTGGCATAGATCCCGAGATGCGGCACCGCCTGGGCCAGCCCGGAAGAGATATAGAGCCGGAAGGTGACCGGCTCCTCCACCTGGGCCAGCAGCGTCTTGGTCGACCCCGACAGGGTGTGCAGCTTGTCCTGGGTGAGGTCCAGACGGCCGGAACTGAACCAGGCCGATGACAGTGCGTTCACAGCGATGAACAGCACCGCCAGCAGCGCGAGCGCGATCCCGGCGAGCCGCGCCTCGTTGCGGGGTGCCCGTGCGGCGGTTGGGGAGGGTGATGCGGTATCGCTCATCTCAAAACGCCTTGCGCCAATCGACGATGATCGCGTTGGCGATCAGCGCCACGATGATGACCGAGCCGAAAAAGATCAGATCCCTCAAATCGATCACGCCGCGCTGGATCGACTGGAAATGCGGCAGGAAACCGAAATTGCCGATCGCGAGCACGATGTTCGGCGGCGCCCAGTTCGAGAAGAACTCCAGTACCGTCGGAGATCCGGCCAGCGTCAGGATGAAGCAGATCGTGGTGGTCACGACGAAAGCGATCACCTGGTTCTTGGTCAGCGCCGAAATCATCGAGCCGATCGCGAGATAGGCGCCCGCCATCAGCAGGCTGCCGAGATAGGAGGCCAGGATCACGCCGTTGTCCGGATCGCCGAGATAGTTGACCGTCAGCCACATCGGGAAGGTGAGGGCGACGGCGGTCGCGGTGAACGCCCAGGCGGCCAGGTACTTGCCGACCACCGCCTCGGTCATCGAGAGCGGCAGGGTCAGGAACAGCTCAATCGTGCCGAGGCGCCGTTCCTCGGCCCAGAGCCGCATGGACAGGGCCGGCACCAGGAACAGATAGAGCCAGGGATGGAACTCGAAGAAGGGTACCAGATCGGCCTGTTCCCGGTTCAGGAACCCGCCGAGCCGGAAGGTCAGGATGCCCGCCAGCGCGAGGAAGATGACGATGAAGATATAGGCCAGGGGTGTCGCGAAATACGCCGCGAACTCCCGGCGGAAGACCAGCGCTACGTTACGCATTGGCGGTCACCTTGCGGAAAACCTCGTCGAGATCGCCGGAGCCGGACTGAGCCTTGAGCGCGGCCGGGGAACCGTCGGCAACGACTTTGCCGGCGGCGATGATCATCGCCCGCGAGCAAACCGCGTCGACCTCCTCCAGGATATGAGTCGAGATGACGATGCATTTCTCGCGCCCCATCTCCCGGATCAGGTCGCGCACCACCTGCTTCTGATTAGGATCGAGGCCGTCCGTCGGCTCGTCCAGGATCAGCACGTCGGGATCGTGCAGAAGCGATTGCGCCAGCCCCACCCGCCGCTTGAATCCCTTTGAGAGGGTTTCTATGGGCTGGCGGGCGACGTCCTGGATGCGGGTCAGTTCCACCACATGCTCGACCCGGCTGCGTCTTTCGGCGCCGTCGAAGCCGCGCACGCCGGCGATGAAGCCGAGGAACGACAGCGGTGTCATGTCCGGATAGGCCGGCGCGCCTTCCGGCAGATACCCGACCGCCGCCTTCACCGCGAGCGGGTTTCGCGAAACGTCGTGCCCGGCAACGACAGCGGTTCCCGCCGTCGGGGTAAGGAAACCGACGATCATCTTCATGGTCGTCGACTTGCCGGCACCGTTCGGCCCGAGGAATCCCAGCACTTCGCCGGTTCCGACATCGAAACTGACATTGTCGACCACGGTCTTCGAGCCGAAGGTCTTGGTCAGTCCTTGAATGGACAATATCTGTGTCATCGCAAGCGTTCTGTTCAACACCGGAAACGTGAGCACCGTTGGTGTAAGGCTTTTTTGCCCGATTTCAAGAGTGTGACGACAAAGAAGCTGAAACCGCCCTATAGTTTGCCCGATCATGGCTGGAAGAGGCGGAATGACCGACGACGGTAACGCGGAGCGAGTATCCCCGGGGATGGATGCCGTCTTCGTCATGCGCCAGCTTCGGCTGGGCAGCGGCCTGATCCTTATGGCGTATGTCTTCACCCATCTGCTGAATCACGCTTTTGGGCTCTGGTCCTTGGAGGCGTTGGAGGAGGCACGCAAGCTCTTCGTGGCCTTCTGGCGATCGCTTCCGGCAACGGTGCTGCTGTACGGCGCCCTAGTCATCCACCTGCTGGCCGCCGCCCAGGCAATCGTCCAGCGCGAGGTCCTGAGCGAGATGACCTGGCCGGAACGGGTTCAGCTCGCCCTCGGGCTTCTGTCGCCCTATCTGATCTCCGATCACATTATCGGCACCCGGCTGGTGCATGAACTTTTCGCGGTCAACGACAGCTACTATTCCGTTCTGCTGACGCTTTGGGTGTTCAAGCCATACGGAGCGCTCAGCCAGGTGGCGGCGTTGCTGGTGATCTGGGCCCATGGCTGCATCGGTCTGCACCTTTGGCTGCGGTTCAAGGAGGGCTACCGGCGCCACATCGCCTATTGGTATGGGCTGGCCCTGCTCGTGCCGGTTCTTTCGATTACCGGCTTCGTCGCCTCGGGTGTCGACATTGTTCGCCTGTCCACCGACCCGCAATGGATGCGTGAGACGGTGGGCGGCATCAACTATCCGCCCAAGGAAGATGTCGCGTGGGTTCTCGAAACCATGCGCACGGTCGGTTACACGTATATCGCGGTCGTGGTTCTGTTGTTCCTGGCGCGTCAGGTGCGGCTGTCGATGCGCAAGACCCGCCAAGGGGTGACGATCCGGTACCATGACGGCCGCGAGGTTATGGTGACGCCGGGCGCGTCGATCCTCGACGCCAGCCGGCAGTCCGGCATCCCACACGCCAGTGTCTGTGGTGGGCGTGGACGGTGTTCGACCTGCCGGGTTCGCATCGGCGAGGGGCTCGAGGCCTTGCCGCCACCGAGCGAGGCCGAGCTTAAGGTGCTGGAACGGGTCGGCGCGGCCCCCAATGTCCGGCTTGCCTGCCAGACCCGGCCGACGGCGCGGACCGAGGTCACGCCCCTGTTGCCGCCGCATCAGGCCTCGGTGGAGGATTCCGGTACCCAGGCCGCCTACAATCAGGGGCAGGAGCGGGACATCGTCGTCATGTTCGCGGATATCCGTGGCTTCACGCAGATCTCGGAACAGCGGTTGCCTTATGACGTGGTGTTTATCCTGAACCGCTATTTCGCCGAGATGGGCGAGGCCATTGAAGCGGCGGGCGGCCGGATCGACAAGTTCATCGGCGACGGAATCATGGCGCTCTTCGGTGTCGACAGCACGTTTGAGAAAGGCTGTGGCGACGCGCTGCGCGCCGCCCGGAAAATGGCCGAAAATCTTGAGAGCCTGAACGAAAGTCTGCGCAACGATCTGGATCAGCCGATCCGGATCGGAATCGGCATTCACGGTGGCCCTGCCATTGTCGGCGAACTTGGTTACCGGCAGACCCGGGGCGTGACCGCCGTCGGCGATACCGTGAACACCGCCAGCAGGCTGGAAACCCTGACCAAGGATTATGCGGCGCAATTGGTGCTGTCGGGCGATGTCGCGGCCGCCGTCGCGATTGATCTCGGCGCCTACCCGGTCGAGACGGTCATGATACGGGGCCGCGCTGAACAATTGCCCGTGCATATCGTCCACGACGCAGCCGGCCTGCCGGCCTAGGCGAAGCAGCACCACTTTCTCCTCCGGAGGGGCCGCTGTAAGAAGGATGGTCACCGCCTCGGGAGAGTTCCGACATGTCCAAGCCGCTGCCGCTCGCCGGCATTCGTATCTTTGATTTGACCCGCATTCTGGCCGGTCCGACCTGCACCCAGCTTCTGGGAGACCTCGGCGCCGATGTGATCAAGGTCGAGCGGCCCAACATCGGGGACGATTCGAGAAGCTGGGGACCGCCCTACGTCAAGGACGCGAACGGCCAGGATACGACAGAGTCGGCCTACTACCTTTCCGCCAATCGCAACAAACGCTCGATCACCATCGACCTCAGAAGTGCCGAGGGTGTCGCGCTTGCCAAGCGGATGATCGCCAAGTGCGACGTGCTGATCGAGAATTTCAAGGTCGGCAGCCTCGCCAAACTCGGCCTCGGTTATGATGATCTGAAGGAAGAGTTTCCGGCGCTGGTCTATTGCTCGGTGACCGGTTTCGGTCAGACCGGTCCTTATGCCGAGCGGACCGGCTATGACTTCCTCGCCCAGGGCCTCGGTGGGATCATGAGCATCACCGGCAATCCCGAGGGCGAGCCGATGAAGGTCGGGGTCGGGATCGCCGATGTCATGACCGGGATGTACGCCTCGACGGCGATCCTGGCGGCGCTGCGGCATCGCGACGCGACCGGCGAGGGCCAGCATATCGACACCTGCCTGCTCGACACTCAGGTCTCCTGGCTGATTAACGAGGGCACCAACTATCTGGTGTCCGGCAAGATCCCGACCCGCCTCGGGAACGAGCATCCGAACATCGTGCCCTACAAGGTGTTCGCAACTTCGGACGGCTACGTGATCCTGGCCGTGGGCAATGACCGCCAGTTCCAGGATTGGTGCCGCTGTGCCGGGGCCGAGGATCTGGCCGGCGACCCGGATTTCGCGACCAATCCCTTGCGCATCGTGAACCGGCGCCGGCTTTATGACGCGATGCCGGCCTATATGGAGAGCAAGACCACGGCCCAATGGCTGAAGATGCTGGCCGAGGCGAAGGTGCCGTGCAGCCCGGTGAACAATATCGAGCAGGTTTTCGAGAACGAACAGGTCCGGGCCCGCAACATGCGGATCGAGATGGACCACCCCAAGGCCGGGTCGGGCAAGGTGCCGCTGATCGGAAACCCGCTGAAAATGTCGGCGACCCCGCCGCAGTACCGACGGGCGCCACCGGTCCTTGGCCAGCACACCGACGAGGTGCTTGCCGAGATCCTGGGGCTGGATGAGACCGAGATCGCCGATCTGAAGCGGGCCGGGACGGTTTAGGGGCTCCAGGCTAGCTGCTGAGAAACCGACCCTTCGCGAACATCCTTCGAGACGCGCGCGATTGCGCGCTCCTCATGATGAGCAGCGCTCTGATCTCATTGGAAGATTTTCACTCACCCTGAGGAGCGGCAATCATGCCGTGTCTCGAAGGGTCTTGTGTCGGTTTTGCGCCAGCCTTCCATTGGGTTCGGTGACGCGGCTCATCGCTCCTCCCGCAGATACCGTCCCGGTGTCGCGCCAAGCTCGCGGCGGAACATGGCGATGAAGGCACTGGGACTTTTATAGCCGAGGTCGAGCGCGACCGTGGTGACCTGAGCTCCCGCGGCGAGTCGCTCCAAGGCTGCGAGAAGCCGCCGCCTCTGACGCCAGCGCCCGAAACTGAGCCCGGTTTCGGCAGTGAACAACCGGGCGAGCGTGCGGCCGCTGGCGCCGACGGTCTTGCCCCAATCCTCCAGCTCTCGAGCATCGGCCGGGCTGTCGATCAGCCGGTCGGTGACGGCCCGCGCGCGGCCGTCCGCCGGCAGCGGAAGATGCAGTGGCGCCGGTGCCAGCCCCATCAACTCGTCCCGCAACACACTGATCAGCCGCGTCTCGGGGCCGTCATCGGGGTAGCTGTCCGGCAGGTCGGCGGCGCGCAGGATCAGCTCGCGCGCCAGGATCGGCACCGATACCACCACGCAGTCCTCGGGAACCGGCACGGTCGAGTCCGCGTGAACGTAGAGCGTCGCCATGCGGATCGCCGAGATCGCGTTGACCTGATGCTCCATCGCCGCCGGTACCCAGACCGCGAAGCCCGGCGGCACCAGCCAGGCGCCGCGGTCGGTCCGCACCGACATCACCCCGAACTCCCCATGTACCAGCTGCGCTCGGTCGTGGCTGTGCATACCGGTGGAATCGCCGGCTTCATAGTCGGCGGTGAAGCCGACAATGTCGCGGGGCGAGACCATCCGGCGCTCGGCGGCGCGGAAATCCACGCGGGTATGTCTGTTTCGAGGTATCATCTGTCGATATATCGTGAGACAGAAACATCGGCGCGTGCAACAGTTGCGTTCCGTGCGGAGTCAACCTGGGGCGGTTTCACCATGCCTTATTCGCGCTTTCTGTTCCTGAATATCGGCCATGCGGTCGATCATCTTTTCATGCTGATGTTTCCGGCGGTGGCGGCGCTTGCGGCGGCCGAGTTCGGCGCCAGCTACGGCGAGCTTCTGACCCTGGCGACGGGCAGCTTCATCGCCTTCGGGGTTTTCTCCCTGCCCATGGGCTGGCTCGCCGACCGGTTCAGCCGGGAGACGATGCTATCGGTCTTCTTCCTTGGTATAGGCGTCGCCATGGTCCTCACGGGCCTGGCGCAGGAACGCTGGCATATCGTGGTGACGCTGACTTTGGTCGGCATGTTCGCCGCGATCTATCACCCCGTCGGCCTCGCCATGGTCGCCCAGGGAGGCGGCGCGGTCGGCCGACGTCTGGGCGTGAACGGTGTCTGGGGCAATATGGGGGTCGCGGCCTCGGCGCTGTCGATCGGCGCCTTCGCGGATTTCGCCGGCTGGCGCGAGGCATATCTTTTGGCCGGCGGGATCTCGATCATGCTGGGCCTCGGCTGGATCCGGGTCGCCCGGGCGACGCGGGTCGAAGGCGGAAGCGGAAAGAAAGCCGCCGGCAGCCCGGCTTTGGACTGGCAGCGGGTGCTCGCCGTGGTGCTGGTCACCACGACGATCGGCGGCTTCATCTTCAACGCGATGACGGTTTCATTGCCCAAGGTGCTGGTCGACAGGCTCGCGGAATTCTCGTTCAGCGCGACCGAGGTCGGCGCCATTGCCTCTGCGGTCTACGCGGCGGCCGCCTTTACCCAGGTCGTGGTCGGCCGGGCCATCGACAAATATTCGATCAAACCGATCTTCCTGGCCCTGGTCGCCGGTCAGACGGTGGCCCTGTACCTGGCGGTCTCCTCCTCGGGCTGGCCGATGGTGGTGATCTCGGTGTTTCTGATGGTGCTGGTGTTCGGGCAGATCCCGATCAACGACACGCTGATTGCCCGCTACACGCCGGATTCCTGGCGCGGCCGGGTCTATTCGGTAAAATACGTCCTGTCCTTCACGGTGTCGGCGGCGGCGGTGCCCTCGATTTCGTTCATGTACGAGGCGTATGGCGGGTTCGCGACCATGTTCACCTACGCAGCGGCGGCGGCGGCGGTGATCACCCTGACGGTGGCGGCCCTGCCGCGTCGGCGGGATGCCGGCGCCGCGGCGCTGGGCGCGGGCGACGACTGAGAGGCTGTTGAAATATCGAATTCTAGCAAGCATCCTTCGAGACGCGCGCGCAAGCGCGCTCCTCAGGATGAGTTCGGGTCAGATTTCAATGATCATTGATCGGGCTCACCCTGAGGAATGAGCGGAGCGAATGTCTCGAAGGGTCCCATGGGATTTTGCGCATGCCTCTGACGCGAATGCTGATGATCAATTTCGGGCACGGCCTGGTGCATCTGCTGATGCTGCTGTTCCCGGCTGTCGCCGCGCTTGCCGGTAGCGGCTTTGCCGACAAATTCGGCGAGGTTCCGCCGATCTTCGGACTGCCGACCGGTGACCTGGCGGCCAATTACGGACCGCTCCTCGTTCTGACGACAGGAAGCTGGCTCGCCTTCGGCGTGGGCTCGATGCCGGCGGGGTGGCTCGCCGACCGCTGGAGCCGGCGCGGCATGATGGCGGTCTATTTCATCGGCTCCGGCCTCGCCTGCCTGCTGACGGCGGTCGCGCAATCCTATTGGCAGATCGCCGGCGCGCTGGTGGCGCTCGGCATCTTCGCCTCGATCTACCACCCGGTGGGCGTGGCGATCCTGGCCGGCGGCGCGCCGGAGAGCCTCGGCAAGCGGCTGGCGATGAACGGGGTGTGGGGCAATATCGGGGTCGCGTTCTCCGCCGTCGTGGCCGGTGTGCTGGCCAATCAGTTCGGTTGGCAGGCGGCGTTCTACGTCCCTGGCGTGATATCGCTGGTATTCGGTGTCCTTTGGCTGCGCGGGACCCGGCCCGAAGATATCGACGTGTCCGACGGTGATCCCTTCAGGCCCGCGGCGCCGCCGCCTGTCGAATGGAAACGGGTGATCGTGATCATTTCGCTGATGACGGTGCTGACCGGTTTCACCTTCAATGCTTCGATCGTCGCGCTGCCGAAACTGTTTGACGAGCGGCTTGGCGACCTCGCCGGCAGTGCCGCGGTGGTCGGCTTCCTGGCCTTCGGCGTCTACATCGTCGCGGGGATTGGTCAGCTTGTGGTCGGCGGCCTGATCGACCGGTTTCCCATCAAGACGGTCTTTCTGATCGTCATCGCGGCCGAGGCGGCGGCGATGTTCTGGGTGATCAGCGCCGAGGGCGTCGCGGTCATGATCGCCGGCGCGGCCATGATGCTCCTGGTCTATGCCAGCCTGCCGATCGCCGACACGATGATCGGCCGCAATGCCCCCGCGCGTCTCAGATCCCGGATCTATGCGTTCATCTATCTGATCACCTTTGGCGCATCGACCGCCGCGATCCCGGCCATCGCCTATATCCACGGTGCTGGCGGTTTCGCGCAACTGTTCCTGATCCTGACGGTGATGGGCCTTCTCGTTTTGGTGGGGATCGGGTTTTTGCCGTCCCAGCGCCGGGTTGAGCCGCTACCGGCTGAGTAGTGGGCAGATACCGGCGTCTCTTGCCTTTCCGGGTTCGCGAGATTACGACATCCGGCTATGGAAAACGCATCCGACACGCCGATTCTTTCCCTTGCCGACGGCTTCGAAGCGGCCGGCCGCGAGGAATGGACAGCCCTGGTCGAAAAGGCCCTGAAGGGCCGCCCCATCGACAAGGCGCTGCGCAAATCGACCTATGAGGGGGTAACCCTCGATGCCCTCTACCGTCCCGAGGATGTCGGGGAGCCGGCAAGGCGGCGGGTCGCCTCGTTCGCGCGAAACAGCACCGGGTGGGATATTCGACAGCTTCACGCCCGTCCCGAGCCCGCCGGAGTCAATGCGGACATCAAGACGGACCTCGCGGGCGGCGCGTCCTCGGTGACCCTGCGTCTGGATGGCGGCGCGCGGCGCGGCGGGGGAATGCCGGACATTGACGGGCTGGTGATGCGCCGGGCCGTCGATCTGGACGCCGCGCTCGCCGGTGTCGATCTCGCCCGCACCGCGCTCATTCTTGAGCCTGGGGCGGCTTTCCTGCCCGTGGCCGCCGCATATGTGTCGGTCGCCGGAGGCCGGGGCGTAAAACCCGGACAATTGTCCGGCAGCTTCGGCGCCGATCCGCTCGGCGCGCTGGCCGAGAATGGGGCGCTTCCGGGACCGCTCGACGCCAGTCTGGACGCCATGGCGGCGTTGGCCGGCTGGACGAGCCGGAACGCGCCGGGCCTGCGCGCGGTCTGGATCGATACCAGTCTTCACCACGATGCCGGAGCGACCGAGACCCAGGATCTCGCCTACGCAATGGCCACGGCGCTTGCCTATCTGCGGGCGATGACCGGCGCCGGCATGTCCATCGACGATGCGGTCCGGCAGATCGGCTTCACCCTGTCGGTCGGCACCGAGGTCTTCCAGGTCATCGCCAAGCTCAGGGCGGCGCGCCGGCTTTGGGCGCGCATCGTCGAGGCCTGTGGCGGCGATGCGGGCACGGGAGCGATGGCGCTCGGCGCGGTAACCGCCTCGCGTGAGCTGAGCCGCAGGGATGTCTGGGTCAACCAGCTTCGTGCGACCTGCGCCTGCTTTGCCGCCGGCGTCGGGGGCGCCGTCAGCATCACCGTTCACGCCCATACCGACGCGATCGGCGCGCCCGAGGCCCTGGCCCGCCGGGTTGCCCGCAACATTCAGACGATCCTGGTGCGGGAGTCCTCCCTTGCCCGGGTCGCTGATCCCGCGGGCGGGTCGTACTATGTGGAGCGGCTGTCCGACGAATATGCCCGGCGCGCCTGGGCGATCCTGCAGGAGATCGAAGCCGGCGGCGGCATGGCCGAGGCGCTGGTTTCCGGCCGGATCGCGGACCAGATAACCGCCGCTTGGGCCGAGCGGGAGCGTAATCTCGCCCGCCGCCGTGACGAGCGGACCGGGGTTTCGAGTTTTCCGGATCTGGACGAGGCGCCGAGCCCGGTGGCGCAACCGGATACGGAGTCGCTTCGGCGGATCGCCGAGGCGGCGAGGGCGGGCGACCAGGTTCCCGTGCCGGGCATGCCTGACATCGACGGCATGATCGACGCCGCGTCCAAGGGCGCGAGCCTCGCGGCGCTACTCAAGCCGCTGTCCGGGACGCCGGCTGCCGCCCAGCCGCTGGTCCGCCATCGTCTCGGCGAGGCGTTCGAAGCGCTGCGGGACGCGAGCGATGCTAGGCTCGCGAAGACCGGCAAGCGCCCGGCGGCCTTCCTCGCGGAAATCGGCACCCCCGCCGACTACACGGCGCGGGCGGTGTTCACGAAAAGCTATCTCGCCGCCGGTGGGATCGCGGCGCGGGAAGCCGCGGTCGGCAGGGCCAGTGTTGCCGCCGCGTTCCGGGATTCCGGCGCCGATCTTGCGGTGATCTGCTCTTCTGATACGCTTTACGAGACCGAGGCGGAGGCGCTGGCGCTGGCCTTGAAACAGGCGGGCGCGGGCCCTGTCCTTCTTGCCGGGCGGCCAGGCGACCGGGAAGCCGCCTACCGCGCCTCGGGGATCGACCGGTTCATCCATGCCGGTGACGACATGCTGGCGAGCTTGAAGTCGATCGCCGGCGAGATAGGGATGATCGAGCCATGAGCGCGATACCTGATTTCACCACGATCTCTCTCGATGGCGAGTCCAATGCCGCCCCGGACCGGGGCGGTTGGGGCGAAGCGCTTGGCGCGCTGCCGGAAGAGGAGCGGGCCTGGACAACGCCGGAGGGTATCGACGTCAAGCCGCTCTACACCGCCGAGGATACCGAGGGGCTCGACTTTCTCGGCGGCTGGCCGGGGATCGCGCCCTATGTGCGCGGGCCGTATCCGACCATGTACGCGACCCGGCCCTGGACTATCCGGCAATATGCCGGCTTCTCGACGGCGGAGGAGTCCAACGCCTTCTACCGGCGCAACCTGGCGGCGGGCCAGAAAGGGCTGTCCGTGGCCTTCGATCTGGCGACCCATCGGGGCTACGATTCCGACCACCCGCGCGTTGCCGGTGATGTTGGGATGGCCGGTGTCGCCATCGACTCTATCTACGACATGCGCCAATTGCTTCGACGGCATTCCGCTCGACAAAGTAAGTGTATCGATGACGATGAACGGCGCCGTCCTGCCGGTGCTGGCCGGCTACATCGTCGCCGCGGAAGAGCAGGGCGTGCCCCAGGACCAGCTTTCCGGCACCATTCAGAACGACATTCTGAAGGAGTTCATGGTCCGCAACACCTATATCTACCCGCCGACCCCGTCGATGCGGATCATCTCCGACATTTTCGCCTATACCTCGAAGGAGATGCCGCGCTTCAACTCGATCAGCATCTCCGGCTATCACATGCAGGAGGCGGGGGCGACGGCGGACCTGGAGCTCGCCTATACCATCGCCGACGGCGTCGAATATGTCCGGGCCGGCATGGCGGCGGGCATGGATATCGATTCCTTCGCACCGCGCCTGTCGTTCTTCTGGGCGATCGGCATGAATTTCTTCATGGAAGTCGCCAAGATGCGGGCGGCGCGGCTGATCTGGGCGCGGCTGATGAAGGACCTGGGCGCGAAGGACCCGCGCTCGCTCTCCCTGCGCACCCATTGCCAGACCAGCGGCTGGAGCCTCACCGCCCAGGACGTTTTCAACAACGTCACCCGCACCTGCGTCGAGGCGCTGGCCGCCACCCATGGCCATACCCAGTCGCTTCACACCAATGCGCTGGACGAGGCTCTGGCCCTGCCGACCGATTTCAGCGCCCGGATCGCGCGCAACACCCAGCTTCTGATCCAACAGGAAACCGGAACCTGCGACGTCATCGATCCCTGGGGTGGCAGCTACTATGTCGAGCGTCTGACTCACGACCTTGCCGCCAAGGCGCTGGCGCATATCGAGGAGGTCCAGGGCTTCGGCGGCATGGCCAAGGCAATCGAGGCCGGTATCCCGAAGATGCGCATCGAGGAGGCGGCGGCCCGCACCCAGGCCCGCATCGATTCCGGCCGTCAGACCATTGTTGGCGTGAACAGGTACCGACCGGAGCATCCGGAATCGATTGAGGTTCTGAAAGTCGACAACGCGTCGGTACGCCGCCAGCAGCTCGACAAGCTGGCGCGGCTCAAGGCAGAGCGGGACCCGGACGCGGTTGAGGCCGTGCTCAACGCGCTCACCGAAGCGGCACGGAGCGGGCAGGGCAATCTGCTGGCCCTGGGGGTCGAGGCGGCGCGCGCCAAGGCGACGGTGGGCGAAATTTCCGATGCCCTGGAAAAGATCTGGGGCCGGCATGTTGCGGAGACGAAGACCGTGTCTGGGATCTATGGCGGCGAACTAGGAACCGGGACCGGCGCCGCAGCCAAGGTCCTCGAGCGGGTCGAAGCCTTCGAGGCGGCGGAAGGACGGCGGCCGCGCATCCTGATCGCCAAGATGGGTCAGGACGGTCACGACCGCGGCCAGAAGGTCATCGCCAGCGCCTTCGCCGATCTCGGTTTCGACGTGGATATCGGCCCGCTGTTCCAAACGCCGGAGGAGGCAGCGCGCCAGGCGGTCGAGAACGACGTGCATATCATCGGCGCAAGCTCGCTTGCCGCCGGGCATCTGACCCTGGTGCCGGAACTGCGCGATCATTTGGCCAAGCTCGGGCGCGAGGACATCATGATCGTTGTCGGCGGCGTCGTTCCGCCGCAGGATTTCGACGCGCTGTACAAGGCCGGGGCCGCGGCGATCTTCCCGCCCGGCACCGTCATCGCCGAGGCGGCGCTGGACCTGCTGGCGAAGCTTGACGCGGCGCTTGGGCACGACGGGTAGTTTCAAAGTATCCGGATCGCGTTGTCGTTCTCGTTAAGAAAACAGGTCGGGACATTCAGGTTAAAGGTCTAAGCAAAAAATTTCGTCGTCCCGGACTTGATCCGGGACCCACGCCTGAGGAGGTTGAGAGTGACGGTTAGCGAAGCACTTGCGACAAGCGTAGCTTGTGCTCAACCATGTGTCACGATGACAAGCTTCAGGCGTGGGTCCCGGATCAAGCCCGGGACGACGGATTCAATGTGTTTTGGTGCATTGGGTATCCGCACTTTGGTTCCTGAGGCCCTCGGGGATACCGCGTGACCGCGCGCCAGACTCCCAATACCGCCGAAGAGTACGTCAACGGCGTGTTGTCCGATGACCTGGCTTTACTGGCTCGTGCAATCACCCTGGTCGAGAGCCGGCATCCACGGCATCGCGAGACCGCCGACGCGGTGCTGCACGCGCTGCTGCCGCATTCCGGCAAGGCGGTCCGGGTCGGGATCACCGGCGTCCCTGGAGTCGGCAAGAGCAGCTTCATCGAGGCCTTCGGGCGCCGGCTGACGGCGGAAGGGCATCGGGTCGCGGTGCTGGCGGTCGACCCGACCAGTTCGCGGACCGGCGGCTCGATTCTCGGCGACAAGACCCGCATGCAGGAGTTGGGACGCGATCCCAACGCCTTCATCCGGCCCTCGCCGACCTCCGGCACCTTGGGAGGGGTCGCCAGGGCGACAAGGGAAAGCATGATCATCTGCGAGGCCGCGGGCTTCGATGTGGTGCTGGTGGAGACGGTCGGCGTCGGCCAGTCGGAGACCGCCGTCGCGGACATGGTCGATTTCTTTCTTGCCCTGATGCTGCCGGGAGCCGGCGACGATCTTCAGGGCATCAAGAAAGGCATTCTCGAGATCGCCGACATGATCGCGGTCAACAAGGCGGATGGCGACCGGGCAATCGCGGCGCGCCGGGCGGCGGCGGATTACCGCCGGGCATTGGAGATCATCACGCCCGCCAGCGTGAATTGGCGCCCGCCGGTGCTGACCTGCAGCGCGCTCACCGGCGACGGGCTCGCGGAGATCTGGGAGCAGATCCGCGAGCATCGGGTCGCGCTGTCCGGTTCCGGCGAATTCGATGCCAGGCGGCGCGGCCAGCGGGTACGTCGGATGTGGTCGACGATCCGCGACCGGCTTATGCTGGCGCTGGAGAGCAATCCGGAGGTCCGGGAGATCGTGGCGGATCTTGAAAGCGCGGTCGCCGAGGATCGAATGACCCCAGGTCTTGCCGCCGACCGGGTTTTGGCGGCTTTCGGGCACGAATGATGGAGAAGATGGGATGACGATACGGCCCCCCGCGGAGATCGGCATGGCGGCGGAAGATGTCGATACGCCGGCGCTTCTGGTCGACCTCGACGCGTTTGAGAACAACGTCGCCTTGATGGCGAGGATGGTGGCGTCCTTCGGCGTCAACCATCGCCCGCACGCCAAGACCCACAAATCACCCGACGTGGCGCGCCGCCAGATCGCCGCCGGCGCGGTCGGACAATGCTGTCAGAAGGTCGGAGAGGCCGCGGTGCTGGTCGCCGGCGGCATTCAGGATGTCCTGGTCTCGAACCAGATCGTGGGGCGCCGCAAGCTTGACCGACTGGCGGCGCTGGCGCGTCAGGCGAAGGTCGGCGTCTGTGTCGACGACGCGGGGAACGTCGAGGACATCAACGACGCCGCCAAGCGGTTCGGCTCGAAGATAGAGGTTCTGGTCGAAATCGACATCGGCGCGGGGCGATGCGGTGTCGTGCCGGGCAAGGCGGCGGTTGATCTCGCCAAGAAGATCGACGCGGCCTCGAACCTGACTTTCGGCGGCTTGCAGGCCTATCAGGGCCGGGCCCAGCACATTCGCGGCCATGGCGAGCGCAAGGTGGCGATCGACAAGGCCGGCGCACTGGTCAAGGACACGGTGGACAGGCTCGCGGCGGCGGGTCTCGCCTGCCGCCTGGTGACCGGAGCCGGAACCGGAACCTTCCAGTTCGAGGCGGGCTCGGGGATTTGGAACGAACTTCAGGCCGGCTCCTATTGTTTCATGGATGCCGACTACGCGCTCAATCTCGGCGAGAGCGGCGAGTTTTTCGACACGTTCCGGCAAAGCCTGTTCGTGCTGGCGACGGTGATGAGCCACCCGACCAAGGACCGCGCGGTTCTGGACGCCGGGCACAAGGCTGCGTCCATCGATTCCGGATTGCCGAAAGTCGCCGACATGGCCGACGTGACCTATGCCGGGGCGTCCGACGAGCATGGGACACTTGTGCTCGGGCCGAACGCGCCCAAGATCAAGCTCGGAGACAAGCTCAGGCTGATCCCCAGCCATTGCGACCCGACGGTCAACCTGCACGACTGGTATGTGGGCGTGCGGGGCGGCGTGGTCGAGACGCTGTGGCCCGTCGCGGCACGTGGGGCGGCGTTCTAGCCGGAAAGCGGGCCGATCCGCGATCCTTCAAATCTCAGCACTCGGGACTTCATGGCTTTGACAATCGATACGGCGCCGCCGGAAACCTCGATCAGCGAGGAACAGGAGGATCTGATCGCCGAATTCAGCTTCTTCGACGATTGGATGGACCGTTATCAGTATCTGATCGATCTCGGCCGCAAGCTGCCTGAAATGCCCGAGGAGTATCTCCGCGACGAGTTCAAGCTGAAGGGCTGTCAGAGCCAGGTCTGGTTTGTCGGCGAGGCGGTGGGTGACCGGCTGGTCTTCCGCGCCATCAGCGACGCGGCCATCGTCTCGGGTCTGGTCGCGGTACTGCTCAGGATCTATTCCAACCGGACGCCTCGGGAGATCCTTGATACCGAGCCGGATTTCATCGCCGAGATCGGCCTCGAAACGCATCTCTCGCCGACCCGCAAGAACGGCCTCGGCGCCATGGTGAAGGCGATCAAGCACCGGGCGGAGTTGGCGCTTGAGGAGACGGCGTGAAAAGGCGATGACCGCATGAGCGCCCTCGACGACGTCTATCAGGAAAAGCTTTTGGCCTATGCGGGCGATATCGCGCGCAACCGGCGCCTTGCCGATCCCGATGCCAGCGCCAAGGTCGTGTCCCGGTCCTGCGGCAGCGAAGTCACGGTCGACATCAAGCTGGAAGACGGCGTGATCACCGACTATGGCCAGGAGGTTGAGGCCTGCGCGCTGGGCAGCGCCTCCTCCTCGATCTTCGCCCGGATCGTTATCGGCAAGACCCTGGAGGAGGTGCGCCAGGTCCGTGACCGGATGCGCGACATGCTCAAGAAAGGCGGCCCGCCGCCGGACGGCGACTGGGCGGAACTGGCGCTGCTCGAGCCGGCCCGCGCCTTCGCCAACCGGCATCAGTCGATCCTTCTGCCGTTCAACGCCACGATCCGCGCCGGCGAAAAGCTGGAGCGATAGCGATGTGGCGATTTTGTCCCTCGGTTGTAACGGGAATCGGATAGAACCGTTCTCGGTCCCTTCGACGGAGACCCTAACTCGACACCGGCCGCTGACTGGACTGTCCCATGCGCCTCGACGACAAGGTTACCGTGACCTGCACCGACACGGATAAGACCATGCCCGGCACCGTGGTCCGCCTGCGGGGCGAGTGGGTGGATGTTTTGGTCGGCGAGCTTCTGATCAGCCTGCGAAAGGCCAAGGCGGGTCTGTGGGTCGGCTCCAAGGCCGGCATGGAGTTCACCATCCGCGGCACCTGACCCGGGCCGCTACAAGACGACACCCTTCCCGCGCGGCATCGGCTTCCGCGGGTTTTCCTGGAGCCACCCAAAAGTATGCTCCGACCGGACGGCCGCTATCCTATCGACCGTCGACCGCGTCGGTTCAGGCGCTGTCGTATCGGAAACCGATCTTCAAGGTCACCTGAAACTCGGTGACATCGCCGCCACTGATGTTGCCCCGGATCTGCTCGACCTCGAACCAGTCGAGATTCCGGATCGACTTCGATGCCGTCCTTATGGCGGTTCGAATGGCTTCGCCAGGGGAATCATCCGACGTGCCGACGACCTGCGTCATTCTGTAGACTTTCCCGGACATGCGAACCTCCACTTAATGCGTGGCGCTCTGAGAGGTGCCACAAACAAGGGCGGCTTTTGATGTCCGCGCGAAACGGTCGTTGCCGCCCGTCGCGCTTCGAGGGTATCGGCCATCGCTTGGTGTGGATAGCCAGGCTGGCACGGGCATCAGACCTGTGTGCCTTGTAATATATCACCCGCTCCCGTCTCCGGGGGCGGATCGGCTAGGCGAAACCGGCGCTGATCCGGCCGAGGGACCCGTAGTCCACAATAACGCGGTCGCCCGCCGAAATCGGAAGGGGAACCGCGCAGGTCCCGGTCGTCACCACCTGTCCGGCGGCCAAGGTCATGCCGTAACGGGAAAGCTCGTTGACGATCCAGGTCAACGCCAGCCGGGGATCGCCGAGGACGTTCGCGCCGATCCCGTCGTGGCTGTGCTTGCCGGCGACGCTGGCCGTTACCCGATGGGTGACGAGGTCGATGTCGCGCCAAGCCGCGGGCATCTCCGCACCGAGCACGAAATCATGGGTGCAAGCATTGTCGGCGATAAGCTGGGCTGCGCCCGCCTTTTCGAAGGGCTCGAATCTCGAGTCGGGCACCTCGATCGCCGGATGCAGCGAGGCGACGGCGGACAGCACCTCCTCGACCCGGTATTCCTTTTCGCGGGGCGGCAGGTCGCGGGCCATGCGAAACGCGAATTCGGGTTCCGCCACCGCCATCCGGTTGTGCCCAAAGGTGAAGGTCGCGCCGTCCTCGAAAACGTGCTCGGCCAGCAAGCGGCCGGCGATCGGTGCATCGACACCGATGTGTTTCTGCCCCGCCTGACTGGTGGCGGCGATCTTCCAGCCCCGGATCGGCGCGCCGCTCATCGTTTCGTAATGCGCCTGAATGGCATAAGCCTCGGTGCGATCCCTGGGGCGGAGGTCATCGGGCAGAGCGGTCATCACCGTGCCGTCTTGCCAGCATCGCCAGACGAGGTCGGCTGCCCTGCGGGTCTGTGTCTCGCTCAGCATTTCGTCCCACCAATCCGCGCCGCGCGGGCGAATGTCGACATCGAAACTCCCGGCCCCCGGAGGCCGTAACTCGGCGTCATTTCCGCGTGCCGAGGCTGATTGTACCGATCCGAACCGAGTGGGGAATGCCGATCGGACGCCGATCTCAACCTTGATGGAGGGCGACGGGCCGGTGAAGACGCGGGTACGCGGTCCGGCGGAGGCCTATACTCGGCCAAATGTCGATAATCGGGAGGAGTGAGCCATGGAGGACATGAGCGGAAAGGTGGTGATCGTCACCGGCGGCGCCGGCGGGTTCGGGCGTGCCTTCACCAAGGCTTTTCTCGACGCCGGCGCCAAGGTCGCGGCCTTCGACGTGACCGTCGAGGGGCTGGCGGCGCTGCGCGAGGAGCATCGCGGCGTCAACGAGGACCGGCTCATGACGGAGCAGGTCGATATCGCCAATTTCGAGAGCTGCCGGGCGGCGGTCGACCGGGTGGCGGAACGCTTCGGCGGCGTGACCGTCCTGATCAACAATGCCGGTCTCGGCATGGGCTCGGTCCGCGAGAGCCACCATATCGAGTTGATCGGCATCGACGAGGTGACGCCAGAGGTCTGGAACAAGATGGTGGGGGTCAATTTGACCGGCCCGTGGAACATGACCAAGGCGTCGATCGGTCATCTCCGAAAGGCCGAACGGGCCCGGATCATTAATGTGACCACCAGCTTTTTCACCATGCTGCGCGGCAAGTTCCAGCCCTACGGTCCGTCGAAATCCGGCTTCGAGGCGATGAGCGCCAGCCATGCTGCCGAATTCGCCGAGGAAGGCATCATGGTCAATGTGGTGGTGCCGGGCGGGCCCGCGGACACCCCGATGGTGCCCGATGGAGCCGGCTTCAACCGCGCGGATCTGGTCCAGCCGGTGAACATGACCTATCCCGCGCTCTGGCTCTGCTCGCCGGCCGGTGACGGCATGCACGGCAACCGATACATCGCCGGACGTTGGGACCCGTCGAAATCTATCGCGGAGAACCGGACCGCGACCGAGGCGCCGATCGGTTGGCCTGACCTCGCCGGAGATCCGGTCTGGCCGGGAGGCAGGCCCGACCAGTAAGAGACCGGGCGGTCAGAACCATTTCAGGATCTTCATGATCGCGATTTCGACCGCGATGAGGCCCGCCATGGCGAGGACGACAATCGTGAACGCGCTTGACGCCTCGGCGCCGGGTATGCCGCCGACATTGATGCCGAGAAGGCCGGTGATGAAGCTGAGCGGAACGAAGACCGCGGCGACCAGCGAGAGGATATAGGTGTTGCGGGCCTGGCGGGCCTCGCTTTCGGCGCGCAGCTGCTGGTACAGCAGCTCGGCGCGTTCCTCCATCAGGTCCAGGTCCTCGACCAGCCGCAGGACTTCGTTGCTGCGCTCGCCAAGCTGCTGGCGTAGTTCCGCCCCGAACCATTCCGGGTCCAATTGCAGCAGCCCGCTGACGGCCTGATATTGCGGGCGAATGTAGCGGCGCATCAGGTTCAGCCGGCGCCGCAGGGCCTGCAGGTCCGTCCGGTCGGTCGGCGCGATCTTGTCCAGCGCCTCCATGTAGTCCAGGGTTTCGTTGAGTTCGTCCACCCGGATCGAAAGCCGGTCGGACAATCCCTGGATGATCGCCAGGATAAGCTCGGCGCTGTTGCGCGGGCCCTGTCCAGCCAAAAGGGCATCGCGCTGATCCTGCACCGCCATGATCCGATAGCGCCGCGAACTGACCACCAGGTTATCCCGCGCCGCGATCCTGACCGAGATCAGTTCCTGATCCACCTCGGGGTTCAGATTCACGCCCCGCAGGACGATCATGGTCGAGTCATCGATATGCCAGGATCTTGGGCGGGTTTGTTCGGTGTTGAGCGCCCGGATGGCGAGGGGCGAGAAGCCGAGCGCCTCCAACATGTCGTTGGCCCCGGTATCGGAGCGGTCGAGATGGATCCACCGCCACGTGCCTTCGGGCACCGGCGCGACCGCCTGCGCCGCGTCGAGCCAGACGATCGCCGCATCCTGCGTCACGTCTACGGCGAAAACGATCGAACTTTCCATGCCTGGCCTTTCCGGTGCGTCGTCCGAGCCAATTATCACCTGCTTGGCGCCACCGGCTCTTGCGCTGGCCGGCGTGGGGCCACAGGTTTGCCGAAAACCTTATACGGGAGCGCGGATCATGGCGAGTGAACGGGAAACGGTTCTGGTGACCGGCGCCGGGAGTGGTATCGGACGGGCGACGGCGATCGCCATGGCCGAAGCAGGGCGGAACGTGGCCTGCGCCGATATCAATCTGGAGGCGGCCGAGACCGTGGCGGCCACTGCGCGCCAACACGGTGTCGAGGCGTTGGCGCTGAAGGCGGATGTCGGCGATGTCGGCGAGATCGACCGGATGATCGAGGGGGTCATGGAAGCCTATGGCCGCCTCGACGTGATCGTGAACAACGCGGGCGTCACGCGATCCGCCTATATCATGGACCTGACCGAGCAGGACTGGGACTGGATGCACCGGGTCAACGCCAAGGGCGTGTTCTTCTGCCTGCAGGGCGCGGCGCGGCGGATGATTGAACGGGGCGGCGGGCGGATCATCAATATCGCCTCGATCGCGGGACGCGGGTTCGCCGGCACCTCGAACGCGGCCTATGCCGCCAGCAAGGGGGCGGTGATCAGCCTAACCAAGACCGCGTCCCAACAGCTCGCCAGGCACAACATCACCGTGAACGCGATCTGTCCCGGGGTAACGCGGACCGAGATCGTAAACGGTCTGGTCGCCACCCGCGCCGCCGCCGCCGGTATCTCGGAGGACGAGATGATGGCCGAATTCACCAAGGGCGTGCCGCTCGGCCGGGCCAACGAGCCGGAAGACATCGCCGCCATGGCGGTATTCCTGGCCTCACCCGGTGCCCGCAATATCACCGGCCAATGCTACAACGTCGATGGCGGTCTGGTGACGAGCTGACGTTCAGGCGTCAAAGCCGCAAAGCATCCTCGGGCGGCATATAGGCCATGCCATGGGCGTCGGCCACGGCCTTGTAGGTGACCGCGCCCGCGTGCACGTTCAGGCCGGCCCGAAGATGCGGGTCCCTGTCCAGCGCGACGCGCCAGCCCTTGTCGGCGATGGCAAGGGTGAAGGGGAGGGTCGCATTGTTCAGCGCGAAGGTACTGGTCCGCGCGACGCCGCCGGGCATGTTCGCGACGCAGTAATGCACGACATCATCGACCTCGTAGGTCGGTTCGGCATGGGTGGTGGCGCGGGAGGTCTCGAAGCAGCCGCCCTGATCGATGGCAACGTCGACCAGGACCGAGCCTCGGCGCATCTTCGTCACCATCTCGCGGGTCACCAGTTTGGGGGCGGCGGCGCCGGGGATCAGCACCGCGCCGATCACCAGATCAGCGTCCAGCACGTATTCCTCGACCGCGTCGATGGTCGAATAGATCGTGTTCAGCCACGGCCCGAA
This sequence comes from Alphaproteobacteria bacterium, assembly GCA_038146985.1. Lineage (GTDB taxonomy): Bacteria > Pseudomonadota > Alphaproteobacteria > Thalassobaculales > Thalassobaculaceae > JADHLJ01. The sequence continues at coordinate 75,875 of JAYQSQ010000021.1, forward strand.
CTGCATGTCGAGTTCGTTCAGCCGTTGCAGCGAACGGTCGAGCACCGTGACCTTGGCTTCGAGGCCCATCGCCATGCGCGCCGCATTGGTGCCGACCACGCCGCCACCGAGAATTGTCACCTTGCCGGCGGCGACCCCTGGGACACCGCCCAGCAGGATGCCGCTGCCGCCCTGGGCTTTTTCGAGGCAGTGGGCGCCCGCTTGGATCGACATGCGGCCCGCAACCTCGCTCATCGGCGCCAGAAGCGGCAGGCCGCCCCGCGCATCGGTGACCGTCTCATAGGCGATGGCCGTGCAGCCGCTTTCCACCAGGCCCTTGGTCTGTGGCAGGTCCGGGGCGAGGTGCAGATAGGTGAACAGGATCTGATCGGCCCGCAAACGGGCGATTTCCGAGGCCTGCGGCTCCTTGACCTTGACCACCATCTCGGCTTCGCCGAATACCGCTTCGGCATCCGGAGCGATCTTCGCGCCAGCGGCGATATAGGCATCGTCGTCAAGCCCGATCCCGAAGCCCGCATGGGTTTCGACCAGCACGTCGTGGCCGTGATGGACCAGTTCGCGGACGCCCGCGGGGACGAGCCCGACCCGGTATTCGTGGTTCTTAATTTCCTTCGGTACCCCAATCCGCATGACGCGCTCCCCAAAGCTGCCCTGTGTGCCGGTTTCGTCACCCTTTAAGGTGGTCACCTCAAGCCGCCAAGGCAATCCCTTATCCGGCATGGCGGGTATGCATGACGCGGGCGCGGCGCGGGATTTGGCCGGACTGTCCTGGTGACGGCGCGCCGGATGAGCGGCGGGACGATTCAGGCACTGGCGCGACGCGGCGGCGGCTGGTAATCACGGGACATGATAAAGACACTGCTCATCGCGAACCGGGGCGAGATCGCATGCCGGGTCGCGCGCACCGCCCGCTCCATGGGCATTCGCACAGTCGCGGTCTTTTCCGACGCCGATGCCGGCGCCTTGCATGTGGAAAGCTGCGATGCCGCCGTGCCGATCGGCCCCGCGCCGGCGTCGGAATCCTATCTGCGCGGCGACAAGATCATCGAGGCGGCGCGGGCCGCCGGCGCCGACGCGGTGCATCCCGGATATGGCTTCCTTTCGGAAAACGCCACTTTCGCCGCGGCCTGCGCGGAAGCAGGGATCATTTTCGTCGGCCCGCCGGCGAGCGCGATTGACGCCATGGGCTCCAAGGCCGGGGCCAAGGCCTTGATGGAGGCGGCGGGCGTGCCGCTGGTCCCGGGCTTCCACGGCGCCGAGCAGGACCTGGCGACCCTCGCGGCGGCGGCGGAACGGATCGGCTATCCGGTGCTCTTGAAGGCCAACGCCGGCGGCGGCGGCAGGGGCATGCGCATCGTCGACCGTGCCGAGGCCCTGGAGAGCGCCATCGCCGCCGCCAAGCGAGAATCGGCGGGAGCCTTCGGTGACGACCGGCTGCTGATCGAGAAGTATCTGACACGGCCCCGGCATATCGAGCTTCAGGTCTTCGCCGACAGCCACGGCAATGCCGTCCATCTTTTCGAGCGCGACTGCTCGGTCCAGCGCCGCCATCAGAAGGTGCTTGAGGAAGCGCCGGCGCCTGGTCTCGATCCCGACATTCGAGCCGCGATGGGCGAGGCGGCGGTGGCGGCGGCCAAGGCGATCGGTTATGTCGGCGCCGGCACGGTCGAATTCATCATGGACGCAACCGGCTTCTACTTCATGGAGATGAACACCCGTCTCCAGGTCGAGCACCCGGTGACCGAGATGATCACCGGACTGGATCTGGTCGAATGGCAGCTTCTGGTTGCCGACGGCGCGCCGCTGCCGCTCGGCCAAGGCGAGGTCACCGCCACGGGTCACGCCTTCGAGGCGCGGCTCTACGCGGAAGACCCGGTGGAGTTCCGGCCCCGAACCGGCCGGATCGGCCATCTGCGGTTTCCCGGGGCTCCGGCGCGGGTCGATACCGGCGTGCGGGGCGGCGATACCGTGTCGATCCACTACGATCCGATGATCGCAAAACTGATCGTGCACGGGCGCGACCGGGGCGAGGCCCTGGGCCGTCTGTCCGCGGCGCTGGGCGAGACCGAGGTCGGCGGCCTGGTGACCAACCAGCCGTTCCTCGCCCGTCTTGCCGCGCATCCGGCCTTCGCGGCCGGGGAAGTCCATACCGGTTTCATCGAGGAGCACGCGGCGGCCCTGATCCCGGCTCCTGTACCGGTCGCGCCGCCGACCCTCGCGCTGGCCGCCTTGGCGGTGCTGGGGCGACGGACCGGAAAGGCGCGAACCGATGGCGCTGCTTCCGGGGATGCGAGCTCGCCCTGGCGCCGGGTAGACGGCTGGCGCCTGAACGAGCCCGCCGTGCTGTCCCTCATGCTGGAGATCGACGGCGCGGCGCAAGAGACGAAGCTCGAATGCGGACCGCGGGGCTACCGGATGATCGTGCCGGCGGACGGCCCCGAATTCCAAGGCGGCGTCGACGGCGAGGGGCGTCTGATTGCGACGGTCGACGGTGCGAGACATGCGCTCGGACTGGCTGTCGACGGCGAGGAACTGACGCTGTTCCGCGCGGACGGGCCGATCGTCGTGCGCGAGATCGATCCTCTGGCGACGGCCGGCGACATGGAGGCCGGCGGCGGCCGGCTGACCGCGCCGATGCCCGGCAAGATCGTGTCGGTCCATGTCTCGGACGGTGACGCGGTCACGCGCGGTGCGCCGCTGATCGTGCTCGAGGCGATGAAGATGGAGCACACGATTGCCGCGCCGGGTGACGGCACGGTCGTCGCCGTGCACTACCGCGCCGGCGATCTGGTGGAGGAAGGGGCCGATCTTCTCGATTTCGAGGCGGCGGCGGAGACCTAGGCGATGGCTCCAAACCCCGGCGGCGGGGCCGTCAAGAGCGGTTTGACGCAGATTCTGCCGCCACGCCGCGCCGTGATGATCCTGATCGTGCTGTGCGCGGGACTTCTGGTGCTAGCGCCGCCGGGCGGCATGAGCCAGGAGATGGCGGTCGACGCCGCGCTTGTGCTGGTGACGATCGGCCTGCTTGCGACCGGCGCCCTGGCCGAGCAGCTGGTCATCCTGATTTTCTTCCTGTTCGCCATGGTTCTCCAGACCGCGCCGCCCTCGGTGGTCTTCTCTGGCTTCACCTCCGGCGCCTTCTGGCTGGTTTTCGGCGGGCTGGTGATCGGTGCGGCGGTGGACCGGACCGGGCTCGGCGCCAGGATTGCCGGCGGCATCACGCGGCGGGTCGGCGGCGATTACCGTGTCGTCATCGCCGCGATCATCCTGGTGAACATGGTTCTGGTGTTTCTCATGCCCTCGACCCTGAGCCGGGTGGTGATGCTGATCCCCGTGGTGCTGGCCCTGGCCCAGCGGCTCGGCTTCGCGTCCGGCGGCAGGCAGCGGGCCGGCATGATCATGGCGACCGTGCTCAGCGCCTATCTCTGCTCGACCTCGGTTCTGCCGGCCAATGTTCCGAACAATGTGCTGTTGGGCGCGGCGGAGGCGTTTCAGGGCGTCCATATCCGCTATTTCGACTACCTGCTGCTGCATTTCCCGGTCCTGGCGCTGTTGCGCGCGGTCACGATCTGGGCCTGCATCGTCTGGCTGTTCGGCCCGCGCGGCGGCGACGCGGCGCCGGGGACGGAGCCGGCCGAGGACGGCGCGCCGGTGCCGGCGGCGCGCGGCGTGTTTACCGCCGAGGAGGGACGGCTCGCGGTCCTGCTGACCCTGGCGCTGGTTCTCTGGGCGACGGATTCGCTGCACGGGGTGGCGCCGGCCTGGGTTTCCCTCGGCGTCGGCGTCGTCTGCCTGCTGCCGGTGCTGTCCCTGGTGCCGCCGGACACGTTCCGGGCCAAGGTTCATGTGGGTCCGCTGATCTATGTCGCCGGTATCATCGGCATCGGAGCCGTGGTTTCCGGGAGCGGGATCGGCGCGTTCCTCAGCCGCTGGATGCTGGGCGTGCTCAATCTGTCGCCGGAGACGCCGCTGCATTCCTTCCTGTCGCTGAGCGGACTTGCGATGCTGCTCGGCATGTTCTCGACCATGCCCGGGGTGCCGGCGATCCTGACGCCGATCTCGGGCGAGCTGCGGGCCGCGTCCGGGCTCACCATCGAGGCGGTGCTGATGGCCCAGGTGATCGGCTTCTCCACGGTCTGGTTTCCCTATCAGGTGCCGCCGATCATCGTTGGCATGCAGCTTGGCGGTGTGGCGCTGTCCGACGGGCTGAAGGCGACTGTCTCGACCGCCGTCGTCGGGGTTGTGCTGCTGTTGCCCCTGGATGTCGTCTGGTGGCGGCTGCTCGGCTATCTCCCGGTGGGAGTGCTGTGGTGACCGTGCATCTGATCAAGCTTTGCGTCGGCATCGACACGGTACGCCAGCTCGAGGACTACCGGGACCGCCGCCGCGCCGAGATGCGCCGCCAGGGCCTGAAACCCCACGACGTGCATCTGACCCGCAATACCCCGCGCCGGGCCGAGGAGATCCTTGATGGCGGCTCACTCTATTGGGTGATCCGGCGGCAGATCCGGGTCCGCCAGCGGATCATCGGGATCGAGGAAGCGGAGAACGAGGAAGGCGCGCGGCGCTGTGCCCTGATCATGGATACCGACCTGATCCGCACGGAGCCTCGGGCATGCCGGCCGTTCCAGGGCTGGCGCTATCTCGATGTGGAAGACGCGCCGGGCGATCTCGACGGCGGGCGCGACGATACGGACGACCTTCCCGAGGAGATGCGCCGGGAACTGCGCGCGCTCGGCTTGCTGTGAGCCGGGCCGAGCGGATCAGCCGGAGCTGCCGACCTGGGGTCGCGGACTGGCCGGCAGCCTTTGCACCGGCGGCGCGGCATTGCGCGGGGCGCTGACGGTCTGGCCGCCGGTTCCGGGCGCGACGGTGAAATCGACGACGGAACCGCCGGTGGTTTTCGGCTACAGCGTGATCGTCGCGACCCGCGGGCCGCGGGCATAGGTCATGGTGCTGATGGCGGAGCGGATGATGGTGATCTGCTCCCAGCCGAAGCGCGGCATCTCGCGCTCATAGAAGGCGTACATCTCGGTCATGTCGTAGGCGGTGCCGAGCGCCAGGCGGCCGATCCAGCCGTCCTCGGTGCCGAGCACCAGCAGATTGTCCAGGTCGACCTTGGCATTCGCCGGGATCGGGATGTCGGTGAACTGGGTAAAGCGCGGCGTTTCGGTCTCGCCGTCCTGACTGGCCGCGTCCTTCGGGCGTTTTTCCGCGTCCTTGGCCGAGACGCTGGTCGAGGTCGTGCCGTTGAACGGGTTGGGAACGTCCGGAAAGGCAAACTGGCATCCGGCAAGGGTCAGGGCCAGGGCCGCAGCAATCAATCGGCCGGTCGGGAGGGGGCGCGCATCGCGGGAAACGGACGTCGCGGATCGAGGCGAGGTATCGGAAGTCTCGTTCATCGCTTGATTCTCCTCCGGTTGCCGTTCCCTGACATCCCGCCCCGCGTTTCTAAGGCGTTCCCAATGTCCAACGCCTGGGACCGTGTCCATCCATATATAGTGTTTAAAACGACATCTTGTGTTTGTGGATAAAATCTATACAATTACTCGACGGAAAGCAAAGCCTTTCCAGCCGGGCAGTGGGGCGTCGCCGGGTTTCGCGACGACGCGATTTTTTTCGCGTGTTTCCCTTGCCAAGGATATTCCGGCTGACTATAAAGGGAAATCCGAGGCCCTCGCCGGGCTTGGGAACTCCGGATGACTCCGAGTTTTGGGCGCCAAGGGTGCGCAGGGCCGTTGTCGTCTCCGTTCTTTGACATAGTAGATATATCGGAAGGGATGCGCGGGCGGCGTGGTTTTGGTTTGCGTTTGTTCGATAAGACTATTGTCTGTCTTGCGTATCTCTAGCGTGCTTTTGG
>JAYQSQ010000022.1:0-49499 GCA_038146985.1 Alphaproteobacteria bacterium
CTGGCTGGAAACCAAGTCGGGATATAGCAACTCGGCGCGCCCAAGACAACGACAGTCGGGAATCCCGCCAAAGCCGCCCATGCGGCGGCAGGGAGGAGATTTTATCGACCCGGCAAACCGGCCCGAGTCGGTCCGGGTCACTGGTTTGCCTCTACCCAAGTCGACGGATCCACGATCGGGCCCATCGGAACGGTTGTGGTCGAGCGTTCGGTTTGGTTCACTCGGCGGCGGCAAAGGGCGGGATGGGCTCGCAAGGGCGATCCGGGCCCGTTGAATGCCGCCGCCTGGGAGTTGCGCCGTGCAAGTGATGACAACCCTGCCGCAGGAGGATCTTCGTGCCGTCCCCGACGCCGCCAGGGCTGCGGAACGGGCCGGCTTCGATCTGATCGCCACCATGGAGAACCGCTATGAGCCGTTCATGCCGCTGGCGGTCTCGGCGGTCTCGACCGAACGGATTATGCTCGGCACCGCCGTGGCGATCGCTTTCCCCCGGTCGCCCATGGTCGTGGCGAATACCTGTTGGGATCTGCAGAAGGCGTCGAACGGACGGTTTGTCCTGGGTCTCGGCCCGCAGATCAAGCCGCATAACGAGAAGCGCTTTTCGGTTTCCTGGTCCGCTCCGGCCCCGCGTCTGCGGGAATATGTACAAGCCCTGAAAGCGATCTGGCGCTGCTGGGAATTGGGGGAGCCGCTTAAATTCGCCGGCGATCACTACACCTTCACCCTGATGACCCCGAATTTCGTTCCCGCCTCGACGAGGCAGCCGCCGGTGCCGGTGACCATCGCGGCGGTCGGCCCGCACACGCTGAAACTGGCGGGCGAAGTCTGCGACGGCGTGCGCCTGCATCCGTTCTGCACGCGCGCCTATCTCGAGGACGTGGCAATGCCGCGGATTGCCGAGGGGCTGGCGATCTCCGGCACTCCGAGAGAAGCATTTCAGGTGACCGGCGGCGGCTTCGTTGCCACCGGTGCCACCGACGAGGAAGTCCATGAGGTGGCCGAGTGGGTCCGCTACCGGGTTGCTTTCTATGGGTCCACGCCGAGCTACTGGCCGGTTTTCGAGCATCACGGACTGGCCGATCTTGGGCGCAAGCTAAACGCCATGACCAAGGAGGGCAAATGGGACGAGATCGCGGCGGAGATTTCCGACGACGTGATGCGTCTCTTTGCAGCGATCGGGCGGTATGACGAGTTGGCCACGATCGTCGGCGCGCGGTTCGGCGGCTGCGCGGACATGATCTATGCCAGCACCTCCTCCGACATCCGCCCTGCCATTCCTTCGGATGTCTTACAGGACATCCAGAAGATCGCCACGCCCTTCAAGGGTTTCAGGACAAGATGGGAGGCATGATGAGCGCGCTTAGTCTGGCATCGATCTACGCGGCGCGGCGTGCCATTGCCGGCACCGCCATCGAGACCCCGCTGGTTCCCTCGCCGTATCTTTCGTCCATCGCCGGGCACGACGTGCTGCTGAAGCTGGAAATGACCCAGCCGATCGGCGCCTTCAAGCTGCGCGGCGCCGCGAACGCGATTTCCGCCTTGCCGGATGGTATCGCCGGGGTGACCTGCTGTTCGACCGGCAATCACGGACGCGGCGTGGCCTTTGCGGCGCGGGCGCGGGGACTCCGGGCGGTGATCTGCATGACGAAACTGGTTCCCCAGGCCAAGGTCGACGGGATCAAGGCCCTGGGGGCAGAGGTTCGGATCGTCGGCGGCTCCCAGGACGAGGCGCAGGAGGAGTGTGACCGCCTGGTCCGTGACGAGGGGCTGGTGGATATCTCTCCCTTCGACGATCCGATGGTGATCGCCGGCCAGGGCACGATCGGCCTTGAGCTTATGGAGCGCCGGCCCGACCTTGCGAGCGTGCTCATCCCCTTGTCCGGCGGTGGCCTCGCCGGCGGCATCGCGCTCGCGGTCAAGAACATCAACCCGGATATCAGGGTGATCGGTATCTCCATGGACCGGGGGCCGGCCATGGTCGACTCACTACGGGCCGGTCGTCCCGTGGATGTGGCGGAGTTTCCGAGTCTGGCGGATTCCCTCGGCGGCGGGATCGGGCTTGCGAACAGGTATTCCTTCGCGCTCTGCCGCGACTATCTCGACGCGACGGTGTTGGTCAGCGAGGCCGAGATCTACCGGGGCGTCCAGGCGCTCTATTTCGAGGACCGCCTGGTATGCGAAGGTGGCAGCGCCGTCGCCGCCGCGGCGCTGTTGGCGGGAAAGCTCGCGGATCTCAAAGGACCGAGCGCGATGATCATCTCTGGCCGCAACATCGATATGGCGCTTCATGCCGACATCATCCAAGGCCGCGACGTCACGCTGGGAGATTTAGTGATCGAGGGCCGCTCATACCGGCGATGAAGCGATCCGAGGCAGTCAGGTTTCGACGCTACGGCACGCCGTGATTTCAACAATCAAGTCCTCTAGTTCGCGCCAGTAATGTGCGCTTGTGTAGTTCGCTAGATAGTGGTCCCTGGCGGCCTGGGCGATGCGCTCCCGCTCCGTGTCGTTCTCAAGGTAGAACGCCAGTTTCCGCGTGAGTTCTTCGAGATCGGAAAACTCCACGTAATGCTTGTCCGGCACGAAAAGCCGCCGGGTGAAGTCGTTGCGGGACTCAAACAACAGTGCGCCGCAGGCGATCGCCTCGAAAACGCGGCCCTTGACGTGATCGGTTTCGGTGTCCCGATCGTCGCCTTCCCAGGGCGAAATCAGGGGCGTCGAGGAGAAATTCAAGACGATCTTGCAGGATTGAAGGAACGCTACCATGTCCTCGACGGAAAGACTCCGCCGAAAGTTTCGCCGCGGCACGTTACCTGGACGTTCGCGGCCGCCAGGCCGTCGAGATACCGATGGCGCGTCACGTAGTGGCTGACGGAGCGTCCGACAAAACCGATATCGATATTCCGCTGTCGCTCCCGAAACCGGAATGGGCAGGACGGTAAAGGGGTCCATAGGTCCCGGACCCGGATTTCCGGCGAAAGCGGAACGGTATCACCAATCGGCCGGTCCCAGGTGACGACGCCGTCAAGTCCGGGCAGGTAGGCCTGGCAGATCCTCTGAAAGCTGGGTTTGGCTATATCATAGTAGAGACCGATCACCGGCACCTTCGTCTGCCGTCGTATCGCCAGCAAGGTTTCGACCCGGGGATCGCCGCCGCGCTCGGTCAAGTTGGCGTGCCGGAACAGAATAACCGCGGGGCAGAGGTCGCGAACGAGGTACAACAGAAACAAATCGGCATTGAAGCTGGGCGCCGCTTGCGCCATTGCGGCAAAGTTGAAGGCGAGACCTCGGTAAAGGTTGCTGTCGGCGATCGAGAGCAGCCCGTTCTCCCTAAGATCCGTGCCTGCGGTGATCGCCAGGCAAGTGATCGCGCCAGACCGCGCCGTACCCGGGACCTCCGCGAGCAACGCCGGCAGGGCGAGCTCGAAAGGAGCAGGCCGAGCTGTTTGGATATCGAAGCCGGAGGCCTTGAAAAGATTGGTGATCGCGCGCGCGGATCGCTCGCGTTCATCCGCATCGGCCTCGCTGCGAAGGGTCATCCGGAAACATTTGAGCGCGAATCCGTGTTCCCCCAGTTTGAAGGCAATGGCCCCGACTTTGCTGGCGAGTTTGGGGGTAACCGCATCTACGAGCGACAAGGCGATGAGGTAATATCCGAAAGCAGGGACCAGATCCGGCACGGATTCGTAGTGCTCGGCAAGTTCCAACAAGGTTTCGGCGCAAGGTGGCTCGGCCGCGACGCGTGCAAGGATATCAGCCTTCATTCGCGCACCATGGACAAGCTCGCATAGTCAGGACGGAACTGGCGAAGGAAGGAAAGGTCGAGGCTCTGGTGTTGGCACGGAACATCGTTGCATGATCCTTGTCATGGATTGAGAAAGATAGCTTTTCGCATCGGAGAGCGACAATGAAACTGGTCGGCGACAAGGTCCTGGTGACGGGGGCGCAGCAGGGGATAGGCCGGGCGATGGCCCTTGGGTTCGCTGAGGCGGGCGCGGACGTCGCCGTGAACTGGCATAATGATCAGGCCAAGGCCGAAGGGGTCGCCGAGGAGGTACGGGCGTGCGGGCGCCGAGCGGTGCTCGTCAAAGGTGATGTTTCCATCGTCGGGGATTGCCGTCGGATTGTCGCCGAGACGGTGGCTGAACTCGGCGGCCTCGACATGCTGATCAACAATGCGGGTATGTTCCCGAGAGTGCCGTTCCTGAAGATGGAGGAACGAGACTACGACTTCGTCCTCGATATCAATCTGAAGGGCACGTTCTTCTGCAGCCAGGCGGCGGCGCGGGCCATGGTTGCTGCCGGCACCAAGGGGGCGATTGTTAATCTGGCTTCCCAATCGGTCCGCGGGCAAACGCCCTACGCCTCGCATTACACCGCCAGCAAGCTCGGGATTCTCGGCGTGACACGGGCCAGCGCCAACGAACTGGCCGAGCATGGCATCAGGGTCAACGCGGTCGCGCCGGGGCTGACCGATACCGCTCAGCCGCGCTATGGCAACAGCGACGAGGAGGTAATGGAGATGGGGCGACAGATCCCGCTTGGCCGCATTCTCAAGCCGTCCGAGATTGCCGATATGGCGGTTTTTCTCTGTTCTGACCGCGCCTCGATGATCACCGGGCAAATCATGCACGTGAACGGCGGGTCGTATTTCGGCTGACCCGGCTTCAGGCGGCGATGTCGAGCAGCGTGCCTCGCTGGCCGAAGTCGTTCTCCGGTCCAGGGCTCGATACCCGGGGCGGCTGATTGACCGACTGGACGGGCGGAACGTCGGACGGGCCGACGGCGCCGCTGCCGCTCGCGTCAATCACGCTGTTGCCGGCGGTGTTTCCCTGGGAGGCGGTCGTCTCGGTGGTTCTTTGCGCCTGTGGTGACTGCAGCTGAGGCAGGGCGGCGGTTGCTCCGGTGATACCTTCAATCATGATGCGTCCCCGGTACTGAATGGTCCATGATTGGATAGTTGGTGGAAACGCCGGCGAAATCAGCTTGTGGAAAACCCTTACATCGCCGAGGCATCCGGATCTTCCACCTGATGGACGGTCGGCGAGTGAGCTTAGCGGTTGGCATGCCGATCGTCAGGGCACAGGCTGCCACGGATCGATATTTCAGCGGAGCGGGAAATGGACAGACTGGCCGGCAAGATCGCGATGATTTCGGGTGCGGGAGCGGGGATCGCCAAGGCCGCTGCGGTCATATTCGCAAGGGAAGGCGCCAAGGTGGTGATCGCCGAACGGAATGAGGAAACCGGCGCCGCCACCGCGGCACAGATCGGTGATGCCGCGCTGTTCGTTCCAACGGACGTGACCGACGAGGCCAGCGTCGAGGCAACGGTCGCGCGCGCCGTCCAACATTTCGGCGGCCTGCACATCCTGTTCAACTGCGCGGGCGGATCGGTGCCGGAAGATTCCGTGGTCACCGAGGTCGATATGAGCGTCTGGGACCGGACCATACCGCTGGACCTGAAAGGACCGTTCCTGTGCAGCCGGTTCGGCATACCCAAGATCATCGAGAGCGGCGGCGGAGCCGTGGTCAACGTCTCTTCCGTCGTCGCGCTGCGCGGCAATCATCCGGCACATGTCTATTCAGCCGCCAAGGGCGGGCTGATCTCGTTCACCCAAAGCCTCGCCGGTGCCTATTCCAATGACGGGGTGCGGGCCAACGTCATCTGTCCGGGCATGATCGCGACGGAACGTACCAGAAGCCGGAACACCGCGTCCTCGATGTCAAACCGACGGGCCGCGATGGTCTCTTCCTGGAAGGCCTATCCCTTCGGATCCGGGGAGCCGGAGGATATCGCCAATATCGCCCTGTTCCTGGCGTCGGACGAGTCGCGGATGGTCAATGGGGCGGTCATTCCGGCGGAGGGAGGCATTTCGTCTTATTGAGGCTGCTTGACACCCACTTGTCTTAACGATTTGTTCGTTTCGTCGAGTTATGTTTTCCCGGAATTCGAGTGGAATCTGAGCTTACGTACACGGCGGGGGCGCCAAAGGATTACGCTGCTTCGATCCAAACATTTCGAAGGTGATCCGCAATGGGTGCCGAAGCCATGCAGGAAATGCCGGAAGACGAATGGGCGATCGGCTTTTTGCCGGCAGACGTGCCGATTCTGCTTGGGCGTTTCCTCGAATTCTGGAGCGCGGCGCGTCGGGACCGCCCGGTTCCCGATTTCGTGGACTTGGACCCGCTCGGCATGCCCTGGGCCTTGCGGACGATTTTCGTGGTCGAGAGACATGATGACGGCCGCATGACCTATCGTCTCGTCGGCACCAGCATGAGCGACCGTCTTGGCGGCAAGCTGGTGGGCAAGACCGCCAATGATGTCTTCGAAGCCGACTATGCCGATCGCGTGAATGCCCGCTGGAACCGGGTGCTGGACGAGCCGGCGCTCTGTTACGCAGTGACGCGCCATCTGACCCGCGCCGGTCGCATTCTTCAGGCGCGGCGGCTGTTGGCGCCTGCCCGGACCGGCTCGGGAAGGATTGACCGGGTGGTCGGCGTGTCGGCCTTCGATCAGGGCCATTTCGAAGCCGGGTCGGGGATCGACGGCGGGGTCGAGATCGATGTGCGCTGGCTTGGGCTTACGGCATCAAAGCCAAGATTGTTAAGAAAGTAACTCTAAGATCGCGGCCCATCCGACGGTAAACTCCGCCGGGCGAACCGGCGCCCGGAAAGTGTCGGAGTCGCCCCCGCTCAAGGAAACAATGCGATAGGGAGAGGGCATGGCACGGGAAAAGTATCTTGTCTCGAAGGATGAGATATCCGGAATGGAAGGGTTGCAAAAGACCCATTTCCTGAACGGCAATGCGCGGCGCATCAACAAGTCGCTGGGCGACCTCACGGGTTTAACGGGATTCGGCTTTCACATCATCGAGGTCGAGCCGGGCCATGCGACGACCGAGCACCATTGCCACTATTGCGAGGACGAATGTGTCTACGTGCTCTCAGGCTCGGCGACCGCGGTCATCGGCGAAGAGAGGTTGCAGATCGGTCCCGGTGATTTCCTCGGTTATCGCAAGGGCGGGCTTGCCCACTCGATCGAGAACACTGGGGATGAAACGCTGCGTTGTATCGTGGTCGGCGAAAGGCTCGCCCACGATGTCGGCGACTATCCCCGGCTCGGCAAACGGATCCTGCGGAACGAGGGCATGCCCTGGAGCCTGGTCGATCACGCCAATATCGAGGAGATCGGCGGCAACGTCGGCAAAAAGTGAGGATCCAACCTCGAATTCACGCCAGCGCCGTGTCTACTCGGCGAAATCCGACAGCTTAGGCATATTGTAGCGGTCGTCGGGATTGACCCAGCCTTTGAAGTTGGGTTTCCGCTTCTCGGCGAAGGCGGCGCGGGACTCCATCCGGTCATTGGTGTCGCCGTGCAGATGCAGGGCGGCCGCCAGCCGCTGCTGCTGCGCCGTCGGGGCCGGGCGCATCTGGCGCATCATGTGGACCGTGTTGACGCGCGAGGCCGGCGGCAGGGTCAGAAGGTGTTCGGCCATCTCGATCGCGGTCGGCATGAGCTGGTCCGGCTCGACCACGCGGTTGAGGAACCCGAGCTCGTAAAAGCGTTGGGCGGTAAATCGGAAGCCGAAGGCCATCTCCATGGCGATCGGAAACGGCATATTGGCGATGGTGCCGTGATTGTAGCCGCCCAGCAGCCAGCGCTTGGCCTCGGACACCTCGAAGACCGCGTTGGTCGAGGCGACGCGCAAATCAGTGCGCTCCACCAGCATGAAGCCGCCGCCCATGGCAAAGCCGTTGATGGCGCCGATCACCGGCTTTTCCAGTTCCATCGACATGAACGGATCGTCCGGCTTCACGTCCGTGGCCTTGCCGACATCGCCCTTCTCGAGCGTTTCCTTCATGTCCTCGCCGGCGCAGAAGCCCCGGCCGGTGCCGGTGAAGATCGCGACCTCCAGGTCCGGGCTTTTCCGGAACATGCGCCATTTCTCGGCCAGCATCTCCATCATCTCGCGGCCCATGGCGTTCAGCCGTTCCGGACGGTTCATGCGGATGACGAGGATCTGTCCGTGCTGCTCGGTTTCGACGACGGCCATGGCGGGCTCCCAGTGTTGATCCGGTTGACGTGGATCGAGTTTGAAATGCTTTGCGGCGGCGGATTGCCCAACGCCGGGAAGTCAATATGCTATGGGATCAGGGTTAAGGAAACCTCGGGAGGCGGCATCATGGCATCGCTCAACATCGACCCTCTGCATGATGAGTTCGGCGCGACCATTACCGGCATCGATCTCAGCCGTTCCCTGAGCGCCGCCGAGGTCGCGGAGGTTCATAAAGCGATCGACGACTATTCCTTCCTGGTGTTTCCGGAACAGAAGCTGGACGACGACAAGCACCTGGCCTTCACCCGCCAGCTGGGAGAACCGGAGCCCAATCACGTGGCGCTAGGGCGGGACGGGGTGATCAACTATTTCGGTACCATCGGCAACGTGCAGCCGGACGGCACCGTCTACGGCAACGACCACAAACACACGAAATTCATGACCGGCAACAACATGTGGCACTCGGATTCCTCGTTCCGGAAGGTCCCGAGCTTGGTGTCAATCATGTATGTCTACGAGGTGCCGGACGAGGGTGGCCATACCCAATATGTCTCCTCCCGCGCCGCCTATCGCCGGCTGCCCAACGAAACGAAGCAGACGATCGATCCGCTCGAGGTCGTGCACGACTATGTCTTCTCGCGCTCCAAGGTTGCCGAGGTGGACCCCAAGCACGCGGCCTCGCTGCCGCCGATCAACCAGAAGCTGGTGCGCCGCAATCCCGGCAATGGCGAGAAGAACTATTATGTCGGCTCGCACGCCCGGAACATCGCCGGCTGGGAGGAGACGAAGAGCCGGGCGCTTCTGGACGGCTTGCTGGAGGAGGCGACGGGCGAGGCGCATATCCACACCCAGATCTGGGAGCCGGATCAGCTGGTGATCTGGGACAACCGCTGCCTCCTGCACCGAGGCACCGGCTATGACGCCGACAAGTACCGCCGCTTCATGCGCCAGACCCGGGTCGCAGGGGCCGGGCCGACTCTTGAAGAATAAACCGGCGGCGGATGCCTGCCATGGATAATCCCGCAGACGCGCCGATCGCCGGTCTCACCGCCGCGATGACGGAGGGGGAGGTGAGCGCGGTCGACCTCGTTGCCGCCTATCGGGCGAGGATCGAGGCGGAGGACGGGGACTTCAACGCCGTCGCTTTCCTCAATCCGGACGCCGAGGCAATCGCCCATGACATGGATAGCGAGCGTGCGGCGGGCCGCGTGCGAAGCCCGCTGCACGGTATTCCGATCCTGATCAAGGACAATATCGCGACCGGGGATGCGATGATGACCTCGGCGGGGTCCCTCGCATTGGATGGGGTGAGGGCGTCCGGTGACAGCCACGTGGCGGCGCGCCTTCGGGCGGCGGGCGCCGTTCTGTTGGGTAAGACCAACCTTTCCGAATGGGCGAATTTCCGCTCGACCCGTTCGTCCAGCGGCTGGTCGAGCCGGGGTGGGCAGGTGCGCAACGCCTATTTCACCGACCGCACGCCGGGGGGCTCCAGCTCCGGTTCCGGCACGGCGGCGGCACGGGGGTTTTGCGCGGCGGCGATCGGCACCGAAACCGACGGCTCCATCGTCAGCCCATCGACCATGAACTCGCTGGTCGGGATCAAACCCACCGTAGGGCTGGTCGGCCGTTCCGGCATCATCCCGATCTCGCACAGCCAGGATACCGCCGGCCCCATGGCGCGCAGTGTCGCCGATGCCGCTGCCTTGCTCTCGGTGATCGCGGGGCCGGACCCGGATGATCCCGCGACGGCGACGGCAAGAACCGAGAATTTTACCCGCCATCTCGATCCGGCGGCGCTGCGCGGCAAGCGGATCGGCATTGCGCGCAATCACGCCGGTTTTCACGAAGGCGTCGATGCGGTTTTCGAGACCGCGCTCGCGGCGCTGAAGGACGCCGGCGCGACGTTGATCGACGGCCTCGCCCCGCCGATGCGGGACGAGACGCGTCCGCCCGAGCTGATCGTGATGCTGACCGAGTTCAAGGTTGGTTTGAACGCCTATCTGGCAACGCTGGGTCCGGAGACGCCGGTTCGGAGCCTTGCCGACGTGATTGCCTTCAATGAGAACCATGCCGACAAAGTCATGCCCTTCTTCGGCCAGGAATTGCTTCTGCAGGCCGAGGAAACCGGCGGGCTTGAAGACCGGGTCTATCGGACGGCGCTGGCGGTGAGCCGCAAGCTCACCCGAGAGAACGGCATCGACCGGCTGCTGACGGCGCATAATCTCGACGCGCTGGTCGCGCCGACCGCGTCCGCGCCCTGGGCCATCGATCTGGTGAACGGTGACAACCGGGGCACGGGCGGCAGCTCCAGCCTGGCGGCGATCTCGGGCTATCCGAGCATTACCGTTCCCATGGGCTATGTCGCCGGACTGCCGGTCGGCGTCTCCTTCATCGGCGGCGCCTGGAGCGACGGGCCGCTGATCGGCCTCGCCTATGCGTTCGAGCAGACCATGCAGGCAAGGGTGCCACCCGGACCGGCGCGGACGTTCCTGCCTTGATCACCCGGTCCGGTTCGCCAGGAGCATGTCCTTCGGCACGGTGATCCAAAGAGCGCGCGCTTCCGCCAGGGTTTCGCCTTTCGCATCGCGGAGCACGCCGTCGGCGGTGATCTTGCGGCCCTCGACGCTGATCAATTTGGTCACCAGGACGCAGGGCTCTCCCACCGGCGGGCGGCGGTCGATCCGCACCGCGATCCGGCCCAGCAGCATCGACTGGTTCTTTCCCTTGCCGTGCCCGTCGGGCCTGAGCGCGGTGTAGCCGGTCGGACAGTCGAGGGCGGACCAGAGGAATTCGCTCGCCATCAACCCGTCCGGGCCGGCGAAACTCTCGTCTGGCGTCCATTCCGCCGCGAGTGCGCCGGTCCAGCCGGTATCGGCCGGGTCTAAAGGTCCGGCGAAGACCCGCAGCCCGTCGCCATGCGCCCGTCCCGGACCGCAGACGAAACATTCCGGCAGCACATGGCGGTCGGGCCCGATGCTGCGCCCGCTCGCGGCGCGCGCCTGCTCGACCGAGGCCTCGGGCAGGGGATCGATCGCCACGGTGAAGGGTCGGGCGGCGGCAATCAGGGTCATCCCGTCCATCATCGTCGCCTCGCCGTCATCGGTCTTCAGCACCGAGAGCGGGCGGCCGAGCGGGGTCGGCGCGCGCAGGGTGACCTCGGCCGCATCGCCCATCCCGGCATGCCGCGCGAGCAGGCCCGAGACATAGCCGCCATTGCCGGAATGCGGCGGACCCCGGAACCGCTGGTCAATCTCGATCGTGGTGCCGTCCATCTCGCGCTCCGGAGGAAATCGAGTCATGTTTCGACTTGTTAAGCATCACCGCGCCGAGGGAGTAAAGCGATGATCGACCGGATCGACCATGTGGTCCTGAATTGCCGGGATGTCGAGGCAGTCGCCGCCTGGTATGAGCGCGTGATGGGCTTCGAGCGCGAGGAATTCTTCGGTCCGATCCACCGGATCGCGCTCAAGTTCGGGCGCTCCAAGATCAACCTCAGGCCGATCGGCGCCGAGAACTGGATCACTGGAACAGACGAATCGCCGGGCGCGCTGGATCTCTGTTTCATCACCGAGGGCGGCATCGCTCCGGTTATCGAGAAACTGAAAGCCGAGGGTGTCGAGATCATCCGTGGGCCCGGCAAGCAGCAAGGGGCGATGGGGCCGATGACCTCGGTCTATTTCCGTGATCCGTGCGGCAATCTGCTCGAGATTGCCTCGTACGATCCGAAAGACGCCGTCGCCTGAACGTCCGGCGGAAGGCCCGGTTGACGGCACCCGCCCCTCGGGCGATAAGCCGGGCTTCCAATCCTGATCGTTTCGGACCGAGCCATGACCGACCTTGTCCGCGTGACCCGCGCCCTGATTTCCGTTTCCGATAAGACCGGCCTTGTGGAACTTGGCCAGGCCCTGGCAGGACACGGGATCGAGATTCTCTCGACGGGCGGCACGGCGAAGGCGCTTCGCGATGCCGGCGTGGCGGTGATCGAGGTGGCCGACCATACCGGTTTTCCCGAGATGATGGACGGGCGGGTGAAGACCCTGCATCCGAAGATCCATGGCGGGCTGCTGGCGCTGCGCGACAATGCCGAGCATGTGGCGGCGATGGAGACCCACGCGATCCCGCCGATCGACATGCTCATCTCCAGCCTCTACCCGTTCGAGCGGACCGTGGCGTCCGGCGCCGGCTATGAGGATTGCGTTGAGAATATCGATATCGGCGGGCCAGCGATGATCAGGGCGGCGGCCAAGAACCATGCCTCGGTGACGGTGGTGGTCGATGCCGAGGATTATGCCGAGGTGCTCGCCGAACTCGCGAAGAACTCAGGGGCGACGTCGCTGGCGCTGCGCCGCCGGCTGGCCGGCACCGCCTATGCCCGCACGGCGGCCTATGATTCCGAGATCTCCACCTGGCTGGCCGCCGAGGCCGGAGATGTCACGCCGCGCCGGGTCAGCTTCGCCGGTGCCCATCCGCAGATCATGCGCTATGGCGAGAACCCGCATCAGTCTGCCGCCTTCTACCGGACCTCGGACAGCCGTCCCGGCGTCGGAACCGCGCGCCAGCTTCAGGGCAAGGAGCTAAGCAACAACAACCTCACCGACACCGACGCCGCGATCGAGCTGGTGGCGGAATTCGAGGAGCCGGCGGTCGCCATTATCAAGCACGCCAATCCCTGTGGTGTTGCCCAGGCGACTACAGTGCGGGAGGCCTATCAGCGCGCCTTCGACTGCGACCGGGTGAGCGCCTTCGGCGGTATCATCGCGGTTAACCGTCCGCTGGACGGCGTGACGGCTTGGGAGATCGTCAAGATTCTGACCGAGGTCGTGGTCGCGCCCTCCATCGACGAGGATGCGAAGAAGATTCTGGCGGCGAAGAAGAATGTTCGGGTCTTGGAGATCGGCGCCATGCCCGACCCGGCGGCGCGCGGACGTCTGGTCAAGCCGCTGGCCGGCGGGCTTTTGGTTCAGGACCGGGATTTTGGCCGCATTACCGAAGCCGATCTGACGGTCGCCACAAAGCGTGCGCCGCGGCCCGAGGAGCTTCGCGATCTGCTGATCGCCTTCATGATCGCCAAGCATGTGAAGTCCAACGCGATCGTCTACGTAAAGGACGGCGCCGCCGTGGGCATCGGCGCGGGGCAGATGAGCCGGGTCGACTCTTCACGCATCGCCGCCCAGAAGGCACGCGATGCCGCCGAGGCATTGGGGCTTGCCGAGCCTCTCACAGTGGGCTCGGCGGTGGCGTCGGATGCCTTCTTTCCCTTCGCCGACGGCTTGCTGACCGCCGTCGAGGCCGGCGCCACCTCGGTGATCCAGCCCGGCGGCTCGCTGCGTGACGACGAGGTCATCAAGGCCGCCGACGAGCACGGCATCGCCATGGTCCTGACGGGCATGCGGCATTTCCGGCATTGAGGGCGCCCCGGCGCCTCAGCCGCTGACAGGCTGGGTCGACCCGCTCTCCGGTGGACCGTTCCGGCCCGCGCCAGTATAACGGCCACGGTTTCGTGATCCCTGTTTGGTTTGGGCAATCCCATGCATGACATCAGACGCATCCGCGAGGATGGAGATGGTTTCGACGCGGCGATGAAGCGGCGCGGTCTGGAGCCGGTGTCGGCCATGATCAAAGAGGCCGACGCGGCGCGGCGCGCGGGGATCACCGAATTGCAGTCGCTGCAGCAACGCCGCAACGAGGCCTCGAAGCAGATCGGCGTGCTGAAACGCGACAAGCAGGACGCGACGGCCCTGATCGACGAGGTCGCCGGCATCAAGACGCGGATGCAGGAACTGGAGGACGAGGGCCGGGCGATCGAGGCGCGGATCGACGAGATGGTCTCGGCGCTGCCGAACGCGCTTGGCGACGACGTGCCGGACGGCGCCGACGAGGACGAGAACCAGGAGATCCGCCGGGCCGGCGCGCAGCCGAACTTTGCGTTCACGCCATGTGACCATGTGGCGATCGGCGAGCAACTGGGGCTGATGGATTTCGCGTCCGCCGCCAAGCTTTCCGGCGCCCGGTTCGTGTTCCTGAAGGGTATGCTCTCACGGCTGGAACGCGGTCTCGCCAATTTCATGCTCGACCACCAGACCAAGCAGTACGGCTATACCGAGGTTTCGCCGCCGCTCCTGGTGCATGAGCACGCGCTCTATGGAACCGGACAGTTGCCGAAGTTCCGGGATCAGCAGTTCGGGACCACGGACGGTTTCTGGTTGATTCCCACCTCGGAAGTGCCGCTGACCAACATCGTCGCCGGCGAAATTCTGGAGGCGGGGGATCTGCCGTTGCGGATGACCGCCTACACACCCTGCTTCCGCTCCGAGGCGGGCGCGGCGGGCCGCGATACGCGCGGGCTGATCCGCATGCATCAGTTCGGCAAGGTCGAGATGGTGTCGATTACCGATCCCGATAAGTCCGCCTCGGAGCATGAACGGATGACGGAATGCGCCGAGGATATCCTGAAACAGCTCGGCCTGCCGTTTCGCACCGTGGTGCTTTGCTCAGGCGATACCGGCTTCTCGGCACTCAAGACCTATGACATCGAGGTCTGGCTACCGGGCCAGGATGACGGCGCGGGCCGGTACCGTGAAATCTCAAGTTGTTCGAACTGCGGGGACTTTCAGGCCCGCCGCATGAAGGCCCGGTTCCGCCGCGATGGCAACAAGCAGACAGAGTTCGTGCATACGCTTAACGGATCGGGCCTCGCGGTGGGGCGAACCCTGATTGCGATCCTGGAGAACTACCAGCAGGAGGACGGGAGCGTGTCCATTCCCGATGCGTTGCGTCCCTACATGGATGGTCTGGAACGAATCTCGCCGGCGGCATAGCCCCGGTATCGACGGGAAACGAAGCCATGGGCGATTGGCCTCTCGATCTAAAACGGGCGCGGATTCTGCTCTCGAACGATGACGGCTTCGGTGCGCCGGGCCTGGAGGTTCTGCGGGACGTGGTCGAGACCCTCTGCGACGATGTCTGGGTCGTGGCTCCGGAAACCGAACAGAGCGGTGCCGGTCATTCCCTGACGATCGGCCGGCCGCTGCGGATCCGCGAACGGGGGCCGAAAGCCTATTCCATAGACGGCACGCCGACCGATTGCGTGCTGCTTTCGATCAACAGGATCCTCTCGGACCACAAGCCCGACCTGGTTCTTTCCGGCGTGAACCGGGGCACCAATCTGGGGGAGGACGTGACCTATTCCGGGACCATCGCGGCGGCCTTTGAGGCGACGATCCTGGGCGTGCCGGCCATCGCTTTCAGTCAGGATCTGGGCAAGGGAGACGTTGAGGATTGGCGTGTCGCCAAGGCGCATCTCGGCGAACTGCTAGGCCGCCTGGTGGCGACCGGGTGGCCTCGCAACACCCTCATCAACGTGAACTTCCCATCGGGCGACGGCACCGCCGTTACCGGTATCCGGGCAACCAGCCAGGGCCGCGAGAAGGTCGGTGACGAAATCGCCCAAGCGTTCGATCCTCGGGGCCGTGCCTATTACTGGATCGGCAAAAAGCATGTCGGCGAGGACGCGGTCGGCGACAGCGATGTCGCCGCCGTCGCGGCCGGCGCCATCTCGGTGACGCCGATCGATCTCGATTTCACCGACCGCAAGACTCTGGTCGATCTGACCCGGGCACTGGCGTGAGTGATCTTGAGGCCAAGAAGATCCAGCTGATCATGGATCTGAGACGCGAGGGGATCGGAGACCTCGCGATTCTCAACGCGATTGAACGGGTGCCGCGCGAGCTGTTCGTGCCCGAGACCTTCCGCGAGCACGCCTATGACAACCGGGCTTTGCCGATCCCCTCGGGTCAGACGATCTCCCAGCCCTATGTCGTCGCCTATATGACGGCGGTCCTGGAATTGACCGACCGGCACAAGGTGCTGGAGGTCGGTACCGGCTCCGGCTACCAGGCTGCGGTGTTGGCCAAGCTTTGCCGGCGCGTCTACACGGTCGAACGGCACGCCGACCTGCTGCGCGAGGCGCGCGCCCGGTTCGAGCATCTGGACCTCCACACCATCGTCTCGCGCCATGGCGACGGCGCCGCTGGCTGGCTGGAGCAGGCGCCTTTCGACCGCATTATCGTTACCGCTGCGGCGCCAGAAACACCGTTGAAACTCGCCGACCAACTGTCGGACGGCGGCATCATGATCGTCCCCGTCGGACCGGACGGCGGTCACCAGCGGCTGGTACGCATCAAACGCGCCGGCGATCGATTCGAGGATACCGAGATGCTGCCGGTCCGGTTCGTGCCCCTGGTGAGCGGCTAGGCATATCCTGGAGTTGGGATACGCTCGGCTGGGATGGCTTGAGCGTGCGAAACCCATCCGCATAAAATAAGCCTTCGCGCACTCAATCTTTCGAAGTTCGGGTATGCTCAGACCGCAGATCCTTGTGACCTTGCTGCTGACGGGACTGATCGCCGCCTGTTCCGGCGTGTCGGACCGATTTCCGAGATTGGCCAATGAGCGTCCGGCGCTGACCGGCGCACAGCCGGAGCCGGAACCCGAGGCGCTGCCAATTCCGGCGACCGGATTGGTCGATGTGGCGCCGGGCGATACCGTCTATGCCCTCGCGCGGCGTTACGGTGTGACCGTGCGGGACGTTATCGATGCCAATCAACTGGAAGCGCCGTTCCGGCTTCAGATCGGGCAGACGCTGAAACTCCCGCCGCCCCGGGTCTATACCGTGGTGCCCGGAGATACGGTTTATGCCATATCCCAGCGCTTCGACGTCGACATGCGCACCTTGGTGTCGATGAACAACCTGCCGGCGCCGTATCAGCTTGCCGCCGGAAGGCAGCTCAAAATGCCCGTGCGTCCCGAGATGGTCGCGACGCCGGCCAATCCCGGCTCTGTCGCGGCGATCCCGCCGGTGAGGGCGGTACCCCTGCCGCTCCCGAAGCCGGTGTCAACGGCGCGATCCCGGTCTTCCGGTGGTGGCGCGGCTCCCGCCGCCACGGTCACGCGAACCTCGGCCCGCGCCGTTCCGCCGCCGCCGCCGATGCGCGAGGGCTCCCGGTTCCTCTGGCCGGTACGAGGACGCGTGATCTCGAACTTCGGGCCGAGGGAAGGCGGGTTGCACAATGACGGGATCAACATTGCCGCGCCGAAGGGCGCGCCGATCCTGGCAGCGGATAGCGGCGTCGTCGCCTATGCCGGCAAGGAGCTGAAGGGCTTCGGCAATCTGCTGCTGATCAAGCATTCGGGCGGCTGGACCACGGCGTATGCCCATGCGGATCGGCTGCTGGTCAAGCGGGGCGATGTGGTCCAACGTGGCCAGACGATTGCCACAATCGGCGAGAGTGGCGGCGTGTCCCGTCCGCAACTGCATTTCGAGATTCGCCGGGGCGCCCGAGCGGTGAACCCGAGAACGGAGCTTGAAACCTAAGACGTTTCAATTTGTTGCGGCTGTTCCCTGCGGGGGATTGAACTGCATTGCCAAAGGCGACACCCCGTTGGCAGGGGATGTGCTTGATCGAAGCCGGAAGAGGCCTTTGCGGGGCGCTCTAGCGGTCATGCCCGGGCCGTTGCAATTGGGCGCTTTGCCGCTATAGTCCCGCGATTCGAAACAGGGCGGTCCGATGGCCGTCCGTGACACTGATCGCGCACGCTCGGCCAGAGGTCGAGCATTAGGGAGAAGGCCATGTTGATCTCGCCAGCTTATGCCCAGTCTGCCGGCGGCGGAGGGTTTGACCTGATGGCCTTGGCGCCGTTGGTGCTCATCTTCGTGGTGTTCTACTTCCTGCTCATCCGCCCGCAGCAGAAGCGGATGAAAGAGCACAAGGAGATGCTGGGGAAGATCCAGCGCAACGACCGCATCGTCACCAATGGCGGCCTGGTCGGAAAGGTTGCCAAGGTCCATGACGAGCGCGATGAGCTTGAGGTGGATATCGCGGAAAACGTGCGGGTGACGGTCCGGCGCGGGATGATTTCCGAGGTCATCAGCAAGAGTGGCGGCTGACCGGTCTCGCGGGTGAACGGTGAACCGGCGATTCACGGCCAAACAGCGACAATCGGATAGAGAGTCCCGATGCTTCAGTTTTCCCCATGGAAGACAACCCTGGTTCTGCTGGTTTGCCTGCTCGGCCTGATCTATGCCGCGCCGAACCTTCTGACGGCGGATTATTCCCGCGATGTTCCGGACTTCGCGCCGGGTAAGAAGGTGAGCCTGGGCCTGGATCTGCAGGGCGGTTCGTACCTGCTGCTGAAGGTCGAGCTTGATGTGGTGATTGAGGAACGGCTGGAAAGCATCGTTTCAGGTATCCGTGGCGCATTGAACAATGCGAAACCCGACAAAATTGGATATCGAAATATTGGCGTGAGCGGTGACGCAGCGCGGGTCACAATTAGGGACCCTGAAGATTTCGACCGCGCCCGCGGCATTCTCGAGGCGCTGGATCCACAGGCCGTGGTGACGGTCGATGACGCCGGCGAGGCCGTGATCACCTTGACGGAGCAGGCCGCGCAGGACGCCCGGCTGGCCGCCGTACAGCAATCCATTGAGATCGTGCGCCGGCGCATCGACGAAACCGGTGTGCGCGAGCCGACCATCCAGCGCCAGGGCGATGACCGCATTCTCCTGCAGCTTCCCGGCGTCGATGATCCGGAGCGCATCAAGGCGCTGCTCGGCCAGACCGCCAAGATGACCTTCCGCCTGGTGGACATCACCGCGTCGCTTGCCAACGCCCTGGCCGGACGGGTGCCGCCGGGCGCGCAGCTTCTGGAAGCGTCAAATCCGGGACCCGGCCAGCAGAGCCATTATGTCGTCAAGCGCAAGATCGAAGTCAGCGGCGAGAACCTGATCGACGCCCAGCCGAGCTTCCAGGACAACCAGCCCGTGGTCAGCTTCCGCTTCGATACGGTCGGCGGCAAAAGGTTCGGCAAGACGACGGCGGAGAATGTCGGTCGGCCCTTCGCCATCGTTCTCGACAGCAAGGTGATCAGCGTCCCGGTGATTCAACAGCCGATCCTGGGCGGGTCAGGCATCATTACCGGCAGCTTCACGGTGGCGTCGGCGAACGACCTAGCGCTGCTGCTGCGGGCCGGCGCGCTGCCGGCGCCGCTTGTGGTGCTGGAGGAACGCACCGTCGGACCGGGGCTCGGCGCCGACTCTATCGAAGCCGGCAAGGTCGCCAGTATCATCGGTCTGATCCTGGTCGCGGTGTTCATGGTTGTCGCCTATGGCCTGTTCGGTTTGTTCGCCAATATCGCCCTGGTCTTCAATATCCTGCTGATCGTCGGCGCCCTTTCGGCGCTGCAGGCGACGCTGACCCTGCCGGGCATCGCCGGGATCGTGCTGACCGTCGGCATGGCGATGGACGCCAACGTGCTGATCTTCGAGCGGATACGCGAGGAGGTTCTCATTGGACGTTCGCCTATGTCGGCGATCGACGCCGGTTATAAACGGGCTCTCACGACGATCATCGACTCCAATCTGACGACCCTTTTCGCGGCGATTTTCCTTTATTCCTTCGGCTCCGGGCCGATCAAGGGCTTCGCCGTGACCTTGGCGATCGGGATCCTGACCTCGATGTTCACGGCGGTCATGGTCACCCGTTTGATGGTGGTCACCTGGCTGCGCCGCCGCCGGCCCAGCGCGGTACCGATTTGAACGGCGGGAGAGAGCCATGCTGAAACCCATCCGCCTTATCCCGCCCGGAACCACGTTCCAGTTCGTGCCGAAGCGCCGGATCGCCTTTCTGTTCTCGGCACTTCTGATGATTGGCTCCCTCGTGAGCCTGTTCACCCAGGGGCTCAACTTCGGCATCGACTTCCGCGGCGGCATTCTGATGGAAATCCGCACGGCCGGCCCCGCCGACCTGCCGACGATCCGATCGACGCTTTCCGGGCTCGGCCTCGGTGACGTCAGCATTCAGGAATTCGGAACCGAGACCGATGTGCTGGTCCGCATTCAGCGTCAGGACGGCGACGAACGCGCCCAGATGGTGGCGATCGAGGCGGTGAAAAGCGCGCTGGGCTCGGAGGTGGAGTACCGGCGTACCGAATTCGTGGGACCCACGGTAGGAGAGGAACTGAAGGAAGCGGGCGCGCTGGCGGTCGGTCTCGCGCTGATCTCGATCCTGCTCTACATCTGGTTCCGTTTCGAATGGCAGTTCGCCGTCGGGGCGATCATCGCGCTGAGCCACGACATCATCAGTACCATCGGGCTGTTCGCGCTGATCCAGCACGAGTTCAATCTCGCAACGGTGGCCGCGGTGCTGACGATCGCGGGCTATTCGATTAACGATACGGTGGTGGTGTTCGACCGGCTGCGCGAGAACCTGCGCAAATACAAGCGCATGGAACTGTCCGAGCTGTTCAACATGTCGATCAACGAGACGCTGTCGCGCACGACGATGACGTCGTTGACGACCCTGCTGGCCCTGCTGGCGATCTATTTCTTCGGCGGCGCGGTGCTGGCCGATTTTGCGCTGGCGATGATCTGGGGCGTTTGTATCGGGACCTACTCCTCGGTGTTCATCGCGGTGCCCCTGCTGCTCTACGTCAATCTGAAGCGCGGCGACGAAGATCCGACCGGCGTATCGGTGCCCCAGGACGAACGGATCGGGGACGGCTGATCCGATGGACGTCACGCCGCTTGTTCCGGAAGGCCGTCAGATCATCGAGTCATACGGGAACAACGGTTTCAAGGTCTCTGGTGTCACCTTCACCGGCCCGCTGATCGTCTTTCCCGAGCGCAGCATCGAATGGCCCGGCGGCTCGGCCGAGGATTTTTCCGCCGCCATGCTGGAACCGGTCCTTGGGGCCGAGGAGGCGCCGGAGATCCTGCTGATCGGGTGCGGCGCGAAGAGCTTCTTCATACCGCCGAGCCTGCGCGCCGCGATCCGGGCGCGGGGGCCGGTGGTGGACGCGATGGACACCGGCGCGGCGTGCCGGACCTACAACGTCCTGATGACGGAGGAGCGGCGCGTCGCCGCGGCGCTGCTTCCCGTTGGCTGAAGCGCCGGTCGACCCGTCGGCCGCCGCCCGGGGCCTGGCTCTCAGCCGTGACATCGCCGGGCGGGCCAACGCGAACTTCCTGCATGCCGCCCGTCTGCTGCCGGGTCCGCGCCGGGATTTCTTCTTCGCGACCTATGCCGCGATGCGGGTGATCGACGATGCCGTCGACGAGGGATTCCTGACATTGTCCCAGGCTCGGCGGGACGCGGAGCGGGCTCGCATTCTCGGCGAGATCGACGATTGGTCGGCGCAATGCACCGAATTCCGCCCGGTTCCGGGGCCGCTGCACGCGGACATGGTCGCGGCGCTGGCGGCGACGGCGGGGCGTTCGGATCTCGGCTCCTGGCCCTGGCCGGGGCTCGCCGAGGCGATGCGGGTGGACGCCGAGGAACGCGAGATGCGGAGTTGGGACGACTTCCTGCGCTATTGCGACGGCGCCACCGTCGCCCCGGCGGCGATCTTCGTCTACCTTCTGGCGGCCGAGCCCGATGCCGAAAGTGGTTTTCGATATGGCCTCGCCGTACCGGCCCGCGACCACGCGGCGGATCTCGCGGTCTACTGCTACATCGTTCATATTCTGCGCGATCTGGCCAAGGACGCGGCCAGATCCCCGCGCCTGATCACCATCCCGGCGGAGATCCTGGATACGGCCGGTCTTGCCCGGGACGGTCTCGGCGCGGCCCTGGCGGACAGGTCGCCGGCGATCGACCGCCTGGCAGCGCATCTTATCGAAAAGGCGGAACCATACCGCGAGGCCGGACATGCGGCGCTGCGGGCGCTGGCCCCCGAACTGGGCCTCGTCGAGCGCGGCGCGCTGTTCGGCCTGATCGCTGTCTATGACCGTCTGTTTGAGCGGGCGCGCAAGAACGCGTTGTCGGTGGTGCTGGAGGGGCCGGCCATGGAGGTGGATCTGCGCCGCGACCTGCTGCGGCCGATCACGGGCGGGAAGCCGGACGGTCGATGATGGCGGACCTGTCGCCCGCTGGCGCCCTGGTTCGCGAGCATGATCCGGACCGCTATCTCTGCGCCTTGTTCGCCGCGCCGGAAAAACGCGAGGCGCTGTTCGCGGTCCTGGCGTTCAACCATGAAGTGGCCAAGACCCGCGATGTCGTGAGCGAGCCGATGCTGGGCCAGATCCGGCTGCAATGGTGGCGCGAAGCGATCGACGGTATCGTCGCTGGCACGCCGCGCCGGCACGAGGTCGTACTGCCCCTCGCCGACGCCTTCGAGACCTTCGTCCTCGCGAGGGCGCCGTTCGATAGGATCCTTGATGCCCGCGTGGCTGATCTGGAGGACGCGCCTTTCGATCGCATCGAGGATCTGGCCGACTACACAGCGGCGACCGCCGGGGCGCTGTCGCGGATCTTGCTCGACATTCTAAGGGTGGAGGACATGGCGGTCCTCGCCGCGTCGGATGCCGCGTCGACCGCCTGGGCCTTGACCGGACTGCTGAGGTCCCTGCCGTTCCACGCCCGGGCCAAGCGCCTGATGCTGCCCAAGCAAGTGCTGGAGCAGCATGGGACCCGGATCGGCGACTATCACGAGTTGCGCGATGTCCCGGCGCTCCGGGCTGCGGTCCGCGCGATTGCCGCAAGAGCGAGCGAAGCGATCTGCTTGGTCGAGGGACCCTCGCGGGCTCTCTTCAAGGCGGGCGCTCCCGTGCTGTTGCAGGCGCGGCTCGCGCGTCTTTATCTGGATCGATTGGAGCGCGCCGGCTTCAATGCCTTCGATCCGGCGGTGAACGCCGAGATGCCGCTGAAATCCTGGGCGCTCTGGTGGGCGTCGATGAGAGGGCGGGTCTAGCCAAGGTCCAGATCCGGCCAGCTTGTCAAACCGCCGGCCTCGACCTGCGGCCTTGCCGAGAGCCGATATCAGCCGTATATAAGGCGCGACCTCGGAATAATCTACGTTAGGACAGCGCCCCATGGCTCGGGTAACCGTTGAAGATTGCGTTGAAAAGATCCCCAACCGTTTCGACCTGGTGATGGTCGCGGCGCAGCGCTCGCGGGACGTATCCGCCGGCGCCCAGATCACCCTCGACCGTGACAACGACAAGAACCCGGTCGTCGCCTTGCGCGAGATCGCGGAAGAGACCATCGATATCGACGCGACCCGCGAGTCCCTGGTCCGGGGGCTGCAGCGCCATGTGGAGATTGACGAGCCCGAGGATGATTCCATCGAGGAACTGATGGGCGAGGAAATGTCGCTGGGCGGCGAAATTAGTGGCGCTTCGCGTGCCGGCGATCCATCATCTTATGATGACGAGATGGCCGAACGGATGGGAATGCGGATCAAGACGGGTGCGGATGACGATGCCGAGGGTTTCAAGGACGTCGACGAGTCCGTTCTCGACGACGAGGACTAAAACGGAGTTTCCCGCGTCCGGTTCGGCCGGACGCGGCGAGGTTGGGCGGGCTCTCGCATGATCCGCCAGTTCGAATTGGTTGACCGCGTAAAAGCCTACGACCCGTCGATGGACGAGGACGCGCTCAATCGGGCATATGTCTACGCGATGCAGGCCCACGGCGCCCAGACCCGGGCGTCCGGCGATCCCTATTTCTCCCACCCCATCGAGGTCGCCGGCATCCTGACCGACATGCGGCTCGACAACGCCACCATCATCACGGCGCTGCTGCACGACACGGTCGAGGATACCCATGCGACCGTTGCGGAGATCCGCAAGCTCTTCGGGGCCGATGTCGCGCGCCTGGTCGACGGCGTCACCAAGCTCAACCGTATCGAACTCCAGTCCGACCGCACCAAACAGGCGGAAAACCTGCGCAAGCTGGTGATCGCCATGTCCGAGGACATCCGCGTCCTGCTGGTCAAGCTTGCCGACCGTCTCCACAACATGCGGACCCTGAGCTTCATCAAGAACGAGGAAAAGCGCAAACGGATCGCCGCCGAGACGATGGACATTTACGCGCCGCTGGCCGAGCGGATCGGGGTCCAGGGCATCCGGGATGAGTTGGAGGATCTGGCGTTCCGCGAGCTGAACGCCGATGCCTATGCGACGATCACCTCGCGGCTCGACTATCTGACCGAGGAAGGCGGCGATATCGTCGAGCACATCGCCGCCGAACTGACCGAAACCTGCAAGCAGGCGGGGCTTGAGGCCATCATCTCTGGACGGCGCAAATCCCCGTTCTCGATCTGGCTGAAGATGCGGCGCAAGAGCATGCCGATCGAGCAATTGTCCGATATCGTCGCGTTTCGCCTGATCGTGCCGAGCGTGCCCGACTGCTACACCGCGCTCGGGATCATACACAGCGCCTATCCGGTGATTCCGGGCCGCTTCAAGGACTATATCAGCACCGCCAAGCCGAACGGCTACCGCTCGCTCCATACCGGCGTGATCGGGCCCAAGCGCCAGCGTGTCGAGATCCAGATCCGCACCCAAGAGATGCACGAGGTGGCGGAGCTCGGCGTTGCCGCCCATTGGGTCTACAAGCAGGGCGAGGCCGGCGCGACGGAAGGCAGGAAATACCGCTGGCTGCGCGAGTTGCTGGAAATCCTGGAGCAGGCCTCGGGTCCGGAGGAGTTCCTCGAGCATACCAAGCTCGAGATGTACCAGGACCTGGTGTTCTGCTTCTCGCCGAAGGGCGACCTGATTTCGCTTCCACGGGGCGCCTGTCCGGTGGACTTCGCCTATGCCGTTCATTCCGAGGTCGGCGATACCTGCATTGGGGCCAAGATCAACGGACGGCTTCGGCCGCTGACGACGGAACTGGCCAATGGCGACCAGGTGGCGATCCAGACATCGAAGACGTCCACGCCCTCGCCGACCTGGGAGCAGTTCGTCGTCACCGGCAAGGCGAAGGCCGCGATCCGTCGTTTCGTGCGTCAGCAGAAGCGCGAGCAGTTCTCAAATCTCGGCAAGGCGATCTTCCAGAAAACCCTGCGTCAGGAAGGCGTCCGCTACTCAGAGAAACTGGTCGCGCGGGCCCTGGCGCCGATGGGCTACGAGCATGTCGAGGATCTGCTGGCCGCGATCGGCGAGGGGATCGTCACCGCCAAGGAAGCGTTGCACGCGGCGATGCCCGACCGCCAGCCGGCGCCGTCGGGTGGCGACAACGTCGTTCCCCTCAATCGGGAGCGCAAGAAAAAGGCGCCCCGAGGGTCGACCATCCCCTTGAAGGGGTTGATCCCGGGCATGGCCGTGCATTACGCGCGCTGCTGTCATCCGCTGCCGGGCGAGCGTATCGTCGGCATCGTGACCACCGGCAAGGGGGTTACCGTCCACACCATCGATTGCGAGACCCTCGAGGGCTTCCAGTCCATGCCGGAACGCTGGCTCGACGTTGCCTGGGACATGGACGAGGTCGGCCCGAGCCACATCGGACGCCTGGGCGTGGTACTGCTTAACGAGCCCGGCAGTCTTGGCGGGCTGTCGACGATCATCGGCAAGAACCAGGGCAATATCGTCAATCTGAAGGTCGTGAACCGGTCGGTGGACTTCTTCGAGATGCAGGTGGATGTCGAGGTCGGCAACATCCGGCATCTGACCAACATCATCGCGGCCTTGCGGGCGACACCGCTGATCACCTCGGTGGAACGCGCGCGCGGCTGAACCGCCCGAAGGGGCGTGGCTGAAAGACACGGGAGGCGGAAATGGGCCATCTCAGGCTTGGCGTGAACATCGATCACGTGGCGACAATCAGAAACGCGCGCGGCGGTATCCATCCCGACCCGGTTCGCGCCGCGCGGGCGGCGGCGGCGGCGGGCGCGGATGGGATCACCGCCCATCTGCGCGAGGATCGACGGCATATTTCCGATGACGACATCGAACGGCTGGTCCGCGAGATCGAGCTACCGCTGAATTTCGAGATGGCGGCGACCGAGGAGATGCTGGAGATCGCGCTGCGCCACCGCCCGCATGCGGTTTGTATCGTTCCCGAAAAGCGCGAGGAGGTGACCACCGAGGGTGGCCTCGACGCGGCGGGGCAGCACAACCGGCTCGTGCGCTATTGCCAGGAACTGGGGGCCGCCGGCTGCCGGGTGTCGCTGTTCATCGAGGCCGACGCGCGCCAGTTGGAGGCGGCCGTGAAACTCGGCGCGCCGGTCGTTGAAATTCATGCCGGCGCCTATTGCGAGGCCGAAGAGGACAAAAGACCCGGCGAGTTGGCGAGGATCGTCCGGGCCGCGAAAGTCGCGGAGGATCTCGGTCTCGAATGTCATGTCGGGCACGGATTGAGTTTCGATACCGTCGGCCCGATCGCCGCGATCCCGACCGTGGCCGAGCTCAATATCGGCCATTTTCTGATCGGCGAGGCGATTTTCGGCGGTCTGGAAAGCAGCATCAAGCGGATGCGGGCGCTGATGGACAATGCCCGCGCCGCCGCGACCGGGCAGGTGAGCGCCTGAGGCCTTTCATGATCATCGGCATTGGCAACGACATCGTCGATATCGACCGGATCGCCCGGACCCTTGAGCGTTTCGGCGACCGGTTCATCAACCGGGTCTTCACCGAGGAGGAACAGGCGCGTGCCGAGGGCAAGGCGACGCGGGCGGCGATCTATGCCAAGCGCTTCGCCGCCAAGGAGGCGGTCTGGAAAGCGCTGGGCGAGGGGACGAGATTCGGTGTCGCCTGGCGCGAGCTCGCGGTCGGCAACGAGCCGTCGGGCAAGCCCCGAATGGTCTTGAGCGGGGTGGCGGCGGAGCGGTTGGCTTGGTTGACGCCGGCCGGTATGGCGCCGCGCGTGGACCTCAGCCTGTCCGACGAGCCGCCGCTGGCGCAGGCTTTCGTCGTCATTTCGGCGGAACCGGTCTCGCAAAGCGCTCTAAGAAGGGAATAAGCCGGACGGACGGAGCCGGACGCTTGCCGAGGCCTGGGTTTTGCGGCATAGATCACGCCTCGCAGGTATCCCCGTAGTCGGGGCGCCACGCCCGGCGCGTGGCTGCTCGTCCGTTGTTCAACCAGCCGAAATGCAAGATGATCGCATCGACAGCCAACAAGTCCGGTGGCCTCCGGGAACTCGTTAAGACCGTGGTCATCGCGGTCCTGATCGCGATCAGCATCCGCACTTTCGCCTACGAGCCTTTCAATATTCCCTCGGGCTCCATGAAGCCGACCCTTCTGGTGGGCGACTACCTGTTCGTTTCCAAGATGTCCTACGGCTACAGCCGGTACTCGTTGCCGTTTTCGCCGCCCCTGGTGCCGGGCCGCATCCTGTTCACCGAGCCGGAGCGCGGCGACGTCATCGTCTTCAAGAAACCCTCGGATACCAGCACGGACTTCATTAAACGGCTGATCGGCCTACCGGGCGACAAGATCCAGGTCATCAACGGCGTCCTGCACATCAACGGCGTGGCGGTTCCGCGCCGCCAGATCGACCCGTTCAAGGAGCAGGACAGTTTCGGGCGCGACCGCGGGATCCTTCAATATGTCGAAACGCTGCCGAACGGTGTCCAGCACCTCATCCTCGAAGCACGGGGCGACCACGGCGGCGCCGATAACACGCCGGTCTTCTCCGTTCCCGACGGCTACTACTTCATGATGGGCGACAACCGGGACAATTCGGTCGACAGCCGGGACCCCAGCGTCGGCATGGTGCCCCGGCAGAACCTGGTGGGCCGGGCGGAGATCCTGTTCTGGGCCTGGGACGGACGCTGGGCGGCCTGGGAGATCTGGAACTGGCCGCGGGCGATCCGGTTCAGCCGTCTGCTGCAATTCGTTCGATGACCGCCGAGACCGGCCGCAACAGCGAACTTGAAGCGGTTCTGGACTATACGTTCAAGGTGCCGGGTGTCCTGCGCCGGGCAACCACCCATGCGAGCGCCGCCAAGGAGGTCTGGAACGCGTATGAGCGGCTGGAGTTCCTGGGCGACCGCGTGCTCGGCCTGGTAATAGCGGATCAGTTGCTCGACCGGTTTCCGCATGAGCGTGAAGGGGAAATCGCCCGGCGGCACGTCCAGCTGGTGCGCCGCGAGACCCTCGCCGAGGTCGCTCGGCAGCTCGATATCGGGCGGTTTCTGGCGCTGTCTCAAGGCGAGGAGGATGTCGGCGCGCGTGAAAGCGAAAGCATCCTGGCTGATGTCATGGAGGCGATTCTGGGCGCGATCTATCTGGATGGCGGGCTGGAAGCGGCGCGGCGCCTGATCCTCAGGCATTGGACTCCACTGCTCGAGGCCGACCGGAAACCGCCGCGCGATCCCAAGACCAGTCTCCAGGAATGGGCCCAGGGCCGTCGGCACGGGCTGCCGGTCTATGCGCTCATCGCCCAGGAGGGACCGGCCCATGCGCCGGAATTCACCATCAGCGTCAGCGTCGCCGATTACCCGGTGCGCATTGCCAAGGGCCGCTCCAAGCGCCATGCCGAACAGGCGGCGGCGACACTGTTGCTGGAGGATCTGACGGCTGGAGACGGCGAATGAGCGACGCCGCCGCCTCCCGTGCCGGTTTCGTCGCGCTGATCGGTGCCCCGAACGCCGGCAAGTCGACGCTGCTGAACCGGTTCGTCGGCTTCAAGATCTCGATCGTCACCCATAAGGTGCAGACCACCCGCACGCGGATCCGTGGCGTCTGCATCACCGGTGCCGCGCAGATTATATTCGTCGACACGCCCGGCATTTTCGAGCCCCGGCGGCGGCTGGACCGAGCCATGGTGGATGCCGCCTGGCAGGGCGCCGGCGACGCCGACCTGGTCGTGCTGATCTACGATGTCGGCAAGCGCAAGATCGATCCCGATACGCGGCGGATCATCGACGGCCTGCGCGAGACCGGCCGGCGTGTGGTCCTGGCGCTGAACAAGGTGGATCTGATCAGGCCGGAGGAATTGCTGCCGCTGGCCGCCGCTTTCGGTGCCGAGGAGATTTTCGAGAAGACTTTCATGATCTCCGCCGAGACCGGGGCCGGTTGCGATGATCTGCTCGCATATCTCGCCGCGCGCATGCCCGAGGGGCCTTGGCTCTATCCCGAGGACGAGGTCTCGGACCTGCCCGAGCGTCTGCTCGCCGCCGAGGTGACGCGCGAGCAGGTGCTGCTGCGCCTGCACCAGGAACTGCCCTATGCGGCCACCGTCGAGACCGAGCAATGGACCGAGCGCGACGACGGCGCCGTGGTGATCAATCAGGTGCTCTATGTCACCCGCCCCGGCCACAAGAAGATCGCGCTAGGCAAGGGCGGCGCGATGATCAAGGCCATCGGTAGCGCAAGCCGCGCCGAACTAACGAAGCTGCTCGGCCGGCCAGTCCATCTGTTCCTGTTCGTCAAGGTGCGCGAGAACTGGATGGACGACCCCGACCGCTACGCCCTCTGGGGCCTCGACCCGAACGCGTGAGGGGAAAGGACGAAGTCTACCTTCTACCGTCGCCCTGGCGCAAGGCGGGGCCTTATGACGGGATGGTCCGCGTGATCCGGAGGCCCTCGCCTCCGCGAGGGCGACGAATGGGGTGAGCGTGGAATGCGCCGCCTCTTACCGTCGTCCCCGCGCCGGCGGGGACCTCCTCGCCGCTGGACCCACAACACCGGGAGACCCTCGCCTTCGCGAGGGCGACGGTTGGGCTTGTGATTTGGCCGCGCTCAATCCAACCATGCCAAGTCGCCGGTCAGGTCCCTCCAACCAGGATTGTTTGTTTCGATCAGGTTGATCTTCCACGCCCGCCTCCATCGCTTGAGACGCTTTTCGTGCGCGATCGCGTCCACGATCCGGTCGTGAAACTCCACATGAACGAGCCGGCGGATGCGATAGCGCTTGGTATGGATGACGAGACCAGCGTGGTGTTCGGTCATCCGCCGCCTCAGGTCACCGGTCACACCGATGTAAAGCGCTCCTCGTGGTCGGCTTGCGAGAACGTAAATACAGGGCTTCATACCTGGGTAATGGAAGGTGGAGAGGGGTTTTTTGCCGGCATGGGTTTGAGCACCTTTTAGGCCCTCGCCTGCGCGAGGGCGACGGGGTTTGGTGGGGCGGAGGTGCCTTCCCCTCGTGCCGTCGTCCCCGCGCAGGCGGGGACCTCCTCGCCGCTGGACCCATCACCGTGATGCCCTCGCCTTCGCGAGGGCGACGGATTCTGTGAGGGCGGGCCAAATCCCGCTTTCCAGTGCACGCCTCCCCCTGCTCCTGATAGATTGGCCGCCGTCACACTTCGAAGAAAGTTGCCGCCCATGGAATGGACCGATGACGGGATCGTTCTGGCCTCGCGCCCGCATGGCGAGTCGGCGGCGGTGGTGGTGCTGCTGACGGCGGAACACGGGCGGCATGCGGGACTGGTGCGCGGCGCGACCTCGCCCCGGGCGCGGGGCGTGTTGCAGCCGGGCAATCGGGTGCAGGCGACATGGTCGGCGCGGCTGGCGGAGCATCTCGGCTCCTACCGGATCGAGCTGACGGAAAGCCATGCGCCGGAACTGTTCGACGACGCGTTGAAGCTGGCCGGGCTCGCCGCCGCCTCTGCGGTCGCGGAGCGGGCGCTGCCGGAGCGCGAGCCGCATCCGGCGATCCACAATGCGATGCGCGCCCTGATCGGCGCGATGGAGAGCGAGGAGCTGGGTTCCGCCTGGATCGCCGCCTATGTGAAATGGGAACTCGGCGTGCTGGCCGAGCTTGGTTTCGGCCTCGATCTGGATCATTGCGCGGTCACCGGGAACAATGACGCGCTTGCCTATGTCAGTCCCCATTCTGGCCGGGCCGTGTCGCTGTCGGCGGGGGAGCCCTATCGAGAGAAACTGCTGGCCCTGCCGAGATTCCTTGTCGGCGGAGGCGGAGGCGCGCGCGACGACCTCCTGGACGGCATGGCGCTCACCGGGTTCTTTCTGGAGCGGCATGTCTTCGGAACCCATGGCGAGCCGCCGCCGGCGGCCCGGGACCGGTTTCTGGAGCGTCTGCGCGCGATGGCGGACTGACTCTGATGGCTCCGGCGGTCCGCGCGGCCCTCTTGTGCATTGCCGCCTGCGCTTTCTTCGCCGGTGCCAGCGCGCTGGGAAAGGCAGCGCTGACAATCGCGCCGGGGCCGGAGCTGCACCCGCTGCAGGTGACCGCCGCACGGTTCCTGTTCGCCTTTCTCACCCTGTCGCCGCTTCTGGTCGTGCGGGGACGCGCCGTGTTCCGGACCGAGGTGCCGCTGCTGCATCTCTGGCGGTTGCTGCTGGGGGCGGGCGGGATCGCCTGCATCTTCGCGGCCTCGGTCGCCCTGCCGATCGCCGATGTGGTCTCGCTCGCGCGGGCGAGCACGTTGTTCGCGGTGCTCTTCGCGCTCTGGTTCCTGCGCGAGCGGGTGGACGGCGTGCGCTGGCTTGCGGCCGGGATCGGCTTTGCCGGCGTGCTGGTGATGATGCGGCCGGGCGCATCGAGTTTCGAGCCGATGGCGCTGGTGGCACTGGCCGCGGCGATCCTGACTGGCGCCGAGCTTGTCGCCATCCGCGCACTGGCGGGACGGGACCCGGCGCTGACGGTCCTGGCGATCAACAACGCGCTGGGCACGCTGATCGCGGGCACGGCAGCCTGTTTCGTTTTCGTGGTGCCGAGCTGGCAGCAGCTTATGACCATGGCGGCGATCGGCGTGGTGATGATCATCGGCCAGGCGCTGGCGGTTCAGGCCCTGCGGGTCGGCGAGGCGAGCGCTCTCGCGCCGTTCTACAATTCCACCTTGATCTGGGCGGCGCTGATCGGTCTGGCGCTATTCGGCGAGGTGCCCGCCTGGCACTTCTATCTCGGCGCCGCCCTGATCGCGGCCGGCGGGTTGCTGGTGACCTGGCGCGGCGGTCGGGGATAGCGAAAAAACCAATATGTTACGTATCCCCGACGAAGGTCGGGGCCGACGCCTGTTGCGCCGGCGAGCGAACAATGGCGGAAGATTTTCGGAAATCTCGGATCGTGATCGGTTATCCGCCGCGCTGAAAGGTCTCAGGCGTCGGCCCCGGCCTGCGCCGGGGACGAGAGTCAGTATTTGGGAACGCGGAAAACCGACCCGGTCCTCCGCATTCGGCTTTTCGCGAGGTCTGGCAAACCCGCAGGCGCCATGCATAGAGTGGCGATGCTCCGACGGTTGGAATGTGATGGTGCTTCAGAAACCGATCATAATCTCGCAAGGCGACCTTTTTGCCGAAGTCGATCCGGAATTCGGCGGTCGGGTGACGGCTTTTTGGAGCGAGGTGTCGACCGAAAGGATCGACTGGTTCTCTCCGACGCCCGGCGACGGTCGGGACGTGGCCGCGCCGCACAAGACTGGGATGTTCCCGCTGGTGCCGTTCTCGAACCGGATCCGGGACGCGCGGTTCCGTTTCGCCGGCAAGGACTGCGCGGTGGAGGCGAGCGAACCAGGCCGGCCCCATGCGATCCACGGGCACGGTCATCACGCGGTCTGGTCGGTGGCGGACAGCACGGCCGGTTCAGTCGGCTTGACCATGACCCATGACGGAAGCGACTGGCCCGCCAGCTACCTCGCCGAACAGCAGATCACGCTTCGCGATGGGGCAATGGAGCTATGCCTTGCCGTCGAGTGTCTCGGGCCGGGGCCGATGCCCGTGGGGCTCGGTTGGCATCCGTTTCTGCCGGCGCGCGGAGGCGCGGCGCTCGCCACCGGGTTCGAGACGGTATGGCCCGCGATATCGGACAGTATTCCGGACCGCGCCGAACCTCTGCCCGCGCATCTTGATTTCACGGCCGGCCGAGCCTTGCCCGGCGGGCTCGATACCGGCTTTGGCGGCTGGAGCGGAAACGCGACCGTCACCTGGCCGGACGACGGGCTGGCCCTGGCTTTCACCGCCGCGCCGCCGCTTGATCATGTCATTCTGTTTACACCGCTTGAGCGCGGCTTCTTCTGTCTGGAGCCGGTCTCCCATGCGATCAATGCGATCAACACGGTCCCGTTCGGAGACGGCGAGGGGATGCGCGTGATCGAGCCCGGCGAACGGATGGCGGTCTCACTGACCGTACGCCCGTTGACACCGTCCTTTCAAAATTGAGGTATCTAAATACCGTAAAAATAACGTGCTGAAATAAAGCGTATTTTTTCCGCTTGACCGGATCAAAGCGATCCTGTTTAACCCCACGCGCAGGCGCGGCGTGGGCCGTGCCGATCAATCAATTCCGACCCAAGAAGGTGGACAAATGGGGAACTTACTCGGCAAAACCGAGCGAGATCGAGAAAAAGTGGTGGCTGATCGACGCGGACGGTCTGGTCCTCGGTCGCCCCTTTGCCTCGTGTCGACCCCTATCGCCGCCCAAACAGCGACCAAAACTTTCACGCCGAACATGGATTGCGGTGACAACATCGTCATCATCAATGCCGAGAAGGTGAAGCTCACCGGCATAAACGCACGGCGAAGACCGCACACTGGCATACCGGTTATCCGGGCGGGATCAAGTCGCGCACGGCCGGACAAGATTCTCGACGGTGCCCATCCCGAGAGGGTCATCGAGAAGGCGGTGCAGCGGATGATCACCGTGGTCCGCTCGGCCGGCGGCAGATTGAAGAATCTGCGCGTCTATGGCGGCGCCGAACACCCGCACGGGCGCAGCAGCCCAGGGACTCTCGATGTCGCCGCAATGAATTCGAAGAACGAGGTAAGCCATGTCGGTCGAGAACGAAACCACGGCCACCGAACCACGCGCCCGCCGGCCTCAAGCGCTCGGCGCGCTGAAGGACGATCAGGAAATCAAGCGCCGGACAGGCCGAGATCTTAGAGGTAGTTTTGAGCAGTCAATGACTGCAGCGCAAATAGCAGAAGCACAAAAACTCGCAAGGGAATGCGTTCATAAAAAATACAAAGGTTGTGGATTTTAAATAAGGTGCGATGAAGCGCTTTGTCGGCTGATGTTCTGCTATTGTTCTGGTTTTGAAACAAGAACTGGAAGCTTTGTTTGGTGACGGAAAAAATTGGAACTGGAAGCTTTGTAGATGGCAACAACGGAAATGCTTAAAAATGGCTTTTTTTATGGGGTTATGGAACGCTGAAGGTTTCAATATTTTGTTCTAACACGGAGGCGCAAAACAGGCGCAGTGGTTTCAAATATCTCACAAAATATTGAAAAGTATGACAATTTTATAGCTTTCAGTTTGCGAAGCGCTGATGCCGGACAGCCGGACGAGACAAAGCGGGGTGGCCATTGGCCGCCCCGTTTTTCTTTGTGTGCGATGCATTCCGACGGACGACCGGAACGGTCGGTTTCGGATGTTGAAGCCACCCAAACGACGCCGGAAGCCATGACCGACCCGCCGGAGATTTCCGATAATGCCGTCGCCGAGTTGCTCACGGCACTGGATCATCGAGTTGGCGAGATCGAGCCGATGGGCGGCATGTCGACCTCGCGGGTCTGGCGGGCCGAGACCGATCAGGGGCGACGGGTGGTCAGGATCGCCTATCCCCGTCCCGGCAAGGTCCCTCGTTTTGCCGCTGACGCTCTGGTGCGTAGGCGGCTGGCCTAGACCGACCACCGGATCGCCGTTCCGATCGCCCATTCCAGCGAGCGCCCGGATCTGCGGGCTCTCGTTGGAGGCCGCGACTGGGCCG
Organism: Alphaproteobacteria bacterium; assembly: GCA_038146985.1. Taxonomy (GTDB): domain Bacteria; phylum Pseudomonadota; class Alphaproteobacteria; order Thalassobaculales; family Thalassobaculaceae; genus JADHLJ01. The sequence continues at coordinate 34,453 of JAYQSQ010000022.1, forward strand.
TGGACAGCTATATCGGCGGCGAGGATGGAACCATCGAGAGCGTGGGGGCAGCCGCATGGTCGGCGCTTGGCGGATTGCTGGCGAAGCTGCACCGCTTGCCGGTGGATGGGCTAGACGGAACAGCGGAGACCCGGCTGCAGCAAGCCTGGCCGATTCATCCGGATCGTCTGGAAGCGCATCCGGTCGCGCATGCGGCGCCGTATCTGCCGCCGCTTTTGGCGCCGTTCCGGGATGCGATCCTTGCCGCGGCCGCGCGCCCGGGCGGAATCGCGCATGGAGACCCGGCGGCCTATAATCTCAGGCTCGAGGGCGGCGAACTTGCCGGTTTGATCGACTTCAACGATGTTTTCGTCGGCCCGCCGGCCTTGGATATGGCCTGGATCGCCGTCTACAGCGGGCAGGCCGCCGCCGAAGCGACGCTTTCGGGATATGGCGAGGCCGGCGCCGCATTCTTGACGGACGTCCGGCTGCTTTCCATCCCTGTGGCGCTGCACAGCATTGGCCGGGCGGCCTTGCTCGGTCAGCCCGACCGCACGGCACGCATGGTGCGTTCGCTGGACGAGACCCTCAAGGCGCTCCGTTCCTAGCGCGTCGGATCCTCGGACACCCGGACGACGAGCTTGCCGAAATTCTTGCCTTTCAGAAGCCCCATGAAGGCCTCCGGCGCATTCTCGATGCCGTCGACGAAGTCTTCCTTGTATCTGATCTCGCCGCTTTTTACCCAGCCGCTGACATCCGAGAGGAAGTCCTTGAAGCGCTTGGCCCGGTCGGAAACGATGAAGCCCTGGATCTTCAGCCGGTTGGTCAGGATCGAGCGCATCAGTTTCGGCAGATTGTCAGGGCCGGGGAAGTCGCCCACATGGCTGTAGCGCGAGATCAGGCCGCAGACCGGGATGCGCGCGAAGGGATTGAGCAGCGGGAAGACCGCATCGAAGGTCTTGCCGCCGACATTCTCGAAATAGACGTCGATCCCATTCGGGCACTGGGCGGCGAGATCGGCGCCGAGGGTGCCGCTCTGATGGCCGACACAGGCATCGAAGCCGAGCTCATTCACCACGTAGTCGCACTTTTCCCTGGCGCCGGCGACGCCGACGACGCGGCAGCCCTTGATCCGCGCGATCTGGCCGACCACCGCGCCCACGGCGCCCGAGGCGGCGGAGACCACGACGGTTTCACCCTCTTTCGGCTCGCCGATATCCAGCAGCCCCACATAGGCGGTCATCCCCGGCATGCCGAGCACGCCGACGGCGGTGGAGATCGGGCCCAGTGACGGGTCGACAACCCGGACTCCGGCCCCGTCGCTGATCGCGTGGGTCTGCCAGCCGAGCCGGCTGTTGACGATATCGCCGGGTTTGAAGTTCGGGTTTTTCGATTCCAGCACCTCGGCGACGGTACCGGCCTCCATCACCCCGCCGATCGGTACCGGCGTCGCATAGGATTTGGCGTCGTCCATGCGCCCGCGCATATACGGGTCCAGCGACTGATAGATGACCCGGCAGAGAATCTCGCCGTCCTTGATCGGCGGCAGGTCGACGGTGGTGATCTTGAAGTCGCTGGGCTTGGGATCGCCGACGGGGCGGGCGGCGAGCTGCACCTGAGTGCTGGTAGTGGGCATCGGACTCTCCGGAACGCTGATGATTACTCAAGAAAACTTGTCTTGCAGCAGTGACGCAATCTTGAGCCAAATCCGCTCCGCGATCCACATTCCTCCAAGCGCATAGACCAGAAGGACAGGGAGCCAGAGGTCGCCGAGCCAGGTTCCGCCGAGCAGGCCGCGCATCTGCGGCCAAAGATAATAGAGCCCGATCCCGACTCCGACGGCGTAGATCAGCCCGATCAGTCGGAGCGGCCAGGGCATCTCAGAGGACCTTCAGGCTGGAAGGATCTATTTGAAAAATCATTTTATTATCGCGCTTTAAGATATTTCCTTGAAGTAAGACATAAATTGAAATCCACTCCAGCAGAGCGTCCGGGACCGGTCCGCCGTCGGGCCCGGCCAGAAGCAGCACATCCGGGGGCCCGTCCTCGCGATAGACCACGAACATCGGCGGAATGCCGCCCATCACGCATAGCGCGGCGCAGTTCATATGGACCTTGCCCCGGCCCGGCCGCATGGCGCCGAGATAGCATTTGCTGTCGACGATCTCTCCGCGCAGGGTGCGCCGGCCGAGCGGAACATCCGCCGCCGGTTCGAAATCCGCGAGCCGGGCCGGGTCCTTGGCCGGGGCCGGTTTCACCCGGCCGCCGACCTGCAGCATCTCGACACCGTCTCGCAGGATGAAGACACCGCCGATATCGATCTTGCGGCCGTCCAGGGCGTCAGCCTCGCGCATCTGGCCGCGTTTGCCCTGCCCGGAAAGCGCGATCGTGCGCGCCGGCTTGTCGCCGGAGGCGGGCAGGCGCAGCACCGGATAGGGGCGCAACTGGATGACGCCCGAGAGCTCCTGGTACCCCATATCCCAGGCGAAGCGCCCGTCGCCATGATCCTGCTGGCCGAGCGCGATGGCGAGCCCTGCGCCGATGCCGAGCCCGGCCATGATGACGGTGACCACGGCGAGGAACCAGGCGAGCGGCCGCGGCGTCGCGAGATAGCCCACAAAGAAGACGGTCTTGCTGGTCTCTCGCCCGGTCATGCAGCCGGCTCCACCAAAACGGGGTCGACCGGGGTGCCTGGGGGGAGGGCGCGCGGGTCGAGCAGAATCACGTCGCCGTCCCGGCGCAGTCTGTAGGTCGGCACCTTTTCGGTGAAGGGTGGCGGCGAGCAGCCGTCCTCGGGCCGGTATTGATAGCCGTGCCAGGGGCAGGTCACGCAGCCGTCGATGATCCGGCCTTCCGATAGCGGGCCGTTCTGGTGCTTGCAGGCGTTGGAGAGCGCGGAGATCTTCTCGCCCCTCTCGCCATGGCGGAACACCGCCGCTCGCTCGCCATCCGGCAGCAGGACGGCAACGCCGCGTCCGTTCGGCATCTGGCTGATCCGTCCGGCGACGATCCAGGGTGTCTCGTCGCCCTCCACGGCTTGCGGCGCCCCGGTGGGGTTCGCCGTATCGGCGCGGATTTCCTTGCGCGCCGCCGCCAGATGCAGCCCTACGACGAGGACAACACCGGCGATGACCAGGGCCGGATAGACGAGCGCCGCTTCGCTCTGCAGCAGGCCCAGGGTCACATGCATGACCAGCAATCCATAGGCCGCGTAGACCGCCATGTGGATGGCTTTCCAAAACGGCGCGCCGAGGAAGTTCAGCCAGAAGTCGTGGCTCGTCGCGGCCATGACGAACAGGATCAGCAGGGCTGCGATTCCGAGATACTCAAACGGAAAGCCGATGAAGGAGGTGACATTGGTATTGCCGGCGAGCAGGGCGGCGTAGGGATCGATCGGGCTGAAGGCCTGATACCAGCCGACGACATGCAGGGCATGGGCGAGGGCGACGAAGAACAGGGCGACGCCGAAATGCCGCCGGTTGTAGAGCAGAGGCAGGAACCGCCGGTCCAACCGGGCAAGCGGGCCGATGATCAGGATCAGGTGCAGCATGATATAGGCGCAGGAGCCGAAGGCCCGCATCCGCAATTCGGCGCCGCCGACCGGCTTAACGTCCAGCCAACCGGGTGCAAACCGCAGGAACAGCAGGACATAGATGGTGATCCCCGCCGCCAGGATCGCGTCGTAGACCAGCTTGTTGCGGTTCCACTGGACCGGGCGATAGGCGACGGCCATCAGTTGCGTCCCGGGATGAGGGAGCGGGGCTCGAACGGCACGGGCTGTTTCAGCACGAGACCGGCACCGAGACCCAGGGTCAGCAGAACCGCGAGGGTGATCCAGATGCGCAAATGCGCCTGTCGGTGACGCAGCTTCATCGCGCCGCCCCTCGCGCGCCGCGTTTCCGCTCCAATGCGATCCAGCGCCACAGGACCAGGGGCCAGAGCCCGATGATCCCTGGCGCCAGCAGCAGTCTGAAGAGGTAGGAACCGCCGGCCTCGGGGGACACTCGGGCGATGCCGAGCAGCAGGAAGGCGCCGGCCACCACGGCGCCGGCCGCCGCGTAGTATTGCACACAGAGCAGCACGGTCTCCGCCGCCGCCACCGCTTCGGCGCGCAGCATGGCCTAGCCCTTGCCGGTAACCGGGATCAGCGCACCGGTCACCGCGCGTGCCGCATCCGAAATCAGAAACAGCATGACGTCGGCGATTTCCTCCGGCGTGACCCATCCGGTTCGGTCGGCATCCGGCATGGCCTCGCGGTTCTGCGGGGTGTCGATGATGCTCGGCATGATTGCGTTCACGCGGATGCCGTCGCCCTTGACCTCATTGGCGAGGCTTTCGGCGAAGCGCATGACCCCGGATTTCGAGGCGGCATAGGCCGAGACCCCGCCCGGCGCCTTCAGCGCCGCGGTCGCGCCGGTCAGCACGATCGAGCCGCCGCCCGCCGCCCGCATCGCCGGCAGTGCCGCCTGGCTGATATGGAAGGCGGTCTTGACGTTCATGGTCAGCATGCGTTCCCAGGTCGCGTAGCTGTCGTCCCCGACATTGGCGAATGCAAAGCCGCCGACGGTGGAGACCAGCCCGTCGACGCGTCCGAAACGCTCGGCGCTGCGGGTGACGAAGTCGGCGCAGGACGCGGCATCGGCCAGTTCCAATCCGGGGAACAAGGCGATTTGTGCGCTTTCGGTGAACCGTGCCTTAAGGGCGTCGGCGGCACGGTCCGTCGCCGCCACGCGGGCGCCCGCCGCCAAGGCCCGCTCGGCCACCGCGCCGCCGAGATTGCCGGAGGCGCCGGTCACCAGAATGACCTTGTCCTTGATCCCGCTCATGCGCCCGACCCTCCACAGCCGCTCATCCGGCCCCTGACGCGGGACCCTCGGTTGCTATAGTCTAGGTTTGATAAAGGAACACAACGCGAATGTGAAAATACCGCGTCCGAGGGAGAGCCGCCATGGAATTGATCGATCTCAGCCGGGCCATCGAGCACCGCACGCCGGCACATCCGTCGCATCCGCCCGTGATCATGACAGTCTGGAACGACCACAAGGAGATCAAGACCGCCGGGCAGACCCGCTTTACCTCCAAGTCGCTGTCGATTTCGATGAGCGATCATTCGACGACCCATGTGGACGCGCCCTGCCATTTCAATCCCGCCGCCGACGCGGCGTCGATCGACCAGGTGCCGCTGGAGGATTTCTATACCGAGGCGATCTGCCTTGACCTCTCGCATGTGCCGCTGAAGCACCAGATCACCGTCGCGGAGATGGAGGCGGCGCTTGCCGCATCGGGTCAGGAGATCAAGCCTCGCGATACGGTATTGCTTTACATGGCGGTCAATGAGCGGCTGTTCGGCACGCCGGCCTATCTGCACGACTTTCCGGGCCTGCATGTGGACTCGGTGCACTGGCTCGCCGACCGCGGCATCGTTTCTTTCGGGGTGGAAGCGATTAGCCCGGCGCCGGAGGGGGAGCCGAACTTCAAGGCGCATATCGCCTGCGCCAAACGGGGCATCACCCATATGGAAGGACTGATGCATCTCGACAAACTGGTCGGCAGGGGCCGGTTTCGCTTCATCGGCTTTCCGCTGAAGATCAAGGGCGGAACCGGCAGCCCGATCCGCGCCGTCGCCGTTTTCGACTGAGTCCCGGCCAAATTCTCTAACGCGGCCCAACCCACCCACGAACAGTCCCGGCACCCCGCGCAGCGCGGCGGTGCGTGGGCTTCGTGCGTTTCAATTGTGCGAAAGCTCATACTCCAAAAGTTAATAAGATCTAAACGCGAAAAAAACGCTAGCGTTTTAACATTTAAATCATAAACTCCATATACCTTTAAAACGCTATGTGAATCCGTTCGGGAGGTGCGATATGACGATCCAGACATTTCCAAGGCGCCTGCAGGCGATGGAGGTTCATTCCGAGGTGCATGGCGACGGTGACGGGCTGCCGATGGATATCGGTCAGCGCTACTGCGAGCTCACGTCCATTCTGGACCGCCTGCATCGGCGGTATCTGGATGTCGTGCGCCTGGAACTCGAAGGGATCGGTGTGCGCGATGTGAACCCGTCCCAGGCCCTGCTGCTGACCATGATGCATGAAGGGGACGTTCCGTTGCGCGATATCATGCAGCGCGGCGGCTACACCGCCTCGACCGCGACTTACATGATCAAAAAGCTGGTCGAGCACGGCTATCTCGAGCAGGCCCGGGCGACCCACGACCGGCGCACCATGCGGCTGCGGCTGACCCGATCCGGCAAGCGCGTCGCCGATCAGTTGATGCTGCTGAATTCCCGTCACGCTGACTATGTCGATGCCGAGCCCGGTATTGCCGCCGAGATCGCGGATGCGACCCTGACCCTGCGTCGCATCGATCGCGCCTGGGGGGAGTTCCTGACCTTCGGGTGAGCCTTCCCGCCGCCAAAAGCCCTGAGACCAGGCTGGCAAGGCCGGATCGGCCTTCTTATACTCCGGCGCTTCTTGGGTAGAGCCGGGGTGGCGTTGCATGAAGATTGCGATAATAGGGGCCGGCGGCATGGGCGCCTATTTCGGCGCCAACTTGGGCGCGATCGGCCGCGATGTCGCCTTCATCGCTCGGGGCGCGCATCTGGAGGCGATCCGGCGTGACGGGCTGAAGCTCACCGGGGATGCCGGCGACCGGTTGATCCACCCGGCGGTGGCGACGGATGATCCGCGGGAGGTCGGCCCGGTCGACGTAATCCTGTTCTGCGTCAAACTCTACGATGTCGAGGCTGCGGCCGAGGCGATGCGCCCGATGCTGCATGGTGGGACGGTGGTGATTAGCGTCCTCAACGGTGTCGACGGGCCGGAGCGCATCGCGCGGGTGATCGGCTCGGATCACGTGCTGGGCGGCGCGGCCTATGCCTCGGCGGTCATCGAGTCGCCGGGCGTGGTCAGCTACAAGAGCACCATGGCATCCCTGGTGATCGGCGAGCTGGACGGCAGCGAAAGCAAGCGCGCCGATGCCTTTGCCGCCGCATGCGCCGGCGCCGCCTTTTCCTGCCCGGTGTCCCGGAACATTCTCGGCGTCATGTGGGAAAAGTTCACTCTTCTCGCGACCAACGCCGCGCTTTGCGGGGTGTGCCGGCTTCCGATCGCGTCGATCTATGCGGTGCCGGAACTGGTCGAGCTTGCCCGCGAGATGATGCACGAGATCACGGCGCTGGCGCGGGCCAAGGGCGTGAGTGTTGCCGATGATATCGTCGAAACCTCAATCGCCCGGTCCAAGGGGTTTCCGCCGGACATGTACGCCTCGCTCTATCACGACCTTGCCCGGGGACGGCCGATCGAGGCGGAAGGCCTGTCCGGAACCGTGGCGCGGCTCGGAGCCGAGCTCGGGGTGCCGGTGCCGCGCCATGCGACGATGTTCGCCTGTCTCAAACCCTATCTCAAGGGAGCGCCGTCATGACCGCGCCGCGCGTCCGTGTTCTGGAAATCGAGATTCTCGAGCGACCGGTGGTGCTGCGCCTGCCGTTCCGTTTCGGCATCATTACCCTGCGCGAATGCCCCCAGGCCTTTGCCCGTGTGCGGGTCGAGGTCGAGGGCCATGGTGAGGCCACCGGCATCGCCGCCGAAGCCCTCGGGCCAAAATGGTTCGACAAGAACCCGGCGCTCAGCAATGACGAAAACCTCGATCAGCTGCGCGAGGCGGTGCGGATCGCCGGCGCGGCCTATGTGGCGTCCGGCCCGATGACTCCCTTCGGCCTTTTCGCGAACAGCTATGCGAACCAGATCTCGGAGGGCGGCAAGGCGGGCCTGCCGCCGCTTGCCGCCGGGTACGGACAGGCGCTGCTGGACAGGGCAATCCTGGACGCGGTCTGCGTTGCAACCGCGAGCCCATTCGCCGATGCGATCCGCCGGAACCTGCCGGGTCTAACCGCCGCGCTGACGCCGGAACTGGCGGATTTCGATCTGACCGGTTTTCTTGCCGGGCTTTCGCCGCTCGACCGGATCGCGGCGCGCCATACGGTCGGGATGATCGACCCGCTGACCGCCTCGGATCAGGCGCCGGGCGAGCGTCTCGACGACGGGTTGCCCGAGACCCTGGAGGAGGTGATCGCCGCCTACGGCATCCGCCATTTCAAGATCAAGATCACCGGCAATATCGAAGAGGATACCGAACGCCTGACGCGGGTCGCGGCGGTTCTGGACACCATCGCCGATCCCTATGTCGCCTCGATCGACGGCAATGAGCAGTATTCCAGCGAGGAGGGTGTCCTCGACCTGCTTTCCCGCCTCGACGGGCTCGCGCGGCCGGCACTCCAGCGGCTGCTTGCCTCGACGATCTATATCGAGCAGCCGATCAACCGGGCGGTCAGCCTGGAAAGCCCGGTACATCGGATCGCGGCCCGCATACCGCTGATCATCGATGAGTCCGACGGCACCCTCGACGCCTTTCCGGCGCATCGGCCGCTCGGCTACACCGGTGTCTCCAGCAAAACTTGCAAGGGCTTCTACAAGTCGATCCTGAATGCCGCCCGCTGCCGCGCCTGGACAGCGGCGGATGCGGGCAAGCGCTATTTCCTGTCGGGCGAGGACCTGACGCTTCAGGCCGGCGTCGCGCTTCAGCAGGATCTGGCCCTGGTCTCGGTGCTCGGTATCGACCACGCGGAACGCAACGGCCATCACTATACCCGCGGCATGAGCGCCGCGCCGGCCGAAGAGCAGGCGCGTTTCCTCGCAGCTTTTCCGGATCTTTACCGTGATCTCGGCGGTACCACCTGCGCTCGGATCGAGAAGGGCCACATGTCCACCAGGGGCGTGCACGCGGCGCCCGGCTGGGGCAGCGCGGTGGCGCCGGACTGGAACCGGATGACCCGGACCCAGCACCACCGGCGCGGCTGATGAGCGTCCCGGCGAACCTGGGCGAGATCTATGTCGACGGCGACGCCTGCCCGGTGAAGGCCGAGGTGGTGCGCGTCGCCGAACGCCACGGCCTCGCGGTGCACATGGTCTCCAACGCCTATATGCGTCTGCCCGAGAGTCCGATGGTGCGCCGGGTCGTGGTTTCCGACGGCTTCGACGCGGCGGACGACTGGATCGCCGAGCGGGTGGGCACCGGTGACATCGTCATCACCGCCGATATTCCGCTCGCCTCGCGGTGCCTCGAGCGCGGCGCCGATGTTCTCGGCCCGAGCGGGCGGCCCTTCGATGCCCACAATATCGGCAATGCCGTGGCGATGCGCGAGTTGAAATCGTTTCTGCGGGACACCGGCGAGATCCGCGATCACGCGCCCGCCTTCACCAAGCAGGACCGCTCGCGGTTTCTGCAGAAACTGGAGGAAACCGTCCAGGCGATCAGACGCCGGCGCTGACGACGATGCGTCCAGGCACTTCACATGGCGGCCTGTTGCCCAAGAACTGCACGCCCCTTGCGAACCCCACCATTCCCCCATAGTTTCGCGGCCACTTGCCACGCGATCAAGAAGGTTTCCCCATGACTGAGACGAAAAGCGGCGGCGCTCTCGCCGGGATCAAGGTTGTCGACTGCACCCGGGTGCTGGGCGGGCCGTACTGCACGCAGATGCTGGGCGATCATGGGGCCGAGATCATCAAGGTGGAGCCGCCCCAGGGAGACGAGGTGCGCGACTGGGGCCCGCCGTTCCATGACGAGGACGCCTCTTACTTCATTGGCGTGAACCGCAACAAAAAATCCATCGGCCTGGATCTGGCGACCGAGGCGGGCAAGGCAGTGCTGCTGCGTCTGCTCGAGGGCGCCGATGTGATCATCGAGAACTACAAGACCGGCTCGATGGAGCGTTGGGGCCTCGGCTACGAGGAGGTGCTGTCGAAGAAGTTCCCGAAGCTGGTGCATTGCCGGATCTCGGGTTTCGGCGCCGACGGACCCTATGGCGGCTTTCCGGGCTATGACGGGATCATCCAGGCCATGGTCGGCCATTTCTCCATCAACGGCGCGCCGGAAGGCGGGCCGACCCGGCTCGGCCTGGCGATGGTGGATATCGGGACCGGCCTCTATGCCGGCAACGCTATCCTGATGGCGCTGCTGGAACGCGAGCGGTCGGGCATCGGCCAGTATATTGACATGACGCTCTATGACTGCGGGCTCTCGCTGATGCACCCGCATGTACCGAACTATTTCGTCTCAGGCGGCAAGATCCCGGGCCTGACCGGCAATCCGCATCCCAATATCGCGCCTTACGATCTGTTCGAAACCAAGACCTGCAAGATCTTCATCGCCGGCGGCAATGACCGCGCCTGGCGGCGTCTGTGCAACGAGGTCGGACGGCCGGAGCTTGGTGAGGACCCTCGCTTCAAGACCAACGGTGACCGTCAGAAGAACAAGGGAGAGTTGAAGAAGGAACTGGAAGGCGTGTTCGCCGAGGTCGACGGCGAGGCGTTCTGCGAGAAGCTGCTGGCGGCGGGGCTGCCGGTCGGGCCGATCCGCGATACCCATGACGTGATGAATCATCCCCACACTCTGCACCGCAACATGCGAGTCGAGAAGGACTGGTACAAGAGCTGGGGGATCCCGATCAAATTCTCCCGCACGCCGGGATCGGTGAAAAGCGTGCCGCCGAAATTCGGCGAACACGGCCGCGAGATCCTCGCCGGCCACGGGTATTCGCAAGACGAGATCGACGGTCTGCTCAAGGACGGCACCGTGGTCGAGGAACGCCGCAAGGTCTGATCCGGGCCGGTGTTTCGCCGATACTTGTGAAAAGCGCCGAAGTCCCGATATTGTTAAGCCAATCTCAAGGAGGATTGGGTGATGGAGAAGGTCGTTAAAACCGAAGCCGAGTGGCGTGCGCAGCTTGACGACATTCAATACCGGGTGACCCGGGCGCACGGAACCGAACGGGCCTGGTCGGGCAAATACGCCGCCAACAAGGACCCGGGCGTATACACCTGCGTGTGCTGCGGCCAGCCGTTGTTCGACAGCGATACCAAGTTCGAATCCGGTACCGGGTGGCCGAGCTTTTATGAGCCAATCGCGCCTGAGGCGGTCGAGACCACGACCGATCGCAGCTTCTTCATGACCCGCACCGAAGTGCACTGCTCGCGTTGCGACGGTCATCTGGGCCATGTCTTCGAGGACGGGCCGGCGCCGACGGGGCTGCGCTATTGCATGAATTCGGCGTCGCTGGACCTGGTCGCCAAGGATAAGACCGAGGACGCGGCGGAATAGCTCGCGTCCGTCAAGGTGGCGTTGAGATCGGAAAAAATACGTAAAATCAAATTCGTATTTAAGTTTCCTAAGAAAGAGATTTAATGATGCCGAAGATCGCGATTCTGGACGACTACACCGAAATGGCTTTCAAGATGGGCGACTGGTCGAGCCTGCCGGACGGCTTCGAGGTCAAGGCCTTCACCGACAGCATGGTCGACCCGGACGCCCTGGTGGAACGCCTGAAGGATTTCGACGTGATCTGCGCGATGCGGGAACGGGCGCCGTTTCCGGCCTCGGTCTTCGAGCGCCTGCCAAAGCTGAAACTGTTCAACACCAGCGGCATGCGCAATGCCTCGGTCGATATCGCCGCGGCCAAGGCACGTGGCGTCGTGGTCTGCGGCACGAACGGATCGAACTGGTCGACGGCGGAGCATACCTGGGCCCTGCTGCTCGGCTCGGCCCGCAATGTCGCCCATGACGACCGGATGATGCGCGAGGGCAAATGGCAGACCCGGATCTGCCTGGACCTGCGCGGGCGCACGCTCGGGCTGCTTGGTCTCGGCAATATCGGCGCCCAGGTCGCGAGTTACGCCAAGGCCTTTGGCATGAACATCATCGCCTGGAGCCAGAACCTGACAAAGGAACGCTGCGAGGAGATTGGCGCGACCCTGGTGTCCAAGCAGGAGCTTTTCTCTAATGCCGATTTCATCAGCATCCACATGGTGCTGAGCGAACGCTCGCGGGGGCTGGTCAAGGCCGAGGATCTCGCCCGCATGAAGCCTTCGGCCTATCTGGTGAATACGTCGCGAGGCCCGATCGTCGATCAGGACGCGCTGCTCGCGACACTGCGGGCGGGCGCCATCCGCGGCGCGGCGATCGATGTTTACGCGGTCGAGCCGCTGCCTGCCGACCATCCGTATCGCAGCCTGGATAATGTCCTGATCAGCCCGCATATGGGCTATGTCACGGAAGACACGTTTCGGATGTTCCATGCCGGCTATATCGAGAACATCAAGGCCTGGCATTCGGGCGCGCCGGTTCGCGTGTTGGCTTGAATCAGGTCTTGCCGATCGATTGATGGCCGCAACGAGGACGTTCCGATGACCGCCCCCTGCGCGATCTATCTCGGCGCCACGGAAATCGGTCTCAAGCAAAACCCGTTCGGCAAGGACGTTGCGAATTTGGGGTTGTACAGGGCGCTTGCCCGCTATGCGCCGGGTGATGAACTGCCGTTTCTGGCATTCGAGAAATTAGAGAATGCGCTTGTTGCCGGCGAACTTTACCAGGACCGGCCTCATACCAAGACCATCACCACAACCAGTATCTTCAACACGCCGGTGGTGACGGCCGCCGGAACCCTGGTGAGAGGGGGGCCGTTTCTTTCCGACCTTGCCTGGATGCGCCGCAAGGCCGGCGATCGCGCCTATTCGATTACCGGGCTCATTCACTCATTGGCGCCGCCGGCGATGCGTGAATTTATCGCCAAGAACATTACCGCGCCGATCCAGTCTTGGGACACCCTATGGTGTACGTCGCCCTCGGTTCGGGAAGCGTTGATCGAGATGTTTGAGGGCTATGCCGATTTTCTGGCGAGCCGGTTTGGTGGCGGCAAACCTCGCCCGTTTCCGGCGATGCCGGTGATCCCCCTCGGTATCGAGGTCGACGAGATCCAAGCGCGGCTCGCAGGAGCCGGACCGCGAGAGTCGATGCGAAAAGAGCTCGGTATCGCGGAAGACGAGATCGTCGTACTGTGGGTCGGGCGCCTGTCCTTTGTCGAGAAAGCGCATCCGAGTTCGATGTTTCTTGCGCTGGAAGAAGCGGCGCGACGAACCGGCGCCAGAATTCGAATGCTCAATGTCGGATGGTTCCCGGGAGGTGAGTTTCACCAGGAGCTTTACGAGGAAGCCGCGCGCGTCCACGCGCCGACCGTCAGGGTCGACTTCCACGATGGGAACGACCGTGCCTTTGTCGACCGGGTTTGGAGCGCGGCGGATATCTTCATATCGCTTGTCGACAATATCCAGGAAACCTTCGGCATCACGCCGATCGAGGCCATGGCCGCCGGCCTGCCCGTGGTCTTGAGTGATTGGGATGGGTACCGGGCCAATGTGACGCATGGAACCGAGGGCTTCCTTATTCCGACATTGCTGCCCTCCTCGGAAACCGGTTGGTTGATGAGTCAGAGGCAAATCCTCGGAATGGACGCCTATCAGAGCTATACCGGCTCGATCGCCTTGCACACCGCGGTCGAAATGGATGGCGCGGTCGACGCCCTAGAGGCCCTGATCCGTGAACCCGGGTTGCGTCGGCGCATGGGGGATGCCGGAAGGATTCGGGCACGAAACTCTTTCAATTGGCCTGTCGTGATCGAACAGCTATGCGCTCATTGGACGGAGCAAGCGGCGCGCCGGCGATCGGCCGCGTCCCATGATGCCGCCCCCGAGCTTTTTCTGGACAATCCGGTCAAAAACAACCCGCTCAAGGCGTTTCGAGGGTTCGCGACCCGGTCCCTGTCGCCGGAATCTCTGGTGTCGGTGCGGGGCGAAGACCCAGAGTCGAGGCTGCAAGAGGCGATGTCGGCGCGAATCAACCGGGCTGCCGAGGGATACCGGGGACGGGGGGGCAGCGATGCGCTTGCCCATCTTGTCGCCAACGGACCGACGCGCCTCGGCGATTTGACCGAGGCGCTCGGCCGGCCGGCCGATCAGGTGGAATTCCTGGTCGCCTGGATGGCGAAGATGGGGGTCGTGGCCGTCGACTAGGCCGCGCCCGTCACATTCAGAACGGCCGGTCGCCCTTGATCGTCACCCGATAGCCGGAACGCACCTGCGGATAGTAATCCCAGATCGCCAGGTGCTGGACACAGCGGTTGTCCCAGAACGCGACGCTGTTATTGGCCCAGTTGAAGCGTACCTGATAATCCGGTTTCTCGCAGTGGTCCCACAGCAGGTTCAGCACCGCCCGGCTTTCGTCCGGCGGCAGCTCGTTGATCCTGGTCGTGAAGGTGCGGTTCACATAGAGCGACTTGCGCCCGGTCACCGGATGGGTGCGCACGACCGGATGGCTGGCGCGGGGGTAGACCTTGCCGGTGTCGTCATGGCCGCGGTCGGAATAGCGGTTGCGATAAACATGCTCGCCCGCATGGGTCGCGGTCAGGCCGTCGAGATAGGTCTTCATCCGGTCGCTAAGCGCGTCATAGGCAGCGTACATGCTGGCGAACAGGGTGTCGCCGCCGGCTTCCGGCACTTCCCAGAGATGCAGGATACTGCCCATCGGCGGTTCCTCGTCGCAGGAGACGTCGGAGTGCCACTTCTCGCCGGCGACGTGCTTGGAATCCTTATCCGCGTGGATGATCAGAATCTCAGGGTGGCCCGGCGGCGGCGGCGAGCCCGGATGGATGTGCAACTCGCCGAATAGCCGCCCGAAGGCCTTGTGTTGTTCGACGTCGAGCGGCTGGTCGCGGAAGAAGATGACCGAATGCTCCATCAGTGCGTCGTGCACCTCCTGAAACTGCTGATTACCCAGCGGCTTGGTCAGATTGATGCCGGAAATCTCGGCGCCGATCCGTGGCGTCAGCGGTTTCACCTGGATGGTCTCGTAGGCCATGGCCGTTTCCTCCACGATGCTTTCGGGCGTTTCCGCCATGATGCGGCGGGGTCGCGGTCGCGTCGAGCGGGAGCTCCGAATTCCACATATCCGATGGCGTCTTCCCATTGCTCCCAGGGCGATTCGTGCCACACTTGCCGCCTGCAATCTGGAGGAAACGACCATGGCGACCAATGGCGGCGCGGGGATGATCGCGGGTGTGCGCGTTCTTGACATGACTCAGTTCGAGGCGGGCCCGTCTTGCACCGAGACCCTGGCCTGGATGGGGGCCGAGGTGGTGAAGCTTGAGAACCCCAAGGGCGGCGATGCCGGCCGGTTTTCGA
>JAYQSQ010000023.1:0-44527 GCA_038146985.1 Alphaproteobacteria bacterium
AGCGGCGGTATGCGCGAGGATCTGCGCCACGCGCCGCTGCTGGGTGAGGATACGCACGGCGTGCTGGCCGAAGCCGGGTATTCCGAGTCCGAGATCACCGCGATGCTGGAAAGTGGCGCGGCGTTGGCCGCTGGACATCGCTAGAGCCTTTTTGAAACGTCAAAACATCCTTCGAGACGACGCCTTTCAGGCGCCTCCTCAGGATCAGTACCGCTCTGTGTTGTAGATAACATCCAGACTCACCCTGAGGAGCGCGCATTGACGCGCGTCTCGAAGGGTCTTGTTTTGGCGTTTTAAACGGTCTGCTAGCGCTTGGCCTCGCCCGGACATTCGCCGACAATGGCATTGCAAAGAATGCTGGGGAGCCCGGACGATGGAACTCGCCTTTTCCGCCGAGGAGCTTGGGTTTCGAGATGAGGTGCGCGCCTTCATCACCGAAAACCTGCCCGAAAGCGCCCGCAGGCACGGCGGACGCTGGCCGCATTGGAGCAAGCAGGACATCGTCGAGTGGCAGAGGATTCTGAACGCCAAGGGCTGGGCGGTGCCGCATTGGCCGGAGGAGTACGGCGGTACCAACTGGTCGGCGGTGCAGCGCTACATCTTCATCGAGGAGTTGCTGCGCACGCCGACGCCGGAACCTCTGTCCTTTAACGTGAACATGGTCGGCCCGGTGCTGTGCGAGTTCGGCAACAAGGAACAGAAGGATTTTTTTCTACCGAAGATCCGTAACCTGGATATCTGGTTCTGCCAGGGCTTCTCCGAGCCCGGCGCCGGCTCCGACCTCGCCTCGCTGCGGACCTCGGCGGTGCGCGACGGCGACGACTATATCGTCAACGGTCAGAAGATCTGGACCTCGACCGCGCACCACGCGGACTGGATCTTCGCGCTGGTGCGAACCGATCCCAACGCGCCGAAACGGCAGATGGGGATCTCCTTCCTGCTGATCGACATGAAGAGCCCGGGCGTGACGGTACGCGGCATCAAGACCATCGACGAGGCCAGCCACGTCAACGAGGTCTTCTTCGAGAACGTCCGCGTCCCCGTCGCCAACAGGATCGGCGAGGAGAACAAGGGTTGGGATTATGCCAAGTTCCTGCTGGGCAACGAGCGCACCGGCATTGCCCGGGTCGGCCTGTCCCGCCAGCGCCTGAACCGGGCGCGGGAGCTTGCGGAGAAGCTGCCTGGATTCGAAGGCACGCTTGCCGATGATCCTCATTTCCGGCGCAAATGCGCGACGGCGGAGATGAAGCTGAAGGCGCTTGAGATCACCGTGATGCGGGTCATCGACCGGCAGCGTCGCCGTAACGACTCGGCGCCGGACCCGGCGACCTCGATGCTGAAGATCCGCGGCGCCGAGATCCAGCAGGCGACGGCGGAACTGCTCGCCGATGTCGCCGGCCCGATGATCGCGCCGACCAGCGCCATCCGTGCCGCCTACGAGGGTGACTTTCCGACCGAGTTGGAGGAAACGCTGGGGATCATCCCGCACTACTTCAACTCTCGTGCGGCGACAATCTATGGCGGATCCAACGAGATTCAGCGCAACATCATCGCCAAGGGTGTCCTTGGGCTGTGACTATTGGGGACGGACAGGTTCACCCCGTCCCGGGCTAGGCCACTTGTTCTCGCGTAGAACGTTCCAATATTATCGAACAATCGAATAAAGTCAGGAAGACGGCTTCGGCGCACGTGCCGGGTCGCGCATCAGCACTGGAAACCGCATGCCGCCCCGCCATGCCCCGGACATGAGCTATAAGCCGAACGCCAAGGCCGACTGGAACACGATCCGTACCTTGTTGCCCTATCTCTGGCCGCGCGGCGAATGGACGATGCGGGCCCGGGTGATCCTCGCGCTTGCCTGTTTGGTAACGGCCAAGCTCGCCACGGTCATGGTGCCGGTGTTGTACAAGGAAGCGGTTGACCTGATCTCCACCGAGGGAGCCTTTCTGGTCACCGCCCTGATCGGCATCCTGATCGGCTACGGCATTTCCCGTGTCGCCCAGCAAGGCTTCGCCGAGCTGCGCGATTTCTTCTTCGCCCGCGTCGGGCAGCGGGCGATCCGGACGGTCGGGCTCAAGACATTCCGGCATCTGCATTCGCTGTCCATGCGGTTTCATCTCGACCGGCAGACCGGCGGGCTGTCACGGGCGATCGAACGCGGGGTGAAGGGGATCGAATTCCTGCTCACCTTCATGCTGTTCAACATCGTGCCGACATTGCTGGAGATCATCATGGTCTGCGGCATCCTGTGGGCGGTCTTCGATGTCTGGTACGCATTGGTGACCCTTGTGACGGTCAGCCTCTATGTCGCCTTCACCTTTTCGGTGACGGAATGGCGGATGAAGTTCCGGCGCCAGATGAACGAGATGGACTCCAAGGCCAACACCCGCGCCATCGATAGCCTTCTGAACTACGAAACGGTCAAATATTTCGGCAACGAAGAGCACGAGGCGAACCGCTTCGACCGCTCGCTGCGGCGCTACGAAGACGCGGCGGTGCGCAGCAAGACCACCCTGGCGCTGGTCAATATCGGCCAGGGCTTCATCATCGCCGTCGGTCTCACCCTGGTGATGACCATGGCCGGCTTCGATATCCAGTCCGGCGCGATGACGGTGGGTGGCTTCGTGATGGTCAACACCTATCTCATGCAGCTCTATCAGCCGCTGAACTTTCTCGGTTTCGTCTATCGGGAGATCAAACAGTCGCTGACCGACATGGAAGCGATGTTCCGGTTGACCGAGGAACAGCGCGAGGTCACCGATGCCGAGGGGGCGCCGGATCTGGTGACCCGAGGCGGTGCCATCAGCTTTCGCGACGTGCGGTTCGGTTACGGCCCGGACTGGGAAATCCTGAAGGGCCTGTCCTTCGAAGTGCCCGAGGGCAAGACCGTGGCCATCGTCGGGCCGTCCGGCGCCGGCAAGTCGACGATCTCCCGGCTGCTGTTCCGGTTCTACGACGTGACCGCCGGCCAAATTGAGATCGACGGTCAGGACATCCGGTCGGTAACGCAAGCCAGCCTGCGCCGTGCCATCGGCATCGTTCCCCAGGACACGGTGCTGTTCAACGACACGGTCTACTACAACATCGCCTATGGCCGTCCGGATGCCGGCCCCGCCGAGGTCGAGGCGGCGGCAAAGCTCGCGAGCATTCATGACTTCGTGATGAGCCTGCCGGACGGTTACAACACCTCTGTGGGTGAACGGGGCTTGAAACTCTCCGGCGGCGAGAAACAGCGGGTGGCGATCGCCCGCACGATCCTGAAACGTCCGGCCATCTTTCTGTTCGACGAGGCGACCTCGGCGCTGGATTCCCACACCGAGAAAGCGATCCAGCGAAGCCTGGAGGAAGTGTCCGCCGATCGCACGACGCTGACGATCGCGCACCGGCTCTCGACGATCGTCGATGCGGACGAGATCATCGTGCTACGCGACGGCGTGATCGCCGAACGCGGGCGGCACCAGGAATTGCTGGATCGAGGCGGCATCTACGCCGGCATGTGGCGTGAACAGCAAAAGGCGGCACGGGACACGCCGGTGCCGGAGGAAACGCCGGCATCGGTCGCCCAGGCGGTCGCCTGACAGGCTGCCGATCAGAGGCCCCGTCCTCGCGGAAGCGCTTAGTTGAAGCCCCCCAGAAACGGGTTCAATCGGAACCCGGGAGTCGGCGAGAACCGGAACGAGGTGAGAAATCGGCGCTCGTTCGGCCCATCCGGATCATTGGTCGGGAACATGTTCTCGAAGGCCATGCGAACCATCTTCTCGTAATTCGCGTCATCCAGGCTCTTGGGCGCCGGTCCTTCGACCACGGTGCCGGCCAGCGGCTCCTCGTGCGAGCAGAAGGCGCTGTGGATGCGCAAGGCTCCCACCGCGCGGTTGGGCTTGGGCGCCGCGCCGTCGGCTTTGCAGACGTCGTGGACCGACACATTGATCGCCGGATCGAAGAGCATGACGATGCGGAAATGCGGTTGCTTGGCGGCGTCGTCCTTCTCGGTAAACTCGACGCTGCTCTGGGTGACCGCGTGCTTGGCGAGGCGCGCGGCGACGGCGGCCGTCTGGACCTCGCCCTCGCTGAAGGGTGAATTGACCGCGCGCACCAGGACCGGCGACTCGCCGCCAGCATATTTCAGAAAGTCGCGCTTGGATGCGTTGCCGACCCCGGTATAGCTCTCGTTCACGGTCACGCATCCCGCAAGCAGCGTCAGGGCCGCGATCCCGGTGGCCATGAGCGTTATGCGATTCATCGGAACCTCCCTCGGATAAGATACCTGTTGCCCGCCGTAATCCCCCATTAGATGGTCGGCGGAGCGGGGTTTTCCAGCCCAAATCAGGCTGATTGATGATCGGTCACGGGCTTGTCATGGGATTTGTCACAGCCCACGTCGCCGCGATATTGTCACGCCGAAGTATTGGGGAGCAGGCACGCATGGTAACCGCAGAGGACGTCCTTCGCTTTTGGTTCGAGGAAATCGAACCGGAACAGCAGTTCAAGAAGGATCCCGACTTCGACTCCCTGATCCGCAAGCGGTTCGGCGCCACCTACGGGGCAGCCGCGTCCGGCGCCCTGGACCCTTGGGAAGCGGAACCCCGTTCCTGTCTCGCGCTGGTGATTCTGCTGGACCAGTTCTCGCGCAACATGTTCCGCGATACGCCCCGCATGTACGAATCCGACGGCAAGGTTCTCGCCATCGCCAAAAGGGCGATCGCGGATGGGCGCTACAAGAGCTTGCCGCAAGAAGCCCAGCGTTTCCTTTTTCTGCCGTACGAACACAGCGAGAATCTTGCGGATCAGCGGACTTGCATGACCCTGATGGATACTCTCGACGACAAACGCAATGTGGAATGGGCTCGAAAGCACCTGGTGATCATCGAACGCTTCGGACGGTTCCCGCACCGAAACACCATTCTCGGCCGCCAAAGCACCACCGAAGAGATCGAGTTTCTGAAAGAGCCGGACTCCGCCTTCTAAGACGAGTCCGCGACAAACTGGAAAGGCCGGCCTCGTGACCGACAAACCCCATGTGCTGATCCACTCCGCCTGGTACGAACCGGCGATGCGGCGTCTCGACGAGCTTGCCGTCACCCATCATCTCTATGAAGCCGGGGATGAGAAAGCGTTTCTCGCGGAATTCGGCCCGAAATGCACGGTGATCGGAACCATGCATTATTGCCCGGCATCGCTCATGGACGCGGTACCGGACTTGAAGCTGATCCTGAATTTCGGCGTCGGCTATGACGGCGTCGATGTGGCCGAGGCGACCCGGCGCGGCGTCAAGGTGGTGAACACGCCGGCGGTACTGAACGATTGCGTGGCCGACATGGCGCTTTCACTCACCCTCGGCGCGCGGCGGCACCTGGTCCAGGCCGACCGTTATGCCCGGGCCGGGCGCTGGCCTGTCGAGGGCGATTATCCCTACACGCTCAATGTCCACTCGACCAAGGTCGGCATTCTCGGCATGGGCCGCATCGGCATGGAGATCGCCGACCGCTGCCGGGCCTTCAAGATGGACATCTCCTACCATCAGCGCACCAAGCGCGACGACGTGCCCTATACCTACTACAGCGATCTCGTCGCCATGGCCCGCGACGTGGATATCCTGATCGCCATCATCCCGGGCGGTGACGCGACAAGAGGTCTGGTCAGCGAGGCGGTGATCGAGGCGCTTGGGCCCAACGGCCTGCTGGTCAATGTCGCGCGCGGCACGGTGGTGGACAATGACGCGCTGGCCCGGTGCCTGAAGGACGGCCGCCTCGGCGCGGCGGCGGTGGATGTCTATCCGGATGAGCCGAACATTCCGCCGGCGCTGCTTGAGATTACCGAGAACCTCACCCTGACGCCACACATGGCCAGCGGCACCCACTACACCCGCAACGCCATGGGTATGGTGCTGTACGACAATCTGAAGGCGATGATCGACGGTAAGCCGCTACTGACGCCGGTGAATTGAGGGGCGGCGAAGGTCAGCCAGTTCCCGCCGCGTCCCAGAAGATCTCGCGGAGCGCTGCTGGAATCGGCATAGCCGCGCGCGCGTCGAGATCGAAGCAGACACTGACCCCCAACGTCGCGCAGGCGAGCCGTTCACCCTGGAACACTCCATGGCGCATGATCATCGAACTGTTGCCCACGCGGGTGACGGTGAGGCCGACCTCGACCTCGCCCGGATAGCGCACCTCGGCGAGGTAATCGAATTCCAGGCGCCGGATGACCCAGTCGAAGCGTGGCAGAGAGAGCCCTGCGCCTCGGGCCACCTCGTCCACATGGGCAAACAGCACGGTTCGGGCATTCTCGATGAACAGGCCATAGGCATTGTTGTTCACATGACCCACGGGGTCGAGATCGCCATAGCGCAGGATCTCTCGCGTCCAGCGCCGGTAGGAGGCGCGGTCGCCGGCCTTGAAATCGTCCTCGGTCATGTCAGCCCTTGAAGCGCTTGGCCAGTTTGTCGGCTTCCCGCGCCAGCAGATTGGCGTCGACCCCGCAGGCGACGAAGGTGAAACCCTCGTCCAGCCACATCTGGGCCTGGTCCGCGTCGGTGGTCAAGATGCCGGAGGCCTTCCCGGTGCCGGCGACCCTGCGACGGCCCTGTTTGATGGTCTCGATCACGTCCGGATGGTTTCGGTTGGTAAGGTGTCCGAGCGCCGCGCCGAGATCGGCCGGGCCAATGAACACCCCGTCTATGCCGTCGACCTCGGCGATCTTCTCAATGTTATCCAAGCCTTGCTGCGTCTCGACCTGAACCAGCAGGCAGATGTCGTCGGATGCCCCAGCGTGATAGTCCGCCATCCGGCCATAGCGGTTGGCGCGGATGCCGCCCGCGACGCCCCTTGTACCCGACAGCGGATAGCGGGTCGCCGTTACCGCCGCCTTTGCTTCCTCCACCGTACTGACCATCGGCACCAGCAGCGAGCGGGCGCCGATATCCAGCAGCTTCTTGAAGATCACCTGATCATTCCAGGGCGGACGGACCACCGGCGTGGTCACTGTCGACCGGTCGACCGCCATCAGCTGCGGCAGGACGTCCGACACATCGGTCGGCGAGTGCTCGCAATCCAACAGGATCCAGTCGAAATCGCTATCCGTCAGGAGATCGGCGACCATCGCGGTGCCGAGGGTCGACCAGATACCGATCTGCTGACGTTTTTCGGCGAGCGCGCGTTTGAAAAGGTTGGGGCCGATCTCAATCATATGGACTTCCCTGGTTGCGGGTTGGCCGCGCCGGACGGCGGTCAGTGGATTTCCGGATCCGGTGTCGGAGCGTTGCCCATCTGCTTGGCGCGTGAGCGGTGGCCGAAGGATCGCAGGTCGTTGACGCCATACCAGAGATGGCTGCGGAGCACTTCGGGTTTCTTGCGGGGCATCGGGATCTCCCAGATCAGCCAGTTGGTTTGGCGAGATATTTTTCTAGCGTAATTTCGAAGGGTTCGAACCCGAAGGTGCGATAGGCCGCGATTGCCGGACCGTTCCGGGACAGCGAACTGATCGTCAGACGGCGGGCGCCGCTGGCGATGAGATGCTGTTCCATGGCATAGAGCAGGTGCTGGGCAATGTCCTTGCCGCGGCGTTCCGGGTGCACGAAAACATCCGAAATATAGCCGTGCTCGCGAAACTCCATGTATTGCAACTCGTCACTGTCGGTGATCATCCAACCGGCGATCATCCCGACCAGTTCCTCCTCGAAGACCGCGACCAGGATCGCGCCCCCGAAGTTCTTGGCGGCTTCGACGATCCTTCCGTACTGAAACTCGGCGACCTCGATCCCGGGACGGCGGCTCGGATGCAGATAGCGCTCGTGATCCTGCAGGCGCCGCAGCATCTCTATCAGGACGACGCTGTCGCTTTCATCCGCCGGTCGAACAAAGACGTCGGCCATTCCTGTGCGCACCCCTGTTGCACCACGCGCGCTTCCCCGTCCCGCGCGCCGCCAGAAACCATCGCTTCCTAGTTACCATCGGCGCGGGACGACGAAAAGCCATCAGACGGGACAGCCGCCAGGAAACCAAGCGGGTGTCGTCCGGTGCCTCCTCAAGACATTGTGACGCGCCGCGAGGCATTGTGATAGGCGGCGCATTGCATCCGCCGAGATCGATAGCCACAAAAGATACGGGTCGTAATCTCGATAAGGAGTGTGGGGATGGCGGGTTCGTTTGCCGGTGTATCACGCGTGATCGCCGCCGCGATCATGGCCACGGGGCTTTCCGGCATTGGTGCCGGAGCGGTATCTGCCGCGGACGCGGAAGCAGGAGCCACGGTTTTCAAAAAGTGCGTGGCCTGCCATTCGTTGAAGGCGGGCAAGAAAAAGGTCGGCCCGTCCTTGCACGGTCTCTTTGGCCGAACCGCCGGCACCTTCGTCGACGGCAAGGGCAAGGCCTTCAAACATTCCCAGGATCTGGCCGAGGCGGGTCAAAAGGGGCTGGTCTGGAATGCCGAGACCTTTGCTGGTTACATCGCGGACCCCAAACCCTTTATCGGCAAGGTGCTCGGCAAGGATAAAGGGAAGACCAAGATGGCTTTCCCTGGCCTGAAAAACCCAACCGATGTCGCGAATCTCGTGGCCTTTATCGAACCCTATGCGAAGGGCGAAAAGGAAGGCGATAAATAACCGGCGATAGACCCATCCGGCGCCTTAAAGCGCTGGTGTCACCAGTTCCTTGCAATCCGGCGCCGCTTTTAGCTTCGGTTCGGTCATCGCCTGCAGGGATTCAAGGGTCATCCCGGGGACCATTTCGCGGACCACAAGCCCGCTTGGCGTGACGTCAATGACCGCGAGATCGGTGAAGATCCGCTTGACGCAGCCCGCCGAGGTCAGCGGATAGCTGCACTTGTTCACGATCTTCGGCTCGCCTTTGCGTGTGACGTGGTCGGTCATCACCCAGACCTGCTTGGCGCCCGCCGCCAGATCCATCGCCCCTCCGACGCCGGGCGGGAAAGTCGGATTGTCTGTGGTCCAGTTCGCTAGGTCTCCCGAACCAGACACCTGAAACGCGCCGAGCATGGCGATGTCAATATGGCCGCCGCGGATCATCGCGAAGGCCTCTGAATGCACGAAATAGGCGCCGCCCGGCGACATTGTGATCGGCTGCTTACCGGCATTCACCAGGTCGGGATCCTCCTCGCCTTCCGGCGGGCGCGGGCCGAAACCAAGGATGCCGTTTTCGCTATGTAGGACGATTTCCCGGTCTTCCGGCAGGTGATCGGCGCATTGGGTCGGAATGCCGATGCCGAGATTGACATAGCTTCCGTCGGGGATGTCCCGTGCCGCCCGCCAGGCCAGTTGCGCCCGCGAAAGCTTCACCGGGCCGGCCCGGCCCTCGTCCACCATTTCAACCGCCATGACGCTCGACCCCGCGTGAGTTTCGCTGAAATTCCTCGCCCAAAGTCCACTCTAGGGCGTGTCGGACGCCGGGAAAAGACCTGCTGGTGAAGATGATCACAAAATCGGCCAAACTCCGCCTTTTCTTTGTCGCCCGCTGGGAGTATTGTCCCGCGCTCGCAGCGCCCCTTGCCGCCGACCGCCCGGCTCGAAAATCCGGAGTTTCGAATGTCTCTCAAACGAGGCCGTAAGTTTCTGAACACCCCTGGCCCGACCAACGTGCCAGAACGCGTGCTGAACGCCATGCACCGGCAGACCCTGGATCTTTCGGATCCGGATTTCCTGGACGTGTCCAAGTCCTGCTTTCTGGACATGCGTAAGGTGATCCAGACCAAGGGCGAGATCTTTCTTTATGCCTCGAACGGACATGGTGCCTGGGAAGCGGCCCTTTCCAATGTGTTCACGCCTGGCGATCTGGTTCTGGTGCCGGAGAGCGGCAATTTCTCCAATTCCTGGTCGGTGATGGCCGAGGCCCTGCATCTCAAGGTCGAAAAGATCCCCGGCGATTGGCGCCGGGCCCTGCGCCCGGAGGCCGTCGAGAAGCGCCTCAAGCAGGACACCAAGGGAGAAATCAAGGGCATCCTGCTGATCCATACGGACACCGCCACGGGCATCACCTGCGATATTCCGGCCGTGCGCGCGGCCATCGACGCGGCCGGCCATCCGGCACTGCTGCTGGTCGACACCGTCGCGGCGCTCGGCACCTGCGACTATCGCATGGATGACTGGGGCATCGACGTGACCGTCAGCGCCTCGCAGAAGGGCATGATGATGCCGCCCGGTTTGGGTATCGTCGCCGCCAACGACAAGGCGCTGGACGTCACCAAGAAAGCCAAGATGCCGCGTCACTACTGGGATTGGAAAACCCGGATGGAAGCGGCCCATTACCGCAAGTTCTGCGGCACCGCGCCCCAGCTCATGGTTTTCGGCATGCGCGAGGCCTTGGACATGCTGTTCGAGGAAGGTCTGGAGACGGTTTTTGAGCGGCACCGGGTTCTGGCCGGCGCCACCCATGCGGCGGTCGAGGTCTGGGGCCAGGCCGGCTCGCTGTATCTGAACGCGCTCGAACCTCGGGAGCGGTCGGTCGGCGTGACCACGATCCGCACCGCCGACGGCATCGACGCCAATGAGATCCGTATCGTCTGCCGCGATGAAATGATGGCCGGCCTCGGCGGCGGGCTCGGAGAGTTCGACGGCAAGGCCTTCCGTATCGCCCATATGGGGGACACCAATGCCCCGATGCTCTACGGCGCGCTCGGCGCGGTGGAATCGACCCTGGGGTATCTGAATATCCCCTACGCCAGCGGCGGCGTGACGGCAGCGGTCGATCACGTGACCCAGGCCAAGAAGACCGGGGTTGGGCCGTTTACGTACTGAACCTGTAGGCGTTTTTCCCGACCGTCAGAACGGAATCAGCCGTTCCAGCGCCTGGTTGAGCTGGCTCATCAATACATGATCGCCGAATGGCGCGTCGGGGTGATAGATCCGCGCCAACTGCCGATAGCGGGCGCGGATGGCCGTGCGGTCGGGCATGGCGTATGGCGAAAAACCCAGGGCGTGCAGGGCGTCGCCACGCGAGTTGACGCCGTTTTCCAAGGGTCGCAGGCGAATTGTCTCGATGGTCCGGCGCAGGGTATCGATCTCATCCGACAGTGTGTTGGCGGCGCGGCTCGCCTCGGTGCGCGCGGCGCGGTCGGCATCCGTCTCGACGGCGATTTCCTGGTCCCCCTCAGCCAATTCCAGGGCCAAGGAGAGGGCCCGCCGGAGCGCGGTCATCGCATAACCCGCTGGAAGCCGCACCTGCAGTCGGGGCTTTCGGCGCAGCACGCGTCCTTTCGATGGGCCGGAGCGAAGCGTCACCACCTCGCGGTCATCGGCTGTGGGCTCTCCCGGATCGGGGACCCGGGCCAGTGTTTCGCCCGGCAACAGCAGCAGCACCGCGCGCGCCAAGTCGCCAGCACTCACCCCGCGTTGCTCGGCAAGCGCCGTCACCCGGTCGCGAAAGGCCGACGGGCAAGGCACGACATAGGCCTTGCCGCGGGCTTCCCGACTGGATTTCTCCGGGCCGGAAGTGGCTTTGGACGGGTTGTCCCTAGGAAAAGCTACAGTCGAGTCGTCGGGCATCTGGTATCTACAAATTGAGTTTCGAATCAGACTCAATACCAGATGTGCCAAGAGCTGCAAAGCAGCAGTCAGTCTTGGCGCCGGCGTGATACATCCCGCATGGTTCCGATTGCGGGGCCGAGCCGGCGGTATTATATCCCCTGGATGAACGGATACATCGTCGCCCTGCTGATCGTTGCCATGGTGCTGGTTTTCGGCACCCTGGCCACCGGCCTGATCTCCTTTGCGCGCGGCGGCCAGGATGGCCCCCGGCGTTCCAACATTTTCATGCGGTACCGGGTCCTGTTTCAGGGCATCGCGATCCTGCTGGTGGTGATCCTGATGGCCCTGGCCAAGGACTGATCCGTGGTCAAGCTCACGAAGATTTACACCAGAGGGGGGGACGCCGGACAAACCTCGCTCGGCGATGGTGCGCGGGTGAGCAAGCATGCCGAGCGGCCCTCGGCCTACGGTACCGTGGACGAAGCAAATGCGGTGATCGGTCTTGCGCGGTTGCACGCGGATGGTGCCGCGGATGCGATGCTGGCCCGCATCCAGAACGATCTGTTCGATCTTGGCGCCGATCTCTGTACTCCCGAGGCCGAGGCGCCGAAATACCCGCCCCTGCGAATCGTTCAGGCGCAGATCGATCGCCTGGAGGGGGAGATCGATGCGATGAATGCCGAGCTGGCGCCGCTGACCTCATTCATCCTTCCCGGCGGATCGGCATTGGCGGCGCATCTGCACCATGCCCGAACTGTCGCCCGCCGGGCCGAACGCGACGTCACCCGCCTCGCCGAGGCCGAGACGATCAACCCTTTGGCGCTTAAGTACATCAACCGGCTGTCGGATCATCTTTTCGTGTTGGCGCGCTTCGTTAACGGCAAGGGCGCGGACGATGTGCTCTGGGTACCGGGCCAGAACCGTGGGACGTCTTCCTAAAGATCTTCCGGAGTAAACCGCAGAGCTTTCGCCAGGGCCGGCCGGTCCGGGGCCAGATCCGCCGGTGAAACACCCAGCGCCGCTAGATCACTCGGGAAAGGAGCATCGGTCGCCAGGGCCGCCGTCGCCTTGCCCATGCCGGGCGCCGTCTGGATACCGTAGCCGCCTTGCCCGGCGCACCAGCAGAAGCCGTCCAGACCGGGCTCCAGGCCGACCACCGGCGATTTGTCGGCGACGAAGGAGCGTAGGCCGGCGCGCCTGCTCACCAGCCGGCCAATCTTCAACGTAGTGTGGGTCTCGATCCGGTCGATGGCGATCGCCAGATCCAGTTCCTCGGGCTGAGCATCGCAGGGAACCGAGGGCGTTTCATCGGCCGGGCTGCCGAGCATGTGCCCCGCCTCGGGCTTGATGTACCAGGACTCGTCCGCCGCGATCACGCCGGGCAAGTGTCTCAGATCCAACTCGGGCGGCGGGTCGAAGGTGAAGGCGGTGCGGCGCTTCGGCACCAGTCCTATCGGATTGGCACCGGCCATCGCGCCGATCTCGTCGGCCCAGGCGCCGGCGGCGTTGATGACGACCGGCGCCACATAGACGCCGTTCCGGGTCGCGGCCCGCCATTCCGGTCCGGAACGTTCAAGCGAAACCAGCTCGGCATCGCCGACCAAGGCTCCGCCGCGCGCGCGCACCGTTCGCAGGTATCCCCAATGCAAGGCGGCGACATCGATATCCATATCGTCGGGCGAATACAGACCCGCGACGATCAGATCGCGGTTGAGGACGGGGTTCAACGCGTGGACCTCACCCGCGTCGAGCATCCGAACGCTGGAATCAAGGCGGCTCACCGCGTCATACTCGGACCGAAGTGCCGCCATCGTCGCTTCCGTCGCGACGAACATCGTCCCGCGCGGGGTTAGGATCGGTACCTCGGCAAAACCGTCCGGCGGCGCATCGAGAAAAGCGCGGCCGGCTTTGGTGATGGCGCGAATCACCGCGTTCCCGTAGGTCTCCACGAACAGGGCCGCCGAACGCCCTGTGGTGTGATATCCGGGCTGGCTCTCGCGTTCCAGGACCACGACCTTACCGATCCGAGACAGCTCGTACGCCGCCGAGGCTCCGGCCATTCCGGCGCCAATCACTAAAAAATCGCAGGTCTCCGTCATCACCGTGGTCCAAAAGCTCGATCGTCGCGAGACCCTAAGGGCCGGATCGCCGCCACTCAAGGGGAACGGCGTCCTCGGCGCTCCGCATTTGGTCTGGGCAATTTCCCGACGATCTGGCATCCCTTTGGCCATGCGACCGCTTTACCTGCTTGTCGAAGAGATCAACCGCGAACTGCTGTCACGCCTGCTGATCGCTCGCGCAGCGGTGGCGCTCGGCCATCCGGTCGTGATCGGCCAGCAATGGTGGCTGGCGGCGAACTTCGCGGCACTGCCGCCGGGCGTGGCGCTTTTCAAAGGCAATAACCGTATCCAGGCCCTGTTCATGCAGCAGGCGCGCAAGGCGGGCCACCGCACCGCTTCCATCGATGAGGAAGCCTTCGTCTCGTCCAGCGCGACCGAGATCGCCGCTCAATATCACGGACTGGCCGAGGCCCATTGCGACCTGTTCCTCACCCAAGGCGCCTTTCAGCACCGCGCCGTGTGCGGCCGCTTCCCCGGTGCCACGGAACGGATCGTCATTACCGGAAATCCCCGAGCGGATCTGTTGCGCGATCCCCGCTTCAGACCGCACGATCCCCTTGTCGACCGGTACCGCGAGTCGCTTGGTCCCTATGTGTTGATGAACACCAACTTCACGACCATCAACCCCAAGCTGGGAGACGTTTACAGCTACTACAAGACCTGTCTCAGGGTCGGCGTCCTCGATGATCCAGAAATGCCGCCTTTCAAGCGTTTCATGACCTGGTGCAACTGGGAGCGCGAGAACCTGAAGGCGATGGTGTCATTGCTCCGTCGCTTGTCGGGACGCTCGGACCAACGACGGATCGTCCTGCGCCCGCACCCCTCGGAAAGCGCGGAAATCTGGACCGATGAGCTGGCCGGATTGCCGGGCGTCGAGGTCTTCACGGAAGGCGACCACCTGGCCTGGATCGACCGGGCCGACCGCCTCGTACATTCGGGGTGCTCGACCGGCCTGGAAGCCTATCTGCTCGGCCGTCGGGCAATCAGTCTTACGCCGGGCGACAGGTGGTGGAAGACGCCGGCGCTCTCCAATCTCGTCAACCCGGTCGCAACGACGGTCGAAGCGGCGGAAGCACTCCTGGCCACGGACACGGATGAAGAAACGACGGGCCGGCCGGATCCCGCTTTGGAGCTGGGAGAGTACCTACTCGATGAGCCCGGAGAGTCGCCCGCCGACCGTATCGCCGTCCGATTATCCGATCTGGCGGAACGGGTAGAGGATCGCCCGCACGCCCCCGCCGCCACGGTAACGCCTGCCGCATCCAGCCGCATGGTTGCCAAGGCTTTCGTCACGCTGAAAGAAATCCGCCGCCGGCTCGGTCTTGTCGAGGCGGCGACGGCGCGCGGGGAGGCGCCCGGTGTAAGCGAGATCGGGCCTTCGGTTTTTCAGATCGGCGGGGATGCGCCGCTGATCACGGCTACGGCGTCATGACCGGGGTACTCCACCGCAAAAGATTGCGTCAGGCGCTTGATCTGAAGAGTCTCGGACGGCTTGAGGACGCGGAGACACAACTCAAGACCTTGACCGAAACCGCGCCGGATTTTTCCGCGGCATGGCTGGAGCTCGCCCGGGTCAGGCTCGACCGAGGTTTGGCGCGGGAGGCCTTCGAGACATTTAACAGGGCCGCGACCTTCATGGAGACGGCGGCGGACGCGCGTCTGCATCTTGGCCGCCTGGCGAGACCCGGCGCCGGCGATCACCTGCGCGACCGCAATTTCCGCATGGCTTTGGCGATTGATCCGGCCCTTGTGCCG
This sequence comes from Alphaproteobacteria bacterium, assembly GCA_038146985.1. Lineage (GTDB taxonomy): Bacteria > Pseudomonadota > Alphaproteobacteria > Thalassobaculales > Thalassobaculaceae > JADHLJ01. Next base: position 15,349 of record JAYQSQ010000023.1, read on the forward strand.
GCCCTGGCCGACCTTTCCGATCTACGGGCGGGCCGGATGATTTCTCGTTTCGTGGTTGCCGCCGTTTCGTCGAGTGCCGCCACCGATCCTTATCGCGAATTGATCAATCGTGGCTGGACCAGCCGGGCGGTACGCCTTGCGCGGGCTGCCGCGATGACGCGGCCCGAATCGGTTGCCGTCCAGCGGGATCTCGCGGAACTGGCCTTCCGCGTCGAGGACTTGGACGCCAAGGCCCGGCATCTGAAACGAGCGGCGGTCGGGTTGCCGAAGGATGCCGAGGCGCAGATCCAGGCGGCGGAGGCGCTGTTCGACGCCGAGAGTTTCGCCGAGGCCGAAGTCCATGCCCGGCGCGCTCTGGCAATAGGAAGCGCGGAGGCGGCGGCCCTGTTCTGGCTCGGCCGCATCCAACGGCGTCTTCGCTGCTTTGACGAGGCGGAGGAAACCCTGGCGCGGGCGGTCCGGTCCGATCCTGGATTCGACCTCAGGGTTCAGATCGTCCGGCAGGGCATTCATCCCGGTGACTTCAGATCTTGACCGGACCCTCCGGCCAAGGTCACGGTTGAGGGACCGATGCCGCCGAGGCGGCGCAATCATTCTAGGACGGGCTTCAGCCATGACGGACCCCATCAAGGCCGCCGATATCGTTATCAGGCACGGAACCGTCATCGACGGAACCGGCGCCGACCGGGTTCGCGCGGATGTCGCGATCAAGGATGACCGGATCGTCGCCGTCGGCGCTCTCGACGACGTTGCCGCCGGCCGGGTGATCGACGCCTCCGGGCGGATCGTCGCGCCGGGATTCATCGACGTGCATACCCATGACGACCGTGCGCTCCTGGCCAATCCATCGATGGACATGAAGGTCAGCCAGGGGGTGACGTCGGTCGTGGTGGGAAATTGCGGCATCTCTCTAGCGCCGCTGGTCGCCGAGGCACCGCCGCCGCCGCTCGACCTGATCGGCGCCGAGGGGGCGTATCGCTATGAAACCTTTGACGCGTTCTTGCGCGAGGTCGAGGCGGCGCCGGCAGCGCTGAACGCCGCCTTCCTGGTCGGCCATTCGACGCTACGCGTCGCCACCATGGATTCCCTCGACCGGGCGGCGTCTGCGCGGGAGATCACCCAAATGCGGGGGATGCTGGAGGAAGGCCTATCCGCCGGCGCCGTGGGACTTTCCACCGGCCTGTTCTACAAGCCCGCCGCGAAGGCGCCGACCGAGGAAGTCATCGAGATCGCCCAGGCTTTGAAGGCGCATCGGGCGCGTTACGTCACCCATATGCGGGACGAAGCCGATCACGTGATCCGCTCGCTGGACGAGACCTTCCGCATCGGTCGCGAATCCCGCTCGCCGGTGGTGGTGTCGCACCACAAGGTCCAGGGCAAGCACAATGTCGGGCGCAGCCGCGAGACCCTGGCGCATTTCGACAAGCATATCGGCGGCCACGATCATCACGGCATCGCCTTCGACGTCTACCCCTACATGGCGTCGTCGACCGTCCTGAAGGCGGATTCCATCGCCGTCTCCAAAAAGGTGCTGGTGACTTGGTCACGGGCCCGTCCGGAACTGGCCGGGCGCGAATTGTCGGATATCGCCGAGGAATTGGGATGCGATATCTATGAAGCGGCGGAGCGTCTGCAGCCCGCCGGCGCGGTCTATTTCGCCATGGACGAGGAGGATGTTCAGCGCATCCTCTCGCACCCCAATGCGATGTTCGGCTCGGACGGCCTTCCCCATGACGAGCATCCGCACCCGAGACTTTGGGGTACCTTCCCGCGCATTCTCGGCCACTATTGCCGGGAGCTGAAACTGTTCTCCTTGGAGGAGGCGGTGCGCCGGATGACCGGGTATTCCGCGGAAACCTTCGGTCTGGTGGATCGCGGCGTCATCCGCCCCGGCGCCTTCGCCGATATCACGATCTTCGACGAGAACCGGATTCTCGACGGTGCCACCTTCGACTCGCCGAAGACTCCGGCGGTGGGCATCGACATCGTCCTGGTGAACGGCCGCGCGGTCTGGCAGGCCGGCGCCGAAACCGGTGTGCGGCCCGGCAGAGCCCTTCGGCACGGAGGATAAGGCACGGGTGCTGGATCGGTTTTCCAGGCCAGCTTGCGGTGCGGACGCCGACTCACGTATGAGTAGCCTACGCGACGAGCATGGACCGGAGTCCGACATGGCCGATGACGATTCGACGAACAACGAGCGCCGCGTGTTCCATAGACGCGACACGCGCATTGATGCGGTACTGCATCTCGACCGGCCGATTGAGGGCTGCATCGTCAACGCGTCACTCGGCGGATTTTTCTTCCAACCCCAAGTCGATGTCGAGCCCGGAAGAGAAGGCACGTTGGAGTTTCTCGGTTCCGCCGCCGCGGTTCCGATCACGGTTGTCGAAGTGACGGAAGACGGCACCCACCTGCGGCTCGAGGCGGACGAGGACATCTACATGCAGTTGGCCTCGATATCCGACGAGATGGCGGCTTTACTGATCATCGCGGTCGGCAAGAAACCTTAAAATACGATCGTCCACGACTGAGTTTCGCTGATTCCCGCAGCCTTGCCCTCGCCGTCCTCCCAGCGCATCATGCCGGGAAGGGACCGATTGCTATTCGGAGGACCGATATGGCGACGCCGCTGAGCCGGGAACAGATAGACGCCTATCACCGTGACGGCCTGGTCTTCGTGCGGGGATTGTTCGATGCACGCGAGGTGGATCTGCTCCGCACGGCGATGGAACAGGACCCTGCGATCGCCGCGCATTCGCTGTTGCGGGCCGACGCCGAGGGCTTGGGCACGCGGATCTCGCTTTGGAACCGGGCCGGCGACAGCGTTTATGGTCTGGCCGCGCGATGCGCCCGGGTCGTCGACACGGCCGAGGCTCTGATTGGCGAGCCGGTTTATCACTTCCAGTCCAAGCTTACCGCCAAGGAACCACGGGTGGGCGGCGCCTGGGAATGGCATCAGGACTACGGCTATTGGTACTACAACGGCTGTCTGCGTCCGGACATGCTGAGCTTCATGATCGCGCTGGACCGCACGGACAAGGAAAACGGCTGTCTGCAAATCGTCAAGGGTTCCCACAAACTGGGCCGGATCGATCATGTTCCGATTTCCGACAAGCAGAACGCCGCCGACCCCGCGCGCATGGAAGAAATCCTCAAGCGACATGAGGTGGTCTATTGCGACCTTGACCCGGGCGACGCCGTGATTTTTCACGGGAACGCGCTGCACCGGTCGGATCAGAACCGGTCGGAGCGCCGGCGCTGGACGTTCCTCGCCTGTTACAACGCGGTATCCAACGATACGGTGACACGCGACGACGACCGGTACTATGTGCCTTTGGACAAGGTCGATGATGGCGCATTGCTGCGGGCCGGATTGAAGTTTGCTTCCGGCGACGACGAACATTTCACCTCGAAGGCCTATGTTCCGGATGTCGCGGGCGTAAAGCGCGCCTCCTAGCGGACCCAGCACACCACTTTCGCGACCGTAAGATTGGCCCGCAGGTCGGCGCCGATCCTCGGAAAGCCGTTCTCATCGACGATCCCGTTTACGGCGCCCCGACTCGACTCCCGAGGGGTGGCGCCGGCGCGGTTGAGCATGTCACGCATACCGACCGGCGCCGTCGTATAGACACGGCCTCGGCGAACCGAACCCGCGACCGTGACGCCGATGACCTGGCCGTCTTCATCGACCACGGGGCCTCCGCTGATCCCGCTGAGTGCGCCGTCGATGTTGGGGACGCGCTTGACCTCCGCCCAGGCGATGACAGGCTCGGCGCCGCGATTTCCGCGCCCATGGATGACGTTCATCCGGCCGAGTAACCGCGATTTCACGTCCGCGGGCCGGCCTTGGGGAAAGCCGAAATGGAACGCGTCCTGGTCGCGTCGCAAAGCTTCCCAATCGAAACCCAGGGGCGCCGCGCCGCGGTTGGTCCGGAACACGGCGAGATCGTGCAGCGGATTGAGCATCATGCGGGAGCCACGCTCCACCCGCCGGGCACCAGTAACGATTCCGAATGTGGCGCAGCCGTCGAGGACATGCCGCGCCGTCATCCACAGCCCGTCGCCGATCGAGAAGGCCGTTCCGGTGCTGTTGCCCTTTTCCGCGTCCTCGATCCGCACCACCGGATTACTCGGCGAGGCCGGCGGAAGCACGGCGGCCGGCATCGCCGGCGGCGGTCGGCGCGGCGGTGCGGGTTCGACGATCGCTGGCCGCCGTTGCGCCGCAATCTCCGAAGGGCTGTCCGCCGCGATGTCGCTGTCCCCGAACCCGTGAAAAATGAAGGACAGAACGAACACCAGAGCGAAACCGATCAGACCTAGGCGTTCAGGGCGAAACATCTGGATCGAATTCCGGTGCAGGTATCGATAGAGAATCTACGTGAAGGTGATCACGGCGCGACGATTTTAAAGGCCGCGAGCGTATTTGGAACCGCATGGCCTGCCATCCGTTCGGTCAGGAGGGCACGCCGCTCGCGATCCCGGATCAATCGGGCGAGCCAAGCGTCGAAATCCACCCCCTCGCCGAACTCGGCGTGAGCCCGGGCCAGGATCTGCTTCTGGGTCATTGCCGCGAAAGCCTGCCGCGCCGCGAAGATTTCGGCGAGCCGAACCGGTGCGCCGTCAGGGGCGAAGGCGCCGCGGCGGCCGAGATAGCAACCGATCGAGACCGACGGGCGCCCGGGTCCGATATCGATCTCCAGCGTCTCGGCGATACCGTAGTCGTAATTGCTGCCCAGGGACTCGGTTTCGTGCATGCGGTCGAGCTGGGCATCGGTCAGCCAGGTCAGCGATACCGTTACGAAGGTCCCCGAAGACTCGGCCAAGGTCGCCGCGATGGAGCCGTAGGACGCCATATGCGCGGAATAGACCACATCGTGATCCCGCAAACGGGCAATGGTCACCGGCACCGTTGCCGCGTCGCCGAACTTCCGCTGTAGCTGCTCCGGGGCGCGATTGGAGCCGACGGCGAGGACCGGGACGCGGTCCACCAGCGATACTTGCCCGTCGAAGGGCCGCGCTGCGCCATCATGCCAGACGAAGTCTCCCGGCGGCGCCGGATAGGGGTAGCCGAGCGCGCGGGCAAGATCGGGATCCTCTGTCATCGCCTTTTCCTGAAGAAGGATTTGAAGATGGGTCGACCGCACATCGTGCCTTGAACCAGGCGTCCGGCGCCAGTGTCCTCGGCGCTTGATGCGCCGGGCGCGGTTGGCCATTGTTAGCGCGCAACGCCGGATTACGGGTCTGGCGAAGGGTGACGAGCTTTCGGGAGAGATCCATGGGATCCTACAATGCCGCCGATGATCTGATCGGCCGGAACCTCGATGCCGGCCGGGGCGGCAAGACGGCTTTCATCGACGCGGCCGGCAGGCACAGTTATGCCGAAGTCGCGGCCAAGGCGGCTCGGTTCGCCAACACACTTGAAAGGCTCGGTATTCGGCGCGAGGCGCGGGTTGTGCTGGTGATGCTCGATTCGGTCGATCTCGTGGCTTGTTTTCTCGGCGCAATCAAGGCCGGCGCCGTGCCCGTTCCGCTGAACACTCGGCTCGCCGCCCGTGACTACGCCTATATCCTCGCCGACAGCCGGGCGAGCGCGCTGGTGGTATCGGGGCCGCTGGTGGACACGGTTCTGGGTGAAGCGGCGGTGCCGGGTGTGGTGCTGGTCGATGGAGCCGACGCCAAGGGCCATGTCCTGCTTTCGGACGCCACGAAAGATGCCCCCGACACGCACGAGACGGCGCCGACCACGGCGGACGACATGTGCTTTTGGCTTTATACCTCCGGCACCACGGGCGCGCCGAAGGGCGCGGTGCACCTGCACAGTCATCTGCTGGCGACCGCGGATCTCTACGCCATACCCACGCTCGGGATCAGCGAAAACGATATCGTCTACTCCGCCGCCAAGATCTTTTTCGCCTATGGTCTCGGCAACTCACTCACTTTTCCCATGGCGGTGGGTGCGACGACGGTGTTGCTGGCGGGGCCGCCCGACCCGGTCGCGGTCGGCGACATTCTGAGACGGGAAAAGCCCACGCTGTTCTTTGGCGTGCCGACGCTCTACGCGATGCTGCTGGCGGGAGATACCTTGCCGGGCGCGGGGGAACACGCGCTCCGGCTCTGCGTGTCGGCGGGCGAGCCGCTGCCGGTTGACCTGCTGCGCCGCTGGCGGGAGCGGATCGGCGTCGACATTCTCGACGGGATCGGCACCACCGAGATGCTGCATATCTTTGTTTCCAACCGGATCGGGGAGGTGACGCCGGGCGCGACGGGCCGCGCGGTGCCGGGTTACGAGGTTCGCCTGATCAACGAGGAGGGCGGCATCTGCAGTCCAGGAGAGATGGGCGTTCTCGAGATCTCGGGCCCGACCTCGGCTCTGATGTACTGGAACCAGCGCGAGAAGACCAAGGACACGTTCCGGGGGCCGTGGACCCGTACCGGCGACAATTTCGTCATGGACGAAAAAGGCGTGCTGACCTATGGCGGCCGTAATGACGACATGCTGAAGGTCGGCGGGATCTATGTTTCGCCCTTCGAGGTCGAGGGGGCGCTGATCAAGCATGATGCGGTGATGGAGGCCGCCGTTGTCGGTCACCCGGACCGGGACGAGTTGATCAAGCCCAAGGCTTTCGTCGTGTTGAAGGACCCCGGCGCGGCGTCGCCCGAGCTGGAACAGACCCTGAAGGAGTTCGTCCGCGCGGATCTCGCAAGCTACAAATATCCGCGATGGATCGAGTTCGTCGGCGATTTGCCGAAGACCGCGACCGGCAAGATCCAGCGCTTCAAGCTCCGGGCGCACGGGTGAGCGGCCAAGCGAGGACCGCGACGGTCACGATCGGCGGCGCCCAACTGGAGACCGCACGGTTGCCGGGAGCGCACGACGGCGCACCGACCGTCGTGTTTCTGCATGAAGGACTTGGATCGCTTTCGATCTGGCGGGATTTCCCGGCGCGCCTGGCCGCCGCCACGGGGTATGGCGCCCTGGTCTATTCCCGGTACGGATATGGCCGCTCCACGGTATGCGAGAAGGGATTTGAGCCCGACTACATGCACCACGAGGCGCTGGAAACCCTGCCGGCGCTGTTGAATCATTTCGGGATCGAGAGCCCGATCCTGTACGGACATAGCGACGGCGCCTCGATTGCGCTGATTCATGCCGGCGGCTCGGGCCGTCCCGTGCGCGCCGTCATCGTCGAGGCGCCGCATGTATTCGTCGAACCCGAATCATATTCAGGTCTCGCAATGGCTCTTGACGCTTTCGAGAAGGGCGGTTTGCGGGAGAGCCTCGCCCGTCATCACACGGATGCGGAACGGACCTTTCGGGCCTGGAACAATGTCTGGCGCGGCGATGCGTTTCGAACCTGGAACCTTGAAGAATTTTTGCCGACGATCACCGCGCCGGTCTTGATGATCCAGGGTGCCGAAGACGCGTATGGCACCTTGGCACAACTGGACGCGATCGAGGCGGGTGTATCCGGAGATTGCCGGCGGTTGGTGCTGGAGAATTGTGGCCACAGCCCGCACAGAGAGCAACCGGGCACGGTGCTTTTGCAATGCGCCGGTTTCCTTCGTGGCGTTTTGCAATAGTCCTGTGCCAACTCGCGGTGATGAAGCGTCCTGCGATGATTTCAATTTATCGCCGGGTGTTAAGCGCTGCCCGTTCCGGTGCTGGGCCCTGCCTTTCGCCAGAGCGACGGCCAAGAGCAGTGGCTCGGATGATGATGGTTTGATGTCGGAAATGGCGAGCCATGCGTGACTTGGTTCGCGTCGTTACCGTCGCGCTGGCGAAAGGCAGGGCCTGGTCCCGATGTTTGCGCCTGCCATATTCCGTTCTTCGCCGAAAATTGCCCGCTGCCTAGTACGTCTCTTGGCCCGGTCTTACGCCAGGACGACGATGGGATCGTGACGGTTGAGGCCAACCGCCGGCGCGATCGCCGCCGTGGGGGCATTGGCGGTTTTCTGCACCGGCGTGGCCTTGTTGATCTACTTCCGGCTGGTCGGAACCCTGGGCTCGATGGGGGTGGCGAGCCAAAGTTATCTGAGAGCCGGCGTGGGGGTGATGATCGGCGAGGTCTGGCTGGGCGAAAGTCTTTCAGTGCCGGTTGCTCTGGGGTTGGCCGCCGCGCTGGTCGGCGTGGCCCTGATCAACTTTCGCCCTAGCCCTGGGTCTGATCCTCGAGTCTCCCCGGTCATGGGGAAGGACGCTTAGCAATGCGACGCACGCACCGTGGTTCCGTTCCGGTAGGCCGCCAGATCGACCGCCGGACGGCGGGCCGTAGTCAACCAGTCGTAGAAGCGGATCGCCAAGTCGTGAAACGCCTTGGAGCGCAGCATCCGGCCACGGGCCATGGCGCGTTCCATCGCTTCGGGGCTGATGTCGGCGGTCGGATAGTCGGGGTTGTTGCGATAGGTGTACATGGCTTTCTCCATGGGTGGGGTCAACGTTAAGCGAGAGATGGGGTTAGCGTTCTTAGAATTAATAATCGCCGACGGCACGAAATACGTTCTAATTTAGAATTAATAAATCAAGAGCGCGCCTGGACTGATGCGCCCCTCGAAGCGGCATCTTGATTGAGTCACCCGCGCGAGCGCATTACGAAGAGCGTCAATGACGGGGCGGAGGAGACGACGATGCAACCACTGGCCGGCGTGCGGGTCTTGGCGGTCGAGCAATACGGTGCCGGACCATTCGGCACCATGTACCTCGCCAATCAGGGCGCCGAGGTGATCAAGATCGAAAACCCGCGCGATGGTGGCGACATGTCCCGGGCTGTCGGCCCGTATTTCCTTGGTCCCGATGACAGCGAGTTCTTCCACAGCTTCAACGCCAACAAGCGCAGCGTGACCATCGACCTGCAAAGCCCCGAGGGCCAGGCGGTCTTCCATGACCTGGTGCGCGGCGCCGATGCGGTGTCCAACAACCTTCGGGGCGACGTGCCGGAGAAGCTCGGCATCGACTACGCGTCGTTGAAGGCGGTCAATCCCAAAATCGTTTGCGCGCATTTGACCGCTTACGGTCGCACCGGCTCAAGACGCACCTGGCCCGGCTTCGACTATCTGATGCAGGCCGAAACCGGCTGGTTCTCGGTCACCGGGGAACCGGGTACCCCGCCGGCTCGGTTCGGGCTGTCGGTAGTCGACATGATGACCGGGCTTGCCATGGCCTTCGCCCTCGTCTCCGCCGTCGTGGCGGCGCGCTCGACCGGCGAGGGCCGGGATATGGATGTCTCGCTGTTCGATCTGGCGCTGCACAACACCAGCTATCTCTCCACTTGGTATCTGAACGAGGGGGTGGTGACCGAGCGTCTGCCGCGTTCCGCCCATCCCTCGCTGACGCCCTGCCAGCTTTACAAGACCGCCGACGGGTGGATCTTCATCATGTGCAACAAGGAGAAGTTCTGGCCGATCCTGTGCGAGAAGCTCGGCCGCGCCGACTGGGCGTCGGACCCTCGGTTCCTAAGGTTCAAGGACCGGCTGGAAAACCGGGGCCTGATCCAAGACATGCTGGACGAAGCTCTGTCGGCGCGCGCAACGGACGCATGGCTTGAGATCTTTGCCGGTGCGGTACCGGCCTCGCCGATCCACGATATCGGCCAGGCCATGAAAAACCCCTTCGTCGCCGAGCGTGGCGGGATTCAGGACTTCCCCAATCCCGCCGCGCCGGGCGAGACGTTCCGCATGGCCGCGCACCCGATCCGCTCCTCCGGCGACGCGCCGCTCAACAGGCCGGCGCCGGCATTGGGAGCCGACACCGACGATGTACTCGGCCGGCTCGGCTACAGCGCGGATAGGCTCGCGGCGTTACGCGGCAAGGGTGTCATCTAAGCAGTCTTCGGTCCTCGCGGGTCCATCGGGACGAGTTTGGCGAAGCCCGTAAGCTCTTCGTAGAGATTGGCGGCGGAAAGCAGATCCGCCTCGCCGCGCGGTCCGCCGACCAGTTGCAGGCCGACGGGCAATTCATCATGGGTGAATCCGGCCGGAACGCTGACCGCCGGATGTCCGGTCAGGGTGATGGCATAGGCAATGCTGAGCCACTCGACATAATTGTCGAATTTGTGGTCACCCAGTTCGGCGACAAAGCGCTGCTCCACCGGATAGGGCGGCACGATGGTCGCCGGGCTCAGCAGCAGGTCATACTCCTCGAAAAACGCGCCGGCCCGGGCGAGGTACTTGCCGCGCGCCAGTTCGACCCGGGCGTAGTCGTCGATGGTGAGTTCCTTGGCCCGCTCGATATTCCAGATCACCTCGGGCTTGAGCTTGTCGCGCTGGGTGTCCAGCAGGGTCTTCTTGCCGACATAGAAGGACATGGCCCGCCAGGTCTGGAAGATGTCCTGGATGTCGGTGAAATCCGGATGCGCTTCCTCGACGATGCAGCCGAGCTCCTCGAAGCGTTTGGCGGCGGCCTCGCAGATATCGGCCACCTCCGGATGGACCGGCGTCACCCCGAGATCGCGGGAGAACGCCACCTTGCGGGGCAGTTTCCGGGCGGCAACGGCCTCGACATAGCTTTCCCGCGCCCGGGGCAGCGAGATCGGATCGGCGCGGTGGTGGCCGACCATGCTGTCCAGCAGCAACGCCACGTCCGGCACGTTACGCGCCATCGGGCCGGCGACGCCGAAGGGCTGGCCGGGAATGCCCATCAGGTCCGAAGGATAGCATCCCGGCCCACTTGATCCGGCGGCAACACGCCCGGGACTCGGCCGGAAGCCGACGATGGAACAGAAGCTCGCGGGATTGCGCAGCGAGCCGCCGAGATCTGAGCCCGACGCCAGCCAGGCTTGGCCGGTCGCCAAGGCTACCGCCGAGCCGCCGGAAGATCCGGCGCAGCTTTTCGAGGTGTCCCAAGGATTCACGGTGGCGCCGAATACTTCGTTGAAGGTATTGGCGCCGGCACCGAATTCCGGCGTATTGGCCTTGGCGTAGACCACCGCATCGTTATCTTCCAGGATCTCGACCATGCAGTCGGACCGCTCGGGCACGAAATCGGAATAGATCGGCGAGCCCCAGGTGCTGCGCACGCCGGCGACCGGAGAGAGGTCCTTGATCGCCACCGGCATTCCGGCCAGCGCGCCACGCTCGGCGACGGGCTTGGCCATGATGGCCTTCGCCCGATCCCGTGCCCGCTCGAAACACAGGGTCGGCAGAGCGTTGACCTTCCCATCGACCGCGCCGATCCGCTCCTCAAGGCTGTCGAGCAGGTCGAGCGGGCTGATGTCCTCGGACTTCAGAAGTCCATGGATCTCGGTGGCGGTTTTTTTGATCAGGCTGGCATCGGCGGCCATGGTCTTTTCTCCGGCGGCTGGGTCGAAGTCCGGTGTATCACCGCAGCCGGCCACGGCCAAGCGACGGCACGAGACGGAACACCCCTGGAAACCGCGGACAGCACGGACACATCCGGTATCATCCTCGTGATAGCGGATTTCCGATTTCGGGATCACAATCGCGCCCGTCGAAACGGCGTTACGGTTGGCGGGGGGAGCATGGACTACGACTTCATCATTGTCGGCGCGGGTTCAGCGGGGTGCGTGCTGGCCAATCGGCTATCCGCCGATCCGGCCAACAAGGTTCTGCTTCTCGAGGCCGGACCCGAGGACCGGAACTTCTGGATTCATATCCCCCTCGGCTTCGGCAAGAACATCAATAATCCCGGCGTCAACTGGTGCTATCAGGCCGAACCGGAGCCCTATTGCCGGAACCAATCCTTTTTTCTGCCCCGGGGCCGGGTCCTGGGTGGGTCCAGTTCGATCAACGGCATGGTCTATGTGCGGGGGCAGGTGCAGGATTTCGACCATTGGGCCCAGCTCGGTAATCGCGGATGGTCCTATGACGACGTCCTGCCGTATTTCAAACGGTCCGAGGATAACTCCCGCGGGGCGAGCGACATTCATGGTGCCGGCGGACCGCTCTCGGTCTCGGATCTGACCGAAACCAACCTGCTGAGCGACACGCTGATCGAGGCGGGCACGCAGATCGGCATTCCCCGCAACGACGATATCAACGGGCTGGTCCAGGAAGGCATCGGTTACCATCAGGCGACGATCCGCAACGGCAGACGATGCAGCACGGCCGTCGCGTTTCTCGAACCGGCGCAGAGCCGCGCCAATCTTCATGTCGTGACCGGCGCCCTGGTCAAGCGGGTGCTGCTGGAGGGACGTCGGGCGGTCGGCGTCGCTTATGACGTCGGCGGTGAAGAGCGCCAGGCCAAGTCCGGCCGGGACATCGTCCTATGTGGCGGCGCCTTCAATTCCCCGCAGGTTCTGGAATTGTCGGGCATTGGCCAGCCGGATCGGCTGCGCGATCTCGGGATCACGGTCAACCACGCCTTGAACGGCGTCGGCCATGACCTGCAGGACCATCAGGTCGTCCGCTTGCGCTGGCGGATCAACGCCAACATCACCTTCAATGAACAGGTGCATGGATGGCGCGCGGTCCGCACGGCCCTGAAATACATGTTCTACCGGAACGGCGTGCTCAGCATGCCCACCCTGCCGATCGGGGCTTTCGTGCGGACCCGGGAGGAACTGGAAACGCCGGATATCCAGTTGCAGGTGTTTCCCGGGACCTACGAGAACATCGAGGCCCGGAAGCTGATGAAAGACCCGGGCGTGACGATCGGAGTCGTGCTGCTCAGGCCCGAGAGCCGCGGATGGGTCCATGCCAGATCCAGCGACCCGCGGGAGGCACCGGCGATCTTCCACAATCTGCTTGCAACCGAAGGCGATCGCCGGGCGCTCATCGAAGGTATGAAGATCACCCGACGGCTCGTCGGGGCGCCGGCCATGAACGCGCTGCGGGGGGCCGAGCTGACACCGGGTGAGCATATATCGACGGACGAACAGCTGCTGGAGGCGGCGCGCGACCTCACCCAATCGAACTGGCATCCGACCAGCACCTGCCGCATGGGGAGCGATCCGCTGGCGGTCGTCGACAACCGACTTCGGGTACACGGGGTTCAGGGTTTGAGGGTTGCCGATGCCTCGATCATGCCGACGGTGGTTTCCGGCAATACCAACGCGACATGCATCATGATCGGCGAGAAAGCCTCCGACATGATCCTTGAGGATAGCCGGGCCGCCCAAGTTGCGGCGTGAGCAACCGTCAGCTGAAAAGACACATCACACCATAGCAGGACGCGCCCAGCAGCTGCACGGTGATCAGCCAGCCGATGAAATCCAGTACCAGGGCAACGGCGAGCAACGGCGCCGCAACGAAAACGGCGAAGTAATACGCCGCATTCGCCGTGAAGCGCCGGCCGGGTACCGTCTTGCCGTGGATGCGGGGAAACTTGCGAAACTGACGCAACATGGTTGTAGCGACCACCAATCCGGCGACAGGCCCCCGGATCCGAAGAGATCCGCGAAGTGACCTTAAACGATTGAATTAGAGCGGCTATCGCGCCAATCATCAAGTCAGGTCAGGTTCCCCGGGACAATTACATGGCGCGTGACGCGAAACCAAGTTCGGCTTCCAAGGATCGGCCCGGCATCTTCGGCGGCGAGCGCGACGGACTGCGCATATACTGGAACGGCGCCACCGCGCGACAGTGGGACGCCTGGATTGAAGCGATCCCACGGTCAACGATCGAACAGACCTGGGCCTATGGAGAAGCCTTCGTCGGTGTCACGCCGTACCTCCCGGCGCATGCCGTGGTCTATCGCGGCACCAATCCGGTGGCGATCGTCCAGGTCTTGGAATGGCGGATCGGTGCCATCGTCCGGGTGGTGAAGATCGTGCGTGGGCCGTTGTTCATGGACAACGCCACCGATGCTGAAAGGGTTGCCGCCCTCTGGCTTATCCGGTCGCGCTATGCGCTGGCGCGCCTCGATCTTCTGCTGTGGACACCGGAACTGGAGGATGTCCCGGCAGCGCGGGAATCGCTTGGCGCTTTGGGACTGCGGCGGCTGATCACCGGGTACAGTTCGGTCTGGCTCGACCTTTCCGGAGACGAGGCGGCACTGCGGGCCAGCATGCGCCAGAACTGGCGCAACCAGTTGGTCAAAGCCGAGGCGGCCAATCTCCGGATCCGCATGGGCCACGGCGGTGCGTCCCTGGAATGGCTGCTGACGCGGCACGAGGGCCATCGCCGCCGCAAGCGTCTGCGGGCACCGGCGTCGCCCTTCGTTCTGGCGATCTCCCTTGCTCAACGGAACAAGCAAGCGACCCTGGCCTTCACCGCGTTCAAGGGCAGCGAACCGATCGCGGCGATCCTGGTTTTCCGGCACGGTCAGGCCGCGACCTACTATATCGCCTGGACCGGTCCGGAGGGCCGCCGCACTCATGCCAACAATCTGCTGCTGTGGGCGGCGGTGAAGGAATTGCGGAGCCGGGGCGTCCGCTGGTTCGATCTCGGTGGTGTCGACGGACTGTCCATGCCGGGCGTCTCGCGCTTCAAGCTCGGCATGGGAGGCGAACTTTTCACCCTGACGGGCACGTATCTTTAGGATTGCGGATCGCCGCTGTCCGTCTGCGGCTCGGACACGGTGCGCTTGCTTGGAAAATACAGCGTCGCCGTGGTCCCCTCTCCCAATGTGCTTTGCAGGTCGAACCGGGCCCCGAAATGTCCGGCCAGCGATGCGACGATGGCAAGGCCGAGCCCGGTGCCAGCATATTGATGGGTAAAGGGCGCCTCCAATTGACGGAAAGGCTGCAGCGCCTCCGTCAGCTTGTCGTCGGGGATGCCAACGCCGGTGTCACTGACCCTCAGCCGGATCCCGCCTTCGGGCTCAAGACCGGCGCCGACCCGGACCCGGCCGCCGGAAGGCGTGAACTTGAGGGCGTTGGAAATCAGGTTAAGCAGCATTTGACGCAGGGCCCGCTCGTTCACGCGAAGCGACAGGGCCGCGTCAGTTTCGTCGGCGACCAGTTCCACTTTTTTCGCCTCGGCCTGGTCGGCATAGATGGACAACCAAATGTGATGACCGCCGCCACGGACACCGGTCGGTCGTCCAGTTCGATTTTTCCGGATTCGATCTTGGCAATGTCGAGAAGATCATCGACCAGAACGAGGAGATGATGACCGCTCTGATGGATCTCGTCGGCGAAATCCTCGTAGGCCTCGAATCCGTCGTCCCGGTACCGCCCGCTTTTCAGAATGTCGCTGAAACCGATAATCGCGTTCGGGGGCGTCCGCAATTCGTGACTCATGCGCGCGAGAAACTCGGACTTCACCCGGCTCGCCGCTTCGGCGCGGTCCTTTTCCGCGACCACCTCGGCAAGCAGCGCTTCATTGGTCCAGCGCAGAAACAGCATCTCGCGGATCTGAAGCGCAAGGCGGTCAATAACATCAAGGGCGTTGATCTTACCCTGCTTCCCAAGCTCCTTGCCGAGCTCGAGCAAGTCGTGCACCGCTCCCGCGACAAGTTCGTCATCGATCTCACCAAACGGTTAGCATTGATCCGCGAGGCCTGCGACGCGGTCGAGCAAGGCAGCATAACGATGCGTCTGTTCATCCCGAAGGTCCACCGCGAATGCCTTGAAATCAAGGGCGCGGGAGGCACGATCGGCTACCATCTGGTGAGCGAAATCGGCCACCTCATGAACATCCTCTTGCGGGGCAAGGAAGACCTCAGCCCGATTCAGATGCAGGTTTTCCAGCTCGCCGTGGGCGCGATCTTCGTTGTTCTGGCGGAGAAGATCATGGGTGGCGGCGCACAACTGGAACAACAGGTCGTCGCGTCGCTTTCCGAGGCGGTCCACAAATATGGTTGACCACGCAATGGCGCACCTGAAGTCACTTTAATCCGGCGTCCGACGCACAGTAGGCGAAACAGGCCCGATGACAGGTGCGGCCCTACCGGTTAAGATGCCGCAACGCACGCCGGAGGCATGAGATTATGGCGGAAATCGATCCGACAGATCGCAGGGCGCTTGGAATCCTGTCCGATACCGTGAACGAGCAACTCGGTCCGTCGGACATCGTTTCGCGCGAGGTGCGCCGTGCCTACACCTCCGGCAAGGCGATCGACCGCGACCGCGCAGGTTCCGTATTCAACGAATTGCCGGGATGGCAACGCAATATGATTGGTTATGCGGCCAATGACCGGGCCCGCGACGTCGTGCGCTTGCGCCTCGGGTCAACCAGCCGGGATTGGCGCGATTTGGAACCGTCGGCAAGGAGCCGCACTCAGTCGGAAAGCCGGATCGCGCCGCCTCCGAGATTTCTCTTGAATCGGAATGGATGAGAATCGGCGCTGGCGAGGTCCGAGGATTCGTCCAATTCGACGAAAATTGCGCGAGATCCGAGCTTTAGCGCTTCAGATGAACGCTTGTTCCGAAGTGACGGTCATGTTTAATTAGGCAAGACGAGGTAAGGCGCGATTGATCTGCCGCCCTGGGTCTTGCGCACAGAACGACGCATAACAAAATCCTGGTTAACGCGTTGGCCTGGGTGTCCGCTCTGAGGAGACGACCGCCTCGCTGAAGTAAAGGATTCGCGGAATGCGAAGCCGGCAACCTCCGCCGCAAGAATTCTCGGTGATCGAGCACCTGGCGAAGGAATTCGTACGCTTCCTGAATCGTGTTCAAAACGATCAGGTCGACATCCTGGGATCCTTCCTTATCGAGAACGAATGGGAACGGTATATCTCCGACGGCAAGGACGTTGTGCAATCACTGGAACTCGCCGGGTTCAAGATCGTTCCCAGGACACCGACCGAAAAAATGGTCAATGCCGCCGACAGTTCGCTTGGCGCCGGTTTGATGGGCCAACGCGGCGCTGCCAACTATATCACGCAGGTTTTTACCGCGATGCTGAATGAGTGGGTCGAGACCCACAATCCGAATCTGATTCTCGACATTATCTCGATGGCATTGGCACGTGCCTCGAACCCAAAGGCCCGGGCCGGTTCGTCCATGTACGACTCGTCTTTCCAGCGGTTCCGCAAACACTCGCAGGACATGCTGGCGAGCCTGCAGAAGAACGGCTGTGTGATTGCCCCGGATGAGCCGACCGGCGAAATGGTGGCGGCGGGAGTCGCCGAAACCGCCGAAATCCGGACGAACACGAGTCAGAACATCGGCGCCGACCCGGCATATCTGGCCAATCTATACGAGAACATGATCGCGGCCGTTCCGACCTAAGACCTCCAACCATAGAGCGACGCCGCAACCGGGTTCGCGGCATAGAGTTTGTCAACCATGGTTCATCCGCCATCCAGTGTCCTGCTCTGTGGCTTCGGTGCCTTCGGACGTCAGCACGCGTCGGCTTGGCGGGCCGCGGCGCCAGCATTACGGCTGATGGTTGCGGATCCCGGCGAGGGCGCGCGAGCCACCGCGCGCGAGGCGGGCATTGCACCGGAAGACATCGCGGTTCGAGCTGAAGACCTGATCCAGCAAGCCGGCATCGTCGACATCGTCACTACCTCGCATGAGCACTATCGTTTGGCCAGGCTCGCCCTGGATACGGGACGGCCGGTGATCATCGAAAAACCGGCGGTCAAGACAATAGCCGAAGCAGAGGACCTGCTGGACCGCGCGTCGGCGACGGGCTTGCCGGCGCAAGTCCAGTTCGTGCTCCGGGCACACCCGCTCGTCACCAAGGCCCAGGCGCTGATCCGCGAAGGCGCCATCGGCAGACTGGTCGCCATGGATGCGGTGTTCACGGGTTGGAAACGCATGCGCCCGGATGCCACGCTGATGGAGAATGACGGGGTCCACATGCTGGATCTGATGCGGCTTTTCGCGGGTGCGCCGCCTGAGACACTCGAGGTGACCGGAGACCGGCTTCTCGGTGGCCCGATCCCCGAGACGGTCCATGCCCGGTTGGGCTATCCGGGCAGGATCAGAGGGTATCTGCGCCTCGGGATCATGTTCGGAGGTAAGCAGGCCGACCCTTATCTGGCGGGTTCGATGACCAACAAGAGGCTGATCTTGATCGGCGATGCGGGTTCCATCGAACTTGATTTCAACGCCGATACCATGGACATGACGGAACTTCATTACCAACAGACGGAAGGCGGCCACACGCCGACGATCGGCGCAATGCGGCAGGAGCGTGTGGTGAATGTTACCCCGGTTCTCCTACTCACCGAATGTTTCCGTCGTTTCCTGGCCGCGGTCGACGGACGCGGAGAAGTGCTTTGCGGACTCCGGGAGGGGGCGGTGGAAATGACGCGTCTGCTTGAAAAGGCCCGCGCAGACCTGACGGCATTCTGACACGCGGGGCTGACCCAGAACCGCCAAACAAAAGAGGCCGCCTGAAGGCGGCCTCTTCCGTAGCGTCAAATCTGGATGGATTAGAAGCTGAGCTTCATGCCAACGACGACATAGGTACCCTCGACCTGAGCAGCGTCGGTGCCAGAAAGCGCCGTGTCATCCGACTGATACTTCGTGTGACCGATAGTACCAGCAGCGGTGATGCCCGGACCCAGCGCATACTTCGCTGAGAGCATAACCGTGTCAGCTTCGGTATCGTTTGTGGTAACGCCGGCCACAGTCGTGCCGTCTTTCTCGCCATGGTAGTAGCCAAGGCTGACGCCCCACGGGCCGGACTCGTAGCTGATGCCGACATTCACGCCGGAACCATCTACCGCGCCGCTGTCGTCGAACGACGCGTAGGAGATGCCAAAGCCCAGACCGCCGAAGCCGAGGCCGAAACCAGCATTGAACGCCGACGCTTCGGTGTTGGTGCCGGCAATGCCGTCAAGCACCGTGCCATAGCCCAAGGAAGCCTTGACATTGGTCGAGCCGAAGGTCTTGTTGAAGTTCAGGCCGGCCATCACGGTATCGGTATTGCGGGTGTCACGGTTCGGCTGAGCATTGGCGTCCTGAGCCGTATCAGGCGCATAGGAAATACCAAGCTGGAAGCCCTCGATCCGCGGGGTATAGTAGGTCAGCTTTTCGGAGTCGTTCTGGGCAAGCGGCTCAACATAGGTCGAGCCCAGCGGCGTACGGAAATGGCCCCCCTTGCTGATGCTGGCACCGGCGCCGTTTGCAATGGTGGCCACCCAGCTGCTTTGGTCACCAGAGTTCATGGTGATACCGAATTCGGCCGGCGCGTAATGCATCTTGTACATCGCCGAGTTTTCGGAGCCGAGGTTGATCTCACCAAAGGCGCCCTTGACGATCAGGTAGGATTCGTCGATCTGGTCACCGGCGTTGCTGTTGGCTTCGAGCTGAACATTCACGCCAACGGAGATACCGTTGTCGAGAGTGGTCATGCCCGTGAAGAAAATTTCAGAGTCCGACTTGTTGTCGAAGCCGCTGAAGTCCTGGGCTACCCCGTCGTCGCTGTTGACGTAGCCAAACCACTGCTCCATGTAGCCACCAACGCCAATCTTGATCTTTTCAGCGGCGATGGCCGACGGAGCGGAAGCGATCATGCCGGCGGCGACGATCGCGGTCGTTCCGAGAAGTACCTTCTTCATTTTCATAGTCTCCCGTGAAACATGCTTCATTCATTGAGAGGCCGCGTTTGTAACTTGGAACCGTCCGTTTTGCTCACGTCAGGACCTTGGCCCCGGGTGCCGCGTCTCTCATCGCCGAACTCTAAACATGAAGCGGATGAAAAGGCATTTGGAATTTTTAAAAGTAGATAAGAAAAAAGTCGCATGATGACTAAAATGTCACAGTAGGAATATTTAATAATTACTTTAGAAATTTTTAAATATCCGCACTGATTTCTTGAGTAAAAAGTAAATATGATAGCGACAAATCGGGAAAAATCTGCGTGAGCGCTGTTCAAACTTGCAGTGGATCGTCCCAGAACAAGTGCAGATTTGAGCGTCCAGCATCCCGATCGTCTGACGAAGACCCTCTGTGACGCCGGCACAACCCTTCGGAGATCGCCGGATTTATTGGTGAATTACTCAAACCTTCGCTGGATCAACTCATAATAGGTACCGCAATGGTGCTGTCAAAGCTGCGACCCGCCAGCCGTCTCTCGGACCTGGCTAGGAAAGATGATAAAGATTTGGTCGCAGGCGCAGATATTTTTGGGAAGCCAAAGGCGTTCACCGGCAACGGGATCCGCGCAAATCCTCCGGTCATCAGCCGAATCATCGGCCTCGGTACGCGGAGTCACCCCTCTGGCCGTGCGCACCGTCTCCGCCTAAAGGGTGAGGTACTGTTCGAGGACTTCCGGCTTGGCGCGCAAGTCATCGGGAGTGCCGGAGAACTTGACCTCGCCCTTTTCCAGGATGTGGCAGATGTCGCTGAGATACATCACGAAGGACAGATTCTGCTCGGCCAACACGATGGAAAGCCCGGAATCCTTCAGCAGCTTGATCTGATCGCGCAAATCCTCGACGACCTTTGGCGCCAGGCCCTCGGACGGCTCGTCCAGCAGCAGCAGGCTTGGATTGTTCATCAGGCTGCGTGCGATGGTCAGCATTTGCTGCTGACCGCCGCTCAGCACGCCGCCGGGCCGGCTCTGGATGTCGCGCAGGTCCGGGAACAGGGTGAAGACCCGCTCCTCGTCCCAACCCTCGCCACTCCGCGCCGCGCGCCGGGCGATATCAAGGTTCTCCCAGACCGAAAGCTGCGGGAAGATCCGACGCTCCTCGGGCACGAAGCCGACACCGAGACGTGAGATCTTGTAAGCCGGCAGATCGGTGATGTCGGTGCCCTCGAAGACGATCTTTCCGCGGCGGGCCGGGGTCAGTCCGATGATCGAGCGCATGGTCGTGGTCTTGCCGACGCCGTTGCGGCCGATCAGCGAAACCACCTGGCCCGGCTCGACCGTGAAGCTGATGCCGAACAGCACCTGGCTCAGGCCGTATGATGTGTGGATCGACTGGACCTCAAGCTGCGGCATCGTCGCCCTCGCCTAGATAGACGCGCCGGACCTCGGGATTGTTTCGCATTTCGTCCGGCAGCCCCGAGGCGATCAGCTCGCCATGGTGCAGGACCGAGATGCGGTCGGCGATCCCAAAGACCACGCTCATGTCGTGTTCGGTGAACAGAAGGGTGAGGCCGCGGGTCTTGGCGATCTCGTCGACAAGGGCGATCGCCTCCTTGGTCTCCTGCGGAGACATGCCGGCCGTCGGTTCGTCCAGCAGCAGCACGCTCGGGTTCTCGGCGAGCGAAATCGCCAGTTCCAGCTGCTTCTGCTTGCCGTAGGAAAGTTCGCCGGCGATTTCCGTGGCCTCGGTATCAAGCCCCACCAGTTCCAGAAGCTCGGCGGTCTCTTGGAGGTTCTGGGCAGCGGCCGGCGCGAACAGGCTGAAATGCTTGTGATCGCGGGCGATCAGCGAAGTCTGGATATTCTGATACACGGTCATGCGCGGGAAAATGTTGATCCGCTGGAACGACCGGGCAAGGCCAAGCCGGACGATCTGATGGGGCGGCATGCCGGTGATTGTCTTGTCTTCGAAAGTGACCGTGCCGGCGCTCGGCTCCAGATGCCCGGTGATCAGGTTGAAGAAGGTTGTCTTCCCGGCGCCGTTCGGACCGATAATCGCGTGTTTCTCGCCCTTCTCCAGCGAAAACGTGACGTTGTTGATCGCGACGAAGCCGCCGAAATCCTTGGTCAGACCCTTGGTTTCCAGGACCGCCATCGCTCAGCTCCCCCCGGCCAATCGGGCCTTGATACGCTTGGCGAGACCCACCAGCCCCTCGGGCAGTACCAGGACGATCACCAGCAGAATCACGCCGAGCACGGTCGGCCAGTACTGGGTGTACTCGTTGGCGAAGCGTTCCAGCAGGTATAGCGCCGCGGCCCCGATCGCCGGACCGAAGAACGAATACATGCCGCCCAAGAGGGTCATGATCAGCACCTGGGCCGATTCGGTCCAGAATGCCGACTCGGTATAGACGCCCCTGTTGTACATGGCGAAGATCGCGCCGGCGATGCCCGCGAAAGTGCCGGCAACGACAAAGGCCGCGCCGCGCATGAGACGGGTATTAACGCCGATGAAGCCCGCCCGGGTCAGGTTCTCGCGAACCGCGATCAAGGTCTGTCCGAAGGCGGAGTGACAGATCATCCAGAGAATGCCGATGGAGACCGCGACGATGATCAGGGTGAAGTAGAAGAACGGCACCCTGTCGTCGAGGAAGGCCGGGACATGCACGCCGACGAAACCGTCATCGCCACCGGTCACCGAGCGCCATTTGAATGCGATCGCCCAGACCAGCATCGCGAAGGCCAGGGTCAGCATCGCGAAATAGATGTCGGTTAACCTTGTGCAAAAATACGCGACGAAGGCCGCTGCCAGGCCCGAGGCGACGACCGCCAGCGGAAAGGAGATGATCAGCGGCATCTCGTAGGTGGTCAGCAGAATCGCGTTCACATAGCCGCCGATCGCGAAATAGGCGGCATGGCCAAACGAGACGTTGCCCGAAAAGCCGATGATCACATTCAGGCTCAACGCGAACAGGGCATAGACCATGATCTCCGTTGTAATGTCGATCAGGTACCGCGATTCCGTAACCGGGATCAGCGCCAAAGCCACCAGAACGACGATGCAGGAAATAAGAACCCCGCGCGGCATGCTCCAACCCATGGCTCAGTGCCCCTCGCGCTCGGGCTTTCCGAACAAGCCCCAGGGCCGGATCAGCAGCACCACCATCAGCAGCAGGAAGGCGAAGACATCCTGCCAATTGGGCACGATCACCGAGCCGAAGTTGAAGACGAAACCGTAGATCAGCGCCCCGACGAAGCTGCCCCAGAGCGAACCGAGGCCGCCGATGATCACGATCACGAAGCACTCGACGATGATCGTCGCGTCCATGCCGGGAGTGGGGCTGTTGATGGGCGAGGCCAACGCGCCGCCGACCCCGGCCAAAGCGGAGCCGATCAGAAAGATGGTGACATAGATCACCGGTACGTTGATCCCCAGCGCGGCCAGCATTTCCATATCCTGGGTCGCCGCCCGGGTCAGCCGGCCCCAGCGCGTCCGCTCGATCATCAGGAACAGGCCGATGAAGATCAGCGGTCCGATCACCGCGAGCAGCAGCCGGTAGGTCGGATAGAAGGTAATACCGAGATTGGTGGCGCCGGAAAGTCCCTCGGGATAGGAGACACTGAGCTGATCGGTGCCCCAGATGATCTTGGCGAGATCGCCCATGATCAGCACGATCGCGAAGGTCAGCAGCAGCTGCATCAGGTGCTCTTTATCGTAGAGCCACTGAAACAATCCGCGTTCGATGACGATGGCGATGACAGAAAGGCCCGCGGCCGCCGCGATCACGCCCGTCAGAAAGCCGAGCTCCATGTCCTGGGCGATGGAATACATGATGTAGGCGCCGAACATATAGAAGACGCCGTGGGCAAAGTTGATCACCCTCAGCACCCCGAAGATCAGAGACAGTCCGGCAGCAATGATGAACAGGTTCATCCCGAGCGAGATGGAGTTCAGCACTTGGATGAAGACGAAAGTCGGACTGGACAGAAGCATGTCCATGGATGCCGATTCCCCCTCTCGTTCGTGAAGCGCTCCGCGTCTCCGCCCACATGCGGGCGGAGACGGGAGACGGTTAGGTCAGGACGCTTCCGCGCCGATCAGTCAAGCTTGGCCGGATAGTAGGTTACCGGATTCATGACTCGGTACTCGGCGCTGTCCTTGAACACCATCGGGCCCCAGAACTGGCCGGCATCGGCCTGATGGGTCTTCGGATCGATGGTGCGCGGGCCGACCGGGGTGTCGATCGACAGACCCTCGAGGGCCGCAGCGATCTTGTCCGCCTCAAGCGAGCCCGCCTTCTCGGCGGCGGCGGCGTAGAATTTCACGCCGATCCAGGCCAGCACCGGCCACATGGCGGTTTCCTTGGTGCCGGACCGCTTGGCGAGGTCGGCCTGGAACTTCTCGTGCGCTGGGAAGGTGTGATCGTACCAAAGCTCGTAGGTATTCGAGATCACGTTGTCCGGATAGTCCTTGCCCATCTTGCCGGCGATCTCATGGCTGGCGATCTCGCCGCCGGAAATGTAGGTGACCTTGTCGAACAGGCCGAAAGGCTTGGCTTGCTGCGCGAAGTTCACGAAATGCGAACCCCACAGCCCGCTGGTGACGACATCACAGCCGGCGCCGAGGATCTGAGTGATCTGGGCGTTGTAGTCGGTGGCGCCGAGCTTGGCGCGCAGATCCATCACCTTCTTGGCGCTGGGCGCATGCTTGGCCAGGCCCTTTTCGATGCCGGCGGCCAGGTCGTGGCCATAGGCATAGTCGAGCTGGATGTCGCAGACCGAGTTCTTGCCGAGCTTGCCGACGATCTGGCCGATCGCGTCACCCTCGAAATCGGTATGCGACGCGGTCCGGAAAACGTGCTTATGCAGCTTTTCGGTGGTCATCTGGATGGTCTTCGGGATCGTCGCGATGTAGACGACGCCCTCCTGCTTGGCGACCTCGGAGATGGCCAGACCGACCGCGGAGCTCAGCCCGCCGATCAGCACCTTCACGCCTTCCTTGGTGATCAGTTCCTTGGCGGCGGCGGCGGCGGCGGCCGGTTTCAGCTTGGTGTCACGCGCGACGGTCACGACCTTCTGGCCGAGAATGCCGCCGGCGGCATTCACTTCGTCCACGGCCATATCGTTGCCATGCATGGCCGGGGTCCCATAAACCGCGCCGGTACCGGCGATCGGATACAGCACGCCGATCTTGATTTCGGCCTGAGCCACGCCGGCGCTGACGGCGATGAGTGCCGCGGCGGCGACGGTAGTCCGCAAGGTGGATATCATGTGTTCCTCCCGAATGCCTGCTGCCGTCCGTTACGCGAGGATGTCCG
Source organism: Alphaproteobacteria bacterium (assembly GCA_038146985.1). Lineage (GTDB taxonomy): Bacteria > Pseudomonadota > Alphaproteobacteria > Thalassobaculales > Thalassobaculaceae > JADHLJ01. Next base: position 40,000 of record JAYQSQ010000023.1, read on the forward strand.
CAATCCCTTGGCAGCGGGCGGGCGCGGAACACAAACCTCGGCGATCTGACCATTTCAAATGCGTGACGCCCGGCGGGCCATGTTGACGACGCCCGGGCCTTCAACGACATTTGGCTTATTCGTGCGGTCGCATACCAAGCCATTGCCCAAATCATGTCAAGGCCGGTCTGGTCGGAGACCACGCATGTGGAATGGCGATCGCCAAATGGGATGGAGAGACGGAACGTGGTGGATCTGACGGGGAAGCTTTCGGTGGTGACGGGCGGGGCGTCGGGCATCGGACGGGCGACGGTCTTGAAGATGGCGGCGGCCGGGGCCGTAGTCTTCACCGGCGACATGGATGAGGCCAGAAACGAAGAAACCGCCGCCATGGCCCGGTCCGCCGGGGGATCGGCAACCGCGGTTCGACTGGACATCGCCGACCGGGCCAGCGTCGACGCTTTCGCGGCGACCGTCACCGCCAACGGCGCCAAAACCGTCGACATCATCGTGAACGTCGCCGGGTGGGACCGGATCCAGCCGTTTCTCGACGCGACGCCGGAGTTCATGGACAAGGTCCTGGATATCAACCTGAAAGGCCCGATGAACGTGGTGAAGGCCTTCCTGCCAGCCATGGTCGCGGCCAACGCCGGCAAGATCGTCAGCATCTCCAGCGATGCCGGGCGTGTCGGCTCCATGGGTGAGACGATCTATGCCGGTGCCAAGGGTGGGGTGATCGCCTTTACCAAGTCTCTCGCCCGCGAGACCGCGCGGCACAAGATCAACGTCAACTGCGTCTGCCCCGGCCCGACCAATACGCCGCTGCTGATGTCGCAGCCCGAAAGCATGCGCGAGAAGCTGGCCCGCGCGGTGCCGTTCCGGCGGATCGGGGAGCCCGAGGAAATCGCGGACGCGGTGCTTTTCTTCGCCTCGAACATGTCCGACTACATCACCGGCCAGGTGCTCAGCGTCAGCGGCGGGCTGACCATGGCGGACTAGGCCGGCGCTGCCGCCGGGCAGGCCACGATCAAGGAGCGTGAGCTCCGCTCCCGTCCGCTGATTGCCTCGGCGGTAGGACCTGCTTTAGGCTCGCCCGCATCCCATCGCGAACCGGTATCGGATCCCATGAAAGCAATCGTCTTCGAGGAACATGGCGGCGTCGAGAAGCTACGCTACACGGATTTCCCGACACCGGAGCCGGCAGCGGGCGAATGCCTGGTCCGGGTGCGGGCGGTGGCCTTGAACGGCTTCGATCCGATGATCCTGAACAAGATCCCGGGTCTTAAAACACCATTGCCGATGATCCCAGGCGGCGATGTCGCGGGCGAGGTTGCCGGCTTCGGACCAGGAGCTGACAGCAGTGGCTGGAAAATCGGCGACCGGGTTCTGGTCGACCCGCTTATGGTCGCCAAAGGCGGCGTGCTGGGCGAAACGGTGGTCGGCGGAGCAGCAGAGTTTGTTGCGGTGCCGCTCGCCAATCTCATCGCCATACCCGAGGGTGTGTCCTTCGAGGATGCGGCGGCCCTGCCGATCGCCTATGGCACGGCGCACCGGATGATCCTGACCCGGGGGCGGGTGAGCGCCGGCGACAAGGTTCTGGTGATGGGGGCGAGCGGCGGCGTCGGCACGTGCTGTGTCCAGCTCGCCAAGATGGTCGGCGCCGAGGTGGCCGCCTGTACCAGTTCCGCCGTCAAGGGCGAGAAGCTGAAAGCCATGGGCGCCGACCACATCATCGATACCAGCCGGGAGAACTATGTCGAGGCGGCGCGCGCGCTGTGGGGCCGGCCCCGGGTCTTCGGCGGCGGCGGCGGCGCGGATGTGATCGTCAACTACAATGGCGGCGAGTCCTGGGCCGAATGTTTTCGCGCGCTCAGCCTCGGCGGCCGGCTGCTGATCTGCGGCGCCACGAATGGCCATGATCCGAAGACCGATCTCAGATACATCTGGTCCTTCGAGTTCGACATCCTCGGTTCGAACGGCTGGGAGCGCCGGGATCTGGAGGCGCTATTGACGCTGGTCCAGCAGGGCCGGATCAAACCGGCGCTGGATAGCGTGCGCCCGCTCCCGGAACTCGCGACCTCGCTGACCGATCTGATCGAGCGGCGGATCGTCGGCAAGGCGATCCTGATCCCTTGAATGAGTGATCCGGGAAGGAATTGACGGCCCATGACGGACGGGATGTTTCAAGGTGAGACGGCGCTGATAACCGGCGCTGCGTCGGGCATCGGCCGGGGCATCGCCCGAGCGCTCGTGGCGGAGGGCGCGAATCTGGTGTTGAGCGACGTGAACGGCGAGGCCCTGGACGCCCTTGCGGCTGAACTCCGGGGTGCCGGCGCCAAGATAGAGGCCATCGCAGCGGATCTCTCCGGCGCGGATGGCCATGCCGGGTTGTTCGCGACGGCGGTGCAACGGGCGGGCGGGCTCTCCATGCTGGTCCACAGCGCCTCGCCGCGCCGCCATGAAAGCGAGAACGCGGCCACGGTGACCGAGGCGCAGTGGGACGCGATGGTGAACACTAACCTGCGCACCGGGTTCTTTCTGTCCCGCGCGGCGGCCGATCACATGCGCCGGGCGGGATGCAAGGGCCGGATCCTGCTGATCACCTCCCAGCACCGTTTCGCCCCGCGCAACCTGCCCCACTACAGCGCATCAAAGGCCGGCCAGGTAATGGTGATCCGGGAGTTGGCGCGGCTTTACGGACCCTACGGCATCCGTGTCAACGGCATCGCCCCCGGCGCCATTCCCGGCGGCGGTTTTGCGGCCAATGTCGAGCAGCTCAATACCCGTATCGCCATGCGCCGGGTCGGCACGCCGGAGGATATCGCCGGCATGGCGCTGGCGCTGCTGTCGGAGCGGTTTTCCGCTTATGTGACGGGCGAGGTGGTCTCGGTCGACGGCGGCTTGGCGCTGCATAACTGGATTGATCCACCGACGCTCGACGAGTGACCCTCGCCGCAACCGATATTCCGGAGATCCGCCTCATGCCCACGGCCCGCGACCTCAACCTCGGCGGCCTGATCGATCCGAGCGGCGATCGGGATGCGGTCGCCCTTATCGATCTCGCGGGCGCCGAGCCGGGCGGTGACGGGCGATCCCATACGCGCGGCGAGATCGACGCCCTCGCCGATGCGGTGGCGCGAGGTCTCGTCCGGCGCGGTCTCGCGCGCGGCGACGCGGTGGCGATCCTGGCCGAGAACTCCGTCAGGTTCCTTGCCGCCTATATGGGAATTATGCGGGCCGGCATGATCGCGGTGCCGATCAATCACCGCCAGCCGGCCCGGACCATCGCCCATATTGTCGCGGACTCCGACTCCCGGCTGATCCTCGCCGATCCGGGCCGAAGAGCGCTTTGTCCCGAAGGGGTGCCCGTAATCGACATTGATGATCCGAGCGAAGCCGGATTCGGCGGGCTGCTCGATCCAGGGCCTTTCGAGATCGTCGCGCCGGCGCCGGACGCGACCGCGATGATCCTTTACACCTCGGGTTCCACCGGCATGCCCAAGGGCGTCATGCTAAGCCACGAGGGACAGCTCTTCGCGCTGTCCCGCTGGGCCTCCGACGCGGCCGAACTGGCGCGGCACCGCCTGCTGGTCGCCGCCCCGCAGTATCATATGAACGCGTTGTTCATCTCCAAGCTGGCGCTCACCTATGGTGCGAGCGTGGTGCTGCTGCCCCGGTTCGACGCCGAGGCTTACATCCGCGCCATCGCCCGGCATCGGGTCTCGTGGCTGACCTCTGTGCCGACCATGCTGGCCCTCGTGGTGCGGGAGGCGGCGCTGCTGCGCGCGACCGACCTTTCCTCGGTGGAGCGGGTCTCCATGGGCTCGGCGCCGCTGACCGAGGCGCTGTTCGACGAGGTTCAGTCCTGGTTTCCGGGGGCCCTGGTTTCCAATCTCTACGGCACGACGGAGCATGGCCCCTCGGCCTTCGGCCCGCACCCCGACGGCTTGCCGCGCCCCAAGCTCTCGCTCGGCTGCGTGGCGCCGGGGATGCAGGTGCGGCTCGCCGGCGGTCCGGACCCGGATACCGGCGTGCTTGAGGTGCGCAGCGTCAGCAACCTTACCGGCTACAAGAACCTGCCGGACAAGACCACCGAGGTGATGCGCGACGGCTGGTACCACACCAAGGACGTGATGCGCCGGGACAAGGACGGTTTCTATTTCATCATCGGGCGCGAGGACGACATGTTCGTCTGTAACGGCGAGAACGTCTTTCCCGGCGACGTGGAGCGGATGCTGGAAACCCATCCGGCGATTGGCCAGGCAAGCGTGGTTCCGGTCGAGGACCCGGTGCGCGGCCACGCCCCCGTCGCCTTCATCGTGCGGTCTCACGGCGCCGATATCGACGAGGCGGCGGTCCAGGCTTTCGCCCGCGCCGAAGGCCCGGCCTATCAGTTCCCACGCCGCGTCGTCTTCGTCGATTCCCTGCCGCTGGCCGGCACCAACAAGATCGACCGCGCGGCCCTGATCGAACGGGCCCGGCATCTGATCTGAGCACGCCGGAACGCTCCCGCAGACGGCTCCCGACACCGCTCCCTCGCCTCTTGCAA
>JAYQSQ010000024.1:0-38886 GCA_038146985.1 Alphaproteobacteria bacterium
GGCCAGCACGCCGTGCGTATCCTCGCCCAGCCGCGGCGCGTGGCGCAGATCCTCGCGCATACCGCCGCTGAAACGGTTGGCCGGGCGCGTGCGGCGGATCTCGCCCTCGCTTGGATGGGTCTCGCGCGTATAGAAGCCGACATCCTCGAGATGCGGGTCTTCCAGAAGATCCTCGATCGTGTTGTAGCGCTGGGCCGGGACATCGAGCTTTTCGAAGATCTCCAGCCACTCGGCGGTGGTCCGGCGCGCGAGCCCGCGCATGCGGACCTCGAAATACTCCTCGGCATGGGCGGTTCTGGTCGCGGCGCTGTCGAACCGCGGATCGTCCTTCAGTTCCGGCTCGCCAATCGCCTCGAAGAAGGCGAAGGCCTGAGCATCCGTGTTGGGTCCGACCGTAATATAGCCGTCCTTGGTCGGCAGCGGCCGGTAGTGCGGGCTCAAGAGCCTCCCGTCCCCGGTCGGGCCCACCGGAGGCTCGAAGGTCGCGGCGCCCATATGCTCCGAGGTTACGAAGGATGCCATGTTCTCGAACATCGGCACCTCGATCGCCTCGCCGACGCCGGTCCGCTCGCGCCGGAAAAGTGCGAACCCGATAGCCTGAGCGGCGATCAGCCCGGAGGTGTGATCCGTCATCACCATGGGCACGAAGCGGGGCTCTCCGGTTGCCCGATGGAGAGTTGCGGCGACCCCGGATACGCTCTGGATGATCGGGTCATAAGCCGGCCGGTTGTAGTAGCGGCCACCCTTGCCGAAGCCGACGATGGAGCAATAGATCAACCGCGGATTGGTCTTGCGCAAGCTTTCGAAGTCGAGCCCGGCCCGCTCCAGGCCCTGGGGGCGCACGTTGGAGACAAAAACGTCGGCGCTCTCGATCAGACGCTTCATCGCCGCCAGACCGTCCGGTTTCTTCAAGTCCAGGCAGATCGAGCGCTTGTTGCGGTTGAAGTTGATGAACTTGCCGGACATGCCGGGATTTCGGCTGCCATGCGCCATGGTGCGCAAGAGGTCGCCGCCGGGAGCCTCTACCTTGATCACGTCCGCACCGTGGTCGGCCAAGGTGCGCGAGCAAATCGGCCCGACCACGATGGTGGTCTGATCAACCACCCGGACGCCATCCAAGGGACCGCCGGACATCAGGCGAACCTCAGTTCCATGATACCGCACTGGGCGCCCTCACGATTGGCGATCCAGCAGCTGATGACGCCATCCACCGGATCGGTGCCACAGAATTTGACGGTTTCCCCCACATGGACAGGCTTGGTCAGCCGCGTCGTGAAGCTTCTCAGCTCTCCCGGCGCCCGCTTGAGTGCGGCACTGGAAAGCAGGGTCATCGACAGGCCGCCGTTCTGAACCGTCGCCGGATACCCTTCCACGTCACGCGAATAGTCGGCGTCATAGTGGATTCGATGGGCGTTCCAGGAAATCGCCGAATACCGGAACACCAGTGCTTCCGAAAGGTGGATCTCGTCGGCCCAGTCGGCATTGGCCGGCGCCGGGACCGACGGGGTCACCTTGCTCTTTTCCCCCGGCTGCGGCATTTCGCGATAGACCGCGTCATATTCATCAACGGCAATGGTCTTGCTTTCGCACTCGATCACGTCGCGCAGAGTCAGGATGGCGATCCGGCCTGTGCGCGCGATCTTCGGCGTGATCGCCACGACCTCTGTGGTTCGGCTCGCGGGCACCCCGGCGCGGAGCCGGCCCATGACCTCGACCCGCCGGCCCGCGCCCATCCGCCGGGGCAAGGGGATCGGCGGCAGCACCACCCCGGGATTCGGATGCCCGTCCGGACCGATATCCGATTGTCTGGTGATGTTGGGAAAGAACATGATGAACCAGTTGGCCGGCAACGGGGTGCCGTTCCGATAGGCATCCGGGTCCTCGTCCAGCATGCCGGCGATCCGGCGGACTTGGGAAAGCCCGATCTCGTCCTCGACGACCCGCTTGGTGCCGACGTAAGGCGCCAAGGCCTCGACGGATGCGATGAATTCCTGATCGGTCGGCATGCAATTCTCCAGCCCAGTAGGCGCGACGGGGGCGGCAATCTATGTCGGATCGCCGCGATATACCATCGCCAGGGTGATCAGTAATACCGGGGACCTTGGCAATCCGTCGTCAGGCGATAAACCATGGACCAGCGATTTCCCCGGCGGAGTCAGATTACATGCCAGCCAATTCCGTGGACAACCCGCCCAAGGGGCCGTTGCAAGGGATCAGGGTCATTGATCTGACCACCGTCATGCTTGGCCCTTTTTGTACTCAGCTTCTGGGAGAGATGGGCGCCGATGTGATCAAGATCGAGGCGCCGGGCGGAGACGTGAACCGCTGGACCGGATCGGCGCGCACGCCCGGCATGTCGACGGGACAGTTGATCAAGGGCCGCAACAAGCGCGCGATGCTGCTGGACCTGAAGAAACCCGAGGCACGCGAGCCCTTTGAGCGGCTGATCCGTTCCGCCGATGTTTTCGTCCACAATATCCGCCCGAAAGCCGCGGCTCGGCTCGGCATCGACTATGCAACGATCGAATCCCTGAAGCCCGACATCGTCTATGCCGCGGCGACCGGCTTCGGCGAGGACGGGCCCTTCGCCGACAAGCCGGCCTATGACGATCTGATCCAGGGAGCGTCCGGCATCGCCTCGCTGTTCGGTTCGGTAACCGGCGAGCCGCGCTACGCGCCGAGCGTGATGGCCGACAAGACCACCGGCCTCTATCTCTGCAACTACATCATGATGGCCCTGTTCCACCGCGAGCGGACCGGTGAGGGCCAGAAACTTCACGTGCCCATGTACGAGGCCTTTTCCGCCTTCATGATCAACGAGCATATGCAAGGCCAGACCTTCGTGCCGCAGACCGGCCCGGCCGGCTATTCGCGGCTGATGACACCGCATCGCCGGCCCTACAAGACGGCGGATGGCCATGTCTGCGTGGTGCCCTATACACAGCGACACTGGACAAGTTTCTTCAAGCTCGCCGGCCGGCCGGAACTGATCGACGACCCGCGCTTCAGCACCCAGACCGAACGGACCAACAATGTCGATGCGCTCTACGCCATCGTGGCTGACGTGATGAAGACCCGGACCACGGCGGACTGGCTGAGGGATCTCGGAGAGGCCGATGTGCCGGTCGGCCCGATGAACGCGCCCGAGGACCTTTTCGGCTGCCCGCATATGCGGGCGGTCGGCATGTTCCCCGAGGTCGATCATCCGACGGAGGGGAGGATCCGGCATATCAAGGTGCCTGTCAGTCTGTCGAAAACCCCCGGCGGGCTTTATCGACACGCGGAAAAGCTGGGCCAGAGCACCGTCGATGTTCTGGACGAGATCGGTTTTTCCGAAACAGAGATTGCCGAGTTGCAAGCCGCCGGCGCCATTGGCACCCTGAACGACGGGTAGCCCGGAAAGGACGCCGATGCAGGTCTATCGCAACATCACCGACTGGGGGCTTCGGGAAATCCCGAGGATCGCGCCGGAGCTTGAAAAGGCCGGCTATGACGGGTTGCTGATGACCGAGCTGAAGCACGACCCGTTTCTCCCCCTGGCGGTGGCGAGCACCGTCACCGAAGAGGTCGCGCTGGCGACCGGCATCGCGGTGTCCTTCCTGCGCAGCCCGATGGCCGTGGCGAACCTCGCCTGGGATCTGAAGGAGGCATCGGGCGGACGGTTCACCCTCGGTCTCGGAACCCAGATCCGTGCCCATAACGAGAAACGCTTCAGCGCGCCCTGGTCGCCCCCCGGTCCCAGAATGCGCGAGTATATCCAGGCCCTGAAGGCGATCTGGCGTTGCTGGCAGTTCGGCGAGAAGCTGGATTTTCGCGGCGAGCACTACACCTTCACCCTGATGACTCCGGAATTCACGCCCGAGGCCTCGGATCTGCCGTTGCCGCCGGTGACCCTCGCGGCCGTCGGACCGGTGATGATCCGTGTCGCCGCCGAGGTCGCCGACGGAGTGCGCCTGCACGGTTTCTGCACCCGGGCCTATATCGACCAGACCATCATGCCTCAAATCGAGCGCGGCCTCGCCGCTTCGGGCCGCAGCCGTGAGAACTTCGAGATTTCCGGCGGCGGCTTCATCGCCACAGGACCGAATGACGAGACGGTCGCCAAGGCCGCCGAGGTCATCCGCTACCGGGTCGGGTTCTACGGCTCGACGCCCGCCTATTGGCCGGTCTTCGAAACGCACGGTTACGGCGATCTCGGCCGCAAGCTCAATGCGATGACCAAGGCCGGTCAATGGGACAAGCTCGCCGCCGAGATTCCGGACGAGGTGCTGGAATTGTTTTGCGTGATCGGCCGTCACGACGAGATCGTCGCCGGCATGGAGGCGCGGTTTGGCGGCGTGTCCGACGTGTTCTCGACCGGATTGAACGAGGACTTCCCGCCGGACCTTATCCAGGATATCCAGGCCATCAAGGGTCCGTTCGCCGGTTTCGATACCGGCGTGAGATCAACCCTGGAAGACCGTCCATAGGGACGCCGTCGTCCAGATCTGTCCGCGAGAGGGGCGCATGAAATTCAGCTTTACCGAGGAACAGGATGAGTTCCGAACGGTTCTTCGCCGGTTTTTGGAGGACCGCTCGCCGACCACCGAGGTGCGCCGGCTGATGGCAACGCCGGAGGGTTGGGAGCGTAAACGCTGGGCCGACATCAACGCCGAGCTTGAGCTCACCGCCGTCGCGATCCCCGAAGCCTATGGTGGCCACGGGTTCGGCGCCTCGGAACAGTGCATCGTCCTTGAAGAGATGGGCCGGGCCTTGCTCTGCGCGCCGTATTTCTCCTCCACGGTCCTGGCGGCGACGGCAATCCTCAATGCCGGAACCGAGGATCAGAAGCAGGCGCTGCTGCCCCGCATCGCCTCGGGGAAACTTGTGGCGACTCTCGCTTTTACCGAGAGCAACGGGCGCTGGGATAGCTCGGGGGTCGCCATGACCGCGACCGGCTCGGGCTCGGGCGTCACCTTGAACGGCTCGAAGAGTTTCGTGCTGGATGGCCACACCGCCGATCTGATCGTGGTTCTGGCCCGCGCGCCGGGAAGCAGCGGGGATGACGGCTTGTCGCTGTTCACCGTGGAGGCGAATGCGGCCGGACTGACGCGCACGCCGCTGGCGACCCTGGACGAGACCCGCAAGCTCGCCCGGCTCGATTTCGAGGACACGCAAGCCGCCTTGCTCGGCAACGAGGGCGCTGCCGCCGCGCCGATGGCCGCGACCCTGACCCGCGCCGCCGTCTGCCTAGCCAACGAGATGGTCGGCGGTGCCGACCGGCTGCGCGAGGATGCGCTGGAATACGTCCAGATGCGCATGCAGTTCGGCCGCTCCATCGCCTCCTTCCAGGTGACCAAGCACAAGGCCGCCGACATGCTGGCGGACGTGGAACTGGCGAAGTCCGCCGCCTATTACGCCGCCGCCGCGTTGGATGACGGTGACAACGACATTGCCGCCGTCGCGTCTCTCGCCAAGGCGGCGGCGTCCGAGGCCTATATGCAGACCGCGATCCACGCGGTGCAGATGCATGGTGGCATCGGCTTTACCTGGGACAACGACACCCATCTCTGGTTCAAGCGCGCCAAGGGCTCCGAGGTGTTTCTCGGCGACGCCAATCACCACCGCGAGGTGATGATGCGGAACTGGGCCGAGTGAGGGAGGACAGGATCATGGTGGACCATACCGAAGACGCCGTCCGCGCCGAGGCGCGCACCTGGCTGGAAGCCAACTGGAGCCCGGACCGCTCGCTCGCGGAATGGCGCGGCATGCTGGCGGATTCCGGCTGGGGCATGCCGAACTGGCCGACGGAATGGTACGGCAAGGACCTGCCCGTCGGCCTGGTGCCGGTGGTCGAGGAGGAGTTCAAGCGCATCGGCGCCCTGCCGATCCCGAAATCCGGCATCCGCATGCTCGCCGCCGCGACCATCCTCGCCCATGGCAGCGACATGCATAAGGAGAAGTTCCTGCGCCGCATCGTCACCGGCGAGGATGTCTGGTGCCAGTTGTTCAGCGAGCCGGGCAGCGGCTCCGACCTTGCCGGCGCCACCACGCGGGCGGTGATGGTCGGCAACAAATGGGTGGTCAACGGCCAGAAGGTCTGGACCACCAGCGCCCACAAGGCCCATTGGGGCCTGCTCTTGGCCCGTACCGACATGGACGTGCCCAAACACAAGGGCCTCTCCTACTTCATCATCGACATGAAGCAGCCGGGCGTCGAGGCGGTGCCGCTGAAACAGATGAACGGCCATGCCTCGTTCAACCAGGTGTTCTTGACCGATGCCGAGGTGTTGCCCGACTTTCAGGTCGCCGAGCTGGGCGACGGCTGGTCGGTCGCGACCACCACCCTGATGCATGAGCGCCGGGGCGCCGATTCCCTGCGCTCCTGGGGCCAGGTGCCGGATCTCGAAGGCAAGATCTATGACGAGGAACGCGAGGAGGTGAAAACCACGCTCGCGCCCTATAGCTGGTATCCCCAGCGCGCCGGCCGGGTCGACCTGATCATGAGCCGGGCCCGCGAGACCGGCGCGATCGAGGATCCGGCGATCCGTCAGGAGATCGCCAAGCTGCTGGTGCTGCACAAATCGGCGGAATGGACCGCGCGGCGTGCCCGCACCGCCCAGGAGCAGGGCAAGCCCCAGGGCCCGGAAGGCTCTCTCGGCAAGCTCGCCTCCAGCCACGTCGCCCGCGCGGCGGCCCGGGTCCACACCATGATCTCCGGCCCCGACGCCATGCTCGCCGGCCCGGACGGCCCGCTCGACGGCACCATCGGAGAGATCATGATCTCCTTCCCCGCCTCCTCCATCGCCGGCGGCACGGACGAGATCCAGCGCAACATCATCTCGGAACGGGTCCTGAAGATGCCCAAGGAAACCCGCTTCGACGCCGACAAGCCGTTCAAGGACGTGCCGAGGAATACGGTAGGGTGAGGGGGGGCGGCGAGAGGGGTCGGTGATCGCCAGCTTCCCATTTCCGTCGTCGCCCTTCCAAGCTGTCGTCATCCCGCCGAAGGGCGGGATCCATTCCGCTGTCGTTACGGCGTGGGTAGTGTATGGGGGTGTAAGCTCGTTCGGTAACCAGCCCTGATCCAGCCCGTCGTCCTGGCGCAAGGCAGGACCCCGCGACGGCTATACCCGGGGAGGCCGGTTAGCCTAATCCGTCACGTCGATGGAACGGACGACCGCCTCGCGTTGAATGCCTTGGATAACACCAAGCGGGTCGTTACTTAGGGAGAGATAAAGCGCGCGCGTCGAGGCGTCCATGGCGCGCCGGCCTTGCTCCCAGTTGCGAACCGACGCGGGGCTGAGACCAAGGATCCTTGCGAATTTGTCCTGGCTAAGGCGTGTTTTCTCACGAATCGCGCGTGCATCGGGGCCGGTGATTGAGATTTGACGCACAACGGCCCCGTCGGTTTTGCCGTCCGCGTAATCGATGGCCTCGGTAAGGCCCTGCATGATGCGATCGAAGGCTAGACTATTGGCCATGTCACTCTCCGTATTTCTCGGCGATGGCTTTGCTGACCTTGGCCAGCGCCGCCTTTTCCGAGGCGCTGAGATTGTCCTTCTCATTCTTGGCGAACAACGTCAGCAGGAAGATCGGAACCTTTGGGTTGTGGTAGTAATAGATGACGCGAGCGCCGCCGCTTTTGCCGCGACCGTCGACGGCCATGCGGACCTTGCGAATGCCGCTACCACCAACAACAACGTCACCGCATGTCGGATCGGCGGCCAATTCCTTGGCGATGGATTGACGCTCGTCATCGGTTAACAGCTTCCTTGCGAGGGAAGCGAAGCCGGGTGTTTCGACAACGGTGATCAGTTGATCGACCATACGCCGAATATACGCCAACAGCGCATATACGTCAATGGCGTATCTGCCTGAGTAAGTGGGAGGACGCCTCTAAAAACCTCGTCATTGCGGCCATGATCTGATTCACTTTCCCCGTCGGTTAGCGGGAGGGCTGAAGATTGGGGACAGCCACCGAACTTAATCCCCGTCATCCCGCCGAAAGGCGGGATCCATGCCGATGCGTTTTCCGCACGCTCGACATGTCCGGCATGGCTCCATTCGTAAAGTTGAAACACCGCCCAGACCCCGAACGCCGGAGGAGTGGATCCCACCCTACGGCGGGATGACGGAGGCGGATGGGGTGACGGGCGTACGGATGTCGCACCCTACCCCTCCCCGTGATCGCCTGTCTCCCGATCCCGCTCATACCGTCTCGACAATGGAAAAGGCGGCAGCCAGGACTCGCGGCGAAGGGTCCAGAGTTCGTAGGTCGGGGTGAACTGGTTCGGCGCGTCCAGGGCGCCCAGATGCACCTCGATCTCGTCGCCGCTCCGTGAGTAGACGGAGGAGCCGCAGCGGGGGCAAAAGTACCGGCCCTTATAACTCCCGGTCTCGCCTTCCACCGTCACGGCGCCCTCGGGGAAGATCGCCGAGGCATGGAACAGGGCGCCGTGATGCTTGCGGCAGTCGAGGCAGTGGCACAGCCCGACCCGGTACGGGTGGCCCGACGCCACCAGGCGAACGCCGCCGCACAGGCAGCCTCCGGTAACACGATCCATGGTCGATCTCCTTTTAACAGGCCCGCACACCGCATTCAGCTTGCGGGACGTCCGAGCCCATCATCCCTCTCGCCGGGTTTCGGTGAAACGCTTCATCCGCATGCCGGTATGTGCCGGCGCCCCGTCGACAGCCTCTCCACCCTGATCTACGCTCTTGCGCAGTGACCCATGCGGAGGACGCGCCCTTGCGCCAGATGACCCTTGTCGCCTTTCTGCAGGCGCAGAACTGCACCAATTTCGCGGCCTCCTGGCGGCATCCCGAGTCCCGCACGGATTCGGCCTCGCCGGAATTCTATCAACACATCGCCAAGGTGCTCGAAGCCGGCAAATTCCATGTCGGCTTCTTCGACGACCGCCTCGCCATGCCCGACATGTACGGCGGCAACCACGAACACACCGTCGAAGCCGGAATCCGCTGCGTGAAGATGGACCCGGTGACCGTGCTGATGACCATGGCGATGGCGACGGAAAAACTCGGCCTCGGTTCGACCTATTCCACCACCTATTACGAGCCGTTTCACGTTGCCCGGGTGATGCAGACCCTGGACCTGATGAGCAAGGGCCGCGCCGCCTGGAACATCGTCACCTCGATCAACGACGGCGAGGCCTTCAACATGGGCCGCGACGCGGTGACCGAGCACGACACCCGCTATGACCGCGCCGACGAGTTCCTGGAAATCGTCGTGGGACACTGGAACTCGTGGGAAGACGACGCAATCCTGAACGACAAGGCGAACAACCGGTTCGCCGACCCGAAAAAGATCCACCGGATCGACTATCGGGGCAAATACCACAGCTCGCGCGGGCCCTTCACGGTGCCGCGCTCGGCCCAGGGTCATCCCGTCCTGATCCAGGCCGGGCAAAGCGGACGCGGTCAGCGTTTCGCGGCACGCTGGGCCGAGCTGGTGTTCGTCGCTTATCCCAATATCGACGTGGCACGCCGCGACTACGCTGCCTTCAAGCAGAACATCGCCGATCACGGCCGCGATCCGAACAAGGTCAATGTCGCGACCTTGGCCCATTGCGTGGTGGCCGAGACCCGCGCCGAGGCCGAGGACAAGCGCGCCCTGATCGACACATTGCCGACCGATCTCGACCAGCTCTCGCTGCTTTCCGAGGCGCTCAACTATGACTTCGCCTCCAAGGGGCTGGACGAGCCCTTCACCAAGGAGGAACTGGACGGCATGCAGGGCATCCAGGGCATGCGTAACCGGGTGATCGAGGAAAGCAAGGGCAAGGATCCGACGCCGCGCGACTTCATGCGCATCACCGGGCGCGGCCTGCTGCACCGGCCCTGGGTCGGCAGCGGCAAGGAAGTCGCGGATATCCTGGAGGAATGGTTCACCACGGGCGCCTGCGACGGTTTCGTCGTCGCTGCAACACATGTGCCCGGCGCCTATGAGGATTTCGTCAAGCACGTGGTCCCGGAACTGCAGCGGCGCGGGATCTATCACAAGGACTACAAGGGCGCGACATTGCGCGAAAATCTCGGGCTCGATCAGCCGAACCCGAAGCTCTGGCACCTGCCGATGCCGAGCGGCGGGCACTGACCGCCGATCATCGAAAAAGAACCCCGACACGGAGAGAACCACCATGCCAACCGTCCAGGCCGACCGTCTGATCGAGATCGCCGACAATCTCCTGCAAGGCGCCGGCGCGCCGGCAGGCGAGGCCGCGACCGTCGCCCGCCACGTTATCGGCGCTAATCTCGCCGGCCATGACAGTCACGGGATCATCCAGATCCCGACCTATATCGACCGGGTCGACAAGGGCGACATCGTGCCGGGCGCGGACTGGAAGATCGTGCAGGAGTCGCCGACCACCACGGGGGTCGACGGCCATTGGGGCTTCGGCTATGTCGCCAACGAGCGGGCGATGAAATACACCATCGAAAAAGCCGAGAAGCAGAACATCGCCGCCGCGACCGTGTTCCGCCAGGGCCATATCGGGCGGCTCGCGGCCTATCCGCTGATGGCGGCGGAGCGGGGCATGATCTCTCTGATCACCGCCGATTCCGGGCGTGGGCCCAAGCACGTGGCCCCTTTCGGCGGGCGCGAGAAGCGGCTCGGCACCAACCCGATCTCGATCGCCATGCCCTCGGATCTGGACGGCCCGTTCTTCATCGACATGGCAACCTCCTCGGTGGCGGCGGGCAAGATCAACCTCGCGCTGGCCCGCAATTCCGATATTCCGACCGGCTGGATCCTCGACAAGGACGGCCAGGCGACCACAAATCCGGCGGACTTCAAGGCCGGCGGACCGCTGCTACCGCTGGGCGGGACCGAGGGCTACAAGGGTTACGGCCTTTCCGCGATGGTCGAGATCTTTTCCGGCATCCTGACCGGGCTCGGCCACGGGGTGGAGCCGACCGGCAAGCATAATGACGGCTGTTTCATGGCCTGCTTCAAGGTCGAGGCGTTCCGGGATCTGAAGACCTTCAAGGCCGAAGTGGCGGATTTCGCCCGCTATCTGAAGAATACCCTCCCGGCCGACGGATTCGACGAGGTTCTTTACCCTGGCGAGATCGAACATCGCACCGAGGTGTCACGCCGCAAGGACGGCATTTCGGTCGAGGATTCGACCTGGGAAAAGCTGACGGCGCTCGCGGAAAAATACGGGATGCGGGAAAGGCTCGGTCTTTAAGGCGATGGCAACCGGCCTATCCGTCTCATCCCGGGTGTGATTGAAGGTCGACATCCGCGATACCGGTGGTAGGGTTGGGTCTGAAGATCCATTCGAATGTCGAAACCGGACCGCGAGAGCCTGGGCGCTTTGAAAAGAATCTAAACGGGAGGAGACACAATTATGAGACTTGATTTCACCAAATTTGGGGCCGCCGCCGCGGTTCTGGCTCTCGGGATCGGCTTTGGCGCCGGTGTCGCCGAGGCGCAAAAATCAGGGGGCGTGTTGAAGTTCTACCATCGCGGCACCCCGCCGAGCGGATCCATCCACGAAGAGGCCACCAATTCCACCGTCTCGCCCTATATGGGTGTGTTCAACAATCTGATCATGTTCGATCAGCACAAGCGGACCAACAGCGCCGACACCATCGTGCCGGACCTGGCGACAGAATGGTCCTGGAACGGCGACGGCACCAAGCTGACCTTCAAGCTGCGCCAGGGCGTCAAGTTTCATGACGGCAAGCCGTTCACGTCCAAGGACGTGGTCTGCACCTGGGATCTGATCCTGGGCAACGGCAAGGCCAAGCTGCGTAAGAATCCGCGCAAGTCCTGGTATACGAACCTCGACAGCGTCACCGCCAACGGTGACCACGAGGTGACGTTCAACCTCAAACGCAAGCAGCCGGCCTTCCCGATGCTGCTGGCGTCTGGCTATTCGCCGGTCTATCCGTGCCACGTGTCTCCGAAGGACATGCGCACCAACCCGATCGGCACTGGCCCGTTCAAGTTCGTCGAGTTGAAGCAGAACGAATACGTGAAGTTCGCTAAGAACGAGAACTATTGGAAGGAAGGTCGTCCGTATCTCGACGGTCACGAGTGGACCATCATCAAGAGCCGCTCGACTCGGGTTCTGGCCTTCATCGCGGGCAAGTTCGACGTGACCTACAATGCTGATATCACCGCGCCGTTGCGCAAGGATATCAAGGAGCAGGCGCCGAACGCGATCTGTGACAATCTCACGACCAACGTGTCGACAAACCTGATCGTCAACCAGGACAGCCCGCCGTTCGACAATGCGCAAATTCGTAAGGCGATGGTTCTCACCATCGACCGTGGCGCGTTCATCGACATTCTTAGTGACGGAGAATACATCAAGAGTGGTGCGCTACTGCCACCGCCGGGTGGGGTATGGGGCATGCCGCCAGAGGTGCTGGCGAAAGTCGCCGGGTACAGCCCCGACGTGGCCGGTAACCGGGCGGAAGCACGGAAGATCATGGAAGGCCTCGGCTATGGCCCGAACAACCGGCTCAAGGTCAAGGTCGCGACCCGCAACATCGCGATCTATCGCGATCCGGCGGTGATCCTGATCGACCACCTCAAGGAAATCTATATCGACGGCGAGTTGGATACGGTCGAGACCTCCAACTGGCACGCCAAGGTGGCCCGCAAGGACTATCAGGTAGGTCTGAACCTGACCGGCGTCGGCGTCGATGATCCGGATGCCATGTTCTATGAGAACTATGCCTGCGGTTCGCAACGTAACTATACCGGGTACTGCAAGCAGGAGATGATGGATCTCTTCGAAAAGCAGTCGATGATGGAGAACGGACCGGAGCGCATGAAGCTGGTCTGGGAAATCGACAAGAGGTTGCAGGAGGATGCGGCGCGCCCGATCATCTACAACGGCGTGGAATCAACCTGCTATCAGCCCTATGTCAAGGGCTTCAGCCCGATGGCCAATAGCCTCTACAACGGGTGGCGCCTGGAAGACGTCTGGATGGACAAGTAAGGTCCGCCAGGGACGAAAGAGACCGGACCCACGCTGTTTAGCGGCGTGGGTCCGCCGCGTCTTAATAACCTGACCGTGTGACTTTCTGATTTATAGATAACGCGCCGAGCCACAGCTTGCGCCTTACCGACGACGTTTCGGAGGACTTGGAGACAGCCATGTCGACCTACCTCATACGCCGATTTCTTCTGATGATCCTGACCCTGGTGGGAATGTCGATCGTCATCTTCGTGATGCTGCGGCTGGTGCCCGGCAATATCGCCGATATCATGTTCGATTCGGCCGGCTTCGTTGACCCCGCCGAAAAGGCGATGCTGGAAAAGGAACTCGGTCTCGATCTGCCGATCCCAGTCCAATACTGGAACTGGATGAGCGGGTTGCTGACCGGAGACCTCGGCTTTTCCTATGTGTCGGAGATGCCGGCGATCGACGAAATCGGCCCGCGTATTCCGATTACCGCCAAGCTCGCGGGCTTGTCACTGTTCTTTTCCGTTTTGTTCGGCCTACCCTTGGGGGTGATCAGCGCGGTGCGGCAGAACACGCCGCTCGACTACGTGCTCCGGGTGTTCAGCCTGAGCGGCCTGTCGCTGCCGTCGTTCTGGCTGGCGCTGCTGATCCTGATGGCATGTGTCGCCTATCTCGGCGAGATCCCGATCTATACCAACACACCAGCAACCCTCGGAGAGGAAATAGCGCTCTACATGCTGCCGGCGGCCGCTGTCGGATTCCGGGCATCGGCGCTGATCATGCGGCTCACGCGTTCCTCGATGCTGGAGGTGCTACGCCAGGATTATATCCGCACCGCGAAGGCAAAGGGCGCCTCGGACAACTCGATCAACTATGTCCACGCCCTGAAGAACGCGGTTCTTCCGGTGACCACGATCATCGGTATCGAGGCGGCGTTCCTGATCGGCGGCCTGATCATCACCGAAACGGTTTTCAACATTCCGGGTGTCGCCCATTTCCTCGTCGAGGCGATCCTGATGCGCGATTACCCGATCGTTCAGAACTTGGTGATGTTCATCGCTGTGATTGTCGTGGTGATCAATTTCATCACCGATCTTTCCTACGCGGCCCTCGATCCGCGCATCAAATACGCCGACTAGGAGGCTGAGCCATGGCCGCCATCGACCACCAAAAAGAACTCGACCGCGCCGGCGCCAATATCGACGGCTGGTGGGACAAGACCGTTCATCTCGCGCGCCGCTATCCACTGGGAGCCATCGGCGCGGTGATTGTCTTCGTCTTTGTGATGTCGGCGATCTTCGCCGATGTGGTCGCGCCGCACGATCCCCTGCAGACAAGCGCCGATGCTTCCCTGAATCCGCCGAGTGCTTCGATGATTTTCGGCGCCGACATGATGGGCCGCGACGTGCTCAGCCGGATTATCCACGGCGCGCGGATTTCGCTCGCGGTTGGGATCGGCTCGATGCTGCTCGGCGGCATTATCGGGGTGATCATCGGACTCATGTCCGGCTACCTGCTCGGCTGGGTCGATCTGCTTACCCAGCGCATCATCGACATCATGCAGGCCCTGCCCCTGCTGGTCATGGCCCTGGTGATGGCGGCGGCGCTCGGACCGTCGCTGGAAAACACGATCATCGCGATTTCCATTCCTCTGGTTCCACAGGTCGCGAGGGTGGTGCGCTCCAGTACCCTGTCGCTTCGGGAGATGCCCTTCGTCGAGGCGGCTCGGGCCGGCGGCATGAGCGAGTGGCGGGTCGCTGTGCGGCATGTGCTGCCGAACACGGTGGCGCCGCTGATCGTGCTCGGCACCGCGCAGCTCGGATCGGCGATCCTGACCGAGGCGTCGCTGTCCTTCCTCGGTCTCGGCGTGCCGGAGCCATATCCCTCCTGGGGCCGGATGCTGTCGGAATCGGCGGCCGAGTATGTCCGGGTCGCCCCCTGGCTCGTGGTCTTCCCGGGCCTCGCCATCAGCGCGGCGGTCTTCGGCACCAATCTCATGGGTGACGCGCTGCGCGACATCCTTGATCCCCGCGAACGCAGCTAGGGGCGCACCGTATGGCTGAACAGCTGGCCGGCGCGCCCAATAACGCCGTTCTCGCCGTCGAGGGCCTGAGAACCTATTTCTTCACCCGCAACGGCGTGGTCAAGGCCGTGGAAGACGTTTCCTTCCAGGTCGGCGCGGGCGAGACCCTGGCGATCGTGGGCGAGTCCGGCTGCGGCAAGAGCATGACCGCCTTGTCGCTAATGCGCCTGATTCCGGAGCCGCCGGGCAAGATCATCTCGGGGTCCGTCGAACTGGCCGGGCGGGATCTGATGCGGCTCTCGGAAGACGAGATGCGGGCCGTGCGCGGCAACGACATCTCGATGATCTTTCAGGAGCCGATGACATCACTCAACCCGGTGATGACCATCGGTACGCAGATCTCCGAGGCCCTGATCCTGCATCAGAATATGAATAAGGCGCAGGCGCTGGCGCGCTCGATCGAGATGCTGAAACTGGTGCGCATTCCCGAACCGGAACAACGGGCCAAGGAATACCCGCATCAGCTATCGGGCGGCATGCGGCAACGGGCGATGATCGCCATGGCGCTGGCCTGCAACCCCAAGGTGCTGATCGCCGATGAGCCGACGACGGCCCTGGACGTGACCATTCAGGCGCAGATTCTAGACCTGATCGTCGCGCTTCAGAAGGAGGTCGGCGCGGCGGTGATCCTGATCACACATGATCTGGGCGTGGTGGCCGAAACCGCCCATCGGGTGATCGTTATGTATGCCGGCCGCAAGGTCGAGGAGACCGACGTCAAGACCCTGTTCCGCGAGCCCTGCACCCGTATACGCGCGGATTGCTCGCCTCGGTGCCGCGGCTGGAGATCATGACCGGGCGCGACGACGAGATTCCCGAGCGACTGACTGAAATCGACGGCATCGTGCCGGCGCTTTACGAATTGCCGCCGGGATGCGCCTTCGCGCCGAGATGCCCGATGGCGGTCGACAAGTGCCGGGTCGATACCCCGATTTACGAGCAGGTCCGCGCCGATCACTGGGTGGCGTGCTGGCGCGCCGAAGAGACGGAAGGAGCGGCCTCATGAGCGACGTTGCCATCTCGCGGCAGACGCAAGCCGGGTCCACGCCGCCCGTCCTCAAGGTATCGGATCTGAAGAAGCATTTTCCAGTCAAAAAGGGTCTGCTGTCCCGTACGGTCGGTCAGGTCTATGCCGTTGACGGCGTCAGCTTCGAAATCGGCGCGGGCGAAACGCTGGGACTGGTCGGCGAGTCGGGTTGCGGGAAATCCACCGTGGGACGCACGGTCCTGCGTCTGATCGAACCCACCGCCGGCAAGATCGAGGTCGACGGGGTCGACATCGCCAAACTGAACAAACAGGAACTGCGCGACTACCGCCGGGAGATGCAGATCATATTCCAGGACCCGTTCTCATCGCTGAATCCGCGCATGACCGCCGGCGACATCGTCGGCGAGCCCTTGATGGTGCACAACATCGCCCATGGCGAGGAGCGCAAGGAGATCGTCGCCCAACTGTTCGAGCGGGTCGGACTTCGCGCCGGGCAGTTGACCAGCCTGCCGCATCAGTTCTCTGGTGGCCAACGCCAGCGGATCGGTATCGCCCGGGCACTGGCGCTCAATCCCAAGCTGATCGTCGGCGACGAACCCGTCTCGGCCTTGGATGTGTCGATCCAGGCCCAGGTGATCAACCTGCTCATGGATCTGCAGAACGAGCTCGGTCTGTCGTATCTTTTCATCGCCCATGATCTGGCGGTGGTGGAGCATATCAGCCACCGGGTCGCGGTGATGTATCTCGGCCGTATCGTCGAGTATACCGACAAGAAGTCGCTCTTCACCCGGCCGCAGCATCCATATACCGAGGCGTTGCTGTCGGCGGTGCCGATCCCGGACCCCGAGATCAAGCGCGAGAAGGTTATCCTGCAGGGGGACGTGCCGAGCCCGATCAACCCGCCGGCCGGTTGCCATTTCCATACCCGCTGCCCCTACGCGACCGAGCAGTGCCGAACCGAAACGCCGGTGCTGAAGGAACAGGCGCCGGGGCACTGGGTATCTTGCCACTTGCGGTAACGCGTGATTGTCCGCGAAAACGCATTGCACCGATATCTCAATGAAGATGGCCCGGGCAGCGGCACCGGGCTAGGATCGCCGCGACCTTAACCATCAGCACGCAATGGGAGATCCCGCATGGCATTCTTCGAAATCCGGCAATACCCGATCCGGCCCGGCAAAATGGCGGAATGGGTCGCGTTCATGCAGACCAAGATCATTCCTTTCCAGGTTTCCAAGGGCATGGTGATCACCGGCAGCTTCGAGGGCGAGGAAGACAAGTCCGTCTATATCTGGATCCGCCGCTTCGAGAGCGAGGCCGACCGCGAACGGCTCTACGAGGCGGTCTACCAGAGCGACTACTGGAAGAACGAGGTTTCTCCCAAGGTGCCCGAGATGATCAATCGGGACGGCATCGTCGTTCAACGGGTCCTGGCGACATCGCTTTCGACGATGCAATAGCGGATATCCCGGCGGCATTCGCGCAGCTAAAGCGAAGCGGCTCCGAAAATCCGGGAAACACCGGACCTTACCGCTCTCCCTCGAAACAGATGTTCCGCAGCGGCTCGCCGCGGACCAGCCGGTCGAGATTGTCGCCAACGAATGTCCAGCGCCGGTCGCTCATCGCTGCAGTCCAGGCGGAGTTGTGCGGCGACATGATGATGTTGTCGAGCTTCTGGAACGGAAACTTCGACGGCCAGGGATTGGGGTCGTCGTCGGTGGGATAGACGTACCAGACGTCGATGATACCGCCCCTGATCTGTTTCGAGGCCAGGGCGCCGTAGAGCGCCGCTTCCTCGATCACCTCGCCGCGCCCGACATTGGCGATCACCGCGTCGCGCTTCATCCGCGCGAAGGAACCGGCGTTGATCATCCCCCGTGTTTCATTGCCGCCCGGGGCGCAGCAGATCACGAAATCACTCGCCTCCAGCAGGGTGTCGAGCTGTTCCACGGTGCCGTACCAGTCGACAAGATCCGGCTCGTCGCGGATCGTGCGGGAAACCGCCATGACCTTCATATCGAACGCCTTGCAGCGCCGGGCCACCTCGCGGCCGATCTGGCCATAGCCGACGATCCCGACGGTGGCGCCGCGCAGCTCCAGATGGTGCGGGCCCCGGTTGATGTTGCGTCCGCTGTAGGATTTCGCGCGCATGAGCGGGTGGGTCTCGCGCATCAGACCGATCTGAAATTCCAGCATGGCGGCGAGCAGATGCTCGGCGATGGTGGTCTCGTGCTCATGGGTGTTGCAGAAGACCGCGCCCTTCCGCAGATCCTGGGGCTTGATCCAGTCATAGCCGGTGAAGGGAGCCTGATAGAGTCTGAGCCTTGCGCCCTCGGGGATGCCGCCGGGAATCCGGCCGCCGACGATGGCGTCGACGGTGACGGCTTTTTCACGGACCGCGTCCAGATCGGTTCGGGCACTGAGGATCGTGATGTCCCAGTCGGTGGTCACCTTGCTCGGCACCAGGTCATCGCGGTTCATACCGCTGTCTCTCAGGACCAGGACGGAATGCTTTTCTGCCACGGCGTCGCCTTACGCTTGAAAGAGGGGCTTTCTGGATAGCCGCGCGCGCCCCGACGTTCAAGCCATCTCGGCATTGCTTTCTTGCCTGGATGGTGGCCGGCGACTAGCCTCGGAGCGCCGCTTGGAAGGAGTGATCCCGTGCTCGACAAGACCTGGACAGGTTACGAGACCGCAGAAATGGCCGTTGGCGCCGCCGCGGCCGCGAATACCGAGGGTGCCGATGCGGCGATGCGGATCATGGAGGCGGGCGGCAATGCCGTCGACGCGGCGATTGCCGCGGCGCACGTGATGGGCGTGGTCGAGCCGCTGGATTGCGGTATCGGCGCCGGCGGCTTCATGATCATCCATGACGCGGCGTCGGGCCGGTTCGACAGCATCGATTTTCTCGGCACCGCGCCGGCCCGGGCGCGCTACGAACTCTTCGCGACCAACAGTCCCCAGGGTGAGTATCTGATCCGGGTTAAGGGCGCTCACAACCAGGTCGGTCATCGGGCCGTAGCGACCCCGGGCGCGCTCGCCGGATTTGCCGAAATGCATGGGCGCTACGGCAAGCTGCCCATGGCGGATCTCCTGACGCCGGCAATCGGCCTCGCCGAAAAGGGCTTCGCGGTTTCCTACAAAGGCGCGCTCCGGATGAGCCGAACGGTGCGGATGCTGAACCATACCGCCGCTTGCCGGGCCCTATACCTGAAATCCCCGACCGAGGCGCCGGCCGAGGGGGATTGGCTGACCAATCCTGACTATGCCGAGACCCTGCGCCGGATTGCCGATGAAGGCGCCCGGGCCTTCTACGAAGGCGACGTCGCCGATGCGATCATTGCCGAGATGCGGGCCAATGACGGATTTCTGTCCCGAGAGGATCTGCGCACTTACAAAGCTCTCTGGCGCGAGCCGGCACGGGGAAGATTTCAAGGGCTGGACGTCGCCACCATGGCCGCGCCATCGTCGGGCGGCCTGGTTTTCGCGGGCCTTGATGCCTTGTCTCGGCAGACACCTGACGGTCCGGCGGAAACCCATGAGGCTCTCGCGCGGGCGATGTTGGCCATGTTCGAGACCCGGCGTGTCGGGTTCGGGGACCCGGCTTTTGTACCCACCGGGGCGGCGGGCGGCGAATCTCCCGAAACCACCAGCCTGTGCACCCTCGATGCGGCGGGGAACGCCGCGTGTATTACCTATTCCAACAATAATCATTCCGGCGTGGTCGTGCCCGGCACGGGCATTCTGCTGAACAATCAGATGGCCCTGTTCAGCCCCTGGCCGGACAATCCGAACCAGGTCATCGGCGGCAAGCGTCCGGTCAGCAGCATGATGCCGACCTTGCTGTCCAGAGACGGCAAGATCGAAATGGCGATCGGCGCCTCGGGCTCCACCCGGATCCCGACATCGCTCATGCAGGTTCTGCACCGGGTCCGGGTCCAGGGAAAATCCATCGTCGAGGCGCTTGCGGAGCCGAAACTGCATGCGGAGATCGAATCGATGATCGCCGACGAGGAACTCGAACCCGTCGCCCGGCCGATCGCCGAGAAGCTGGGCCTCGACTATCGCTCGATCCCAGGGCGCGACACCACCATGGGCGTGGTGCAGGCGATCCACGCCGGTGGCGATGGCAGGGTCACCGCCATCGGAGATCCCCGGGCCAAGGCTCAGGGCCGGGTCCGGTAACGAACGGTCAGGGAAAACACCGATGGCCCATGTCACGCTGATTCTTGGCGGCGCCCGGTCCGGCAGAGCAAGCATGGCGAGGTTCTGGCGCTGACCTCGGGATTGAACCCGGTCTATGTCGCGACCGCCGAGGCCCGGGACGAGGAGATGCGGGAACGTATCGCCGCCCATCGTGACCGCCGCGCAGGCCATGGCTGGCTAGAAGTCGAGACACCCCTCGAGCTTGCCGGAACGATCGCGGAGCATGCCGCAGAAGGCCGCGTCCTGCTGATCGACTGCCTCACCCTTTGGCTCACCAATCTGATGATGGCCGAGCGCGATACCGATGCCGCGTCGGCGGCGCTGCTTGATGCGCTGGTGAAGGCTGAAGGCCGGGTGATCCTGATTTCAAACGAGGTCGGGCTCGGCATCGTGCCGGAAAACGCTTTGGCCCGCCGATTTCGCGATCTCGCGGGCCGCTTGCACCAGGATATCGCCGGAAGTCGCGGATCGGGTCCTGCTGATGGTCGCCGGCCTACCGGTCGTGGTTAAGGATGAGACCTGATTTCGGCGGCTATTTCCGCCGCCGCGCCTGCAGCTCCGCCAAAATCTCCTCGCGGTTGCCGTCGATCTCGGGCGGCAGGCGGTAGTCCACCTGGTTCGTGCCGTCGATATGCAGCGGGCTGGCGGCAGCGAGGACCGGCGGCCCTCGGCGTCGGTGATCCAGCGGATCATGCCGCGCGCATGCAGGTTCTCGTCCTCGACCACTTCATCAAGATCCTTGACCGAGCCGCAAGGTACCCGGGCCTTGTTGAGCCGTTCCATGATGTCGGCCCGGTCCAGGGTCGACGACCAATCCGAGATCAATTGGGTGACGGTCTCGAGATTTTGGACCCGGTCCGCCATGGTTTGAAACCGCGGGTCGTTCTTCAACTCGCTTTTGCCCATGGCATCAAGCAGCCGGTTCCAATGGGTGTCGTTGTTGCAGATGATCGAGTATAGCCGTCCCTGGCCGGAAAAGACGCCGTAAGGGGCGATCGACAGCCCGCCGTGATAGTTGCCGACCCGGCTCGGCACCCCGTCGCTGTCGAACATCAGGCCGAGATTGGACGCGAAGGAAGGGAACACCGCCTCTTGCATCGAGACGTCCACATAGCTGCCCTCGCCGGTGCGCTCGCGCTTGACCAGCGCCGTCATCACGCCGCCATAGAGATGAATACCGGCAAAGAAATCGCAGAGCGCGACGCCGGCTTTCACCGGCGGGTTCTCCGGAAAACCGGTCTGGCTCATCACTCCGCCCATGGCCTGAACCGCGATGTCCATCGCCTGATAGCCGGCATAGGGTCCGTCCTGGCCGTAGCCGCTGCCGGACGCATAGATGATGCTGGGGTTCACCTTTTTGACCGCGTCATGGCCGACCCCGAGACGGTCGACGACACCGGGCGCGTAGTTTTCGATCACCACGTCCGCGGTGGCGGCGAGTTCCAGGAAGATTTCGCGGTCCGCGTCGTTCTTCAGATCCAGCACGATGCTGCGCTTGTTGGGGTTCAGCATTTTGAAGGGATAAAGCGCCCCGCCCCGGGCATTGCGGCGGCGCAGATGCTCTCCCCCCGGGGGTTCCACCTTGATCACGTCGGCGCCGGCCATGGCCATCAGGAACGTGGCATAGGGACCGTTGTAGATCTGGGTCATGTCGACGACTCGGATACCCGAGAGGGGGTGCTTAGCGTCGGTCATCGTCGGTCCTTGCAGAGGGCGTCAAAGCGCATTCGGCGCCAGTGTTAGCGTCAGTTTGTTTAATTCACCATCGCGGCGGAAAGCACAAGGCGAGTCAATCATCCCTGGGATATAGTCGCCGCGACCCTTTCAAGCCCACCGCGAAGGAATCTCCAGTGGCCATTGATCTCGACTACAGCGCCCTTTTCCGCTCGGACCTGCCGGCTCCCGCCAAGAAATGGGGCGGCTTTCCGCCGTTCAATTTCGTCGGTGGCAATAACGACGCGCCCAGCATTCCCGTAGAAGACATGATTGCGGCAGCGGCAACCGCGCTGCGCCGCGATGGACCGGGCCTGGCGAATTACGGGATGCATAGCGGGCCACAGGGCTACGTTCCGCTCAGGGAGTTCGTGGCCAAGAAGCTTGCCCAGCGCAGCGGCATGACCGTCTCCGCCGACAACATCCTGATCACCTCCGGTTCAAACCATGGGTTGGAGTTGGTCAACACGGTGCTTTGCGAGCCCGGGGATGTGGTGCTGGTCGAGCAGTTCAGCTATGGCAGCGCGCTCTCGCGGCTGCGGAAGTTCGGCGCTACGCCGGTCGGCATCCCCCTGGACGATGACGGCATGCGGATGGACCTGCTGGCGGCCAAGCTCGCCGAGTTCAAGGCCAAGGGGGTGACGCCGAAATACATCTACATCATCCCAACGATCCAGAACCCGGGCGGCAGCATTCTGCCCGAGGACCGTCGCCGGGAGCTGTTGCGGCTATCCGAGGAATATGGCGTGCCGATCCTGGAAGACGAGTGCTATGCCGACCTCCTGTGGGACGGCGCGCGTCCGCCGGCGATCGCGGCGATGGACGATGGCGGCAACCGGGTGATCCATGTCGGCTCGTTCTCCAAGACCATCGCGCCGGCGCTCCGGGTCGGCTACGTGGCGGCGGACTGGGGCGTGCTTTCACGCATGATTGCGGTGAAGAACGACGGCGGTACCGGCGCGCTCGAGCAGATGATGCTGGCGGAGTATTGCAACGCCAAATTCGATACACACGTGGACTCGCTGGTCAAAACCCTGAAAGGCAAACTCGACGTGATGATCGAGGCCCTGGAGGAGAATTTCGGCACCACGGCGGAATTCACGCCCACGAAGGGCGGGATCTTCCAATGGATCACCCTACCGGACCATGTCGACACCATGAAGCTGGCCCAGGCCGCCGCCGCCGAGGGGATCGCGATCAACCCCGGTCCCGAATGGGCCTCCGATGCCGAGCCGGCCCGGAACCGGTTCCGGCTCTGCTTCGGCAGCCCGACCGTGGATGAGATCCGCCAAGGCGTGCGCAAGCTTTCGGAGGTCTGTCATCGCGAGTTCGGAGTTCCGGTCCGCGCCGCCAATGTTGAACGGGGATGACGGCGGGACCGGAGCAAACCGAGGGCACCGGCGAGCGCATTCCCTTTGCTCAGGTGGTCTGGCCTTTTGCGATTGCCGAGACGCTGGTCTGGGCCTGCTACTACTATTCCTTCCCGGCCTTGTTGCCGACCTGGGAAGCCGATCTCGGGTTTTCCAAGACCACCCTCACCGGCGCCTTCACCTTGTCGCTGATCATCGCGGCGGTGCTGGCGCCGGCGGCGGGCCGGCTGATCGATCGTGGCCGGGGCCGTCTGGTCTTCGCGGGCGGGGCGATGCTCTCGGCCGTCATGCTGGTGCTGTTGTCGCAGGTCACTCAGATCTGGCAGTTCTACGCGATCTGGATCTTCATCGGGGTCGGCATGGCCGGCTCGCTCTACGAGCCCTGTTTCGCGATCCTCACCCACAGCATGGGCGCCCAGGCGCGCCGCGCGATCATCCTGGTGACGCTTGCCGCCGGTTTCGCCGGAACCGTGTCCTTCCCAAGTGCCCATGTTCTGAATGGGATGTTCGGCTGGCGTGGCACGGTGACGGTCTTCGCTCTGGTGGTCGCGCTGATCTGTGTGCCCCTTATTCTTTACGGTTGTCACTACGCCAACCAGAACGCCCGGCGCTTGGCCCCGCAGGCGAGCATCAGCGCGCGCACGACCATGGCGGTGATGCGCACGGCGACCTTCTGGATGATCGGCATCGCTTTCACCCTGTTGGCCCTGGACCATGGCCTGATCGTCAGCCACATGCTGCCGATCATGGCCGACCGCGGCCTCGGCGAGGATACGGCGGTTTTCGCAGCGTCCATGTTCGGTCCGATGCAGGTGGCGGGCCGCCTCGCGATGATCGCCGCCGAACGCCACGTATCGGTTCTGGTGATCTGCTGTGCGTGTTTCCTGTCGATGTCCCTGGCCGGGGCATCGGTATTTTTCGCGACCTCCGTCGCCCTGCTGATCGTCCCCTTCGTGATCCTGCAAGGCGCCGGGGCCGGGGTGCTCAGCATCATCCGACCGACGGTTGTCGCCGAACTTCTCGGACGCCGGGATTTCGGGGTGATTTCCGGGATGCTGGCGATTGGCTTCGTCGCCGGCTCCGCGCTCGCCCCGACCGTCGCGTCGCTGATCTGGCGGCTCGGCGGGTATGACCTGGTTCTGTCGCTGACCATCGCGATTCCGCTGATCGCGCTCATATCGATCGTCGGCGCCTGGCGTCTGCGGCGGCCGGCCGCCCCATAAAATGACCTATCCGGCCCTATGATGCCGACTCCGATGAGGCTATAGAACGGGCAGGTACAAACCGGAGAGCGTGATGCGGACCGAGTATGAGACCCTGACACTCGACTTCAGCGACGACCACGTCCTGACGGTGATCCTTGATCGGCCTGATGCGGCCAACTCGATGAACACCCAGATGGGCCTCGATCTGCGCGAACTTTGGGCCGATCTGTACCATGACCCCAGCGTCGCGCGCTGTATTGTTCTGACCGGACGCGGCGAGAAGATCTTCTGCGCCGGTGGCGATCTCAAGCAACGCAACGGCATGACCGACAAGGAATGGCTCGATCAGCACGCGATCTTCGAGCAGGGCGTGAAGTCGATGATGGATTGCCCGATCCCCATCATCGGCGCGATCAACGGCGCGGCCTTCGGCGGCGGGTGCGAGATCGCACTCAACTGCGACTTTCTTTATGCCGCCGAGCATGCCCGCTTCGCGTTGACCGAGGTTACGCTCGGGATCATGCCGGGTGCCGCGGGAACCCAGAACCTGCCGCGCGCCGCCGGGGTGCGCCGCGCTATGGAAATCATCCTGACCGGCCTGCCCGTCAGCGCTGGCGAGGCTCTCGAATACGGAATAGTGAACAAGGTCTGTCCCGCGCCCGAGCTCATGGAAGCGGTCATGACGACGGCCCGGCGGATCGCCGCGAACGCGCCGATCTCCGTCCGCCAGGCCAAGAAGTCGATCCGCCTGGCGACCCAGCTCGACCTCAAATCGGGCTACGAGTTCGAGATCGAGGCCTATAACCGCATGGTCTCGACCGAAGACCGTCTGGAAGGCGTCCGCGCCTTCAACGAAAAGCGGAAACCCGACTTCAAGGGCCGTTGAACCCGTGAGCG
This sequence comes from Alphaproteobacteria bacterium, assembly GCA_038146985.1. Lineage (GTDB taxonomy): Bacteria > Pseudomonadota > Alphaproteobacteria > Thalassobaculales > Thalassobaculaceae > JADHLJ01. The sequence goes on from JAYQSQ010000024.1 coordinate 25,386, forward strand.
GTTCGGGGTCATTCGAAACCATCGCCATTCACTCCTGTGGCGAGGTGATCGGCGACGGTCTCTTCAAACTCTCTTTCCTGCAGGAATGCCGGCGGCGCTTTCCCGAGGCGAAAATCACCTGGGTCGCGGGCCTGTCGACATCGGTCTTCGCCGGTGTGTTGGCGCCCATGGTCGAAGGTCTGATCGACGAGGTGGTCGAAGACGCCGGGGTCGGCACCTTTGGCCAGCTTCTCGACCCGCGCCCGCCGCTGGGGGGCCGCCGCTTCGATCTCGTGGTCGACACGCAGCGCAACGTCATGCGCACGCTCTGCGCCAGACGCATCCGCCATGGATTGTTTCTCGCCAGTACCGGCGGCTTTCATCTTTCCAGCGTAAAACCGCGAGACCCGCGTGCTTTTCCCCGATCCCTCCTGGGCCAGTTCAGCTTCCTGCTCGACCTTGTCTCGGACCCTCCCACCGGTACGCCGCCGCCGATCCCGCTTGCCGAGGCCTACCACGCGCGGGCACGCGCGCTGTTGCCGGAGGGACCGAGCTATGTCGGCTTCGCCCCCGGCGCCGGCGATCCGACCAAGGTCTGGCCGCTTCGGAACTTCCTGGAAATCGCCAAGCGTCAGCGTGACGCGGGGCGGGTTCCGGTCTTCATTCTCGGCCCCGGCGAGGATGCCCTGCGGGCGCCGATCCGCGAGGGCTTGCCCGAGGCGGTGTTTCCGCCGACCGTCGAATCAGCGCCGGGAGAGGTCAGCGGCCCGGCCTTGGTGATCGCCTTGGCGCGGCGCATGGCGGCGGCGGTCAGCAATGATTCCGGCGCCGGACATATGCTGGCTCTCGGCCAGGTTCCCCTGGTCTCGCTTTACAGCAAGGCGGATCCGAGGAAATACGTGCTGAACGTCCCGCGTCTGACGGTGATCGATGCCAAGGATCACGGTGGCAGGGACCCGGCGCTGATTCCGCTGGAGGACGTTGCGCGGGCCTTGGAAAACCTGTTGGATGCCACGGACTAGCGGACTGGAGACTTGGCTTGGAACCGATCCTGATACCCGTCGCGCCCGGCGAGTTGCTCGACAAGATCACCATTCTGCGCATCAAGGTGGCGCGGATCGAGGATTCGGGCAAACGCGCCAATGCGGCGACGGAGTTGGCCATGCTCGAAGATGTGCTGGCCCGTGACGTGACCCCGTCGGACCGGCTCACGCGCCTTGAAGCCGATCTCAAGACCGTGAACGAGGCGCTATGGGACATCGAGGATTCGATTCGGGAGTGCGAACGGGCTCGGGATTTCGGCGCCAGCTTCGTTGAACTGGCCCGCGCCGTTTATCATCGGAACGACCGCCGCGCCGAGATCAAGCGCGAGATCAACCTCCTCCTCGGCTCCGACATCGTCGAGGAAAAGTCCTACGCGAGCTATTGATGGCCCTTCGCGCCGCCCGATACGCCGACGGCGCCCGCACCTGGCTCCTGTGCATCGGTTTTGCCCTGTTTGTTCCCCTCGGCTTGCTGGCCAAGCAATCGATGGCGACGAGCTTCATAGCGCTGGCGGTCTTGCTGCTGATTGCCGGAGGAGTATCGGGCTTGCGCGCTCTCGCACCGGCGAGATCTTTTGCGTTGGTTTTCGCGCTCGTGGCGATTCATGCCGCCGCGATCCATCTTTTTCAGATCGAGTGCGAGGCTTGTAGCGCCAAGTCGGCGGGAAAGTTGGCCATGCTGGCATTGGTGCTATGGATCGCCGGCGCCCGCGCCGGCATGGTTGATCGGGACGCGCGGGACAAGGTCGGTCTCGCCCTGACGATCGGATTGACCGTCTCGCTCCTGCTTGTTGTGTTTGAGCTCTCCAACGATGCGGACATCTATCGGACACTCACCGGCAAGCAGAACGACCCCGATGTGCCGCTGTTCCGCTACAACCGGGGGACGACGGCGCTGGTTCTGCTGAGCTGGCCGGCCGCGGCATGGCTCTGGTCGCTTGAGCGTCACGGCTTTGCGATAGCTCTTGTCACGTTGGCTATCGGCGCGGCGGCCTATGGCGATTCGGCCTCGGCGCTGGTGTCCGGTCTGATCGCCGTCGTGGTGGCGATCGCCGCGGCGGTCGCGCCTTCCGCGACGCTGATGGTCGGAGGTCTGGTCACCGGTGCGTTCATTCTTCTCGCACCATGGTTTCTGATCAGTCTGCTCGGATGGACCAGGACATTCGCCGACCAGATCCCACCATCGATCCTCGATCGCATGGAGATCTGGAACCATGGTGCCCGGGCGGTCCTGGATGCTCCGCTTTTCGGACACGGGATTGGCGCCATTCGGCACCTGCCGCTCCCGGACCCGGCGGTGAGCGGCTACCGCTACCTGGTGAAGCCCCCGACCCACCCGCATGACGCCGCGCTTCAGGTCTGGCTCGAGCTCGGCGCTGTCGGTGCCCTGCTGTTCGCCGTTCTGGTCTGGCTGACCGCCAGAGTGATCCGATCGCTGGACGCGCCCTGGCGTGCGGCGGCGGCCGCGGCGTCGGCAGGAACGATCTTCACGGCCATGGTCTCCTACGGCTTGTGGCAGGAGACTTGGCTTGGGATTATCGGCATGACGGCCCTGGCGTTCCGCGTCTTGGCGGCGCCGGCACGCGGTTAGCCGGCGCACCCGGCTGACAGATGGAGATACGAGAATGGCGTCCTATCCAGCTTATGAATCGATCCGCCGCATCGGCATTCTCGGAACCGGCACCATCGGCGCCAGTTGGGCGACCTATTTCCTGGCCCATGGATTCCACGTGGACGCCTGGGACCCCGGTGACGGCTGGCGGGAGCGGGCGACAGCCTTCATCGACAATGCCTGGCCGCACATGGAAGCCCTCGGCCTCGCTCCGGGCGCCGACAAATCCGCGATCCGCTTTCACGATGGCCCGGGCGACGCGATCGCCAATGCTGGTTTCGTCCAGGAGAACGCGCCGGAGAAGCTCGACGTAAAGCGCGACCTCTACCGCCGTATCGACAATGCATTGCCGAGCCAGACCATCCTGTCGTCCAGCACCTCCGGACTGATCATGAGCGACATGCAGGACGGCTTCGCCTCGGCCGGGCGCTTCGTCGTCGGGCATCCGTTCAACCCGCCGCATCTGATCCCGCTGGTTGAAGTGGTGGCCGGCAAGAACACGGACCCGGCGGCGGTGGACTGGACGATCGGCTTCTACAACCACATCGGCAAACACGCGATCCGGATCAACAAGGAAGTTCCCGGACATCTCGCGAACCGGCTGCAGGCGGCCCTCTGGCGCGAGGCGGTCCTCGCGGTAAAGAACGGCCTGGCGTCGGTCGAGGACGTGAACGCCGCCGTCGCGCAAGGCCCGGGGCTGCGCTGGGCCCTGATGGGGCCGCACATGGTCATGAACCTCGCCGGCGGCAAAGGCGGCTTTCGTCAGATGATTGACCACTTCACGCCCGGCATGACGGCCTGGTGGGAAACCATGACCGAGAATCCGAAAATCACCCCCGAGCTTGCCGACGCGCTGATCGACGGTATCCGGGAAGAGGCGGGCGACCGGTCGATTGACGATCTGGAAGCGGAACGCGACGAGCGGCTGATTCGTCTGCTCTCGATGCTGAAGGAAACCGCACGGCGCTAACCGGACGAGGCTCGGGACCATGGACCAGACAGCAACCGACCGCAGGGACGGGCCGAGACGGATCATCGTCGTCGGAGCCGGAATCGTCGGCGTTTGCGCCGGCCTGACCCTGCAACGCAGCGGGCATTCGGTCACCATCCTGGATCCCAAGGCGCCGGGCCGCGGCACCTCTTTCGGAAATGCCGGTGTGCTCGCTGTGGGTAATGTCTATCCCGTCAGCATGCCGGATACCTGGAAGAAGGTGCCGGGCATGCTGGTGGACCCGGCGGCGCCCTTCCGCATGCGCTGGGCGTACCTGCCGAAGATGCTGCCCTGGCTCACCCGTTTTCTTCTTGCCGGGCGTCCGGGCCGGATCGGCGCCATCGCGTCGGAAATCCGGGCGATCACAAAGGACGCCGTGGCGGCACATGAGCGCCTGATGGCGGAATGCGGTATCACCGATATCGTCAAGCCGGTGGGCTGGCTGAAAGTCTACAAATCCAAACGCTCCTTCGATGCTTCGGCGCGGTTGCGAGAGATCCAGGCCAGCAACGGCGTCCGGCTCGAAATCTTGAACCAGGATGAAATCCGGCAGTTGGAACCGGGCCTCGCCCCGGCCTTCAGCCACGGAACTTTCGAGCCGGACAACAGTTTCGTGACCAGTCCGGCAATGCTGACCGACGCTTACGCCGAGGCCTTCGTGAAGCACGGCGGAACCTTCGGCCAGGAACAGGTCACCCGGTTCGAATTCGAAGACGGCAGGCCGGTTCGCGCGGTTACCGACCTCGGGATGCGCGAGGCGGATGCCTTCGTCATCTGCGCCGGCGCCCGCTCGGACCGCCTTGCGGCGATGCTGGGCACCACGGTGTCCCTGGATACCGAGCGGGGCTATCACCTCAATCTGAACGTGGAAAGCGGTCCTGGATTGCGGCGCCCGGTCGTGGTTGAGGATCACGGCTTTGTCCTCGCGCCGATGCGCGATGGGCTGCGGCTAACCTCCGGAGTGGAATTCGCCGGCCTCAACGCGCCGCCTGACTTCCGGCGTATCCGCAATATGCTGCCCTATGCTCAGGACGCGTTGCCCGGCCTGGGGAATGCGATTTCGAGGGAATGGCTCGGCTTCCGTCCGTCGACGCCCGACAGCAAGCCGGTAATCGGCAAATCACCGGTTTTCGAAAACGTGTTTTTCGCATTCGGTCACGGCCATCTCGGACTGACCATGGCGGCGCGCACCGCGCAGTTGGTTGACGATTTGGTGAGCGGGCGGGCCTCTGAAATTGATCTCCGGCCCTATGCCGCGGACCGATTTTAACGTGAAAACGATGTTCAAGTGAGTAAACTCACTGCCGAATCCGGCATTTAGAGCGAATCATGTTGCCCCCGGAGGGCGGATCAGACTAAGTTCCGGACAGAATTACTAAAGTTTCCGTTGGAGGGACGCATGATCACGATATCGCGATCGACCAAACTGTTGTCGGGGATGGGGCTGGCGACTTTCATACTAGCCGGCTGCGTGGGACAACAACTGCAGATGGCCGAGCAGGCGACGCCGGGCGGAGGTGCCTTCGACAAGGCGCTTTTCGCCGAGTATCTGAAGCTCGCAAAAATGGAATACGCCGAAGCGGATTACGGCGATTCGGATGCTTTCGCCAATCGTGCTCTTGCTTCAGCGGGCGGCACGCCTCCGGGCCCCGAAGCGGTCGAAGCGCGGAATATCCCGCCGCAATTCGTCGGCGAGTTGAAGGCGGCCTATCGCGAGTTGAACGAGGTTCTGGATGTCGGCGCGGTTCGGCATCCGCAGGTAGCGGCACGGGCCCAGGCGGCGTTCGATTGCTGGCTGCAGGAGCAGGAAGAGAACATTCAGCCGGAAGACATTGCCAAGTGCAAAGGCGATTTCATGGCTGCGCTCAAGGAATTGAAGGCGCTGCTGGCGCCGAAGCCGGCTCCGAAGAAGGCCGCCGCTCCGGCTCCCGCCGCTCCGGCCGGCAAGAAGTACGAGAACTTCACGGTGCTGTTCGCGCATGACTCCGCTGAGATTTCCGCGGATGAAGCAAAGAACGTGAATAAGGCCGTGCTGACCATCGACACGGTCCCGCCGAAGAAGGTGATCATCTCCGGTTACGCCGACCGTTCCGGCGACGCGGACTACAACATGACCTTGTCCGGCAACCGTGCCGGCGCGGTTGCCTGGATGCTCCAGGACAACTCGACGACCGAACTTAAAGGCAAGGTCGACATCAAGGTCTACGGCGAGAAGAACAACAAGGTTCTGACCGCCGACGGCAAGCGGGAGCCGAAGAATCGCCGGGTGAAGATCGAGGTCATCCGCTAAAGGATACGTCGATAGATCATTCGGGTTCCTACCCGTGGAATGGGCCGCTCTCGAAGCGGCCCATTTCTTTTATGGCGCGAAGTTATTTAAAGAGCGCTGGTGGCCTGACGGATCAGTTGCCGGGAACGCCACAGCACCATTTCCTTCCAGTCGTTGCTGGACGGGTAATAGTGCCATTTAAGCTCGTCCTTGATTTTCCGGGTTTCCGGCGCATCCCAGTCGACGTTTCCCTGGTTGTGCAACCAATGATCCGCCCGAAGCGCTTGCCGGCTGCGTTCCTGGCTGTAGGTGCCGTATTCCAGGGCGACATAGGCGTAGCGGGTACCGAGGAATCTGTCCCACAAATCCCGCGCCGTGCCGTTCAAGGGAATCGATGACGAGGTCCCCAGTTCCGGCACGCCGAGGGAATCGCCGTAAACGCGCCGCACCCAGTCGTAGCCGGGCGTATCCGGCAAATGCCCGCTAATCGGCTCGCCGTAACCGAAGGGGCCGAGGCCGGTATGGAAATCGATCACCGCGACCAGATCCCGGGCGGGCAGGTCCATGTCCACAACGATCGTTTCCAAAGTCCGCCGCGCCCATGTCGGCGCGAAGCCGCCGAAGAACATGCTGTGTTGATGCTTGTATTGTCCGGCCTTGCGAGCGGTCTGGAAGGCCCTTTCCCCATGGGCCTCGCGCCATTCCCTGATCCGGGCCTCAGTGACCTTCAAGGTTGCCGCGTCCAGGCTCGCCGGAACGAAACAATCCACCAGCGCGTCATGCCCGGGATTCTCCGGCAACGGCTTGCCGAAATCCAGGAAGTTGCGATTGAGGTCGCAGCCCTCCTCGGTCACCCGGCGATGCCAGGCGAACCCATAGGGATTGATCGCGTGAACCAGCAGCGCCGCGACGCCTTTTGGAAGCCGCTCGGCAAGTCCGGCGTTCAGCCAATCGACCTGACAGCCTGACCCGCAATATCCCTCGACCCCATGCGTCGCCGAGATCAGCACGAGAACCCGCTTGGCGTCTTTCGGCCCGGCCCAGGCGGTATCGCACACAAGCGCCTCGCCCTTGGGCCCGCGGTTCGGATTCTCGTAACTGGCGAGCGCCATCCCGTTCGACTTGGCGCCGTCCAAGAACTTACCCCGCGCCTCCTCGTAACTTTGGGAAAACGAGGAATGCATCGATTCTAGAAGGTTCATGATCTGCTACGGCCTTTCAGGCTGGCTTGGTTCACCCGCCGAACTTGGACGCCCGCGGATTTCCCATCATCAAATCACCATACTAGCGATATAGAATGAAACCATCACCGGCCAAAGCATCCCTGCAGGACGGCCACAACCAGCGGTAACCCGATGACGAAAACGCCCGGCGACAGACCCAATGTCTTGCTGATCACCGCCGACCAGTGGCGCGGCGACAGCTTGTCAGTGCTCGGGCACGCCTGCGCGCGCACGCCGAATCTCGATGCGCTGGCCCGCGACGGCGTCGCTTTTACCAGGCATTTCAGTCAGGCGTCGCCTTGCGGTCCCGCCCGGGCCTCGCTCTATACCGGTCTCTACTTGATGAACCACCGGGTTTGCGTGAACGGCACTCCGCTTGATCAAAGGCACGCGAACATAGCGCTGGAGGCACGCCGGGGCGGCTACCGCCCCACCTTGTTCGGCTACACCGACCAGACCGTCGATCCGCGCACCGTGTCGAGCGCTGATCCCAGACTGCGGACTTATGAAGGCTTGCTTCCGGGTTTCGAGCAACGCCTGGTCATGGATGGCCCGGCGCGTGATTGGCTTTCCTGGCTGCGACGGCAGGGAGTCGGGTCCACCGGATCGGTGGAGGAACTGTACCGAACGGAACCGGCCCCGCCCGGCACGTTGAACATCGTGCGGCACCTCACCCATCGCGGTTTCACGGCCGAGCAGACGGAAACCCGCTTTGTCACGGAAGGCTTTCTGAACTTTCTCGAAGGCCGGGCCGGGACCGGATGGTTCACCCATGTCTCCTACATTCGCCCGCACCCGCCATTTTCCGTGCCAGAACCCTTCGCCAGCTTGGTCGCTCCCGCCGAGACGTCGGCGCCGGCGCGGCTCCCGACCCTTGCCGAGGAACAGGCCCAGCACCCGCTGATGGCCCTGGCCTATGAACGCGCGACCAAGGAGAAATTCGTCACCGGCCAAGGGGACGCGTCCGCCTCAGAATGGACGGAAGCGGAGGTCGCCGAACTCCGCGCGATCTATCACGGCATGCAGGCCGAAGTGGATGCGGAGATCGGCCGGATCATCGATCATCTGAAGCGCAGCGGAGACTACGAAAACACGCTCATCGTTTTCACGTCCGACCACGGCGAGATGCTGGGTGATCATTATCTGTTCGGGAAGTTCGGGTATTTCGATGCCGCCGTTCATATCCCATTGATCATCCGTGCGCCTGGCGCGAACCAGACCCGCAGCACGCGCGTGGACCGGTTCACTGAAGCCGTCGATGTCATGCCGACGATCCTGGACATCCTTGGCCGCGAAATTCCAAGCCAGGTGGACGGCCGCTCGCTCGCGCCGTTCCTTGATGGTGACATGCCCGCGACCTGGCGGCGCGAGGCGCATTGGGAGATGGACTTCCGCGATGTGGTGGACGGCAAGCCGGAGCATGAGCTCGGTCTTGCTCTCGACGATTGCCAGTTCGCCGTGCTTCGCGGCGAGCGGTACAAGTACATCCATTTTCCCGGGCTGCCGGCACTGTTTTTCGATCTGCAGCGCGATCCGAATGAATTCGTGGACCGCGCCTCGGACCCGGAGTATCGGGATCTGGTCCTGGATCATGCCCAGAAAATGCTGTCCTGGCGCATGACCCATGCCGACCGCTCGCTTACCGGCATGATCGCGGCGCCGCAGGGTCTCGTCAGCCGCTCCCACGCCGAACGACAGCAAAGAAGTCTAAAGACCACGTGACCGATAGCTCCCGGACCGCGTGCATCCTATAGTTTCCGACGTGGCAGGGTTGTGGCGGGAGACGTGGAATGGGCGACTTGCTGACGGATGAAGCACTGGCATGGATCGGACGCTCCGATCCGCCGATCTATGTCGAGGTGTCGCGCCGGGATATCGTGAAATATGCCATGTCGACGGAGCAGATCCTCGACAAGTACCTCAAGGGCGACGAGGCGCCGCCGATGTTTGTCGCCAGTCTTTCACGAGACGTTGCGCCCTTGGCGGATCTGGGCCCCGATGGAATACCCGAAGCATCCTTGACCCCGGACCTGCCGCTGAAACGGGTCATGGCCGGCGGCGTCGAATTCGATTTTCACCGCACGGTGCATCCCGGCGACGTGCTTGTCTTTGAGCGTTCGCTCTCGGCGCTCACTGAAAAGCAGGGCCGCACCGGTCCCCTGATCTTCGTGACCCACACGATCTCCTGCCGGACAGAGGCCGGAGAGCCGGTGCTGGACCAGAAACAAACGCGGATACTGAGGTGAACCATGGTCGACTTCAGCAAACTCAAGGTCGGTGACGCCTTGCCCGAACGCAGTTACACCGCAACCAATGTTTCGCTTTTCTGTTACAACGCCGCGATCTGGAACCCGCACCGCATTCACTACGACGAGCGCTACACGACGGAGGTGGAGAAGCACCCGGCCATCGTCATCGACGGGCCGCTGCAAGGGGATTGGCTGAGCCAGGTGGTGGTGAACTGGATCGGCGACGACGCGAGCCTCGTGTCCTTCGGCTATTCCAACCGCAAGGCCTCCTATCTCGGAGAAACATTGACTTCCGGCGGCACGATCACATCGATCGATCCGTCGACGGGTGATGTGACGCTCGATATCCATATCCGCAACGAGAACGGCGAGATCACCTCACCAGGCACGGCGGTGGTGCGGTTTCAGGTCTGAGGCCCGCCCTACAGCAAGGTGATCGGCACTTCGGCGCCGTTCCGCTCGGCCGAGAGATAGCCGGCATACATGGTCGCCACCGCATCGGCGCCGAGGCGGAATCGCTCTCCACCGGGCCGCCGGATGTGATCGCACGGTAGAACGCCTCGACCTCCTGCGGGAATCCAGTGGTGAAATCCTCGTCCGGCGCGGTCATCGCCCAGCCCTGTTTGGTCTCGATCTTCTCGACCACGTAGATGTCCTTGAAGTTCTCGTGCACCGGGTTGAAGGTCTGCATCGCCGTGTTCGGATTGATGTTGCAGACTGTACGGTGATTGTTGGCCACCACCTCTAGCCAGTTGTGGATCCCTCCCAGGACCACTTCGGACGCGAAGATGGTGGCGATGGTCCCGTCGGTGAAGGTGACGTGCTGCATCGAAATCCTCGACGTCGTCATAGTCGGTGCGGATATGCCCCGCATCGATATAGGCATCAAGACGCGTCAGGCCGTGGGTGCGCGCGGTGATCGCCGCCGGGCGGATCGGCTTGCCGTTCCGTGTGCGGCCCTCGACCCGTTTCAGGTAGAGCGCCGCCGTCAGCGGATGGCAGCCCTTTCCGATCAACGATCCGCCACCACCGAACCGCCACAGACCATAGACAGGAGAATGCGATCCGGAATGCGCTTCCTCGCCATGCATCCAAAGGATCTGGGCGCCGGTCTTCTCGAGGATCTCGCGTTCCTTCTGGATTGCCGGGCCGTAAACCCAGTTCTCTGCATAGAGGATTCGCGCCGAGCTCGCCGCTTCGGCCTCCAGCAGACGTTTGACGCTGTCCAGCGCTCCGTCCAACGCTGTCTGGCGCGGCATTGAGCGTGCATCGAAATTCTCCGAGCCGTCGCCGAAATACCCGGTGAAAGGTTTTTCGATGATCGGCGAGACTCCGCGCTTCAACGCCTTGATGGCAACCGCCTCATGGGCACAGGCCGGCACGCAGACATGCACGACGTCGACCTGGCCGAGCAGGGCATCAAGGTCATCGAAAGCCGCAAGGCCGCGTGGCTCCGCGAAGGCGCGCGCCGTTTCCATCGATCGGGAGACGACGCCGACGATTTCCGGATCCGTGCCATAGACCCGGCGGATCGCGTCGACATGAAAATTCGCGGCAAATCGGGCGCCGACGATGCCGGCGCGAATCTTGGGTTTGTTCATGACAATGCCCTCATTGGCTTTCGGTAGGAGTGCTCGACGGCTGCTTGATTTACGCTACGAAAACTCAAACAGGGTATTGAGCCAAGGGACAAATGCGGACGAAAAGCAGCTTTCCGTTGACGCGAAATGTCGGGCGCAACCTGTCGATCCAAGGGCATCGAACCTCAATTGCCTCGGCAGCCGGGGTTTGGGACGGCCTTACCGAGATCCGCCGACGCCAGGACGCAGTCGTGCCATCGGCGGCGCGACTGCGGAGATCGCGCAACGCGTCCCGACGGTGTTCGTCCGAGCGCCGGCGTGGAAGATGGCACCCGCTCCCGTAGCGACCGTGACGTGCCGCGCCGCCTTATTTCGCGTCGGCCGCAACCTGCATTTTGACGATCTGGTCGGGATTTGCCGGCGGTTCGCCCCGGGTGATGCCATCGACGAATTCCATACCGCTGGAGACCACGCCCCAAACCGTGTACTGACCGTTCAGGAACTGGGCGTCGCCGAAGCAGATGAAGAACTGGCTGTCACCACTGTTCGGATCCTGGGCTCTGGCCATGCCGACCGTTCCGCGCACGAAGGGAACCTTCGAGAACTCGGCTTTCAGCTTTTGTCCGGACCCGCCCATGCCGGTGCCGGTCGGATCACCGGTCTGAGCCATGAAGCCTTCGATCACCCGATGGAACACGATCCCGTCGTAAAATCCTTCCCGGGTGAGTTCCTTGATCCGCGCGACATGCTCGGGCGCGACATCCGGGCGAAGGTCGATGACGACGCGGCCGTCCTTGAGATCGAGAAAAATCTGGTTTTCGAGGTCCTGCGCCTCGGCGCTGCTTGCTGCCATGAGAAAAAACAAAGCTCCGCACAGTGTCAAAAAACGACGCATGAACCTCTCCTGGGACCGATCCTGTCGTTGGACGCCACCATACAGACCACGCTTCAGCGCGCAAGCGCGAACAAGTCGTCGACCTTGAGTTGGGCTTCCAGATGATCCGCGAGCCGGTCGAGGACCCGGTCGACTTCGGCTTCGTAATTCAAGCAACCGGGACCGTCGCGGCCCAGCATGGCCAGTATCTGATGCCTGTACCCGTCGGCGCCGAAAAGCCCATGCACATAGCATCCCGCGATACGGCCGTCGGCGGATCGAGCGCCATCGGGTTTGGTCTCCCCGTTATCGGCGGTGATCTCTACCATGGGGCGGGCACAGTCGGGACCGACGGTTCGTCCGATATGAATTTCATAGCCTTCGATCCCCGCACCGGACACCGCATCGCGGCCCGAGACCCGGGTCAACGTCTTGCTGCCCGCGAGCACCGTTTCGATATCCAGAAGCCCGAGCCCGTCTATTCCGCTGGCCGGTCCCTCGACACCCTCCGGGTCGCTGATCCGGTGCCCCAGCATCTGATACCCGCCGCAGAGACCCAATACGCGCCCGCCGCGCCGGACATGGGCGAGGATGTCGATGTCCCATCCCTGCGCTCGCAGGAAGGCCAGATCCGCGATGGTGGATTTGCTGCCGGGCAGCAGCACCAGATCGACGTCACCCGGAATCGCCTGGCCGCCCTGGATCATCATCACGCTGACATCCGGCTCAAGCCGCAAGGGATCGAGATCATCGAAATTGGCAATCCGCGGCAACATGGGCACCGCGATCCGGATGCCCGTCTCGGCGCGCGTCGAGATGCCTTTAAGGCTCACGGCATCTTCGGCGGGCAGGCGGGTGGCCTCGGCGAACCAGGGAATCACACCGAAAGACGGCCAGCCGGTCCGGTTCTCGATTTCCTCGATCCCCGCCTCGAACAAGGAAACGTCGCCGCGAAACTTATTGACGATGAAGCCGGCAACCCGGGCGGCGTCGCTTTCGCTCAACACCGCCTTGGTGCCGACCAGGCTGGCGATAACGCCGCCCCGGTCGATATCGCCGACCAGAACCACCGGCAGATCGGCAGCCTCGGCAAATCCCATATTGGCGATGTCGCCGGCCCTGAGGTTGGTTTCGGCCGGGCTTCCGGCACCCTCGACGATCACCAGCCCGGCCCCCTCCTTGAGCCTCGAGAAACTCTCCATCACCGCAGCCAGCAGGTCCGGCTTCATCGCCTGATAGGCACGCGCCTTGACATTGCCGCGCATGCGGCCATGGACGACGATCTGGGCGCCGGTCTCGGTCTCCGGCTTCAGCAGGACCGGGTTCATGTCAACGCTCGGCTCGATCCCGGCGGCGCGGGCCTGCAACGCCTGAGCCCGGCCGATCTCTCCGCCGTCCACCGTGACGGCGGCGTTGTTCGACATGTTCTGTGCCTTGAAAGGCCGGACCGCGATGCCCCGCCGCGCGGCAATCCGGCACAGTCCGGCAACCAGCAGCGACTTGCCGACGTCCGAGCCCGTGCCCTGAAGCATGAAGGCGCGCGCGGTCATCGAAAACCGAGGGAATTATAGGAGCACAAGTTCCGTCGTCCCCACTCAGGCGAGGATCTCGAATATTTGGGCGTCTTCAAAGACGCAGGCCAATCTGGGAATAAGGTCTCCGCCTGCGCGGGGACGACAAA
>JAYQSQ010000025.1:0-15609 GCA_038146985.1 Alphaproteobacteria bacterium
AACAAGGGCCAACAGAGCCCGTCCCGCACATCAAAGACAATCCAGGTCCAGTCAACCAAACCCAAACCGTCCACAAGCTTCCTTATCGGCCGCATCAACAGGACAAATCCCGCAAACACAGCCAAAAGCACGCTAGAGATACGCAAGACAGACAATAGTCTCATCGAACAAACGCAAACCAAAACCACGCCGCCCGCGCATCCCTTCCGATATATCTACTATGTCAAAGAACGGCCCGGCGCCACGGCGCCTTGCCCGGCGCGTCTCGGCGACGGGATGCGGTGTATACGTCCGCCCCCCGGACGGTGTCAAACCCTTTATGAAAGGTTTTTTACGGTGAGCCACCTTGGCAAGATTCCATTCGCCAAACGCGCTCAAACGAAGATCTGTTACGCTGAAATCCAAGCAAATGGAATTTCCTTTCGCCTGCTGCGTTTTTCGCTTAAATCGCCGTCGGGCCGCCGAATGTGGGCGAAATTCAGCCGATCATGAAATCGTCACGATCTCGCCGTGTCAAAAGCTTGATTCAAAACAGAAAATTCGTTGACAACCCCAGGTGATGCGTTAAATATCCAGGGACTGTCCACATCTTGTGTTCCGGCGGAGTGAACCATGCGAAGAGTCATCGCGGCGATAGGGATTCTGGGCGCCATGGTTTTGGCCGGAACCTTAATGACGCGCGACTGGAACGCCGGCGGCGGTCAGTCAACGACGGTGGCGGCGCCGGAGGAGACTCGGCTGGTCTCCGCGGCTCATGCGAATAGCCGTGCGGACGGGCTTGCGCGCGCACCGGAACCTTCACAGGAAACCGCCGTCGCGGCGCCTGTCACCAAAGATGTGAGCGTCGCCCGGGGCGATACGCTGCTGGACCTTCTAGTGAATGGCGACGTCCCCCGCGATCAGGCTCACGACGTGATTTCCGCCTTGCGGCCGGTCTACGACCTGCGCCGCATGCCGATCGGCCAGACCTTCACCCTGGTCATGGCGCCGACGGACGAATCGGTCACCACCTCGGATGCGGAGGCCCGGAACGGCCTGCTCAGCCTTTCCTTCCGTCCGAGCGTCGACCGCGACATCGTCGTGCGCCGGAACGACGACAACGGCTTCAAGGCCGAGGTCGTCGACCGCCCGCTCGAACGCCGGGACGCTCATGCCACGGGCCGGATCACCACGTCGCTATACGATTCCGCAATTGAGGCAGATCTGCCCCTCGATGCGCTGATGCGCCTCATCCACGTGTTCAGCTTCGATGTCGATTTCCAGCGCGAGGTTCAACCCGGCGACAGTTTCGAGGTTCTCTACGACAGCTTTGTTGACGAGTTCGGCGAACCGGCGCGCACGGGAGAGGTGATCTGGGCCTCGATGACCCTCAGCGGCAAAACGCTAGAATACACGCTATACACGCCCAAGGACGGTGTCCCGGACTACTACGACCGCCGAGGTCAAAGCGTGAAGAAGACCCTCATGCGCACACCGATCAACGGCGCCAGGCTGAGCTCCGGGTTCGGCAAACGGCGCCATCCGGTTCTCGGCTACACAAAACTGCACCGGGGCGTGGATTTTGCGGCGCCGACCGGCGTGCCGATCATGGCGGCGGGCGACGGGGTGATCGAGATGATCGGCCGCAACGGCAGCTTCGGCAAATATATCCGCATCCGGCACAATTCCACCTACAAGACCGCCTATGCCCATATGTCCGCCTATGGCCGCGGCCTCAGGAAAGGCTCAAGGGTGCGCCAGGGCAGCATCATCGGCTATGTCGGCAGTACCGGGCGATCGACGGGTCCGCACCTGCACTATGAAGTCCTGAAGAACGACCGTCAGACCAATCCGATGAGCGTCCGTCTGCCCGCCGGTGACAAGCTGAAAGGCAAGACGCTGCAGGCGTTCCAGGCGATCTGGCCCAGTCTGGAGCAACGCGTTGCGCGGGCCAAGGGCGGCGAGGCCGTCGCCAGCGATGAGCCCCGAGGCGAAGACACCACGCAAAAGAGCAGCAACTAGACGCGACGCCCCTTCTCGTCATAGCGGTACCAGCCGCGGCCGGATTTGCGGCCCGCGCGGCCGGCGGCGACGATCTGTTTCAGCATCGGCCGGGGGTGGAAGCGGTCGCCATAGGCATCGGTCAGAATCTCCGCCACCTGCAGGTTGAGGGTGTTGCTGGTCAGATCCATCAGCTCGAAAGGCCCGACCGGATGGCCGAGGCCGAGCTTGCAGCCGATATCCACGTCCTCCGGCGTGCACGCACCTTCCTCGACCAGACGCAGGGCCTCGTTCCACATGGCGAACAGGATGCGGTTCACCGCGAAGCCGACCACGTCCTTGACCTGGATCGGCACCTTGCCCGCCTCCGCGCAGGCCTCGGTCGCGAGCGCCACCGCATCGGCGCCTGAATCCATGGCACTGATCACCTCGACGAGTTTCATCCGGTGCACCGGCGAGAAGAAATGCAGCCCGAGGAAATACGGCTGACGCGCGTCCGACAGGCTCGCCGAAAGCACCGTGATGGAAATGCTGGAGGTGTTCGAGGCGATGACGCAGGTCGGCGGCAGGACCGCGTCGAGCTTCTTGAAAACCTGGGCCTTCACCTCGACATCCTCGAACACCGCCTCGATGACCATGTCCCGGTCGGCGAAATCAGCGAGATCGGTGGTCGTGGTGATATTGGCGAGCGCGCGGGGTTTGTCCTCCTCGGCCCAGAACCCCCGGCCGATACCGGCATCCAGCACCCCTTCCAGCTTGCCCATGGCACGGGAAAGCCCCTCCTCGGTGGTGTCGTTGAGCAGCACCTGTTTGCCCGCCAACGCGAAAACCAGCGCGATCTCGGAGCCCATCATTCCGGCGCCCACCACGCCGAGTTTGCCGATTGCCATCAGATCTCTCCCATTCGAATGGCCCTGTTTCGCCGCGCATTGAAGCCGAAGCGCCATCCTGTGTCACCAGGGCGGTTCGCCGCGCATGCCGGCATCGATCCGACATGGGATCACCTTGTCCCTTCCCCGGCCGCCGCCAAAGGCTAGACTGTCGCCTAAAGAGGGTGACGGATTGGGAGATCGCCAACGTGGCGATCTTCCCATTGTCCGATGAGGCCTCCTTCATCTACGGCGCGGCCCCGCCCGTCGATGGCGGCATGACGGCCCAACCAGAGAGGGAACGGCACATGACGATC
The DNA here is from genome assembly GCA_038146985.1 of Alphaproteobacteria bacterium. GTDB lineage: Bacteria > Pseudomonadota > Alphaproteobacteria > Thalassobaculales > Thalassobaculaceae > JADHLJ01. The sequence continues at coordinate 3,167 of JAYQSQ010000025.1, forward strand.
GCGATGCCGAGGGAAAATGCGAGCGGCGCGGAACCCGCCGAGGCGGTCCGGGCCCTTTCCGATACGATCCTGACGCACGCGGCGGAGAGCGAGAAGCTCGGCCGGCTGGCCCAGCCGACCCAGGACGGCCTGGTCGGCGCGAATCTTTTCCGAATGCTGCTGCCCCGCGCCTTCAAAGGGCTCGAGGTCACGCCGCCGGCCTTTATCCGAGCGATCGAAGCGGCGGCCATGCTTGATGGGAGCACGGCATGGTGCCTCTGCCAGGGCAATGGTTGCGCCATGGTCTCGGCCTATGTGGCACCTACGACGGCGCGGCGGATGTTCGGCGATGATCCGCGAGGCATCCTCGCCTGGGGCCGGGCAAGGCCGAGGCGCATGTGGTCGACGGCGGCTACCGGGTCAGCGGCCGCCTGGCTTTTGCCAGCGGCGGCCGGCACGCCACCTGGCTCGGCTGCCACGTGCCGGTCTTCGAGGCCGACGGCACCCAGCGCATGGACGCGGACGGCGCGCCGGAGATCCGCACCATGCTGTTCCCCGAGAGCGAGGTGCGTTGGATCGATACCTGGGACGTCATCGGCTGCGCGCAACCGGCAGCGATGATTTCGAGATCAAGGACCTGTTCGTTCCCGACGCCTTCACCTCGCTTCGCGATACGGATGCGGGCCGGGTCCATAAGACGCCGCTCTACACCATGCCGTCGATGAGCATGTACGCCATGGGATTTTCCATCACCGCCCAGGGTATCGCCCGGGCGATGCTGGAAGCCTTCAAGGACCTCGCGCTGGACAAGACGCCGCGCATGGCGCGCTCGAAGATGAAGGACAACCCGGTGATCCAGAACGATCTCGCGTTGTGCGAGGCCCGGCTCCGGGCCGCCCGGTCTTACCTGTTCGACGAGATCGAGGATATCTGGGAAGAGGTGCTCGCCACCGGCACGCTCTCGATCGCCAACCGCATGCGGATCCGCCTTGCCTCCACCCATGGCATACATGAGGCCAACGCAGTTGCGGGCACCGTCTATGACCTGGCCGGTGTCTCGGCGATCCGCGCCGAAAGCCCGTTCCAGCGGCGCTACCGCGACATCAGAAGCGTCACGCAACAGCTCCAGGGCCGGCGCTCGCATTATCAGACGGTGGGGGCGTATCTTTTCGGCCACCCGGCGGATCTCGGGGTGGCGTGAGGCATCAAATTGGCGATGCCGACGAGCATAATTGTGTTCTCAAAACGCGTGAAAGCATGGGCCGGCCCTAACCGGCCCATGCGATCCCTGACATCATGTACCGCCGCCGGAGCGGCGGGTAACGATTACAGCAGGCGGAGGTTGGCCGCGGCGTCCTTGCCGTTGCGGCCGGTCTCGAGGTCGTAGCTCACCTTGGCGCCTTCATTAAGGCTGTGGATGCCGGCGGCTTCCACGGCGGTGATGTGGACGAACGCGTCGGGTCCGCCGGCATCCGGCTGAATGAAGCCATAGCCTTTGGTCGCGTTGAACCACTTTACGGTACCGGTTGCCATTGATGGTCTCCTTGCACGGGTCGTGTATCAGGCTCGCAACGTCGCGGGCCTGGTTGTCGCGTTCTCAATGTCAGGGAAGGAGGCTGGTGAGCCCAAATCTGGGGCCATTCTTGATTCTCAAGACACTCACGCTGTGAGCGTGTAAATGTGCCTTGTCTGGCCCAAGGTCAAGTTAAATATCGTGGCTCTGCTAACTCCCGGGAAATTCACAGCGATCCCGCGCCGCCGTTGCCGCCCGCCGGATCATCGCCGATAACCGGCCGGGTCCTTTGAGCTAGGCTCGCGGGGCATTACACTTCAGGCGGCGCTAGACCGGCCGTCGCCCCGAGCCGGAGCCACGGGAGATGATGGATCAATGAAGGCGGCGGCGTTCGACTTCTGCCGGGCCGAAAGCCTAGAGCAGGTTCTGGAAGAGCTTTCCAGCGCGGCGGGAGAGGCCCGGATCATCGCCGGCGGACAGTCCCTTGTGGCGATGATGGCCATGCGCCTTGCCCGTCCCGAGAAACTTATCGACATCAACCATGTCGGCGCGCTCGCCGGGATCGACGACGGCGACGGCATGGTTACCATCAAAGCCTGCACGCGCCAGGCCACGGCCCTGCAATCCGCCATAATCACGCGCGAGGTACCGATGCTCGCGGCGGCCCTGCCCTATGTCGGGCACATCCAGACACGCAATCGCGGCACGATCGGCGGCAGCATCGCCCATGGTGACCCGACCGCGGAGATACTGCTTGCCGCCACGGCGCTCGGCGCCCGGGTGACGCTCGCCTCGATCGGCGGCGTCAGAAGCCTCGCCGTCGCGGATTTTGCGCTCGGTGCGATGGAGACCGCCGCCCGCGAGGACGAATGCCTGACAGAGGTGGTCTTCCCAAAGCCACCGCGAGAGCTTGCGCTGAGCGCCGCCGTGGATGAGATCAGCCCTCGCGCCGGCGACTACGCAGTGATCGGCGCGGCGGCCGAGATCGGTCTGGATGCGGAGGGACGATGCCGGCATGCCCGTCTCGCCTCCTCCGGCGCGGCACCGGTGCCGGTTCTCGCATCGCCGGTGGCCCAGGCCCTAGCAGGCTCGCGGCTCGAGGATACCGAGATCGACGAGGCGGTGCGGCTGCTGGATCCGCTGCTCGATCCGGAAAGCGATGTGCAAGCGAGCGCCGCCTACCGGCGCCGGGTAGCGCCGGGCATGCTGGCCCGGGTGATCAAGCGGGCGCGAGACCAGGCCCGGAACCCAACGACATGAAGCAGAAGATCACCCTGACCCTGAATGGCGCGAGACGCTCAGCCGAGGTGGAGCCGAGGCTCAGCCTTGTCGACTTCCTGCGCGATCAGTTGGGCCTTACCGGCACCCATATCGGCTGCGAGCATGGAGTCTGCGGCGCCTGCTCGGTATTGTTCGACGACGATCCGATCCGTGCCTGTCTGATGTTCGCGGTCCAGGCGGACGGCCACGCCATCACCACGGTCGAAGGCCTGCGCGAGGAGGACGGTTCTCTCGGCATTTTGCAGGACTCGTTCTGGGAGACCCACGCACTGCAATGCGGCTATTGCACCCCGGGTATGCTGATCGCCGGCCAGGCCCTGCTGGCGCGCAATCCCGATCCGAGCGACGAGGAGATCCGCGAGGCGATCGCCGGTAATCTCTGCCGCTGTACCGGCTATGTGCAGATTGTCGATGCGATCCGGCTTGCCGGTGCCCGCATGCGACAGATGCCGCCGGCAACGGACCGGGAGGCTGGCGATGACTGAACAATCCGTCCGCCGTTTCGTTTCCGCCAAGCGGCGCCCCAAGGAAGACGGTCGCTTCATCACCGGTGCCGGCCATTTCGTCGCCGATGTCACCCGCCCGGGCATGCTGCATGTGGCGCTGGTCACCAGCCCGCATCCCGCCGCGCGGATCGTCTCGATCGATACCGAGGCGGCGCTCGGCATGCCGGGCGTGGCGGAAGTGCTGACCGGTGACGTGCTGGCCGCCAACGCAAACCCGCTGGCCAATGCCGTCGATACACCCGGAGTGAAATGCTATCCGCTGGCCGACGGCGTTGCCCGCTATGCCGGTGAGTGGGTGGCCGCCGTAGTCGCCGAAAGCCGTGCCGAGGCCGAGGACGCCGCCGAACGGGTAGAGGTCGAGTACGACCCCCTGCCCCATGTGATCAATGCAGAGGAGGCGCTCGACCCCGGCTCTCCGCCGGTGCACGCCGGTCACGGCTCCAACGTACTCTACCGGCGCACCTTCACCTGGGGACCGGTTGCGGACGACTTCGCCGGGCAGCCGCACGAACTTTCCTTCAAGCTGCGCTGGGGCCGAAGCGCGCCGGTGCCGGTCGAAACCTTTGGCGTGCTAGCGGAATGGAATGCCGGGACCGAGATCCTGGATGTCTGGGCCTCGATCCAGATGCCGTCCTATGCCGAACAGATCGCCGCGGCGCTCAGGATACCGGTCAATCAGGTGCGCGCGCATTACGACGTTGATGTCGGCGGCTCCTATGGCGTCAAACGCGGGATCAAGCACACGGTGCTGGCCGGTTTCCTGGCGCGGCGCCTGGGCCGGCCGGTCCGCCTGATCGAGGATCGGCTAGAGAACATGGTCGGCGGCGACATGCATGGCCCGGACCGGCATTTCAACGTCGCCGTTGCTTTCGATGATGACGGCCTGATCAAATCCATGAAGCTGCGGGTGATCGAGGATGTCGGCGGGCAAACCGGCCGCGCCGCCTTCCAGCTCGGCAAACCGGTCAGCGCGATCGTCGGCGCCTACCGGATCAACAGCGTCGAGTATGATGCGATCGCGGTCTCGACGAACAAGACCGGCCAGGCCGCCGTGCGCGGCTTCGGCATGTCCCCGACCAACGTCGCGATCGAAACCGCCGTCGACAAGGTCGCGCGGCATCTCGGCCTCTCCCGGCTGGGAGTGCGGCGGCGTAATTTCATCCGCGCCGACCAGTTCCCCTATCTGATCCCCAGCGGTTCGGAATATGACAGCGGCGACTATCACACGGTGCTGCGCAAGGCCGTCGATCTGGCGGGTCTAGACGCGCTGCTGAAGCGGCGGGACACCGCCCGGCGCGACGGCAAGATTGCCGGCATCGGCATCGCCACCTGCCTTGAGCCCGGCGGCGGCAACTCGGCCTTCGAGCCGCTCCTGAACCCGAAGAACGAGACCACGACCTGGCCGGAATCCTGCGTCGTCAAGGTTGACCGGTCCGGCGGCATCACGGCGACCATCGCCACCTCGACCTCGGGCCAGGGGCACGAGACGCTGGCGGCAACGATCATCGGCGAGGAGCTGGGCATCGATCCGGACACAATCCGTGTCATGCATTCCGATACGCTCTCGGGTCTGCCTGGCAATACGCCGGTCGCCAGCCGGATGGCGATCATGCTGGGCGGAGCGGCGGCGGGCGCGGCCAGGAAGATCCGCGACCAGGCGATCCTGATCGGAGCCCACAATCTGAAACGCACACCGGAGCAGGTGCGCTACGCGAACGGCGCGGTCACGGCTTTGGATGACCCCGCCCAATCCATATCGCTTGCCCGGATCGCGCTGATCGCCCACCGGGAGTTCCACAACATGCCCCCCGACCTCACCGAACCGGGGATGCAGGCCGTCCACGTGCTGCAGGTTCCCAAGGGCGGAACCCTGCCGACGGCGGATGGCCGGGTGCAGATGTACCCCTGCTATTCCTTCGCCGCCCACATCGTCTATGCCGAGATCGACCGGCTGACCGGCAAGGTCACGCTGCCGGACTATTGCATCGCCCATGACTGCGGCACGGTGATCAACCCGGATATCGTGCGCGGCATGGTGATCGGCGGAGCGGCGCATGGCATCGGTGCGGCCCTGTACGAGGAATTCACCTACGAGCCGGGCGGACAGCTTCTCTCCGGGACCTTCGTCGATTATGTCATGCCGTCCGCCCACGAAGTACCGGACATCAAGCTGACCGAGCATTGCACCCCCTCGCCGTTGACTTCGCACGGCCAGAAGGGCGTGGGCGAAGGCGGCTATCTCGGCGCGCCTGCCGCCGTGGCGAGCGCCATCAACGACGCGCTGTCGCCCTATAAAATCGAGTGTCTGACCCTGCCGATGCGGGCGAGCCTGCTCTCCGACCTCCTGGCGGATCAGCAGGCCGAAACGGAGAGCTGAAACGATGATCATCGACACCCACGCCCATATCTTGCCCCAGGCGACCTGAAACGATGAGCGCCAGCGCGTTGAGTTTCCTGGTCCGAGCGTTCCGCGAGGATGACAAGTTCCAGCTTTCCTTCAACGTAAGGCAAGTCACCCCGTCTGATCATGCCCAAGCTGCGCCTGTTCGAGCCACGCCATCAGTTCATGGCAAGCACCGGCGTGGATCTGCACCGCCGGGTGGCTGGTCCGACAGTTTCGCCATGATCCCAGCCGAGGAAGGCGCCGGACTGGAGCCGGTTCCTGAACGAGGGAATGCTGGCCGACCGCTGCGACCGACGGGGTGATCCTGCCCGCTACGGTCCCACTCCAGGACGGCGAAGCTGGCGGCCCAGGTTCTGCGCGAGGCGGTCAAGCGTCGGCATGCCCGGCGCTGGGCGATCGGCACCCAGAACAAGGGCACCCAAGGCAATTCCGACGATCCGACCTAGACCCGTTCTGGGAGATGGCGGCGGAGCTCAAGGTGCCGGTGATCATTCACCTGATGTTCGGTCTCCGACGACGACCGCGCCGTACGACATGCAGATGATGAACGCCGTGGGTCGGGTCTGCGATGTCGATCTCGATCAGCCGGATGCTGTTTAAGGGCCACCTCACCCGCTTCGAGGGCTTGGTGGTTGTCGCCAGTACCGGAGGCGGCGCTCCTCACATGCTCAGCGGCTGGAGCGCAATCACAAGGCCTTCCTGGAACGAGGTGGTGGACCCGGTCGAGCAGTTTCACAAGTCCCCATTTCGACAGCATCGTCTTCCGTGACGGACGTATTGCGGTTCCTGGTCGGTACGGCGTCGATCGGGTGATGCTAGGTTCCGACTACCCATTCCTGATCGGCGACCAGGACCCCCGCAAGGGGGTGTAATCGAGACTGCCGGTTGTCCTGACGCCGATGTCGAGGCGATGCTGACCTCGGCAACGCACGGCGTCTGTTTGGGGTTTAGGAGCGCACGCTCAGATCGCGATCAGCAAAAATCTTTACTGCCGCCCGCGAAAGGCAGGGCCCTGAACCAGGCCGTTCAGCTCGGCTCAATCTGCTGCCAACACCAACTTTGTTAAAGACTCTATCCGTCAAGGGGCCGCTGGGATTAGGTCCTGCCTTCACCAGGGCGACGGGCTGAGTGATGTGGGGTGTGGAACAGGTATGTTGCCGTTAACCTGGATTTGTGTGAACCGCCGTTCATTTGGCGTCAGCATTGCGGGATTAAGGTATAAATATCAGCATGTTGGGCTGGTTGGAAGACGGGCCAGATGCGGAACCCAGAGGGTGAAGTCAACACCTTTGCCCTGCGCGTTGATTCGACCGCCTAAAGCTTGAGTTCACGGTCATGGATCACATCCGACGCCGGTTTTGCTTGCCTATCGTGAACTCGATGATGCCCTTGGCCTGATCGACATGGCTGCCGGGACACGCTTGTAGATACCCGCAAGGGAAAGAAACGGCTGGCAAGGGATCATCTGTGGTCTGCCGCGCCAATCAGTCTATGGTGATCTTGCCGATATTAAGAAGTGAATGACGCTGACTGGCTCGAAGCGATCCCGCGATGCGTTGAACGTCGGCGGCAAGGCCATCGAGCGCGGCGGCGCATCCACCAGCCAGATGGGCCAGTTTGAGACCGGAGTTTCGTCGACGAACGACAATCTCGTCGCCCTCGCCAATTTGTCGGGTGGATTGACGTGGTACAGGGACGCAAGCCTCTCAAGTCCATCGTCCTGGATATGGATAGCGCCCCGGTCATCTGAACCGGCAGGCCAGGAAGGGACGGCTCATAACGGCCATTTCGGATGCACCCGCTACCACCCGCCATTCGTGTTCAATCAGTTAGGCGATCTGGAACGCTGTGCCCATGTCCAGGCAACGTCCACAGTGCCCATGGCTGGCGCGACGTGTTAGAGCCGGTCGTCACCCGCTATCGGGGCAAGCAGTTGCGGCGCTCCTTCCGGGGTGACGCGGCGTTTGCCTTGCCCGACATCTATGAGTTCCTCGAAGCCGAGGGCCTTTGGCTATGCCATCTGCCTACCGGCGAACACAATCCTGCAAGGCAACATCGCTCACCTTCTCAGCGCCCGGTCTGCAGGCCCCGAAAGATGTGCGACGCTACCACGCGAACTTCAGTTACCGGGCCGCCAGCTGGGACAAGAGCCCGCCGGGTCGTCGCCAAGGTCGAATGGCATCCAGGTGAACTGTACCCACGTACGGCTTCATCGTGACCAACCTCGCCCGTCCCGCCGATCGGGTTGTCGTCTTCTGGCGCAATCAACGTGGCGTGGAGCATTGGATCAAGCAAGGCAAGCACGCCATCCGGACGATACGCCTGTCCTGTCGCTAGTCTGCCCACAAAGCCGTCCGCCCGCTACTGCACGCGCGCTCGCCTAAAACCTCGGGAACTTTATGCGGACCCTGGCCCCGCCTAAGGAGGTGGGAACACTGGTCGTTGACTATGATCCGGGAAAAGTTGGTGCAGATCGGCGCGAAGATCGCCGCACATGGCCGGTATGCCACTTCCAAATGGTGGGAGGCCGCAATCCCAAGAGACTTGTTTGCCGACATAGTGAGCCGCATTGAGCGGCTCAGGCTAAAGCCTGCCCTGCATAATGGTCGGAACGTCAATAAGCAAAGAAGTTGACGGCATCCGTGCGCCCACAAAGCGGCCGACGCACCTGTTTCAAATACAGAATGGCCGCTAATTGGTCTTTTTCGAACGGATCACGCCTTCTGGGCGACCGTCAGGTAAAACTGATTGCATAGTCAGCGGATCAGGCGCACATTTTCTTTGGGATGGAAGGATCTCGTATTGATATCCGATTGTCTCCTACCTGTTGGGCCAACGGCAAGCCATTTTGGCGTCAATCAGCGGAGAATGGGCCGACTATCCGGGCAATATCGGTTATCATAGGTTAAACGAACAAAGGTCGGGAGACAAACTATGATTTAGTATTCTAGTTATCATAGCCTTCCTTGATATCTTGTGCGGCACCAGCACATGCAAAAGTTTTTAAATGCGGGTGTTATGACGATGGAAAGGGTTCAGCTGAGAAAATTGAAAATAATTCCAGTGGTCAAATTACCTGTGTAGAAAATTACGTCTTCGACAATAGCTTGTCGATCTCAAGAAAGTAAATTGAAGATTTACATGGACGGGGACAATAAAATTCAAGGTGATAAGGGGACACGACAATCCGCTTTCGCCCCCGCGACGGTAAATGTCTTGATCTGGTTGCAGACGGTCAACTCAAATCAATGGCCCATGTCGGGTCTCTGGTGCAACAACGAGAACTATAAAAATGTATTGTTGAAAATTCCACAGGACGATGGAAAGTACACAGCCAAATTCCAAGCTCAGGTTACCGGGCCGAAAACCTATGATGGGTTTGCCCTTTCTAAGGCAGCGGACCTAAGCTATACCTAACGACGTTGTGCTTGAAAATAAGTAAGGTGGCACCTGGTGCTTAGAGAATAAGAGAGCCGCTTGAGGGCGAAATCCTTTGTATGTTGGCACTTCAAATTTTATTAAAGAAAGGTTGTAATGAAGGCCTTCTACCTAATACTTGTCGCCGTTCTGGCTTTGCCGAGTTGTAGCCCGATCTCGAGACCGGAAGAACTCCAGTATGAGACTTGAATTCCGCTGTTTCTGATAAGGGCCTGTTTTTTTGAACAGTTCCTGCTGGCAAAAGATTTGCTCGATCAGGAAAACGGACTTCAAGTCAGAATAGACTGGAGCGCGGCGGTAACGTTGCTTAGAAATTGAAGGGAAATCGCGCCGGACAGGTTTTGGCCGCTCGATTTTATCTAGGATATGTCTATGGATTTTGCGGGAAAAAGCCAACTCCTCCCTGCAATATTTTCTTCAATCCGCAAAAAGCAAAGTGGGACCAATTCTCGCGCGTGGAAAAACGCGGCTTTGATCGCGTCCCAAAATGGCGATCACCTGCTGGCCTACTTCTATTTATGATTATCTTGGTAAATATAAGAGGCGGAAATCATCGACGGATCGGCGATATATTCATGGCTCGATAAGTCTACGGTGGAAACTAGGCAAAACCAAGACCAGCGAGCCATTGATATCTGACGCTGACCAGGAATTTTATTGTAAGGCCAAGAAGAGACATCGGAGGACGATAAGCCTGACGATGAGGATCCTTCCTCAGGCGGCAACAAAGAAAGCGATGCGGCGTCTCTGTATGGATACCGGTGTTCCAACGATGGATTTTAGCTTTATTAAGCCTGATCCCGCTAGTGAGGAAAACAAAGATAAAACAGAACAGGTTCGAAAAGATCCTGTAGTTCAGAAAAAATTGATAGACCTGTAAGTGATATCAAAACAGTTCTCATTGATGCATTCGTAATTAAACGGCGAACTTTGGATAGTAGAAAGATTGGGATCGATCTTGTATCTTTGTTACAAGCGCAATTTGGAGCTGTTTTAGTTAACTACTTCCTCGGTCTGAGCTAGATGATGGTATAACATCAACGCTGACAACGAGCAAAATCGTGCGTGACCTCAGCATACCTGACGTAACCACCGCCCTTAGTTTTAGTCTGATGAAATGTCCTTTAGATTCCATTCAGGCGTCGTTATCGATCTCGGCCTTGGGTAAGGAATCGCTTTTGATGGGACTGAGGCATCGTTTCCACAGGGGACAGTTCAGGAGAGTTCTCCAAGTCCATCGGACTTGACCTGGCTATTACGCCAGAAATCATATCGAGCGAGTTTAAAATAGTCATCGGTGTTGAAAACAGGTAACCTAAACGCGCAACTGTCAACCAGCGCCGCTCAAGTGCTGACACCTTTGAATTTTAACGTCGTGTAAATTGTTAGCGTCTTAGAATATGGGACGCCGTATATTGTCTAATTTTACCTCTAATGAGACCATTTATGGAAATCAAGGGCAATCATTTCTCCGAAATATCTTATCTAAATTATTTACTAACGCTGAAGCCGAAGTCGTTATCCGCAAGGAAATAGCGCGATGGCGGTGCTTCAACAGAGGTTGGTCCAGTCCGCTGAGTTCTAACTCTCGTCTAATACAGGCGCGCAATGAGTTGCGTCGAATTGGCGTTCCTATTCCCGCCCAGTTCGCTCAAGGACGCGTTGTCCTGCCGTATCCGGTTTTGAACAACCAAGTATGCTGCCGAGTCGGTTTCAGCAATTAGAGGCAAACCTTCCCGCCAAAATGAGCGGTGAAGAGCTCCCGCGCATTTCTGCGATTTATTATAGTAGAAGTTACGGTCGATGACCTGAGCCCTGAGTTTCCTCCGGTAGTGTCCAGAATCTTTCGCACATTTGATCAGGCGACGGCCTCCTTGGTTTGGGTTTGTTCGGCGTAGAGCGGTGCCATGTTCATGTACTTTCGGGTGGGATTTGAATTTGGGCCCTGAGGATGTGCCTCAATCCACGGTCTTCCCAATTGACGCCTGGACACCTCGAAAAACCACTCCCCTTTTGCGATCTGACGTAATTCCCTGTCGTTGAACGACGGAGTGATTGCGATGAAGGGCCAGCTTGGGTTTTTCGATCTTGAGGACCGCTATGCGCAGCTGAGCAAGGCGGGCGATCCGTTGGAGAAACTGGCTGCCACGGTGGATTTCGAGCTGTTCCGGTACCGGCTGGCGAAGGCGCTGAAGCGATCCGATGGTGCCAGGGGCGGGCGGGCGGCCTACGAACCGATCCTGATGTTCAAGATCCTGATCCTTCAGGCGCTCTATGGGATGTCGGACGATCAGGCCGAGTTCCAGATCCGCGACCGGTTGACCTTCATACGCTTTCTCGGGCTGGGACCCGGCGACGCGGTGCCGGATGCCAAGACGATCTGGCTGTTCCGCGAGCAGTTCACCAGGGTGGGTGCCGTCGAGAAGCTGTTCGCCCGGTTCGACAGGCTGCTACGGGACAAGGGCTACCTGGCGATGTCGGGGCAGATACTGGATGCCAGCCTGATCCTGGCGCCACGCCAGCATCTGGACGATGGCGAGAAGGTGGCGATCCGGCAAGGCAGGACGGCGGCGGAGATCTGGCCCCACGAGCCGGCGAAGGCGGCGCAGAAGGACGTCGATGCCCGCTGGACGGTCAAGCATTCCAAGGCCAAGCCGGTGACGGAGGGCGAGAAGGCGAAGCCGGACATCGCCATTCCGGTATTCGGCTACAAGAACCATATCGGCATCGACCGGCGTCATGGGTTGATCCGCACCTGGCTGGTGAGCGATACCGCCGCCCATGACGGCGTCCGGTTGCGTGAGGGACTTGTGGACCGCGGCAACTTCGCCTCGGATGTCTGGGCCGACACCGCCTATCGCAGCGCTGAGAACGAGCGCTATCTGTCCACCATCGGCAAGGTCAGCCGCATCCACCGCAAGAAGCCGAAGGGCAAGCCGATGCCTCGGCATACCGCCCGGGCGAACGCGGTGAAATCGGCGGTGCGGTCCCGGGTCGAGCATGTCTTCGCCGAGCAGAAGGCACGGATGGGTCTGGTTGTCCGCACCATCGGCATGGCCCGTGCCCGAACCAAGATCGGCCTCGCCAATCTGGCCTACAACATGAAGCGGCTCGTCTGGCTCCAGGGGACAACTGCGCCCGCATAGCCGGAAAACCGGCGATATCCGTTTCCGGTCATCGGGAACTCAGCCAAAGGGCGACAAAAACACCCGCCCATATCACCGGTCTCGTCACTCAAACCCCAAAATCAATCGGTAATTCGAGGTGTCCAGATTGCTCGCCTGTTTTGCAGCGACGCGGGCACACTTCGCCCTTCGTTTGC
>JAYQSQ010000026.1:0-11483 GCA_038146985.1 Alphaproteobacteria bacterium
CGCTCCGACAGCGCTCGACAACACGCTAGGCGTGCTGCTGAAATACCAGGACGACATCGCCAAGATCCAAGGCAGCGAGGCCAACAGGCTGCTCACGGAAGTGCGATCAGAGTTGTCGATGGCGGCGCGGGCCTGAGCGGACCGGCGCGATGAACGAGCTTTCTCCCGCGCTTCCCGAAGACGGCGAGGGCGGAAAACTTGCCCATAACATCCTGCATTTCGCGCGGGTACTGCGCGCCGCCGGCCTGCCGGTCGGGCCCGGCACCGTGATCGAGGCCGTCCGCGCCGTCGAGACGGTGGGGATTACCGACCGCGAGGTATTCTACTGGGCGCTGCATGCGGTGTTCGTCAATCGCCGGGACCAGCGCGAGATCTTCGACCAGGCTTTCCACATCTTCTGGCGCAATCCCAGGCTGCTGGAGCGGATGATGCAGATGGTGCTGCCCACCTTCCGCACCGGCGAGGCTCCGGATAAGGAAGATCAGCTCAACCGGCGGGTCGCCGACGCCCTCACCCAGGGTGGCGGGGAGACTGGGGCCGAAGACGACCGGGACCGGGACGAGCAGGAAATCCAGTTCGATGCCGCGATGACCTATTCCGGCGCCGAAGTGCTGCAAGGCATGGATTTCGAAAAGATGAGCGCCGAGGAAATCGCCGAAGCCCGCCACGTGATTTCGCACATGCGGCTGCCCATCATGGACGTGCCGACCCGGCGTTTCGGGCCGAGCCCCCATGGCGCCAGGGTCGATTTTCGGGCGAGTCTCAGGGCCGCGCTCCGGGGCGGCGGCGACAGCATCCCGATCCGCCTGAAGAAACCCCGGCGCCGGCCGCCGCCGCTGGTGACGCTCTGCGACATTTCCGGCTCAATGAGCCGCTATTCCCGCATGCTGCTGCATTTCATGCACACGCTGACCAACGACCGGGCGCGGGTTTACACCTTTCTTTTCGGCACGCGGCTCACCAATGTGACCCGGTATCTTCGGCACAAGGACGTGGACGAGGCTCTCGACATGGCCAGTGCCGCCGTCGAGGACTGGTCCGGCGGCACCCGGATCGGCCAGTGCCTGCATGCCTTCAACCAGGACTGGTCGCGCCGGGTGCTGGGCCAGGGCGCGATCGTGCTGCTGATCTCCGACGGCCTTGACCGGGATGCCGGTGAGGGCCTGGCAGCGGAGGTCGAAAGGCTGCACGGATCCTGCCGCCGGCTGATTTGGCTCAATCCACTGTTGCGTTTCGACGGTTTCGCTCCCAAATCATTGGGAGTTCGCGCTATCCTTCCGCATGTCGATGAATTCCGCTCGGTTCACTCGCTGAACAGCCTGCGCGAATTGGCCGACGCGCTTGGCCCCCATGGGGGAACGAATACCACCATGATGGCCGGATGGAAGGCGAAGCTGCGCGCCGTCGAGACGGCGGAACCGATGTTGGGAGAAGGCTCATGACGGAAACTTTCGATGCATTGGCCCGCGACGACGTGTTGAAAACCGTCGCCGCCTGGCGCGCGGAGGGACGCAAGACCGCGCTTGCCACGGTGGTCAACACCTGGGGCAGCTCCCCTCGCCCGGTCGGCAGCCAGCTTGGCATCGACGGCGACGGCAATCTCGTCGGCTCGGTCTCCGGCGGCTGCATCGAGGGGGCCGTGGCCAAGGAGGCCATGGAGGCGATGCAGGACGGCGAGGCCCGGCTGCTTGAATTCGGAGTCCCAACGAGCAGGCCTGGGAAGTCAGGCCTCGCCTGCGGCGGCACCGTGCAGGTTTTCGTCGAACGTCTGGAGGACTAGAATCATGCGGACAAAGGTTCTGGACGCCATTCTCGCCGCGCGCGAGGCGAAAACCGCGCTTGCCGTGATCACCAGGATCGCCGATGGCGCCCAATGCACGTTCGACGGCACCACGGCGGACGGTCCGCTTACGCTCACGCCGGCGCACCTGGCCGAGGTCCGAGAGCGCATGCGCGACGACAAGAGCGGCATCTTCGCCGACGGCGCGCTGTTCGCGCATGTGCATAACCCGCCGCTCCGGCTGATCATCGTCGGCGCGGTTCATATCGCCCAGGCGCTGGCGCCGATGGCGACCATCACCGGCTTCGACGTCACCGTGGTCGATCCGCGCGGCACATTCGCGACCGAAGATCGTTTCCCTGGCATCGCCTTGAGCGACGACTGGCCGGACGAGGCTCTGGAAGACCTTGCGCCGGATGCCCGCACGGCCGTCGTGACCCTGACCCACGATCCGAAACTCGACGATCCGGCGCTCGAAGTGGCACTCCGTAGCCCTGCCTTCTATATCGCCTCCCTGGGCGGCAAGAAGACCCATGGCGGCCGTCTGGAGCGGCTTCGCGCCCTCGGCTTCGACAATGCGACGCTGGCCCGCATCAACGGGCCGGCGGGTCTGAATATCGGTGCGGTTTCTCCCGCCGAGATCGCGGTGTCGATCCTGGCCGAGATGACCGCGATCCGCCATGGTCGCGCGCCCGCCGCCCGGGCGGCGGCTTGAGGCGGCACGGGCAATGCCGAGGGCTCGACAATGAAATTCGGTGAAGTTCCCCTGAAGGACGCGTTGGACGCCATCCTGGCCCACAGCCACCGCCTGGAGGAGCGTGCCCTCAAGAAGGGCCGACGGCTGACCCGCGAGGATATCGAGACCCTGCGCGCCGCCGGTTATAAATCGGTCGTCTGCGCCAGAATCGAGGAGAACGATATCCTCGAGGACGATGCCGCCGATCAGCTTGCCGGCGCAGTGGCGGGCGAGAACCTTTCGAAGGCCGTCGCTTTCACCGGCCGGTGCAACATCTTCGCCGAGCAGGACGGTCTGGTGATCTACGATCCCCGGCGCCTCGACGGATTCAATATGGTCGACGAAGCGATCACCCTTGGCGTGGTGCCACCGTTTCAGAAGGTGACCAAGGGCCAGATGATCGCCACCTTGAAGATCATTCCCTTCGCCTTGCCGGCCAACACGGTGCGCATTGCCCAATCGATCGCGGAAACCAGTGAACGCCTGCTCCGCATCGCGCCCTTCCGCGCCCTGAAAGCGGGACTGGTGCAGTCGCGGCTTCCAGGCACCAAGGAAAGCGTGCTCGACTCCACCCAGCAGGTGACCAAGGCCCGGCTCACCAGCGTCGCCAGCGTTCTGGTGAAGGAGATCCGCTGCGAGCATACCGAGGGCGCGATGTCCCGGGCCATCGACGACGCGCTCGCTGCCGGCGCGAACCTGTTGCTGGTATCCGGCGCATCGGCCGTGGTCGACCGCCGCGACGTGGTCCCGGCGTCGATCGAAAAGGCCGGCGGAACGATCCGGCATTTCGGCATGCCTGTCGATCCGGGCAATCTGATGCTGATCGGCGACATCAACGGGACCCCCGTGATCGGCATGCCGGGCTGCGCGCGGTCTCCGAAAATGAACGGCTTCGACTGGGTGCTTCAGCGCATTGCCGCCAATGTGCCCGCGGGATCCGAGGAAATCATGCGGATGGGCGTGGGCGGCCTGCTGAAGGACGTACCGACCCGTCCCCTGCCCCGCGCCAAGGCGGTCCCGGACGAAGAAGCCGAGCATGAAGCCGTCTCGGCGGCGCGGGCACCACGGATCGCGGCGCTTGTGCTGGCCGCCGGACAATCCCGGCGCATGGGCCGCAACAACAAGCTCCTGGCCGAGATCGACGGCGTCGCCATGGTGCGGCGTACGGCGGAAAACGTGCTCGCCTCCAAGGCAAGCCCGGTCATCGCCGTAACCGGCCACGAGCAGGCCCGCACCGAGGCCGCGCTGGAGGGTCTTGACCTCGGTTTCGCCCATAACGCGGACTACGCCGAGGGGCTCAGCACCTCAATAAAAGCCGGGCTCGCGGCGCTGGAGGAAGACGTCGACGGGATTCTCGTGTGTCTCGGCGATATGCCCCGGGTTACACCGGAGACGATCGACAAGCTGATCGCGGCTTTCGATCCCCTGGAGGGTCGGGCGATCTGCGTGCCGACCTGGCGGGGTAAACGCGGCAACCCGGTGCTTTGGGCAAGCCGCTTCTTCGACGAGATGATGCAGGTTTCCGGCGATGTCGGTGCCCGCCATCTGATAGGCACCCACGCGGATCTGGTCGTCGAGGTGGAAATGAAGGATGACGGCGTGATGATCGACGTGGACACGCCGGATGCTCTGGCCAAGCTGAACGCGGCTTCGGGCCGCAAAGGCCGGACCCGTGCTTGAAGCGTTGTATCAGGAAGAGATCATCCAACTTTCCCGCAAGTCCAGAGAGCGGGGCCGGCTCGAAGATCCGGACGCGAGCGCGCGTGTCGACAATCCGTTGTGCGGTGACCGGGTCACCGTCGATCTGTCGGTCGAGGACGGGCGGATCACGGCGGTCGGCCACCGGGTGCGCGGCTGCGCCTTGTGCGAGGCGGCCGCCGAGATCATCGCCGAAAACGCCATCGGGCTCGATGCCGAAGGTTTTGCCAGATCGGACGCCGCGGCACGCGCCTATATGAGTTCGGCCGATGCCGAACCGCCTTGGGGTAAACTGTCGATATTCGCGCCGGTCCGCGACGTGAAATCGCGGCACGAATGCGTGTTCCTACCGTTCACAGCGACGTTGAAGGCTTTTTCAGAAGTTTCTGCAAATAATACATAAATGCCAATTGGCAAAATCACCGCTTGATGTCGATAATCGACTCCAGCAGCTCATCGCCTGCCTGAGCGACCTTGAGCGCCGCCTTATAGGCGTTTGAGCCGATCGCGAGATTGGGAAGCTCCCGCGAGACATCGACATCCGATCGGGAAAGCCCACCCTCGATTCCGGTGAAGCCACCCTGACCGAAAGTCGCCAGAGTGACATCGCCGCTTTGCGCGGTCGTTGTGAATCCACCGCCATCGCTCGCAAGGCCGGTCCGGGCCGGCACGTTTCCGGTCGGCACCCTGAAGACGGCCCGGGAAGTCCCATCGGCGGCAACAGCCCGCACCACGCCCTGAGCATCGATGTCGAAACCGGTGACCGACGACGGGGTCGAGCCGTCGGCATTGGCGCCGGAAACCGCGAAGGGTGCCGCCAGCTGATTGACCGTCCCGTCTCCGAACTGTCCCAACCCGAAGCCGACCGGCTGGGCCGTCGCGCCCGAGCCCGTGAAATCAAGCGTGAGCGCAATGCTTGCCGGAGAACCTGAGGCACCGGCGCCGTTCACTGATGTCAGCCGGCCCGATCCGTCAAACGCCAGCGGGACGGCCCCGGCCGGCGCGGTCACCGCGCCTTGCGCCGGATCCAGGGAAAACGCCACATCGAAGGCATTGGCGCCGGTCTTCGTGAAGTCGGCGGTCAGAAGCTGTTCTCGGCCAAGACTGTCCACGACGGTCACCGAGGTCTGAAAGCTGTCGCCCACATTCGCGTTGGCCGGCAAGGTTCCGGCGAAGTCGATTTGCGTCGTCGGGGCGCTGCTTGTCCCGCCCGGCAGGCGGACCGGAACGAGATCGGAGACGGATTGGCCGGCGCTCGTGACCGCGCCGGAGGAATCGGTCGGAAACCCGAGCAGTTGACGGCCGTTGGAATCGGTAAGCACGCCGTTCGCGTCGGGCGAAAAGCCGCCGGATTTGACAAGTTCCAGACGGTCCGGCGTGGCGGGATTGCGGGTCGCCAAGAAAGAATCGCCGCCGGCGGACAAATCGCCGGGAACACCCGTGGCCTGAAGAAACGCCGCCGTTCCGCCGTCCACGAGGCCGATAAAACGGCTTCCGCCGGTCGGCTGTGTCTCGAAGCGGGGTCTTTCGGCGCGAAATCCGGTGGTTTCGGGATTGGCGATATTGTTAGCGGTCGAGCGGAAAAACCGGCTGTTCGCGCCGATCGCGCTCAAGGCGTTGTTCAGTCCGGAAACAATTCCCACCATCGTGGCTATCCCGTTCGACGTTCTGTCGTCTCGATCTCATATGATGATGCCCGAAATAGCGGTCAAGGGCCAGTGCGGGTATCCCGTCACCGGTGTGCGGGAACCCACATCCGATCGAGAAAGCCGAGCACCGCCTCCAGCGCCCCGTGGTCAAAGAGATCCGAGTGCCGGCCCTCGGGGAACAGACGCAGTTCCTTGGGATCATTGGCGACCGTGAAAACACGGCGGCCATAACTTGCGTCGATCAGCCGGTCCTTCTCGCCATGCAGGACAAGCAAGGGCGCCGTGACCCGCGCGATACGGAAGAGGGTATCGAAGCGGTCCTTGATCAGCCAATCGACCGGCGCGAAACGGTAGCGCGCGGCGGCGATCTCCACGATCGACGTGTAGGGGGCCTCTAGGATCACCGCTCCGAACCTCGGACCGCCTTGCTCCTCGACCTGCGCGGCGAGGGCCACGGCGACCCCGGATCCCAGCGACTCGCCGTAGAGCACCGTATCGCCCGCCGGAACGCCCTCGCCTTTCAGAAAATCGATCGCCGCGCGCCCGTCCGCGATCAGGCCGGTTTCGCTCGGATGACCCGGATTGCCCCCATAGCCGCGGTATCCGACCAGGAGCACTCCGA
This sequence comes from Alphaproteobacteria bacterium, assembly GCA_038146985.1. Classification (GTDB taxonomy): domain Bacteria; phylum Pseudomonadota; class Alphaproteobacteria; order Thalassobaculales; family Thalassobaculaceae; genus JADHLJ01. The sequence goes on from JAYQSQ010000026.1 coordinate 6,486, forward strand.
GCCCGGCCTCGATCATCGGACGCGCCTTGAAGTCCCGCCCCTCGATGGTGCCGGCATTACCCTGGAAATAGACGATCGTCGGACGGCCGGGCGCTGCTTTGTGGTACCAGGAACGCAGCGTCAGCCCGTCCTCGGTACGCAGATCGACCTCGCTCATCGCGGTCAGGCCCGCTTCGACGCGGTCCGGCGGCGCGGTTCCCGGCACGAAAAGGATGCGCCGCTGAAACAGATAAAGCGCGCCGACAACGATGACGTAAACCAGCACCAACGCGAAAAGCAGCTTGAGGATCGTCAAGACGGGCTCCCTGATCTCTCGTCTTTCCGCGACATGTACCATATATTCCTCAAGCCCAAGGGTTTGGGATGGGAGAGTTGCTCTGGCGCGCAAGCTCGCACTTCTGGTCTTCGTGATCTGCCTCGCGATGACCGCGATCGGCCGGCCGCCGCCCGCAATGGCCGCGCGCGTGCAATGGTTCGTCGAAATTCTTGAAGATCCGATCACCAAGAAGCCGGCGCTAGAAGCCCGGGTGCTGACACGGCGGGGCTACCGGGTCCATCTTCTGCACCACCGGGACGGCAGCATCTGGGCGGCCTTCCGCCTGCCGCGCTCGGTCCGCAAGCAACTCACCAAGAAACGCCTGCCGATCTACTGGGTCGACGATTTCGATCCGATTGACCTTGAGCGGTTGAAGGAGCTGGAGGTCGGCTTCAAGCCGACGCTCTACCAGCTTGAGGGAAAACAGGTCGACTTCATCGTCTGGGGTGCGGCGGTTCCGGGTTTCATCCCGCCGGTGATCCGCCAGATGATGCTGGGCGAGACGCTCTATGTGAAATACTGGACCCAGCTCGGCGAGGAGGAACTCGCCGAGATCCCGCTTACCCGGGCCAATGAGGCGATCGCGCAGTTCCTGAAGGTGCCGCCGCTGAACAAGCTGAAGGACACGGTGCAGGGCGAGGCCACATCCTTTGAGACGATCGCGAAACACTACTCGGAAATCTGCGAAGATCTGCGCTTCGGCATCGACGACGATCACTACACCGAATGCCGGGCGCGCTATATCCAATGCAGCGAGGCGCCGGAGATGAATACCGGCAGTCTGAAGGCCTGCCTCGACTACTTCCCCGACCGGGGCAAGGACGACGAGACCGCGAACGCGAAGAAGAACTAGCGACGAGCGTCCCCTAGCTCAGACAGCGATGTCGAGAAGATTGACGGCCTGGCCGATTCTCCGATCGGCACCGCTCGCCTGGTCGCCGCGCGCGCCGAAGGCATTGCCGGCAGGCGAGGATTGCCCGCCCTGCTCCGTGGCACCCCCATTCACCTCGGTGGCGGCGCCATCGCCCTCACCGGTCAGTTCCTCCGCCCTTTGCGCCGCGAGTTCCGCCTGAGCCCGGCGAATGCCTGCTTCGGCCTGGGCGGCGACGGCACGGTCCTGGGCCGACGGATCACTCGGCGCGAGCGCGGCACTCCGAACGATCTGCAATTTCTGGATCGTCGCCTGCGGATCGCCGTCGACCGGTGCCGTGTCGATCGAAACCTCTCCCGCCACGGCATAAAGCTGGCCATCGGGGCCGCGTTCAAAGGTAAAGGTCGGAGCGCCGGCAAAGGCGCCGCCGACGGCGGCATGCGCGGATTCGTGGCGGCGGACCTCCCGGTCGGCGCGGCTAAGTTCAGCCACCTGTTCCTGTTCCGCCTCGGTCAGGCCGCCGGTGTCTTGCGCTTCGGAACCCTCCTCGCCGCCGGCCTCCTGAGCGCCGAGCGTCGTCGACAGGTCCAGCAACGCCCCGTTGTCGCCACCGAGGCGGACACCGTTCTGGCCGTCGATGCCGGTATCCCGCGCGGCGAAAGCCGATGACGGAACCGCAGGCGTCTGCCCCCCGGAAATGGGTGCGGCCCGGCCGTTTCCGGCGCCTGAGGCGGGCCGGACGTTCGAGGACGCGGCGGCAATACCGGTAAAATCGCGCACGGCGGGCGGGCGCGCGGAACCTCCCGCTCCGATCGCGATCACCGGAAACGCGCTGTTCGACAAGGCGGTACCAGACACTATCGCCATTACGCTCAAATCCAATCGCCGGCCGAGACGCGACCGGTACAACGGATCCTTACCCCCGCTTCAGGGTATTTCCACGCGATGATTTGGTCAACAGATGGCGGGGCGAAGGCACTTGCCCCGTCCCAGCGTCAGCTCAAAACCGACAGGTCCAACTCCTCGGACTTGCCAAGCCATTGCACGTAGTCGGTGTGATCGACGATATGATCGCCGGAACAGGCGTGCACCAGCACCGTCAGATCACCACGGTTGACGGACAGCCATGGCACCAGCGCGCCGTATTGTTCCGGCTTGAAAGCGACCTGATAGCTCCACTTAGGATGCGGGCCGACCGGCTTCTCGTGAAAACGGCCCATTTCGATATCGAAGTTATCCTCGATCTCGGCACGCAAGGCCCGCGCGGCCTCGGTGCTGGATGCGTCGAAATAGACGTGAGCGTGATAGGCTTTAATGATCTCTGCGGGATTCGCGACCATGTGGGACCTCCATTTACCCTGCAATAGTTGGGCTTAAAACCCCGATGTCAAGGACGCGCCACGGGAAATTGATCGATGCGTGTCCGGTACGCCACCCCTCGGCTGAAAGTGTCTGTATCCCCTACAGATCTCTTGCTTTCGCCCTAATCGGCTGTATGGTGCGCCGCATCATTATCCGAAAATCGGCGCCTCCATGAATTTGCGTAATATCGCGATTATCGCTCATGTCGACCACGGCAAGACGACCCTCGTCGATGTCCTGCTCCGGCAGTCCGGAACCTTTCGCGACAATCAGCGCGTCCAGGAACGCGCCATGGATTCCAACGACCTGGAACGCGAGCGTGGGATCACCATTCTGGCCAAGTGCACGTCGGTTTCCTGGGGGGATACGCGAATCATCGTCGACACGCCGGGCCACGCCGATTTCGGCGGCGAGGTCGAAACGCATCCTGTGGTCCGACGGGAGTCCTGAAATTCCTGGTCGGCCGAAGGCCTAACGCAGACCAAGTTCGTGCTGGCCAAGGCCCTCAAACTGGGCCTGCGCCCGATCGTGGTGGTGAACAAGGTCGATAAGCCGGAACAGCGCGCCTATGAGGTTCAGGACGAGATGTTCGACCTGTTCGCGGTCCTGGACGCGACCGAGGCGCAGCTTGATTTTCCCACCCTTTTCACCTCCGCCAAGAACGGCTGGGCCTCGACCACGCCCGATCAGCCCGGCACGGATATGGCTCCGTTGTTCGAACGGATCGTGGAACACGTTCCTGCGCCTGAAATCGAGACCGACCAGCCCTTCAAGATGCTGGTGACCACCCTTGAAGCCGACCCGTATCTGGGACGGATCCTGACCGGCCGGATCGAGACCGGGACGGTTCGCCCGAACATGGCCGTCAAGGCACTCTCGCGCACCGGGAAGGTCCTGGAGCAGGCCCGGGTCACGAAGGTCCTGGCGTTTCGGGGTCTTGAACGGATGGCGCTCGAACAGGCGGAGGCGGGCGACATTGTTGCGCTGGCCGGCCTTTCCGGAGCCACGGTCGCCGATACGATCTGCGATCCGGCGGTCACCGAGCCTCTGGAAGCCCAGCCCATCGACCCATCGACCATCGCCGTCACCTTCTCGATCAATGATAGTCCGCTCGCCGGGCGCGACGGCGACAAGGTCACCTCCCGCATGCTGCGCGACCGTTTGATGCGCGAAGCCGAGGGCAATGTGGCAATCCGGGTCGAGGAAGCCGCCACCAAGGATTCCTTCGAGGTTTCGGGGCGCGGCGAATTGCAGCTCGCGGTGCTGATCGAGCAGATGCGGCGCGAAGGCTTCGAGATGTCGATCAGCCGCCCCCGCGTGCTGTACCGCACCGATCCGGTGAACGGGCAGCGGCTGGAGCCGATCGAGGAGGTGGTCATTGATGTCGACGAGGAGTTTTCCGGCCCCGTCGTCGAGGCCATGTCGATCCGTAAGGGTGAGCTCCAGGAGATGCGTCCCTCCGGCGGCGGCAAGCAGCGGCTCGGCTTTCTATGCCCGGCACGGGGACTGATCGGGTATCACGGCGAATTCATGACCCAGACCCGGGGCACCGGCATCATGAACCGGCTGTTCCACTCCTATGCGCCCTATAAGGGTCCGATCCCGGCGCGGCGCGTCGGCGTGCTGATCTCGCTGGAACGCGGCAAGGCCTCGGGCTACGCGCTGTTCAATCTCGAGGATCGCGGCACCATGATGATCGGTGCCAACGAGGAGGTTTATCCCGGGATGATCATCGGCGAGCATACCCGCGGCAACGATCTCGAGGTCAACCCGCTTAAGGCCAAACAGCTCACCAACTTTAGGGCCGCCGGCAAGGACGATGCGACGGTGCTGACCACGCCGATGAAGATGCCCCTTGAAAAGGCCATCGCCTATATCGCCGATGACGAGCTGGTCGAGGTCACGCCGAACCACATCCGCTTGCGCAAGCGCTATCTCGACACACACGAACGCAAGAAGCATTCCCGCCGCGCCGCCGAAGGCTGAGCGCCGAAAGCCGCAACCGTTTTTTTGGAAAATCGTTTCGAGTTTGGAGGGCGGATCAGTCCGCGCCGGCCAGTACGCCGAAGATCTTGGTCATATCGGCGACCTCGACCGTCTTCTCACGGGCCTTGGTCCGGTAGGAACGCCGCACCTCGTGTGCCTTGTCCTCGGCATTGGTCTTGATCCGCCGGCGGTTGGCTATGGAGATCTGGTTGAACATCGTCTCCGCCCACTGGTGCTTGGACGGATCGTCATCGATCGCGGCTTTCTTGATCGCGACATAGGCCAGACTGCGGGCGCCGATCACATCGGATACCGCATCCGCCAGAATATTCATCGCTTTCTGTCGCAAACCTGACATGCATTTCCCTTTTCACCGCGCCACGATCCGGACCGGCCGGACGGGATCTTCCAAGCCTTACGCCGACGCAGCAAGCCTATAGTACACTCTATTTATATCAATTTT
>JAYQSQ010000027.1:0-10559 GCA_038146985.1 Alphaproteobacteria bacterium
AGCCGGGGATGGCGGAGCACTTTCAGAGATTTCCGGCCGTGCTCGGCCGTCCGTCAGGGTGAAAAGTCTCAGGCGTCGGCCCCGACCTTCGTCGGGGATACGGGTGAAGGTCAAAAAGATCCGCCGTCTGGCCACAGGATCCCGCCTGCGGGGGACGACGAGGCGGGAGATGTCACCCCTTTCGCTTTGATCTGGATCAGGGATTGGCGAGACGTGTAAAACGGATTGCCGCGCTTTTAGGCGGCACCGGACGCACTGCGAGCAAGCGAGGATCCCATGGCCGAGACCAAGGCACTGCCGGAAAAATTGGGAGACCGCCTCGCGGGGTCCGAGATCGTCGTCGCGCCGGGAGTCTATGATGCGCTTTCGGCGCTGCTGGTCGAGCAGGCGGGGTTCGAGACGGCCTATCTCTCCGGCGCCTCGCTTGCCTATACCCGCTACGGGCGGCCAGATATCGGCCTCATCGGCATGCGCGAGGTGGCGGATACCGTCACCCAGATCCGCGAGCGGATCGGCATCGATCTGGTGGTCGATGCCGATACCGGCTACGGCAACGCGCTGAACGTGATCCGTACGGTGCGCGAGTTCGAGCGCGCCGGCGCCACCGCGATCCAGCTCGAGGATCAGGACCTGCCGAAACGCTGTGGCCACCTTGCTGGCAAGTCCCTGGTCTCCGGCGACGAGATGGTCGGCAAGCTGAAGGCGGCGGTCGACACGCGCCGTGACGGCGATACCGTGATCATCGCCCGCACCGACGCCATCGCGGTCGAGGGCTACGAGGCGGCGATCGAGCGGGCGGAGCGCTACCGAGAGGCCGGCGCGGATGTGCTGTTCATCGAGGCGCCGGAGACCCGCGAGCAGATGATCGACATGAACAAGCGCTTTGCCGGGCGGGCGCCGCTGCTGGCCAATATGGTCGAGGGCGGCAAGACCCCGGTCAGCGGCGCCGACGACCTCCAGGCGCTCGGCTATTCCATCGTCATCTTCCCCGGCGGCACGGTGCGTGCGGTCTCCTTCGTGATGCAGGAGTACATGGCGCATTTGCGCGAGACCGGCTCGACCGCCCAGTGGCGCAACCGGATGTTCGACTTCTCAGGCTTCAATGCCCTGATCGGCACGCCGGAGATGTTGGCCAAGGGGGCGGACTACGACGCCGCGCGCATGGCGCAAGAGGCAGCGGGAAAAAGCCGGAGATGATCGATCCGGTCACGCTCGCGGTTTTGAACGGACGGCTGGAACAGATCGCCGACGAGATGGACGCGACCCTGTTTCGCAGCGCCTTCAACCCGATCATCGCCGAGGCCCATGACGCCAGCCACGGCCTCTACGACCCGGAGACCGGCGACACCCTGGTGCAGGGCAAGTCGGGCCTGCCGATCTTCGTCGGGGCCATGTCCTTTGCCGTCAAATCGGTGATCGCCAAGGCCGCCCGCGACGGCGATATGGCCGACGGCGACGTCTATATCTTCAACGACCCCTATGACGGCGGTACCCACCTTTCGGATTTCCGCCTGGTGCGCCCACTCTGGCGGGGTGGCAAGGTGTTCTGCTACCTCGCTTCGGTCGGGCATTACCACGATGTCGGCGGCAATGTTCCCGGCAACTACAACCCGGTGGCGACCGAGAGCTTTCAGGAAGGCTTCCTGATGCCGCCGGTCAAGTTGTTCGAAGCGGGCCGGCTGCGCCAGGATATTGTCGATATCATGCAGGCAAATTCGCGGCTGCCGGGCTCGCTCTACGGCGACTTGAACGGCCAGATCAATGCGCTCGATCTCGGGGCCGGGCGGCTCACCGAATTGCTGGACGAATATGGCGACGGCGTCGTGCGCGAGGCGATGACGGAGCTGAAGGCCCGGGCCGCGACCCTGATGCGTGCCCACATCGCCGCCTTGCCGGACGGAGTCTACGAGGCCGAGGACTGGCTGGACAATGACGGTATCGTCGACGAGCCGCTAAGGATCGCGCTCGCGGTGCGGGTCGAGGGTGAGCGGATGATCCTCGATTTCAGCGGCACGTCTCCCGCTTGCCTTGGTCCGGTGAACATTTCGCGCTCGACCACCGTGGCGGCCTGCTATGTGGCGATGAAGCACCTGTTCGTCGAGGTGCCCGCGAATTCCGGGGTGCTGGAGCCGATCGACTTCGTCATTCCAGAGAACTCGGTGCTGGCCGTCGGCGCGCCGAAGCCGGTCGGCGGCTATACCGAGACCATCCTGCGGCTGATCGATCTGGTGTTCATCGCGCTTTCCCAAGCGACGCCGGAGCGGGTGAACGCCGCCGCCTATGGCACCATCAATGCCCTTTCGCTGGCGGGGTTCCGCGAGGATGGGCGGCGCTGGGTGATGTTCTCCTTCTTCGGCGGTGGCCATGGCGGGCACCCTGAAGGCGACGGCCTCAATCACGGCAACGCGCCGATCTCCACCGCGACGATCCCGCCGCTGGAGATCCTGGAGGCGGCCTATCCGGTGATGTTCCGGCAATGGGCCCTGCGCACCGACAGCGGCGGGCCGGGCCTGCATCGCGGCGGTCTTGGCGCGGTCTATGAGATCGAGCTTCTGGAAAAGCAGGCCAACGCCTTCCTGTTCGGAGAGCGTGGCCGCTTCGCGCCTCCGGGTGTGCTTGGTGGCGGCAGCGGCGCGCTCAACCGGTTCCGCTATGAGCAGGCGGATGGCGAGCACGCGCCGCCCATGGCCTCCAAGATGGTGGGGATCTCCCTCGACCGGGGCCAGGCGGTGCGCTTGGAAAGCCCCGGTGGTGGCGGCTACGGCCCGGCGCTTGAGCGGGATCCGGCCAAGGTCGCCGAGGATGTGCGGCTAGGCTATGTCACCATCGAGGCTGCGCGCACGGCCTATGGCGTCGTCTTGACGGAGGGAGGTGCGGTCGACCCGGTCGCCACTCGAGCACTGCGGGGAGGCGAGTCGTGAGCGCCGGTCAGCGCTATGTCGTCGGTGTCGATGTCGGCGGCACCTTCACCGACGTCTTCGTGCTCGACGAGGCGGCGGGCAGGGCCGAGATTGCCAAGGTTCCCACGACCCCGGCGGATCAATCCGAAGGCTTTTTGGAAGGCATCCGCGCCCGCGTCGCGGATCTCGGCGAGGTAATGACCGTCGTGCACGGGACCACGGTTGCCACCAACGCGCTGCTGGAGCGCAAGGGCGCGCGCACTGGGGTGATCACCACCGCAGGGTTCCGTGACGTGCTTGAGATGCGGCGGCGCGACCGGCCCCGTACCTGGGGGCTCTGGGGGACGTTTGAGCCCATCGTCCCGCGTGACCGGCGCCTCGAGGTCGCCGAACGCGTGCTCGCCGACGGCACGGTGCGCGAGGCCGTCGATCCCGGCGCGGTCCGCGAGGCGGCGCGGCTATTGCTGGAGATGGGGTGCGAGGCGCTGTCGATCGTCTTCATCAACGCCTATGCCAATGCATCGAACGAGCAGGCGGCCAAGCAGGCGGCGCGGGAGGTCTGGCCGAACGATCACATCACTGTCTCCAGCGACATCCTGCCGGAAATCCGCGAGTACGAACGGGCCTCGACGGCGACCCTGAATGCGGCCCTGCAACCGACCGTGGGCCGCTATCTCGCCGCGCTGGAGAAGACCCTGCGCGACGACGGCTTTTCGGGCGAGGTCTTGATCGTCCAGTCCAACGGCGGCGTCATGTCGGTCGATACCGCCCGCGCCCGTCCGGTGCGCACCGCTTTGTCGGGTCCGGCGGCGGGGGTGATCGCGGCGGCCTATATCGGCGAGGCGGCGGGCTTTCCCAATCTCGTCACCTGCGACATGGGCGGGACCAGCTTCGATGTGTCTCTGATCGCCGGCGGACGGGCGGCATTGGCGCCGCAGACCTCAATCGGCTTCGGCATGGTGGTGCGCTCGCCGATGATCGAGACCATCACCATCGGCGCCGGCGGGGGCTCGATCGCCCGGGTCGATGCCGGGGGCCTGTTGCAGGTGGGCCCGGACTCGGCGGGATCGGACCCGGGGCCGGTTTGCTATGGCCTCGGCAACGAGCTGCCCACGGTGACCGACGCCAATCTGGTGCTGGGGCGGATCAACGCGGAGCGGCCGATCGGCGGCCGGCTCGACCGGCTGGACGTGGCGGCGGCGGTCACGGCGATCCGGCAGAATATTGCCGATCCTCTTGGCCTAGAGGTGGTCGAGGCCGCCGATGCGATCCTCCGGGTCGCCAATGCCAAGATGGCGAGCGCGATCCGTCTGGTCTCCATCGAGCGCGGTCATGATCCGAAAAGCTTTGCCGCGATGCCGTTCGGCGGCGGCGGAGCTCTGCATGCCGGCACGCTGATCCGGGATGTCGGGCTCTCCCGCGCTGTGGTGCCGCGTTATCCGGGTGTCACCAGCGCGCTCGGCTGTGTGATCGCCGACATGCGGCACGACCATGTGCAGACCATCAACCGCTTGCTCGACGATCTCGACACAGAGGCTCTCGATGCCGAAATGGTGGCGCAAGCGCGGGAAGGGCACCGGGTGCTCGACCGCGCCGGCGTCCGGTTCGAGAGCCGGAGCGAGGAATTCGAACTCGACATGCTGTATCTCGGCCAGACCCACACGGTCGCGGTGCGGCTGCCGCTGACGCTGGGCGAAGGGGGCACCGGGATCAGCCGGGAGATCATCCGCGCCGCCTTCGAGGAAAGCTATCGGGCCGCTTATGGCCGCTTGCTGGAGGGCATCGCCATGCGGGTGATGAACTTGCGCGTCGCGGTGATCGGCGGGCGGCCGAGATTCGATCTGACACTCCTGGCGCCGGCAAGCGACGCAACCCTGGAGGGTGCCGCGCGGGGTACAAGACGCGTGCATACCGGTGCCGAATGGATGGAGGCGGCGGTGCATGATAGGCTCGCGCTGCCGGTCGGCGCGGTCATCCCCGGACCGGCAATCCTGGAGCAGCCCGACGCCACCATCTATATCGAACCAGGCCTGGCCGGAGAGGTCGACCGGTTCGGCAACGTGCTGATCGCGGAGGCGTCATGAGCATTGATATCAAGGCGCTGGACCTCACAAGAACCGCGCTGATCCTTGGCGATTTGCAGAACGACTTCATTCATCCCGACGGCGCCTATGGCCGCAGCGGTACCACCGACCCGGCGATCGCCGCGGTGCCAGGCCGGGTGGCGCCGGTCGCCAAGGCGATGCGGGCGGCGGGCGGCTGGGTGGTCTCGACCCATTTCACCCTGGTCCCTGGGCGTGACGGAGAGCCCTTCATTTCGCCGCATCTGAAGTCCGTGCGCCCGTTCCTGGCCAAGGGAGACTTCCTGCCCGGAAGCTGGGGCCAGGATCTGGTCGATGAGTTGAAGCCCACCGATATGATGGTCGAAAAAGTCGCTTTTTCAGCATTTTATATGAGTAGGCTAGAGTGGATTCTTAAGAAGGCTGATGTCGAAACCCTGGTCTTCACCGGCATCGTCACCAATGGCGGCGTCGCCTCGACCCTGCGTGATGCCCATGTCCGGGACTTCAAGACCGTGCTGCTGAGCGACGGCTGCGCGGCCTTCGGCGCCAAGGTGCATGAGACCGCTGTCGACGCACTGCGGCCGGTCGCGACGGTCATGACCTGCGCCGAGTTTCTGGCGGCGATCGGGGGATGAGCCGGATCCTGCCTCCACGTGACTTCGATGTGTCGGTTCCGGTGGTGATCATCGGTGCCGGCGCCTGCGGCCTCGTGGCGGCGCTTGCGGCACGGGATGCCGGTGCCGAGGTGATCGTGCTGGAGCGCGACGAGCGCCCTAGCGGATCGACGGCGCTGTCCTCGGGCCTGATCCCGGCCTCGGGGACCCGCTGGCAAGCGGCCATGGGTGTGAGCGATCCGGTCGATCAGTTCATCGCCGATATCCAGGCAAAGGCGAAGGGCGAGGCCGATCCGGCCTTGGTCCGGGCGGTCGCGGAGGCATCGGGACCGGCGCTGGAATGGCTCGCCGATGAACATGGCCAGGAATTCGTACTGGTCGACGGGTTTCTCTATCCCGGTCATTCGGCGCTGCGCATGCATGCCCACCCCGATAAGACCGGCGCGGCCCTGGTGAACAGCCTCGCGGGCGCGGTGGCCCGCGCCGGCATCGACGTGGTGACCTCGGCTCCTGTGACGGCGCTGTTCGCGGAGCCGGACGGGCGGGTGAGGGGCGTCGAGATCACCCGGCCCGATGGCGGCACCGAAGCACTCGGCTGCGAGGCGCTGATGCTGGCCTGCAACGGCTATGGCGGCAATCCCGAAATGGTGGCGCGGTACATCCCGGAAATGGCCGACGCCCTCTATTTCGGCCACGCGGGCAACCAGGGCGACGCGGTGCGCTGGGGCGAAGCGCTCGGCGCCGAGGCGTTGCATCTCGGCGCTTATCAGGGCCATGGCTCGGTTGCGACCCCGCATGGCGCGCTGATCACCTGGGCGATCATGATGGAGGGGGGCTTTCAATTGAATACCGAAGGCCGCCGGTTCTCCAACGAGCATGAAGGCTATTCCGAGCAATCGGTGAAGGTGCTGGCTCAGCCCGGACAGGTGGCCTGGAACATCTATGACCGGCGCCTGCATGACCTGGCGTCCCAGTTCGAGGATTACCGGGGCGCCAACGAAGCCGGCGCCATCCGGCGCGCGGGCGGCATCGACGAGCTAGCCGGCATCCTGGAAGTGCCAGTGGAAACCCTCCACGAGAGTCTGGCTCTGGTCGATGCCCATGCCAATGGCCAGTCCCTATGCCCCTTCGGGCGTGATTTCACCAAGGTGCCGCCGCTTTCCGGTCCGCCCTATTTCGCGGTCAAGGTGACCGGCGCGCTGTTTCACACCCAGGGCGGACTGTCGGTAAACACGTCAGCGCGGGTGCTCCGGGCGGACGGTTCGGCCCTGCCCAATCTCTTTGCCGGTGGCGGCGCGGCGGTCGGCGTGTCGGGAAGCTCGGTGCACGGCTATCTGTCCGGCAATGGCTTGCTGACGGCGGTGACCCTCGGCCGGATCGCGGGGCGGACGGCGGCGACATTGGTTCGATGACAAGGCGAGGCGGAACCGCCGCAACGTCGCACTCAACCGATGTCGATGTTGGTTATCGCGTTTCCCGCACGCCGATCAGCTTGTACCGAAAATGCGTCGCAGGATTTCTCCGCCGCCCGCATCCGTGATGTTGGTGCCGAGCGGGGTGACGGACACCGCGTCGCGGCGCAGGGCGGCGATGTCCTCGTTCGGCTTGGGGTTGTCGTTTTCTTTATGCATATAGATCCAAAAATACGCGAGGCCTCTCAGATCCACGCGCTTCTCCACCGTCGGCATGATCACGGCGGAGTGGCCCTGTTGCGTTACCTCAATGCCGGTCACCGAATCCGGATCGGTGGCGGGAATGTTGATGTTCGGCACGAACGGCCAGGGCCAGTCCTCAGCCTCGACCAGCGCCGCGACGACCTTGGGAAGCCAGCGCCGCGAGGTTTCCCAGGGAATCGTGGCGCGGTCGCCCTTCCAGGCCTGGCTCAGCGCCATCGCCGGGATGCCGAGGCCTTGCGCGGTCATCGCCGCGCCGACGGTGCCGCTGAAGCCGACATCGCCGCCGATGTTCACGCCGGCATTGACGCCGGAGAGCACCAGATCCGGCGGGTTGTCCTTCAGGACCGAGGCGATGCCGACGAACATGCAATCGGCCGGCGAGCCGGTGAGCGCGAAACGCCGCTCGCCGTGCTGATTGAGGCGCAGCGCCTGGTGCAGGCTCAGCACCCGCGAGCCGCCGCTGAAATCGCCCGCCGGCGCCACCGTCCAGACCTCCTCGGCGATGCTGGCCGCCACCTCTTCCGCGACCTTTAGGCCGGGCGCCTCGATCCCGTCGTCATTGGTGACCAGGACCCGCTTCAGACGGGGCTTCGATGCGCTGTTCATATGCTGGTTCCTTCCTCGGCCCGGGCCCGGGTGGGTATGGCGGTTTTCGACGGTACCAGAGACTATCGATCCAGCTTCCCCGAAGTCCACGGTGAAAGATCCGGAATCTATGGGACGCCGACTGGCTTGGCACCGGGACACATTTCTTCCATAACCCCGTCACGGGATCGCGCGCCAGCGTCGTCCGCCTGTCGAACCGGGGAAAAGCCACCGCATGGCCGGAGAATCCGCGAGGCATTACGAAGACTTTTGGGGGGACATACTCGGCTTCATCCGCCGCCGTGTCGCCGCCGGAGAACGCGATCCTCTGCCGATCGTCAATCAGATAGAAGCCCGCGGAAAGCTTCGGCGCCACCGGTCCGACCGGGCCTCTGGCGCGTTGCCGAGCCGCGTCGGCGAGTTCCTGAACACCGGCCACAAGGCGTTGAGCTATGGCCGGGAAATCATGGTCCCTCCCGGAACCTTCGAAACCGAGATCATCTTCCACGACGCGCTTCAACACCTCATCGAAGCCGATACCGACGTCATCGTGGAGTTCGGAGCGGGTTATGGGCGCAACTTGTTCTGGTTGGAGTCGATCCTGCGGCACGAGCGTCCGGAGATGCACTATATTGCGTGCGAATTGACCGGGGCCGGTCGCGATTGCGCCCGCGAACTGGCAGCCCTTCGGCCGGAAATGAAGCTGGAAATCGTTCCGTTCGATTTCCGGAATCCGGATTACGGTTTCCTTTCCGCCCATGCGTCCGTTCTCGGATTTAGCTTGGCGGCGATAGAGCAGGTCACGTTTCTGCCGGAAACGTTTTTCAGCGGCCTCTTGGCCCACGGCGGCAAGGTCGTCGTCGCGCATTACGAACCGGTGGGGTGGCAGAACGATGCGACGCTGCGTCGCTTTGCGCGCAACGTGATCGAGACTTGCGGCGAGGGGCTGAGCGAGCGGGACTGTTTCGAGGCGTTGAAGCAACAGCGGACAAATGGCAGCAGTCAGCCACCCGTCTCCGACGACGCGCTTCTGGCGCCGGCATTGGCGTTAAGCCGGGGATGGAACCGCAATCTCGTCTCCAGTCTTTCGACCTTGCAGTCGTCTGGGGCGGTGGAAATCTTGTTCTTCAAGCCCAACATATGGGGCGGCGTGCGTTGCCCGCTGAGCCTGATCGGGTGGCGCGCGCCAAATCGGTAGCTGTTCGTGCCGCGCGGTGTGCTCCCGTCATCGCGTCGTCTTTATCCTTCTTTTCATCGACATCGGTTTTCGCGAGTGGCGACGGATGACGCCGGGCCGGCGCGTATTGACTTGAAAAAGATCGCCAGCGTAGAAAAACGACACTGCTTGGGCCGGCAGCATTATTTCCCGCAGAATCAGGATTTTGATGGTACTCCCCCTAGATCGCATTCCCCGAAACTTAGATACGGAGGCTCCCGCGATCGAGGCAGACGCAACCGCAACTCGGATATTTTGTGCGATGACGGCAAGGGCGGTCGGCGACCTCATCCTGATGCACGTTTTTGCTGCCTCTACGAAGCTGCTTTTCGACAATGCGAAGTTGTTCATATATCAGCGCGACGACCGGAAACTGTACAAGCGAGATATATTGAACCTCAACGCACATGCGGATTTTGCTCTTGTCATCGATGATTCTCACCCCGGAATATCCATAGATAGTCTTAGTGCTATCACCGATATTCTTTCAAATGAGGAACCGTTACCCGACTATTTCTTCAAGCATCCGCAGTGGCTGGGCCAGAACTGCAATCTCCCGAATATCGTGTTGACGCCTTCATGCATGAGAGATGCGTGGCTCGCAAGTTTCGACTCTCCGGCTTTCCTCAGCATTCCCGAAGAGCGTACAGGCGAGCTGACAGATCGGTTGGTGGCTGCGGGCGTGGACCCAAATCGTTGGTTTTGCTGCATCCACTATCGTGAGCCGGGATATGATCTGCGGCCGAGTAGATTTCTCAGGGATCTAGATCCCAGACCTTTTATGGCGTTGACTGAGGATATCATCGAGAACCTGGGCGGTCAGGTGGTCAGAGTCGGTCACCCGAAAATGACACCATTCCCCAAGCGGCCGGGCTTCATCGATCTTGCGATGCTTGAAGACAGTTTTATGCTGCACGCATTTGCGGTAAGCCGCGCGCGTTTCATGGTCGGATCCCTATCAGGAATCAGCCATGCGGGTTCAGCCTTTAACACGCCAACGGTGATCACCAACAATTCGGACCCGACGTACTCCCCCGGATGCTGGCGCGATCACGACGTGTCGCTTTATTTGAATGTGTACGCGCCGTCCGGACGCCGGCTGAGTGTCGAAGAGTTAGCGGAAGCCGGTGTTCTCGGTAGCCGGAACCGCCTGACGGCATTGCGAAACGAAAAAGGCTTCAAAGTTTATCAGAATTCTCCCGCCGAACTCGGCGCGGTGGCCCGTCGGCTACTGCAGGCGACAACCGAATGCCCAGGGTGGCGGGAGCCCAGTGCGACCGTGGTGTCCTCGGTTCGGCCTAACAAGTTTGTTTATCCAATGAGCACCCGAAACCGGGTTCCCGTCGTCGAGTATCCGGATCTCGCTTTCAAGCCGGTCTGATAAAAACGCTCGCTACGATTGCGCACCTGTCGATCGAGCCGGCCAATCAATCAAACATTCTCAAGCTGTTAGCGATCGCCGTGGCATAGCGTGGAAGCGTTGATCTATAAAGATGTAGGGCTGG
>JAYQSQ010000028.1:0-6804 GCA_038146985.1 Alphaproteobacteria bacterium
GCTGTGGAACGGATGAACGGCGGCGGGCACCAGCGCCGCCAAGGCGGCAAGCCCGAAGGTGAAAGACAGAGCCATGGCGGGACTATATCATGGCCGCCGCGCGCGGGCGCGGGTCAAGTCGAGGGAAATGGGAATTCGCGCATGAAAACGACCAGCGGAGAAACCGTTGGCCTGGTCGTCGCCGCCGGCCAGGGGGTCCGCGCCGGTGGTGCCCTGCCCAAGCAATACCGACGGATTGCCGGAGAAGCGCTGGTTGCCCGGGCCGCCCGGGCGCTGGCGACGCATCCCAAAATCGATGCCGTGGCGGTGGTGATCGGCGCCGGTCAGGAAGCGCAGTACCGCGAAGCCTGCGACCATCTCGCCGGGCTCTTGGCGCCCGTGGAAGGCGGCCCGGAACGCCAGGATTCCGTGCGCCTGGGGCTTGAGGCGCTGGCCGCGCGGACGCCGGCGCGGGTCCTGATCCACGATGCCGCCCGGCCCTTCCTGGCACCGGCCGTGATCGACCGGCTACTGAAGGCGCTGGACACCGCTCCGGGGGCGCTGCCGATCCTGCCGGTCGTCGATACCCTCAAGAACGGGGAAGCCGGCCGGGTCCGCGCCACTGTTGACCGTGCCGGATTGTTCCGCGCCCAGACCCCCCAGGCGTTTCACTTTCCGGCGATCCTGGAGGCGCATCGACGCGGGAACGGGCTGGCGCTGACCGATGATGCCGCGATCGCCGAACAGGCCGGCCTCGAGGTTGCCATGGTCGCCGGGGACGAAGCGCTGTTCAAGGTTACCGAAGCCGAGGATTTCGAGCGCGCGGCGCGGCACCTGTCGCTCGGCTACGAGACCCGCGCTGGCACCGGCTTCGACGTTCACCGGCTCGGTGACGGCGATCACGTCACCCTGTGCGGCGTGATGATCCCCCACTCCCAGGGCCTGATCGGCCATTCCGATGCCGATGTCGGTCTGCACGCGCTGACCGACGCCCTGCTCGGCGCCGTCGCGGCCGGGGATATCGGACAGCATTTCCCGCCGAGCGATCCGCAATGGCGCGGCGCCGCCTCGGATCGGTTTCTTGACCACGCCGCCACGCTGGTCCGTGCCCGGGGCGGAGAAATCGTCAATGCCGACGTCACGCTGATCTGCGAACGGCCCAAGATCGCGCCGCATCGTGACGCCATGCGCCGGGCGATAGCCCGGATTCTCGCGGTGCCGGTGGAACGTGTTTCGGTCAAGGCGACGACCACTGAGCGGCTCGGCTTCACCGGCCGGGGCGAAGGGATCGCCGCCCAGGCGGCCGCCACTGTCCGGATACCACTGACGCATGACTGACCCGTCTTCCCCCTCGTCCGGCCCGCTCTCGCGCCCTTCGCTCGGCAATCCCGCCGTTCTGCTGGCGACCGTGTTCGGGATCGGCCTGCTTCCCAAGGCGCCCGGGACCTGGGCCTCGCTCGCCGCCCTGCCGGCCGGCTGGTGGATCATGGCAGCCGGCGGAATGCCCGCGCTCGGCGCCGCGATCCTCGCCGTCTTCGTCATCGGAGTCTGGGCCTGTTCCGGCTATGAGAAGGCGACCGGCCATCACGATGCCGGGGCGTGCGTGATCGACGAGGTCGCCGGACAGTGGATCGTGCTGCTGATCACACCGCCCGATCCGCTCTTCTACGCCGGTGCTTTCCTGCTGTTCCGGTTCTTCGATATCGTGAAACCCTGGCCGACCGGCTGGGCCGACGAGACCGTGCATGGCGGCATCGGCGTCATGCTGGACGATGTCTTCGCCGGGTTGCAGGGAGCGACGGTGATGGCGCTCACGATGGCCGGCCTGACGGCGCTTGGAGTGTGGCCCTGAGCGATGCTAGCGTTGCCGCCTTTCCCCGATGAGGACCGAGCATGAGCGCCCTCCCCGACGATCTGACCCGCGAGGCCGCAGACCTGCTGGAGCAATGCAAGGCGGCGGGCATGATGCTCGCCACCGCGGAAAGCTGTACCGGCGGGCTGATCGTCGGCTGCCTGACCGAGATCGCCGGTTCCTCCGCCGTCGTCGACCGGGGTTTCGTGACCTATTCCAACGAAGCCAAGAACGAGATGCTGGGCGTGCCCATGGATCTGATCATCGAACACGGCGCCGTCAGCGAGCCCGTGGCCCGGGCCATGGCCGAAGGCGCGCTGGCCCGCTCGCGCGCGCAGATCACGGTCGCCGTCACCGGCGTCGCGGGGCCCGGTGGCGGCAGCGCGGCCAAGCCCGTGGGCCTGGTGCATTTCGGCTGCGCCCGCAGATCCGGAGAAACCGTCGCCGCGCACCACGTTTTCGGCGGCGACCGCACGGCAATCCGCCTGGAGACGGTCCGCACCGCGTTGGCGATGATCCGCGCGCGGCTCTCCGGTTAGTCCGATGGCCGAGCGTCCAAACCAGCCCTGGCGGTAAGTCATGCGTCCAAGCGAGCATATCGACAGCTACTACAGCCGCACCCGGACCGACGCCCGGGAACGTCCCGCATTGGAAGGGCGGATCGAAACGGAAACCTGCGTGATCGGCGGCGGCCTTGCCGGCATCGCGACGGCCCTCGGACTGGCGGAACGGGGGCGTCCGGTGGTGCTGCTGGAGGCCAACCGGCTCGGCTGGGGCGCATCGGGCCGGAACGGCGGCTTCCTGTCGCCGGGCTTTGCCCTGGGCGCGCCCGAAATCGAGGCCCGCATCGGCCTCGAGTCCGCCCAGGAACTCTACCGGATGTCCTGGGAAGCGGTGGATCTGGTCCGCTCCCGGGTGGAGGCCCACGTCATTGACTGCGGCGACGCGCCGGCCGGGATCGTCCGCAATTCCTGGTTCGACAATCCCGACAAGGTTCGCGCCCATATCGGTTACATGAACCAGCGGTTCGGCACTAGACTGGAATACTGGCCGCGCGAGAAGGCCCGCGAGGCTTATGACAGTCCGCGCTATCACGACGCGGTCTTCAATCCGCATGGCCACCAGCTTCACGCCCTCAACTACGCCAATGGCAGCGGGATCGCGGCGGAAAAACTCGGCGCGGTCATCCACGAGCAATCCCCGGTCACCGGCTTCGACAAACGCGGCGACCGGCACCGGGCCCGGACGCCCCACGGCGAGGTCGTCGCCGACAATCTCGTCTTCTGCTGTTCCGGCCATATCGGCTGGCTGAACCAGCGGCTGTCCTGGGCGACCCTGCCGATCGGCACCTATGTTCTGCTGACCGAACCCCTGGGAGACCGCCTGCAATCCGCGATCCGCGCGCCCTATGCCGCCTCCGACAACCGGCGGATCGGAAACTACTACCGCGCCCTTCCCGATACGCGGATCCTCTGGGGTGGCGGCATGAGCATCTCGCGGCGGCCGGCCAACCTCGAAGCCCAGATGCTGGAGGATCTGTTCGGTGTCTTTCCACAACTGCGCGGCGCCCGCGCGGAAACCGCCTGGGCCGGCACCATGGGCTATGCCCGTCACCGGATGCCGCAGATCGGCCTGCTGTCGCCGGGCATCTGGTACAACCAGGGCTTCGGCGGGCACGGGCTGAACACCACGACGCTCGGCGGCGAGCTGATCGCCAAAGCGATCGCCGAGCATGACGAGACCTACAAGGTCTTCGCGCCGTTCGGCCTCGACTTCACCGGGGGCCCCATGGGCCTGCTGGCGGCGCAGCTGGTCTACTGGAGCTGTCAGTTGCGCGACCTCTGGGAGTCACGCAAGTAACCCGGACAAGTAAGCTCCCGACCTCAACACCTGCTTGATCGTCCATCACGGGCGGGCCACGACCGCTTGACGCACCTCCGGGCGCCTCGCAAGGTCTGGAAAACGAGAAACGGAGGAAACGCCATGATCGATTCACTGGATCTGGGCCTGAAGGGCAAGGTCGCGATCGTCGCCGGCGGCGGCGCGGCGGGCGACGGGATCGGTAACGGCCGCGCCGCCTCGATCCTGCTGGCCGAAGCCGGCACCAAGGTGATGGTGGTCGATCGCGACGAGACGCTCGCGGCGCGCACGGTGGAAATGATCTCCAAACGCGGCGGCGACGCTAAAGCCATGGGCGCCGACCTGCTGAGCACCGAGGAGTGCAAACGCGTGGTCGACGCGACCATGGCCGCCTGGGGCCGGCTCGACGTGCTGGACAACAATATCGGCATCGGCAGCCGGCTTTCCGTCGTCGACGAGACGGAGGAGCACTGGGACCGGGTCATGGAGGTGAACCTCAAGCCCATGTTCCTGATGTCCAAGCACGCCATTCCCGCGATGATCGACAGCGGTGACGGCGGCTCGATCGTCAATATCTCCTCGATTTCCGCGACCCGGCCCAAGGGCCTGACGGTCTATTCCACCTCCAAGGGCGCGGTCCTGTCATTGAGCCAGGCGATGGCGGTGGATCACGGCGCCGACGGCATCCGGGTGAACTGCATCCTTCCGGGACCGGTTTACACGCCGATGGTCTATTCCCCCGGCATGACACCGGAGCACCGGGCCCAGCGCCAGAACGCTTCCCTGGTCCAGATCGAGGGTGAAGGCTGGGATATCGGCAAGGCGGTCGTGTATCTGTCCTCCAACTGGGCCCGTTACGTCACCGGACACCTCATGGTCGTCGATGGCGGCTGTTCGCTCTCCGCCAAGCCGCGCGGTTAATCTATCACATTAACTTTTAGGACTAATAAAATGGCAAGATTGCCTTATCTCGATGTCGATGACCTGAAAGAAGAGGACAAGGACCTCCTCAAACGGCCGATCAACCTGTTCCGCCAATTGACCAACAGCCCGGGCGGCGCGCGCGCCTTCGGCGGGCTCGGGCAGTATATCCGATACAAGACAACCCTCGATCCGCGGATCAAGGAGATGGCGATCATCCAGGTCGGCTACCTCACGCGCAGCGAGTACGAGTACACCCACCATGTGCGGCTCGGCACCGAACAGTTCGGCGTTTCCGAAGACGACATTCACGCCATCACCGCCGAGACCGAGGGCCGCGACAGCGGCCTGCCGGAACTGGAAAAGACGGTGCTCCGCTCCGCCCGCGCGATGGTCACGGACCTCAAGATCCCGGATGCCGACTTCGAGATCCTGCGCAAGCATCTCAGCAACGAGCATCTGGTCGATCTGGTGCTGGCGATCGCCTTCTACTGCGGCGTGGTCCGGGTCCTGGCAACCCTCGAGATCGACAACGAGCCGCACTACAAGGAAGCGCTCCAAAAATTCCCGCTCCCGGGGTGAGCGTACAAAGATTTATCCGTCGCCCTGGCGAAAGGCAGGGCCCAGCCGCGCCCGTTCCGTCTGACAATCTTTATCGTTAACCGGAGTGAGAGGAAGTTACCCGGAAATCGTATTCGGCAATGTCAGGTCCAAGGCCCTGCCTTTCGCCAGGGCGACGGCGGACATTGGCAACAGACCGTCAACCTCGTGAAACCTTAGGTGTTCATGCCTGTTTTACTTTCTTCTTGTTGAGGACCTGCCAACATGCCCGATCTCACCGTCCTGCTCGACAAGCTCACCTTTCCAGAGGGGTCGAGATGGCATGACGGGCGGTTGTGGTTTTCGGATTTCTATTCGCACTCCGTGATCGCGGTGGACACCGAAGGCAAGGCGGAGACCATCTGCACGGTCGAGAACCAGCCCTCGGGGCTCGGCTGGCTGCCCGACGGACGGCTGCTGGTGGTCTCGATGCTGGACCGCAAGGTGATGCGGCTCGACGCGGACGGGTTGAAGGTGCATGCGGATCTCTCCGGTATCGCTCATTCCAAATGCAACGACATGACCGTCGATGGCGAGGGCCGCGCCTATGTCGGCAATTTCGGCTTCGACTACCGCGAGGGCGAGAAGGAGCGGAAAACCAATGTCGCGCGCGTCGACCCCGACGGCTCGATCTCCCTTGCCGCCGACGGGTTCTTCTTTCCCAACGGGATCGCGATAACGCCGGACGGCAAGACCCTGATCGTGGCCGAGTCCTGGGCCCGCAAGCTGACCGCCTTCGACAAGGCACCGGACGGCACGCTCTACAACCGCCGGAGCTGGGCCGAGGGCGGCGACGATTGGGTGCCCGACGGGATCTGCATGGATGCCGAGGGCGCAATCTGGATCGCCGACCCGGTCAAGAAACAGGTGGTGCGGATCCGCGACGGCGGCGAGGTCGCCGAGCGTATCCCGACCGGCGATCGGGGCGCCTATGCTGTCGCCCTCGGCGGGCCAGACCGGCGCACCCTGATGATCTGCACCAATATCTATCGAAACCAGGACCATGCGGGCAATCCGACGGGCCGGATAGAGACCACCCGCGTGACCGTACCCGGAGCTGGATGGCCATGAGAAAACTGACACCGATCCTCGACAAGCTGACTTTCGCCGAAGGCCCACGCTGGCGCGACGGTCGGCTCTGGTTTTCCGACTTCTATGCCTTCGAGGTGATCGCCGTGGATATCAACGGCAACCGCGAGACCATCTGCACCGTGCCGGAGCAGCCATCGGGGCTCGGCTGGACCCCGGACGGCACCCTCTTGATCGTCTCGATGCGGGATCAGAAGCTCCTGCGCCTTGTGAAAGGAAAGCTGGAGGAGCATGCCGACCTCTCGGCCCACGCCAACTATTGGTGCAACGACATGGTCGTCGATGCCAAGGGCGGCGCCTATGTCGGCAATTTCGGCTTCAACCGCCATGCGGGCGAGGAACCGAAGGCGACCACCCTGGTCCGGGTCTCCCCCAGCGGCGAGGCGAGCGTCGCCGCCGACGGGCTCTGGTTCCCCAACGGCACGATCATCACACCCGACGGCAAGACCCTGGTCGTGGGCGAAACGCGGGCCGCGCGCCTGACCGCCTTCGACATCGCGTCC
>JAYQSQ010000029.1:0-2540 GCA_038146985.1 Alphaproteobacteria bacterium
GGCCTCGTGCAGGGTGGAGGAATCGATCTGCGCCGCGGCGGCGAGCAGTTCGGGTGTGAGGGCGTCTTTTTCGGTTCCGGCCATTTCGAAGGTGTTCCTGAAGATGATATTGTTGGGACGAGTTTAAACGCCGCGCCGGCGTTCGTCATTGGGGGGAAGAGTTTTGTGCCGGACATCACGAATCATCGTCATACAACCCCGGTCCTTATGCTGAGCCTGACGAAGCATGAGCCGGGGGAACCCTCGCCCTTCGACAGGCTCAGGGTAAGGGTATTCAGCAAGGTGCAGGGCACACGCCGGATGCATCCCGGATACGCTGCACTGTCCCCCACCTCACCCCGGCCCTCTCCTCCCGGGAGGAGAGGGTGTGGCATGGGAGCAGCCCAATGACCGGCGTTCTCTCGGGCATGCGGGTGGTCGAGGGCTCGGCCTTTGTCGCCGCGCCGACCTGCGGGATGACGCTGGCGCAGCTGGGGGCGGATGTGATCCGCTTCGACATGATCGGCGGCGGCATCGATTACCGGCGCTGGCCGGTGACGGCGGAGGGCAACTCGATCTACTGGGCCGGGCTGAACAAGGGCAAGCGCTCGATCGCGGTCGATTTCCGCAAGCCCGAAGGCCAGGAGATCCTGACCAATTTGATCACCCAGCCGGGCGAGGATCGCGGCATCCTGCTGACGAATTTCCCGATGCGCGGCTGGCTCGCCTACGACACCCTGAAAGCCAAGCGCGACGACCTGATCGCGCTCAACATCCTGGGCAACCCGGACGGGTCGGTGGCGGTGGATTACACGGTCCACGCGGCGGTGGGGTTCCCGTATGTCACCGGGCCCGGCGCCGAGGAACACCCGGTGAACCAGGTCTTCCCGGGCTGGGATGTCTCGACGGGCTACGCGGCGGCGACGGGCCTGCTGGGGGCCGAGCGGCATCGGCGCATCACGGGTGAAGGCCAGTATGTCTCGCTGTCGCTCGCCGATATGGCCTTCGCGACGGTGGGCAATCTCGGCTATATCGGCGAAGTGCAGATCAACGGCACCTCGCGGCCCCATATCGGCAACGATGTCTATGGCAGCTACGGGCGGGACTTCCCCACCAAGGACGGGCGGCAGGTGATGATCATCGCCGTCTCGGTGCCCCAGTGGAAGAAGCTGGTGGAGGCGACGGGCACGGCGGACGCCATGGCGGCGCTGGAAGCCGAGAGCGGCCTCGACTTTACGAAGGAAGAAGACCGCTACGCCGCCCGGGACGCGATTGCCGGGCCGATCGGTGCGTGGTGCGCGGCGCATACGCTCGAAGAAATCCGCACGGCCTTCGATGCCCACAATGTCTGCTGGGGTCCCTACCAGACCTTCGACCAGATGGTGGCCGACGACCCCCGTGCCTCCACCGCCAATCCGCTGTTTGCCGAGATCGAGCAGCCGGGGATCGGCACCTATCTGGCGCCGGGTCCACCCCACAAGTTCGGCGCCTTCGAGCGCGAACACCCCCGCGCGCCGGTGCTGGGCGAACACACGGACGAGATCCTGTCCGGCGAACTGGGCCTGAGTGACGGCGAGATCGGCAAGCTGCACGATGCCGGCGTCGTCGCGGGGAAGGATGACGAGTGCAATTGAAACAACGTAGAAGTAGCCCTCATGCTGAGCCTGTCGAAGTGTGAGGGCGGACATCCTCGCCCTTCGTCAGGCTCAGGGTGAATATGTCGAGAGAGTGAGCACGACCATGACCAACACACTCGAACTCTGCCGCGCCGCCCTGCAGGATGCGCTGGCCTTTCGCGACGCCGCCGGACAGGCGGCCACGGCGCTCGCGGCCCCCGGCGGGCCGGTCGAGGCCGATAAGCTCAACACCCATCAGTTCGCCCTGCACGGCTATGCCTGGATGGCGACCTATGTGACCGCGCTCGAGCAGCTTCTGGGCTGGGCCGAACGGCTGGACAGCGCCGGGCGGCTCTCCGATCTGGAACGGCTGATCCTCGGCTGCGGCTTCGGCGCCTATCTGAAGCAGCTGAAATACGGCATCGCCATGAGCCAGGACGAAATCGCGCGGCCGGGCGATCTGGGCCTCGATGAAGGCGTCTTCTTTACTAGTGAGGCCGCCCGCACCCTGATGACCGAGGGCGACAGCATCGCCGCGCGGCAGGCCATCGCGGAGACCCTGCGCGACCGGTCCGGGGATTTCGGCGACCGGGGTCTCGACGAGACCCACGGCATGATCGCCGACCAGTTCCGGCGGTTTTCCGATGAGAAGGTCGCCCCCCACGCCCATGGCTGGCATTTACGCGACGAGCTGATCCCGTTGGAGATCATCGCGGAGATGGCCGAGCTGGGCGTCTTCGGCCTGACCATCCCCGAAGAAGACGGCGGGCT
The DNA here is from genome assembly GCA_038146985.1 of Alphaproteobacteria bacterium. Classification (GTDB taxonomy): domain Bacteria; phylum Pseudomonadota; class Alphaproteobacteria; order Thalassobaculales; family Thalassobaculaceae; genus JADHLJ01. Next base: position 2,367 of record JAYQSQ010000029.1, read on the forward strand.
GGGGCTCGACAAGATCGCCATGTGCGTGGTCACCGAAGAGTTGTCCCGCGGCTATATCGGGGTCGGCTCGCTGGGCACCCGCTCGGAGATCGCCGCCGAGCTGATCCGGGTCAACGGTACGCCCGCGCAGAAGGAAAAGTATCTCGGTCCGATCGCGGCCGGAGAGATCCTGCC
>JAYQSQ010000030.1:0-4849 GCA_038146985.1 Alphaproteobacteria bacterium
TGGGGCGCTCGGTGTTGTAGAAGGTCATTCAGTCGGCGATCACCTGCTCGGCGTGGTGCCGTCGCCCAACACGTGCAGATAGACCGCATCATATTTGAGCGAGCGCCTCAGCCGCTCTATGAAGATGTTGTCCATCCAGCGGCCCCGACCGTCCATCGAGATGGCGATCTGAACCATCCCGGGTTTTCCGGAGGCTGTTTCATTAGGGTCATGCGACCATATCGAGGGTCTCTCGGCCGGCATAGTAGTTTGCTTCTGCCTCGGCGGGTGGGATGTGCCCGATGGGGCCGAACAGACGGTGGTTGTTGAACCAGTAGACCCAGCGCAGGGTCGCCATTTCGACGGCCGACACGCTGGGCCATGACTGCTGCCGCCAGGCACCTGGACCACTTTTTCTATGGCAGGTCAGTGCGCTGTTTGAGGGTTTGACCATCTGCTGACAACCTATTGATACGCAGTGATCAATTTGGCTAGGTTTGACCATCTAAGTCATTGAAATATATATAATAGCCTCGGACTCTTAATCAGCGGGTCCAAGGTTCGAGTCCTGGTGCGCCCACCAAGGTTTCGTTAAAAATCAATAATTTATGAGCGCCGTTTCCGCGCGTTGCTAAAGCGACTTTCTTTCAGTAGGCGCATAATAGACACTAGAAATCACGCAGTGTAAGATTTTATGATTCAGCGAGACATCTTCGATAATTTCCGGCGAGGAGAGGGAGGGTGTTTCGATGACAGAGAACGAGCGGGAGATCCGTCGTAAGCTTCGGGTACTTGAGCACGCTGATCTAATTGGGAATGTAAGCAAGGCCCGTCGGTATTTCGGAGTTGGCCGAGCCAGCTTTTATCGATGGCGACAAGCCTATCGTGCCCACGGTGAGTTTGGGCTCGCCAACAACAGATCGGTGCCACACAACCATCCCAACAAGACACCGTTGGCGGTTGAGGAAAAGGTGCTCCACTTGCGCCAAAAGTATCACCTCGGTCCGATGCGCATCGTCTGGTATCTGGAGCGATATCACGAAATCACGATCTCGGATGCCGGTGTCTATCGCATCCTAAGCCGACATGGCCTGAACCGGCTGCCGAGAGGCACCCGTGTGCGCAAAGTCCACACGAAGCGCTACAATAAGCAGGTACCCGGTCGCCATATTCAGATGGACGTTAATTTTCTTACGTTCCTGGGAAAACGCGGCGAGAAGGTCCGGCGTTTCCAGTACACCGCTATCGATGATGCTACCCGAATCCGTGCTCTCAAGGTCTACGAGCGACACAACTAGGCCAACGCCATCGACTTCGTTGACCACGTGATCGGAACGTTCCCGTTCCGGATCCGGGAGATCCGAACCGACAACGGGCACGAGTTCCAGGCCAGGTTCCACTGGCACGTCGAGGACAAGGGGATCCGTCATGCCTATATCAAACCAAGTTCGCCCCAGTTGAACGGGAAGGTCGAGCGTTCACACAGGTCTGATCAGCAGGAATTCTATCAGCTGCTCAGCTACAAGAGGGATGTCGATCTGGAAGCCAAACTCGCCGAATGGGAGCAGTTCTACAATCTCGCTAGGCCTCATGGCGCCCACAATGGCAAGACGCCTTACGAGGCTCTGCGCTAAAAGCTATGATCCATTCAATTTGTGTCTCGCTGGATGCATCAGGTTACACACAGCGCTATGAGCGCGGCGCCACCATCATTACATCCAACCTGCCGTTCGACGAGCGGACCGCTACCCTCGGCGAGGAACGCCTCACCGGCGCGCTCCTCGACCGCCTGACCCACCCCGTCCACATCCTGGCGATGAACGGCAAATCCTAACGTCTAGCGCAAAGCCGATCGAAGTGAAAACGCTGAGCCGGCATCAAGACCGAATATGACAAGGGCCCAGATCGGGGCCCTTGTCATATCATCCCGGACAGCGATATCAAGATCACGATCACCGGTCCCCGGCCCGGCGAGAAACTTCACGAGACGCTGTTTCACGCCGATGAATCCCTGGTCGAGACCGAGATTCCGATGGTAAGCCGCGCGACCCCCCGGACGATTGCCCTGGCGAAATTGCGCGTCGCCTTCACCGAGCTTGAGAACCAAGCCCGCCGCCGCGACACCGAGGCGACGATGCGGGCGCTTCAGACGCTGGTTCCGGAATTCAAGCCGCCGTCGGACATCGCCGAAAGCGGCTAAAGCAGCACATACCCGCCGTCGGATATCACTGTCTCGCCAACTACATAACCAAGAACGTCCGAGGCCAGAAGCAAGGCGAGGCGCGCCATTTCCGGCGCCTCGGCCAGCCGGTCCAAGGGAATCCCCTTCAACGCCTCGGCGCGTTTCTCGCCATCCTCAAGCAGATAGCGGTTGAGATTGGTCAGCGTCCGTCCCGGGGCGATCGCCACCACCCGCACCCCGCGCGGCGCCCATTCCGCCGCGATCGACTTGGTGAACTGGGCGACCCCCGCCTTGGTTGCGGCATAGACCGCGCGCTCGGCCGAGCCGTGGAAGGCCAATTGCGAAGCGGTATTGACGATGACCCCGGCGTCTCTCTCCAGCATGCCGAGCCCGACCGCGTGTGCCACCCGCATCGGTCCCATGAAATTGATCGTCGCGACCCGGTCCAGCTCCTCCATCGGCATTTCGGCGAAGGGCCCGGCCCAAAGCACGCCGGCGTTGTTGAGCAGTACATCCACCGGCCCGGCCCTCTCGGCCATGGCCTGGATCGAGGCGAGATCCGCCTGATCAAACGGAATGGACCGGCACCCCGGCAACCGGCGCTCCATCGCCTCTAGCCCGGCGGCGTCGCGATCCGCGAGAACGAGCGTGGCGCCGTGACCGTGAAAGGTTTCGGCCATCGCCGCGCCGATCCCGCTGGCCGCACCGGTAACCAGGACCCGCTTGCCTGTGAAATCGAGATCGGCCGGCTCGATCCTCACGACCGCCTACCCGCCATGGCCGGCCCGCACCAGTTTGCCGGGACGCGCCCCGGTGGCCTCACCGCGCTCGAAAATCGGCTGGCCGGAGACGATCGTCGCCTCGTAGCCGTCGACCTTCTGGATCAACCGCTTGCCGCCCGCCGGCAGGTCGTTGACGATTTCCAGGGCGCGGGGTTGCAGGTTCTCGAAGTCGATCAGGTTAACATCGGCCTTCTTTCCGGGTTGCAGCCGGCCCCGATCCTTAAAGCCGAAGAAATCCGCGGTTTCGCTGGTCTGGCGTTTCACAACCCATTCCAGAGGTAGCCTCTCCCCACGACTGCGGTCCCGCACCCAGTGAGTGAGCATGAAGCTCGGCACCGTGGCGTCGCAGATCACCCCACAATGCGCGCCGCCGTCACTCAGTCCCAGCAGGGTCTGCGGATCGGTCAGCATCTCGCGCACCGGCCCGTGATCACCGGTCACGTAGTTTGTCGAGGGGAACTGAAACATCCGGGTGCCGTCCCCGCCGGTGAGATAGTCATAGGCGAACTCTTCCGGGGACTTGCCCTCGCGTTCGGCCAGCGCGGCGACGGACTGATCCGGCGAGGGCTCGTAATTCGGCGGATCTCCCAAGGGATACATCCGGTCCCAGCGCGTCGTGATCGCCCGGCTCAACGGCGGCAGGATTTCCAACAACTGCTCGGATACTTCCTCGCCGAGGATCTTGCGCTTCATTTCCGGGTCACGCAGACGGGCGAGTTTTTCCGCCGGCGCGAGATCCTCCAGCGCCTTGAAGGATTCGCGCACCGAGAACGGTGTCAGCGACGTCGTGAGACCCAATACCAGCCCGACCTGACGGCCCGCGACCTGGGCGATGATGGAGGCACCGGACTGCTTCGCCGCCTTGGCCCCGGACAGCAGACGCCGCCAACGTTCCGGATCATAGGCCCGGTCGGTCAGCAGGAACCAGAGCGGACGGTTGATCTCGGCGCCGAGCTTGGTCATCCACTCGAACTCGGCGGCCTCGTCGTCAAAGTCCGAAATCATGCCGAAGGCGCCGGAGCCGGCCCGGCCCAAGGCCTTGCCGATGCCGATCAACTCGTCCGTCTCGGAATAGCGCCCGGGCACCAACGCGCCGGAGGTGGTCTTGTGCTGATCCGTGCGCGAGGTGGTGAAGCCGAAGGCGCCGGCGCGCAACGCTTCCTCGGTGAGCCGCGACATGATTTCGATATCCTCGGCCGTCGCCGCCTCGTGACGGATCGCGCGCTCGCCCATCACATAGACCCGAAGCGCGTGATGCGGCATCTGGGCGCCGACATCGATGACCCGCTCCTGGCGCTCAAGCGCGTCGAGATATTCCGGAAAGCTCTCCCAATCCCAGGCCAGTCCCTCGGCCAGCGCGATGCCCGGGATATCCTCGACACCCTCCATGAGATCGATCAGCGCCTCGTGATGTTCGCCGCGTACCGGGGCAAAGCCGACGCCGCAATTGCCGAACAGGATCGTCGTGGAGCCGTTCCAGGAGGACGAGGCCAGTTCCGGGTCCCAGGTCGCCTGGCCGTCATAATGGGTATGGATATCGCACCAGCCCGGCGTGACCAGCAGCCCATCGGCCTTGATCTCGCGCTTGCCGGGACCGACCTTGCCGCCGACCTCTGTCAGCACACCATCGTCAATGGCGATATCGCCGGTCGCTTGCGGCGCGCCGGTGCCGTCGATAATGGAACCGCCTCGAATGACCAGATCATGCATTTTCGTCTCTCCCGATCAAAGCGCGCGCTTTTCAATTCAGGTGCCACGTTGCCTTGAATTCACCGATCCGACAATATCGCGGACATAAAAACCAAATAGCTGCTCGCGTCGCCGACAGGAATAGGCCGGGATTCTCCATATAAGGTCCTCCCAACCCAAAAAATGTCTCTCGGATTGGTATCACATGCAATCGTTT
>JAYQSQ010000031.1:0-4535 GCA_038146985.1 Alphaproteobacteria bacterium
CACCGGCGTCGCCGCATTAATCAGGTAATAGGCGGCCGACAGGTTGTTGCGGATGACCGTGTCCCAGTCCTCGGGCGCGCCCTTGAACACCAGCCCATCGCGAAGGATCGCCGCGCAGTTGATGACGATATCGATGCCGCCGAATGTGTCGCATGCGAGTTGAACCATGGCCTTCGCGGCTTCCGGCGAGGCCACGCTCTCGGTAAAGGCAACAGCCTCGCTGGGCAGGCTTTCGACGACGGTCTCTGCAATGTTGGGCTTTTCAGGCTCCCCATCAATAGCGCTGCCATTGTCCGCGACGATGACGGAGGCTCCCGCTTGGGAGAGGTTCTCGCAGATCGCCTTGCCGATGCCCCGGCCGCCGCCGGTGACAATGGCGGCCCGTCCCGCCAGATGCTGTTCGCTCACGTCTCTCTCCCTTGGTCTAGTCGTTCAGCGCCGCTTTCTCCGCCTCCGTATAGAAGGCGTCGGCATGGCAGTCCCGATCTCGGAGGTCCAGCGCTTTCAGTTTCTCTACCGATGTTTCCACCATTATAGGTGGGCCCGCAAGGTAGGCCTTGAACCCGTCCAAATCGGAAAAGTCGGCAGCCATGGCGTCGGCGAGGAAGCCGGTCCGCCGGTCCGTCTCGCCGGAGGGCTCGGACAGGACCGGGATGAAATTGAGGTTGGGGTGATCCTCCGCCAGCCGCGTGAAGTGATCTTCCAGATAGATGTCCTGTTCGTCCCGGACACCGAAATACAGGAGGATATCTTGTCGCGCGCCGCCTCGAAGTGCGGTCTCAGTGATCGACTTGATGGGGGCCAGGCCCGAACCGCCGGCCGCCGCGATGATCGGTCCGGCATGGGTGTCGCGGTAATAGGCCGCGCCGAACGGGCCTTTCAGCGCCACTTCGTCGCCGACTTTGAGATCATTCGCGACATAGGGGGAGACCGAGCCGCCGGGGACCAGCCTTATATGAAATTCCAGCACCTCGTCGTCGGGCCGGTTGGCCATGGAGAAGTCCCGTGCCGGCTGTCCGGGGAAGGTGATCTCCGCGTACTGGCCAGCATAGAAGTCGTAGGGCCCGCCGGACTCCACATCGAGCCGGACAATCTTGATGTCGTGGGTGGCGTCTTCCAGCGCGGCCACCCTGCAGGTCATCCGCCGGCTTGCCAGCATGACGAACTCGTCCCGGCTGGCGGGCTCGATCTCGCAGTCGGACCAGGGCACCGACCGGCAGGCCAGAATCAGGCCCCGCTGTTCCTCCTCATCGGTCAGCGCGAATTTTGAGCGGGGCGACATTTCCACTTCACCGCTGAGCAGGAAGGATTTGCAGGCGCCGCAATTGCCGGACCGGCAGCCGTGGGGATAATCAACGCCTTGAGCGTGCGCGGACTCCAAAATTGTTCGGCCCATCTCCACGGCGACGGTGGCGTCCTTACCCCTGATTTTGACGTTGAAACTCAAAAGGCCCTCGGCTTCGGTCTTGTTCTTCCATCGGGATTTATCTTGAATGCTAGAGAGACACAAAGGTAATGTCCACAATCTGTTCGGGTACCGAACAATCGGGTCAGGGAGACAGTATGCTTACCGGAGATATCCTGGAAAACGCGGCCGCCAGCGCGCCGGACAAGCCGGCCGTGATCTGTGGAGACGCGCAATTTAGCTACGGAGAGCTAGACGCCCGCGCCAATCGGTTTGCCAATGCGCTGATCAATGCGGATCTCGCCCGCGGGCACAATGTGGCGATCATGTCCGCCAATCAACTCAACTATCTCGAAATCTTTTTCGGCGCGGCCAAGTCCGGTAGTGTCCTGGCCCATATGTCGGCGCGGTTTTCACCGGAGGAATTGGCCGCCGTTGTCAACCGCACGGACGTGGAGGCCATCTTTGTTCACGCTGATCTATTGGAGAATGTGCTCGCGATCAGGGAAGATTCGCCGGTCCTGAAGCGGGTCATCGTGTTCGGTGGTGAGGCCACGGGCGAGGGGATGGAGACCTATGAGGATTTCCTCGACGATGCGCCGGACGGCAAGCCGGAGGTAGAGATTGCCGAGACCGACGCCTACTGCATCACCTATACGGGCGGCACCACGGGCTTTCCCAAAGGCGCGGTGGTCAGTCATGCGTCCCGGGTGATCGGCTCGGTCCGCGCCGCGCGGGAGATGGATATCCAAGAGACCGATATCATCTGCTGCTCTTCACCGCTGTTTCATATTGCCGGGCTGCAGATTTGGATGCAGACAGGCATTCTGATGGGACTGACCTGTGTGTTGATGCCGGCCTGGGACCCCAAAGTGTTTATGGGACTTTGTGAAAAGCACGGGATCACGGCGGCGTTTATGGTGCCGACCCAGATCAACGGCATCATCAGTCATCCGGAGTTCTCCAAGGAACAGCTAAAGACCCTGCGTTATATGAATTTCGGCGCGTCGCCGACCAGCGAGGCCCAGCTGCGCCGGCAGATGGAAATCCTGCCTAATGTCACTTGGCAGGAACAGTATGGCCAGACCGAGGCCGGCAATCTGACCGTCCGCCCGGTGGCGGCAAACCTGGAAAAGCCGGAAAGCGTCGGCAAGGCTTACTCGGACCTGGATCTGACGATCCTGGGGGCGGATGATCGGCCGCTGCCGGCCGGTGAGATCGGCGAGGTGGCGTCCCGGGGCACGAACGTGATGATGCACTACTACAAACAGCCGGAAGAGACCGAGGCGGCGTTTACCGCCGCCGGCTGGATCAAAACCGGCGACGTGGGCTACCTGGACGAGGAAGGGTTCCTGTTCCTGGTGGACCGGTCCAAGGACATGATCATCTCCGGCGGGGAAAACGTCTATCCGACGGAGATCGAAGGCGTTCTCTATCAGCATGACGCGGTCAACGAATGCGCCGTCTTCGGCATTCCCGACGATCATTGGGGGGAACTGCCGGCGGCCCATGTGGTGCTGGCGGCGGGGCAACAAGCCACCGAAGAAGAGCTGATTGCGTTCTGTGCCGACCGGATGGCCCGGCATAAGCGGCCCCGGATGATCAAGTTCGTCGAGGGCTTGCCGAAAACAGCCGTCGGCAAAATCCAAAAGAACGCGATTCGGGAAGAATACTGGGAAGGCCGTTCCCGCAGCATCTAATCGGGTCAGGGCTTTACCCGATTCTCAAACGTCATTTGGCGCTGTTAATCTGCCCATGCTAGCCTAGTGAACCCCGAACAACGGACGATCCCCCATGGCCGACGTCGGCGGCGTACATCGATATCGCAGTATTACCGACCGGCGCGCCGCCGATCACCAGGGCGGCTACGCCCAAACCAGCCGGGAGCAGGCCAAACCAAGCCCAAGAACCGAAGAGCAAATCAAGGACGCCACGTTTGTGCTGGGCGTGCCGAGATCTGAGTACACGCCAAAGGTCGAAGAAGCGATGACCCTGCTGTTCCATGAGATGGATGCGTTGCGCTGGGACCTGGACGTGGCCCGCCAGCGGGAAGGGCATTTGCTGGCAGCGGCGGATGAGGATTCGTTCCTGCCGGTGGCGAGCCGGCGGGCGTTCTTCCGATCGCTCCGTCAGGCCGTCACCCATGTGGAACAGACCGGCGATCCCAGCACGCTGTTGCTATTGGGCCTTCGGGATATGGAAAGTCTGCGCATCACTCACGGGGTTGCCGTGCATGACGGACTGTTTATCGCTGTCGCCGAAAAGCTGGTGACGGATGTCGCCGAGGCCGGGCCCATCGGCTATTTGGGCGCGGCAACTTTTGGCGTGCTCTACAACGTGTCTGATCGGGCGGAGATTGAAGAGACAGCCAAGCTGCTCTCCGCCGCCCTGGCCGGCGCGTCGGTCCGGCTGGACGGAGAAGGCTATCACGCGGACGTGGCCTGGGGCCTCGCCGCGATCAACGCCGGTCAATCACCGGAAGAGATTTATCACGCCGCCGATCAGGAATTGCGGTCGCGCCTCAGAGGCTAGCGCCTATGTCTTAGCAGGGCTCCACGCCGGCGCGGATGCAGAAATGCTCCCACATCCGGTCAGCACCCAAGGGCGAAAACTGCACCGCGGCGCAGCCGTCGATCTCGCCTTTGGAAAGCGGTTTCGGCGTGCCCATGCCCATGGCGATGGTCTGAATCTTGGCGTTGATCTGCAGATAGATGGCGGTGATCACTGCTTCTTTGAGCGTGCGCCCGGCGACCACGGCCCCGTGGCCCCGCATTAGAGCGCACTGATTGCCGTCCATGGTGGCGCAGAGGTCGCGGCCCTGTTCCATGGAGCGGACCAGCATGTCCGTGTTCTCGCCGAACTTGTCCCGGATATCCCAGAGTGGAATGGTCTCGCCGATAACCGAGCCGGTGTGGACCACCGGCTTTAAGGTGTTCTCCGTGATGGTGAAGGGCAGCACCTCCAGCGCGTGGTTATGAATGACCGCGGTGATCTCGGGCCGGGCCTCGAAGATGGCGCCGTGGATCATGCGCTCCCCATAGGGGGTGCGGCCATCGTCGTTGATCACCTCGCCGTCCAGTTCGAACTCCATGAAGTCGTCGAACTCGACCAGCTCCGGCGCGCGGGACCG